>NZ_JBHVSL010000001.1:2490290-2872099 GCF_042885195.1 Peribacillus sp. NPDC058075 | reverse complement strand
CCCGCAGGAGTCTCGTACCCTCCGTTCCAATCAACCTTGTTTTAATCATTTAGATAGACCCTCTTTTGGTTACGAACTGAGAGAAGTCGATTGGCAGATTACAGACTGTAGACACAGTTTTTTTTGAGGTGGGATATCGAACGGTGATTTCCACTCCAGGCACTCGCTTTCCGCGGGCGGTCAAGGGAGCCTCCTCGGCGCACTTGCGCCTGCGGGGTCCCCCTAGGACACGTATTCCCGCAGGAGTCTCGTACCCTCCGTTCCAATCAACTTTGTTTTAATCATTTAGATAGACCCTCTTTTGGTTACGAACTGAGAGAAGTCAATTGGCAGATTACAGACTGTAGACACAGTTTTTTTTGAGGTGGGATATTGAACGGTGATTTCCACTCCAGGCACTCGCTTTCCGCGGGCGGTCAAGGGAGCCTCCTCGGCGCACTTGCGCCTGCGGGGTCCCCCTTGGACGCGTATTCCAGCAGGAGTCTCGTACCCTCCGTTCCAATCAACTTTGTTTTAATCATTTAGTACGTTCCGGAAAAACAATGAGCGGTTCAATCATGTATTCGCAGATGAAAAAGAAAAGCATGGTATGCGTTGTTTGACTTTATGGGGACTTGAAAGATTGTGATGCAGGCTATTCTGTATAACTGCTTCAAATCCAATATAAAATCAAAAAGGTTCCGGAATGAGACCATTCCGGAACCTTTTTATTATTGAACTTCCATGATGATCGGCAGGATCATTGGACGGCGTTTAGTTTTTTCATATAGAAATGGAGATAAAGTGTCTGTAATTTCATTTTTGATTTCAGACCATTGTGTAGTTTTGCGATCCATCACCTTATTTAAATGCTTGGTGATCAAGGATTGAGCATCGCTGATCAGGTCTCCTGATTCTCTCATATAAACAAATCCGCGTGAAATGATGTCAGGACCGGATGCAATTTTGAATTCCTTCATATTGATGCTGACAACGACGACGACAAGACCTTCCTCGGAGAGAATCCGACGATCTCGGAGCACGATATTACCGATATCCCCGATGCCGCTTCCATCGATATAAACCGAACCTGAAGGGATTTTACCAGCAATTTGTGCTGTGTTTTCACTTAAGGAAAGAACTTCACCATTATCCATGATAAAGCAATTTTCTTCCGGAACTCCGCAATCGACTGCATGGCGGGCATGAAGTTTTTGCATACGGTATTCACCATGGATTGGCATGAAGAATTTTGGTTTTATCAAACGAAGCATTAGCTTTTGTTCCTGCTGTCCGCCGTGCCCTGATGTATGAATGTCATTCAAAGGACCTGAAATGACGTCTGCTCCTGCACGATATAATTGATTGATCGTTCTGGAAACACTGATTGTGTTACCTGGGATAGGTGAAGAAGAAAATACGACAGTATCACCAGGGATGATTTGAATTTGACGGTGAGTGCCATTCGCTATCCGCGACAGGGCTGCCATTGGTTCACCTTGGCTGCCTGTACAAAGGATGGTTACTTTATTCGCAGGCATGCGATTCAATTGCTGTACATCAATAAATGTATCTTTAGGCGCTACGATATAACCAAGATCTTGTCCAATCGATATGGCTGAATCCATGCTCCGGCCAAAAACGGCTATTTTGCGTCCGTTAGCCACGGCTGCTTCCACAACTTGCTGAAGGCGATGAATGTTCGATGCAAACGTTGCAAAAATGATCCGGCCGTCAACCTTACGGAAAATGTCTTGAATGGTATCGCCGACACGGCTTTCGGACATAGTAAAGTTCTGCACTTCACTATTTGTGCTATCCGAGAGTAAGCACAATACGCCTTCTTTACCGATTTCCGCCATTTTGGTAAGGTTTGCAGGCTCGCCCACTGGTGTGAAGTCGAATTTGAAATCACCAGTATGGACAATTTGTCCAGGTGGCGTTTTAACGACGATCCCATAAGAATCAGGGATACTGTGAGTGGTGCGGAAGAAAGAAACGGACGTCTTCCGGAACTTGATCACTTCATCTTCACTGATTTCAATCATGGTTGTCTGACGTAAAAGGCCGTGTTCTTCCAATTTATTACGAAGCAGTCCAAGTGCCAGCTTCCCGCCGTATACAGGGACATTCACTTTTCTAAGCAAATAAGGAATCCCGCCAATATGGTCTTCATGGCCATGTGTAATGAAAAGGCCTTTAATTTTATCTACATTTTTCTCTAAATAGCTGTAATCTGGAATCACATAGTCAATACCGAGAAGTTCATCTTCAGGAAATTTAATTCCAGCATCAATGATGATGATTTCATCTTGAAACTGAACAGCATATGTGTTCTTACCGATTTCGCCTAAACCGCCCAGGGCGAATACAGCTGTTTGATCGTTTTTTACAAATTTCATAAATTATAGCTCCAATACTTTGTAATCTTCATTTTGTTTTTCATATTCTAAATATGCTCCGGTTACGGGTAGTACGATTTCTACGTTATAAGGTTCTTTTTTTAATTTAAGGCGGACGTCACGAACGGATTCACCTTCGACAAACATTGTTTTAGTATTCTCCCTGATGGGAACCTCTGATATGGTTACTTGATAGTATACCTTAAAAACCATTATAATCTCTCCTCGCTTGTTTGCATTGCTTTTTTCATTATATATAAAAACAACAATTTTTTCATGTTTTTCAACATCATGTAAAAATAAACCCAGCTCCGCCATAAAAACGGAAGGGGTTTGATGAATTAAATATACCAATGTCTAAAAGTATATAAAAAATAGATGGCAGATTCTGGTATCAACCCGATTGTAGCTTCCTCTATCTTATATCCTATCCGTTTTTGCAATGTGTAAAACTTAAATCATGGGATCTTCGTAAACGATTTCTTTCTAAATTAATATAGTATCACTGTGTACAGCGTTTCATGAAAAGACAACGACTCATATTTTGATTGAAATATGTATTCACCTGACCATATAAAAGCCAAGAAAGAAAGAAAGGATGCTTAAAAAGAACTTTACAACAAGGAAGAAGCCCTCCGCAAGTTTTTGAAGGGCTGTCCGAAAAAAATTCGCATATGGATGACGGCCAAGGCAGTAATGAGTGGCAAATCATGCGATAGTTTTTTTTCTTAAAAGATCATTCCACTGTTTAACAAGCTTTTTACGAAGCTTTTTTAACATGGCGATCACGCTCCCTTAGTTATTATTGTATAGGATTATTCAATAATGTAAATACGTCTTTACAGGTACTTGGCCCATTTTTGAAAAAAAAGGCTCATTCAAACAAGCAACGGGGATTTTAGAGGCAGGAAGGGTGGGAGAAGTGTAATCTGGAAAGCCTTAGCTGGTTTCTAATTAAGAATAGTATATGCCCATTCCTGAATAAAAAACGTAACTTTGAGGTGGATACGGTAGAGTTACTTGACTTATCTTGATGACAATTATTAAATGGGTACATATTAAAAAAGGAAAAAATGAATGAATTGGAAGTGAATCGTTAGTGAAAATCGTATTCTTTGATATTGACGGAACATTGCTTGATCATGAAAAGAAGTTACCTGCTTCAACAAAAAAGGCCATTAAGCAATTGCAGGATAGCGGGGTTTTTGTAGCGATTGCCACAGGAAGGGCTCCGTTCATGTTCGAGTCCTTAAGGGAAGAGCTTGGCATCGATACATTCGTAAGCTTCAATGGACAATACGTTGTTTTTGAGGGGAAAGTCGTTTATAAAAACCCTTTGAGCATACCTGAGATAAAACGGCTCCACGAACATGCTGAAAATAATGAAATCCCGATCGTGTTCATGAATGAGGAGACAATGAAATCGAGTGTTCCTCATCATAGCCGAATTGAAGAGGCATTAAGCAGCCTGAAGTTTCCCCATCCTGAACATGCGGCAGATTTTTATGAGGACCATGATATATACCAAGCCTTGTTATTCTGCTCGGAGGATGAAGAAGGGAACTTTGTTGGGAATTATGATGACTTTCACTTCATTAGATGGCATGAGTATTCGACGGATGTACTTCCATTCGGGGGTTCAAAGGCTGAAGGCATTAAAATATTAATGGAAAAAGTAGGATTTGCTCTGGAGGATGTTTACGCCTTTGGAGATGGCTTAAATGATATAGAAATGTTAAAAGTAGCGGGATATGGCGTGGCAATGGGGAATGCCGGTCAACTTGTGAAGCAAGAGGCTGACTTTGTAACGAAGGATGTCGATGATGATGGCATACTTTTTGGTTTGAAGGAACTTGAATTGATATAAAAAAACAAAACCCCCGTCAACCAACAGGCGGGGGTTTTGCTTATAACGTTACCTTTCCACCGCAATAGAATTTTCCGGAATGGCATAAGGGTCTTCCGGGTTGATATGATCATAGAACATGATTCCATTAAGGTGATCGATTTCATGTTGAAAGCAAATGGCTGCGATGCCTTTCAGGCGTAGTTGAACCGATTTTCCTTCCAGGTCCGTACCCACGACCGTTATTCGAGCATAACGGGGCACGTAGCCGGAAACGGGACGATTTACGGAAAGGCAGCCTTCTCCGGATGTCAAGTATGCTTTTTCCACTGAATGGCTAATGAGTTTAGGGTTGAAAAGTGCATAGCTATACAATTGATCATCTTTTTCTTTCAAATGAACCGCGATCATCCTTTTTGAAACATTCACTTGAGGTGCAGCCAAGCCAATTCCTGCCCTTAACCCATATATAGCGGCAATATCGGGATTCTGGCTGTTTTGGACATATTCCATCAGGCTGGCTAAAAGCTGTTTATCTTCATATGATGCCGGAAGCGGAACCTCTACCGCGACTTGCCTTAAGATTGGATCGTCTTCATTAACAAAATCATCCATGGTTAGCATAATCTTTCACCCCATAAAAATTCTAATAATATGTATAGATTATTTTAACAAAAAAAATGCTGAAAGTTAATGGATGGTCTAATGAAAGAAAAATGGAAGGGGTGGAATCAAATCGATTGATTCCTATCCCGACCATTATTTTACTTGCCTGTTGAGGTCTATTTAAAAAAATAAATCATTTTTTTGAAACAGGGTAGATAGTTAACATTTTCGGGTAAAGGTAATAGTAATTACCTGCTTAGCATAAGCACGCGCCGACAATGATTAGCAGAATGAACAGGACAATGATTAAGGCGAAGCCGCTTCCAAAGCCGCAGCCTCCACCATCACCATAACCATAGCTGGGTGCAACGGAAACCGGATAACAACATTCCTGGTTGTAACCTCCATACATAATTTCATACCTCCGTTTTTGTATTATTAAATGCTGACCACTCTGATTTGAAACGGTCCCTACAGCCTATGCAGTATGGTTTAAAGGGTGTAGGCTAGCGCCCAGTAATGAAAAAAACCTGTTCGGAATATTATTGTAACAAGTGTCAGCGGCTTATAAGGGGATTTAGAGAAATATGAATCTTCGAAGAATTATCAGAAGGAGCTGTCTATTTTGAATCGTATTGCCCCATATGTTATTTTACTTCTTTTTTTAGTGGTCTTGACTGGTTGTTTCAATGGTTCACCGGAAGAAAGAATCCACAAAATCTTAGAGAAAACTGCAGAAAAGGAAAGTGATTTCACCGAGAAACAAGAGCCTCTTAATGATTTGGAGAAAAAAGAAAAAGAAAAATATGAGAAAATCATTAAACTTGGATTGGATGATTATGAACAGATCGTCGAGCTTTCAGATGAAGCAACCAAGAATATCGACCAAAGGGAAGAAATAATTGAAAAGGAACAAAGCAGTATGCAATCCTCAAAAGAACAATTCAATCAGATTGACGAACAAATCGGGAAAATTGAGGATGAAAAGATAAAAAAAGAAGCGACTGAAATGAAAAAGGTCATGAGTGAGCGTTATAGCACCTACGATGATTTATATGATGCCTATCAACAAAGTCTGGCTTATGATCGTGAATTATATGAACTGTTTAAAAAAGAGGATTTGAAAATGGATGAATTACAAATGCAAATAGAGAAAATCAATACTTCTTATACAAAAGTTTTGAAAGCGAATGAGGAATTTAATGCATTAACGGAAAAATCAAATCAAAAAAAGGAAAGTTTTTATGATAGTTCCGGCATAGAAATGGCTGATTCAACAAAATAATATAAATAATGATGGGCTGTGATCCTCAATCACAGCCCATATTTTATTCCATCCTGTCCGAGTAAGGACTGAAAATATTTAAAATGATCTTTTTTTGTGTAAGCAGATTGATGCGGACTTTTATACCTGTACTAAAAAAAATCGATGATTAAAAATCTAACAGCAGCGTTACATGAAAGCGTTTGTGCATTTTTTTGGAATATTATTCCTGAGTCTCAAATGCCTTTAGTTAAAGCGGTTTTGGAATCGATGGGATATGCGGGGGAATTGAAATGTTATCCTTCGCCAACCTTAAATCGATAAAGACGTGAATGTTAATAGTACAGTTGTAAATTGAAAACTAATACAGAGAAGAAGTATGAGTTCTGGAAATTCTATTAAATCAAAATTATAAGGAACTCCAAGTGATTGACTTGATGTTAATTCATCTTGTAAACTTAATCTATAAAAATTCTTGTATCATTTTCCTTGATTTTTTTTATGGTACAGAATAAGATTGAGACATATTAAGCATATCCACGTTTGAGGGATTGGTCTTAAGGGAAAAATAAAAGAATGAATTGTTGAAGAAACTAAAAAGCAAACTTTTTTTGCTTTATAGAATAATAATAGCAAACCTTTTTAATGAAAGGATGAGGTGCCAAATGGCTCAAAAAACTAAGCAAGCTAAATTTAATGTTCAAGAACAGCTTAAGAAAGTAGAAGAACAATTTGAAACTTTTCAAATTTTAAATGAAGAGGGAGAAGTCGTTAATGAAGCGGCTATGCCTGATTTAAGTGATGAACAATTGCAAGAATTAATGCGCCGTATGGTTTATACACGTATCTTGGATCAACGGTCCATATCACTGAACCGCCAAGGCAGATTAGGTTTCTATGCACCGACTGCCGGTCAAGAAGCTTCTCAAATCGCTTCTCAGTATGCTTTGGAAAAAGAAGATTTCATTCTGCCTGGTTACCGTGATGTTCCGCAAATCGTTTGGCATGGTCTGCCACTTTGGCAAGCATTCTTATTCTCCCGTGGACACTTTAAAGGAAATCAAATTCCTGAAGACGTCAATGTCATTTCCCCTCAAATCATTATCGGCGCTCAATATATCCAAGCTGCCGGAGTGGCTCTTGGGTTGAAGAAACGCGGAAAAAAAGCTGTTGCCATTACATATACGGGGGACGGTGGAACCTCACAAGGTGACTTCTATGAGGGAATTAACTTTGCAGGTGCATTTAAAGCGCCAGCTATCTTCATCGTGCAAAATAACCGTTTCGCAATCTCGACACCGGTTGATTTGCAATCAGCAGCTAAAACATTGGCCCAGAAAGGTGTGGCTGCAGGTATTCCTGGAATCCAGGTTGATGGTATGGATGCTTTGGCCGTTTATACAGCCGTTAAAGAAGCGCGTGAACGTGCAATCAATGGTGAAGGCCCTACATTGATTGAAACATTAACTTACCGTTATGGTCCGCATACGATGGCTGGCGATGACCCGACACGTTACCGTACTTCCGAAATGGATAACGAGTGGGAACTGAAAGATCCATTGGTTCGTTTCCGCAAGTTCTTGGAAAACAAAAAACTTTGGAATGAAGAATTAGAAAACGAAACGATAGAAAAAGCTAAAGACGATATTAAAGAGGCAATCAAATTGGCTGATGCAGAACCTAAACAAAAGGTTACAGACCTAATTGAAAATATGTATGAAGAAATGCCTTATAACTTAAAAGAACAATATGAAATTTATAAAGAGAAGGAGTCGAAGTAAGCCATGGCTCAATTGACGATGATTCAAGCAATTACAGAAGCATTACGCACAGAACTTAAAAATGACGAGAATGTACTCGTTTTTGGGGAAGATGTAGGTCTTAATGGAGGAGTTTTCCGTGCAACGGAAAATCTTCAAAAAGAATTCGGTGAAGATCGTGTATTCGATACACCTCTTGCTGAATCTGGAATCGGTGGACTAGCGGTCGGTCTTTCTTTACAAGGTTTCCGTCCTGTTCCTGAAATTCAATTCTTCGGATTTGTTTATGAAGTAATGGATTCCGTAAGCGGTCAGCTTGCTCGTATGCGCTACCGTTCAGGCGGACGTTACAGTGCACCGGTTACAATTCGTTCACCTTTTGGAGGCGGAGTGCATACACCGGAAATGCATGCTGATAGCTTAGAAGGTTTAATGGCTCAGCAACCAGGGTTAAAAGTAGTTATCCCTTCCACTCCTTACGATGCAAAAGGCTTATTGATTTCTGCGATTCGTGATAATGACCCAGTCATTTTCCTTGAGCACATGAAATTGTACCGGTCTTTCCGTCAGGAAGTTCCTGAAGAGGAATATACCATTCCATTAGGAAAAGCGGATGTGAAAAGAGAAGGAACGGATTTATCCATTATTACGTATGGTGCGATGGTGCAGGAATCCATCAAGGCAGCTGAGGAATTGGCAAAGGATGGTCATTCCGTAGAAGTGGTCGACTTAAGGACCGTGTCTCCATTGGATATCGATACAATCATTGCTTCTGTAGAAAAAACAGGACGCGCTATCGTTGTTCAAGAAGCACAAAAGCAAGCTGGTATAGCAGCGAATGTTGTAGCGGAAATTAACGAACGTGCCATTTTGAGCTTGGATGCTCCAGTACTTCGAGTGGCGGCTGCTGATACGGTATTCCCGTTTTCACAAGCTGAAACTGTATGGCTCCCTAATTATAAAGACATTATTGAAACGGCGACTAAAGTCTTGAAGTTTTAACAATCTTAAGTAATGGAATGAATGTCCTGCTTGGGAAAGTGGTTTTGCATTAACGGTAATGCAAGATAAAGGACTTTATTCGAAGCACTAAGTATGATTTAATATAGGAGGTTGAACTCAGTGGCATTCCAATTTAGACTCCCTGATATCGGAGAAGGTATACACGAAGGTGAAATAGTGAAATGGTTTGTAAAACCAGGAGATAAGATTCAAGAGGATGACGTGCTTTGCGAGGTTCAAAACGATAAGGCCGTTGTTGAAATCCCATCACCGGTGGAAGGTACCGTTGAAGAAATCCTTGTTCAAGAAGGAACGGTTGCCGTTGTTGGTGATGTGCTTGTAACTTTCGATGCTCCAGGTTATGAAAATCTTCAGTTTAAAGGGGATCATGGAGAAGAAGCGAAGGCAGAAGGCGAGAAGAATACGGAGGCCCAGGTTCAAGCAACTGCTGAAGCTGGACAGGAAGTCAAGAAAGAGGCTGCTCCGGTTCAAGAAAATAGCGGAGTAACGGGCGCGGGAGCACAACCACAGGTTGAGGCAGATCCTTCACGCCGTATTATCGCCATGCCTTCTGTCAGGAAATATGCACGCGAACAAGGGGTAAACATTCGTGAGATCTCTGGTTCTGGGGATAACGGCCGCATCATGAAAGAAGACATAGATGCTTTCAAAAACGGCAAAACAGCTCCACAGCAACCAGCAGCTCAAAGTGAAGCTTCACAACAAAATGATACGGAAACAACCGAAAAACAAAAAGTTTCGATTCCTGAAGGGCAATATCCTGAAACTCGCGAGAAAATGAGCGGTATGAGAAAAGCGATCGCAAAAGCAATGGTTAAATCCAAGCAGACAGCTCCGCATGTTACATTAATGGATGAAGTCGATGTGACGCTATTGGTTGCTCACCGTAAGAAATTCAAGGAAATTGCTGCAGAAAAAGGAATCAAGCTTACATTCCTACCTTATGTTGTTAAAGCGTTAACAAGTGCATTACGTGAATTCCCTATGCTTAACACATCATTTGATGATGAAGCTAGTGAGATTATCCATAAACACTATTACAATATCGGAATTGCGGCAGACACAGACAAAGGACTGCTCGTTCCAGTTGTAAAAGATGCAGATCGTAAATCAACTTTTGCTATTTCACAAGAAATTAACGAATTAGCGACGAAAGCCCGTGATGGCAAATTGGCTCCTAACGAAATGAAAGGTGCTTCTTGCTCCATTACGAATATCGGTTCCGCAGGCGGTCAATGGTTCACACCTGTAATCAATCATCCAGAAGTTGCCATTCTAGGGATTGGACGCATTGCCGAAAAAGCAATTGTACGCGACGGGGAAATTATCGCCGCTCCAGTTCTGGCATTATCACTGAGCTTTGATCACCGCATGATTGATGGAGCAACAGCTCAACATGCATTGAATCATATCAAAAAGTTATTGAACGACCCAGAATTATTGTTAATGGAGGCGTAAACAATGGTAGTAGGAGATTTTCCAATCGAAACAGATACTTTAGTAATCGGTTCAGGCCCAGGGGGATATGTTGCCGCGATTCGTGCAGCACAGCTTGGACAGAAAGTAACGGTCGTTGAAAAAGGAACAATCGGCGGAGTTTGTTTGAATGTAGGCTGTATTCCATCGAAAGCATTAATTTCGGCTGGACACCGTTTCCATGAAGCTCAGCATTCAGAAGATATGGGTATCTTTGCAGAAAAGGTTACTGTTGATTTTTCTAAAGTACAAGCTTGGAAAGGTTCTGTTGTGAAAAAATTAACAGGCGGTGTAAGCAGCCTGTTAAAAGGTAATAATGTTGATGTTGTAACTGGCGAAGCTTATTTCGTTGATGAAAACAGCATCCGTGTTATGAATGAAGACTCAGCCCAAACATATACATTTAAAAACGCAATCATCGCCACTGGTTCATCGCCAATCGAGATTCCGTCATTTAAATATACGAAACGTGTACTTAATTCAACTGGCGCTCTTGCTTTGGAAGAAGTTCCAAGTTCGATCGTGGTAATCGGCGGAGGTTACATTGGAACGGAGCTTGGCGGAGCATTCGCAAGCTTTGGCACTAAAGTGACCATCCTTGAAGGTACGGAAGAAATCCTTTCTGCCGGCTTTGAAAAACAAATGGCAGCACTTGTTAAACGTAACCTTAAAAACAAAGGTGCTGAAATTGTTACTAAAGCCAATGCTAAAGGCGTGGAAGAAACTGAAACAGGCGTAACCGTTACTTATGAAGTAAAAGGCGAAGAGAAAAAAGTTGAAGCCGATTACGTTTTAGTAACAGTTGGACGTCGTCCAAATACCGCTGAAATCGGCCTGGAACAAGTCGGAATCAAAATGACTGACCGTGGTTTGATCGAAACGGATAAACAATGCCGGACAAGCGTGAAAAACATTTACGCAATCGGTGATATCGTTTCTGGACCTCAGTTGGCTCATAAAGCTTCTTATGAAGGTAAAATTGCAGCTGAAGCCATTGCAGGACATTCATCTGAAATCGACTATCTTGCTATTCCGGCTGTTGTATTCTCTGAACCGGAACTTGCTTCTGTCGGTTACAATGAAAAAGAAGCGAAGGATGCTGGAATCGAAGCGCTTGCTTCTAAATTCCCATTCGCTGCAAATGGACGTGCTCTTTCCTTAAATAATACGGACGGATTTGTGAAGCTTATCACTCGCAAAGAAGACGGATTGGTTATTGGAGCACAAATTGCAGGACCAAACGCATCTGATATGATTGCAGAACTTGGTTTGGCTATCGAAGCAGGAATGACTGCCGAAGATATTGCAATGACAATCCATGCACATCCAACTTTAGGGGAAATCACAATGGAAGCTGCTGAAGTTGCCCTTGGAACTCCTATCCACATCATTAAATAATTGAGTTTTATTAAAGCGTACTGCTCATGCAGTACGCTTTTTTGTATGGACTTGATAGGCAAAAATGAAGGATGGCTGCCCATTCATGATTTTCTTCACACTAGTTAAATGAAAAGGACAAAAAGGGCATAAGCTATAAAAAGGACTTCTTACTTTTTTCCTTAGAGGGGTTTGAAAAAGATAATAGAGGATAAAAAATAAGATGAGCGATGTGCTATACGAATATTTTTTGCCAATAAAAAGATCATGGCTAATATATTCATATAAAAATGAGGTGGATCACTTGAAAAACTATCTGGTAATCCTCTTTCAACTAATGGTTTGGAGCGGGTATACATTAGTTGAATGGCTGTCTGTTAACGATCGATTCGTTTTCAAAGTATTCATGTTTCTCGTCTTTTCTTATTTAGCCATCTACATTGGAAAGATGATTTTAAAATCCAATAGACGAACCATGCTTGTTACCGTGATAAGTCTATTATGTTACGGGATTTTGCAAATCCTTTTGGAAACGTTGGTACCCGTTTATTGAATTTTTAACTAAGCCGCAATGACACAATCAACCACGGAGGAATCATGATTAACAAAGCAGTAGCATTATTTACATTTGTATCATTTTTATTGATGGCTTGTAATGATCCGACTTCCGGTCAAACTGAAAATGAGAATCAAAAAAGTGTTGAAACGACAACAACGATACAGGATGAAAGCCATCAAGAGAAAAATTTGAAAAAAGAAACGTCTAAAACAATTGGCGAAAGGAATGTAAAGGCAGAATATCGGGTGGATAAAGAGAATGGGTCATTTAAACCCATTGGGGATGCAAATCCGAAAGTTGTGTTGTTAACATTTGATGATGCACCTGATAAATATTCCCTGGAAATCGCCCAAACCTTGAAGAGACTTGAAGTACCTGCAATATTTTTCGTGAACGGTCACTTTCTTGAAAATGATAAAAATAAAGCGATGCTAAAAGAAATTCATGAAATGGGTTTTTCCATCGGCAATCATACTTATTCCCATGTGAATTTAAAAGAGTTGACCGAAAAGGAACAGGAGCGGGAAATCGTAAAATTGAACAATTTGGTTGAGGGCATTACAGGGGTACGCCCTAAGTACTTCAGGGCGCCATTTGGATTGAATACCGAGCATTCAAAAAAAGTCGCTGAGAAAGAAAAAATGTTGGTCATGAACTGGACATACGGATATGACTGGGAAAAAGAGTATCAGGATAAAAAAGCTTTAACGGAAATCATGTTGAACAGCCCTTATTTAGGAAATGGTGCGAACTTACTGATGCATGACCGGAAATGGACGAGTGAAGCGATAGAGGATATCGTGAAAGGTTTTCAAAAGAAAGGTTATGAGATCCTTGATCCAAAATTAATTGAAACGCCTGTATGAGCCAATTTCGGCATCTGCAGGTTTTTTTATTTCCTTGGATAATAATACATCACCCGTTTATTGAAGAGGTGAAGCTGTGCCCGTAATTTCTTTGCAAGGAACTTGCACAATTCATTTGCTTTTCCCTTATCACCGAAAGTGGCTGTTTCAGGGAGGGTGAATTGGATATAGGATTGAATCCGCTCAGATCCATCTTCATCCGTAACGACCTCTTGGTCGACGCCTATCAATATCATGTGATATCGATCTTCTTTGGATTGGAGAAATATGGCCTTATCTTTCATTCTTTCCGGTTCCTTCATTTCATAAGGAAATGCCTTCTTATCATAATCCCAATCCAGCTGCTTTCCAGTTTTCGCTGTGATCATTCGATAATAGTTCAGTAATTCTTTCACGTCTTCGATGGTTACAGTCCCTTTCGCGGACTCAGGAACAAGTTTGATATAGGCATTTTCAGTCATGTGGATCCCCCTTAATAGAAAGTAAGAATATATTAACATTTTATGGATGTATTATATACATATCTATATGTAAATGAAAAGTCGAAATTCCTTTTTCACCTAGCTATGCTGAAGCAAGTTGTGTGATGAAATGTAAAAGCAGCCTATAGGGAGCCCTTCGTTAATAAAAAAATCCCGTGTATTAATAAAAAGAATATGTCTAACGAACGATTGAAATCAATTTAATCCAATATGAGATATCATTAAATGGGAAAAAATATATATGTTATACTTTTTAGCTTGAAATAATAAATGTGTTATATTATAATTCATGTAAAGCGGTTACATTGCGCCATTGATGCATACAATATAGAGGAAGGGGTTGTAAAAATGGGAACTATCGTATGTCAAACTTGCAATAGCACGATTGAACATTTTGAAGATGAAAAAGTAAGTGTACTATATACACACAATCACAACTGCCAAAGCTGTGATACAGCTGCCTCTGAAAAATAAATCAAAAAAGGATTTCAAGATTAATAGAATGTAAGGGTGTTTCAGGATTGTAACCTGGAGCACCCTTTTTATAGAAGCCAGTGCTTAATAATAAAAGGTTCAAAAAACCAGAGCAGTAGTTTGCTCTGGTTTGATGGAATCGATCAATTCTTAATAATGCGTAAATATTTTATTTCTGGGTCCTCAGGGCCTTGTACAGGTAGGCCGGCCTCGATGTTTTTCCGGATGTAATTGATATTATCTTCAGTAATCAATTCACCTGGAATGAAGATCGGGATACCAGGCGGGTAAACCATGATGAATTCAGCGCTGATCTTGCCGACCGATTCCTCAATGGGAACCACTTCGGTTTCTGCATAAAATGCCTCCCTGGGTGATAAAGCCAGTGGTGGTGTATCAGGAAGCAGGACTTCGATTTTTTCATGTTCAGCAGCCATTTCCTTAAACTCATCCGATAAGTCTCTAAGGGCAGCGATCAGCAGATCCGCTTCTGTTATGGAGTCTCCAGGTGTTATCAGGCAAAGTATATTGTACAAGTCAGAAAGTTCCACTTCGATATTATGCTTTTCACGAAGCCATTTCTCAACGTCGTATCCGGTAATATTCAATTCCTTAATGGATATGATCAATTTAGTTGGATCATAACTATATGCTGCCTTGCTCTCGAGAATTTCGCTGCCGACACAGTATAGATAAGGAATCTCATTAACGGCCTCACGGATATATCCTGCAAGATTGATCGCTTCATCGACCATTTCCCTGCCTACCGTCGCAAGTTGTCTTCTAGCCGTATCCAGGGAAGCCAGAAGGATATAGGAGGTTGAGGTGGTTGTAAGCATGCTCAATATGGCTTGAACACGATTTGCGGAAACCAATCCAGTCTTAACATTTAATATGGAACTTCCGGTTAGTGAACCGCCCAGTTTATGAACACTCGTTGCAGCCATATCTGCTCCAGCTTGCATGGCTGACATCGGCAAGTCTTCGTGGAAGTGAATATGGACACCATGTGCTTCATCTACGAGTACTGGGATTTGGTAGGAATGAGCCACTTCCACAATTTTCTGCAAATCAGCCGAAATGCCAAAATAAGTTGGATTGATGACAAGCAATCCTTTTGCATCGCTATGTTCGCTTAAAGTTTTTTCAACGGCCTCGACGGTGATGCCGTGTGAGATGCCCAAATCTTTGTCTATTTCAGGATTGATGAAAATGGGAACAGCTCCAGAAAATACAATGGCAGACATGACGGATTTATGTACATTCCTTGGAACGATGATTTTGTCCCCAGGCCCGCATACTGTCATGACCATCGTCATGATTGCTCCACTTGTTCCTTGAACGGAAAAGAATGTGTGATCTGCCCCAAAAGCTTCAGCGGCAAGATCTTGAGCTTGTTTAATGATCCCTTTTGGCTGGTGGAGATCATCGAGTGGAGCGATATTGATTAAATCTATGGATAATGCATTTTCTCCAATGAAATTACGGAAATCAGCGTCCATTCCTTTTCCCTTTTTATGACCTGGAATATGAAATTGAACGGGATTTCTTTTTGCGTGCTGCAATAAGGCAGTGTATAAGGGTGTTTCATTCTGTGACAATTCTTTGTGGCCCCTTTTCAATAAAATAGGTACGAAATATTTGGGAGCTTATACTCCCTTTCTATTACGATCGTATGTTTCTCCGATTCCATTCAAATGGTTTGTAAGCTTGTGGATAGACATAAAACATATGAATTATAGCACGTCTTATAATAAATGCCTAGAGTGACTTTCATGTACGGACTTAAACAATTATATATGTCTTTGTTGTTAAGGGGCTCAATAAAATTATCTGCAGTTTATAAATGTCCATTTTCCTAGTATTTACTGGATTTACCCAAGAATTCTTATTTTATTAATATTGTATGTGTGTTTGAAAATTGAACAGGTAAACAATATTTGCCATAATGAAGTTAATGATCAGCTAAATATACAAACGACCAAAATGAAAAGGGAGATGAGGAGTTTGAAGTGGAAAACGCGTGTGACCGATTTATTAGGCATTCAATACCCAATTGTACAAGGGGGATTGGCCCATTTAGCATATGCAGACCTGGCTGCGGCAGTTTCGAATGCAGGGGGGCTAGGGCAGGTAACGGCCATGACCTTGGACAGCCCAGAGCAACTGGTAGATGAAATTAGAAAAACGAAATCATTGACGGATAAACCGTTTGGTGTGAACTTTGCAATCGGTCAGCATGGAAGGCCTTATGAACACATGCTTGAAGCAGCCTTGAAAGAGGATATTGCAGCTGTTTCCGTAACGGGCGGCAACCCTGGCCCATTTCTTGATTATGTCAAAGGCACCCAGGTGAAAAAACTCGTGCTTGTTGCTGCAAGAAGGCAGGCAATGAAGGCTGAACAGCTTGGGGCAGATGCAGTGATGGTGGTTGGTCAGGAGGGAGGGGGACATTTAGGCCGTGATGATATTGGAACTTCTGTGTTAATTCCTCAAGTAGTGGACTCCGTTAAAATTCCAGTCATTGCCTCGGGCGGATTTGGCGATGGACGCGGTTTGATGGCAGCAATGGCACTTGGTGCTGAAGGAATCGAGATGGGGACAAGATTCATAGCAGTCAAGGAGTGTGTTCATGCACATGAATTATATAAAAATGCCTTGGTTTCCGGCACGGAAAATGATACCGTTATCATCAAGCGGTCCATTGGTGCACCAGCCAGGGTAATTGCTAACAGCTGGACAGAAAAGATCCTGGATATAGAAAAAGAAAACGGCGGATTTGAACAATTGAAGGATTACATAAGTGGAAAAGCGAACCAGCGTTATATTCATGACGGTATTGAAGCTGAAGGCTTTGCTTGGGCTGGACAAGTGATGGGGCTGATTCATGATGTACCATCGACTGCTGAGCTATTCAGTCGGATTATCGACCAGGCGGAAGCAATTCGTTCAAAATGGGCAGACTGATATAAATGGTTTGCCGGACAACATGAAAAACTATCTAGAAGGAGCGTGTTTAGAATATGGATTATCAATATCCAATGGATCTTGATTGGTCTACCGACGAAATCGTAGATGTGATTAAATTCTTTGAAGCGGTAGAAAAGGCTTATGAAAATAAAATACAAAAGGAAGAATTCATGAAGGCTTATCGAAGATTCAAGGAAATAGTCCCCGGTAAGGCGGATGAAAAAAAGTATACGGATGAGTTCGAGTCAGTCAGCACCTATTCAGCCTATCTTGTTATAAAGAAGGCAAAAGGAATTGATGACGGAGAATGGATAAAAATGAAAAAATAAAAATATAATTTTTAGAAAACTCCATTGACTTACTGAAAAAATTGTTTTAACATAATAAACAAGAAAAAGATAAAGGCAGTGACGAAGAAGAGTACCTTAATGATGTTCTGCAGAGAGCCAGTGGTTGCTGAAAACTGGTGAACGAATTTAAGCGAATGGACTTCCGAGCCCCAAACCGAAACGGATGAACGGAGTAGGCTTTGGCGATTATCTCATCGTTAACGGAGATAGGCATGTTAATGCCGTAAAGTGAGCTAATTTAGCTAATTAAGGTGGTACCACGGGTTCCTCGTCCTTTGGATGAGGGCCCTTTTTGCGTTTTTACGGAAATGATAATTAAATCTATGAATGAGAGTAGTAATCTTTTTAGATGCGTCACAGAGAGCCGGAAAAGGTGGAAACCGGTACGATATAAGAAGATGAATGGACTTATGAGTGGTTTCTTGAAATAAGTAGGGAAACTCGGCTGCCACCGTTAAAGGGTAATCGCAAGAATTTTTCATTCTTGCTTGAGAGGGAAAAATGATGCGTTTTTCCAACTTGAGGTGGCACCGCGGTATACCGTCCTCTGCAGACACATATTTGTGTTTGCAGGGGATTTTTTTATTGGAATTTCAATATATATACCTTTTAGAGAAGCCTCAAAAAACATCAAGAGGAATTGAAAACTCAGGCACTTGGCCAAAAGGGTTTTCCCTTTGGAGGTTTATAAAAAACGAATAAGAATTGGAGTGAAATAAGATGAATAATTTGGATGAAAAAAAAATACTCCGTTTTAAAATGGACACGATTGAAGGGGATATCCACACTCCCATTGCCATATTTCAGAAATTGGATGGTGACCAGAAGTTTTTATTGGAAAGTTCAAATTCGCATCATGATAACGGCCGCTACTCTTATCTAGGTTCAAAACCGTACCTGGAGGTGACATCACTTGCTGGCCGAGTTCGTGTGAAAGACACTGAAAAAGGTGACCAAATCGAAAAGAACATCAATATCATCGAGTTTCTAAAAAACGAATTATTAGTGGAAATAGGAGAGGCTCCCATACATCTTCCTCCTTTTAACGGTGGCGCAATTGGATATATGGGCTATGATATCATTCGTCTATATGAAAATATAGGTCCGGTTCCTCCTGATTCTCTGCAAATGCCTGATGCTCATTTTCTTTTTTATAAAGAATTGTATATATTCGATCATGTTCTGCAGAAGATCCATCTTTTGACTGCGGAAGAAGATAGCGAAAAAAGTTTATTGGAGATGAAGGGGAAAATCAATCAGGCAAGCAAGCCGTCAAAGGAAATATCGTCGGAATATTTGGAATTCAATTCAAATTTCAGTCAGGATGAATTCGAGAAAATGGTCCTTGAAGTCAAAGCGGCGATTGTCGCCGGTGAAGTGTTCCAAGTCGTTTTATCACAAAGGTTTAAAGCGGACTTCGATGGGGAGCCTTTCGATGCTTACCGACGTTTGCGATTAGCCAACCCGTCTCCTTATATGTTTTATATAGAATTTGGCGATTATACAATCATTGGGTCGTCTCCAGAAAGTTTAATCAGTGTTTCATCAGGAATGGTTCATGTTAATCCCATCGCCGGCACACGGCCGAGAGGGAAAACAGATGAAGAAGATATGGGCTTCGAAAAAAGCTTGCTGATGGATGAAAAGGAACTTGCCGAGCATAAGATGCTTGTTGATTTAGGTAGAAATGATCTTGGCAGGGTTTGCGAAATCGGTTCAATCCACCTCACTGAGGAAATGGAAATTCAAAGATATCAGCATGTCATGCATATTGCTTCCAAGGTTAGCGGAAAGCTTAGGGAAGAGTACACGAGTTTAGATGCCCTTACGGTCTGCCTCCCCGCCGGAACCGTTTCAGGTGCTCCTAAAATCAGGGCAATGGAGCTGATCAATGAACTGGAAAATTGTAAACGGGGGATGTATTCGGGCTCGATAGGCTACATAGGTTTTGGAGGGGATCTTGATATGGCTTTAGCCATTCGGACGATGATCATTAAAGATGGCAAGGCCTATGTACAGGCAGGGGCTGGAATTGTCTATGATTCAGATCCAAAAACGGAATATGAAGAAACACAAAATAAAGCACGCGCTTTAATGGAGGTTCACACTAAATGATTTTATTAATTGATAACTATGACTCGTTCACTTACAACCTTTATCAATATTTAGGGGAAGTGGAAAAAGAAATCGTAGTAAAAAGAAATGACGAAATCACCCTTGCGGAAATTGAGGATCTGAATCCAATGGCAATCGTCATTTCCCCGGGACCCGGCAGGCCGGAAGATGCAGGTATTAGTATGGAGATCATCCGCAATTTTTATGAGAAAGTTCCGCTTTTAGGCATTTGTCTGGGGCATCAGGCCATTGGTGCAGTTTTTGGTGCAAATGTGGTTGGAGCGAAACAAATCATGCATGGAAAAACATCGGTAATCGAACATGATGGAACAGGTGTATTTGCCAAACAGGACTTACAATTCCCGGTGATGCGTTACCATTCCCTTGTAGTTGAAAGGGCAAGTTTGCCAGAAGAACTTACTGTAACCGCAGTAGCACTGGATGACGGGGAAATCATGGCACTAAAACATCAGGAATTCCCGCTCTACGGTTTACAGTTCCACCCTGAATCAATAGGGACGAAAATCGGCAAGGAATTATTACATCAATTTTATGAGATTGCCGAAACCTTTCAATCAGAGAAGCAACAATCCATTTTATAAAACAAAAAACGTCTGGGGGAGTTAGAGGTGAAGGAATATTTAGCGAAGTTAGCAGAGCGTCAAACATTGACGGAAGAAGAGATGAGCAGAGCAGCCCAATCGTTATTTTCTAAAGATATCACCGAAAGCGAAATAGCAGCATTCATCATTGCCCTAAAATCCAAAGGGGAAACGGCAGGTGAAATAGCGAGCCTTGTCAGGGTCATGAGAAAAGAAGCAAGAAATGTACAAACAAGCTCCCTTAATGTAATGGATAATTGCGGAACGGGGGGAGATGGGTCACAAAGCTTCAATATAAGTACAGCATCGGCGTTCGTCCTGGCTGGTGCCGGTGTCAAGGTTGCCAAACATGGAAACCGTAGCATTTCAAGCAAAACGGGCAGTGCGGATGTATTGGAAGAGCTAGGTGTTAATTTGTACTTGGAGCCTGAAATGTTAAAAGAACTGTTGGAGGTAAATGGGATTGCATTCTTATTTGCCCCATCGGTCCACCCTAATATTGCACGGATAATGAAAGTGAGAAAAGAACTGAAAATCCCGACGATATTTAATCTCATCGGACCTTTGACAAATCCAGTCCAACTAGATACGCAATTAATGGGAATCAATCGACGCGATATGCTCGAGATTTTTGCGGAAGTCCTGCATAAATTAGGCAGGAAACGCGCGGTCGTCATAAATGGTGCCGGATTCATGGATGAAGCGAGTCTACAGGGGGAAAATTCACTCGTGCTATTGGAGCAGGGAGATATTATCCCATTTACGCTCCATCCTGAAGAAGTGGATCTGCCGGTTTACGGAAATGATGCCATCCGCGGCGGTGATGCCAAACAAAATGCCGATATCATGCTTAGGCTTCTCAAGGGGGAAAAAGGGGCCTATCGTGATACCGTTTTATTGAATGCTGGATTGGGATTATACGCACATGGAACGGCAGCAACAATCAAAAAAGGAATCTCCATGGCCAAGGAAAGCCTTGATAGCGGATCGGCTCTTGCAAAGTTAGAAAATCTGATTGCTTATGGCAATAGAAATAAGGTGGTCATGTAATGGAAAATATTTTAACGAAAATCATCGAACAGAAAAAGGTGGAAGTCGCCAAATTAAAAGAAAGGGGCTTAGGTGATTCGGTCATGGTCAACATAGTCAGACCATCTTTGGTGGATAATTTGAAAACGGCGAAATCGATGGCTGTTATCGCGGAAATAAAACGGGCTTCACCTTCAAAAGGGGACATAAAAATCAATGTTAATCCGATCGAGCAGGCACTTTCATATGAAAGCGGCGGAGCGGCAGCGATATCCGTATTGACGGATGAGGCTTTCTTTAAAGGATCAATTGCAGATTTGAGAAACGTAAGCGAGGCTATACGGATTCCCAGGCTGTGCAAAGATTTCATCATCGATGAAATCCAAATCGATCGCGCCCATCAAGCTGGTGCAACTATCATTCTATTGATTGTGGCAGCACTTTCTAAAGAACGACTTCATGAATTATATCAATATGCAAAAAAGAAAGGGCTTGAAGTATTGACGGAAGTCCATGATGAAGCTGAACTAAAACTGGCTCTCGAGCTGAATGCAGAGCTCATAGGGATTAACAATCGGAATTTAAAGACCTTCAAAGTGGATTTGGCTGTAACGGAACGACTGGCGAAGTTACTTGATCCGGCACGTCATATCATTATCAGTGAAAGTGGCATCAAGACAAAAGAGGACGTGATGCGTGTGAAGGAAGCTGGTGCAAAAGCGATTTTAGTCGGGGAGACGCTGATGACTGCATCAAATCTTCCGCACACGATGGCCGAACTGCAAATGAGTATATGAGGAGATTAATATGTTAGTGAAAATCTGTGGGATAAAGACATTGGCTGCCGCTCAGACTGCTGTTGAATCAGGGGCAGACTTCATTGGTTTCATCTTTGCCGAGAGCAGCAGAAAGGTTGAGCCAGAGATAGTGGGAGAATTCGGAGCCAATCTAGCTGGACATGTTAAAAAAGTCGGAGTTTTTGCCAATCAAACTGAACAAGAAGTGATAAAAAGTGCGGAAATTGCAGGATTGGATTATATTCAGCTTCATGGTAACGAGTCTGCCGGCTTCGCCCGCAGAATGCCCTTACCGGTGATCAAGGCCTTTGCGGTCAATTCAGAACAAGACCTTGAAAACCTTCATGAATACCCAGCAGATTTTCTATTGGTTGACCTTCCTAAGAGTTCATCTGGAAAGGGATTGACTTTGGATTGGGATATGATCCGAAAAGCGGATCTGCCACTGGGAAAGGTGATTCTAGCGGGTGGGCTGACTCCCGAAAATGTCGGAAAAGCGATTGATGCCGTTTCACCGTTCGCAGTTGACGTAGCCAGTGGTGTTGAAACAAACGGATTAAAAGACGGAGCAAAAATAAAAGCATTTATTAATGAGGCAAAGTATACAGCCGGAAAAGAGGAATGAATAGATGAAAACTTATACACAGCCTGATAAAACTGGACATTTTGGAGCATATGGAGGCCGTTTCGTTCCAGAAACTTTAATGGCGGCGATTACGGAGCTTGAAGAAGTATATGAACAATCTAAAAATGATCCTGAATTCCAAAGTCAGCTAAGCTATTACCTGAAACAATATATCGGTCGGGAAACACCACTTTATTTTGCGGAGAACTTAACGAGACTGGCTGGTGGTGCAAATATTTACCTGAAGCGCGAAGACTTGAATCATACCGGGGCCCACAAAATAAATAATACGATTGGTCAGGCTTTGCTGACTCAGAAAATGGGCAAGAAAAAGGTGATTGCCGAAACGGGTGCAGGACAGCATGGTGTAGCAACGGCGACTGTTTGTGCATTGCTGAAGTTGGAATGCATCATCTTTATGGGAGAAGAAGATATCAGGAGACAGAAATTAAATGTATTCAGGATGGAGCTCTTGGGAGCCAAGGTCATATCTGTATCACAAGGAAGCGGGACACTGAAGGATGCAGTGAATGAGGCGTTACGATATTGGGTGGCGAATGTGGATGACACCCATTATATAATGGGATCGGTTCTTGGACCGCATCCATTCCCCGTTATTGTTCGTGATTTTCAAAGTGTAATAGGGAATGAAACAAAGCGACAATATTCGGAGGCGGCTCATTCCCTACCGGATGCAGTAGTCGCTTGCATAGGCGGAGGAAGTAATGCGATGGGAATGTTTTATCCCTTCATTGAAGATGAAACGGTAAAATTATACGGAGTGGAAGCGGCAGGGCATGGACTTGAAACGCCATTGCATGCTTCAAGTTTGACGAAGGGGAAACCTGGGGTGCTCCACGGGGCATTCATGTACGTATTGCAGAACGAGGACGGTCAGATCCAAGAGGCACATTCAATTTCAGCAGGTCTGGATTATCCAGGGGTAGGGCCTGAACATAGTTACTTAAAAGATACAAATCGGGTGGAATATACTTCCGTAACCGATGCGGAAGCCTTAGAAGCTCTAACGTTGCTTTCAAGGGAGGAAGGGATCATCCCTGCTTTAGAAAGTTCACATGCGATTTCCTACGGTTTAAAGCTTGCTAAAGAAATGGAGAAAGGAACAGGACTGGTAATTTGCCTGTCCGGCCGTGGTGATAAGGATGTTGAAACGGTCCAATCGTTGATAGGGGGTAGTGAACATGAATAAATTAACAAACGCGCTTCAAGAATGTAAAACAAAACAGGAAAAAGCATTCATCCCATATATTATGGCAGGCGATGGAGGTCTTGAGCGGTTAAAGAGCCAGCTTCTTTTCCTTGAAAACAGCGGGGCGACTGCCGTTGAACTAGGTATCCCATTCTCTGACCCTGTCGCAGATGGACCGGTTATCCAACAAGCTGGCATCCGTTCTTTGGAAAATGGAACCACTTTAAAAGATGTCCTGAAAAAAGTAATGGAAATCAAAAATGATGTGACCATCCCAATTATTTTAATGGGATATACGAATTCAATCCTGGCGTATGGACTTAAAGAGTTTACGAATGACTGTCTCAATGCAGGGATTTCGGGGTGCATCATCCCCGATTTACCGATTGAAGAAGAAGCCATCTTTTCATCAATCAAAACTGCAGGAATCGTTCTTATCCGACTTGTGACACTCACATCATCGAAAGAGCGTATCACTGAGATTACCGCAGGGGCTGAGGGCTTTATTTACGCAGTTACAGTCAAAGGCATTACAGGTGCCCGTGACACCTTTGGAGAAGAACTTGGAGGCTATTTAAAGAAGGTAAAAGAGATAAGTCCGGTTCCCGTTCTTGCTGGATTCGGCATATCGACGCCAGATCATGTCCGTGATGCCATACAATACTGCGATGGTGTCATAGTCGGCAGCAAGATCATCGATTGCTTCGAGACAGGTAAGGAAGATCAAATTAGTGACTTGATACAAGCAAGTAAAGGGGTAGTGCAAAAATAGGACTGGAGAGACTCCCAGGCACCCCTCAGTTTGTAGGCAAAAGAGTTCTATCCTAAAACAAAGTGGATTGGGGCGGGTCTTCTGAGTCTCCTCTTATAAAAGCGTGTCCAAGGCAGACCCTGCAGGCGAAAGACCGCCCGCGGAAAGCGAGTATCTGGAGGCAACGGTCAAATTTTAAAAGCGTAAAAAAACTGTAGACAAACTCTATAATGATCGAGTTTGTCTACAGTCTAAGGAGAGCCTTATGGCTCTCCTTTTATCTTAACCAGTTTCTTGTTGGATCCGAATACAAATCAAATGTGTTTAATTTAATTGATATAAGGGTAAAAGATGTTCAAACGCATCTTGAATGGTTTGAATGAAATCATCATCTTTTAACTTAATGGCGTCATCACGGGAAATTTTTATTCCGCATAGAATTTCGGCTTTCTTTACCGTTTGCAAACGAGTGAACATTGAATTCAAATCATCTACTCCAAGACCTTCATGAGGGATGACATCAGGTTTTGTATGGTCCATTGACCAAACATAATGGGAGGGAATGCTATTCACCAATCGGTCTGCCTGCTGCTCCAGATGCTTTCCGATTTCCGGTTTATTAGGGGATTCATAAATGACGGCATACCAGATGAACATATGCGTTTCCCATAACCCGATTTGGAAATGCGGCATCATTTTATAACCTCTGCTGTTGGCAGCGAAAGCAACCCATGTATCATTAGGAGGATTCACTGTCCGTCTAGCATGCTTTGCGACGTGAGGGTACATTTCATCGCCGGTCATAACTGACAGTTTTTGAGAAAAGTGATCTCCCAGGGCTAGTAATTTGGGCTGGATCCGTTCTTTTAAAGCATCCATGCGGGGTTCCAATCCATCAATTTTAAAAACATCAAAATCACTTGCTGTAAAACTTGCTATATTCATTTTCATCTCTCCTACCGTAATATCTGCACATATTGTAGCATAAGTAAAAGTAAAATTTAAAAAATACGATTTGAGTTGGCGATGTAAATTTACTTATAAGTTAAAGCACAAATTAGTTGCTATTTGTTGTAGGAAATCATATGATAATATAAATTCAGAAAATTACGTTAATTGGTGAAGGGAGAATGTTAATTATGAAACAAGTCATGAACCAAGCATTAAAAGCTAAAGAAGTTGAAAGACATAGAGCTGCAGTGTTGAGAATGGAAATGGACTATGAATTAGCAACCCTTTTTGAAGCAATTGGTGAAGAGAATGACCAAAAGAGGTCAAAATGCAAGCAAAGGCTAGAACGCATCCGCTTGGAATTGTTAAAACTGAAAGCCTTGTAATGTTTGGCTGCAGAGATCTTGAAGGAGAATGAATAAAGGAAATGAATCAATTTCAATACAAGGAATTTTATTATAGATGAACGGACACATTATTTTATTAAAAATAATGTGTCCGTTTTTCATTAAATGTCCAATATATATAAGGTGATATTTTATTTTGGTTCGGTACCATTTAATAAGGAAGGGAAACGTTAAGTCAAAGTGGTCTGAAAAGCATTTGTGCGGACTAACTCATATTGCGAAACCGATTAATGGATGGATGGTCAAGGAACCTTCTTTCCTCATATGTTTAAAAAAATGGAAAATTTAAGATGTTAAAAACTTGAAGGCAAGCTATATTTGCTTTAATCTTTAGAAGTGGATCATTTTAATGTAGTTTCTGATCATAAAGGACGGGGATATTATAATGGCATCGGTCAAGGAAATGGATACATATGCGAAGTTATGGATGAAAGAAGCGGGTACTAGGCTAAGGGCGTCCTTTAAAACCAAGTTGAATATTGAAATGAAAACGAATCCGAATGATTTGGTCACTAATATGGATAAGGGGATAGAAAAGTTTTTTTGCGAAAAAATCGGCGAAGTCTTTCCTGAACACCGCATTTTTGGCGAAGAGGGAATGGGTCATGATATTAAAGACTTAAAAGGTACGGTGTGGATAATCGATCCTATTGATGGAACGCTGAATTTCATTCATCAACAGAGGAATTTTGCAATTTCTCTTGGGGTTTTTGTGGATGGCATTGGAAAGATCGGCATGGTTTATGATGTCTTCAGTGATGAATTATATCATGCGGTCAAGGGGCAGGGAGCATTTTTGAATGATCAAAGGCTTCCATCGCTTGAAGAGGCATCAGTGAGCAAAGCGATCATTTCCATTAATGCTAGCTGGGTAACGGAAAACCGGAGGATTGACCCGAGTCTTCTGGCACCGCTGGTTCGGGATGCAAGAGGGACACGTTCTTATGGCTCGGCAGCATTGGAGCTGGCATTCGTGGCAGCTGGAAGGATTGATGCATACATAACCATGAGACTCATGCCTTGGGATTTTGCCGGGGGAGTTTTACTGGTTGAGGAAGTGGGCGGGGAAGTAAGTAATATTAAAGGTGACAAATTGAATTATTTGGAAGAAGACTCGCTTTTCGTATCTAAACCCGGGCTTCACAAAGAAGTATTCGATAAATACTTATCAGGAAACTCCAGCCGTTAGCATCAGGAGCTTTTTGCAAGCAGGATAAATATTTTGCATGGGTGGAAATAATTAACAAAAAAAACTCGCTGTCAGTCAGCGAGTTTTTTATATTATAACTTCCCGGCTTCGCGTAATTTCTTCTTCTGAGTAAAACCGAAACCCATGACACCGCAAAGAATAACGATTGCAGCCAATATTCCAATCCAGCTTTTTTCAGCAATGAAGATGCCAATGGAGCCAATGCTGGATGTTGCCAATACCGCTAATATTAAGAAATTCCATTTAATGTTCATTAATATCACCCCTAATATATCTATTGTACATAATTTCTGTATTTGTTTCTAGTATGTTTGTGATATAATATGTAAGTTAATACTAGTGATACGTTATACACAAACTTTTTTAGGAGTGAATTTTTTGAAATTAAGAGAAAATATTCGTAATATAGCCATCATTGCCCACGTTGACCATGGTAAAACAACGTTAGTGGATCAGTTGCTTAAGCAATCTGGTACTTTCCGTGAAAATGAACATGTGGAAGAACGTGCGATGGATTCTAATGCGATTGAAAAAGAACGCGGAATTACGATTCTTGCGAAAAATACAGCAGTTCAATACCAAGATACAAGGATCAATATTTTGGATACACCTGGTCATGCCGACTTTGGTGGTGAAGTGGAACGAATCATGAAAATGGTTGATGGCGTTCTTCTTGTTGTTGATGCATATGAAGGCTGTATGCCGCAAACTCGCTTCGTGTTGAAAAAAGCATTGGAACAAAAGATCACGCCAATCGTTGTCGTGAACAAAATCGATAAAGATTCTGCACGTCCAAATGAAGTGGTCGATGAAGTAATTGACTTATTCATCGAACTAGGAGCTGAAGAAGAACAATTAGACTTCCCAGTTGTCTTCACTTCAGGTATTGCTGGTACTGCAAGCTTGGATTCAGATCCTTCTAAACAAGAAGAAGATATGACCCCACTTTTCGAAACAATCGTTGAAACGATCCCTGCACCAATTGATAACTCAGATGAACCGCTTCAATTCCAAGTGGCTTTACTTGACTATAACGATTATGTAGGACGTATTGGCGTTGGCCGTGTATTCCGCGGTAAAATGCATGTAGGTCAACAGGTTTCATTAATGAAACTTGATGGGAAGGTTAAACAATTCCGTGTAACGAAAATCTTTGGTTATATCGGCTTGAAGAAAGTTGAAATCCAAGAAGCCGTTGCCGGTGATTTAATTGCCGTTTCTGGTATGGAGGATATTAACGTAGGGGAAACAGTTTGTCCGACTGAACATCCTGAAGCTCTACCTATCCTGCGTATTGACGAGCCAACATTACAGATGACTTTCCTTGTAAATAACAGCCCATTCGCAGGCCGTGAAGGTAAATTCGTAACAGCTCGTAAAATCGAAGAGCGTTTGAGAAACCAATTGCAGACTGATGTCAGCTTAAGAGTCGAAAATACTGATTCTCCGGATGTCTGGATAGTTTCAGGTCGTGGGGAGCTTCACCTTTCCATCCTGATCGAAAACATGAGACGTGAAGGTTATGAACTGCAAGTTTCTAAACCTGAAGTTATCGTTCGTTTGATTGATGGTGTTCGTTGTGAGCCGGTTGAACGTGTACAAATCGACGTACCTGAGGAGCATACTGGTTCGATCATGGAATCAATGGGAGCCCGTAAAGGTGAATTATTGGATATGATCAACAGCGGAAGCGGTCAAGTTCGTTTACTGTTCACGATTCCAGCTCGCGGACTTATTGGCTATTCAACGGAGTTCTTAACGATTACACGCGGATATGGTATCATGAACCATTCATTTGACAGCTACCAACCAATGGCACAAGGTCAAGTCGGCGGAAGACGCCAAGGTGTACTTGTATCCATGGAATCAGGAAAAACTACACAATATGGTATTATGCAAGTAGAAGACCGCGGTGTTATTTTTGTTGAGCCAGGTACGGATATTTACGAAGGCATGATTGTCGGGGAACATAACCGTGATAGCGATTTGACTGTTAATATCGTTAAAGCGAAACAAATGACAAATATGCGTTCAGCAAATAAAGACCAAACTTCTTCCATGAAAAAACCAAGAATCATGTCCCTTGAAGAAGCCCTTGAATATTTGAACGATGACGAGTACTGTGAAGTAACTCCGGAGTCAATCCGTCTTCGTAAAAAAATTCTAGATAAAAACGAGCGTGAAAGAGCAGCTAAAAGAAAAAAAGTTGCTGTTGAAGAAAAATAAATAGCAAGAGGAGGAGAAAAGATTGGATATCCAAGAGCGATTATCATTTTTTGCAGCATTGTACAGAGTGGATGAAAATCCTGAAGCAGGAATGTGGTATTTATATTTGACGGTCTTTGGATTATGCATCCTTGTCTATCAGTTGGGTTTTGCCAAAAAGTTACCATTGCTGAAAAATGTGGTCATTTATGTGGTAATGGCACTTGGATGTACCCTTCTTTCTTTCTTTGCTGTGTTTCTTCCTATGGGGGAAGCATTAGTCATCGCTTCGCTTGTTCTGGGGATTTATAGGATCCGTCTTCATAATTCGAGAAAAGAAGAACAGGCTTAAGATGATGAAATCATTACAGGATGCTTTATACAATTGGTTGACGATCAAAGTTGTCTGTGATGCAAGGCCTGATGATACTGCTGCACGCGAAACAGAAATGTTTTTCATGCAGATGCTGAAAGACGATCATCAGGTGATAATCGATTCGGTTACAAAAACAGAACCATTTTATTTCGTCGAGTACCTTATGGGAGACGAAATGAAAAAGCAACGGTATCCGATTGAATTGATTGATATCATGTTAGACCAAATTCAGTTAGAACCAGAAAAGTATAAAAATATCGAGTAATGATAAAAAGAACCGTGCGTTTTACGCACGGTTCTTTTTTTATATGGCTTTAGGGAGGAAAAGCCCGTAAAAAAGATGTAAGATTGTCCACAAAAAGAAAGCTGTCAAATCAGAAGGAAGGACAACCTCTGTTTTCGACAGCGCCGATAGTGGGAAATAAAGCATGATGGCGGGAATGATCGTGATAAAAGCAAGTGCGTATTTGTTCCATTTCCTGAAAATTTTCAAAGGATGAAGAACATAAGCGTAACTAAACGTTATGGCAAGTGAAAAAAGGAGATGGAAAAAGAACAATGATGCCTCACTCCAGGAAACAGATCCAATTAGAGGAAGGAAATCCACATTCAATAAAAGCTTATACACTTGCTTGCCGGAAAACATTTCTACCCACTTCATTATCAATCCAAGCAAGACTCCATTTATGAGACCAATCAGGCAAACTTTATAAAATATTCTACCATTCATCTTCATTTTTGATCGTCCGGTACAGACGGAAGTTTCCGGTTGCAATCCGTTCGTTCGTACGCTCTTCTATGCGTTGGTTGCATGTATTGCACATATAGGTATGGATAGGGCGGTTACGAAGTTTCTTAGCTTCCGGGCTATCATCAGGTATAGACTCAATTTGATCGCATATTACACATTTAACCTTCATATTAGTTGAACCTCACTTCAATTTGAATATGCTTTTAAGTATACCAATATTTTTATGGTAAAACGAGGATAATGTGAAACTAACATATGAACGTTAACGTTACTTGATTCATGTCGGATAAAGATAAAAACCCGAAGATTGACTTCGGGTTAGGAGATTCATTCTTTAAAGTGATTGGATTGATCATTTTGCTCTTTATCGAGTTCTTTTCTTTCCGTTTCATCATCAAGTTTATTTTTTTCCTTTTCAATGTTCTTGGACGGCGTTGGGGTTAAAATATCACCAGGAACCTCAGGAATGACCCGACTTGTGATGTCAGCCAGTTCATTTAGGATCCCGGTTACTGGTTTGCCGTCTTTAATGTCTCTGGCCACCTCCCGGATCCGCTCATTTATATCCGGGTCAGCGACGATGAGGGCATTTGCGCCATCAGGATCATGTTTTAAAGTTTCTCCTACGGAGTACTTTATCGTTCCAACCTGTGAGCGCTCAATATCTTGGTCAATATCTATTCCGACGATGGCATATTTGCCAAGTACGACTGCGGTGGCATCGTTCACCTCCGGAATGGATTTAGCTAAACCGGTGAGTCTTTCCGCTGTTTGCTGACCTGTCTTTCTGTCTGCTTCCTTAATGTTCGTATTATTGACTTTCGTTAAATTGTTTTTCGCATTATTTTCAGACACTTCATTTTTATTATCCATTGTGCAACCTGACATCAACAGAACCGCAGCGAGCGACAATATGATTTTTTGCAATGTGAAACCTCCTTATGCTCTTTTTATGTTCCAGCCTGTCCATCACTGCCAAGTCTGATGCATATAAGTATAAAATGCAGTGAAACATGGTGTAATCAATGTTGGGGATTGCATTCTTTGCTGGAAGTTTTCTTTATAGTCTGTAAATGTTCTTCTATCTTTATGCAAAGGAACATATAGTTTATCAACAGTCTCGTCCGCTACATAAATGCTGAGTGTAGTAAATGGTAAGGCATATCCTTTAGAGCAGGCAGGAGGCGTCATATTGGGGAAAAAAATCTATGTTTTAGATACGAATGTCCTGTTGCAGGATCCGTATTCGATTTATTCATTCGAAGATAATGAAGTGGTCATTCCAGCAGTCGTATTAGAAGAATTGGATTCGAAAAAAAGGTATATGGATGAAATCGGAAGGAATGCCAGGCAAGTATCGAAATTGATCGATGGCTTTCGGGAAAAAGGGAAGCTGCATCAAAGCATTCCGCTTCATAATGGAGGCAGCATAAGGATTGAACTCAATCACCGTTCATTTCATAAACTTCAGGAAATTTTTGTGGAGAAAACGAATGATAACAGGATATTGGCAGTCGCAAAAAATTTATCTTTGGAAGAAGAGACGAAGGAAGCTGGAAAAACGGTCATTTTGGTTAGTAAAGATACTCTCGTCAGGGTTAAGGCTGATGCGATCGGACTTGAGGCAGAGGACTTTTTAAATGACCGTGTCGTAGAACTGGACCATATTTACGCTGGGCATAAAGAAGTGTTTGTATCGATTGATAATCTGAATAAGTTTTATGAAAAAAGTTTTCTGGCACTGGAAGAACTGACAAAAGATTCATATTATCCAAATCAATTCCTGTTGATGAAGGACACGCTGGGCAGTTCAGCTTCTGCGATAGGGATTGTGGATGAGAATTGCAGGGTCGTTAAGAAATTGATGTATGAAGGGGAACATATTTGGGGAATTAAACCGAGAAATGTCCAGCAGACGATGGCCCTGGATTTGTTGCTTCGTTCGGATATCAAGCTTGTGACGCTCATTGGTAAGGCTGGGACAGGTAAGACTTTATTGGCATTGGCAACAGGATTGATGCAAACTGAAGATTTGTCACAATATAAGAAACTTTTGGTTGCCAGACCGATTGTTCCGGTTGGTAAAGATATTGGTTATCTGCCAGGGGAAAAAGAAGAAAAATTAAGACCATGGATGCAGCCTATTTTTGATAATCTCGAATTTTTGTTCAATACGAAAAAACCTGGGGAATTGGATGCCATTTTAGCAGGCATGAGTTCGATCGAAGTGGAAGCCCTCACCTATATCAGGGGAAGGAGCATCCCGGATCAGTTCATCATCATCGATGAAGCACAGAACTTAACGAAACATGAGGTCAAGACCATTTTGACGAGGGTCGGGGAGCGAAGCAAGATTGTATTGATGGGAGATCCGGAGCAAATAGATCATCCGTATTTAGATGAGTATAATAATGGTTTGACCTATGTGGTGGAAAAATTCAAGACCGAGCGTATTGCGGGCCATGTTAAATTGATAAAAGGGGAAAGATCTGGATTGGCCCAGCTGGCAGCTACGCTTTTATAATGCAATCGGCAAGGGATATCCCTTGCCGATTGCTCTAAAGTTTTTGGTGAGAATGGACTAAGTCTTATTTAACAGTGAAAGACCGTACATTTTTTATCGGATCATTGATGTTGGAAGCGTCTCCGAAATAAATTTCCAAAGGACCGCCCTCGGATATTTTAAGCGGCTTCCCTTCCTTGGAAAAGCCCAGGAAAAATCCAAGTGCCGTTTCCAACGGGAATGTAAGCTCCTCATCATCAGTTGTAACGATGACTTCAGTTACCCCATTTTCAGGTTCGGCATTTTTTAAAAAAGGTTCAAAAGGGATGCCGAAGGTCCCTTCAAGCAATCTTTGCTTCTCGAACTTTCGTTCCGTTTTTAATGTGGGTGGCATTATTGCGCCTTCCTGAATTTCTTTTTGCCAATGTTTGGAGGCGGCAATCGTATATTCTTCTAATTCATTGACTTGGACTCTTTCAGCGTGGAAATATGTATTTACCTCAACTTTACGGTCATCAAAAATCCATACTCCGGGATCTAGCGTAATTGGATATTTCACTTTTCCATTTATAAATACGATGGGTTCCAAATATCTCATTCCTTTCTGTTGCTCTTTAATGATTATAATCAATTATAATTGAAATGTCACATCTTCACGATGGTGAATAATTTTCATGGCTGGGTATATTCATTTGAGAGGTGATCGTGATATCCCAATGGCAAATTGTTTGTCAATGTCCTTGCTTTTTCACAAAACTAAAGGTAGAATTTAGAGATAAGATTTAATCGCTCTGAGCGGGGGGATTTAACATGGCATCTGATATGCTTGTCAATCATCGAGAAAAAGCCTATGCTTTGTTAAAAGCAGATGCTGACAAGATTTTAAAACTGATAAAAGTTCAAATGGAAAATCTCACTATGCCTCAATGTCCTTTATATGAAGAGGTCCTTGATACACAAATGTTCGGTCTATCAAGAGAAATTGATTTTGCCGTACGCTTAGGTTTGATAGTGGAAACCGAGGGTAAATCCCTTTTGGAAACCCTTGAACGGGAATTGTCAGTTTTGCATGAAGCATCATTAAAAAAATAATAGATAAAACATACTAACTCAAACAAATCTCGATGATTGTTTGAGTTTTTTATTTATGTACATAATTAATTAAAAGTGTTATACTATATTTAAAAGTGACATACTAATTGATTTTACGGAAGCTCAATGTGAGTTTTTTTATTATTTTAGATTTTTGCTCTGCCATTAGGAATTTATGGACCTGTTCCTGTAATGGGGCATTGGAGTCTTGGTGGGAAATCATATTTAATTCCTTGTTTTTTTATACGAATATATGTAATTTTTTATTTTTTTATTGTATTCAGTTAATTTTAGTATTATTGTTATATTAATTGAATGTTAAATCAAATTGATAATATATTATTATAGCTAAATTTTATTTAGCTAATGGTGTTGAGCTCTTTTTAGTATTTATCGGATGTAAAAAACGAAAGTATAAAATATATCGAAATAATTACATCAGCGATAAAATGAGCTTAATCAGGTTGGACTCCTTATTTGGGAAATCAATTCATGAATAAAAAGTGGTGGAAATCTTTCACGCTTTTTTTCTATATATTCAATAAAAATACATATTGATTAGGGTGGTAGCAATGGCGAAACGTATAGAAAAAGTACTCGCGGCAAATCGTGGGGAAATAGCGATAAGGATTTTTCGTGCATGTACGGAATTAGACATTCACACAGTTGCAATCTATTCAAAGGAAGATTATGGTTCTTATCACAGATATAAAGCGGATGAGGCATATTTGGTCGGGGAAGGCAAAAAGCCGATTGATGCATACCTGGATATTGAAGGCATAATTGCGATTGCCAAAATGAGCGGAGTCGATGCGATTCATCCCGGTTATGGTTTCCTTTCAGAAAATATTGAATTTGCGAAACGTTGTGAGGAAGAGGGCATAATTTTCATCGGACCAGAATCAAGACACCTAGATATGTTTGGTGACAAAGTGAAAGCCAGAACACAAGCTGAACTGGCTGATATTCCGGTTATCCCTGGTAGCGATGGACCGGTGACCAGTGTTGAAGAAGTTAAGGAATTTGGTGAACAATATGGTTTTCCAATTATTATAAAAGCCTCTTTAGGCGGCGGCGGACGCGGAATGCGGATTGTCGGAAAAATCGAAGAAGTTGAAGAGGCTTATGATCGCGCAAAATCAGAAGCTAAAGCAGCTTTTGGCAATGATGAAGTCTATGTAGAGAGATTCATACAAAATCCGAAGCATATCGAAGTTCAGATTTTGGCTGATACTCATGGGAATATTGTCCACTTATATGAGCGTGACTGTTCCGTTCAGAGACGGCATCAAAAAGTTGTGGAAGTGGCACCTTCCGTTTCCCTTTCCGAAGATTTAAGGGAAAGGATTTGTGAAGCAGCCGTCAAGTTGGCTAAAAATATTGATTATGTAAACGCCGGTACGGTCGAGTTCCTTGTCGCAAATGGCGAATTTTACTTTATTGAAGTCAATCCACGGGTACAGGTTGAGCATACGATCACTGAAATGATTACCGGCATTGATATCGTTCAATCTCAAATCATGGTGGCTGAAGGGCATGAACTCCATGGCAAAAAGATCGCGATTCCCGAACAAGCAGGAATTAAAACTCATGGGTATGCGATTCAATCGAGGGTGACGACCGAGGATCCATTGAATAATTTCATGCCTGATACCGGGAAAATGATGGTGTATCGTTCCGGTGGGGGATTCGGTGTTCGTCTTGACGCAGGGAATGGCTTCCAAGGTGCGGTCATCACACCATATTATGATTCCCTTCTCGTTAAACTTTCTACTCATGCACTTTCATTTGAGCAGGCAGCTTCCAAAATGGTTCGTAACCTTAAGGAATTCAGGATTCGTGGTATTAAAACAAATATTCCCTTCCTTGAAAACGTTGTTAAACATGAAAAATTCATAAATGGGGAATATGATACATCATTCATTGATTCAACACCGGAATTATTTGACTTCCCAATTAGAAAAGACCGTGGGACAAAAATGCTTTCATATATCGGAAATGTGACCGTGAATGGATTCCCGGGAGTCGAGAAAAAGAAAAAACCTGTTTTTGATCCAGCACCAATTCCGAATGTTGGTGGCCTGCCGCTTATCTCAGGTACAAAAAATATACTTGAAGAGCAAGGCGCAGAGGGACTGGTCAATTGGATCAAAGAACAGAAAGAGGTATTGATCACCGATACGACTTTCCGTGATGCACATCAATCTTTACTGGCGACGAGAATTAGGTCGAAAGATATCCTTGATATCGCAGAACCTACAGCAAAACTGCTTCCTGATTTATTTTCAATGGAAATGTGGGGCGGGGCAACTTTCGATGTCGCATATCGTTTCTTGAAAGAAGATCCGTGGGACAGGCTGTTAAGTTTCAGGAAAAAAGCACCGAATGTCCTATTACAAATGCTTTTAAGGGCTTCAAATGCAGTTGGTTATAAAAATTATCCTGATAATGTCATTCGTGAATTCGTAGAGAAATCAGCGGATGCAGGCATTGATGTTTTCCGTATCTTCGATAGTTTAAACTGGGTTAAAGGGATGGAATTGGCTATTGATGCAGTCCGTCAATCCGGCAAAATTGCGGAAGCTGCCATTTGTTATACAGGGGATTTGAATGATCCGTCACGCAGCAAGTATAATATCGAATACTATAAAAATATGGCGGTGGAGTTGGAACAAGCCGGTGCCCATATTTTAGCGATCAAGGATATGGCCGGCCTCTTGAAACCGGATGCCGCTTACCGCCTTGTCTCGGAACTGAAAGAATCGACATCCCTTCCGATTCATCTGCATACTCATGATACAAGCGGAAATGGAATTTACATGTATTCTAAAGCGATTGAAGCCGGTGTGGATATTGTTGATACGGCGATTGGTTCTTTAGCTGGACTGACTTCGCAGCCAAGTGTACAAACACTTCATTATGCATTGGAGGGGTCAAGCAGACAGCCTAAGTTGGAAGTCGAATCACTAGAGCGTTTAGGAGAATACTGGGGTGAGGTAAGGAAATTCTATCATGACTTCGAAAGCGGAATGAATGCACCTCATACCGAGGTTTACAAACACGAAATGCCGGGCGGCCAATATAGTAATCTGCAGCAGCAAGCCAAAGCAGTTGGGCTGGGAGACCGCTGGCATGAAGTGAAAGAGATGTATCAGCGCGTCAATGTAATGTTCGGCGATATCGTTAAAGTGACTCCTTCATCCAAAGTTGTTGGGGACATGGCTTTATTCATGGTACAAAATAATCTGTCTGAAGAGGATGTTCTGACAAAAGGTAAATCCATCGATTTCCCTGATTCAGTCATAGAGTTATTCGAAGGCTATCTAGGTCAGCCAGTTGGGGGATTCCCTAAAGAGCTTCAGGAAGTTATCCTGAAAGGGAAGAAACCTATAACGGTAAGACCGGGTGAGTTATTGGAAGAAGTGGACTTTGCAGCACTTAAAGAAGAATTGTTCAAGGAATTGGGACGGACAGTCACTGATTTCGATGTGCTTGCATATGCCCTATATCCAAAAGTATTCCTGGACTACAATAAAACGATTGAGCTATTTGGAGATGTTTCCAACCTCGATACCGCGACTTTCTTATATGGCATGAGGCTAGGGGAAGAAATCGAAGTTGAAATTGAAAAGGGTAAAACGCTTATCGTAAAATTGGTTTCAATCGGTCAGCCATTGGCTGATGGAACACGGGTCGTGTATTTTGAGTTGAATGGTCAATCACGTGAAGTGATCATCAAGGATGAAAACGTTAAATCATCCGTTGTTTCAAAACTAAAAGCTGATCCAAAAAATAAAGAACAACTCGGTGCGACAATGCCAGGTACGGTTATTCGTGTAGTGGTCGAGAAAGGAGATCAGGTCAAGCAGGGTGATCACCTAATCATTACGGAAGCGATGAAAATGGAAACTACCGTGCAAGCACCATACTCCGGGACCATCAAAGATATTTATGTAAAAGATGGAGAAGCGATAAGTACTGGAGACTTATTGATTGAAATAACTAAGTAATATCGCTGACTGTGACCTTCTGAATGATTTAGGGTATATGGGGTATGCTTGATGTTTCAAGCTTCCCTACACCCTCTTTCAAGGCAATCCACGGTCATCTTAAGATAAAACAAAAACCACCATTCCCTGGGGAATGGTGGTTTTTGTTTTATCCTATTATATTATTGATTGAACAATCAGACATTAACGGGCGGGTGCCGTTGGTGATATATCCTGTTCATCCTGTCCTTTGACTGTGTGCGTGGAGCTCCCTTTTTGGATGGCTAGGGCATTTTTTTTGCTTCTTGATGTCAATAGCATCAAATAGCTCATTACACCAAAAAAGCAGGCAATGAACAATGCATGTGTCAATGCGATATATAAGTTTTGCCTAGAGAAAATGATAAAGGCTCCAGCGGAAACCTGTAAAAATACGAGAATGAATGCAGCCATCCAACCGCCATATAAAACTTTTTGATTTTTGTAATGTTTTTTGGCTATATAAGCCACATATGATACCCAAATGAAAATAGCGCCTGCCATTGCACGGTGCCCCATCTGAATCCATTCATAAAGGTTTGAGGGGAGTGCAGCGCTGTCATTTACACATAAAGGCCAATCTTTACAGATAAGACTGGATTCTGTATGCCTTACAAGAGCACCCGTATATACGACTGCCAGACAAAAAATCAATACGCCAATAATATGGAATTTCATTCGTTTGTCAACGATAAGTTTTTCGGCTTCGAACTTCTTGTCTACTTCAAAAATCAACAGTGTCAGTAAAAAGACGGCAGCAAAGGAAATGAGCGATATTCCAAAATGAAGGGCAAGGACGAAGTCGGATTGTGACCAAATGACGGCAGCGGCTCCGATCAACCCTTGCAGTAACAGAAATCCAAAAGACAGGACGGATAAGAAACGCGCTTCACGGATATGGCCGATTTTTTTCCAAGACAAATACGATAAAATTAAAACCAAGAATCCTCCAGCACCTGAAACGAGCCGATGGGAAAGCTCAATGACCAATTCAATCGTGATTTTGTCCGGGATCAATTGGCCGTTGCACAATGGCCAGGATCTGCCGCAACCCATGCCGGAATCCGTCTTCGTGACTAAAGCTCCACCTAGTAAGATGAAAAGCATTACAATCGTTGTTAAAACAGCAAACCATTTAAGAGACGATTTCACTAGTAGTCCCACCTTTTTCTCTGTAGCAAATTAGGATTGTTCCATAAAATTAATAATAGCATATGATTTTTCATAATATTTGTCGAACTTCCTCGATATTACACAAAATAGAATGATTTTACAAGTTCAGTTAATATTATAACTATTAATTAAAATGCCTGAAATAGTTGAAAGTTACAAAAGACTTTGATAGAAATAAAGGGAGTGTAAACCTTCAAGTAGGAGCAAAATAGGGAATAAGTCTAGGGGATGATGATAACAGCATACTATTCATGTTCTTGATGAACATCTTATAACAGCAGTAAATTATTGAGACACAAATTGGTCAAAAATTATCCGAAAAAATTTCACAAAAGCTTCCAAAAATGTGTTTTAATATATTGAAGAAATGATTTTACTAAATTTTACTGTTAATAAGCATGATATTAAGAATGATAGCTCTCGATGGATTCCATTGACAACGGTCATTGGTAAATAATTTACTTTTTGTTTACGCTTCCTTGGTTACAAATATCAAAAAGTATGAAATAATGTTCTATAGCATATGTAAGGATTTTTTTGCATTTGCGTCTGTGCTGAATGATTTAAAGGAGGAAAACAAATGTCAGAAACAAGGGGTTTGTCAGAAGCTGTCATGGAGGACAGTAAAGCCGCCCTTCAATCGGATATACCTGAAACAACAGCTTGGAAGGATTTTCTCGCACTTATAAAAGTGGGGATCGTCAATTCAAATATAATTACAGCTTTTACCGGCGTATGGTTAGCTCTTCATTTTTCGGGGCTTAGCTTCTTAAGCAATCTGGATGTAGTGTTTTATACACTTGCAGGTTCGGCGCTCATTATGGCGGGATCTTGCAGTTTCAATAATTATTATGACCGTGATATCGATCATTTAATGGAAAGAACGAAAAACCGTCCAACGGTAACTGGGAAAGTACAGCCTTCAAAGGTATTGGCGTTAAGTTTCGGCTTAATTGCTGCGGGGCTGATATTACTTGCATTGACTAATATGACAACTGCCATACTAGGTGCATTCGGCGTTTTCGCCTATGTTGTTTTATATACCATGGTTTTCAAACGTAGATTTGTCTCGAATACGATTATAGGCAGTATTTCCGGAGCGGTGCCTCCGCTTATCGGGTGGGCTGCAGTCGACCCGGGCCTTGATAAGATCGCCTGGGTCCTGTTCGCGATCATGTTCTTGTGGCAGCCGCCTCATTTTTATGCACTAGCAATGAGGCGTGTCGAAGAATATCGGGCAGCGGGAGTACCTATGCTTCCGGTCGTAAAAGGGTTCAAGGCTGCAAAAAGATCGATTATGCTATGGATCATCTGTTTAATGTTCATTCCTTTCTTTTTAACTCCATTAGGAACACCGCTAGTTATTCTTGCTGCATTATTGAGTACAGGTTGGCTTATTTTGGGAATTAAGGGGTATAAAAAGAAAGAAGATGTTAAATGGGCAACATCCATGTTTGTATATTCTTTAAATTATATGACCATTTTATTTGTAGCGATGGTTATTGTCACACTGATCTAGTTTTGGTTTAAATAAACTGGCGGCCTGTTCTTTTACAGGCTCCAGTTTACTGATAAATAAAGCACTGACCGCCATTCATACATATTAACGGAACCAACGAGGTCATACATAAGAGCGGTTACATGAATCAACTTAATAATTCCTTAGATTAGGGATTCTTTCTTTTTAGAAATTGACATAGAGAGAATATTCGCAATTGCGCCCATTTTTATTTTTGTGAGAAAATTTTGACGAAAGAGGGGTTTCTGAAGCTATGAAAAAAAGGCTGCACAAATGGCGCCTAATTGCTCTGCTGGGTATTGTAGGACTTGTCCTTTCAGGCTGCGGCGAACCATTTCTATCCGCGCTGAAGCCAGCTGGCGATGTTGCGCAATCTCAGTATGACTTACTGATATTGAGTACACTGATCATGGTACTGGTTATTATTGTTGTGATTATTTTGTTCGTTGTAGTTTTACTGCGCTTCCGTCGGAAGAAAGGCGACGAAACAATACCAAAACAAATTGAAGGAAGTCATAAACTCGAAATTATCTGGACTGTTATTCCTATCCTTCTTTTAATTGTTCTGGCTGTTCCAACTGTCGTCACGACTTTCGACTTAGCCGATACAAAGGCAATGGACAAGAAGGATAAGGATGGAAAAACGAAAGATGCACTTGTCGTGAATGTTAGGGCGAACCTTTATTGGTGGGAGTTTGAATATCCAGACCTTGGCGTTGTTACAAGTCAGGATTTGGTTGTGCCAACAGATCAAAAAGTGTACTTCAATCTAACTGCTTCAGATGTTAAGCACTCATTCTGGGTACCGTCTGTCGGAGGAAAGATGGATACCAATACAGAAGGGGTCAATCAGTTCTATTTAGAATTCGATAGTAAAAAGGCAGAAGATTCAAACAACTTGTTCTACGGGAAATGTGCTGAGCTTTGCGGTCCTTCACATGCTTTGATGGATTTTAAAGTCGTGCCGAAGTCTAAAAGCGATTTTGATGCATGGACAAAAGATATGAAAGCCGCGAAGGAACCAGTCGTTGAAGGTGATCTGGCAAAACAGGGTGAAGATGTCTTTAATCAAAGTTGTATAGGCTGCCATGCGGTGACACCAAATGACAGCAGGCCTGAAGCTGCACGTCAGGCTCCAAATCTGGCTACATTCGGTGAGCGTCAAAAAGTAGCTGGTGTATTGGATCATACGGAAGAAAATGTGAAGAAATGGATCAAGGATCCTGAGAAGTATAAACCGGGTAACACGATGACCGGTACTTACGGCGAACTTTCGGATTCAGATATTAATGCACTGGCAGCTTATCTATTAGAGCTTAAGGTGGAAGACAAATAGAACATTGATTGAGGAGGTTAAATCGTGAGTACGTACGCTAATAAAAAAGGATTTGGCGCTACGCTTTGGGATTATCTGACGACGGTGGACCATAAGAAAATCGCCATTCTATATCTTATCTCTGGCGGGTTATTCTTTGTAATCGGCGGTTTGGAAGCGATGTTTATCCGTATCCAGCTTGCAATCCCAAATAATGACTTCGTAAGTGCCGGATTTTATAATGAAATTTTGACCATGCACGGTACGACAATGATTTTCCTGGCGGCCATGCCATTGGTATTTGCTGTTATGAATGCGGTTGTGCCATTACAGATAGGGGCACGTGATGTTGCGTTCCCATTTTTAAACTCATTGGGTTTTTGGCTGTTTTTCTTTGGGGGAGTCTTTTTAAATCTTTCCTGGTTTTTAGGGGGGGCTCCCGATGCAGGCTGGACATCGTATGCATCGCTATCCCTTCACTCCGAAGGCCATGGCATTGATTTTTACGTCCTTGGACTACAAATATCAGGTTTTGGAACACTAATGGCAGGGATCAATTTCCTGGTAACCATCATTAATATGCGTGCGCCAGGTATGACATATATGCGTATGCCGCTGTTTACATGGTCAACTTTCGTTGTTTCTGCATTGATATTATTCGCTTTTCCTCCGCTTACCGTTGGATTGGTGTTAATGATGTTCGATCGGATGTTCGGTGCGAATTTCTTTGATGTAGCGGCAGGGGGAAATACGATCATTTGGGAGCATTTATTCTGGATATTCGGTCACCCGGAAGTGTATATCCTGATTCTTCCGGCGTTCGGTATTTTTTCTGAAATTTTCGCTACCTTCTCCAGAAAAAGATTGTTTGGTTATTCATCGATGGTATTTGCAACCGTTTTAATCGGTTTCTTAGGTTTCATGGTTTGGGCGCATCATATGTTTACCACTGGTCTAGGTCCGATCGCAAATGCAATCTTTGCCGTGGCGACCATGGCTATCGCTGTACCGACAGGTATTAAGATATTCAACTGGATTTTTACGATGTGGGGAGGAAGCGTCAAGTTCACGGTTCCGATGCTTTATGCAGTTGCCTTTATTCCTACATTTACAATGGGCGGCGTGACTGGTATCATGCTCGCATCTGCACCTGCTGATTATCAATACCATGATAGTTATTTCGTTGTTGCTCATTTCCACTATGTAATCGTCGGTGGGGTTGTATTAGGTTTATTGGCAGGGATCAATTTCTATTGGCCGAAGATGTTCGGAACGATGTTAAGCGAAAAATTGGGGCAAATCACATTTTGGACGTTCTTAATTGGTTTCCATTTAACATTCTTCATTCAACATTTCTTAGGTTTGATGGGGATGCCTCGTCGCGTATTTACATTCTTGGACGATCAAGGCTTTAATACAGGTAATATGATTAGTACAGTCGGAGCCTTTTTGATGGCATTTGGTGTCTTGGTTATGGTCATCAATATCATCATTACATCTGTGAAGAATGAAAAAGTCGGCAATGATCCTTGGGGAGATGGCCGTACGCTAGAATGGGCCATTCCATCACCGCCGCCTTTTTATAATTTTAAACAACTGCCGTTAGTCCGCGGATTAGATCCTTACTGGGTTGAAAAAATGGAAGGGAAAAAGGAAATGACCCCTGCAGAACCACTTGGGGATATCCATATGCCGAATTCATCCATTCTTCCATTAACGATTGCTTCAGGTTTATTTATCGCCGCATTCGGTGCTTTATACCATATGGATGATAAGACATGGACCCTGCCTATAATGATTGTAGGACTTTTGGTGACATTTGGTTCAATGTTTATCCGTTCAGTTAAAGACGATCATGGATACCATATTCATAAAGCGGACCTTATGGACGATAAAGATAAGGGAGGTAAGGCATAATGCAAACAGATGAAAGATTCACGGATGCCACTTGGCCTGCTTCTCCCGAGAAAGCGACTTTAGAAGGTAAAAATAAGTATTTAGGTTTCTGGTTGTTTCTTGGTGGAGAGACTGTACTATTCGCCTCACTATTTGCAACTTACCTAGCATTGAAGGATAAAGTTCCAAATGGTGATGCAGCCCTAGCTAAAGATTTATTCGAATTACCACTTACTTTTGTAGCAACCATGCTGTTATTGACCAGTTCATTGACCAGTGTGTATGCAATGTACCATATGAAAAATAACCACTTTAAACAAATGCAGGCTTGGCTTGTGATTACTGTTGCACTTGGTTTTGGTTTTCTTGGACTCGAGATTTATGAATTTAATCACTATGTTCATGAATTCCATCATACCTTTACGAGCAGTGCCTTCGGCTCCGCGTTTTATACGTTAGTTGGTTTTCATGGGGGACACGTTGCTTTCGGTTTGGTTTGGATCATATCTCTTATGGTTCGTAATGCAGGAAGGGGCTTGAATTTGTATAACGCTCCTAAATTTTTTGTTGCGAGTCTATATTGGCATTTCATTGACGTAGTCTGGGTATTTATCTTTACTGTCGTATACTTAATGGGAATGGTGGGATAAACTGATGGCGAATGAACAATCAAATTCAGCGAACCCGAATGTCGATTTAAAATATCGCCGTAAGAAAAATGCTGAAGAGATGAAACACCAAGTAATATCATTTACACTTATGATTTTCTTTACATTACTTGCTTTTGCTGCTGTAGGAATCGAGGGTTTTTCCCATTGGTTCATTAAACCAGTCATTTTGCTGCTGGCAGTTGTACAAGTGATTTTCCAATTGTATTATTTCATGCATATGAAGCATAAAGGGCATGGGACCATTGCATTGTTCTTATTTTCCGGCCTTGCAGTCGGCTTGATAACTGTCCTTGTGTTCACAACGATTGTTTGGTTATAAACCATAAAGGAAATCGGCTATTGAATGATAGCCGGTTTTCTTTATGTGTTGATTAGCTAGAAAAAGAATCCAAGTTTATCTATATTTGTTACCATGTTTCATTTTAGGTATAATGAAAGTAAGAAAAAGTTTATGAACGAGGTGATTTTTTTGTCTATTGATATTTTCGGATTTCGAGCTTTGTGGAGTCCTTATTATTTTGCCGTCCTCGTACTTATAACCGTTGGCTATTTTTGGCTGGTGACAAAAAAAAGGGAGAAGTTTTCGGGCAGTTCATCGCTTTCCGTTAAACAGGCAACTTATTTTTTGATAGCCATGTTCCTTCTATATGCAGTAAAAGGGTCACCGTTGGATTTATTGAGCCATATCATGTTCAGTGCTCACATGTTTCAAATGGCACTGCTCTATCTTGTGATTCCGCCTTTATTTATCATAGCGATTCCAGATTGGCTTATGAGAACTTTCATAAATTCAAGGGGAGTGAAGCCGTTATTTCAATTTTTCACGAGACCTCTTGTCGCCCTTTTACTATTTAATGTTCTTTTCTCGTTGTACCATATCCCGTTAGTGTTCGACTTTATCAAAACGGGGATGTGGTTTCATGCCGGATACACGGTCCTTTTATTTACGACTGCTGTTTTGATGTGGTTCCCGCTTGTCAATCAACTTCCGGAACGTGAAAGTCTGTCAGGTGTGAAAAAAGTAGCTTATATTTTCGGCAGCGGCATTCTAATGACCCCTGCTTGCGCTTTGATCATTTTTGCTAATGATCCGATGTATGATACATTCACCAATGCGGAATCTTGGGCCAGTGCCATGGAGCTTTGCGTTCCTGCTTCTGCACTGTCTGGCTTAACGCTCAGTGGCCCGGAAATGTTCAATGGACTGCCATTGCTTGAGGATCAACAGCTTGGTGGGGTTCTGATGAAGGTGATCCAAGAAATTGTTTTAGGCTATGTATTAGGTGTCATTTTCTTTGCTTGGTTCAAAAAGGAGAATGGCGGCAAAAATGATATCGACCCGATACCTTCGGATTTTCAGACTGTAGAATAATTGTACGGTAAAAGACTTGTCTTGGGGCGGACAGGTCTTTTACCTGCCTTTGCCTAATTTTCGATGTAAAGAAAATAGTCCAATGATTCGACTTGGCTATTCTATAAAAGTGAGCATTCTGTTAATAATCCTTGATTTTATTGAATTTTAGGATTGCCTCTTATAAAATGGTAGTTGATTAATAAATATAGAGAGGACTACAATACATATGTCTTTACCAATCCTTCCAACGATAAGTACAGCTTTCATTGTATTAAGTGCCATCACTGTTGCAATAGGCTGGTATCAAATTAAACAACGCAAAATCGAGACCCATAAAAAAACCATGATGGCAGCTGCGGTTTTTGCGGTGATCTTTTTCACTATATATCTTTCCCGGACGGTATTCATTGGCAGTACGTCATTTGGCGGACCCGATGACATTAAAATTTATTATACGATTTTTTTGATCTTCCATATAACGCTTGCGACAACTGGAGCAGTTTTAGGGATCATCATGCTTACCACTGGTTTTAAAGGTAAATTCGCCATTCATAAAAAAATTGGACCTGCCACCAGCATCATTTGGTTTTTCACTGGGATTACAGGAGTAGCTGTTTACATCCTGCTTTATGTCATTTATCATGGCGGCGAAACTACATCATTAATAAAGGCGATCCTAGGATTTTAAAATAACGAAAAAGCCTGGTGCAAAAAAAGCATCAGGCTTTTGTAATGGATAAGAAAAAAAGAGAGCATCACACCTGATCCCCTCTCTTTGTACCTCATTTTTAACTTACGGCTTTTACAGGCCGTTGAATTGTGTAAGTTCTTCTTTGATTTGAGAGAGAATTTTTTCACTTTGTTTAACTAGTGATGCAGGGAAATCCTCTCCTTCGCCATATTCTACTCCGTGTGGATAATAGTGTTTTCCTAATAGAGGGACCATAAGTTTAATGACGGCCCTGTGAGAGCCTACATCGCCCTCTGTAGCATAGCCAAGTATTCTCAGGTAAAACGTGCCTTCTTTTAATTCGAACTTACGATCGTAACTGACTCTTTCGTAATCCCATTGTTCTGCACGTATTAAACCATATTGCGGCATTAGGTCATCTAATCGGTTTAAGTCGGCTGTGATGTTTTCGATTCCAAAGCTTTCAAATTTCACGAGTAGTACCTCCTATGTTTACTATTGGGAATTAAAATGACATACCGGGAAAATATTATGTACATGAATATATTAAAAATCTCCAAGTATGTTTATAATATACCATTTTATCCTATATTTTATAATAGTACGAAATGGTGGAAGTTGCAATGAACTCAACGATGGTATTTCAATCATTCACAAAAGTTCCATTTTTAAAATAAATTTAATGTAGGGGCAGTCTATCGTAAATTAGAAAATTATGATTGAACAGTGATATAATCAGGAAAGAAAGATTTTTTGCATTGGATACATAAATTAGATAGAGAGAGGGAGTGTTCCTCTGCGCAATTTAGGTAAGGTGTTGGTGTTAATCGTTATTTTTTTCGTAATCGGTATTTATCTTAATATCGGCGATGAAGATGAAGGGAACCCTCTTATAGATGGTAACAAAGGTGTTAACCCCAATGGACATATAAATGAAAAAAGCACTTCCTCTGAAAAGGAAGGGGTTACTGAAGTGACAGAAGGTCTGGCAGTAACAATTGGAAAAAATGCAAAAGAGATAGAAAAGGAATACGGTAAGCCAGATCGAATTGATATGTCCGCCTATGGATATGACTGGTGGGTTTATAAAAAGAACAATAATAATTATTTCCAATTAGCCGTTGAAAATGAAAAAGTGGTATCTGCTTATGGAATCGGTGATGAGGTCAATGTCGCTCCTTTTAAAATTGGACAATCGATTGATGCCATCTATTCCAGTTTATATGTGGAGCCTACTGTTGATATTGAAGTTGGCGACAGTTCATACCGTTTTGAATTGTCGGAGGAAGATATGAACATGAGACCGTTGATTGATTTAGGGAATATTAATGTTCAGCTTTATTTGGATAAATTCACCGGAACAGTTTCAAGCATCCGATTTTTGAATGATTCCGCCCTATTGAAACAACAGCCGTATGAGTTGACCTATCATGGTGAGCTTTTGACAGTTAAGGATCTTTCTGAGGAAGACATGGCGAAAGTGGAAGATGGCAATGAGCAGCAAATATTCGATATTACGAATATAATGCGCAGCCGGTTTGATTTGGAGCCTTTAGAATGGGATGCTCCAACAGCAAGGGTTGCCTACCTTCATAGCCGGGAAATGACGGACGCACCTGAAGGAACCCATGTTTCTGAAACAAATGGGGATTTGGAAAAGCGTCTCGATGCAGGTCATGTAAAATACAGGTCAGCAGGTGAAAATATAGCGGCTAATTATGTGGACGCAGCTGCAGTCATGGAAGGCTGGCTAAATAGCAAAGGTCATCGGGATGCGATGCTGAACGAGGAATTTACAGGTCTGGGCGTCGGGGTATATAAAAAGTATTATACTCAGAATTTCATAAAGAAATAAAAAAACGGATCCGATTTGGGTCCGTTTTCTGTTCTGGATATAGCGCAAAGTGCCCCATCCATCATCACGGGTGGACCTTTCCCTCGATGATGAGTTTGCCTCTGTATTAACTTGCATGGCACGTAATTATCCAATGGAGGGTTTTACGGAACGAAATTGGATTTCCGCTGTAACGGCAGCGTACCCTTTTGGAACTGAGCTTGCAAGGTCGAATCTATCGAGGTAGCCATCATGCCTTCATGAGATGTTCAATTAAGAGGTGTGTCAGACATGGTCATAGTAAGTGTCGTCCCCTATTTGCTGACATCCTTATTTAATGGCAGCAGGATTGAAAAATAAGAGCGTTTCCCATACTCTCTTTTGGCTTTTAACCCTGAATCAATTCCCGATAAATCAGATCATTCTGTTTCATTTGAAGATCCAGTGATTCATCCAAGTTCCGGAACTTCTTGGTTAAATCACATTCATGCGACATGACAATACCTCCTTATTTCTTTGGAAAATCCAATTGGATTTTAATGGAATGTGATGCACTTTTTATTTACCTTTAGCATATGGTGCAATAGGCGATGTCTAAGTGTGAGGTGAGAGTAATGGCAAAAAGAAAACGGCCCTCCGTGGATCGATTTCGGGAGTTTGTAAAGGAGCATCCTCATTTAGTGAATGAAGTGAGAAGCAAACAAGCAACATGGCAGGAACTTTTTGAAGAGTGGTATTTACTCGGAGATGATCATCCACGCTGGCAGGCTGACGGCAGTGTGGGAGAATCCAAAGTGAATACAGAGTCCCCATCACCGCCGGTTGAAAAGGGAGACCAAAGCACTGAGTTGATCGGTTCGTTAATGAGTGCAGTAAAAAATATGGATATGGGGCAGATTCAACAATATATTACGAATGCCAATCAGGCCATCGGTGCAATCCAAGGAGTGCTATCTGCTTTCCAAGGGAATAAATCAGGTGATACAAGTCCTCCCCCAAAAGAAAAAGAGCAGAGAGCTAACCCTTTTTTATTCACCAAAGATTAAGGAGGGTTTTTCATGCGTCAGAATATATATGAATTCATCCAAACAAACGAAGATATGCGAAATTACTTGAGGGTTCAACCTGGATGGTACAGAAGGTTAATGCGTAATCCACATGAAGTGGATGTGTTTGAAACCGAGGCGAAATATTATTTTGAAAAGTCGATTCCCCATCGGGTCTCTAAATTTTCGGAAAGCGTTCAGGTCGCTTCCATGATGCTTCATATGTTTCAAGCGATGAATGTTTCAGGTGAATGAAGAAAAAAAGAGTAAATTATCCCTTTTGGCGAACAATAAAGGCAAAAGGGGGGCGATGGAATGAGAAAGTTCATATTGGCTCTAACAGTGTTGATGGCAGCGTCGGGTTGTGGGAAGAAAATACCAGAACCTGAAAATTCAGGAGTAGCCGTGCAGAGTGTTTCTGCACTTAAAGCTGCCACCACTGTATCGAGCATCCGAAATTCAGATGAGGATTTTCGGGTAAAAACTTTTGTAAATGGCAACTCTGTCTATGTAGAGTGCTATTTGAAAAACTATGGTTTTTCTGAATCAAATCCAGAACAGTTGGCAATTGTGTCCGTATTTATTGATAATCAAAAGAAAGTCGATATGAAAACGGCAGCATTTATCTTAAAGGAAGTCCCAAATGGCAAGCATAAAATTAAGCTGGAGATTTTGAATGGTTCAGGTGAAACAACTGGGCTGCAAAAAGAGATTGAGGTACATATCACTTCCTCGATTTAATCAAACCATTAGCATCTAAAAGGGAGAAATGGTAAAATGGTTGTGGAGGTGAGCTTGTTAATGCTTGCTACTATGGAAATCATCGACATTTTACAACAGGCTGATGGATTAGCTGAAATGATCCTTCATTCTGAAATAGGGGAAGAATACTTCCTTAGTTTATATAAATTACAAAGCGACAAAGAGGCCCAGCGGAAAATTTCCAAGTTTACATCGCTAAAGGATCTATTTGAAGATGTTCAAAGGTTCGGTAAATATCATCCGGATTATAAACGCATCAATTTAGAAACCAGGCAAGCTAAACGGGACATGGATATGCATCCTGCCGTTGCTGAGTTTAAGCGGGCTGAGACCGAATTGCAATCCGTTCTAGATGAAATAAGCGGAAGGATTGGCCGAGCGGTTTCTGAACAGGTCAAAACTCCAGCGGGGAATCCATTTTTTGTTTCATCCGGTGGATGTTCATCGGGAAGCTGCGGAACCGGCGGAAGCTGTGGATGCTCCGCTTAAGGTAATGGAGAGATTATAAACATTAGGCCGGTATATTGAATGCAGCCATCGAAATTCGGCATTACTACGGAGTTCGGTGGCTGTGTCATGTAAGGAACCTTCTCGATTCAATGAACCGATGCATGTAAAAAGAATTTCTTGTTATTATCATTTATATTTCCGGATACGTGACAAAGCGATTAACTGCGATATAAAATACAATCCGGACATAGGTTGCCGCAGCAAAACATCTTTTGCTGCGGTACATAAAAACGATGCCGGAAAACATATAAATGTTCTTCCTGACGTACGAAAATGGTTTCACAATGAAGCTGCTTGCCACGCATTGAAAGGCTAGCGGCTTTTTTTATTAAAAAAGAAAGCTTGCTATTTTCATTTTGAGCAGGATGATAATGGATATATAGAAATGGTATACCTGTGAACTTTTTTATCGAAGCTTGGGTAATTTCATCATTGTCTAATAGATGATCAATAAATTGATGCCAAATTTGGTTTAAATCCATCGTTTGTTAGGCTCCTTTCACAGTGTGTATATTCATAATAGTGAGAGAATTTCGTATATAATCTTTTTTCTTGGTTGAAAGTAAAGATTCTGCTATGCTACACTTAGTTAAAACCTTTATAAAAGGGAGTTATTGATATGCTTGGAGCGAGACAGGGAATCATCGTCTATTTACATACATTAAAACAAGCCAAAATGCTTAGGAAATTTGGAAATATCCATTATGTTTCAAAAAAGTTGAAATATGTGGTGCTTTATACGAATATGGATGAAGTGGAACCGCTGGTGGAAAAGCTGAATAATTATTCGTTCGTTAAAAAAGTGGACCTTTCTTACAAGCCTTTTTTGAAGGTGGAGTTCGAAAACTCCAAACCGGATAAAGCGAAAGAATATGATTATAAAATGGGAATTTAAAAAAAGCTGACTCATGCGGAGTCAGCTTTTTTCAATTCAGGGGATCATTCAACCTAATGGGGGCAGATACCTATTCATTCGCAAAATGCCGATTAAGTGTTGGTAGTACAACTCGATTTCTGCGAAGAGCACCGAAGGCTTCACGTCGATTTCAATAATCGGTCTATCCAATTCCTCCGCCAAGTTCTCAAAAAGCTCAAAGCGTTTGTTTTTGGTGGCATGAGGGTTAGGTATACCTTCACGGCACATGTAAAGCGGCTGAAATTTGCCGGGATCTGTGGGCTGCATGACGATCACCAATGACGTTACCTTTTTATCATTTATAGTAGTATGCATGGCCAAAAGCCTTGCAACTCGATGTTTCTGATTGCGTCCTACTTCCAGCAACTCATATATATCGGAATATCCTTGTCCAATTTCAATAAAACGTTGAATCAATTAAACCTCTCCTAACTAACTTATTAATCATTACTTTATCATTATCCCTGATAAAAGAGAAGGACAACTTCATTGACGAAGCTTGACAAAGACATTTAGATATCAGAGGTTTAACAATAAAAAAAGCCCTGCAAAAATATGCAGGGTCCTTCTATGTCTAACTAAGGACCAGAAGGCAAAGGGAGAGGAGAAACCGGAGGAAGAGCTTATGGGGAAACGTAAGCCTTCTCCGCGGTTGGCAACAACACCTAAAAAGGAATGTTGTTATTCACATTATTGCCAAAAACCACTTTATTATTCAAAATGTAAAAGTTTTATAAAAAGAAACCATGGTCCGAATTGATACGTTGATTTTCATCTTGGAAATGAAGCCAATTGGGTTTAAATATTGGCTAGCTTTTTCTAATATGTTAGGATAGGAAAGTAACAGAAATTTGTCATAAAATGTGGTGAGGATGATGAGGGTCGTTTCCGGAATTTGCAAAGGAAGACCACTTAAGGCTGTACCGGGTACAGGAACCCGGCCGACTACTGATAAAGTCAAGGAATCCATTTTCAATATGATTGGTCCTTATTTCGAAGGAGGGCTGGTCCTCGACTTATTTGCCGGGAGCGGTGGACTGGGAATTGAAGCGTTAAGCAGAGGCATGGATAAAGCCATATTCGTCGACCGGGATTTTAAAGCAAATCAAACGGTTAAGGCCAATTTGGAACTATGCAAGTTTTCAGACCGTGCAGAAGTTTATAAAAATGATTCAGAGCGTGCACTGAAGGCTTTGGTGAAAAGGGAAATGACTTTTGAATTGATTTTTCTTGATCCACCTTATAAGAAACAAAAGCTAGTCGAGATTCTTGAAGAAATACATAAATACCGATTGCTGAACGATATGGGATACATTGTTTGTGAGCATGGCCATGATGTTACATTGCCAGAAAAAGTTGGTGACTTTACCGTTAAGAGAAAAGAAGTTTACGGCGTCATTGCCGTTACGATTTATCAATGGGGAAACGTACACGAACAGGGGGAACTATGAATGTCCAAAATAGCGATTTGTCCGGGGAGTTTTGATCCAATAACATTTGGTCATCTTGATATCATTCAAAGGGGAGCGAATGTTTTTGATGAGGTATATGTGGTCATCGTGAACAATTCAGCGAAAAATTCACTTTTTACAGTGGAGGAGAGACTGGAATTGATTACTGAGGCGACGGCCCATATGCCGAATGTTAAAGTGGATTTCTATCAGGGATTGACGGTCGACTATGCTGAAAGCGTTTCCGCGAATGCCATTATCAGGGGATTGAGGGCGACTTCCGACTTTGAATATGAAATGCAGGGAACTTCGATGAACCGATTCCTAAACAATAAAATAGAGTCATTCTTTATCATGACGAAAAATCAATATTCTTTCTTGAGTTCAAGTATCGTGAAAGAGGTAGCGAAGTATGGCGGGGATATCTCCGAACTAGTGCCAAGTGTCGTCCAGAAAGCCCTGGCCAAAAAGTACACGGAACTGAAAGGATAGAAAAAAAGAGCATTGCCGACGCGCAATGCTCTTTTTTTTAGTTTAAGAAAGGCTTTTGAATAGCCTTTTGGTAAATATGATGATGTATAGGACCAAAAACAAGAGTGTTAGAATGGGGCCGAAATCAAGCATGTTCTGATATAGGGAATTCACGTGTTCACCGGATCCGCTGACTGGGAATGCGTTTAACGGGCTGCCGCTGTACATATTGCCTTTATACAATGGTTCCCAAAGCAAGATGGTAATAATGGATGCCAGAAGGCCATGTGCAATCCTAGCCAGAAAAAAGGGAGTGAAACGAATGTCTGTTGCGGCAATGATGCTGGCAACTTGCGCTTGAATGCTGAAACCGTTGAAAGCTAAGATGAAACTTGTCATCACAGTTTGCTGAAAGAGTGTCGCATCTTCGACTGTACTGGTTAATTTTGAACCAAGAGTCATTTCAAACATGCCTGATATGAAGGGGAGGCTTAAGGAATCCGGGAAATGAACAATATGTAAAATTCCTCCGACCCACGATGCTAGCAATCCGGTAATGTTCATATGAAATAAAAGCTTGTTCACCACCGAAAAAAGAATGATGAATCCCCCGATCATTAATAAGGTTTGGATGGACGAGATTACTGCATCTCCAAGTAGACTGCCAAATGGTCTTGTTTCTTTTATTCTGGTTCGATGCATTTGGCTAAAAGCTTGTCTTATGGAGGGAAGCTTGGTCATTACTTTAGTATGGGATTTTTCTTCTTTCCAACGGTAAAAACGCATGATGATGCCTACACAAAAATTTCCTAGGTAGTGGGAAAGTGCAAGGATGATCCCTAAGTGAGGATTGTGGAAAAAACCGACGGCAACGGCAACGAACAGGAACAATGGATTAGATGAATTAGTAAAACAAACGAGTCTTTCAGCTTCAATGCGGGTCAATTGTTCTTCCTGACGCAGCCTCACAGTGAATTTCGCTCCAGCTGGAAATCCTGATGCAAGTCCCATCGCCCAAACGAAACCGCCCACACCTGGTACACGGAATAAGGGGCGCATGAATGGTTCGAGCATGACGCCAATGAACCTGACAACCCCAAAACTGATTAATAACTCCGAGAAAATCAAGAAAGGTAGAAGCGATGGGAACACAATTGTCCACCAAATATTGAGTCCGCCTTTGGAAGCTTCAAAGGATTCTTGGGGGAAGATGATCAAGCCAACTGCCATCATCGTGACGGAGGTAGCTAACAGTACTGTTTTAGATTTTGATTTCAGCAAAATTCAGCCTCCTCTTGAAGGTTACTAAATAAGGGCAGTTCGTTTCGTATATAATAAAATATGAACTTCCTTTTCTGAAAAGTAAGCGCATGATGAGATGTGGATTGTTCCTACATGTATAAATGAGGATGATCCCTCACGATGGAGTCAATGAAACCCTGCACTTTATTGGCTGGAACAGTTTATATCTGCCATGCTTGTTTCACTGTCAATATAAATAATATGCTTCTATAAATCCGTTTAAGACCATAACTTTGAATGAGTGTTATTTCAATATTTTGAACTAGTTATAGCGGGAGGGATATCTTTGTCGAAACCAAAAGTCGGGCTTGCACTTGGGTCAGGAGGAGCTAGGGGGTTTGCACATATTGGCGTGATAAAGGTATTACAGCAAGAAGGCATTCCGATAGATATGATTGCGGGAAGCAGCATGGGAGCTATGGTTGCAGCCTTTTATGGAGCGGGTTCGGATATCGAGAGGCTGTATAAGTTGTCGCGTGCATTTAAGCGAAAGTATTATTTAGACTTCACCATACCTAAAATGGGCTTCATTTCGGGTAAACGGACAAAGGATTTAATCAGGGTATTTACATATGGCAAGAAATTTGAAGAACTTGATATTCCTGTGGCGGTGGTCGCCACTGATATAAAAACGGGGGAAAAAGTCATTTTTCAGGAAGGTCCCATTGCACCGGCTGTAAGGGCAAGCATTTCCATTCCCGGCATTTTCATTCCCGAAAAAATCGGAAACAGACTGCTTGTTGATGGCGGCGTTGTTGACAGGGTTCCTGTTTCAGTCGTGAAGGATATGGGAGCAGACATCATAATTGGTGTGGATGTAGCCCACGTGAAACAGGATATGGAGATAAACTCCATTTATGATGTCATCATGCAAAGCCTCGATATCCTGCAAATGGAACTGGTTAAAAGCAGGGAGTTTGCTTCAGACGTCATGATACGCCCCAGGGTTGAGAAATACAGCTCTAAATCATTTACAAACGTTCAGGAAATAATTAGTATTGGAGAAGAAGCTGCAAGAGGTAAGATGGATCAAATTAAGCAGAGCATTGTTACTTGGAAGGAGTCCTTTGAAGATGAGCCGTAAAATGTATGTACGCACTTTCCTGGTGGTGGCTATACTTCTCATAGCATCAGCCCTTTATTCCCTGCCTTTTTATGTATCAAAACCAGGAATGGCTAAAGAATTGGAGCCAATCATTGAGGTATCAGGAGGAGATGAAGCAAAAGGAAGCTTTATGTTAACCACTGTAAGGATGGGACGGGCGAATATATATTCCTACATGCTGGCGAAATGGAGCAAATATCAGGAGCTTTATCCGGAAACCTCCATTCGAAGCGAGGATGAAACAGATGAAGAATATAATATCAGGCAGCTGCACTTAATGGATGGTTCTAAAAATAATGCCATTCAGATCGCATATGAAAAAGCAGGGAAAGAAGTCGATTACGAGTACCTGGGCGTATATGTTTTGGACGTGCTAAAAGGAATGCCGGCAGCTAAAGAGCTGAAAGCGGGCGATCAAATCATTCAAGTCGATGACGTTAAATTCAAGTCTGCACAGGAATTCATGGACTACATTAACGGAAAAAAGGCTGGAGATGAAGTGAAAATAGTGTATAAGCGGGAAGAGACGGAGAAAAAGGCCGTTCTTTCATTGCAGCCCTTTAAAAATGACCCAAATAGGGTCGGAATAGGCATTTCGCTGGATGACAATCGAAAAGTAACCACAAAACCGGCGATTGCCATAGATTCAGAACAAATAGGCGGTCCTTCGGCTGGTTTAATGTTTTCATTGGAGATTTATAATCAATTAACAAAAGGCGATCTTACAAGTGGCTATGACATAGCTGGTACAGGAACGATGTCTGATGATGGGACAGTCGGTCCAATTGGCGGAATTCAACAGAAGATAGTTGCAGCCGATAAATCTGGAGCGGAAATATTCTTTGCCCCAAATGAAAACGGAGCAGCAGGTTCGAATTATGAAGATGCACTCATTGCAGCAAAGGATATCGACACGGACATGAAAATCGTACCGGTTGACAACTTTGATGATGCAATAGCCTATTTAACGAAGCTGAAAGGAAAAGAAAAATGAAAAAAAGCGCAGGCAGTCATCTACTGTTTGCGCTTTTTTAATGAGGATTTTCACTCTACTCTTAAAGGTGGACGGCCCAAGCTTAAACCATTCTTCATTTGAAAATGATGGGGGATTCATATTCCCGTTTCATCAAGGCAGCCTGATAAGGTTCGGACAAGCCAAGTGCATATACCTGTGCCGCTCGCAAGTCCGTGTCGATGTCCTGCCTTTGATAGGACGAAAGCTTAGAGATGAGCGGAAGGGGTAAGCTTTTTTTTACAGTGCGAAGATAATCTTGTCCCCGGCCATTCATGCCAAGAAGTCTGATATAGGCTGGTTGATCATTGTGATTCATCTGTTCCTTTACTGTATGGGTCAATATGTGGACGCACATTCGCTGTAGTCGTGTCCATGTGTAGCGTTTTGTCTTCAAATCCGCCATGAATCCAGAAAAGCTCGAAGATTGTTTGGCCAGCTCCTTTATTCGGTGTTCTATGCCTTCCTCGATTTCGTATATCCCTGCCAGTTCGATTAAAGAGGAAGAAAGGATTCGGTATTTCAACAGGGGCCAATACATTTCCCAGTCATGCAAGGCATGGTAGCGCGTTAAATATTGCTCAAGACCATTCATTGTCGGCTGAGGAATATAACTGGAAACAGAATTTAATTCCCTGTGTTCATGGATGGCTTTACGTATCCCAGTTGCGCTGGCAATAGGGTCTGTGGACAACTTTGTTTCATGGTAGCCGGCAGCGACCCTTTGAATCGTATAAGGGCGAATGGAGTAGCCATTTGATAGGGCAGCACTTACATATTCCTTTCCAAGAATATTATTTGGCTTCGTCAAATCCAATGCCGCATCATCATTGATGATCGATCGATAAGCTTGGGCAGCACTGGCCGGATAACTATTACCGGTATCCATAGCCGATTTAATGGCAGCATCGAATGCAGCGGAATTATCCGAAAGAATTCTGTGGGCGGTGATGAATGGTTCAATTCGGCCATCCTCGCTTCCAAAGCAAAAGGAGTCACAGCCAAGGGATTCCAAAAGGGAAATAGATCCTTTTGCAAATATCTCCGCCTTCTGTGTCGCGAAAGCATAGGGAAGCTCAATGACAAGATCTATGCCGCCATTCAAGGCCATTTCGGCTCGGGTCCACTTGCTGACGATAGCGGGCTCGCCACGCTGTAAAAAGGGCCCGCTCATGACAGCGACCACAACATCTGCCCCTGTTTTTTCTCTACTTTCTCTTGCATGTAAAACATGTCCATTATGAAAAGGGTTATATTCGACTACTAAACCGCAAGCTTTCATTCGTTCACCTCAGAGAAAAACTTTGTATTTTATCAACTTAGTGCTAAAATAGTATTTCAAGTAAAATTACTATAAGTAATCGTCCGGATTTTTTTGTTTGTAATGATTCTTAAACCTAGACAATCAGTTAGGATGACTACATTATAGTGTAAAGAAAAAATATTGACAAACTTATAATTGAAAGCTATAATTATTTTTGTTGCCTTGAGGTGATTTCAATTGAAATGGACGATTAGTCAACTTCAAAAAATTCGGGACAAAGATTTACGGTTTGATGAACTGGTGGATGTCTTGGACATTAGAGAAAGAGACCCGCAAATTCGCGATGTTTCTCCGATCAGAGTAGCAGGAAGAGCTGATATCAGCTCGACCGAGATTACTTTTCACTTGCATCTTTCAGGTGAATTAACATTACCTTGCTCCCGTACACTGGTAGACGTTAAATATCCGATTGATATTGATACAAAGGAAACCTTTCTTTTAAAGGCAGATGGCGCCGATTTCTACGGAGACGATGTCACTGTTGTGGAAGGTGACGTTGTAGACTTAATACCGGTAATTAAAGAAAATTTATTGCTAGAAATTCCGATGCAGGTTTTTTGTGAGGATGTCGATTCGAATGAAGCTGCTCCTCAATCCGGGAAAGACTGGGCTGTTATTTCTGAAGAGGAAAATGAGCATAAGGTTGATCCGAGATTTGCAAAGCTTGCCGACTTTTTTGACAACAATAAAGAATCTTGATTGGAACGAAAAATCGTTAATCCGATTTTTCCAGCTTTTTTATATTTTTTAAGGAGGTGGGAATAATGGCTGTACCTTTTAGAAGAACGTCGAAAACTGTAAAAAGAAAACGTCGTACACACTTCAAGCTTCAAGTACCTGGTATGGTAGAATGCCCGAGCTGTGGTGGAATGACTCTTTCACATCACGTTTGTAAAGAATGTGGAACATATAAAGGAAAAGAAGTTGTCGCAAAATAATTTCTTGACCTACTTGAGAGCTTTGCTTTCTTGATGCAACACGCTAATCAAAGCGCAGGGATTTTTCTCTGTGCTTTTTTTACAAATATATTTGGCAGAATATTTTGAATCATCTGTGTTTGCCGATGGTTTCGGAGAAGGTGTTTACGTGGATCGGGTAATTAATGTTGAAAAGGATGAACGCGGTTTCATGAAGCTCCTGTTTAATAGACCGGAGAAAAGGAATGCCGTGAATTATCAATTGATGGACGAACTCGAGTCGATATTGTCAGAAGCTGCATGTGATGATGAAGTTAAGGTGCTGGTCCTGACAGGGGCGGGCTCTGAGGCGTTCTGTTCAGGCGGGGATCTAAGGGAATTTCAGGATTTGCGTACAGAGGTAGAGGCTTTTGCTATGTTATCGAAAATGGGTGAAATTCTGTATAAACTAGCAGTTTTCCCAAAACCGACAATTGCGCTCATCAATGGAAGTGCTTTCGGCGGTGGATGCGAAATTGCGACAGCTTGTGATTTCAGATTGGCAAAGAGGGAAGTTAAGCTGGGGTTTGTACAAGGTACTCTGGGAATAACGACAGGCTGGGGCGGAGCTTCACTTTTACTGGAAAAAATATCAGGGCAAAAAGCGCTAAAGCTATTATTGGATGCGAAAATACATAATGCTGAGGAAGCAAAGGAATTGGGTTTCGTAGATGAAATAGTCGGTGAAGGTGCGGATGGATGGGAAAGGTTCGCAGAAGATTTTCTTCGCCATGAGGCAGGGGTTTTGATGGCCTATAAGCGATTGCTGGTCCATAAATGGCAGGGTAGCGGGCTTATAGGGAGAATGGATGCGGAAATCAGGGAATGCTCTAAACTGTGGGCGAGTGATGAGCATCATGCTGCAGTCGATCGTTTTTTAAATAAGAAAAAATAAATATTACACGCTCTATATATCTTCTATCTTTCCTAGCAGGTGCATATTATGAATTAAAACTTGCTAAGGAGGTAGAGAGATGACGATTGCGAGACAAGATGCATGGACCCATGATGAGGATCTGTTGTTGGCTGAAGTGGTGCTAAGGCATATACGAGAAGGCAGTACACAATTAAAGGCGTTTGAAGAAGTGGGGAAACAGCTATCGAGGACATCTGCTGCTTGTGGGTTCCGTTGGAATTCATTTGTAAGGAAGCAATATAAATCAGGGATAGAGCTGGCGAAAAAACAAAGGAAAGAACAGGTGGTCAATAACCCTGAAATGGAAAGGGATTCGGTTGCGGCGGTGGAAAATGTCACGATTGAAGAAAAGCCCCCCCGGCATGAAGATAAAGAATCTATTACCCTTCAGGAAGTTATATTATATTTAACCAAAATGGATGAATTCTTTCAACTTGATAATAAGGAAAAAGAAAAGATTTCTGAACGGTCCCTATTTCTTGAACGGGAAAATGTCCGATTGCTGGAAGAGAATGCTTTGCTTAAAGAAAACCTGAAAGCTGTTGAGGAAGATTATCGTGCGTTAATGCAGATCATGGAGCGCGCAAGAAAGCTTAGTGTACAAGAGGATGAAAAGACGAATCCGAAGGTGAGTTTCCAAATGGATAAGAATGGTAATTTGGAAAGGGTCAATAAATGAAAAATGCGGGTGGGAAAATCCGCCCGCATTTTTCTTGGTATTCCTTATTCTTGCGTATCTATTTCTTTTTTATCTTCTATGTCAAATGGGCTCCAAATCAACGGGTTTTCTCCAAGGTCCCTGTCCAAATCATAGGAAATAGCAGAAAAACCCATCTTTTTCCAAAAGTCTTGGGAATGAACTCTCGGGTTGGTTTTGATAGGCATGTTCAGGCTTTTGGCGAATTCAACCAAAGCTCTTCCATAACCTTTTTTCTGATAGTTAGGCAGGACTTCAAGTTTCCAGAGAACAAGGAAGTCCCTGGAATTGTCAAAATACCGGTCAAATTTAGCGCTTCTTTTATACAGGCTCATGCGGGCTACAAGTTTGTCGCCATAAAAGATTCCGTAAAAAGGTGATTGGCTGTCATTTTCAATGATGTTAGCCTCTAAATCATCGAGCATGGACAGTTCCTGTATCCCGTATTCTTTGAATTTTTTGAATTCCTCAAGCGTTTTAAAATTTACAAGTAATCGTTCAACCTTGTATTCCATAAAAAAGCTCCCCCTTAATTCTGATAAACCTCTTCCGATAGTACCCTTTGAAAGTCATCCCACTGATGCTTTACCATGTGGAATTCCAGCTTAGATTATATCTAGTATGACATCATCGATTTATCCTAGCTGATTAAATGCTTATAGCCTGTTATCCCCCGCCCTTTTCCCTTCAATATTTCGTGGGTAGAGATTGGAGTTATCTTTTGTTCCTATAAAGTCCTTAAAATGGCTAAGCTTTTCGTATCTAATATACCATTAAATTAACGCTTAAAGAAGAGAATATATCTTCAATGGCGTATTAATAATTCTTTCCATTGATATTTTATGGCGAGCCTTGTTGATGGCAGGTAAACTTCATGCAATCAGGTTGACGGCGTTTCCAAAGTTAATGATGAGAAATTGATGCAGGAAAAAAAAGATAATGTGATAAAATAGTAAATATATTTCAAAAAGTAAGGAAGGGTATTATGAGAATTGGAATCATTGGGGGAGGGGCCATCGGGCTGCTTTTTGCGTCTCATTTAAGTGAAAAACATAGTGTGACTCTTTATACCCATACTGCGGATCAGGCGTCCATCATCCAACGTAAAGGAATCCGTCTTATTGCGGGTGGTGAAAGCCGGCTGCTGACAGGTATCATTTCTATGGGTCTGGATGAAGGGATATTGGATGTAGATCTTCTTATATTGGCCGTCAAGCAATATCACCTGCCGCAAATACTGCCTAGAATCAAAGGTATCCAGGTTCCAATGCTATTCTTGCAGAATGGCTATGGGCATATTTCTTATTTAAAGCAGCTTCAATCCCCGAACATATATGTGGGGGTGGTGGAGCATGGGGCATTGAAACATGACGGCAATACCGTCGAGCATACAGGGCTCGGCATTACAAGGATCGCTTCCTTTAAAGGGGAACTTGAGCAACTAACGTTAGTGGATGAAAGGTTCGATCATTTTCCATTTACTAAGAGTGAGGATTTTCACTCGATGCTGATGGACAAGCTTGTCGTCAATTCAGTGATAAATCCATTAACAGCGATACTTGGCGTGGAAAATGGCTGTTTGATTACGAACCCCTTTTATTACCAATTATTCCGAGAGCTTTTTGAAGAAGTCTCCGGTATTTTGGAAGTTCAAAATAAGGATGAGTCATTCGAAAATGTGAGGTCCGTTTGTATGGCAACAGCGGAAAATCGATCATCGATGCTAAAAGATTTAGAAAATGGCCGTGAAACGGAAATTGATGCTATTTTGGGTCATATCCTCTCGGAGGCAAAGAGCAAAGGGAAAAGTTATTGCCTGACGTCTTCTTTATATAAGATGGTCAAAGGAAAAGAGTCTCAGGGGGGATGAGGATGTGCCGTACGTAGTTTCAAACCTTGCCGCGATATTTATTACCTTGCCTTTCGCGGGATATATACTTTTTTTTATTAGTGCCAAACAATTTACTGGGAACCATAGGCGCTCCGTTCAATTTGCAATGGACATGAGTACGCTGCTGTTCGTATTATCCGTCCATTATTTGATCATTACGATTTGGGATAAGCAAATTCTTTGGTTGATCATACTCGTCATGATACTTAACGCATTCTTGGTGGTCCTTGTCCATTATAAGGTAAAAGAAGAAATCATTTTCCATAAGGTATTAAAGGGTTTTTGGAGAGTGAACTTCGCCTTCTTTTTCGTGGCTTACCTTCTATTATTTTCCATTGGTATAATTACAAGTATTACGAGGATATTGACTACATAACATAGAACATCGCATCAATTTTCTGCTGCTGGGCAACTTCTTTTGTTTTCTTAAACCGGAATGTTATACTCTAAAAAGAATTGTAGTTGCAGAGAAAGGGAGAACAGAAATGGAGATGAAAGATCTCGCGTTACCATCTTTAAATCGTTTTGCATCGGACTATTTACAAAACCGTCTTGAAACGGAGGAATATTTTCACTATGACTTAGCAAAGCCTGACATTTATCTCAATAGATATAGTGAATTGATGAACCGCTCTTTTTCACGTGATGAATTGTCGGATTACATACAACAATACATGTCTCGTTTTTCATTCAGTAAGGCAGTTAAGGGGAATATTGAAAGGTTGCGCAGGGATGATTCCGTGGTTGTGATTGGAGGACAGCAGGCTGGGTTATTATCAGGGCCGCTGTATACCATTCATAAAGTGATTTCAATCATTAAGCTTGCGGAAGAACAGGAAAAAGAATTGGGGCAGCCGGTCATTCCAGTTTTTTGGATAGCTGGAGAAGATCATGATTTAGCTGAAGTCAATCATGTTTATGTCATGAAAAACGGTAAACCCGATAAAAAAACCTATCCTTCTTATCAACCGTATAAAACAATGGTTTCTGACGTGGAACTGGAAACGGAAAAGGCAGAGAAGTGGCTTGAGGAAATCATTGAAACATATGGAGAAACGGCCTTTACGAATAAACTCCTGATTGATATGAAGGAAACCATTAAACAATCCGATACCTTCGTCGACTTCTTCGCCAGGCTTATTCATGAATGGTTCGAAGAATATGGCCTTTTACTAGTCGATGCGGGAGATCCGGAATTAAGGCGAATTGAGAAGGTTTACTTCGAATCGATGGTCAATGAAAGTGGACGGATTGCTGAAGTGGTAGAGGAACAGCAATCATTCATGCATGCGAAAGGGTATGCAAAAATGATTGAAATGGATAAACAAGCCGCTAATTTATTTTATTATGATCCAGAAAAAAAAGATCGATGTTTACTTGAACGTGTAGAAGGCGGTTTCAGCGGGAAAAACGGTGAGGTATCATTTACCGAGCTGGAACTCTTGCAGATAGCCAAAGACCATCCAGAACGATTAAGCAATAATGTCATTACACGCCCGCTAATGCAGGAAATGCTTTTCCCTGTATTGGCTTTCATTTCAGGGCCAGGGGAAATAGCTTATTGGGCGGAATTAAAAAAGGTATTTGAGTTGTTTTCCATGAAGATGCCGCCAATCATTCCTAGGTTAAACATTACGCTGGTAGAGCGCAGTATCCAAAGCGATCTTGAAGAAATGGAACTCAGTTTGGAAACTGTTCTGACTGAAGGAACCGCTAATGCTGTGAAAAGTTACCTTGATTCCGTGAAGGATGAGACGATTGACAATCTGTTTGGGACGCTGAAATCACAGCTTGAAGAGAACCATGAAAAGCTATTTGTCCACGCTGTCTCTTTAGATAGAGGACTTGAGCCGATGTTGAACAAAAACATTGAATTCATCCAAAAGCAATTGAATTTCATGTATGGCAAAATCGATGACCGTACAAAGGAACGGCATTCGGTCATATTGAAGAAATATGAACGGATAGCAAATTCACTGTACCCTCTTGAATCACCTCAGGAGCGGATTTGGAACGTGTTTTATTACTTGAATCAATATGGGCCGGAGTTTGTACGGGATATGATGAAGCTGGAATATCGGTTCAATAATCAGCATAAATTGATTTTCATTTAAATAACCATCCGTTTTGGGGAAAAGTGGCGGACTAATCGTTTTTTTATGAAGTTCCCACTTACCATTCCTGACGGAGGGATTAAAAAGTAAACAGAAGACAGGTGCTAAAGCCTGTCTTTTTTTCTGTTTCCCGGGCACTTATTCGGTAGTGCTTCGACAGTAATAGTGGGACTGTGTCTTAGTCTGAGTCCATTCGAGGGAAATGCAAGTTTCTTTGAATAATTTGGCTAAATAAACTTAAGAAGAAAAGAAGGGAATTTTTACTTGGAAGGAGAAAGTAAAAACAAGTGGAGAAAGGTGGGGGAATGTGGTACATTGAGATTAGAATGTGGGGGTAGTGGGTATGTTCATGGGAGAGTACCATCATAACATCGATATAAAGGGCCGTTTGATAGTCCCGGTGAAATTCAGGGAAAATCTCGGGGAGCAATTTGTTCTTACCCGCGGACTCGATCAATGTTTATTTGGTTATCCTATGGAAGAGTGGAAGCTGCTTGAAGAAAAGCTGAAAGCCCTGCCCTTAACAAAAAAAGATGCCCGAGCCTTTACCCGTTTTTTCTTTTCTGCAGCCACAGAATGCGAAATTGATAAACAAGGGCGAATTAATATCCCCACGCCGCTTACTTCATATGGCCAATTGGAAAAAGAATGTGTAATTCTTGGTGTTACCAATCGTATTGAGATTTGGAGCAAATCCCTTTGGGAAAACTATTTTTCAGCTTCGGAGGATTCTTTCGCTGAGATAGCAGAAAATATGATTGGCTTTGATATTTAAGGCTGCCCTCAGAAATAGAGTCACTCAATAACCGATTGGAAGGATGTCTAGCATGTTTCAACATACAACAGTGTTATTAAAAGAGACGGTTGATGGATTGAACATCAAACCTGATGGAATTTATGTGGATTGTACTTTAGGAGGAGCCGGTCACAGCGAATACTTGCTTTCACAGCTCTCTGACAAAGGCAGGCTTTATGCTTTTGATCAGGACGAAACGGCAATTCGGAATGCTAAGGAAAAATTGGAAAACTATGGCGAACGTATTGTTCTTGTTCCTAATAATTTTAAATACTTAAAAGAAGAGTTGAATGCCCGGGGAATCGAGAAAGTGGACGGGATCCTTTATGATTTAGGCGTGTCATCCCCACAATTGGATACACCTGAGCGTGGTTTCAGCTATAACCATGATGCACCTTTGGATATGAGGATGGACCAAAGTGCTGCCATTTCTGCCTATGATGTCGTGAATACTTGGTCATTCCATGACTTGCTGAGAATTTTCTTCCAATATGGAGAAGAAAAGTTTTCGAAACAAATTGCCAGGAAAATTGAAGCGGCACGAGAAATAAAGCCGATTGAAACGACGTTTGAGCTTGTGGAGTTAATAAAGGATGGGATACCGGCCCCGGCAAGACGTAAAGGCGGACACCCTGCGAAACGAGTGTTCCAAGCAATAAGAATCGCTGTGAATGACGAACTTGGTGTCTTTGAAGATTCCTTGGAGCAAGCTATATCGCTTTTGGATAAAGAGGGAAGAATATCTGTCATTACATTCCATTCGCTTGAAGATAGAATTTGTAAAACGGTATTTAAAAAGGCCAGCAGCATGCCGGACCTTCCGCCTGGACTTCCAGTTATCCCGGATGAATTCAAGCCAACCATGAAAATAATTACGAGAAAACCGATTTTACCTTCGGAAGAAGAATTGGAAGGGAATAATCGTTCCCGGTCGGCTAAGCTAAGAATTGCCGAGAAGCAATAATTATAGAAAAAAACAGTAAGGGGGAACATGAATGAGTTCCATAGCCAAAAAAATACAAGAACAGCAATATGAAGACCAACAGCAGCAACAGACACATCAAACGGTGGTCATCCGTAAAGCGAAGATATCCATTGGTGAAGTTTTCTTACTATGTGCCCTTGCTATCATGGTTACCTTCATGGGAGTGAAAATAGTCTCAAATCAAGCGGCCATCTATGAAACGAATAAAGAGATCCAGCTAGTGGAAACGTCGATTGAAGAACAGGGTAAAGTGAATGATGATTTGAAAGTGCAGGTTGCTGAACTTAGTACATACGAAAGAATTTGGAAAAAAGCTGCAGCGCTAGGGTTCAAGTTAAATGAGAATAATGTGAAGGGTGTGCAGTGATAATGCAGAAACAAAAAAATATGAAGCATGGGGCAGCCGGATTATTCTTTTTATTCGGCCTGCTCTTTTTTGTATTAGTCTGCCGCTTTTTGTATATTCAGGTGACAGGAACAGCGGGCGGGGAGGTACTGGCTTCGAAAATCGACAAGAAATATGAACAAAAACAGGTCATAGAAGCTAAAAGGGGAAGCATACTCGATACAAAGGGGGAAGTCATCGCCGAGGATACCTCCTCCTATATCTTAAGGGCTGTACTCAGTGAAAAGGAGCCCGAGCATGTCAAGGATCCGGAAATGACCGCTAGTAAGCTTGCAAAATATATCGACATGGATGAACAGGACATTTATGAGAGACTTACGAAAACAGGGGCATACCAGGTGGAATTTGGCAGTGCCGGCAAGGATTTGACTCAGGTCGTCAAGCAGAAAATAGAAAAATTGGAACTGCCGGGAATTACATTCGGAAGAACCAATAAACGTTTCTATCCTAATGGGATTTTCGCCTCCCACCTGATTGGCTATGTGGAAAAGGATGAAGAAACGGGAGAAATGGCTGGTAAGTTCGGCATTGAAAGGTACCTCAATAAAGAATTGCAGGAAACGGATGGGAAGCTGACATATGACAGTGATAGTTGGGGCTTCCTTTTACCAGATAAGGAGGAAAAGGTGGTTGCCCCGGATAATGGCAATGATGTCATGCTGACCATCGATAAGAAAATACAAACGTTCTTGGAAGATTCGATGAGCAAAGTGCAGGAAAAATACGATCCCGAACAAATCATAGCGATTGTCTCCAACCCAAAAACGGGGGAGATTGTGGCGATGGGGCAAAGGCCTACCTTCCATCCGACAACGAAAGTCGGGCTTACGGATACATGGCGTAACCTGGCTATTGAAGAAACCTTCGAACCGGGTTCAACCATGAAAACTTTCACCCTTGCCGCTGCTGTTGAAGAAGGGGTATTTAATCCGAATGAAAGCTTTGTGGCAGGAACCTACAAAGCCGGATCGGGTAAAATCGGAGATCATAGCGGAATCGAAAGAGGGAAGAGCATGACCTTTCTTGAAGGGGTTCAGCGTTCCTCCAACGTAGCTTTCGCAACACTTGCAATGGATAAGATAGGAGCGGATACTTTTCGTGAGTATTTGACTAAGTTCGGATTTGATAAAAAGACGGGAATTGACCTGCCGAACGAGATAACCGGTAAAATTCAATACAAGTATAAGCTTGAAAAAGTGACTACTGCCTTTGGACAGGGTTCGACCGTTACACCGATTCAACAAATCCAAGCTGCATCCGCAATAGCCAATGATGGAAAAATGATGCGGCCATACGTGATAAAAAGCATTTCCGACCAGGATACCGGAAAAAATTTGAAAACGACAAAGCCGAAAGTGACAGGGCAACCGATTTCGGAAGAAACTGCAAAACAGGTACGTGATTATTTGGAAACGGTAATTACCGCGAAAAAAGGAACTGGGAAAAAATATGCCATTGATGGATATGAAGTAGCGGGAAAAACCGGTACCGCACAAATTCCAGGTCCGACAGGTAGATATTTAGAAGGGAAAAATAACTATGTATTCTCCTTTTTAGGCATGGCGCCAAAAGATGATCCGCAGTTGGTCATGTATGTGGCAGTCAAGCAGCCGAAGTTAGGTGCATCTTATGTTGGGGCTGATCCATTGTCAGAGATATTTAATCCTGTCATGCAAAATAGCCTGCAATATTTAAACATCAAACCTTCTGATATTAAAAAACAAAAAGCAAATAAAATCATAGACTATTCGAATCAAACCGAGAGTTCAGCTGTCAAAGAACTGAAGGAACTTGGCTATGATGTAAGTACGATCGGAAGTGGGCGTAAAGTGCTCGATCAATCCCCAAAAGCCGGGAGTATACTCTTACAGGGTGAAAAGATAATCCTCAGGACAGAAGGCGAAATGAAAGTTCCAGACATGAAGGGATGGTCTCTGCGCGATGTTATGAAATTGGCTAAGGTCGCAAAACTGGATCTGAAAACCGAAGGTGCAGGATACGTGAGTAAACAGAGTCTTGTGGCCGGGAAAAAAGTAAAGGAAGGGGAGACCATCAATATTGAATTATCCCAGCCTGAAGGGGCTGGTGTAGATATACCGACTAAAGAGAGTACAGAGTGAAGATAAAGAGGGGATCCTAAATGGATTCCCTCTTTATTTCTTTCAAAGTTTCTAGTCTAGCGTCAAGTAGACAAGCATATATTGAAGCATGTATGAAATGGAGGTGCCTGTTTTTGCGTGTTTCGAATGTTACTGTCCGAAAACGGCTGGCAATCGCATTGGCAATCGGTATCGTTGTTTTTTTTATCATTGATATCCGATTGGGAATTGTACAGTTTTATCTTGGGGATAAGTTGACGGGGCTGGCTAAAGATTCCTGGAGCAGGAATATTCCTTTTGAAGCCAAACGAGGAGAAATCCTCGATCGGAATGGTGTCGAGCTGGCAACGAATATATCTGCGCCAACGGTCTATGTGATCCCAAGGCAGATTGAGAATCCAGGGGAGACGGCGGAACAGCTTGCTTCAATATTGGATATGTCAAAGGAAAAAGCTTATCAATGGTTAACGAAACAGGCGATGAGCGTCAGGATTCCCGAAGGCAGAAAGATATCTCATGAAAAGGCGAAGGAAATTAAAGCATTAGGGATAAAGGGTGTTTACATCGCTGAAGATTCAAAGCGGCATTACCCATTTGGTGAATACCTTTCGCATGTTCTTGGCTTTACAGGCTCCGATAATCAAGGGCTGATGGGTATTGAGTTGTCTTATGATAAGGAACTAAGCGGGGAAAAAGGATTCGTTAAATTTTACTCAGATGCAAAAGGGAAAAGGCTCGAGAATATGGCCGATGACTATAAGCCCCCTGTTGATGGTGATAACTTGAAGCTGACCATCGATAGCAAAATCCAGACAATTGTGGAGAGGGAGCTCGATAATGCGGAGGCGACATATGATCCCGATGGTATAATTGCCATTGCAATGGACCCGAACACTGGCGAAATATTGGCAATGTCCAGCAGGCCAACCTTCGACCCGGCCAATTTTCAAAATGTACCCTCAGAAGTGTATAATCGTAATTTACCAGTTTGGAGTATATATGAACCAGGTTCGACTTTTAAGATCATCACGCTTGCTGCGGCGCTTGAGGAAGGGAAGGTCGACTTACAAAAGGAACATTTTTATGATTCCGGACATGTCGAGGTGTCAGGGTCTACGCTGCATTGCTGGAAAAGCGGGGGACATGGGGACCAAACCTTTCTTGAAGTAGTCGAGAACTCATGTAACCCTGGTTTTGTAGAATTAGGGAACCGGCTTGGTAAAGACAAGCTGTTTAAATATATAAATGATTTCGGGTTTGGGCAAAAGACGGGAATTGATTTAACCGGAGAAGGAAAAGGAATCATGTTCAACATGGATCAAGTGGGTCCGGTTGAGCAGGCAACGACTGCGTTTGGTCAAGGTGTAGCCGTAACGCCCATTCAGCAGGTGACAGCGGTTTCGGCAGCCGTGAATGGCGGGACTTTGTATACACCTTATATCGCGAAGGAACTCGTGAATCCAAAAAATGGGGAAGTGCTGATGCGAAAGACCCCTCAAGCGAAGAAAAAGGTGATTTCAGAAGCAACCTCGAAGAAAGTCCGTGAAGCACTTGAATCGGTTGTCGCCCAAGGGAGCGGTAAAGGAGCATTCGTGGAGTCGTACCGAGTGGGCGGGAAAACGGGTACAGCCCAAAAAGCTGAAAATGGCAGATACCTTGACAATAATTATATTCTCTCTTTCATTGGTGTCGCTCCAGCGGATGATCCGCAAATCGTCGTTTATATAGCCGTGGATAATCCGAAAGGAACGGTGCAATTCGGCGGGGTCGTTGCCGCACCGATCGTTGGGAATATCATGGAGGATTCACTTAGGGCCATGGGCGTCAAGCCAAGGAAAAACCAGATTGAGAAGGAAACGGTTTGGACGGATCCGGTCATGGTCGAGGTACCTGATGTTGTGGGTCTCAGCAAAAAAGAGTTGCAAACCCAGCTCATCGACCTTAAGTTGGATATTGCCGGAAATGGGGATAAAGTCATAAATCAAGCCCCGGATCCAGGAGTTAAAGTAAAACAAGGCTCTACAATAAGAATTTATCTTGGCGAAAATACAGAATAAGTATAATATAATATATGAATAGTTAAAGCGGCTGAAGAATCATCAGCCGCTTTGTTTACGGAGTCGGGATAACCCCGTATAATTGAAATTGGTTTCTCGACAAGCCGAGGCTAATCACATATAATGAATCCTCAAATTAAGTTGAGAGGGATGGAAAAATGAAGCTTCACAAATTACTATCTTATTTACACTCCTTATTTCCGTATGAAGGAGAAAATCCTGAAATCACCTCCATTGAAAATGATAACCGTAAAGTCATAGACGGAAGTTTATTTGTTTGTATAAAAGGTTATACAGTCGATGGTCATGATTTTGCCCAACTTGCTGTAGAACATGGAGCTGCAGCAGTCATTGCCGAAAGGCCGCTTGACCTCGATGTTCCCGTGATCGTAGTCAGGGATTCGAGCAGGGCGATGGCGGTGCTTGCCGATGCATTTTATGGCCATCCAACTCAAAAGATGCGCTTGATCGGAATTACAGGTACGAATGGAAAGACGACGACCAGTCACTTATTGGAAAAGATTTTCGAGGATCGACAAGAAAAAACAGGCTTGATTGGCACGATGTATACAAAAATTGCCGATACGGTATATGAAACCAAGAATACGACGCCAGATAGCGTTACGCTGCAGAAGGCTTTTCATGAAATGGCCGAAGCATCTGTTACCACGGCTATTATGGAAGTTTCATCTCATGCACTTGAGCTTGGACGCGTCCATGGCTGCGATTATGATATTGCCGTCTTTACGAATCTTACACAGGATCATTTGGATTTTCATAAAACCATGGACAGATACAAGCAAGCAAAATCCTTGTTTTTCTCACAACTCGGCAATGCTTACATAGAAAATCGTCCTAAATATGCTGTGCTTAATGCGGATGATGAGGCGACAGCTGATTTCATTAAAGCGACTGCTGCGACAGTGGTTACTTACGGCATAGACAAAGATGCGGATATCAGGGCCACGGATATACAAATTGATGCAAATGGCACATCTTTCACCTTGACAGCAGGTAAAGAAGAGCGATACATTCAGCTGAAGCTGATTGGTAAATTCAGTGTTTATAATGTACTCTCTGCCATTTCTGCCGCTCTGTGCGCCGGTAACGATCTGGATGAGACAATTAAATCCATCGAGGAAATAAAAGGTGTTGCAGGCCGTTTTGAGCTCATTACAGCGAATCAGGACTTCCCGGTCATTGTTGATTACGCCCATACTCCGGACAGCTTAGAAAATGTTCTCAAGACTGTTGGTGAGTTTGCTAGAAAGAAAATCTTTGTGATAGTGGGCTGCGGCGGGGACCGAGACAAGACAAAGCGTCCCATCATGGCTGAAATTGCTTGCAGCTTGGCGACTGACCCGATCTTCACTTCGGATAATCCGCGCAGTGAGGATGCTGCCCAGATCCTCCGGGATATGGAAGCTGGTGTAGCAGGCAAAGAATATACGGTTATCGAAGACCGCAGGCAGGCGATAGCTTATGCTGTTTCCAAGGCGGAAGAGGGCGACGTTATATTAATAGCTGGAAAAGGTCATGAAACCTATCAATTGGTCGGTGACGAAGTGCTTCACTTCGATGACCGTGAAGAAGCGGAAAAGGCAATTCAAAATCGTTTGGGTTCAGTTTGAACCGACGCTAAATTGCCCTGGAGCAAATAAGAAAAGACATCAAGCAGAATTTTATATTTGAATTGTGTTAGGAATGAGGGAGTAAGGAATGTTGGAACAAGTGATTTTTTATACGATTTTGGTGGCGTTTTTAGTAACCGTTCTTCTTTCGCCGATTTTCATCCCGTTTTTAAGAAGATTGAAATTCGGGCAAAGTATCAGGGAAGAAGGCCCACAATCGCATCTGAAGAAAACGGGAACACCCACCATGGGCGGTTTGGTCATATTATTATCTGTTACCATCGCTACACTGATCATGACTTTGAAATTCTCGGCACCTTCAACCGAAACGTATTTATTACTATTCGTTACCTTAGGTTTTGGTTTATTAGGTTTCCTGGATGATTTCATTAAAGTGGTCATGAAGCGAAACCTGGGACTGACCTCCAAGCAAAAACTGCTTGGACAAATTGTGATTTCGGTCATCTTTTACTTCGTCTTTAAGCAAACAGACCGTTTTAATCCTGAATTGACGATTCCAGGCACTGACTTTACTTTTGATTTTGGCTGGTTTTATCTGTTTATCGTTATTTTCTGGCTTGTAGGTTTTTCGAATGCCGTCAATTTGACGGATGGGCTTGATGGACTTGTCTCAGGAACATCAGCCATTGCCTTTGGTGCTTTTGCCATTTTGGCCTGGAGTCAGTCACAATATGATGTCGCTATTTTTTCGGTGGCGGTTGTCGGTGCAGTACTTGGGTTTTTGGTATTCAATGCACATCCAGCAAAGGTTTTCATGGGGGATACGGGTTCCTTGGCCCTTGGAGGAGCGATCGCAACCATCGCTTTGTTAACGAAGCTTGAAATCCTCCTGGTAATCATTGGCGGAGTCTTCGTAATAGAGACGCTCTCGGTCATCCTGCAGGTAGGATCTTTTAAAACGACTGGTAAACGTATTTTTAAAATGAGTCCGCTTCACCACCATTATGAGCTTTCCGGTTGGTCGGAATGGCGTGTCGTCGTGACTTTCTGGACAGTGGGGCTGCTGTGTGCGGTACTCGGAATCTATTTAGAGGTGTGGATATAATTGAAAGAGACTGCGAAGTATTCAGAGAAAAAGATATTAGTATTGGGTTTGGCAAAAAGCGGAGTGATGGCAGCTTCGCTTCTACATAAATTAGGTGCATTCGTGACAGTTAATGACATGAAGCCTTTATCGGAAAACCCTGAGGCTCAGGGACTTCTTGAACAGGGAATCAAAGTCATCTGCGGCAGTCATCCGATTGAGCTCCTTGATGAAGGTTTCGAGCTGATCGTGAAAAACCCGGGAATCCCCTATCGGAACCCTATTATCAAAGGGGCATTGGAAAAAGGGATTCCGGTTATAACGGAAGTTGAACTGGCCTATCAAATAAGCGAGGCACCTTTCATAGGAATCACTGGTACAAATGGGAAAACGACAACGACAACATTGATATACGAAATGTTGAAGACCGGTGAAAAATCCCCGCTGATTGCCGGTAATATTGGGACAGTAGCTTCTGGTGTTGCCCAAAAAGCAAAACCCGATGACTCGATCGTCATTGAATTGTCGTCATTTCAGTTAATGGGAATAGACGAATTTCGTCCTGAAATCTCAATCGTGACAAATTTGTATGATGCACATTTGGATTACCACAGCTCCAAACAGGAATATGTCGAAGCAAAAGCTGCCATTACGAAAAATCAAATAGCCTCAGATTTCATGATTTATAATGCAGATCAAGATCTTGTTTTATCCATGGCGAAAAAGACCAAGGCTGAACTTGTCCCTTTTTCAGCTGAAGTGAAACATGAAAATGGAGCCTATGTGGAAAATGGTGCTGCCTGTTTCCGAGGGGAAAAAATCATTGAAGTTTCAGAGATAGCCCTACCTGGTAAGCATAATTTGGAAAATGTGCTTGCGGCCATCTCCGCGGCAAAACTGAAGGGTGTAGCTAACGAAGCCATTCAGACTGTACTGAAAACATTTTATGGTGTCGAGCACCGTCTGCAGTTTGTCGCAACGATCGATAACCGTAAATTTTATAATGATTCGAAAGCGACGAACATTCTTGCTGCTTCCAAAGCATTAACATCCTTTACCGAACCCGTCGTCTTATTGGCAGGCGGTTTGGATCGCGGAAATGAATTCGATGAGTTGAAACCGGCGATGAAAAATGTCAAAGCCGTGATAACTTTTGGTGAAACGGCAGAAAAAATTGAACGGGTAGCCAAAGAAATAGGAATAGCGAATATAAAACGTGTCGATAATGTAGAAAAGGCCGTACCGGCTGCATTTGAATTATCAAATGAAGGCGACTGCATTCTTCTCTCCCCGGCTTGTGCAAGCTGGGATCAATATAAAACTTTTGAGCAAAGAGGAGACATGTTTATGGAGGCCGTGCATAAACTTAAGTAAGAGCTTTCGCAAAAGAGAAGTGAACCTGCTTCTACGTTGACACCTTGAAAAAAAGCGATAATGAGCCGTTATCGCTTTTTTTTTGACTAAAGTGCTGACAAGCAATCAGCATTGATGTTTATATTCGCAGGCTCGAAAAACTTCCTAGAGGTGGATGTCCGTGCCATTAAAAAAATCGAATCCTGATCTCATTCTCATTATCGTCACCTTAAGTCTTTTGACTGTTGGATTAATCATGGTTTACAGCGCGAGTGCCATATGGGCAACATATAAATTTGATGATTCGTTTTATTTTGCTAAAAGACAGTTGCTGTTTGCCTGCGTTGGTGTCATTGCCATGTTTTTCATCATGAATGTGGATTACTGGACGTGGCGGACATGGGCCAAGATCCTTATCATCATTTGTTTCATTATGTTACTGGCTGTGCTTGTACCAGGTATAGGGATGGCGAGAAATGGTTCGAGGAGCTGGATTGGTGTAGGTGCCTTTTCGGTCCAACCCTCTGAGTTCATGAAGCTGGCAATGATCGCTTTCTTAGCTAAGTTTTTATCAGAACGGCAAAAGCTGATCACCTCCTTTAAAAAAGGGATGCTTCCATCCTTGGGTTTAGTGTTTTTGGCATTTGGATTGATCATGTTACAGCCGGACCTTGGAACGGGAACGGTAATGGTTGGAACGTGCATCGTCATGATTTTTATTTCCGGGGCAAAGATCAGTCATTTTGTCGGCTTGGGGCTAATCGGGGTAGCAGGTTTTATCGGTTTGATTTTGTCGGCGCCTTACCGGATAAAAAGGATCACGTCTTTTCTGGATCCTTGGGAAGACCCTTTGGGCAGCGGGTTTCAAATGATTCAATCGTTTTATGCAATCGGGCCCGGTGGATTGTTCGGCCTGGGACTCGGGCAAAGTCGCCAAAAGTTTTTCTATTTACCAGAACCGCAGACTGATTTCATTTTTGCCATCCTTTCAGAGGAACTTGGCTTCATCGGGGGCTCTCTCGTCATTTTATTATTTGCGCTCATGCTTTGGCGGGGAATTCGGATCGCACTAGGTGCCCCTGATTTATATGGGAGCCTTGTAGCGGTGGGAATCATCGCGATGGTCGCCATTCAAGTGATGATCAATATAGGGGTGGTAACGGGACTGATGCCGGTTACGGGGATCACCTTGCCCCTCTTAAGTTATGGCGGTTCATCACTGACGCTCATGTTGATGGCGATAGGGGTCCTCCTGAATATTAGCCGTTATTCAAGGTTCTGAAATAAGTAAAATATATCGTTTGGCATAAGGGAGGTCCTGTAAAACGCAGGGCATCCCTTTTCTATGTTAAAAACCCTTACAGGAAAACGATTTTGGAGGATGCCTTGCAGAAATTTAGAAATAAATGAAATGTCGCTTAAATATTACCATGTATGAATGTTGGGGAATCCACAATAAATATTGGCAATACGGCTTTGTTTAGACTATAGTATAAGAGGGTTAGGCCGTACTGGGGCTTGCTTCTGTTCATTTTTCTGCTAAAATGCGTTATTAATCTTGTAATATAAGGGACCTCATGGAAGAGGAAATGAAAATTTATAACTTGGAATTTTTGGAACAACAAGGAGGTTTATCATGGATAATGTGATAAAGCAATTAACTGAAATGAAAATTGGCAAAGTTCTTGAACAGGAACCGCTTGCGAATCATACAACTATGAAAATTGGGGGGCCGGCTGATTTATTCATCGTGCCGTCATCCATTGAAAATATAGAAAAAACGATGCAGGTCATTAAAGATCATGGGCTGCCATGGAGGGTGATCGGCAGGGGCTCGAACCTACTTGTCAGTGACGGCGGAATTGAAGGTGCCGTTCTTAAATTGGGTAAAGGACTTGATCATCTCGAGATAAATGGGACGGAGATAAAAGCAGGAGCTGGGGTATCACTTGTCAGCCTATCCGTGCAAATCAGTAAAAAAGGGTATGCAGGATTGGAATTTGCCAGTGGGATTCCTGGTTCCGTGGGCGGAGCTGTCTATATGAACGCTGGTGCACACGGTTCCGATATGAGTGAAATTCTCAAGGAGGCACATGTTCTTTTCGAAGATGGAACTTTAGCTTGGCTTTCGAAGGAAGAAATGGAGTTTTCTTATCGAACTTCTCTGCTTCAGAAGAAAAAACCGGGTATCGTACTGGAAGTAATTTTTCAATTGACAGAGGGCGATAAAACCGAAATCGTAGAAAGAATGCAGAATAACAAGAATTACCGTAAAGATACCCAGCCGTATAATCTTCCATGTGCCGGGAGCATATTTAGGAATCCACTTCCACATCATGCGGGTAAATTGGTTGAGAATGCAGGCCTGAAGGGACATTCTATTGGCGGAGCACAGATTTCACCGATGCACGGGAACTTTATCGTCAACACAGGTAATGGAAGTGCAGCGGATGTTCAAGCCTTGATACAGCATGTAAAGGATACTGTGTACGATAAATTTGAAATTGAAATGGAAACAGAAGTGGAAATTATCGGCAGAAAATAATGGATTCATTATATCCAAATATTGTGATATAATGTGTTACCTTTTAAAGTTTGTAAAAAACCAAATATTGAGTTTGTCTTGATTTCACACTTTCAAGAACCATCCATTTTTTCAGGAAGAGGTGAAGGGGATGGAAAAGGGGAAAATCGTTTCCATTGAGGACCGCATCCCGAAATTAAAACAATTAAGAAAAAGCAAAGCAAACAGGCGGCTTGTTCTTTTGCTTTCCCTTTTCTTCATTCTGGTTGCTTGTGTGCTATATTTCCTATCCCCGTTGAGCTATGTGAAATCCGTGCAGGTAGAGGGGAATCGTTATATTACTTCCAAACAGATCATTAAATTGAGTAAGGTGAAGAAGGATCGAAGCATCTGGAAGGTTGATACAGGGGCAGCAGCAGCCAATATCAAAAAAAATCAAGAAATAAAAAGCGTTAAGGTGACTCCGGTATTTCCCAATTCCATTAAAATTACGGTTTCGGAAAATAACAGGATGGCATATCTGTCCAATAACGGGAAGTTTGCACCCATTTTGGAAAACGGGTCCGTTTTAGAGGAGCTAGCAACAGGCGAAATTCCAGTATTTGCCCCTGTTTTAATTGGTTTCAAAGAGGGTAAAGCTTTAAAGTTGCTTTTAGAAGAACTGGACAAGCTTCCTGTCGAGATTCAGAATGCCATTTCAGAAATTCATTACGCTCCAACCAAAACCGATGAATACCATATCGTCATGTTTATGAACGATGGGTTTGAAGTAAGTGCGACAAGCCGTACTTTATACGAGAAAATGATTCACTACCCATCGATAGTCAGCCAGTTGGATCCAGAGGTAAAGGGAGTCATCGATCTGGAAGTGGGTTCTTATTTTAAAGCATATGAAGACGCTGAACAAAAGGAAGACACCAATGAGGAAAATTAATGGCAAACGGGTGGTTTTACCCCTGGTTTGCGTGGTTCTCGGATTCATGATTGCCTTTTCTTACAATCTGACCAAAGATGGTGAAGGTGCAGGGAAGGACAAAGCCTGGGACCAGGAATTTGAGCTCAGGCAGCAGCTGATCGAACAAGAGAAACAAAGCCGGGAACTTCAGAAGGAACTCCTTCAGAAGCAGGAAAATGTGTCCCAAATAGAAAAGGACCTAGCGCAGGAAAAACAGCTTTTTTTCAATTTGGCAAGAGATACGGAAAAATACCGGATGTTTCTCGGAAAAGTGAAGGTGAAAGGCTCAGGCCTTCAGGTGACGCTTGAAGATGGTACAGATATGGAGTCGGAAGCCAATGTAAATAACTACCTCGTTCATGAACAGCATGTCTTCAAGGTCGTCAATGAACTATACATATCAGGTGCAGAGGCTGTTGCGATTAACGGTCAAAGGTTAAAACATGATTCATACATAATCTGTAATGGGCCTGTAATTACAATAGATGGCCATCAGCATCCTGCTCCCTTCATCATTTCTGCGATTGGGGATCCGGATGTCCTGGCTGCTTCACTAGACCTGCCCGGTGGCATCAAGGAACAGCTGGTTAATGAGAATATTATCTTTACAGTGGAAAAGCAAAAGACAATCATTTTTGATCCAATTATTGGAGGGTGATCAGACCGCCGGGTTCGATGAAAGATTGGTGAGAAACTGGAAATGAATAAAAAGCTTTCTTTTAGTTTGGTTACGTTGATTGCTGGCTTCATGCTCGCTATTCAATTCAATTTGGTGAATCAGCCTGTCGTATCCGATACAAGGGATATGTGGGAGCTGAAAAATGATTTATTGAAAGAACAACAGACCCAGGCGAAGTTATTAGAGGGTATCAGTAAGCTTGAGGGGAAAATAGCATCCTATGAAACAAAGAAAAATGAGAGTAAAGAAGAAGTATTGCGTGACACCCTGACCGAATTAAAGACTGACGCAGGTTTGACTGAAATAAAAGGTAATGGGGTCATCGTTTCCATACAGCCTATCAAAGCGGATATCATTCTTGGTGAGAAGGTCGAGTATATTTCACCTGTATTGATCATTCGGCTCATAAATGAAATGTATAGGTATGGCGCTGACGAAATTTCCATTTCAGGACAAAGGTATATATCAACATCGGTTATTCGTGATATTAATGGGCAGCCGAAAATGGACGGATATCCTCTTGTTCATTACCCGGTCGAACTGCAGGCAATAACCGTCAATCCAAAGAAACTGAAGCAGCGCATAGAAGGTTCCGAACTTATGGATGATTTCTTTATTGATAATTTTGAAGTGCGGATTAAGGTGCCTTCCGGTGAGTTGACATTGCCGGCCTACCAAAATGCTATTGATGTAGAACACATGGAACCCATTATGGATGGGGGGGAATCGTAATGTGGCTTCCGGTTTTCGGGCTATTGATTGGAATCACGCTTGGTTTTTTGGTGGATTTTGATATTCCCCACGAATATTCAAATTATCTCTCCATTGCCGTGCTTGCTGCTTTTGATACCTTATTTGGAGGCATACGGGCTCATCTGCAAAACCTTTATGATGAAGTAGTATTTGTAACAGGATTCTTCTTTAATATAGTTTTAGCCGCAGGTTTGGCTTTTCTAGGTGTACATCTTGGTGTAGACTTATATTTAGCCGCAATCTTTGTTTTCGGCGTAAGGCTGTTTCAAAATATAGCCCTGATTAGAAGGATCCTGATTGAAAAATGGTCTATTTCCCGGAAAAAGCAGAAAAAAAATCGATAATTTTAAAGGGAATTAAGTCTTAATTGACGAATAGTTTATGGCAGTATGTAGTTTATTAAGGATATCAGTCCCGTTAAAGAAGCGAACGATAAGCACCATAAAGAGAGAAATCTACGAGTTTTGTTCGGGAAATACAAATTGAACCGTTTATTATGAAAAAATTCGCGAGTTGTTGCAATCAGTTCTGTTATTCTATAATGTATAAGTCTTCGATATAAAAATGCTATTCTACTAATACATGTATAAAACTGAAGGAGGTGCCATGGAATGAACAGCAACGAAATATACGTAAGTCTTGACATCGGTACATCCAGTGTAAAAGTTATCATTGGGGAAATGGTCAATGACACATTAAATATAATCGGCGTGGGAAATGTTAAATCAGAGGGGCTCAAAAAGGGTTCGATCGTCGGCATAGATGAAACCGTCCAATCCATTCAAAAGGCTATAGAGCAAGCAGAACGGATGATAGGGATGGAGATAAAAAAGGTAATCGTCGGCATAAGCGGAAATCATGTGACGCTTCAGCCGTGTCATGGGGTAGTAGCGGTATCCAGTGACAATAAAGAGATTACCGAGCATGACGTTTTCCGTGTCAGGGAAGCAGCGGAGTTAATAACGATACCATCCGACAGGGAAATCATCGACGTGGTGCCGATCCATTACAAAGTTGATGAACTTGACGAAATCAGTGATCCAAGGGGCATGATAGGTGTCCGGTTGGAAATGAGAGGGATATTAATCACAGGTCTTCGGACAATTTTACATAATACGCTGCGCTGTGTGGAACGGGCAGGGTTAGAAATAACCGATATCGCCCTTCAGCCCTTGGCCGCAGGTTCCCTTGTATTATCCAAGGATGAAAAAGAACTTGGTGTGGCACTTGTCGATATTGGCGGAGGTTCCACGACTCTGGCAATTTTCGAACAAGGCTTTCTACAATATACGTCTGTGATACCTATAGGCGGGGAGACACTTACGAAGGATCTTTCCATCGTTCTAAGGACAACGATGGAAGAAGCTGAGAAAATAAAAGTGAAGCATGGACATGCCTTTTATGATGACGCGTCCGAAGATGAAGTATTCCAAATACCGATCATCGGCAGCGATCAGCAGCAAACCTGCAACCAGTTAATGCTTTCGGATATCATTGAAGCGCGGGTGACCGAAATATTCGAGTTGATTCAAGATGATTTGAGGAGACTTGGCTTCCAGGATATACCGGGTGGTTTCGTGTTAACCGGGGGCGTCGTCAAGATGCCGGGAGTCCTGGAGCTTGCTCAATATGTGTTCCAAAACCGCGTAAGGACAGCTGAACCGAATTACATCGGTGTCAGGGAACCACAATACACGACAGCTGTTGGTTTGATTAAACACGCATGCAAGAAAGAGAGAATGCAAAAAAACACCGCTAATAAAACTCCTGTAGCAGCTGGACAAGCACAAGAAGATAACGACCAGCGCAGCCAGAAGGTTTCTCAGAAAAACAAAGAGAACACGGCTAAAAAACAAGGTGAAAAAGGTGAATCTAAATTCAAAAAAATCCTAGGTTACTTTTTTGAATAACAATCATTAAGAATCGGGAATTTCGTCAAAATAGGAGGATTGTCATGTTGGAGTTTGATTCTAATCTAGAACAATTAGCAACGATAAAAGTAATAGGTGTTGGCGGCGGCGGAAACAATGCGGTAAACAGAATGATCGAGCATGGTGTACAGGGTGTTGAGTTTATTTCGGTCAATACGGATGCACAGGCTCTTAATCTATCAAAAGCAGAAATCAAAATGCAGATCGGTGGAAAGCTTACACGCGGTTTGGGTGCAGGTGCCAATCCCGAGGTAGGAAAAAAAGCTGCAGAAGAAAGCAAAGAGCAGATCGAAGAAGCGCTTAAAGGTGCCGATATGGTTTTCGTAACGGCTGGAATGGGCGGCGGTACGGGAACGGGGGCTGCTCCTGTCATAGCTGGCATTGCTAAAGATCTAGGAGCACTTACAGTGGGTGTAGTTACGCGTCCATTTACCTTCGAAGGCCGAAAACGTGCAACACAGGCACAAGGCGGCATCTCATCCATGAAGGAATCGGTTGACACACTGATCGTCATTCCGAACGACCGCCTCCTTGAAATCGTCGATAAAAGCACGCCAATGCTTGAAGCATTCCGTGAAGCCGATAATGTGCTTCGTCAAGGTGTACAAGGGATTTCAGATCTAATTGCTGTTCCAGGACTGATTAACTTGGACTTTGCCGATGTGAAGACCATCATGTCCAACAAAGGTTCCGCACTTATGGGAATCGGGATCTCCTCAGGAGAAAACCGTGCGGCGGAAGCGGCGAAAAAAGCCATTTCCAGTCCGTTGCTTGAAACATCGATTGATGGTGCACAAGGCGTACTGATGAATATTACCGGTGGTACGAACTTAAGTCTTTTTGAAGTCCAGGAAGCGGCCGATATCGTGGCTACTGCATCCGATCAAGACGTAAACATGATTTTTGGTTCGGTTATCAATGAAAACTTAAAAGATGAAATCGTCGTTACGGTAATTGCAACAGGCTTTAACGAGGTTGAAGCCTCAATACGGCCTACTGGACGTCCAACACTCGGACAACAGCAGCAATCAAGACCTCAGACACAACAAACGCCGCAGCCAAACGTGAAGCGGGAAGTGAAGAGGGAAGAAGTCAATGAACAGCCTGCACGTAATGCCAATCAAGGTGATGAGGCCTTGGATATTCCAACATTCCTCCGTAACCGTAATAGACGCCGTTAATATCGACGTCACATGCCGTCCCCATTTGGGGACGGTTTTTGTCGTTAATAAATGGATTCCTTAAAAGCAGTAGTCTCCAATCATAATGGGGCATTCTTCAGCTTTATCACTCTGACCGAAGAGCAGAATGTAATCTGCATAATCGTATCTTTGTTCTTGCCTGCATGTCCCTCAGCGGTATCTGACGGATCGCCTTGGCAGAAGGAATTCAATAAGATGAGTGCGATAAATTAGTAAACTTATATAACATAAATCGACAGAAGTAAAAGGGAGCAGGATAGTCTCTAAGACAGTATGGAAAATATCAATAGCTGTTTTTCTACAAAAAGGGTAAAAATGACTGAAAAACTCTTAAGTTTTCAGTACAAAAAGTGACACACTTTCTAAGGGCAGGTACGCTATACTTTTTGCTAGTGGAAGGTTAGTTCATAAAAAGGGGGGAGGGTGTTTGACTTTATATTTAGATGTGATCTGGTTGTTGAATTGGTTATTTGACTGCCTCCTTTTATATTGGACCGCAATCATTCTCAAACGAAGGGTAGCTCTTTGGCGGGTATGCATCGGCGGGCTGATTGGTTCCTTCATTATCGTATTGGCATTCACTCCTTTTTATGCAATTGCCGACCGAGTGTACATGAAGATTTTAGTATCCCTGGTCATGGTGCTGGCAACCTTTGGGTTTAATAGGTTAAAACTTTTCATGAAATCGGTGGCCACTTTATATTTCGTGACGTTTTTATCGGGAGGAATTCTTCTGGGACTACATTACCTATTTGAATTCCAAATCGTGTCCAAGGACCCTGGTCAATATGCAGGAATCAACCGTTTTGGGGACCCTGTCAGCTGGATATTCGTAATGATCGGATTCCCGCTCGCATGGCAATTTTCCAAGCGGACACTTGAAGGAATGGAGATGACAAAACTTACACATGAACAAATGGTTTCGGTTTCGGTTAAAATTTCTGACTTCGAAGGGAAATTTCATGGATTGGTGGATAGCGGCAATCAACTATATGACCCGATTACACGTTCCCCAGTAATGATCATCTCTCTCTCAGGCGGGGAAGCAGGAATTCCGGACGATATGCTGGAGCTTTTTAAAAACCCTGATAACCTGATCAGTCAGGAAGAGCAGCCAGAATATTCATGGACAGGAAGAATGCGTGTCATCCCTTATAAAGTCGTGGGTCATGAACATCAGCTGTTAACCGCAATCAAACCGGATTACATCAAAATCGTACAAGGAGAAAAAGAATTTCACGTCAAGCAGGGTCTCGTTTCGTTTACCTTTCAGCAACTCTCTCCCGACAATAGCTATCAATCTATCGTTCACCCGAAAATGTTAACCGGGATACCGGTGCAAAATGCCTCCTGAACCATCGATTCACTCTTAAATTTGACCCATAATCCGTTTATTAGAAGGGAGAATTATTTTGAAGAAATTCATTCTTCGGCTCACTTATTTTTGGTACAAACTATTGTTCAAGCTCGGATTGAAAACGGACGAAATATTTTATATAGGAGGGAGTGAGGCACTGCCGCCTCCCCTTTCAAAGGAAGAAGAGGCAATACTGATCAATAAATTACCCAATGGCGATGAAGCTGCACGCTCGATCTTGATTGAACGTAATTTAAGGCTGGTGGTATATATTGCCAGGAAATTCGAAAATACCGGCATCAATATTGAAGATTTAATCAGCATTGGCACCATAGGTTTAATCAAAGCTGTGAATACATTCAATCCTGAGAAGAAAATAAAACTGGCTACATATGCTTCGAGATGCATCGAGAATGAAATATTAATGTATTTACGCAGAAATAACAAAATCCGTTCTGAAGTTTCTTTTGATGAACCTCTGAATATTGATTGGGATGGAAATGAACTTCTTTTATCCGATGTACTTGGAACGGACGATGACATTATCACGAAAGATCTTGAGGCAAACGTTGACCGTAAGCTGCTGACAAAAGCTCTTACACAGTTATCCGAACGTGAAAAACAGATTATGGAACTCCGTTTTGGACTTGCAGGCGGAGAAGAAAAAACCCAAAAGGACGTTGCCGACATGCTGGGGATTTCCCAATCTTATATTTCGCGTTTGGAAAAAAGAATTATTAAGAGGCTTCGTAAAGAATTTAATAAAATGGTGTAAAAAAATAATGTGCTTAAATGTCAATCAAATCAATACTTTGGTAGCTATATTGATAAATAATGGGGAATTTCTGATCTAGCCATGTGCATATTTTTTCCTCCCGCGGAGATACTGTTTTTTGTACAGCGCTCCTGTGAGGAGGGAATAATTTTGTCTCGTAATAAGGTTGAAATCTGCGGTGTGGATACATCAAAATTACCGGTTTTAAAGAATGAAGAAATGAGAAAACTCTTTAAAGAACTGCAAGATGGCGATATTTCAGCAAGAGAAAAACTGGTAAACGGGAATCTTCGACTCGTTCTAAGCGTCATTCAACGCTTCAACAATCGGGGAGAGTATGTAGATGATCTATTTCAGGTAGGCTGTATAGGGTTGATGAAGTCGATAGATAACTTTGACCTAGGTCAAAATGTTAAGTTTTCAACGTATGCTGTACCGATGATTATTGGAGAAATCAGAAGATATCTTCGTGACAATAATCCAATTCGGGTATCCCGTTCTTTAAGAGACATCGCTTATAAAGCTTTGCAGGTAAAAGAGAAGCTCATAAGCCAGACCCTTCGTGAGCCGACAGCTGAAGAAATCGCCAAGGTGTTGGAAGTACCTCATGAAGAAATTGTTTTTGCATTAGATGCTATACAAGATCCAGTTTCACTTTTTGAACCGATTTATAATGATGGCGGGGATCCGATTTATGTACTCGACCAACTGAGTGATGAAAAAAATAAAGATAGTACCTGGATTGATGAAATAGCTATAAATGAAGGCATGAGACGGTTGAATGACCGGGAAAAAATGATCCTTCGGAAACGGTTTTTCCAAGGGAAGACGCAAATGGAGGTAGCCGAGGAAATCGGCATTTCACAAGCACAGGTCTCCCGATTGGAAAAAGCGGCAATCAAGCAAATGAATAAAAATATCCAACAGTAGAAGCTGAGCATGAGAAGTAGTTAGCTGAAGCGGGTAGGGCAAAAATGTCGATATCCGCTTAGCAGCTACTTATCCCATAGCGGCTTTTTTATTTTGTAGAAAAGCCATCCGTGAGTAGAATGGACGTTTATTTATCGTATTCTTCATCCTTGAGCGCATCATGTCATATACATAGGAATAGGACCTTCATCCATGATGAAATTTTGAGGAGCTGAGTGATGTGACCAGGATTTCCGAATTTCAAATTAAAGATATCGTCAATATAGCGGATGGTAAGAAATTAGGTAATATGTCAGATCTTGAAATCAATACGGCCACGGGGAAAATAGAGGCCATCGTCGTTTCGAATGGAACCAGATTAATGGGTTTTTTTGGAAGGGATCAGGATATTGTGATTCCGTGGCGCAAAATAAAAAAAATCGGTGCAGATGTCATACTTGTTGAACATCAGACGGTATTTCAAGCAGAACTGAAAGATGAACGGTTTTAAGGTGCAATGGCGTAAATATATGATACACTAGACTAAAAATAAAGAGGTTTATAGCATGAAAGAGCCATTTGTTTTAATAAAAGACCAATATATGCTCATTGACAGCTGGAGACAAACAAATCTCCAGCTCGTAGCGGGCTTCACCACAAAAAATGGGGGAGTCAGTACAGATGATTTTCAAACATTGAATACAGGTTTTCATGTCGGTGATAAACTTGAAGATGTCCAGGGAAACCGCAGGATTATAGCCGATAAGCTGATGTTTCCGCTTAATGAATGGATAGGCGCCGAGCAGACACATGAAACGAAAATCCATCAAGTTACCAGCCGTGATGGCGGGAGAGGTGCTACGGATTATGATTCGGCCTTTAAAGCAACGGACGGATTCTATACGAAGGACCAAAACGCTCTATTGACCCTTTGCTATGCAGACTGCGTGCCCTTATTCTTTCTTGCTCCGGCACATGGCATGATTGGGGTGGCACATGCTGGATGGAAGGGTACCGTTAATGGAATTGCACGAAAAATGGTTGAGGCTTGGCTGAGTGAGGGTATAAAAGCAAGTGAGATATTTGCTGTTATTGGACCGTCGATTTGTTCGAAGTGCTATGTAGTTGATGATTATGTCATGGATTTAGTGCAGAATTTGCTGGTAGATATTGACGAAAAGCCCTATAATTTAATCAGTGAAGGACAATATCAGTTGGACCTTAAGCAACTTAATGCATTGATTCTTCAAAAATCAGGAATTCCAAAAAGTCAGATCGACATTTCATCATACTGTACAAGCTGTGATCATGAATTGTTTTTTTCACATCGCCGTGATAACGGGAAGACAGGCAGATTGATGAGCTTTATCGGTTGGAAGGAGGATTTAGAGTAATAGTGAAAGTAGTGGACAATTTAAAAAACATCGAAGAAAAAATAAATAGAGCATGTGAAAATAGTGGTAGGGATCGTGAAGCGATAAAGTTGATCGCAGTAACGAAATATGTTTCGGTCGAGAGAGCGAATGAAGCTTTGGAAGCGGGAATACTCGATTTGGGTGAAAACCGTGACGAAGGGCTTTTGTCTAAATATGAAGTGCTCAAGGACAAGCCCACCTGGCATTATATTGGTTCCATGCAAACACGCAAAGTCAAGAATGTCATCGATAAAATTTCGTATATCCATTCATTGGATCGCATTTCTTTGGCAGAAGAAATTCAAAAGCGCGCAAAAGAGCCGATAAACTGTTTAGTGCAGGTGAATGTATCTGGTGAGGAATCAAAACATGGTCTGGATCCTGACGCGACAATGGATTTCATAAAAGGGTTATCCGATTTTGATAAGGTGAATGTTGCAGGATTGATGACGATGGCTCCATTGACCGATGATGAACAGGTTTTGCGGGAATGCTTCCGGAAACTGAAGGGCATCCAGGTTGAAATACAAAATTCAGGGTTGAAGCATGCCCCCTGCACTGAATTGTCCATGGGTATGTCCAATGATTTCATGATTGCCATTGAGGAAGGCGCAACAATGATCAGGATTGGTACAGCACTTGTAGGCGAATAATTTTAAGGAGGTACGCTATAGATGTCGTTCGTATCAAAATTTAAATCTTATTTCGCGCTGGATGATGAGTATGAGTACAGGGATGAAGTGATGGAGGAAGAGGAGGCTGAACCAAAAGTCGTGAAGTCAGCTAAACAGCAGCAGTCAGCTTCTGCAGGGAATAATACAAATCAGAATATCGTAAGTTTGCAAAGCGTACAGAAATCTTCTAAAGTAGTATTATTGGAGCCTCGTGCTTATGCAGAAGCCCAGGAGGTAGCTGACCATTTAAAAAACAGGCGCGCTGTAGTCGTGAACCTTCAACGAATCCAGCATGACCAAGGAAAGCGAATCATCGATTTTCTAAGTGGGACTGTCTATGCAATCAGCGGGGATATCCAAAAAATTGGAACAGATATATTCTTATGTACCCCGGACAACGTCGATGTTTCCGGTAATATTACCGGCTTCGCCGCCGATGAGGAGTACGAAGAAGCGAGGTGGTAATGGTTAATGGGTTTAGTGCTTCAGGGTTTATATTATTTAATTGAAATTTATTCAATGGCATTAATCGTTTACATATTGATGTCATGGTTCCCCAATGCAAGGGAGACATCGATTGGTCAATTTCTGGAAAAGATTTGCGAACCGTATTTAGAACCGTTCAGAAAGTTCATTCCGCCGCTTGGCATGATCGATCTTTCACCTCTTGTGGCCTTGCTGGTTCTTAATTTTGCCAGCGGTTACGGAATCTATTACTTACAGACTTTGATAGGATGATCAACAGTTAACCTACATGCATCTTACTACACAGCCGGAAGATTCTCCGCTGTGTAGTAGCAACGCAGAATGAGTTTAATTCATTCCTTATGATCGACCATTCATTTGATAAACTAAGGAGCATTTATTCAATCATGAGTATTTATCAGCATTTCAGGCCGGAGGAAAAAGATTTTATTGACCAGGCTATGAATTGGATTGATCAGGTTAAAAATTCCTACGCTCCGAAACTATCGGATTTTCTAGATCCGCGTCAGCAGGAAATCCTTACTTCCTTAATTGGGAATGACCCGGATGTGAAGCTGCGATTTAATGGCGGGAGCGATTTCGTAGAGCGAAAACGTGTGCTCATCTACCCTGATTATTACTCTCCTGAACCATCGGATTTCAACATCTCCTTATACGATATCTCCTATCCAAAAAAGTTTGTTACGCTTGAACATAGGCAAATACTTGGAACCTTGATGTCACTGGGGGTAAAACGTGAAAAATTTGGTGATATAATAGTGACGGAAGAGCAAATTCAATTTATAGCTGCCGAAGAGATGGATTCATATCTCACAGGAAATCTGGAGAAAATAGGTAACGCTTCCGTTTCCATCAAACGGCTTCCGATCGAGAATATCGTCCAAGTTAAGGAAAAATGGGAAGAGCAAGTAACCACAGTCAGTTCCCTTAGGCTTGACAGTGTGCTATCGTCCGTCCTGAATATGTCCCGTCAAAAAACGCAGGCCTTGATAACGTCAGGAAAAGTAAAGGTGAATTTCAAGCAAACGGAAAACGTCTCGGAAGAATGCCGTGAAGGTGATACACTTTCCATTAGAGGTTTTGGCAGATGTAAAATAGCTTCAATCGATGGGAAAACCAAGAAGGATAAGTGGAGAATCTCGTTAGGCAGACAAAAATAATTCAATAAAAAGCAGGATTTATAAATTTATTGTCGAATATAGAGTTTTAACATACTAGAGTAGAAACCGTTCTGGAGGTGCCGTAATGCCCTTAACCCCGATAGATATACATAACAAGGAATTTAACAAAGTATTTCGAGGGTATGATGAAGATGAAGTAAATGAATTTCTCGACCAGGTCATTAAAGATTATGAACTGATTTTGAGGGAGAAGAAAGAACTTGAAGATAAACTGAACGAGACTTTTGACCGTTTGGGACATTTTACGACAATTGAGGGTACACTTAACAAGTCGATTATTGTCGCTCAGGAAGCAGCCGAAGAATTAAGGCGCAATGCCCAAAAAGAAGCGAAACTGATCATAAAGGAAGCAGAGAAAAATGCTGACAGGATCGTCAATGAGTCACTTGTGAAAGCAAGGAAAATAGCGATGGACATTGAGGATTTGAAAAAGCAATCCAAAGTATTCCGGACGCGTTTCAAAATGCTTGTCGGTGCACAGCTGGATTTGCTGGACAATGATGATTGGGATCATCTTCTGGATTATGAAGTGGATGCGACTGAAATAGAACTAAATGAGAGAGTGGAAGAGGAAATTTAAACGATTCCTTGACTTTGAACACTTTTTTCGCATATAATTTTTTAACAATACTATTCATTATGAAATTAGACGATGACAGGGAAAGTAAATTCTTCACACACTTATTTTTAGCGAACCGGGGATGGTGAAAGCCCGGAATAAGCGAAGATATTGAAGATCACCCTTGAGTTCTGAGTTGAACCTGCTTATGCAGTAAGTAAATGAGGCGTTTCATTCACGTTACGAATGCTCGAGAGGTTGGATTCACTGTGTGGATCCTTCTAGCCAGGGTGGTACCGCGGGAAGCAAAGCTTTCTCGTCCCTTTTTTAGGGATGAGAGGGCTTTTTATTTTGGCCGGATATCAAGTCATCGGTTCGAATGAATTTTTTTAAAAGACGGATGGAGGATTTTATGATGGAATACAAAGATACCTTATTGATGCCTAAAACTGAATTTCCAATGCGGGGGAATTTACCGAAACGTGAACCGGAAATCCAAGAAAAATGGAAAGAAATGAACATCTATAAAAAAGTGCAAGAACAAACGGAAGGACGTCCTTTATTCATTTTGCATGATGGACCTCCATATGCCAACGGCGATATCCATATGGGCCATGCAATGAATAAGGTTTTAAAGGATTTCATTGTCCGATTTAAATCGATGAGCGGTTTTCAAGCACCGTATGTACCTGGCTGGGATACACATGGGCTTCCAATCGAAACGGCATTGACGAAAAAAGGCGTGAAAAGGAAAGAAATGAGCGTTGCTGAATTCAGAAAGCTTTGTGAAGAGTATGCTTATGGTCAGATTGACAATCAACGTGAGCAGTTTAAGAGAATAGGGGTCCGTGGTGATTGGGAAAATCCTTATATCACATTAAAGCCTGAATATGAAGCACAGCAAATTAAAGTATTCGGTGAAATGGCGAAAAAAGGCTACATTTATAAAGGCAAAAAACCTGTTTACTGGTCCCCATCAAGTGAATCAGCGCTAGCCGAGGCTGAAATTGAATATCAAGACAAACGCTCTGCGTCGATCTATGTTGCTTTTGAAGTCACAGATGGCAAAGGCGTAATCGATGAAGGCGTCAAAATCATAATCTGGACGACAACTCCATGGACGATTCCTGCCAATCTTGGTATCTCATTGCATCCGCAATTAAATTACGTAGTAGTGGCTGTCGAAAATGAAAAATTCTTACTTGCTGAGGCACTGCTTGAATCGGTAACGGAAACATTAGGCTGGGAAAACCCTTCTATCGAAAAAACGGTGAAAGGTAGTGAGTTGGACCGTGCTGTTGCCAAACATCCTCTTTATGACCGCGAATCTTTAGTGATGTTAGGTGAGCACGTAACGACTGAAGCTGGAACGGGCTGTGTTCATACTGCTCCTGGCCATGGTGAAGATGACTTTATCATTGGGCAAAAATATGGATTGGACGTACTTTGCCCTGTAGATGAAAAAGGAGTCATGACGGAAGAGGCAGGGGAATTTGCCGGATTATTTTATGATCAAGCGAATAAACCTATTACCGAAAAATTAACTGAAGCAGGCGCGTTATTGAACTTGACGTTCATTACGCACTCTTACCCACATGACTGGCGGACGAAGAAGCCGACGATCTTCCGTGCAACCGCACAATGGTTCGCTTCAATCAAAGACTTCCGCAGTGAGCTTCTGGAAGCGATTGAAGAAACCAAATGGGTACCAGCTTGGGGCGAAACGCGCCTATTCAATATGGTCCGTGACCGCGGGGATTGGTGTATTTCCCGCCAACGCGCTTGGGGCGTGCCAATTCCGGTGTTTTATGCAGAAAATGGCGAGCCGATCATTACGGATGAAACAATCAACCATATTTCAAATCTATTCCGCGAACACGGTTCAAACATCTGGTTTGAGCGTGAAGCGAAAGATCTTCTGCCTGAAGGCTATACACATGAAGGCAGCCCGAATGGGATCTTCACGAAAGAAACGGATATCATGGACGTATGGTTCGATTCCGGTTCTTCCCATCAAGCTGTACTTGAAGAAAGAGACGACTTGCAACGGCCTGCTGACCTTTATTTAGAAGGGTCCGATCAATATCGCGGCTGGTTTAACTCATCGCTTTCAACTAGTGTTGCAGTTACAGGCAAAGCGCCATATAAAGGTGTACTGAGCCACGGGTTCGCATTGGATGGCGAAGGCCGTAAAATGAGTAAGTCAATTGGGAACGTTGTGTTGCCATCCAAGGTCATGAACCAACTTGGAGCAGATATCTTGCGACTTTGGGTAGCTTCGGTGGATTACCAATCGGATGTCAGGGTTTCGGATCCTATTTTAAAACAAGTTTCGGAAGTTTACCGTAAGATCCGTAATACCTTCCGCTTCCTGTTAGGGAACTTGGATGGATTCAATCCAAAAACCGATAAAGTGGCAGTTCAAGAATTGCCTGAAGTTGATCGATACATGCTGGTTAAATTGAATAAACTGATCAAACAGTCGAAGTTAAGTTATGAAAATTATGAGTTTGCTACAATTTATAATATGGTCAATAATTTCTGTACACAGGATTTAAGTTCGTTCTACCTCGATTATGCAAAAGACATTCTTTATTGTGAAGCACCAAATGGTAAAGAGCGTTTGGCCATTCAAACGGTCCTTTACGAATCATTGGTCAGCTTAACGAAATTGGTGTCACCGATCCTTTCTCATACAGCTGATGAAGTATGGGCGTTCATTCCGGGTGTAACGGAAGAAAGTGTACAGTTGACATTGATGCCTGAAGAAATTTCCATTGATGATGCTGAAGTCATTGAGGAAAAATGGACGGCGTTCATGGATGTCCGTGATAATGTACTTAAAGCATTAGAAGAAGCCCGTAACCAAAAGGTCATCGGAAAATCACTGAACGCTAAAGTGATGGTCTATGTTAATGAAGAAACGAAAAACCTGCTTGATAGCATCAAGGAAAGCTTTGAACAGCTATTCATCGTATCCGAATTCGAAATCGCTGGTGATGTGGCAAGTGCCCCGGCAGAGGCGGTTAAGCTTGAGGATATAGCGATCCTTGTTACAAAAGCAGAAGGTGAAACGTGTGAACGTTGCTGGAATGTTTCGAAGGAAGTAGGTCAAGTGGAAGAACATCCGACACTTTGCCCGCGTTGCGCTACAGTCGTGAAAGAGCATTACGTGAATCAATAATTCAAAAAAGGAAAGCCGGTCCCTTTATGAAGGGCCGGCTTTTTTGCGTAAAACCTCCATAGGGAATTGTCTTTATCCAATCTCCCCTATATTCTTCAGGTACCGACAGCAGATTCTGCTTTTTGGATTAGTCATTATTTCTAGTTTATGCTACAATTCAAAAGTGAAGATTTGATTAGTTTGGGGGAAAAAATGTGTTTTATTATTTGATTGCCCTTTTGGTCATAGCTCTCGATCAGCTGACAAAATGGATGATTGTGAAAAAAATGGAGTACGGAGAAAGCATTGAAATTATTGAAAACCTTCTATATATCACCTCGCATCGTAATCGTGGGGCAGCATGGGGAATTCTGCAAGGTCAAATGTGGTTTTTCTACATCATCACCATCGCTGTCATTATTGGACTTGTCTATTATATTCAGAAAATGGCGAAGGAAAGCGTTTTGCTTGGAGCTGCACTTGCTCTCATGCTAGGCGGTGCGATTGGTAATTTCATCGATCGTGTTGTTCGTCAGGAAGTGGTGGATTTCGTTCATACCTATATTTTCAGCTACAGTTTCCCGGTATTTAATGTTGCTGATGCTGCGCTATCAATTGGTGTCGGACTGCTCGTGATTCATATGTTTTTAGAAGAAAAAAACGCTAAGGAGAAAGATAATGGATAAAAGGTTATACAGCATCGATGAAACGCTAAAAGGAGTTAGGATTGATAAGGCTCTTTCCACTTTGAATGAGGAATGGTCACGTACTCAGGTCCAGCAATGGATTAAGGATGATCATGTTTTGGTAAATGGCACGGCGATAAAGACGAATTACAAAGCTGTTCCTGGCGATACAATCGAAGTGACGATTCCTGATCTTGAGGAATTGGATGCGGTAGCAGAGGAAATGGATTTGGATATCTATTATGAGGATGCAGATGTACTTGTGGTTAATAAACCGAGCGGTATGGTCGTCCATCCGGCACCTGGACATGTATCTGGCACGCTTGTAAATGGATTGATGGCTCACTGCAAGGACCTTTCTGGAATTAACGGTGTCATGCGGCCTGGAATCGTTCATCGAATCGATAAAGATACATCAGGTCTATTGATGGTTGCCAAAAATGATATGGCACATGAAAAACTGGTACAGCAGCTTGTTGACAAAACGGTTACCCGTAAGTATCAAGCTGTAGTTCATGGTGTGATCCCTCATGACTTCGGAACGATCGATGCACCGATCGGCCGCGATAAAAAAGATCGCCAAAGCATGACTGTCACAGATTCGAATGCCAAAAATGCTGTCACGCATTTCCGGGTCATCGAACGCTTCAAGGATTTTACTTTAGTTGAATGCCAGCTTGAAACAGGAAGGACACATCAAATCCGTGTTCACATGAAATACATTGGCTTCCCGCTAGCAGGTGATCCGAAATATGGTCCGAAAAAGACCCTGAAATTAGATGGACAAGCATTGCACGCAGGTCTTTTGGGTTTCATTCATCCTCGTACAAATGAGTATATGGAATTCGAAGCTCCGATTCCGGAAGAGTTTGAAAATCTAATTAATCAATTGCGTAGAAGTAAGGATTGACAAATTCGTTTTTCTGATATATTATAATAACAACTTAATAAGAACCTTTAACACAGTTCAGAGAGACTGAGAAGGAAACGGATACGCAAAATGGGATAATTATGCCCATGGCGATAAAATCCTCATGCCTTCTTGGCATGAGGATTTTTTGTTGAAATTGACCTATCAGAAAAATGGAATCGGGGTGGCCGACGTGTTGAATGAGAAAGCCATAGTACTTGATGAGAAGGCCATTAGCAGAGCCTTGACGAGAATTGCCCATGAAATTATTGAGAAAAATAAGGGTATAGAAGATTGCGTCTTAATCGGGATACGTACACGCGGGATTTTCCTCGCTGACCGACTTGCAAAGCGCATCAATCAAATAGAAGGCAAGGAAATAGAGCTGGGTGAACTGGATATTACACTTTATCGCGATGACCTTTCGAAAAAGACTAATGATGGGGAACCCATCGTAAAAGGATCAGACATTCCGGTCAATATCACCGACAAGAAAGTGATTTTAGTGGATGATGTTCTTTTCACAGGCAGAACCGTTAGAGCGGCAATGGATGCTTTGGTGGATTTGGGAAGACCTTCGCAAATCCAGCTTGCCGTATTAGTGGATAGGGGACATAGGGAATTGCCTATTCGCGCGGATTTCGTCGGCAAAAACGTTCCGACTTCCCAATCTGAAAAAATTACAGTAGCGTTAACAGAAGTAGATGAAGTAGATCAAGTTACTATATTAGAAAACTAAACAACATGAAAATTTCATATTACCCTTTTAAAGACAGTCCAGAGAGGCTGGCAAAGGGGAGTCAATCGGGAGAGCTATGCCTATGCATAGGCATTCGCCTTCTGAGAAACCCTCTTTGTATAATGCAAAGAGGGTTTTTGCAGTTTTGATGGGATTTTCATGAGGGGGATACGGAAATGGAAGAAACAAAAAGGGATATCGTATTGGATGTTGAAGACGTTCCAAAGGCTGGCCAGTGGATAACGTTAAGCATCCAGCATTTGTTCGCCATGTTCGGTGCAACGGTGCTGGTGCCGTTCTTGGTAGGGTTAAGCCCAGCGGTAGCACTGGTTTCAAGCGGATTGGGCACACTTTCATACTTATTGATAACCAAGGGTCAGATACCAGCTTATCTCGGGTCATCCTTCGCTTTCATTACGCCAATCATCGCGGCAAAGGCATTAGGCGGTCCGGAGGCAGCCATGATCGGCTGTTTTGCAGCAGGGTTCATATATGGGATAGTAGCATTGATTATCCAAAAAGTCGGATTGCGCTGGTTAATGAATATACTTCCACCGGTTGTGGTGGGCCCGGTCATCATCGTAATCGGATTAAGCCTTGCTGGAACGGCCGTGGACATGGCAATGTATGATCCACAAGATAAATACAGCGTCACCTATATAGTTATAGCGCTGATCACTTTAGCGGTAACCATCATCTGTAACGTATTCTTTAAAGGATTCATAAACTTGATCCCGATTTTAATGGGAATCATCGTGGGCTACGCCTGTTCGGCTGTTGCAGGAATAATAGATTATGAACCGATCAAGTCAGCGCAATGGTGGGAAATGCCTGACTTCATGTTGCCATATGTAACCTATACACCGACCTTCTCATGGGAGGTCATTGCCATCATGGTACCCGTCGCCATCGTAACTTTATCAGAACATATTGGTCACCAAATGGTACTGAGCAAAGTAGTTGGCAGAAACTTTTTGGAAAAGCCCGGTTTGCATCGCTCGATTTTAGGAGATGGAGCAGGAATCATGATTGGTTCTTTCATCGGTGGTCCGCCGCTGACATCATATGGTGAAAATATCGGGGTCCTGACGATGACAAAAGCGTATAGTGTGTATATCATCGGCGGTGCGGCATTAACTGCAATCATCTTTGGCTTTAACGGTAAGATTTCAGCAGTGATCAGCTCGATACCCAGCGCGGTGATGGGCGGCATTTCCATCTTGCTCTTCGGTATCATCGCATCAAGCGGATTAAGGATGCTGATTGATAACAAGGTCGATTTTGACAAGAAAAGAAACCTGATGATAGCTTCAGTCATCCTCGTGTTAGGAATCGGAGGAGCGTTCGTACAACTATCTGAAACGGTTTCGCTTTCCGGAATGGCACTTTCAGCCATCGTCGGAATCCTTCTTAACTTGATTCTTCCGGACCGGGAAAAAATATCCGGAGATATTTTTGAAAAATAAGATACTGCAACAAAAAAATAAATCACCTTTTAAAAGAAGTCCAGAGAGGCTTAAAAGGGTGTTGCTGTAAAGATGAATGAGAACGGGATGAAGTGTAAACCATTCCGTGTCCTCACAATCTTTATGACCTGCACCCTGTCCTTAATGGCGGGGTGTTTTTTATGCCCCGCATCACAAATGTGAAAGGAGCAGGATCGATGAAAAAATTATTGACCATGAAAGAATTGACTTTGACTGATATTGAAAGAATTTTACATGAGGCAGAAGGTTTTGCCAATGGATCCAGGTGGAATCCAAAGCAACAGACTACAGTTGCCAATCTCTTCTTTGAACCAAGCACACGTACAAAATCAAGCTTTGAAATGGCTGAAAGAAAACTGGGACTCGAGGTCATTCCTTTTGATGCGGGTACATCATCCGTGTTAAAAGGCGAAACTTTATATGACACTGTTAAAACGTTAGAAGCAATAGGTGTAAATGCCTTGATCATCCGTCATGAACAGGATAATTATTTTGACGAATTGAATGGGAAAATCGGGATTCCAATAATCAATGCAGGGGATGGCTGCGGAAATCACCCAACCCAATCATTACTGGACTTATTGACGATAAAACAAGAGTTTAAAAGTTTCAAAGGTCTGAAGATTGCGATAATCGGTGATGTGATGCATAGTCGGGTTGCAAAATCGAATGCAGAAGCATTAACCCGTTTAGGAGCGAATGTCGTATTTTCGGGTCCGCCTGAATGGTTTGACACAACAAACAGTTTAGGAAGGTATGAAGACATCGATCATGCGGTAGCTACAGCGGATGTGGTGATGCTGCTCAGAATACAGCATGAAAGGCATGTTGAAAAATACGATCAGGCAAATGGAGATTATCTGGAAAGTTTCGGCCTGACCAAACAACGTGAAAAAAACATGAAACCGGATGCGATCATCATGCATCCTGCACCAATAAACCGCGGTGTTGAAATAGACAGTGATCTAGTCGAATGCAGCCGCTCAAGAATTTTTAAACAAATGGAGAATGGCGTGTTCATTAGAATGGCCGTATTAAAAAATGTGCTTGAACAATCCGAAGGGGGAAACATTCATGAAAACAGTAATCAAAAATGGAGTATTGCTAGATAATCAAAACTCATTCAAAAAAGCGGACATTGAAATGGAAGGCAAGGTCATCACAAAAATCGGCGAGAACTTGGCAACGGAAAATTGTAAGGTAGTTGACGCTGAAGGGTTACTTATTACATCAGGATTTGTTGACCTGCATGTCCATCTACGTGAACCGGGCGGTGAACATAAAGAAACAATCGCAAGCGGGACGCTTGCAGCGGCAAGAGGCGGTTTCACTACGGTAGCGGCGATGCCGAATACAAGGCCAGTTCCTGATACAGTGGAGAACCTTGAGGCGCTTAACAGGAAAATAGAAGAAACGGCTCATGTCAGGGTACTCCCATATGCATCCATTACGATTAGGGAAGCAGGCAAGGAGCTGACCGACTTTTCTTCATTAAAACAAACGGGTGCTTTCGCCTTTACGGACGATGGCGTAGGAATTCAAGAAGCCGGAATGATGCTGGAAGCGATGAAACGGGCAGCCGCTCAAGATATGGCCATAGTTGCTCATTGTGAAGACAATAGCTTAATCAATAAAGGCTCCGTCCATGAAGGAAGATTCTCAAAAGAACAGGGGATCAATGGAATTCCGTCCGTATGTGAAGCTGTACATATTGCCCGGGATATCCTTCTTGCAGAAGCGGCGGACTGCCATTATCACGTGTGCCATATATCCACGAAGGAATCGGTAAGGACGGTAAGGGATGCAAAACGCGCAGGTATCCGAGTTACAGCCGAAGTTACACCGCATCACTTATTATTGTGTGAAGATGATATACCGGGACTTGATACGAATTATAAAATGAACCCGCCATTAAGGGGCCGTGAAGATCGCGACGCGTTGATTGAAGGACTGCTTGACGGAACCATCGATTTTATAGCTACAGACCATGCCCCGCATGCGGCAGAGGAAAAGGCGCAGGGGATGCAGCTGGCTCCTTTCGGAATAGTAGGATTGGAAACGGCCTTTCCGCTGCTTTACACCGAATTGGTTAAAAAGGGCATCATAACATTAAAACAATTGATCGATTTCATGACAATCAAGCCATCTGAAAGTTTCTCCCTTCCTTATGGAGAGCTAAAGGAAGGCGCTATTGCGGATATCGTGCTCATCGATTTGGAAACGGAAAAAGAAATCAATGCTGAAGAGTTTGCTTCAAAAGGGAAAAATACACCTTTTAATGAAAAGAAATGTTATGGCTGGCCAGTCATGACGATTGCAGAAGGAAAAATAGCTTGGGAAAAAGGACGTGTTCAAGGATGAAAAGACAGCTAATTTTAGAAGACGGGACAGTATTCCTTGGGGAAGCATTCGGAGGGGACGTAGAAAAAATAGGTGAGGTCGTTTTTAACACAGGAATGACAGGGTACCAAGAGATTCTTTCGGATCCATCGTATTGCGGTCAAATCGTTACACTTACGTATCCATTAATCGGGAACTATGGGATAAACCGGGATGACTTTGAATCCATAAATCCAGCCATATCAGGATTCGTCGTTAAGGAAACAGCAGAACTTCCTTCCAACTGGCGAAACCAATTATCACTAGATGAATATCTGAAAATGAAGAACATACCTGGAATAAGCGGAATCGATACGAGAAAGCTGACAAGAATCATCAGGAAATCGGGTGCACTTAAAGGGGCGCTTTGCAATATCAATAAAGATGCAAGTGAAGTCGTTTCCCAATTGAAAGCAACGGTAATTCCTTCTAATCAGGTAAAGCAGGTTTCAACAAAAGCACCTTATTCCAGCCCAGGCAGAGGCCCGCGGGTAGTCCTTGTAGACTACGGCATGAAGCATGGGATTTTACGTGAGTTGACGAAGCGCGGCTGTGATGTCGTGGTTGTGCCTTATAACGTCACGGCCGAAGAAGTGATGCAATATCATCCGGATGGCGTGATGCTTTCAAACGGTCCTGGAGATCCGAAAAGTGTTCATGAGACGCTCGAAATGATCCGTACAATCCAAACGCAAGTGCCGTTATTCGGAATCTGTTTAGGACATCAATTATTCGCACTTGCAAACGGGGCGGATACGGCAAAATTAAAATTCGGCCATCGAGGTTCGAATCATCCGGTTAGGGACCTTCGTACCGGAAAGGTATCCATCACATCTCAAAATCATGGATATACAGTTGAAGAGCTTTCCATAGAAAGTACAGATCTTATTGTGACACATACAGCATTGAATGACGATACGATAGAAGGTCTGCGCCATAAAAAGTATCCGGCTTTCACCGTACAATATCACCCGGAAGCATCACCAGGTCCGGAAGATGCCAACTACTTATTCAATGAATTCTTACAAATGATTGAAGCTGCAACCAACAAGGGGGAAAAAACATGCCAAAACGCACTGATATAAAAAGCATCCTAGTAATTGGTTCCGGTCCGATCGTCATCGGACAGGCCGCCGAGTTTGATTATGCAGGAACCCAAGCGTGTATAGCCTTAAAAGAAGAAGGTTATCGAGTGATCCTGATTAACTCTAACCCTGCTACAATCATGACAGACACTGAAATGGCTGACGCGGTTTATATCGAACCGATCACATTGGAATTTGTCAGCAAAATCATTCGTAAAGAGCGCCCGGATGCACTGTTACCTACCTTGGGCGGACAGACTGGCTTGAACATGGCCGTTGAGCTTGCCGAATCAGGAATCCTGGAAGAATGCAATGTCCAGATTCTTGGGACCAAACTTTCGGCAATCCAACAAGCGGAGGACCGTGACCTTTTCCGTACGCTAATGAACGATCTTGGGGAACCAGTGCCTGACAGCGACATTATTCATAACTTGGAAGAAGCTTATACATTCGTTGAACGAATCGGCTATCCGGTCATTGTTCGTCCAGCCTTCACGCTTGGCGGAACAGGCGGTGGGATTTGTGAAAACGAAGAGCAGCTTATCGAGATCGTTGAGGGTGGCCTGAAAAGCAGTCCGGTTCACCAATGTCTGCTTGAGAAGAGCATTGCCGGTTTCAAAGAAGTGGAATATGAAGTGATGCGTGATTCCAATGATAATGCAATAGTCGTTTGTAATATGGAAAACTTCGATCCTGTCGGTGTCCATACAGGCGATTCAATAGTTGCGGCACCAAGCCAAACATTAAGTGACAGAGAGTATCAAATGCTTCGAAATACGTCTTTGAAGATTATCCGCGCCTTGAAAATTGAAGGTGGATGTAATGTTCAGCTTGCGCTAGATCCAAACAGCTATCAATATTATGTCATTGAAGTGAACCCAAGGGTCAGCCGTTCTTCGGCACTTGCTTCAAAAGCGACTGGGTATCCAATTGCAAAGCTAGCAGCAAAGATAGCCGTTGGTTTGACGCTTGATGAAATGATGAACCCTGTCACTGGCAAAACCTATGCCAGCTTTGAACCGGCACTGGACTACGTCGTTACGAAAATTCCGCGCTGGCCTTTCGATAAGTTCGAAAGCGCCAACCGTAGACTCGGGACCCAAATGAAAGCGACCGGAGAAGTCATGGCAATCGGCCGAACATTCGAGGAATCCATATTAAAAGCTGTCCGTTCCCTTGAAGCGGGTATATACCATCTTAACTTGAATGACGAGTTTGAGGATGGAAAAATAGAGAAACGGATCCGAAAAGCCGGAGATGAACGGTTATTCTATATCGGTGAAGCTTTAAGAAGGGGCAAAACGATCGAAACCATCCACGAATGGAGCCAGATCGATTTATTCTTCTTGCATAAGTTGAAAAAGATAATCGACTTTGAAAAGCAGCTTAAAGAACATTCATTTGATTGTGAAGTATTGCAAAAGGCTAAAGAACTAGGGTTTTCTGACAAAACGATCGCAGAAATATGGGAAGTTCCCGAAATTGACGTTTATGAGTACCGGAAACAGCAAGGAATCATCCCTGTTTACAAAATGGTTGATACATGTGCTGCCGAATTCGAATCGGAAACACCGTATTTTTATGGGACATATGAAGATGAGAATGAATCCATCGTGACCGACAAGAAAAGTGTCATTGTTCTGGGATCAGGTCCAATTCGGATCGGGCAAGGAGTAGAGTTTGATTATGCAACCGTACATTCGGTATGGGCCATAAAAGAAGCGGGATATGAAGCGATCATCATCAACAACAATCCCGAAACAGTTTCGACGGATTTCAGTATCTCCGACAAACTCTATTTCGAACCATTGACTATTGAAGATGTCATGCATGTCATCGATTTGGAAAAACCAGAAGGGGTCATCGTCCAGTTTGGCGGACAGACAGCAATCAACCTTGCAGATGGTCTTGTTGAAAGAGGAGTGAAAATCCTTGGTACTTCACTTGAAGACCTGGATAGGGCGGAAAATCGCAATAAATTTGAAAAAGCACTTAAGGATTTAGGCATTCCGCAGCCAAAGGGTAAAACCGCAACATCGGTTGATGAAGCGATCGTCATCGCTGAAGATATTGGTTACCCTGTTTTAGTAAGGCCATCGTATGTTCTCGGAGGAAGAGCGATGGAAATCGTCTATAAACAAGAAGAATTGCTGCATTACATGAAAAATGCTGTGAAAATAAATCCAGATCATCCTGTCCTGATAGACCGCTACTTAACGGGTAAGGAAGTCGAAGTCGATGGTATTTCCGATGGTGAAACGGTCGTTATCCCTGGAATCATGGAGCATATCGAACGTGCCGGCGTCCATTCAGGTGATTCGATTGCAGTTTATCCGCCGCAAAATTTAACGGAAAAACAAAAAGAAGTAATCATCGACTATACGACCCGATTGGCAAAAGGCTTGAATATAATTGGTCTCTTGAACATTCAATATGTCATCAGCAATGAAGAAGTCTATGTAATTGAAGTAAATCCGCGTTCGAGCCGGACCGTTCCATTCTTAAGTAAAATTACGAATGTGCCGATGGCTAACTTAGCCACGAAGGTCATCTTGGGACATACACTAGAAAGCCAAGGTTACAACTCTGGGTTAGTGCCAGAACAAACTGGGGTCTTTGTGAAAGTGCCGGTCTTCTCTTTTGCAAAATTAAGAGGCGTGGATATTTCTCTCGGACCTGAAATGAAATCGACTGGTGAAGTGATGGGGAAAGACAGCACCCTTGAAAAGGCTTTATATAAAGGCTTGGTCGCTTCCGGATTCAAAATTAAGGGGCATGGTTCGGTGTTATTGACGATATCGGATAAAGATAAGCAAGAAGCGCTACTTTTAGCAAGACGTTTCCATAATATCGGTTTCAAGCTGATAGCCACTAGCGGAACTGCTGCCCTATTGCAGCAATCAGGCATCCCGACTGCGATTGTCGGTAAAATTGGCGAAGAAGGTAGAAACCTGCTGGATGTTATCCGGAACGGGGAAGCGCAATTTGTCATAAATACTTTGACAAAAGGCAAGCAGCCGGCCCGGGATGGTTTCAGAATCAGACGTGAATCGGTTGAAAATGGAGTGACATGCTTAACATCACTTGATACGGCAGAAGCTATTTTAAGAGTGATAGAATCCATGACCTTCTCGGCAGAAGCAATGGGAAAAACGGAAAAAAGTCGTGAGGTGAGCTATATATGATCAAGAAGGAAAGAATGAAGGTGTTAAATCATAAGGAGCTGGCCCCATCCATCTTTGAACTTACTTTGCAAGGTGAATTGGTTTCAGAGATGAAGCAACCAGGCCAGTTTGTCCAGGTCAAGACAACAGAAGGCACTGAGCCATTGTTAAGACGCCCGATTTCAATTTCTTCTTACAACAGCAGTGAAAAACAGTTCACGATGATATACCGGGCTGAAGGAAAAGGAACGACGCTGTTATCACAGCGTAAAGAGGCGGAAGCAGTTGATATTCTTGGACCCCTTGGCAACGGATTTCCCGTTCATGAGGCCAAAAAGGGAGAAACGGCATTATTGGTTGGCGGTGGGATTGGTGTCCCGCCCCTGTACCAACTATCACAGATGCTGGTTGCGAAAGGTGTTAAGGTAATCCATGTATTGGGCTTCCAGACCAAGTCAGCCATCTTTTACGAAAAAGAATTCAGTGAATTAGGTGATACTCATATAGCCACGGTGGATGGTTCATATGGGACAAAAGGATTTGTTACGACTGTAATAGACAACCTGGAGCAAGAGTTTGCAACGATTTTTTCCTGCGGGCCTACACCAATGTTAAGAGCGTTGGAAGCGGGCTATCGTGAGAAAAAGCTTTACCTGTCCCTCGAGGAAAGGATGGGCTGCGGCATCGGTGCATGCTTTGCCTGCGTGTGTCATACAGGGGATGATCCAACTGGATTCAGTTATAAAAAGGTATGCAGCGATGGACCCGTATTCCGGGCAGGAGAGGTGGTACTATGAGCAGGCTTTCAGTTGAATTACCAGGATTACATTTGAAAAACCCAGTCATGCCAGCTTCTGGATGCTTTGGATTCGGCCGTGAATACAGTCAATTTTTCGACTTGGATATTCTTGGGGCGATCATGATCAAAGCGACCACTCCTGAGCCAAGGTTCGGTAACCCAACTCCGCGTGTTGCGGAAACCTCTTCGGGAATGCTGAACGCCATCGGTCTGCAGAATCCAGGTTTAGAAAAGGTCATCAATGAGGAACTGGCCTGGCTAGGTGGGTATGATGTTCCCATCATCGCCAACGTTGCAGGTTCGCAAATAGCTGACTATGTAAAGGTTGCCAGTGAAATAAGCAAGGTTGGGAATGTAAAAGCACTTGAATTGAATATCTCTTGTCCGAATGTAAAAGAAGGAGGCATAGCTTTCGGTACGGTACCGGAAGTTGCCAAAGAGGTAACCAAGGCGGTCAAGGAAGTATCTTCCGTTCCTGTATATGTGAAACTATCACCGAATGTCAGTGATATTGTGGAAATGGCTAAAGCTGTAGAAGAAGGCGGGGCAGACGGGCTGACAATGATAAATACATTGGTCGGCATGCGGTTGGATTTAAAGACTGGTAAACCGATCCTTTCGAACAGAACGGGCGGGTTATCTGGTCCTGCAATAAAACCTGTTGCGCTCCGGATGATTTATGAGGTAAGCCAGCAAGTGTCGATTCCAATAATCGGAATGGGCGGCATCGCTACAGCGGAAGACGTCATTGAATTTTTCTATGCGGGTGCCAGTGCTGTTGCGGTGGGAACCGCGAACTTCGTGGATCCCTTTGTATGCCCGACCATCATTGAAGAATTACCGAAATTGTTGGATGAGCTGGGATTTGACCATATTTCAGAATGTATCGGAAGGAGCTGGAAGCAGAATGAAACAGTCACTAATTATCGCTCTTGATTTCCCTGACTTCATTCAAACGGAGAAATTCCTAAAACAGTTCCACTCGGAAAAACTGGCCGTAAAAGTGGGGATGGAATTATTTTATCAGAATGGACCATCCATCATCTCTTTCGTAAAAGAGCAAGGCCACGATGTGTTTTTGGACTTGAAGCTTCATGATATACCGAATACGGTCAAAATGGCCATGACAGGATTGGCAACTTTAGGTGCCGACATGGTCAATGTACATGCGGCGGGTGGCCAAATGATGATGGAAGCAGCCATCGAAGGCCTTGATAAGGGAACGTCCGCTGGTGAAAAACGTCCATTATGCATAGGGGTTACCCAACTGACGAGCACGTCACAAGAACAAATGAATGTTGAGCAAAACATTGCCGGATCTCTGGAGGATTCGGTTCTCCATTATGCAAAACTTACTAAACAGGCAGGATTGGATGGCGTCGTCTGTTCCACCCATGAAGTAAAGAACATACATGAACGCATCGGTCATGAATTTTTAACGGTCACACCTGGAATCCGAAATGCAGGAGGACAGACGCATGATCAAAAGAGAATTGCCACGCCTGAACAGGCTAGGGAATTTGGAGCGGATGCCATCGTTGTAGGAAGAGCCATAACGGGGGCGGAAGATCCATTAAGGGCTTATTTGGATATGAAAGCAGCTTGGGAGGGAATATCATGTTAAATAATACGATCGCACAACATCTATTGGAAATAAAAGCAGTGTACCTACAGCCGAATGACCCATTTACTTGGGCATCTGGAATTCAATCACCCATTTATTGTGACAACCGCTTAACCCTTTCATACCCGGAGGTTCGCAATGAAATAGCGGAAGGATTGAAAGGATTGATTGAACAGCACTTCCCTGAGGCTGAACTGATTGCAGGCACAGCAACTGCCGGCATTCCGCATGCAGCTTGGGTGAGTGAAAAATTAAATGCACCGATGTGCTATGTTCGATCCAAAGCCAAGGAGCACGGTAAGGGCAATCAAATCGAAGGCCGCGCAGTTCCAGGACAAAAAGTGGTGGTTGTGGAAGACTTGATTTCAACCGGCGGAAGTGTAATTACTGCTGTTAACGCGCTGAAGGAAGCAGGCTGTGATGTTCTAGGAGTCGTTTCGATCTTCACTTATGAATTGGAAAAGGGAAAAGAAAAATTCGATGCTGAGGGCATTATTAACCATTCGTTGAGTGACTACTCGACTTTGATAAAAGTCGCTAATGAAAAAGGGTACATCACGGCAGATGAATTGGAAAAGCTAAAAAAATGGCGAGAGAATCCGGCTGATACAGCTTGGATTTCAGCATGAAAATAGAGTTGGCCCAATCACGGAGAATTGGGCCAACTCTATTTTTTACTCCTTTACCGCTTCCTTTAAGCGTATGACGGTATCGGCATCAGGTGTAATATATACGGTCTGCTGCTGCTCATAGATCACGAACCCGGGCTTTGAACCATTCGGTTTCTTGACATGGCGAACTTGTGTGAAGTCAACGGGCACTGAGCTCGATTGCTTAGCTTTACTGTAGAAAGCCGCTAATACGGCTGCCTCTTTTATCGTTTCTTCACTTGGCGATTCATTTCGAATCACAACATGTGAGCCAGGTATATCTTTAGTATGAAGCCATATTTCATCACGGCGTGCAAACTTGTTGGTTAGGTAATCATTTTGTTTATTATTCTTTCCGACAAAAATGAGATCACCATCTGTAGCATAATATGTTTCAAGCTGCGGTTTTGCATTTGCAGGCTTTTTCATGCCTTTTTTCTTTTTTTGCCGAATGTATCCTTCCTCCTGAAGTTCTTCGCGAATCTCCTCTATATCTCTTGGTGACGCTGATTGAAGCTGCTGATGCAAGGCTTCAAAGTAGGCCAATTCCAATTTTGTTTTTTCGATTTGTTCCTGGACGACTCCGACTGCATTTTTGGACTTTTGGTATCTAGAGAAGTACTTTTGTGCATTATCCGATGGATTTTTTAAAGGGTCAAGCGGGATGGTGACGATACTTTGATTTTCATCATAATAATTGACGACTTCAATTTCCTTCATGCCTTTTTTCATTTGATATAGATTAGCTGTAAGCAGCTCGCCGAACAACTGATACTGTTCCCCGCGTTCCGTATCTTTTAATGTACGTTCGAGCTTCCCGATTTTTTTTGAGTTCTTTTCGATTTCATTCGTAATGAAACGTTCTACATCCTGGCTCTTTTGCTTAACCCGATCTCTTTCTGCCTTTCCGAAGTAATAGCGGTCGAGCATCTCGCTCAATGAAGAAAACGTTCGTTGAGTGCCAGTCAGATGCTCTAGTGAAAGCATATAAAAAACTTCTTTATTTCCATCTTGTTTGATCGTGGCGGCATACTGCTGCTCCGAGATTTCCTGGATAATACTTAAAAATGCTGAAGGAAGGGTCGTGCTGTTGGCAAGTCCAGCCCGGTAGACGGCTTCCTTTGCAACTAATGGTGAAACTCCGGAAAAATGGGCAACAAGCTGTCGATCCAGCTTTCCTGCATTGAAGTCGATATTCTTCCTGATATCGTCCTCCGTAGCATCGAAGGGATTAATCTTTTCTTGTGCAGGTGGAGCCTTATATTCCTGGCCAGGCAATATCGCCCGATAGCTGTTTACTGCATGTGAAACATGCTTAATGCTGTCCAAAATCATATTCCGTTCTTTATCGACTAAAACAATGTTGCTGTGACGCCCCATGATTTCGATGATTAACTGCTTTTGGGAGACATCACCAAGCTCATTGCGGCCCTTCACTTCAAAAATGATCATCCTATCAAGTTCATATTGATAAATATTTTCTATCGTGTAGCCTTCGAGGTGCTTCCTAAGAAGCATGCAGAACATGGGTGCTTCTTTGGGATTTTCATAGCTTTCTTCGGTCATTTGCACCCTCGAATAACTTGGGTGGGCTGACAATAAGAGCTTATGGTTCTTACCTCCAGCACGAACAACCAGTATTACTTCATTTTTATAAGGCTGATGTACCTTATTGATTCGTCCACCTTTTAATATAGAAGCGATTTCTTCCGTCATCGCTTTCGTAAATAATCCATCAAATGACATTCTATTTTTACTTCCTTTACATAAGATTTTCTAAGATACTCATTTTGCTAGGCGTTATCAGTGCTTCAGGATTCCCCATTTTAGCAATCACAGATTTAAGCGAACTGGGTGAAAAGCTGAAGCTGCTGTTCGGGAATATTGAATGGATGCTATTTTTATAGTAGGTTCCTGAGATTAATCCTAAATTTGATCATCCATCATGATTAGCTCTCGTTCATTCATTATATTATCCGCATCGTTCTTCTTTCCGCAATTCTGTTTAATTATAGCATTATTTTGGACGAGTCTGAATAATCATGGAAGAAGAGCAGGTTGTTTTATGTATCGGTAAGCAGGCAGGTGTTGGATGAGTATAGCAAAAAGCGCCTGTTGAGATGTATACAGGAGCCTAATTCATTCTATTCAAAGGGATGTGTGATACTTGATGGAGTTCAAGGAAATGAATAATCAAGAAATGGAGAAAGCGCTTCAAACAAACGTTACACACGGTTTGGACGATGATGAAGTAAAGGACAGGCTGCGAAAGCATGGCTTTAACGAATTGAAGGAAGGAGAAAAACAGTCTGCCATTCTTTTATTCTTCGCCCAATTCAAAGATTTCATGGTCATCGTTTTACTTGCCGCGACATTGGTCTCCGGGATTTTGGGTGAATATATCGATGCGATTGCCATCATGGCGATTGTTTTTTTGAATGGATTACTTGGTTTTTTTCAAGAACGGAAGGCAGAAAAATCCTTGGATGCCCTAAAGGAAATGGCTGCGCCGCAAGTTAACGTGCTTCGTGGTGGACAGTGGCTGAAAATTCCATCGAAAGAAGTCGTTGTGGGGGATATCCTGAAGTTTTCGAGCGGTGACCGAATTGGTGCCGATTTACGGATCGTCGACCATTCAAGCCTTGAAATAGAAGAGTCTGCACTTACCGGCGAGTCACTCCCGGCCGTTAAATGTTCCGATCCATTGATGAATGAAGTTGAAGGTATCGGTGATCAAGAAAATATGGCTTTTATGGGAACGATGGTGACAAGAGGAAATGGAGTCGGAATCGTAACCGCTACAGGTATGAATACGGCGATGGGCAAGATTGCGAATCTCCTGCAGACTGCAGAAACAAAAGAAACACCGCTTCAGCGGAGGTTGGAGCAGCTAGGCAAAATTTTGATCGTCACGGCTTTAATATTAACTGTAATTGTGGTCCTGACTGGTGTCATTCAAGGGCATGACCTCTATACGATGTTTTTGGCCGGGGTATCGTTGGCTGTCGCGGCGATTCCCGAAGGCTTGCCAGCCATTGTGACCGTAGCCTTGTCTTTAGGCGTTCAGCGTATGATCAAACAAAAAGCGATTGTCCGCAAACTTCCTGCCGTAGAAACGCTTGGCTGCGCAACGGTGATTTGCTCAGATAAGACAGGAACACTGACCCAAAACAAAATGACGGTGACAAAGGTTTGGAGTGGAGGGAAAACTTGGGATGTCGGCGGTACTGGTTATAAACCTGTCGGAGAGTTTTCTTTAGGGGGAGTATCGGTTGCCCCGAGAAACCATAATGCATTGCTGCAAATAATTACATTTGGCATGCTCTGTAACAAAGCTGAGTTAAAGGAGAATGGTAAACGATATATTTTAGACGGTGATCCGACAGAAGGGGCGATGTTGGTCGCGGCAATGAAAGCAGGGTTGACGAGGGAACATCTGTCTAAGAGGTTTACGATAGTCAAGGAGTTTCCATTTGACTCGAGCCGCAAAATGATGAGTGTCATAGTGAAGGATGATAAAGACAATCATTTTGTCATCGCAAAAGGGGCCCCTGACGTATTGATCGCCCAGTCCGATACGATTCTTTGGGAAGGAAGGTCGGAAATATTAAATCGGGAGAGTAAGGAAAGGGTACAGCAAGACATGAATGAGCTTGCCTCGCAGGCACTTCGAATGATTGCTGTTGGTTATAAACCCCTTTCAAAAGGAACGATTTTGCTTCAAGAAACCGAAGCTGAGCGCAATTTGACCTTCATGGGACTTCAGGGTATGATCGATCCCCCGCGTCCGGAGGTGAAGCAGGCAGTTAAGGAATGCAGGGATGCCGGGATCAAAACTGTCATGATTACTGGCGACCATGTAATAACCGCAAAGGCAATAGCTAAAGAACTTGGTATTTTAAAAGGAAAAGACCGTGTACTTGAAGGACGGCAATTGGCCGACATGGATGTCGGGGAACTTGAGGAAGTTGTTGAAAGTGTTTCGGTATTTGCCCGCGTTTCCCCGGAGCATAAGTTGAAAATCGTAAAAGCCTTGCAAAATAAAGGACATGTCGTTGCAATGACAGGGGATGGTGTCAATGATGCACCTGCAATAAAATCAGCGGATATTGGTATATCCATGGGCATAACAGGTACTGATGTCGCGAAGGAAGCTTCTTCCTTGATATTGGTTGACGATAATTTTGCTACAATTAAATCAGCCATCAAAGAAGGCAGGAATATTTATGAAAACATCAGGAAGTTCATCCGTTATCTGCTTGCTTCCAATGTGGGGGAGATTTTGGTCATGTTTTTTGCGATGTTATGTGCCTTGCCTTTACCTTTAATACCAATCCAGATCTTATTCGTGAACCTTGTAACTGACGGACTGCCCGCGATGGCGTTGGGCCTGGATGCCGCCGAAGAAGATGTAATGAAAAGAAATCCAAGAAATGCCAATGAAGGTGTTTTTGGAAGAGGGCTTGGCTGGAAGATCATCTCACGCGGATTTCTGATCGGGGTTTCTACATTGATCGCATTTTATGTTGTATATCGTGCAAATCCGGAAAACCTTGCTTATGCACAAACGATTGCGTTCGCTACCTTGGTACTGGCTCAGCTTATACATGTATTCGATTGCCGGAGTGAACGTTCGATCTTCTCGAGAAATCCATTCGGTAACCTCTATCTAGTGGGGGCGGTATTATCCTCCCTATTATTGATGGTAGCCGTCATGTATGTGCAGCCTTTACAAACAATCTTTCATACGGTACCGATTTCGGGAAGGGATTGGCTATTAGTAATAGGGATGGCATCCATACCAACTTTTTTACTGGCTGGAACCTTTTTAGCAAGAAAAGCATAATGATATATGATATAATCTTTAAGGTGGTAGAGTTTTGCTCTATTGCCTTTTTATTTTTGTAGTATTTTATTTGTGAGCTAAAGTTTTCGTGCTGTAGCTAATATATAATGAATGTTAAGTGCTAAATGACTACATTATGTTTGATAGGATGTGGAACCATGGTTACCAGTATGACGGGCTATGGAAGAGAAGAAGCGGAAAACGAACAGGTCAAGGTTTTTGCTGAAATTAAGACCGTGAACCATCGTTTTTGTGAATATACGATTCGAATGCCGCGCCAGCTTTTGGTTTTGGAAGAAAAGGTGAAGAAGAAGGCGAATCAATACATAAGAAGGGGACGGGTGGAAATCTTCATTACCGTTGAAGGTGAGAGCCTGGTTTCCAAAAAGGTGAAGATCGATTGGGATCTTGCTGATCAGTATGTGGGATTGATGGAAGAAGTCAAGGGAAAATACAAACTGGAAAGTTCCATTACATTACAGGATATGCTGCAACTTGAATCGATTTTCATAACCGAGGAAGTGCCTGCGGTTCCTGCTGATTTGGAATCCCTGTTATTGAAGGCTGTCACGGGGGCATTGGAAAATCTGAAAAAAATGCGGAATCTGGAAGGTCAGGAACTGGCCTTGGACATGAAACGCCAGCTTGAAAAGTTTGGTGAGATTGTAGCAGGGGTCAAAATGCATGCACCTTCAGTCGTCGAAAAATATAAAGCCCGCTTGGAAATCAAACTGGCAGAGTTGACTGAAGGATTGATCGAAGATAGCCGCATTGTGACAGAAGCGGCCATTTTTGCTGATAAATGTGATATAAATGAAGAACTGACCAGACTTGATAGCCATGTACAGCAATTTTCAAGGACACTTACCCATAGTGAACCAATCGGAAGGAAACTCGACTTTCTTGTCCAGGAAATGAATAGGGAAGTCAATACGATTGGATCAAAGGCAAATGATTCGGCCATTACCAAAGAAGTGGTGGAAATGAAAAGTTTGCTTGAAAAATTAAAGGAACAGGTTCAAAATATCGAGTAGTCAGTTTATGATGAACCTAACAAGGTGACAATAGATATGGATGGGGGACAAAAATGTCAATTAAGCTCATTAATATTGGTTTTGGGAATATCGTTTCCGCAAACCGGATCGTATCCATCGTGAGCCCTGAATCGGCCCCGATCAAAAGGATCATCCAAGATGCCCGTGACCGCGGATCCTTAATAGATGCTACATATGGCAGAAGGACTAGGGCCGTTATAATTACAGACAGCGACCATGTTATCTTATCTGCCGTTCAACCGGAAACGGTTGCCGCACGGCTTCAAGATAGAGATGACAGCGTAGAAGAGGGGTAACTGAAACAATATGAGAGAAAAAGGTTTATTAATCGTTTTGTCCGGTCCATCCGGTGTTGGTAAAGGAACTGTAAGAAAGGCGATTTTTTCTCAGCCAGGAACGGCATTCGAATATTCAATTTCGATGACGACACGGCTGCCTCGCCATGGTGAAGTGGACGGAGTGGATTATTTCTTTAAAAAACGCGAGGAATTCGAAGCACTGATCGAAGAAGGCAAATTGCTGGAGTATGCTGAGTTCGTCGGTAATTATTATGGAACACCCGTGGATTATGTCCGTGAAACAATCGATTCCGGAAAAGATGTATTTCTGGAAATTGAAGTTCAAGGAGCTAAACAGGTCCGGGAGAAATTCCCTGAAGGACTTTTCATTTTCCTTGCTCCTCCGAGTTTGACCGAACTCGAAAGCCGCATCGTTACTCGCGGAACCGAGACGGAGGAAGCGATAAAAGGACGGATGAAAGTGGCCAAGGAAGAAATAGAACTTATGGATCTGTATGATTATGTTGTTGAAAATGATCATGTGGATGCCGCATGTGCTAGAATTAATGCAATTGTAATAGCCGAGCATTGCCGTCGGGAAAGAGTTGCTGCTTTATATAAAAAAATGTTGGAGGCGGAATAAATTATGTTATATCCATCAATTGATTCTCTATTACTTAAAATCGATTCAAAATACTCACTTGTATCTGTGGCAGCAAAGCGTGCCAGGGAAATGCAAATTAAAGATAATTGCCTCGTTACCAAACCGGTTTCCCATAAATCAGTAGGTCGTGCCCTTGAAGAGATTCATTCCGGTAAATTGACTTACGATAATTCTTACGAGGAAAACTAAAAGAACACATAGCTTGACCTATCGGGCCTGACACCCTAAAGCAAACAGGAGCGTTACATTTGGAAAGTGCTTCCTTCCTGCGGCCAAGGTGTCAGGCCTGTTTGTTTTGGTTTTAAAAAAGTCCGGAAAGTCATTGATGAAAGCAGAAGATATGGAATGTTTAGGAAAATCAATATGTTATTGCGCATTTCAAATGAAATTTCTTCGGTTTTCCGTCATAATTAGAAGCAAATAGAATGTATAGTTAGGGGAAATTTGCATGCTTATCGATAAAAAAGTACTTCTTTGTGTCACCGGCGGGATTGCTGTATATAAGGCTGCTGCCCTGACAAGTAAATTAACTCAGGAAGGTGCACATGTTAAAGTGATCATGAGTGATTCGGCACGTGAATTCGTGACGCCGCTCACCTTTCAAGCACTTTCGAGAAATGATGTGTATACAGATACTTTTGATGAGAAGGATTCATCAGTCATTGCACACATCGACTTGGCTGATTGGGCCGATATCATCCTGTTGGCTCCAGCTACAGCCAATGTCATCGGAAAGGTAGCCAATGGAATCGCGGATGATATGATTACGACCACACTTCTGGCAACGGAAGCGCCTGTCTGGGTTGCGCCGGCAATGAACGTGCACATGTACGCCCACCCAGCTGTCCAGAAAAATATGGAGACAATTCGGTCGTTTGGATATCATTTCATTGAACCGGGTGAAGGGTATTTGGCCTGCGGTTATGTAGGGAAAGGGCGATTGGAGGAACCGGAAACAATCGTAGAACATCTTAACCGGTATTTCGATGAACGCAAATCACACCAACAGCCTCTTAAAGGAAAGAAATATTTGATAACGGCAGGACCGACTCGTGAAGCAATCGATCCCGTGCGTTACGTGACGAATCATTCCAGCGGCAAAATGGGCTATGCCCTAGCCGAAAAGGCAATCGAAATGGGAGCTGAGGTAACTTTGATCACTGGCCCAGTGAACTTGACACCACCTTCCAAGGCCGAAGTAATACCAGTGGTATCAGCAGCAGATATGTATCTTGCGGTATTCGATCAGTTCGATTCCAGTGACGTCGTAATCATGACAGCTGCAGTGGCGGACTATAAACCGAAGATTTATCATGCTCAAAAGATGAAAAAGCAGCCAGGGGAAAATGTGATTGAATTTGAACGGACAAAGGATATCCTCATGGAACTCGGTGAAAATAAAACTCATCAGTTCTTGGTAGGCTTTGCGGCTGAAACGAACAATGTTGAAGAATATGCAAAAGGGAAATTAGCAAAAAAGAATGCAGATATGATCGTTGCCAATAATGTTACCGCCCCAGGGGCAGGATTTGGAACGGATACGAACATCGTGACTATTTACGATAAAGATGGAAGTGCGACCGAACTTCCAAAAATGAGTAAAGCGGATATAGCTAAAAGCATCCTGGAAGAAGTATCTCGCATGCAAAAGGAATGATGTCATATGGATATAGCATCCGTCATCGTGGATGTACCTGCTAAACAAACGGATCGTGAATTCGACTATCGCATACCTGAAAAGTGGAACCAAGTCATCAAACCCGGAATGCGGGTCATCGTCCCATTCGGTCCAAGGATGGTTCAGGGATTCGTCACAGGCTTGAAAGCTAAAAGCGACTTTGCGAAATTACGCTATATAAAAGAACCAATGGATTTGGAGCCCATCCTTAATGATGAATTGCTTCAGCTGGGTGACTGGTTGACCAAAGAGGCGATGTGCTTTAAAATTTCAGCACTGCAGGCCATGCTTCCGGCAGCGATGAAAGCAAAGTATGAAAAAGTGATCAAAGTCGTTGAAGATAAAAAGGATCAGCTGCCTCCCTTCATTCAAACCCTTTTCGGAAAAAATGATTCAATATCCTGGAAAGACGTGATTGAAGGGGAGAACGCCTCCCTTTTCCAAAAGGAAATGCAAAATGGCAATCTTGAGCTCGTATATAATGTGAAAAACCGACTTAATAAGAAGACCATCCGTGTCATAAAATCTTTGCTTTCCCCTAAGGAACTGAAAGAAATGGCATCAGCCATGTCAAGCCATGCAAAAAAACAACAGGAACTCCTTCAGTACTTTATTGAACATCAAGAGCCCATTCCGTTAAAAAAATTGCTTGAATTGATGAACACATCAAGCGGTACCGTCAAATCCCTAGTGTCAAAAGGGGCCTTGGCGGAAATGGATCAAGAAATATACCGAGATCCTTATGAAAACCGTGTGTTCGAAAAATCCACTCCCTTTACACTTACAGCTGAACAAACAGTTGCCTTGAAGCCTATCCAAGAGAAAATACATCATGATGAACATGATGTTTTCCTTTTATATGGTGTAACCGGAAGCGGGAAGACTGAAGTGTATCTACAGGCTATTGCCTCTGTCATTGAAAAAGGGAAGGAAGCCATCATGCTCGTACCTGAAATCTCCTTAACCCCACAGACGGTGAAGAGGTTCAAGGAAAGGTTTGGGGAGCAGGTAGCTGTCATGCATAGCGGTTTATCCGTAGGTGAAAAATATGATGAATGGCGGAAAATTCACCGTAAAGAAGTAAAAGTTGTGGTGGGCGCTCGTTCCGCCGTGTTTGCTCCTTTTGAAAACCTGGGGCTGGTCATCATTGATGAAGAGCATGAATCCAGTTATAAGCAAGAAGAAACGCCAAGGTACCACGCCAGGGACGTAGCCATTGAAAGAGCAAAATCATATGGGTGTCCGGTTATTCTTGGCAGCGCGACACCTACACTTGAATCTTTTGCGCGAGCCAAGAAAAATGTCTATAAATTATTGACACTTAGCCAGAGGATGAATAATAATGCGTTGCCAGCAGTGGATATTGTAGATATGCGCGAAGAACTAAGAACGGGAAATCGTTCCATGTTTTCGGAGCTGCTCTTTACCAAGCTGAAGGATCGGCTTGAGAAGGGGGAGCAAACAGTTCTGATGCTAAATAAAAGGGGGCATTCTTCCTTTGTGATGTGCAGAAGCTGCGGATTGGTCATCAACTGCCCTAATTGTGACATTTCACTCACATATCATCGCTTTAATGATATAATGAAATGCCATTATTGCGGTTTTGAAGAGGGAATGCCTTCCGCTTGCCCTGAATGTGAAAGTGAACATATTAGGTTCTTCGGTACAGGCACTCAAAAGGTTGAAGAAGAGCTTGCGAAAATCCTCCCTGAAGCACGGGTCATACGGATGGATGTTGATACGACGAGTAAGAAGGGTTCACATGAGCGGTTGCTGAATGCCTTTGGTGAAGGGAAGGCCGATATATTGCTAGGCACCCAAATGATTGCCAAAGGCCTTGATTTTCCTAATATCACCCTTGTTGGAGTCCTTTCTGCTGATACGATGCTGCATCTGCCTGATTTCCGTTCTTCAGAAAAGACATTCCAGCTGCTGACACAGGTCAGCGGAAGGGCAGGACGTCATCAGCTTCCGGGAGAAGTGGTCATCCAAACCTATACACCTGAGCACTACAGCATCGAGCTTTCTGCCTTTCAGGATTATGATGCTTTTTATGAACGGGAGATGCATCTAAGGAGGCAAAGTCATTACCCTCCCTATTATTATGTTGTCCTTATAACCGTTTCACATGAAGATTTAATGAAGACAGTGAGTGTTACTGAGAAAATCACGAATTATTTAGGCTCACGATTGAATCGGGATTCGATCGTACTAGGTCCGGTTGCTTCGCCCATTAGTCGAATCAACAATAGATATCGCTATCAATGTCTGATAAAATACAGACGAGAGCGGGACCTGAATCAGCATTTACGCACACTTTTGGAGCATTATCAAAAAGAAACCGCTCAGAATCAGCTTCAGATTTCAATAGATTTAAATCCACAGATCATGATGTAATTGTTTAAGAGAGATGATTACCGCGACCTGTTACAGCTTGCGTTTTTATATAATGAAGTGCTGTTTTTCATATCTAGGAGGTTACCTTTAATTTTGGCTATTTTACCGATTGTTTTGTTTCCTGAAAAAATTTTACAACAAAAATGCGATAAAGTAACAAGTTTTGATAAAAAGTTGGCAAAGCTGTTAAATAACATGTATGAAACGATGGTGGAGGCGGATGGCGTTGGACTTGCAGCACCTCAGGTTGGCGTGAAAAAGCAAGTGGCCGTCGTTGAAATAGAGGAAGGATCAGGTGCGATCGAACTGATTAATCCGGAAGTACTGGAAATGGAAGGCGAACAGACAGGTGTTGAAGGATGCTTGAGCTTCCCGAGTTTATATGGCGAAGTAACGCGTCCATACACTGTCAAAGTCCGGGCACAAGACCGAAAAGGATCTTTTTTCGAGATAGAAGCGGAAGATTTCCTTGCAAGGGCCCTTCTGCACGAAATCGATCATCTGCAAGGAGTTTTATTTACAAGTAAGGTTTCCCGGTATATTTCGGAAGAAGAGTTAGAAAGGTATGGAGAAGAATGACGAAAATAATATTTATGGGTACACCGGACTTTTCGGTGCCGGTATTGAAAAGAATCATTGATGAAGGGTATGATGTGATCGCTGTTGTCACACAGCCCGATCGTCCAGTAGGGCGCAAAAAGGTGCTAACGCCCCCTCCAGTTAAGGTCGAAGCCAAAAAGCATGGGATTCCCGTTTATCAGCCCGAAAAAATTCGTGAAAAAGAAGAACTTGAAAAGATCATCGCATTGAATGCTGACTTGGTGGTGACGGCTGCTTTCGGACAAATCCTTCCGAATGAATTGCTGGATGCCCCTAAGTACGGATGTATTAATGTACATGCCTCCCTGCTTCCAGAACTGCGTGGAGGGGCGCCCATTCATTATTCCATTTTACAGGGGAAAGAAAAGACTGGGATAACCATCATGTATATGGCGGAAAAATTGGATGCCGGTGATATATTGACTCAGGCGGAAGTTGCTATAGAGGAACAAGATAATGTCGGAACGCTGCATGATAAATTAAGCAAGATTGGGTCGGATTTACTTGCAGAGACACTTCCGAAACTCATTAATGAGGAGTTACAGCCGATCAAGCAGGATGAGGCTAGAGCGTCATTTGCACCTAACATCAAACGGTCAGAGGAAAGAATCGACTGGTCGAAATCAGGGGAAGACATCTATAACCATGTACGCGGCCTGAATCCTTGGCCTGTTGCTTATACAACCTTAGAAGGTTCCATTTTGAAGATTTGGCAGGTAAAGAAACTTGAAGATGGCAATCAGGCTGTGCCGGGCACGGTCATTGATGTACAAAATGATGGTTTCATCGTTTCGACAGGCAATGAGACGGCAATACTGGTTACAGAACTGCAGCCTTCAGGAAAGAAAAAAATGCCAGCGAAAGATTACTTGCGCGGTGCCGGATCGTTCATTAAAGCAGGCATGAAGTTAGGAGAACAGAATGAAGCAAACTAAAAAGGGAGTACGTGAAATCGCTCTCGATATTTTGGAATCTGTAGAGAAAAACCAATCCTACAGTAATCTATTATTGAACAACTTGATTAAAAAGCACCAGTTATCCGCCGTGGACAGCGGTTTGCTTACAGAAATAAGCTACGGTACCATACAGCGTAAGATGACTTTGGATTATTATTTGAACCCGTATATTAAACAACCTAAAAAAACGCAAAGCTGGGTCATCAATTTACTTAGGCTTTCCGTTTACCAAATGGTCTATTTAGATAAAGTGCCTGATCATGCAATCATTTTCGAGGCTGTCGAAATTTCCAAAAGACGCGGACACAAGGGTACATCTTCGATGGTCAATGGCGTGCTTCGCAACATCCAAAGAAATGGTGTTCCTTCATTAGATGAAATTAAAGATGATCTGGAACGGCTTTCCATAGAAGTAAGTCATCCAATTTGGCTTGTAAAGCGTTGGGTAGAGCAATTCGGCTATGAAAAAACCAAGGAAATGTGTGAAATCAACTTAACTGCGCCATTACAGACGGGTCGGGTCAATTTAAAGAAGACTTCACGCCGTGAACTGATCAGCATATTAACGGAAGAAGGATATGATGTTGAAGCAAGTGAGGTCGTTCCCGAAGCAATTGTCAGCTATAAAGGGAATCTTGCTTATTCAGAAAGCTATAAATTGGGTTATTTATCGATTCAGGACGAGAGTTCAATGCTTGTAGCCCATGCTTTGGGTGCGAATGAAAATGATGCTGTACTCGATTGCTGTGCCGCACCTGGAGGGAAAACGACACATATCGCAGAAGGTTTGACCACTGGACAAGTATATGCGCTCGACCTTCATGAGCATAAGGTCAAGCTCATTAAAGAGCAGGCGGAGCGCCTAAAGCTCAGAAACAATATTAAGACAATGGCCCTTGATAGCCGAAAAGTGCAAGAACACTTCAATAAGGAAGGTTTTGACAGGGTCCTGATCGATGCACCATGTTCAGGGTTGGGAGTCATGCGCCGGAAGCCTGATGTAAAGTACACTAAAACAAAAGATGATATAATGAAACTCTCAAGTATACAAAAACAATTATTGGAATCGGCTGCCCCGCTTGTTAAGCAAGGCGGACGGTTAGTATATAGTACCTGTACGGTGGATAAAGAAGAAAATGACAAAGTCGCTGCAGCATTTTTGGAAAGCCACCCGGATTTTGAAAGCGATGCAACCTTGTCCGAAAGAATGCCTGAAAGCGTTCAGCCATTCATCGAGGGTCATACGCTGCAAGTTTTTCCGCAATATTTTAGCAGTGACGGATTCTTTATTGCGAGTTTTAGAAAGAAGGTGCTGTAATGGCAGAAATCACTAAATCATCTAGAGTAAGAAAAGATACGACACCAGAAAAACCGTCGATTTACTCATTGGAGCTACACCAAATTAAAGAATGGCTTGTTCAAAATGGAGAAAAGGCATTCCGGGCCGATCAAGTATATGACTGGCTTTATAAAAAACGTGTCTCCAGTTTTGAAGATATGTCCAACCTTTCGAAATCATTACGGGATAAGCTGGAAGCGCAATTCACTTTCACAACTTTGAAAACTTTGATTCAGCAAACGTCCAATGACGGAACGATTAAGTTTTTATTTGAACTCCAAGATGGTTATTCGATAGAAACGGTGCTGATGCGCCATGAATACGGAAACTCCATTTGCGTGACTACACAGGTAGGATGTAGAATTGGCTGTACATTCTGTGCGTCGACATTAGGCGGATTAAAGCGGAATCTTGAATCAGGGGAAATAGTTGCCCAGGTCGTAAAAGTTCAGCAAGCACTTGACGAATCGGAAGAACGTGTTAGTTCTGTCGTAATCATGGGTATAGGTGAACCGTTTGATAACTACGATAATATGATGTCATTCTTGAAGAATATAAACCATGAAAAGGGCTTGAACATCGGGGCACGTCATATTACCGTTTCCACAAGTGGAATCATTCCTAAAATCTATCAGTTTGCCGAAGAAAGCATGCAAATAAACTTTGCCGTTTCCCTTCATGCACCGAATACGGAATTGAGAAGTAAATTGATGCCGATCAATAAGGCCTACAAACTTCCAGACTTGATTGAAGCAATCAAGTATTATACAGAAAAAACAGGTCGCCGTGTAAGTTTTGAATATGGTCTATTCGGTGGCGAGAATGATACAGTGGAGCACGCTGAAGAATTAGCAACTTTAATAAAAGGGATAAAATGCCATGTCAACTTAATACCGGTTAACTATGTACCTGAACGCAACTATGTACGAACACCTCGGGACCAAATTTTTGAGTTTGAAAAAACATTGAAGAAGCGCGGCATTAATGTAACGATCCGAAGGGAACAAGGCAGTGATATTGACGCAGCCTGCGGCCAGCTTCGGGCCAAGGAGCGCAAAGAAGAGACGAGGTGACCCTATGAGGGCAATATTTAAGACAGACCGTGGAAAAGTCCGCCAGCATAATGAAGATAATGGCGGAATCTTTAAGAACTCGGAAGGCGTTCGCCTTGCCATCGTTGCAGATGGCATGGGCGGCCACCGTGCCGGGGATGTAGCCAGTGCAATGACGATAGACCTTCTGAAAAAGGGCTGGGAAGTATCAACCGGAATCGAAACGGCAAATGATGCCGAGGATTGGCTGAAGCAGCAAATCTTCTCGGTCAATCAATTGCTTTTTGAACATGCAGAAGCGAATACGGAATGTAAGGGCATGGGGACCACCATTGTTGCAGCCATTTGCACCGACAAGTTTGCTACGATTGCCAACATCGGGGACAGTCGGTGTTATTTGTATAATGAGAGCGGTTTTAAGCAGGTCACGGAAGATCATTCACTCGTTAACGAATTGGTCCGTTCCGGTCAGATTTCGAAGGAAGATGCCGAAAACCATCCAAGAAAAAATGTTTTATTACGAGCCTTGGGGACAGAAATGCAAGTGGAAATGGACATTATGACGGTCATCTTCGAAGAAAATGATTTACTATTGCTTTGTTCGGATGGATTGACGAATAAAGTGAGTGAACAGGAACTGGAAGAAACGGTAACCAATGGACAGTCACTTGAAGAAAAGGCGAATTCATTAATAGATAAGGCCAATCACTACGGTGGGGAAGATAATATCACACTTGTGCTTGTTCAATTTACTGAAGAAAGTGAAAGCAGGTGAATTGAATGTTGATTGGTAGAAGAATCAACGGCCGTTATAAACTGATCAAGATGGTCGGCGGCGGCGGTATGGCGAATGTTTACCTTGCAAGAGATATGATCTTGGATAGGGATGTCGCATTGAAAATCCTTCGCATGGATTTTAATAATGACGAAGAGTTCATCAAGCGCTTCAATCGGGAAGCCCAATCGGCAACCAGCTTGGCCCATCCCAATATCGTAAGTATTTATGATGTTGGAGAAGAAGATTCCATTTATTATATTGTAATGGAATACGTTGACGGTTTTACACTTAAGCAATACATACAAAAATATTATCCAATTCCAGTGGATGAAGCCTTGGATATCATGAGGCAAATCACGGCAGCGATTTCCCATGCCCATCATAATGGAATCATTCATCGTGATATCAAGCCACAGAACATTTTGATTGATAAAGAAGGAACCGTCAAGATTACGGACTTCGGCATTGCATTGGCCCTAAGTGCAACAAACATAACGCAGACCAACGCAGTCTTGGGCTCGGTTCATTATTTGTCTCCGGAACAGGCCAGAGGTGGTATGGCCAATAAGAAGTCGGACATTTATTCACTTGGCATCGTCATGTTTGAATTATTGACGGGAAGATTGCCATTTTCGGGTGAATCAGCCGTGTCGATCGCTCTTAAACATTTACAATCGGAAACTCCGTCGCCAAAACGCTGGAACTCTGAAATACCTCAGAGTGTGGAAAATATTATCTTGAAAGCGACAGCTAAAGATTCATATTACCGCTATGAGAGCGTAGACTCGATGGAAGATGACATACGGACGTCGCTTAATCCTGAGCGTTCAAATGAACTGCCTTTTGCCATTCCTGAAGATCATGATGCAACAAAAGCCATCCCCGTCATAACGGATGATCAGCTTTCCAGCGTCGATGAGACAATCATAAGGGGTCCTGAAAAAAATACTTTAGTTTATGCGGATGATGAGAAAAGTGATTCTGAAGCAGAGAGTAAATCGAAAAAGAAACAGAAGAAACAAAAGAAACAGAAAAAACAAAAAAACAAGTCGGAACATAAAGGTAAAAAACGAAAGAACATGCCTGCAATCCTGGTTACCACCTTTTTAGTTCTCGCCCTGCTTGCTGTTTTATCTATCACTGTTGTACCTCCCCTCCTTGTCTCGAAGGAAGTGACGATCCCGGACCTTAAAGGGGAAGAATTGGATGATGCCATTACTGAATTGCTTGAATTGAATTTGAAAGTTGGAGAAACGATCGAGATTGAAGATGAAGAGGTTGAAGCTGGTCTTGTGATTAAAACCAACCCTAAGGAAGGTAAGACGGTCAAGGAAGATGCAGTGATCGATATTTATCAAAGCATTGGTAAAGAGACGATTTCATTGTCCAGCTATGAAGGTCGAGACTACTCTGATGTAAAAGCCCTCCTTGATAAAATGGGATTCAAAAACATAAGCGTGACCGAAAAATATGATGACAGTGCAGCCGGCACGATCATTGAACAATCGCCCTCGGGTGCCACTGAGGTCGTACCATCCGAAACGGAGCTCGAGTTAACGGTCAGTAAAGGGGCAGATTTGCTGAGCTTGAAGAACTTAACGGGGTTCAATCAAGCTGGCCTTGATGATTATTCCAGTGAAAGTGGACTAAAGATCGATGTCGAAGAAAAAATCTATGATGATTCCGTTGCGGAGGGGCTGGTCATTTCCCAGTCACCCGAACCTGCTACAAAGGTGGAAAAGGGCAGTACAGTGAAAGTGGTCATTTCAAAAGGGAAAGAAGAAATTCCTCCTAAGAGTGTAACGGAGGAAATCAAAATCGAGTATGATCCGGTTGAGCCTGGCAAAACGCAAAAAATACAAATTTTCATCGAGGATATCAACAATAGCATGACCGAGCCTAAAGAAACATTCTATATATTGGAAGATGCCAAGAGAACGATCGAATTAATGGTTTCCCCGGATAAAAAAGCAGGATATAAAGTCATGCGGGACAATCAGGTCATCATTGATAAATCCGTCTCATATCCAGAATAAATTTAATAATTAGGAGTGTGGTTATGCCCGAAGGAAAAATTATCAAAGCATTAAGTGGATTTTATTATGTCCTTGATGGTGAAGAGGTCTATCAATGCCGTGGAAGGGGCCTGTTCAGGAAGAATAAGGTAACCCCGCTAGTGGGTGATTATGTTGTTTTTGAAGCGGAAAATAAAACGGACGGGACCGTGACCGAAATAAAACCGCGAAAGAATGAATTGATACGTCCGCAAATCTCAAATGTAGACCAGGCAATCCTCGTATTTTCAGCAGTAGAACCTGACTTCAGTCCGGCATTGCTCGATCGATTTCTCGTACTGATTGAAGATAACGAAATCGAACCGATTATCGTCGTGACGAAATTGGACTTGGTTACAGCTGAAAACCAAAAGAAATTGTCTCAGTATATCAAGGACTATCAAAAGCTTGGCTATACTGTACTGGAAACATCTTCTGTTACCGCTGGAGGAATTGAAGAACTAGTGCCGTATTTAGAAGGAAAAACCAGTGTATTTGCCGGGCAGTCAGGTGTTGGGAAATCGTCTTTGCTGAATGCAATCAATCCTGAATTGGCTTTAAAGACGGATGATATTTCTTCACACTTGGGACGAGGGAAGCATACCACCCGCCACGTTGAATTGATTCATATCGGCTCTGGACTTGTCGCGGATACTCCAGGGTTCAGTTCACTTGAATTCATGGAAATGGAAGCTGAACGGTTATCCTATTGCTTCCCGGAAATGCATAAACATGGGGAAGACTGTAAATTCAGGGCTTGCCTGCACGATAAAGAACCGAAGTGTGCAGTGAAGGAAGCGGTCGATGCCGGGGAAATTCCACGTTATCGATATGAGCATTATATGCAATTCTTAGAAGAAATCAGAGACAGAAAGCCGAGGTATTAAAATGGTTAAAATCGCACCATCCATTTTATCAGCTGACTTTGCAAAATTGGGAGAAGAAATTCTTGATGTGGAAAGGGGAGGAGCGGATTTAATCCATGTAGATGTCATGGATGGGCATTTTGTGCCGAATATAACGATAGGCTCACTAATTGTTGATGCCATCCGCCCGGTGACAAAGCTTCCGCTTGATGTTCATTTAATGATCGAACAACCAGATCGTTATATCGAGGACTTTGCGAAAGCGGGAGCCGATTATATAACTGTCCATGTAGAGGCCTGCACACATTTGCATCGGACGATCCAATTGATTAAATCTTTTGGTGTAAAGGCAGGCGTGGTGCTTAATCCGGCCACTCCAGCTTCCTTGATCCAACCTATAATCGAAGATATTGACATGGTATTGTTGATGACGGTTAATCCTGGTTTTGGCGGACAGAAGTTCATTAAATCCGTTCTTCCCAAAATTGCCGAAGTGAAGGCAATGGCGGAAATGTATAATCAAAATCTGGAAATTGAGATTGATGGTGGAGTAAATGAAGAGACGGCTAAACTATGTATTGAACAAGGGGCGACAATCCTTGTGGCAGGCTCTGCAATATATAATCAAGAAGATCGAAACGCAGCGATTCAAAAGATTCGGGGAAAGTGATATAAGCCGACACTATCATATTCGTATGAGGGTGATCGGCTTTTTTTATCAATCAAACATAGGAATCTTTAATATGAATATGTAAAGAAAAGGATGATATCGATGATTATTAGTATTATGGCTGGAGGTCCGGAATGTTTTTGGCCAGATCTGACATGGTATAAGGAGAAGACAGACCTTTGGGTCGGGGTTGACAGGGGAGTGTGGTCTTTGCTTGAAAAAGGTATCGAACCTAAATGCGGTTTTGGGGATTTTGATTCAGTTTCGGAAGGTGAATACAGGAAAATTGAACAAAGGCTGGAACAAATCAATCTATATTCTTCGGAAAAGGATGAAACGGATTTAGAGATTGCATTTAAATGGGCAATAGGGCAAAAACCAAGTGAAATTCACATTCTTGGCGCAACAGGGGGAAGAATGGACCATTTTCTTGGGAATATCCAGCTGCTCCAAAAAGAAAGTGTCCTCCCTCATCATGGAGATATGGATATATACATAGTCGATCGGCAAAATATAATCACGGTAAAGACAGCAGGTTCATATGAGGTCACTGCTTTGAAAGATAAGAAATACTTGTCATTGCTCCCTGTAACGGCTGAAGTCACCGGCATTACTCTTTCGGGTTTCAAATACCCGCTGGATGGTGCGAGCTTGGAAATAGGTTCGACGCTTTGCATCAGCAATGAACTAATTTCCGAATCTGGGAATGTTTCATTTGAGAAAGGCATATTAATGGTGATAAGAAGCAGTGATTAAAATTCATGCTTAGAGCAGATTCGGATATAATTACGATCATCCTATATCCGCTTAAAAGCTTATGTTGTAATAGAAAAATTCCACTTCATCTTTAATTGTGGGATGCAAAGAGGAGGGGCATGATGAAATTTTATACGATTAAATTGCCAAAAGTTCTGGGCAGTTTGGTAAGGGCTATGCTCGGAGCGTTTAAAAAAGGCTGATACTTATCTCCATGACACCTCTCAAATTAAGGGAGGTGTTATTTTTTCTGTAAAAAGGTGAGGCCATCCGTTAATGGGTGAAGGCTTCCTCCTTGATGCAGGAAAGACCTGATCAACGAATTGAAACCATCCCCATTAAGTACCGGCCATTACAAGTAAAAAGGCATCCTAAGAGGATGCCGTAACATTATACGCGTTCTACTTTGCCCGATTTAAGAGCTCTTGCAGAAACGTATACACGTTTAGGTTTACCGTCAACTAAAATACGTACTTTTTGAAGGTTAGCGCCCCATGTACGCTTGCTAGCGTTCATTGCGTGAGAGCGGCTGTTACCAGAACGAGTTCTTCTTCCAGTGATTACACATTTACGTGCCATGTCAAATTCCCTCCTAACTACAACAAGCTTAAGTTTTCGCAGTCGTCTTAAGTCTTTGTAAAATACTTTAATAATTTATCATACCTACCGTTAGAATGCAATACTTCAGTTAATTACTTTCAAGAAAAAAACCTTGACATACATACTTCAAAATTCAATTATATATAGTACCGTAAGACATTTACTTTTAAAACCATAGACATTATAGTAAAATGTCTTTAGTTGATTTGATTTTTGGGAGGGAAAAGAAAATGTCTATCGAATTACAAACGAAGTATGGACAAATTGATATCTCTAATGAGGTTATCGCTACTGTAGCAGGCGGCGCAGCCGTGGATTGCTACGGAATTATAGGAATGTCTTCCAAAAAACAATTTAAAGACGGCATTGCCGAAATTTTAAGAAAAGAAAACTTTACTAAGGGTGTAATTGTCCGTCAAGAAGAGGAAGAAGTTCATATCGATATGTATATTATCGTAAGTTATGGAACGAAAATCTCGGAAGTTGCACATAATGTGCAATCAAAGGTAAAGTACACCCTGGACAAAACTGTAGGATTAGCTGTTGATTCCGTCAACATTTTTGTACAGGGAGTTCGTGTGACGAACCCTTAAGTATAGGAGGAAAGTTTTGTGTCAATTACAAGTTTGAACGGAAAGCGCTTTGCAGAAATGATCATTCAAGGTGCCAACCATTTAGCGGCTAATGCCCAAATGGTTGATGCGTTGAATGTTTTCCCTGTTCCGGATGGGGATACAGGAACGAATATGAATTTATCGATGACTTCGGGTGCGAAGGAAGTGCAAAATAACGTCCAGGAACACATCGGGAAAGTGGGTGCGTCACTTTCAAGAGGATTGCTAATGGGCGCACGCGGCAATTCGGGAGTTATCCTTTCGCAACTGTTCCGCGGTTTTGCTAAAGCGATTGAACATAAATCGGAAATCAATAGTGAAGAATTTGCCCAAGCTTTTGAAGCGGGGGTTCAGACAGCTTATAAAGCCGTTATGAAACCTGTTGAAGGAACCATTTTAACGGTTGCAAAAGATGCAGCCAAGCAAGCGGTTTCATCTGCAGCAAAGCATATAGACCTTATTCAGGTGATGGAAGAAATCGTTACGGAGGCCAATGCTTCATTAAAACGCACACCGGATCTTCTTCCAGTCTTAAAAGAAGTGGGAGTCGTTGATAGCGGCGGGCAAGGGTTGGTGTTCGTTTATGAAGGTTTCCTTGCTGAGCTGAAAGGTGAGGCCCTTCCAGTCCGACCTGCAAATGGACCAAGCATGGATGACATGATCAATGCCGAACATCACATGAAGGTACAAGGGCATATGAACACGGAAGATATCGTGTATGGCTACTGCACGGAATTCATGGTCCGATTGGAAAGTGAAAAACTTGCCAATGAATCATTTGATGAAGAAAAATTCAGAAATGATTTAAGTGAATACGGAGATTCTTTATTAGTCATTTCAGATGATGAAGTCGTCAAGGTACATATTCACTCTGAACAGCCTGGCACGTGCCTGAATTATGGACAGCAATATGGTAGCTTAATAAAAATGAAAATCGATAATATGCGTGAACAGCATACTGCCATTTTAGGTGAGACGAATACACCGCTTCAAACTAAACCGTCCACCAAAGAGAAGTATGCTATAGTGTCAGTGGCGATGGGTGCTGGCATCAGCGAATTATTCAAAAGCATCGGCGCTAAGTCTGTCATCGAAGGCGGACAAACGATGAACCCTAGCACGGAAGATATCGTTAAAGCTGTCGAAGAGGCATACGCAGATCATGTGATCATCTTGCCTAATAATAAAAATATCATCATGGCGGCCAATCAGGCTGCTGATGTACTCGGGGATCATGTGACTGTCATCCCGACGAAAACAGTACCACAGGGAATGGCTGCATTGCTGGCTTTCAACCCTTCACTTGATGCTGAAGAGAATAAAAAAGCGATGATCGAAGCCCTTTCACATGTGAAAACGGGCCAGATTACTTATGCTGTCCGGGATACCAACATTGACGGTCTTGCAATCGAGACCGGGGACTTCATGGGAATTGCTGAAGGCACCATCAAAGTGAAGGATAAAGACATGACTCAAGCGGCAAAAGATCTTCTTTCCGATATGATTGATGAAGATTCGGAAATCCTTACCATTTTATATGGAGAAGATGCCACTGCTGAAAATGTCGAAAGTCTTGTTGCGTTTTGTAATGAGAATTTCGAAGACGTTGAAGTTGAAGTGCATAATGGGAAACAACCTTTATATTCTTTCATTTTTTCAATTGAATAAGTAGAGAACCATGAAGATGAGGGAGACTTATTCGTCACAATGTTTAAGGATCCTGAAAAAAATAAAAGGCAATAAACTGCATATGTCATTAGGCTATGCAGTTTTATTTTTTATGAAAAGAAGGATTACGGACAGCGTAATTGTAATTACAATATATCAGGCTTTATTATTAACCTGACTCCCAGTGTATAGAAGGAGGAGCAAATCATGAAATTTAGAAGTGTATTCGATATAATTGGTCCTGTTATGATTGGCCCCTCTAGTTCACATACAGCAGGAGCTGCAAGGATCGGAAGGGTTGCCAGGAATTTATTCGACCGGGAACCAAAATGGGCCCATATTTCTTTTTACGGATCGTTTGCCAAAACCTATAAAGGCCATGGAACGGATGTAGCCATTGTAGGAGGCTTACTTGATTTTGATACATTTGATGAGAGAATCAAAGAATCGCTGGATATAGCCCGCAAAAAGAAGATGAAAATTACTTTTCGGGAAGAAGAAGCCGTACCGGAGCATCCCAATACAGCAAAAATAACGGTTGGTGATGAGGATGGTGAACTGGAACTTGTCGGAATATCGATAGGCGGGGGGAAAATCGAAATCGTCGAACTGAACGGGTTTAAATTGAGGCTCTCCGGGCACAACCCTGCCATACTCGTCGTTCATGATGATCGATTTGGTGCCATCGCAAATGTTTCAAACATATTAGCCAAGCATCAAATCAATATTGGTCAGATGGAAGTCTCCCGAAAAGAAAAAGGGAAGATGGCCTTGATGACGATTGAAGTGGACCAAAACCTGGAGGATCACGTCATCGCTGAAATTACAGCACTCCCCAACATCACTCAAGTAGCGAGGATTGTGGATTGATAGGGCAATCGTTTCCACTTAGGAAGGAGAAGAAATCATGTTTCGTAATGTAGCGGAATTAGTAGAATTAGCTGAATCAAAGCAAAAAAAAATTTCAACGCTGATGATAGAACAGGAAATGGAAGTAACGGGAAAAAGCCGTGAAGAAATCATCAGCCAGATGGGAGTCAACCTGGATGTAATGGAACAGGCAGTTGAAAAAGGACTTCAAGGTGTCCGTTCCGTTTCAGGCCTGACGGGAGGGGATGCAGTCCTTCTTCAGACTTACATTAAATCAGGAAATTCCTTATCCGGTGAACTGCTGCTGGATGCGGTAAGCAAAGCGGTGGCAACAAACGAAGTGAACGCAGCCATGGGAACGATTTGTGCGACACCTACAGCTGGATCTGCCGGTGTTGTACCTGGAACCCTTTTTGCTTTGCAAAATAAACTAAAGCCGAATCGGGAACAGAAAATTGAGTTCCTATTTACAGCAGGGGCGTTTGGTTTTGTTGTAGCGAATAATGCTTCGATCTCTGGAGCCGCAGGGGGCTGTCAGGCTGAAGTCGGTTCTGCTTCAGGCATGGCTGCGGCGGCCATCGTTGAAATGGCAGGAGGAACACCTGCACAAAGTGCAGAAGCGATGGCAATCACATTAAAGAACATGCTTGGCCTTGTGTGTGACCCTGTTGCTGGGCTTGTGGAGGTGCCTTGTGTGAAGCGTAATGCCATGGGTGCAGCCAATGCTATGGTTGCCGCAGATATGGCGCTAGCGGGGATCACAAGCCGCATACCGTGTGATGAAGTGATTGATGCGATGTACAAAATCGGGCAAACGATGCCATCGGCTCTTAGGGAAACTGCACAAGGAGGTTTAGCGGCTACACCGACTGGACGGGAGTTGGAAGCCAAAATCTTTGGCTTGCCGCTGAATAAGAAGTGAACACCGCTTTACAGGAACCGATAACAGCAGTAAAGGGCATTGGGGCCGAAACGGGGGCAGCTTTGGGGGAAATGGAGATCCATACCGTCGCGGATCTCCTTGAGCACCTCCCATATCGCTATGAAGATTACCGATTGAGGGATTTAGAAACGGTCGAGCATGATGAGCGGGTTACCATAGAAGGCAAAGTTCATACGGTACCTACATTAGGGTACTTCGGAAAGAAAAAATCCAGGCTTACGATTAAAGTGTTAACTGGGAGATACTTAATAAATGTGATTTTTTTTAACCAGCCATATCTGAAGCCGAAGCTTGCGATAGGCGAAACCGTAACGGTAACAGGAAAGTGGGATCGTCATCGCCAAACCATTACAGGCTCGGAATGCCACGTTGGCGATCGTAGCCGGGAGAAAGAGTTCGAACCGGTATACTCAGTGAAGGGCAGCATTACTGTCAAAGGGATCCGTCGCTTTATCTCCAATGCATTTTCTGAATATGGGGCAATGATAGAAGAAAATCTGCCCCCGCAATTATTGTCGGCATACAAACTGATGCCGCGTAACGACGCTCTTCGTACCATGCATTTCCCTCAATCGGCCAATGATGTGAAAAAGGCTCGCCGCCGTTTTGTGTATGAAGAATTTTTATTGTTTCAACTTAAAATGCAGGCACTTCGTAAAGTGCAGCGGGAGCAGTCAAAAGGAATTGGCCAGGAGTTTGACATGGAGCAGTTGGAAGCTTTTGTTGGAACTCTCCCTTTTCCTTTGACTAACGCTCAGAATAGGGTCGTCGAGGAAATAATGAATGACATGAAATCCCCCTACAGGATGAATCGGCTGCTTCAAGGGGATGTCGGGTCTGGAAAAACGGTGGTTGCCGCGATATGCCTGAAGGCGACGATTACAGCAGGTTTCCAAGGTGCATTAATGGTCCCGACGGAAATCTTGGCTGAGCAGCATACTCAATCGCTGAAGGCGATGTTGGAACCGAGTGGAGTGAAGGTCGCATTGTTGACAAGTTCGGTAAAAGGCAAAAAGCGCAAGGAACTATTGCAAATGCTGGAATCCGGGGAGCTAGATCTTTTGATAGGAACACATGCATTGATACAGGATGAAGTGAATTTTCGGAACCTGGGACTTGTCATAACGGATGAACAACATCGTTTCGGAGTGGAGCAGCGCCGGATCCTTCGAGAAAAGGGTACAAATCCAGATGTACTTTTCATGACGGCTACACCGATTCCGCGAACGCTTGCAATTACAGTGTTTGGGGAAATGGACGTCTCGACGATCGATGAAATGCCTGCCGGGCGTAAAGCGATAGAAACCTATTGGGCAAAACACCAAATGCTTGATCGGATCTTAACATTTGTCGAAAAGGAACTAAAGAAAGGGAGACAGGCTTACGTTATCTGTCCATTGATCGAGGAGTCGGAGAAACTCGATTCTTTACAGAATGTTCTCGATGTTCATGCAATGCTGACTCAATACTTTGCGAACAGGTACAAAGTGGGACTTATGCATGGCAGGCTGTCCGCGGATGAAAAAGACGAAGTGATGCAGCAGTTTAGTGCCAATGAAGCACAAATCCTTGTTTCCACGACGGTTGTCGAGGTTGGGGTGAATGTTCCAAATGCAACGGTAATGGTCATTTATGATGCTGAGCGCTTTGGGCTTTCACAGTTGCATCAGTTGCGCGGAAGGGTTGGACGGGGAAGCGATCAGTCCTTTTGCATCCTGCTGGCTGATCCGAAAACGGAAGTCGGCAAAGAACGGATGAAAATCATGACCGAGACAAACGATGGATTCGCCCTTTCCGAAAAAGATTTGGAACTGCGCGGCCCCGGGGACTTCTTCGGTAAAAAACAAAGCGGCCTTCCCGAGTTCAAGGTAGCCGACATGGTCCATGATTACAGGACCTTGGAAGTGGCAAGGGAAGATGCTGCAAAATTGATTGCCTCCCAAAGCTTTTGGCATTCCCCTGAGTATGCACCGCTGCGGAACTACCTAGCGGGAACGGGAGTATTCACGGGAGAAAAGCTGGACTGAGCTGAATAAAAAAACCAATAGCAGATTGTGAGATTTTACTCAATATCTTGCAATCTGTTTTTAAAATATATATACTACTATTAGTACCTAGTCATAATACTACGGATGGTGACCTTCAAATGCGAAGAAATAAGAAGGAACGCCAGCAATTATTAATCGAAACGATTAAACAGAATCCTTTTGTAACGGATGAGGAGCTGGCTGAAAAATATTCGGTGAGCGTCCAGACCATTAGGCTTGACCGTCTTGAATTATCGATACCGGAACTGCGTGAACGTATTAAAAGCGTGGCCGAGAAAAAATTCAGCGACGAAATCAGGGCATTGCCTTTGGATGAAATCATCGGGGAAGTAATTGATCTTAATTTAGATGATAACGCAATTTCGATTTTGGATATAAATAAAGAGCATGTCTTTAAGCGGAATGGAATTGCAAGGGGACATCACCTTTTTGCCCAAGCAAATTCATTGGCTGTAGCAGTCATAAATGATGAATTGGCATTAACTGCGAAAGCATCCATTTTATTTACTCGTTCTGTAAAGGAAAATGAAAGAGTGGTAGCCAAAGCTAGGGTTAAAAACGTGGATCACACCAACGATCGTTCCGTGGTGGAGGTTAGAAGCTACGTGGGTAATGAACTGGTTTTTAAAGGCGAGTTCGAAATGTATCGCTCTTAATTTGCTAGTAAAGGATGAAAGAAAATGAAGATAACGATAGATGCAATGGGTGGCGACAATTCTCCAAAGGCACAGGTTTTGGGAGCGATGAAAGCTGTCGAGGCTTTTTCCGATGTGGAAATCACCTTAATAGGCAATGAATCGGAGATCAACCAATACTTAGCGAAACATGGCCGTATAAAGGTTATACATACTGATGAAAAAATATTAAGCACCGATGAACCTGTTCGTGCGGTTCGCCGCAAGAAAAGCGCTTCGATGGTATTGGCAGCACAGCAAGTGGCTGACGGAGAATCGGATGCATGCATTTCTTCCGGCAATACGGGGGCCCTAATGGCTGCAGGCTTGTTTGTGGTCGGAAGGATAGAGGGCATTGAACGTCCGGCGTTGGCTCCTACCCTTCCGACAATCGATGGCAAAGGTTTTGTACTTCTGGATGTAGGCGCGAACTCCGATGCGAAACCGGAGCACCTCCTTCAATTCGCCATAATGGGGTCTGTTTATGCACAAAAAGTGCGGGGAATTGAAAAGCCCCGTGTTGGATTACTTAATATCGGAACAGAAGAAAAAAAAGGGAATGAACTGACTAAGCATGCCTTTACATTATTGCAGCAATCATCGGAGATATCCTTTATTGGCAATGTAGAGGCAAGGGACCTCCTTAGCGGGCCGGCAGATGTTGTCGTTACGGACGGCTTCACGGGGAATATGGTGTTAAAGACGCTTGAAGGTACTGCTATGGGTGTATTTAAAATGGTGAAAGCGGCCTTGATGAGCAACCTAAAGAGTAAGCTGGCTGCAGCAATGGTAAAGCCTGAACTGAAAGTCATAAAAAATAAAATGGATTACTCGGAGTATGGCGGTGCCGGCCTCTTCGGTTTGAAGGCCCCTGTCATTAAGGCTCATGGTTCCTCAGATGCGAATGCAGTCTATAATGCAATACGCCAGACTCGCGATATGGTTGGAAATGACGTCATATCGACAATTGCGGAGACGATAGAAAAACAATAATAAATCATAGAGGCAGGGGAGTAACATATGGGTAAAATTGCTTTTGTCTTTCCAGGACAAGGATCACAATCAATAGGAATGGGGCATGACTTATTTCAGGAAAACGAGCGTGCTCAGCAAATTTTTCGATCAGCGGATGAAAAACTTGATTTTCCACTTTCAGAATTGATCTTTAATGGCACACAACAAGAATTAACGGTGACTTATAATGCACAGCCTGCTTTATTGACCACGAGTTATGCTTTTGTCAAAGAACTTGAAGAAGCGGGGATCAAACCCGATTATACAGCCGGGCACAGTTTAGGTGAATATACGGCATTAGTGGCATCTGGCGCAATTTCTTTTGAAGATGCCGTATTTACAGTGCGTAAACGTGGTGAATTCATGGAAGCTGCGGTACCGAACGGCCAAGGCTCAATGGCTGCCATATTGGGAATGGACCGTGAAGCTTTATCTGAAGTCACTGCTGAAATTACGGCCACTGGTGAATCCGTTCAATTGGCCAATATTAATTGTCCAGGGCAGATCGTCATTTCAGGCACCTCCGAAGGGGTTAAACTTGCAAGTGCAAAAGCCAAGGAAAATGGGGCTAAACGGGCTCTTCCTCTTGAAGTGAGCGGACCGTTCCATTCAGAATTAATGAAACCGGCAGCAGAAAAGTTACAGGGGGTACTCGATGAAGTAAGCTTCAACCAGGCAGGAATTCCAGTCATTTCAAACGTAACGGCCAAGCCCATTACAGCACCTGCTGAAATTAAAGAAAAATTAATCGAACAGCTGTATTCACCGGTTCTTTGGGAAGACAGCGTGAAAAAGCTGCTTGAATTGGGCGTGGATACGTTCATCGAGGTGGGCCCGGGGAAAGTATTGGGCGGATTGATAAAGAAAATCGACCGTTCCGTTCAAATTCATTCAGTATCCGATATAGATACTCTGACTAAAACAATTGAAACATTGAAGGGGGTATAAGCATGATCCTCGAAGGTAAAAAAGCACTTGTAACGGGAGCTTCACGAGGTATTGGCAGGGAAGTTGCATTGGAACTTGCCCGTCAGGGAGCAGACGTTGCCATCAACTATTCCGGCAGTGAAGCTAAAGCAAATGAAGTGGTTGATGAAATCAAGGCATTGGGCCGTAAAGCATTTTCCATCCAATGCGATGTTGCAAATAGTGAATCGGTGACAAGCATGATCAAAGAGGTCATAGAACAGTTTGACAGAGTGGATATCCTGGTTAATAATGCAGGTATCACACGTGATAACCTATTGATGCGTATGAAAGAAGATGAATGGGATTCTGTGATCAATACGAATCTTAAAGGCGTGTTCCTATGCACAAAGGCGGTTACAAGGCAAATGATGAAGCAGCGCAGCGGCAGGATTATCAATATGGCATCGATCGTCGGCGTAAGCGGAAACGCAGGGCAGGCTAATTATGTTGCGGCTAAAGCTGGTGTGATCGGTTTGACTAAAACCACGGCAAAAGAACTTGCTTCAAGAGGCATTACGGTCAATGCGATTGCCCCAGGTTTCATCTCTACGGATATGACTGGGGAATTGCCTGAAGAAGTCCAAAAAGCCATGCTGGACCAAATTCCGCTTGCACGGTTCGGTGACCCTAAAGATATTGCTGCAGTGGCGTCTTTCCTCGCTTCCGATGCAAGCAAATATATGACTGGGCAAACCCTTCATGTAGATGGCGGCATGGTCATGTAAGTTTTCTTTGATTTTTTTCGAAATTAATTTATAATGTCTTGAGGGGAGGTGAACACATTGGCAGATGTATTAGAAAGAGTAACTAAAATCGTTGTAGATCGTTTGAACGTAGAAGAATCAGAGGTAAAACTTGAAGCTTCTTTCAAAGAAGATCTTGGTGCCGATTCCCTGGATGTAGTCGAACTAGTCATGGAATTCGAAGACGAGTTTGATATGGAAATTTCGGACGATGACGCTGAAAAAATCGCCACAGTAGGTGATGCTGTGAATTACATACAAAGCACTATGTAATGAATTGTCATTTGACTAAAAGCTCCGTTTTTTAACGGGGCTTTCTCTTATTGCTAAAGAAGTTTGATGCCGCGTCAGATAAGGGAATGAGCATGTACGGGATAAGCACCGCATGCATGGCAGCGGTCTTCTGCCATTAGTTTTCTTTAAGCGGATAATAATGTATGATGGTACATAGGAAAGCTTGACAGGAATTCCTGCCAGGTTTCTTTTTATATTTTGGAAAAATATGCTTTTTGAACCGTTGTGGAGGGTTTTGTGTGATGCGTAGGAACGGAAATAATCGTAAACCATCAATCAAGGATAATAAATTTAAACAGTTGCAAGAAAATCTGGGTTTTCATTTTAAAGATGAAAATTTATTGAAACAAGCTTTTACACATTCATCTTATGTGAATGAGCATCGCCGTAAGCCTTATGAAGATAATGAAAGGCTTGAATTCTTGGGGGACGCTGTACTTGAACTGACCATCTCTAAATACTTATATCAAAAATATCCGATGATGAGCGAAGGTGAACTTACCAAACTGAGGGCAGCCATTGTATGTGAGCCTTCACTTGTTGCTTTTGCCAATAGCCTTTCTTACGGGGAATATGTATTGCTCGGAAAAGGGGAAGAAATGACAGGCGGAAGAGAACGCCCTGCCATGCTTGCGGATGTATTCGAAGCCTATATTGGTGCTTTGTACCTTGATCAAGGATTAGAGTCAGTAGTGCAGTTTTTGACGAATGTCGTGTTTCCGAAGATAGACGAGGGTGCTTTTTCTCATGTGATGGATTATAAGAGCCAGCTTCAGGAGCTGATCCAGCGTGATGCCATCGGTGTCCTGCAATATAAGATTTTGCAGGAAAAAGGACCTGCTCATAATCGGGAGTTTGTTTCGACCGTCTCCTTGAATGGATTAGAACTGGGCTCTGGAATAGGAAAGTCCAAAAAAGAAGCGGAGCAGCATGCTGCCGAGCATGCATTGATCGTTTTAAAAGAAAAAAAATCAACAAGATAGTTGAACAGTAGAGGGGGAAAGGTCATGTTCCTCAAACGTTTGGACGTTGTAGGATTTAAATCTTTCGCAGAGAAAATTTCGATTGATTTTGTACCTGGTGTCACGGCAGTGGTTGGACCAAACGGAAGCGGTAAAAGTAATGTGACCGATGCAGTCCGATGGGTACTTGGAGAGCAGTCTGCGAAATCACTGCGTGGAGCAAAAATGGAAGATATCATCTTTTCGGGAAGTGACACGAGGAAGGCGTTGAATTTTGCGGAAGTATCATTGACCCTTGATAACGAGACCAATTCCCTGCCGATTGACTTTCATGAAGTCAGTGTGACAAGACGTGTATATCGATCGGGAGAAAGTGAATTTTTCATTAATAATCAAGGTTGCCGGCTGAAAGACATCATAGACCTTTTCATGGATTCTGGTCTTGGGAGAGAAGCGTTTTCCATCATCAGCCAAGGGAAAGTGGAAGAAATCCTTAGCAGTAAGGCTGAAGAAAGACGAGTGATTTTTGAAGAAGCAGCCGGTGTCCTGAAGTATAAAACGAGAAAACGAAAAGCGGAATCGAAGCTGACGGAAACACAGGATAACTTAAACCGTGTCCATGATATCCTCCATGAATTGGAGGGGCAGGTGGAGCCGTTAAAAATTCAGTCTTCCCTCGCCAAGGAATTTTTGGCGAAGAAAGATGAGCTTGAGCAAATAGAAGTGGCTTTAACCGTTTTTGAAATAGAAGAACTTTATGGAAAATGGGAAAAACTATCACAGGAACTTGAAAAACATAATGAACTGGAACAGCAAATGGCAGGACAGCTTCATGATAGGGAAGCGCATCTCAAAAAGCTAAGGGACAGTCTTGCGACGCTTGAGACATCGATCAATGGTCTTCAGGAAATTCTCCTGAATGCCAGCGAAGAACTTGAAAAGCTTGAAGGCCGTAAAGAAGTTTTGAAAGAACGGAAAAAAAATGCCGCCCAAAACAAGTCGCAGCTGGAAAAAGCGATTGTGGAAGGTGAGGCTGCTGTCGAGCGTCTGTCTTTGCAAAAGGAAAGAGAAACGGAAATCCTGAATGCACTGAACTTGGAAGTGAAAGGGATATCTGAAACCTTACATGAAAAACAAAAAAGCCTGGGTCTATTCAATAGTGATATCGAAGCGATGATCGAAGCGAAAAAGAGTGACTATATCGAGTGGTTGAACAAGCAGGCATCGGCTAAAAACGAAAAACAATACCTGCTCCAGCAGCTAACACAGCAGGAACATAAAAATGCTAAACTGGACATGGAAAATGAAAAGTTCTTAACCGAAAGAATGGATATCACTGCTAAAAAAATGGAATATTCAAAGCTGATGGACAATATGACCAAGCAGCTTGAAGAGCATGTCACTTATTTCCGAAATCAGCAGAATAAATTGAATGCGGCAAAAGATACGTATCAAAAACAAGAAACCACCCTTTATAAGGCCTATCAATTCCTTCAACAGGCAAAATCGCGTAAGGAACTGCTTGAAGAAATGGAAGATGATTATGCAGGATTCTTTCAGGGTGTAAAAGAGGTTTTGAAAGCGAAAGAAACCCTTCAAGGCATTGAAGGGGCAGTTGCGGAATTGATAAAAGTTCCAAAGGAATATGAAACGGCCATCGAAACGGCGCTGGGCGGAGCGATGCAGCATGTTGTCGTGGAACGCGAAGAGCATGCACGGGAAGCCATTTCCTTCTTGAAGAAAAATAGGTATGGGCGTGCGACGTTCTTGCCTTTATCAGTCATAAAGGCAAGAGAGATATCAGCTAACCAATTATCGATGCTGAAGAGCCATTCAGCTTTTGTAGGGACTGGTTCCTCATTGATCCAATATGATGATAGGCATGCAGCGATTGCTGAAAACCTATTGGGAACCGTGATAATCACTACAGATTTAAAAGGTGCAAATGACCTGGCAAAAATGATGCAGCACCGTTTCCGCTTCGTAACACTTGAGGGGGATATCGTCAATCCAGGTGGTTCAATGACTGGTGGAGCCTTAAAGCAAAAAACGACCTCCCTGCTTTCAAGGAAAACGGAATTGGAAGAGCTCCAACAAAAACTTGCTGCCATGGAAGCTAAAACGAATCAGCTAGAAAAGCAAGTCAAACAGCTCAAAGTGGATGTAGGCGTTCAAGAGCAAACGCTTGAACAAACCAGAAAAACAGGAGAGAGACTTCGATTACAAGAACAAACCCTTAAGGGCGAACTCCGTGAAGTGGAACTGCAGGAAAGAAATGTGAATGAACGGCTGCATCTTTATGATTTGGATAAAAATTCATATTTAGAAGAACAACAGCAAAAAACAGCAAGACTTGAAGAGCTGGAAGAACTTTTGGACTCATGTAAATCGGAAATTGAAGGGCTTGACAGGTTGATTTCCGAAATGACCGAACAAAAGCAATCTCAACAATCCTCAAAAGAGAGCCTTGCTGAAGAAACGAATGAACTGAGGGTAATGCTTGCCTCTAAGCGTGGCCAGCTGCAAAACCAAAAAGAGAAGATGGAACGCATTGAATCGGATCTTTCAAAGGAAACAAGCAGGCTTGCCGAAAACAAAGATGATTTAGGGCTCCTGACCAATGAAATGACAGACAGTTCAAGCGGGGAAGAGTCACTGGAAGATATGGCTCAGCAGAAATTGCTCGACAAAAATGGGGCAATTGAAGGAATCACCATAAAAAAACAGGAAAAAAACGAGCTTCTTAAGGAAGTTGAATCACTAGAACTGTCCTTGAAAGAAGAAAATCGACTTTATAGAGGCATTGTCGAAGTGATAAAGGATGAAGAAGTGAAATTAACTCGTCTGGATGTCGAACTGGAAAATCGTCTCGACCACTTGAGGGAAGAATATACCCTTTCCTTTGAAGGGGCTAAAGAACAGTATCCATTGATGATGCCTGCTGAAGAAGCTCAAAAAAGAGTGAAGCTCATCAAACTTGCAATCGAGGAACTGGGGACGGTGAATCTAGGTGCAATTGATGAATACGCACGTGTAGCTGAACGCTATGAATTCCTTCTAAGCCAAAAGGAAGACCTTCAACAGGCGAAGGATACATTATTCCAAGTCATCGATGAAATGGATGATGAAATGAAACGGCGCTTTGCCGATACCTTCTATTCGATCCGTGAAGAATTCGAACAAGTCTTCAAAGCTTTATTTGGCGGAGGCAGAGCCGAGCTGAAGCTGACAAATCCGGATGATTTACTAAATACAGGGGTGGATATCATTGCACAGCCACCCGGGAAAAAACTGCAAAATTTGAGTCTCTTATCCGGGGGAGAACGAGCATTGACAGCCATAGCCCTTTTATTCTCCATTCTAAAAGTGCGTCCGGTGCCTTTCTGTATTCTTGATGAAGTCGAGGCAGCGCTTGATGAGGCGAATGTTGTCCGGTTCAGTCAATTTTTAAGGAAGTTCAGCAGGGAAACGCAGTTCATCGTGATTACTCACCGCAAAGGCACGATGGAAGAGGCAGATGTCCTATATGGCATAACGATGCAAGAGTCAGGCGTCTCCAAACTTGTTTCCGTCCGGATGGAAGAATCAGAAAACTTTATTGAAGTTTAAAATTCATGAATTAGAGGAAGTGGGACAATGAGTTTTTTCAAAAAGCTAAAAGAGAAATTTACGACCCAGGAAGAAAAAGAAAAAGAAAAATCAGTTGAAGCAGAAGTATCCATAGGGGAAAAATTCAAGCAAGGTTTGACAAAGACAAGGAACTCCTTTACTGGAAGGGTTAATGAACTTGTTGCCCGTTATCGGAAAGTGGATGAGGACTTTTTTGAAGAACTTGAAGAAATCCTGATACAGGCTGATGTAGGCTTCGATACTGTGATGGAACTGATTGATCAATTGAAAAGGGAAGTCAAGCTTCGCAATATCTCTGATACGAGGGAAGTGCAGTCCGTTATTTCCGAAAAGCTTGTTGAAATCTACCAAGGTGATGATGAAGCGACTTCAAATCTGAATATACAAGAAGAAGGTTTGACGGTCATTTTGTTTGTAGGGGTGAATGGGGTAGGTAAAACGACGACTATTGGTAAACTTGCCCATAAATTCAAAACAGAAGGAAAATCTGTCGTATTGGCTGCAGGGGATACCTTCCGTGCCGGTGCGATTGAACAGCTTGAGGTTTGGGGAGAGCGTGTCGGTGTCAGTGTTATCAAACAGGGTGAAGGATCTGACCCTGCTGCGGTCATGTTCGACGCCATTCAGGCCGCAAAGGCACGTAAAGCGGATATCCTGATCTGTGACACTGCCGGTCGCTTGCAGAATAAAGTGAATTTAATGAAGGAATTGGAAAAGGTGAAACGGGTAATTGAACGTGAAGTACCAGGTGCACCGCACGAGGTGTTGCTTGCCCTTGATGCTACAACTGGACAAAATGCCCTCATTCAGGCCAAGACATTCAAGGAAGTGACCAATGTTTCCGGTATTGTTTTAACAAAGCTTGATGGCACCGCAAAAGGCGGAATTGTATTGGCCATTCGCAATGAATTGGCCATTCCCGTTAAATTTGTCGGGCTAGGTGAAAAAATGGACGATCTACAGGAATTCGATGCTGAGAAATATGTTTATGGCCTTTTTGCCGATATCATCGATAAAGAAGAGGTTTAAGAAATTGTAAGCCAGAAGAGATCATTCTCTTCTGGTTTTTTGTTCACTGTGCACATTAGGGAAACAATTGCATAAAAGTCTAAAAAGCGGAAAAAGAAAAAAATAAAGCTTTGCAAGCAAGTGGTAAGGAGTTTAACTTGACATCAAATAAACAAGGCTTTACAATATAAACTTGTAAAGGGTTTTCACTTAACAGCAGGGAGGCTTGCTAAGATGCTTGAAAAGACAACGCGGATTAATTATTTGTATGACTTCTACCAATCGTTGTTAACAGAGAAGCAGCAGAGCTACATGTCCCTCTACTATCTGGATGATTACTCTCTTGGCGAGATTGCCGATGAATACGAAGTCAGTAGGCAGGCAGTCTATGATAATATAAAAAGAACAGAAGCGATGCTTGAGGAATATGAAGCAAAGCTATTGTTATTTCAAAAATTTCAAGAGCGTAACCAGTGGATTGCGAATATGAAGGGACTCATAGAAAAGGAATCCTTTTCAAAAGAGAAGCTGCTAGACGCAATCACAACGCTTGAGAAGTTGGATTAGGAGGCGGCAATATGGCATTTGAAGGATTGGCCGACCGACTGCAGAGCACGATGCAAAAGATCCGTGGAAAAGGGAAAGTCAACGAAGCGGACGTTAAAGAAATGATGCGTGAGGTTCGATTGGCCCTGCTTGAAGCGGATGTTAACTTTAAAGTCGTGAAGGATTTTGTAAAACGTGTCAGTGAACGTTCGGTAGGTCAGGAAGTGCTGAAAAGCTTAACCCCCGGTCAACAGGTAATAAAGGTAGTCAAGGAAGAATTGACGGAGCTGATGGGCGGCGAACAAAGCAAGATTGCCGTTGCCTCGAAACCGCCGACTGTCATCATGATGGTAGGTCTTCAAGGTGCAGGTAAAACGACGACCACCGGAAAGCTTGCCAATCTTCTAAGGAAAAAATACAACCGCAAGCCATTGCTCGTTGCGGCTGATATTTACCGTCCGGCGGCGATTAAGCAGCTTGAAACACTTGGCAAACAATTAAGCATGCCTGTTTTCTCCCTTGGGGACCAGGTCAGTCCTGTTGAAATTGCCAAACAGGCAATTGAAAAAGCTAAGGAAGAACATCATGATTATGTGTTGATTGATACTGCAGGCCGCCTTCATGTTGATGAAAACTTGATGGGCGAACTGAAAGATATCAAAGAGTTGACAAAACCAGATGAAATCTTCCTGGTTGTCGATGCGATGACCGGTCAGGATGCGGTCAATGTAGCCCAAAGCTTCAATGAACAGCTAGGCCTGACAGGAGCCGTATTGACGAAACTTGATGGGGATACACGTGGTGGTGCGGCACTCTCGATTCGTTCAGTCACCAACACGCCGATTAAATTCGTCGGTATGGGTGAGAAATTGGATGCACTTGAGGCTTTCCATCCAGAACGGATGGCGTCAAGGATCCTCGGCATGGGTGATGTATTGACCCTTATCGAAAAGGCGCAGGCCAATGTAGATGAAGAAAAAGCGAAAGAATTAGAGAAAAAGATGCGTACAGCCACTTTTACCTTTGATGATTTCCTTGATCAGCTCGGTCAGGTGCGGAATATGGGACCGCTTGATGATATTCTGAAAATGATTCCCGGTGCGAATAAAATGAAAGGGATGGACAACCTTCAGATCGATGAGAAACAAATCGGTCATGTTGAAGCTATCATCCGTTCAATGACAACGCATGAAAAGGAACATCCGGAAACCATGAATGCCTCCCGCAAGAAACGGATTGCCAAAGGAAGCGGCAGATCGATTCAGGAAGTGAACCGTCTACTGAAGCAATTCGAAGAAATGAAAAAGATGATGAAACAGGTTACGAACATGCAAAAAGGAAAGAAAAAGGGATTCAAATTCCCGTTCATGTAAGGTTTATTTTAGGTCAAAACTAAGGTGAAATACGGGTCGAAGCCATGTATTTCAACACTTTTTTTACCTGTTAAGAAAAAAACCTTTACAAACATGCAAGACATTTGATATTATACTATCTTGTGTGAAACTATTCGGAGGTGCTTATTTAAAATGGCAGTAAAAATTCGCTTAAAACGTATGGGAGCTAAAAAATCTCCTTTCTATCGTATTGTAGTTGCAGATTCTCGTTCACCACGTGACGGACGTTACATTGAAGTGGTAGGAACTTATAACCCGGTTGTTCAACCAGCAAAAGTTGAAATCAACGAAGAGCTTGCTCTTAAATGGTTACAAGATGGAGCTAAACCATCTGATACAGTTCGTAACTTATTCTCAACACAAGGCATCATGGAAAAATTCCATGTTGCAAAAAACAGCAAGTAATCGACGGTAGTTGATGAAAGCACTGATTGAAACGATTGTTTCAGCACTTGTGGATTATCCGGAAGAGGTCATCGTGACCTCCAAGGAAGAATCCGACCGGATTGTTTATATCCTCTCCGTTCATAAAGAGGATATGGGCAAGGTGATCGGTAAACAAGGGCGTGTTGCTAAGGCGATTCGGACTGTGGTATATGCAGCAGGATCTTCACAGCAGAAGAAAATCTATTTGGAGATTTCCGAATAAGGAGGGTTAATACCCCTCCTTTTTTTGTACTTCAAGAAAGCTTAGATCCCAATTAATCAAATTCGGGCTTTAAACTTTACGCCTTTTAAGACGCATCTTTTACCGATTTACGTTATACTTAAGAGAATGACCCCCATTTCAAAAAGATTACCCCATCATACATATTTTTAGAAGGATATACGAAATCATAGATAATAGGAGGTGCTGGAATGAAAATTCTCCAAAATGTAATCGTTAACCAAGTATTAACGGAATCCAGCAAGAATCAGCTCCTCGAGAAATACAAGTCAAAACGCCTTCAGCTTCAAAAAGAAAGTGAACAACTTCGCTTTGAACTGAAAAAACTTGAAAAAACAAGAACTCTCCAACCTGCTAGTCTCCGTGCTCATTTTGAAAAAGAAATAAATCAGAGGCAAGAAAAAATTAAACTGCTTGAATTTCAAATGGAGCAGTTGGAGATCCTTCCCGCCGGAAGTGAATTGAAGGAACGGGAAGTTCAAAGTATCATTGATGTGGAAATTGGGGCAGATTGGGACGAAATCATGGCAACGAAGACCATTGTCATTAAAGATGGAATCGTCTCGGAAATTCGTTAGAGGTGAAAGAATGGAAAAATGGTTTAATGTAGGTAAAATTGTCAACACACATGGTCTTTTAGGAGAAGTCCGTGTTATTTCTTCAACAGACTTTCCAGAAAAACGATACAAAGTAGGAAATACTCTGTATTTGTTTAGGGACACTGAGAAAAAACCTTTGCCGCTTGTCATCAGGTCGCATCGCACCCATAAAAACTTTAACCTATTGACGTTCGAGAACTATTATAACGTCGGACAAGTCGAGGCTTTTAAAAACGGGGTCCTTAAAGTCAAGGAAGCACAGCTTGGTAAATTGGACGAAGGTGAGTTCTACTTCCATGAAATCATCGGCTGTTCGGTATTTACGGATGAGGGCATGGAAGTTGGGGAAATCATTGAGGTTCTTACGCCTGGTGCAAATGATGTTTGGGTCATAAAGAAAGCTGGCAGTAAGGACATTCTGATTCCGTATATTGAACAAATTGTAAAAGAAGTGGATATTTCCGCTAAAAAGGTCATCATTACACCGATGGAAGGACTTTTAGACTGATGAAAATCGATGTGCTTTCGCTTTTTCCAGAAATGTTCGAAGGGGTATTTGGTTCGTCAATCTTAAAAAAGGCTTCGGAAAAGCAGGCTGTCAGCTATAAGGTGACCAATTTCCGAGATTATGCAGATAATAAGCATTCGACGGTAGATGATTATCCGTATGGCGGCGGTGCTGGAATGGTATTGAAGGCACAGCCGATCTTTGATGCCGTGGAAGCTCTTAAAGGGCAAACTGAGCTAACCCCAAGGGTAGTCCTGCTTTGCCCCCAGGGAGAGCGTTACACGCAGAAAAAAGCCGAAGAGTTGGCTGAAGAGGAACATCTCATTTTCATTTGCGGGCATTATGAAGGGTATGATGAGCGGATCCGGGAGCATGTCGTCACTGATGAAATATCGATAGGTGACTTCGTGCTTACAGGCGGGGAATTGGGCGCAATGGTCATTATTGACAGCGTTGTGCGCTTGCTGCCTGGCGTTCTTGGAAATGTTGACTCCCCGATTCTTGATTCGTATTCTTCTGGTTTGTTAGAGCATCCACATTATACTAGACCTGCAGATTTCCGTGGGATGAAAGTTCCCGATCCGCTAATATCCGGGAATCATAAGAAAATCGATGAATGGCGGATGAAAGAATCCCTGCGCAGAACCTGGATTCGACGTCCGGATTTGCTCGATAGTTATGAACTATCGGAAGTCGAAGAAAAATTATTGTCCGAGATTAAAAAAGAAGACTGATGTCTATTGCATAGACGTTTATAGTATGATAGGATATACCTTGTGACTTGGGCAAAATGCTCAGTCTTATAACGATGTTCCGCTGCAAACAATAAGTATTTGCAAGAGCGTCCAGGAGGAGTTGAAATCGATGCAAAATCTTATTAACGAAATCACAAAAGAACAACTTCGCTCAGATCTTCCATCATTCAGACCTGGTGACACAGTACGTGTACACGTAAAGGTTATTGAAGGAACTCGCGAACGTATCCAGTTGTTTGAAGGCGTTGTAATCAAACGTCGTGGCGGCGGAGTTAGTGAAACTTTCACAGTACGTAAGATCTCTTACGGCGTTGGAGTAGAACGTGCTTTCCCTGTTCACACACCAAAAATTGCGAAACTAGAAGTTATCCGTCACGGTAAAGTACGTCGTGCGAAACTTTATTACCTACGCGAACTTCGTGGTAAAAAAGCACGTATTAAAGAAATTCGTCGTTAATTCTTCGAATATCTTCATGCGGGTTTACCATGATCCACATAAGGTGAATAACCAAACAGTATCATGCAAAAAGGGAGCTTGTTTATCAGGCTCCCTTTTTGCACTTTAAGAAACGATGAATACACTTACGGTGAAAACTATATAGAATCCTGCTCGCTATAGCGTCCGCAACATGTTAAAATAATTGTTGATATGCTTCAAAAAGGGTGGGTAAGGATGGCGAAAAAGAAAAATGAATTGTGGGAATGGACAAAGGCGGTCATAATCGCGGTTATAGCGGCGACGTTGATTCGTTATTTCCTTCTGGCTCCTATTGTGGTGGACGGTAATTCCATGATGCCGACATTAAAGGATACCGACCGCATGATCGTTAATAAAATTTCCTATTCGATTGGCGAACCGAAAAGATTCGACATTATCGTTTTCGAAGCTCCAGAAGGCAAGGATTACATAAAGCGGGTCATCGGGTTGCCAGGGGAAAAAGTCGAATATAAAAATGATACTCTTTACGTGAATGGAAAAGCTTATGATGAGCCATACTTGGATGAATATAAAGAACAATTGATTGATGGCGGGGACTTGACGGAACCTTTTACATTAAGTGATGTCATAGATCAAGAAAAGGTGCCTGAAGGCCACCTATTTGTCCTGGGGGATAATCGCCGTTTTAGTAAGGATAGCCGCCATATTGGCGTAGGTGTCGTTCCTTACGATAAAGTGTTAGGAAAAACTAAATTAGTTTATTGGCCGATCGAAGACTTTCGATTGGCGGAATAGTAGGAAGGTGCATTCCATTGACAATACAGTGGTTCCCTGGCCATATGGCCAAAGCAAGACGGGAAGTAACAGAGAAATTAAAACTGATCGACATCATCTTTGAACTTGTGGATGCCCGGATACCGGCATCTTCAAGAAATCCGATGATCGATGAAATCATTCAGCATAAACCGAGGGTCATCCTTTTAAATAAAGCTGATATGGCCGATCCTGTAAAAACGAATATGTGGCTTGAACATTATAAATCGCAGGGGAAAACGGCGATTGCCATTAACTCACAGGCGGGAAACGGTTTAAACCAGATTACAGCTGCTTCAAAAAAACTTTTAAAAGAGAAATATGAGCGGATGGAATCAAGAGGAATAAAGCCGAGAGCGATCCGTGCCATGATAGTCGGCATTCCGAACGTGGGGAAATCGACTTTGATCAATCGACTTGCCAAAAAGAACATTGCCAAAACAGGGAATACACCTGGCGTAACGAAAGCGCAGCAATGGATAAAAGTTGGCAAGGAATTGGAATTGCTCGACACGCCGGGGATTCTCTGGCCGAAATTCGAGGATCAAGAAGTAGGCTTGAAGCTTGCGTTGACAGGTGCGATTAAAGATACGATTTTAAACTTGCATGAAGTTTCATTATACGGCCTTCGCTTTTTGGAAAAAGAATATCCGGATAGGTTGAAATCCCGTTATAACCTGGATGTAATTCCGCAGGAAACGCTCGAATTGTTCGATGCGGTCGGAAAGTTCAGGGGCTGTTTAGCATCTGGGGGCTTCATCGATTATGACAAAACCGCAGAGTTGGTCGTACGTGAAATCCGTTCAGAAAAGATGGGTCCGCTTACGCTAGAGGTCCCTTTGGATTATGAAGAGAATGATATCCCCGAATAACATTAACATTAGCCTGATTGTTGAAGACAATCAGTGAAAAGGATTGATACGGAGCTGGAGTTGGAAGTCGAAAAGGCTTACTCTTTTTGATGTCTCTTTTCCGCTCCGTATTTTTGTCTGTAGAAAGGGAGCAAGGCTGCCGATAATTAATATGATGGGTGATAACGATGATAACCGAAATGAGCATTAAGGAAATCTCCTCAAAGTTAAAGACAATAAGAGAGCCCGAAGATTTATTTTTACAGAAGTGCCGGGAGGACGGACGAAAGGGAGTAACCGACTTAGTAAGCAAATGGCAAAGAGCTTATGAAAAAGAACAACAGGTAAGGGATGCTTTCACGGAAATGACGGAGTTTGAACGGCGATTGCGAAAACAGGGGTTTTCCATTCTGGCTGGTATTGATGAAGTCGGAAGAGGACCTCTTGCAGGACCAGTTGTGACGAGTGCAGTCATCTTGCCTGAATCTTTTTATTTGCCAGGGCTTAATGATTCTAAAAAGATTCCAGAGGCAAAAAGGGAACTGTTTTATGAAATGATTTTTAAAGAAGCACTATCCATAGGTGTAGGTGTTGTACATAGCGAAGTAATTGATGAAATCAATATATATCAAGCTACGAAAAAGGCAATGGTGGCCGCATTGAACGACCTGTCGGAACTTCCTGATCATTTGTTGATCGATGCAATGGAACTGGATGTGCCGATTCCGCAGCTTTCGCTCATAAAGGGGGACGCAAGAAGCATTAGCATCTCTGCGGCATCCATAATAGCGAAAGTGACCCGTGATAGAATGATGAAGGAATATGGTGAGAAATATCCGGAATTTGGTTTTGAAAAGCACATGGGTTACGGGACAAGCCAACATTTAGAAGCGCTCGACACGCACGGGCTTACACCTTGGCATAGAAGAAGTTTTGCACCAGTTAAGGAAATAGCTGCACGAACGAAGGATTAAGGGGGGGTGTGTGGTGCAATCCATAACAGGCGGACAACCGTTACCTTCACCGATTGAAATAAAAGGAACTGCGAGTTGGAAAAACGGGCAAATCCTTTTCGGGAAGGTGAATAAGGTTTTACCTAACCGAACGGCCGAGGTACAGATTGGCCATCAAAAAATGATTGCCACTCTAGATATCCCGCTTCGAACAGGAGAAAGGCATTGGTTTAAAGTGCAGCACCCAATTGAGGGGGGGCTCGTGTTAAAAGCTTTAAATGCCCCCGATTTGAACGATTCCGGCATAAAGGGAACGGCTGCAAAATTAATCGCTCATCTCGGCATAACGCCCGAACCGTCCGCAACGAAGCTTGCCGAATATCTCCTGACAAATCGCCTCCCGATAACCAAGGAAACTTTTCAGCCCGCCATGCAATGGTTAAAAGCTGCTGATGCTGCAGAAGTCGGTCTGCCTGTAATAAAAACGATGTTCATTCAGCAATTGCCTTTTGTAAAAGATGTATTTGAAGCATTATTTACACAGTTCAAAGGTGAACCTTTCCACAAACTCCTCAGTAGCTTCAAGCAAAAGCTGGAGGATAGTGGAGCAGTGACGAGGACTGCCGTCAAGCTTATGGAAGTATTGGACTCTTTACATGTTGCTAAACAGGACCAGCTTCAACAAATCGGTTTGCAAAAACTAGTGACCACTTGGCTGGATTCCGATTCAACGCCAGAAATGAAATCCGGTGCATTTTCCCTACTTCAAAAGACGGGTTTCATACCAAAGGGAATGACGGAATCTGTTTTTCTGGAAAATTTAATTGATGGAGCTGAGGCTAGGGCAGGTATTGCTAAGAATTCAGCGGTTGATAAATTACACCAAGGATTGCAGCTGCTTTCCGAGGCAAAAAGCGGAGCATTTGCAAAAGTTGAAGAGATCGATACTGCTATTAATCGCATATTGAACGGTCATGAACAGGTGGGGGCAAAACTGCCAATTAATATTCACTCGATGCCGAGAAAAAACATTCCTGCAGAAAAACTTTCCTCTCTGGCCTTTCATTTACTCCGGGGTTCCTTTATCGAAGCAACAGCTAAAAAGGCAGTAGGCGAAAAAAAGGAAGTGAATGACCTTATAGGCTACATGAATAAGGACACAGATCAAGTAGCTGAGTCGAAGGGTAAGGTGGCTGAATTATTGTTTCAGGCGCTTAATAGGCTTCCTGAGGCCCAATACGCTAAGTTTAATGAGAAGCTGGTCCTTTCACATGTATTGGAAGCTGAGTTTCAAACAATCGATTTCACCGACGGACCTTCTGTTGCACATCAACTGAAAGAAATGACCAAGATCCTTGGTCTTCAGCTGGAACATGCACTCATTAACCTTTCAGCGGTTGATATGGAGGAATTCCCAAAGGATCTGGAGACACTTAAACCGCTGCTGCTTAAATTGCTGAATGAGCAAATTTCGGCATCTACGAAGGAGATGGCAGAACAAATCCTAAATCGGATTACTGCGCAACAGATCCTTTCACAGGGAAATGGACCGATTCAGCATTTACTTCTTACACTTCCACTCAATCTGGGGTCTGCTCAAACGGACCTGACTTTACAATGGAGCGGAAGAAAAACAAAAGATGGCAAAATTGACCCGGATTACTGCCGTGTCCTATTTTATTTAGAATTGGAACGCCTTAAAGAGACGGTCATCGACATGCAGGTTCAAAACCGAATCATCAAAGTGACGGTCGCCAATGGGAATGGCGCTGTCCTTGAAGAGGCAGCCGGCCAATATCTTGACATCCTGAGAGAGAACCTCGAAAAAATGGATTACCGATTGTCAGGGGTTTCCTTTGTACATCCTGTGAATGAAAAAGAGCGGGATCATGGGGTGAAACCGGTTCCTTTTTCAGTAGCCGGTTCGTATAGTGGAGTGGATATTCGAATATGATGAATGATAAACGAAAAGAAGCGATTGCCTTAAGGTATGATCAAAAGACATCCAAAGCGCCCGTCATATTGGCGAAGGGAAAAGGTAAAACTGCTGAAAAAATTCTGGAAAAGGCGAAGAAACTGGATATACCTGTCCAAAGGGACGAATCGCTTGCTGCACTTTTAGGTCAATTGGATATAAATCAAACGATTCCGGAAGAATTGTATGGAGCTGTTGCAGAGGTATTCGCATTCATTTATAAAGTTGACAAGGACATGAATCGATAGTTTCTTAATTTATCCAGGTGGTATCACTAAATGGATCACTGTTATTTTATGTAGAATATTAGGGAAATCACTGACGAATTTTCATTATATTAAAAGAATAATAACGTATTTGCAAAAGGACAAGGCCATGGCTTTGTCCTTTTGCTTTTCCTTTGGGCAAAGACAAGGATAATTGTGATTTTTCAATGAAAGGACTTCTGAATTATTATGTTGAAAAGGCTTTCAAGGAAGTGTTTTTAGAAGATTAATTCACTGTGATGATTTTTTTGAAAATAGATTTTCAGAACTAAAATATATGAATTTAATAAGAAAAAACACAACGGAGAAGAAGGTTTTCTCCATTTTAATCAAGGATATAGAAGTATATTATAATAATATTTTAAAAATTATGTGAAAGAAAATTATGCACGAAGGAGAATTTTGTTGTAATATAGTAGAGAAATCACGCATTAAATTCCAAAGTTGTTTTTTAGTAGATAAGGAGGATGGGAAATGAATATCCATGAGTATCAGGGGAAAGAGATATTACGACAATACGGGGTATCCGTTCCAAATGGCCGGGTTGCCTTTACTGTTGATGAAGCAGTGGAAGCAGCGAAGGAGTTAGGTACGGAAGTTGTTGTCGTAAAAGCTCAAATTCATGCGGGTGGCCGCGGGAAAGCCGGCGGAGTCAAGGTAGCGAAGAATCTTGATGAAGCACGTACATATGCAGAAGAGATTCTTGGCAAGACGTTGGTGACCCATCAAACAGGTCCTGCAGGCAAGGAAGTTAAGCGTTTACTTATTGAAGAAGGCTGCGACATTACAAAAGAATATTATATCGGGCTGGTCCTTGACCGTGCTACGGACAGTGTCGTATTGATGGCTTCTGAAGAAGGCGGAACGGAAATTGAGGAAGTGGCCGAAAAGACACCAGAGAAAATTTTCAAAGAAGTAATCGATCCGGTTGTCGGCCTGACTGGTTTCCAGGCACGGAGGATTGCATTCAATATCAATATTCCGGCTCCACTTATAAATAAAGCTTCCAAACTGATGGTTAACTTATATACAGCTTTCGTTGATAAAGATTGCTCAATCGCAGAAATCAACCCATTAGTAGTAACGGGCGACGGCGATGTAATGGCGCTTGATGCTAAATTGAACTTCGATGATAATGCGATTTACCGCCATAAAGACATCGCGGAGTACCGTGACTTGGATGAAGAGGATGCGAAAGAGATTGAAGCATCTAAACATGGCCTTAGTTACATATCGCTTGACGGAAATATCGGATGCATGGTTAATGGTGCCGGTCTTGCTATGGCGACGATGGACATCATTAAACATTATATGGGAGATCCGGCTAACTTCCTTGACGTTGGTGGCGGCGCCACTGAGGAAAAAGTGAAAGAGGCTTTCAAAATCATCCTTTCCGATCAAAATGTTAAAGGCATATTCGTTAATATCTTCGGAGGAATCATGAAATGTGACATCATCGCTACAGGCGTCGTGGCTGCTGCTAAAGAGCTTGGCCTGGATGTCCCTCTTGTTGTTCGTCTTGAAGGAACGAATGTGGACCTTGGCAAAAAAATTCTAAAAGAGTCAGGTTTAAATATTACGTCTGCTGAATCAATGGCAGATGGAGCACAAAAAATAGTATCACTTGTAGGATAATAGGCAGGGGGGAACATAATGAGCGTTTATATTAATAAAGATACGAAAGTGATCGTTCAGGGAATCACTGGTGCAACAGCATTATTTCATACAAAACAAATGTTGGAATACGGCACGAAAATCGTTGGAGGAGTCACTCCGGGTAAAGGTGGAACAGAAGTGGAAGGGGTACCTGTATTCAATACGGTTTTCGAAGCTGTCACTGAAACCGGAGCGAATGCATCTGTTATCTATGTACCGGCTCCATTTGCTGCCGACGCAATTCTAGAAGCCGTAGACGCAGAACTTAATCTTGTCATTTGTATCACGGAACATATTCCTGTCCTGGATATGGTCAAGGTGAAGCGCTACATGGAAGGCAAAAAAACTCGCTTGATCGGACCGAACTGCCCAGGTGTCATTACTCCTGAAGAGTGTAAGATTGGTATCATGCCAGGGTATATCCACAAAAAAGGCCATGTAGGTGTAGTTTCACGTTCGGGAACTTTGACGTATGAAGCCGTTCACCAGTTATCGCAAGCAGGCATTGGACAGTCTACGGCTGTCGGCATCGGTGGAGATCCCGTTAACGGAACGGATTTCATTGATGTTTTGAAAGCGTTCAATGAAGATCCGGAAACACATGCGGTGATCATGATCGGTGAAATCGGTGGAACGGCAGAAGAAGAAGCAGCAATCTGGGTGAAGGAAAATATGACTAAGCCAGTTGTTGGTTTCATTGGTGGCCGTACGGCTCCAGCCGGTAAACGCATGGGTCATGCCGGTGCCATTATCTCAGGAGGAAAAGGTACTGCTGACGAGAAAATCCGCGTTATGAACGAATGTGGAATTAAAGTTGCCGAAACTCCATCCGTAATGGGTGAAACATTGATCTCCGTCTTGAAAGAAAAAGATATTTACGAACCTTGTAAAACACATTGATTCAAGCTGGGCCGACCTTTTTTTGGGTCGGCCTTTTTTCCCCTCCAATTTCCTCGGGAGACACCAAGTACATCACTATCAACCTATTTTTAAAAAATATCCGATTAGGGGCGTTTTCAATTGAATAAAAAAGAAAAGTTAATCCATCTCCATCATTGCCGCGGAGCAGGATGGAGAACAATCCAAATCATCATGTCCAAAGACCCATCATTATCTTCCCTGTTCACGACGAATCACGCTGAATGGGCAAAAATGCTCCCTATCCCTTCAAATAAGCTCAACCCCTTTCTCAAAGATTTACATTCCCTCCATACCATCGATAAACTTAAAAGATACGAAGATAACCAAATTCATTGTTTAACGATCTTTGATGATGATTACCCTTTTTTGCTGAAGCAAATATTCGATCCTCCGTGGGTTCTTTATTTTAAAGGCGATAAGAGGCTTTTAACAAGTAAGAATACGCTAGGTGTTGTTGGAACGCGTAAGCCAACCTCGTATGGTCTGGAGGCCTTAAAAACGATTCTAATACCGCTTGTAAAGAAAAAGTTCGTGATCATAAGTGGAGTGGCGGCTGGAATCGATGCAGAGTCACATAAGATCACATTAAGTGAAGGCGGAGATACGATTGGGATATTAGGAGGGGGACTTATGCAAATATATCCAAAATCCAATATACCCCTTGCTGAAGAAATCATTGAAAAAGGCTTGCTTTTATCTGAGACTCCACCGGAATTGAGGGCGGAACCATGGATGTTTCCGCTTCGGAATCGAATCATCAGTGGATTATCACAGGGAGTCTTCGTGGTCGAGGCAAAAGAAAGAAGCGGATCCCTTATTACGGCCCAAGCTGCATTGGAACACGGCAGGGATGTGTTTGCGCTTCCTGGTAATGTTACGAGCCCTGAATCGCTGGGGACCAATCAATTGATTTCTGATGGTGCCAAACTTGTTTTGAGTGCCAGGCAGATCGAGGAAGAGTTTTGAACAATATAATATAGAAGATAGACGGAGAATCAAACGGAAAAATAATGAAAAAAAGGTGGTTTTTTAAAAGGATGGGTTGAATTAATAGACAAAAAGGTTGAAAATATTGTAAAACTGTTATAAGTTTTGCAAATGGCACCTCTTGTCAAAATACCTATAATTAAATGAATCAGTAAGCTTTGAAAAGTAAAGAGGTGTTGACAAATGATTTTTGAATGATTAATAATAGTGAAGATTTATATTACCTCTTTGAGGAGGATTTATTGGATGTCAGAATACTTAGTGATTGTGGAATCGCCCGCAAAGGCGAAAACGATAGAACGTTACTTAGGAAAAAAATATAAAGTAAAGGCTTCCATGGGGCATGTACGCGATTTGCCTAAAAGTCAAATGGGTGTCGATGTTGAACATGAATATGAACCTAAATATATAACTATCCGCGGCAAAGGCCCGGTTTTAAAAGAATTGAAAACAGCTGCAAAAAAAGCGAAAAAAATCTATCTCGCGGCTGACCCCGACAGGGAAGGGGAAGCCATTGCCTGGCATTTGGCTCACAGTCTTGATGTTGACGTTAACTCAGATTGCCGCGTGGTATTCAATGAGATCACGAAAGAGGCTATCAAAGAATCATTTAAATCACCGAGGCCAATAAATATGAAATTGGTTGATGCCCAGCAGGCAAGAAGGGTATTGGATCGTTTGGTCGGATACAATATAAGCCCGCTTTTGTGGAAAAAGGTGAAAAAAGGCTTAAGCGCGGGACGGGTCCAATCAGTTGCTGTACGGATGATCATTGACCGGGAGAAGGAGATCAAAGATTTTACCCCTGAAGAGTATTGGACAATCAAGGCTGATTTTATAAAAGGAAAAGAACAGTTTGAAGGTTCCTTCTTCAGCATTAGCGGTGAGAAGAAGGAGTTGAATAACGAAGAGGACGTCAAAAAAGTGCTTGCTTCTTTAAATGGCGGCGAATTCACGATAGGAGCTGTGGCAAAAAAAGAAAGAAGGCGCAATCCAGCCGCTCCTTTTACGACTTCTTCCCTGCAACAGGAAGCGGCACGTAAATTGAATTTCCGTGCAAAGAAAACCATGATGCTTGCTCAGCAGCTTTATGAAGGAATCGAGCTTGGCAAGGAAGGTACAGTCGGGTTAATCACTTATATGAGAACCGATTCGACCCGGATTTCCGATGTTGCGAAAGAGGAAGTTCATACCTTCATTCAAAATAATTATGGTAAAGATTATGTTCAGGTTGAACAGCGTAAAGAGAAAAAACAGACTAATGCCCAGGACGCCCATGAAGCGGTCAGGCCAACAAGTACATTACGTGAACCGAGTGTAGTCAAGGAGTTCTTATCCAGAGATCAATTCCGTCTTTATAAATTGATTTGGGAACGATTCGTTTCTAGTCAAATGTCTTCGGCGGTCATGGATACGATGAGCATCGACTTGCATAACGGGGACGTCATCTTCAGGGCAACTGGTTCGAAAATTAAATTTCCGGGTTTCATGAAGGTATATGTTGAAGGGTCCGATGACTCGGTGGAAGAAAAGGAAAATGCACTTCCGGATGTAAAAAAAGGGGATCAATTCTTTTCAAAAGATATCGAGCCGAAGCAGCATTTCACACAGCCTCCGCCCCGATATACGGAAGCCCGTCTTGTCAAAACCCTAGAGGAACTGGGAATAGGCCGTCCTTCCACATATGCTCCTACCTTGGATACAATTCAAAAACGAGGCTATGTTACTTTGGATAATAAACGGTTCATACCGACGGAGCTTGGTGAGATCGTTCTTGAATTGATACGCGAATTCTTCCCGGATATTCTTGATGCAGAGTTCACTGCCAAGATGGAACAGGAATTCGACAGCGTCGAGGAAGGCAGTATCGAATGGATAAAGGTCATCGATGAATTTTATAAGGAATTTGCAGTTCATTTGGCTAAAGCCGAAGTCGAGATGGAGAAAATTGAAATCAAGGATGAACCTGCAGGTGAAGATTGCGTGGAATGCGGACATGGGATGGTCTTTAAGATGGGGCGTTACGGAAAGTTCATGGCATGCAGTAATTTCCCGGATTGCCGTAACACAAAGCCAATCGTTAAAGAAATCGGTGTTAAATGTCCAAAATGTAAAGAAGGAAACATCATTGAAAGGAAAAGTAAAAAACGCCGCATATTTTACGGGTGTGATACCTATCCTGGATGTGACTTCATATCTTGGGATAAACCGCTGCCGCGGAGTTGTCCAAAATGTGAAGGGACACTTGTTGAGAAAAAACTCAAAAAAGGCGTCCAGGTACAGTGCATGGATTGTGATTTCAAAGAATTGCCCCAAGCATAGAAAAGACCGTGAAATCGTTTACTATCACTGTGAACTATCGAAAAAACCTAAAGATAAATTGACTCGGCATCTGCCGAGTTTCTTTATGTTCAGGAAAGTATGATATCATGATAGTAAGTGGATTTACTTCAAAGAAGACAATGGATAAAGCTTGAAACTTTTTTATTTAAGCCATGTGATGTAAAATTCAGTGGACAAGTACATTCTTTTAAAGATATAATTCCTATTTGTGTCCGTTCCCCTTCTTAGAAGCAATGGATTGCAGGTAGAATACGGCTATTATATGGCATATTCTTTAAATGATCGTTAGCAGGAATGAGTATTTCGGGTATAAATACATAGGTATCGTTAAAAATGAAACTTTTATGAAAGCAGTTTTAATGATAAATGATCCTGTCTTATCATATCTATACATGGAGGTTCGAAAAATGAAAGAAACAAAAGTAAGTGTAATCGGTGCCGGGCTTGCTGGAAGTGAAGCGGCGTGGCAGTTAGCTAAAAGAGGAATTAAAGTCGATCTATATGAAATGCGCCCTGTAAAACAAACGCCAGCCCATCATACCGATAAATTCGCTGAACTTGTTTGTTCCAATTCACTTCGGGCAAATACGTTAACAAATGCAGTTGGTGTATTAAAAGAAGAAATGCGTATTCTGGATTCGGTCATCATGTCCGCAGCGGATGCTTGTGCTGTACCGGCTGGCGGTGCTTTAGCTGTTGATCGTCATGAATTTGCCGGTCTTGTTACGGAAAGGGTCAAAAATCATCCAAATGTAACGGTCATCAATGAAGAAGTGACGGAAATTCCGGAAGGTCCTACCGTCATTGCAACCGGTCCGCTAACAAGTCAGTCACTATCTGACAGTTTAAAGCAAATCATGGATGAAGAATACTTGTACTTCTATGATGCTGCCGCACCAATTCTTGAAAAAGACAGCATCGACATGGATAAAGTATATTTGAAATCCCGCTATGATAAAGGTGAAGCAGCTTATCTGAACTGTCCGATGACGGAAGAAGAGTTTGACCGCTTTTATGAAGCATTGATTGCTGCTGAAACAGTTCCACTTAAAGAATTCGAAAAAGAAATCTTTTTTGAAGGCTGCATGCCCATTGAAGTGATGGCATCACGCGGGAAGAAAACGATGTTATTTGGTCCATTGAAGCCTGTTGGCTTAGAAGATCCAAAAACGGGAAAACGTCCTTTTGCAGTAGTTCAATTGCGTCAAGATGATGCTGCAGGAACACTTTACAATATTGTTGGTTTTCAGACACATCTGAAATGGGGGCCGCAAAAAGAAGTATTGCAGCTCATTCCTGGATTGGAAAATGCGGAAATTGTCCGTTATGGAGTTATGCATCGAAACACTTTCATAAACTCACCTAATGTTTTGAAGCCTACGTACCAATTCAAGAATCGGGATGATTTATTCTTTGCCGGTCAGATGACTGGCGTCGAAGGATATGTAGAATCGGCTGCATCGGGACTGGTTGCAGGTATCAATGCTGCAAGGATCGTCCAAGGATTGGATCCTATCATTTTCCCTGCAGAGACGACGATGGGCAGCATGGCAAGGTACATAACTTCGACGAATGGTAAGAGCTTCCAGCCGATGAATGCCAACTTTGGATTGCTTCCAGACCTTGAAGTGAGAATCAAATCCAAAAAAGAGCGGAATGAAACGCATGCTAAACGCGCTTTAGACACAATTCAGAACTTTGTGAAAAATTTGTAAAATATTTGCCTGCTGTTTTAAAGTATGATACTATTTATTAGCCTTTGCGAGGTGTTTCCATGATTAATCAAAAAAAGGCATTATCATCCTTCATCGAATATTTACAAATTGAAAAGAACAGTTCACATTACACCATTGAAAATTACAAACGTGATATTCACGAATTTTTTCTGTTCCTTAATGAACAGGGCATTGAGGACTTCACGTCCGTTGAATATCTTGATGTCCGGTTATATTTAACGAATTTATATGAGAAAAAACTTTCTAAGCGCACTGTAGCAAGAAAAACTTCTTGTTTGCGGAGCCTTTATAAATTTTTACTGCGTGAAGGTGATGTTAAGGATAATCCTTTTTCTCTTGCTTCTTTACCTAAAAAGGATCAAAGACTGCCACGTTTTCTCTATGAGAAGGAAATGGATCAGTTGTTTTCTTCTTTAAAGAAAGATTCACCGATAGGAATAAGGAATAATGCCTTACTGGAATTATTGTATGCTACAGGCATTCGCGTAAGTGAATGTTGTGATATTAAACTGCAGGATATCGATCTTTCCTTAGGGACAGTACTGATCCATGGAAAAGGAAAAAAAGATCGCTACGTTCCGGTTGGTAGATATGCACAGGAAGCGATAGATTTATACATACGTACAGCCAGGATGGAATTGACTTCGTCTGACGCCAAGGCGCATGTTTATTTATTTGTTAATTTTCGTGGAGACCCTCTGACACCTAGGGGAGTTCGCTATATATTGAATGAATTGATTAAAAAGTCAGCCGCAGATGGAAGTCTTCATCCCCATATGCTAAGGCATTCGTTTGCTACACACCTATTGAATAATGGGGCGGACATTCGCACGGTTCAAGAATTGCTTGGTCATTCTAAAATTTCATCAACGCAAGTGTATACGCATGTTACAAAAGACCAATTGAAAAAAGTCTACAATGCATCACATCCGCGGCCTTAAATGTTGAAAGGGGACACTTTATGACAACGATATTTGCAGTGCATCATAAAGGTGAATGTGCCATGTCCGGTGATGGGCAGGTTACTTTAGGAAATTCAGTAGTGATGAAGCATACAGCGAGGAAAGTAAGGAAAATCTTTAATGGTAATGTCCTTGCAGGTTTTGCAGGTTCCGTTGCAGATGCTTTCACTTTATTTGAGATGTTCGAAGCAAAACTTGAAGAGTATAATGGCAATCTTCAGCGCGCTGCCGTCGAAATGGCAAAGCAATGGAGAAGTGACAATGTATTGAGGAAGCTTGAAGCCATGCTAGTCGTGATGGATAAGAACCATTTACTGCTCGTTTCTGGCACCGGGGAAGTAATTGAACCGGATGACGGGATCCTCGCCATAGGATCGGGAGGAAATTATGCATTGGCTGCCGGAAGGGCATTAATGCGGTTTTCCAGCGACCACTTATCGGCAAAGGAAATCGCTCAATCATCTTTACAAATTGCAGCGGAAATTTGTGTATTTACAAATACGAATATAATCGTGGAAGAGTTGTAAGGAGGAGCGCAAATGTCAAAAAAAGCTAATTTAACACCGAGGCAAATCGTTGAAAAACTGGATCAGTATATCGTAGGGCAGCGTGAGGCAAAACGGGCAGTGGCAGTGGCTCTTCGGAATCGCTACCGACGTTCCCTTCTCTCGGATCAACTTCGTGACGAAGTCGTACCGAAGAATATATTAATGATTGGACCGACAGGCGTTGGGAAAACAGAAATAGCTCGGAGAATGGCTAAATTGGTAGGTGCTCCTTTTGTTAAAGTTGAAGCAACGAAATTTACGGAAGTCGGGTATGTCGGCCGGGATGTAGAGTCCATGGTCCGTGATTTGGTGGAGACTTCCGTCCGCCTCGTGAAGGAAGAAAAGATGGCCAGCGTAAAAGAACGGGCAGAAGAAAATGCAAATCGCCGTTTAATAGAGCTATTAGTGCCATCCACTAAAAAACAGAGTAATTTCAAGAATCCTCTTGAAGTCTTTTTTGGAGGCAATAACAATCAAGACGAACAAGATCCGGAAGAAAATTCCGAAGATTTAAGTTTGCAGGAAAAAAGAAAAATCGTCGCTGAAAAGCTGGCTAATGGTGAGTTGGAAAGTGAAATGATAACGGTCGAAGTGGAAGAACAGGCTGCTTCGATGTTTGATATGCTCCAAGGTTCGGGAATGGAACAGATGGGGATGAACATGCAGGACGCTTTAGGAAGCTTGATGCCGAAAAAAAGCAAGAAGCGCAAATTGAAAGTAAGTGAAGCGAGAACCGTTTTAACAAATGAAGAAGCGGCAAAATTGATTGATATGGATGAAGTCACTTCCGATGCAGTATACGGGGCTGAGCAAAATGGGATTATCTTCATTGATGAAATAGACAAAATTGCAAGTAAGCAATCGGGAAGTTCATCAGCGGATGTTTCAAGAGAAGGTGTCCAAAGGGACATCCTGCCAATTGTAGAAGGTTCGACAGTAGTGACTAAATATGGGTCAGTTAAAACGGATCATGTCCTATTTATTGCTGCAGGGGCCTTTCATATGGCTAAGCCATCCGACCTTATCCCTGAATTACAAGGTAGATTCCCAATTCGTGTTGAATTGAACAAACTGACTGTAGACGACTTTGTACGGATTCTTCATGAACCGGATAATGCCTTGTTAAAACAATATGTAGCTTTATTAGAAACTGAAGGTATAGAAATTGAATTTTCTGACGATGCTGTTCGTAAGATAGCTGAAGTGGCCTTCGAAGTAAATCAAAACACAGACAATATTGGTGCAAGAAGACTTCATACCATTTTGGAACGGTTGCTTGAAGACTTATCGTTTGAAGCTCCGGAAATAACGATGGAGAAGATTACAATTACTCCCCAATATGTCGAAGGTAAGCTTGGTTCTATCGCCCGGAACAAAGATTTAAGCCAGTTTATCCTTTAATTAAGAAACAAAGGGCAATGAACATAAAATTACGGAAATACAACTTCATAGTTATTGTGAACCATGGTATTTTTAGGAGGAACAAATCAAATGAACTTATTAGCAAAAACAAGAAAAATCAATGCAATGCTCCAAAAAGCAGCAGGTAAAGCAGTTAACTTCAAGGAAATGGCTGAAAGTTTAAGTGAAGTTATCGAAGCAAATGTATTCGTCGTCAGCCGCCGCGGGAAATTACTAGGCATAGCGGTAAGTCAGCAAATTGAAAACGAACGCATGTACAAAATGTTGGAAGATAAACAATTCCCAGAAGAGTACACAAAAAACCTTTTCAATATTCCTGAAACCTCATCGAACCTTGATATCGAAAGCGAATATACTGCTTTCCCAGTCGAAAATAAAGAGCTTTTCGCAACTGGATTAACAACGATCGTACCGATTATGGGCGGGGGAGAAAGATTAGGAACATTGGTGCTTGCCCGATTACAAGAAAAATTTCACGATGATGATTTAATTTTGGCTGAATATGGTGCGACTGTAGTCGGCATGGAAATCCTGCGTGAAAAATCAGAAGAAATAGAAGAAGAAGCTCGTAGTAAAGCTGTCGTTCAAATGGCAATTTCCTCGTTATCTTACAGCGAATTGGAAGCAATTGAGCACATCTTCGAAGAGCTTAAAGGTAATGAAGGTCTTCTTGTAGCTTCCAAAATTGCAGACCGTGTCGGCATCACCCGTTCCGTTATCGTAAATGCACTAAGGAAACTGGAAAGTGCAGGAGTCATTGAATCACGCTCTCTTGGAATGAAAGGTACTTATATCAAAGTATTGAACGATAAATTCCTACTTGAATTAGAGAAGCTAAAAAATAATTAACATACCAAAAAGGCAGTCCTTGAAAAAGGGCTGCCTTTTTTTGTGATATTTGGATCTGTTGCCGTTCTGGGACTAACAGGCAAATGTGGGTGAATGACATGGGGGGAAAGGAAAAAGAGGTAATTCGGATTAAATGGAAATGTGAATATAGGCATGTTTTTTATTAGAAGCAGTAAAGATAGTTAAATATTTCTTAAAAAGGGTAATTATATTATTATAACTGTCGATATGATGAAAATGAACGATGATGTTACTTTTTGATTTTAAAGATCCTATGGATAACGGGGTCCAAACCTGTTGGGAGTTTTGTCGAATGGAACAGAGCTTTAAAAAATATCGTTTTTTTTTCAAAAAAAAAAAGAAAGCAGGAATTACTTGTTTTCTTAAAACCCTTTATTTAAAAGGGTGAAATCAACTAAAATGAAATAATAAATTTTAAAAATTAGTTCTAAAGTATCAGGTATATGGATTTGTTTTTCGATATGATATATAAGCTAATAGAAGTAAAAATTGGTTAATATGTAGAATATCATAATAATATGTAATATAACGTCATAATAGACCTGAAATTATACTAATAAAAACGACAAATTTGAGTGATTTATGACAAATTTCGACGATAATAGGTCTAAAGTCTATGTGTTGTTTATGGACATAGTTATAATGTTTCTTTAAAATTAAAACGTAAATGTGCTGGGTTAATTTATTGATAAAGTCATTATTTGTTAATTATAGAAAGAGGTGATCGATGTGGAATTATTCTCGAATACTTTTCAATCACTTGAAAATGCCCTTGATTATTCTAATGCCAAACAAAAAGTCATTTCACAGAACATAGCCAATTCGGATACGCCTAATTATAAAGCTAAAGAGGTCGATAAAACACAATCCTTTAAAGGAGAACTGGAATCTTCCCTGGAGTCATATCGTACCGATGAACGACATTTTACCTTCAAATCAGAGGGAAGTCATGCTTCTAACATCGTGACGCAGAAAAATGTCCGATATAACAATAATGGGAATAGTGTGGACGTTGATAAGGAAATGACGGATCTTGCTGCCAACCAGATTTATTATAATGCAGTAACGGACAGGCTTTCAGGTAAATTTCAATCTTTGCAGAATGTAATTAGAGGAGGTAAGTGATGGGAATCTTCCAAAGTATAAACATGACCGGATCTAGCCTGACGAGTCAAAGGGTAAGGATGGATGTAATCTCCGCTAATATGGCTAATGCCGATTCTACCAGGGCGGAATATGACGCCGAATCAAAAACATGGAAGCCATACACAAGAAAATCGGTTGTGCTGCAAAGTAAGGAAAACGGTTTTTCGAGTTTCTTAAACGCAGCATCAGGAACAACGAGCGAGATAGGGAATGGAGTGAAGGTGACTGGAATAGTAAAAGATAAAACACCTTTTGAACTGGATTACAATCCCGAACATCCTGATGCCAATGAAGATGGTTATGTTGAAATGCCAAATGTCGACCCGCTTCGGGAAATGGTTGATTTAATGAGTGTCACACGCTCATACGAAGCCAATGTGACAGTTTTAAATGCATCAAAGGGAATGATGATGAAAGCTTTGGAAATCGGGAAATAAAAGTTTGAAAGGAGATTGTGGATATGGAGGGGATTTCTCTTTCTGCAGTGAACAGTGCAAGTAATGTTCTGAAAAAAGAGCAAAACAAGACTAATACACCATACGAAGCACAACAAGATTTTGCGTCCGTATTAAAAGAATCAATGAATAAAGTTAACGAAACACAAGTGGCATCTGATGATCTTACAACCAAATTGGTTAATGGGGAGGATGTTGAGCTTCATTCGGTGATGATAGCTTCACAAAAAGCCAGCGTTACCATGCAGGCTACATTAGAGGTTCGGAATAAGGTTGTGGAAGCCTACCAGGAAATGATGAGAATGAGTATATAGCATTCATTTTTTAACCTCATAATATAGAGAAAAAATGACCAGGGGGAAAAGAAATCCCCCAATCATAAATTCATAGACTGACCGGGGGATTTAAATGAATGAAGTACTAGTGAACTTTAAAAACAAAATAACTGCTTACTGGACAAGCCGCAGTAAAAAACAGAAATTCATGATGATTGGTTCAGCGGTATTAATTATCATCATCATTACGGCAGTTTCAATTTTAACCACGCGTACGACGCTGGTGCCCTTATATTCCAACTTAACTCCTTCGGAAACGGGGAGCATTAAAGAAAATTTAGACAGTCAAGGGATTATGAATGAAGTTTCTGAAAATGGAACGACCATAAAAGTTCCGGAAGAAAAACTGGATTCACTTAAAGTGGAGCTGGCAGCTGAAGGAATTCCGGAATCAGGCAGTATCGACTATTCCTTTTTTAGTCAAAGTGCCGGTATCGGAATGACTGAAAATGAATTCAATGTCATTAAACTTGACTCGATGCAAACGGAATTGGCCAGTTTAATAAAAAAGATTGATGGAGTAGAAGATGCCAGTGTTATGATCACTCTTCCTGATAAAGGAGTTTTTGTCAGTGATTCAGCTGGGGAAGCGTCAGCATCCATTGTATTGAATACGAAACCCGGTTATAAATTTGAAGAAAGTCAAATCAATTCCCTTTATCATCTCGTCTCAAAAAGTGTTCCGAATCTCCCTACAGATAATATCGTCATTATGAACCAAGAGTTTGAGTACTTCGATCTTGAAAATGAAAATTCTTCTTTTGCGTCCGCATTTGCTACCCAAAACGAAATAAAAAAAGAAATAGAACGCGATATTCAAAGACAGGTACAAAATATGCTTGGAACGATAATGGGGAGAGACAAAGTGGTTGTTTCTGTCACGACAGACATTGATTTCACTCAAGAAAATCGGGAAGAGAATTTAGTTGAACCGGTCGATGAAGAAAATATGGCTGGAATAGAGATTTCTGCGCAAAGAATCAATGAAACGTATAGCGGGTACCCAGCAGGTGCAGGAGGCGTTCCGCAAAGTGAGGATTCCTCAGATTCATTGGGAACCCAATACGTTGAAGGCACAAATGGATCCGGTGATTATGAAAAAGTGGATGAAACGATAAATAGTGAAGTGAACCGAATCAAGAAAGAAATAGTCGAAAGCCCATATAAAGTCAAAGATTTAGGTATTCAGGTCATGGTCGAACCGCCCACAGCTGACGATCCGAATTCTTTATCACAACAGAGTATGGATGATATTACACAAATCCTTGGTACGATAATCCGCACGACAATCGAGAAAAAAGCTGAAGGGGAAGAGCTGACGGACGAGGAGCTTAATAATAAAATTGCGATTTCCGTGCAGCCGTTTAACGGGAAAATGAAGTTGCAAAAAGATGAAACGAAACCTTCGTTACCAATATGGGCATACATCGTCGGCGGAGTGCTAATACTTGCCATTATCATTCTCTTAATCTTATTCCTCCGTTCCCGAAAGCAAGCTGAAATGGAAGAGGAGTACGTGGTTGAAGAGGAAGAAGTCGTATTCGATGTTCCGGATCTGAACAAAGAGAAGGAAACGGAAGCGTCTTTAAAAAGAAAACAACTGGAGAAGCTGGCAAAAGAAAAGCCGGATGAATTTGCGAAATTATTAAGAAGCTGGATAGCAGAAGACTAGGAGGCTTAAGAAAATGACAGATAGAAAAAAAAAAGCCGGATTGACTGGCAAACAGAAAGCTGCCATCCTCCTTATTTCCTTAGGCCCGGATGTTTCTGCATCCGTATATAAGCATCTTTCCGAAGAGGAAATTGAGAGATTGACCCTTGAAATTTCGGGAGTGAGGAAAGTGGACTCCCAAGATAAAGAAGAAATTCTGGAAGAATTCCATACTATTGCTTTAGCACAGGATTACATCTCCCAGGGCGGGATAGGATATGCCAAGCAGGTACTTGAAAAGGCATTGGGTACTGATCAGGCAACCGCCATCATTAACCGTTTAACATCATCCTTGCAGGTGCGTCCATTCGACTTTGCTCGGAAGGCAGATCCTGGACAAATCTTGAATTTCATTCAGAACGAGCATCCGCAGACCATTGCATTGATCTTGTCCTATCTTGATCCCACACAGGCTGGAAAAATATTGTCTGAGCTTCCGCAAGAGGTGCAGGCCGATATTGCTAGGAGGATTGCTTTAATGGATAGCACTTCTCCGGAAATCATCAATGAAGTGGAGCAAATACTTGAAAGGAAACTTTCAGCGACTGTAACCCAAGATTATACACAGACTGGTGGAGTGGAAGCCGTTGTAGAAGTGTTGAATGGTGTTGACCGCTCAACGGAAAGGACGATCTTGGATGCGCTTGAAATTCAAGATCCGGAGCTTGCTGAGGAAATCAAGAAAAGAATGTTTGTTTTTGAGGATATCGTGACCCTTGATGGCAGAGCGATTCAGCGCGTTGTCAGGGAATCCGATAACGAAGATCTTAAACTTTCTCTTAAAGTGGCTAGTGATGAAGTGAAGGAAATCGTTTTCCGAAACATGTCAAAACGGATGGTTGAAACGTTCCAGGAAGAAATGGAATATATGGGGCCGGTACGTTTGCGTGATGTAGAAGAAGCACAATCAAGAATTGTTGCCGTCATTCGACGACTGGAGGAAACTGGAGACATCGTGATTGCCCGCGGCGGAGGGGATGATATCATTGTCTAGGATTATCAAATCCCAGCAGGCTAACCAAGAGAAAAGTAAAAAGATAGCGATAAAAGTTCGCCCTTTTGACTTAAATGATGATGCAGATGAGCGAAAAAACCTTCATTATATTCAATCTGATGAATTTCTCAAAGATGCCAAACAGGAAGCGGAAACATTATTGCTCGATGCTAAGCAAAAAGCCCAAGCGATTGCTGCTGAAATCCAGCAAGACCGAGAACAATGGGAGATTCAAGAAAAAGCAATGTTTATCGAACAAGCTCAAAAAGAAGGGTATCAGCAGGGAGTCGAAGATGGGATCCAAAAGGGTTATAGCGAGATTGCCGCGGAAATAGCTTTTGCAAAAGAAGTGGTGCAGTCCTCTAAAAAAGATTATCGGCACCATATCGAATCATCTGAAACCGTTATTTTGAATCTTGCCCTGAAGGTGGCAGAGAAAATTATCGGGCAAAAGCTTGAAAAAGATGAAGAGTCTTTTTTATCCATAGTCAAAAGAGCCATCAAAGAAGTGAGGGATTACCGTGAAGTGCAATTGCATATCCATCCGATTCGATATCACTCGATTCTTTCTCATAAAGAAGAGTTGATGGCAATCTTTCCGAAAGATACTGAGCTGTATATCTTTCCGGATGATGAGCTTGAAGAAAGCAGCTGTATCATCGAATCCGAAAACGGAAGGATGGATGCGAGTGTCGACAGTCAACTGCAGGAAATAAAAGTGAAACTAACTGAATTGCTGGAAGGGGAATAAAGATGAAAACTAGAGACCTATTGCCCTTGGTTGATGAAGTTGATCCATTCAAACATTATGGACGGGTCAAACGTGTCGTGGGGTTAATGATAGAATCTCAAGGCCCTGAAAGCTCTGTAGGTGATGTTTGTTATATCCATACAGGCATACAAAATAAGAAAAACCGAATCATAGCCGAAGTGGTCGGTTTCCGTGATGAAATGGTTATTTTAATGCCGTTTACAGCAGTTAGTGATATTGCCCCGGGCTGTATCGTGGAAGGAAGCGGACGGAGTCTTGAGATAAAGGTGGGAAGTGAGCTTATTGGCAAAGTAGTCGATCCATTGGGGCATCCCATTGATGACTCACTTCTTCCAAAAGGTTTGGCGACAATTTCTGTGGATCAAGATCCGCCGAATCCGATGAAACGGCCTCCCATTAATGAACCGATAGATGTAGGAGTCCGGGTAATTGATAGTTTATTAACAGTTGGAAAAGGACAACGTGTTGGTATCTTTGCAGGAAGCGGCGTCGGGAAAAGCACGTTGCTTGGTATGGTGGCAAGGAATACGACGGCTGACTTAAACGTGATCGGTCTTATTGGAGAACGTGGCCGTGAAGTTCGTGAATTCATTGAGAAAGACCTTGGTCCGGAAGGGCTGGCACGATCAATCATTGTAGTGGCGACATCTGACCAGCCAGCATTGATGAGGATAAAGGGTGCTTTGACGGCAACTGCCATCGCGGAATATTTTCGTGATAAGGGATTGAGTGTGATGCTGATGATGGATTCGGTCACGAGGGTGGCGATGGCCCAGAGGGAAATTGGGCTTGCCATCGGGGAACCGCCGACGACCAAAGGGTATACCCCCTCCGTTTTCGCCATCCTCCCAAGGTTACTCGAAAGAACGGGTACAAATCAGCTCGGTACGATTACAGCTTTTTATACGGTACTCGTCGACGGTGATGATATGAATGAACCGATTGCTGATGCTGTAAGGGGAATTTTGGATGGTCACTTCATACTGGACCGTAACTTAGCCAATAAAGGACAGTTTCCAGCGCTCAATGTATTAAAGAGCATTAGTCGTGTCATGAACAATATAGTTGGTGACAAGCATAAAAACGCCGCGGAAGAATTACGGGCAAGTTTATCAACCTATATGGAGTCGGAAGATTTGATTAATATAGGAGCTTATAAGAAGGGTTCTTCCAAACAAATTGATAACTCAATTACACGCTATCCGGAAATCATTTCATTTTTGAAGCAAGGAACCCATGAAAAAGCTACCAAAGATAATAGTATCAATGCCCTTGTCGAATTGATGGAGAAAGGTGATTAATAATGATTTATCAATATAAATTCGAGAAGATCCTGACCATCAAAGAAAAAGAAAAAACCGATGCACTAGCTAAATATAATGCTGCTTTAAAAAAATTTGAAGAAGTGGCAGAAAAGTTATATAAGCTTTTAAAGAAAAAGGAAGAGCTGCTTGAGTTTCAACAGGAAAAGCTGCGAAATGGATTATCCATACAGGAAATTCGTCATCATCAGTTATTTATGGACAACTTGGAAAAACTCTTAAACCACTGTCAACAGGAAGTCATTGAAGCGCGATACAAGATGAATATTCAACGGGATATATTAATGGAAAGAAATATCGAGGTTAAAAAGTACGAGAAAATGAAAGAAAATGATTTTCATAAATTCCTCGATGTCATAAAGGAAGCTGAGAACAAACAAATGGATGAAATATCAATCCGGCAATTCTTAAGCAAAGGCGTAAGGTGATGGAATGGGTAAAAAAAGTGAATCTAATGGATTGGAAGAATTGGAAGAAAGCAAGATAAGTAAGTTTCAATGGTTTCTTGTCATCTTCATTCCATTAATCTTTGCGGTAACTGTAGCTTTAATCGTTTTTACAGTTGCAGGGGTGAATGTAGTGGAAAAGGCAAAAGAAATGTCTGCGAAAATACCCTTCATTGAATCGGATCAAAAGGATGAAGAGGAAGATAAACCAGCCAAGAGTGATGAGAAAGTTTCCATGAAGCTCGAAAAATTAGAAACCGAGATTGAAAACAAGGAAAAAGAGATAGACAAGCTTGAGAGCATCATCGATACACGTGACAAGGCCATTGAAAAGGCAGAAGCGGAAAAACAGCAGCTTCAAACAGAAATGAATCAACTTAAAGATAGTCAGAATAATAGTAAACAAGCGTTCAAAGATATCATCCGTACTTATGAAACGATGGCTCCCAAGAAGGCTGCACCCATCATTACCGAAATGAATGATGAAGATGCAGTGGAAATTCTCTCAAGTATGAAAGCAGCCACTTTAGCAAAGGTTTTGGAGCAAATGACAACGGCTGATGCTGCAAGGTTAACGAAGAAACTAACGGAACAAAGTTTAAGTGAAAAGAGTTAGGAGGTGAATATATGAATTCTGCCATTAATTCTTTACTTCCCTTGGCATCATTAACTCAAAAGGTACCAATTAAGCCAAATCAACAAACTAATTCAGGGTTTGGATCAGTCCTTCAATCAGCGATAGTGGCAGAACCTCCCATTCCATCGGATAAAGGGGGCAACCCTGAAGGGCGAATGTCTGAAATAAACGATTTGCTTGTTTTTTTGAAACTTGAAAGGTTAAGTGATACAGGGGAAGAGAGTGCAGCCGTTGCCCCTTCAACAAACCAACAAGACAGCACCCTTATTTTACAGGTCCAAAAAAATATACTTGGAAATGGTGAGGGTGCCCTTGATGATTTCTTTGCGAGCATCGAGGAACTGGATTTAGAACAAGAAGGTGATGACTTCAGCCTGAATCCACAAAGTTTGTTATCAGCCAATGTCATTGAACTGTATACCACCCTGAAAAAAGTTACTGTATTGAGCGAAGAAGAATGGCATGACCTCCCATTGTCTGGTGTGGTGAATCTTTTGAAACTGGTGAAAATTCAAGATCTTCTTTCGGAGAATAAGGATATGACACAAGATGAAGCGGCCATTCAGAAACAAATGAAACACCTGCTTGAAGGAATAACGGGGAAGCTGGAGAAATGGCTGTCCAATCAGTCAAAATCAAAAACAGAACCTGACCAATCCAACACTTCGGAGACAAGGCAAACTAAAGCAATAGAAACATTTAGAAGCGCATTATCGCATCTATCTGGGAGTGACAAGGTGAATAAAGATGGAGCAGTCGCTAGCAGTGTGACTTTGCAAAGACCGGATAGCGGTAAACATCAAGGGCCTGGTATGCCTTTTCTCATGACAAAGCTGGAGCAATTCGTCTTGGCGGCTCCCAAAGTTGAGCAAACTGTCAGTCAAGATGAGTTTGTTAAGCAATTTGAAAATATTTTAAGTAAGGCGAACTTTAGCGGAACTAACGGTGTAAATAAACTGTTGATCAGATTGAATCCTGAACATTTAGGATCCCTAAGAATCGAGCTGATTCAAAGGGACGGTATGCTGTCAGCCAAGATTCTGGCTACTACTGTCCAAGCCAAAGATATTCTGGAGAACCAGATTCATGGTTTAAAACAAGCGTTTAGCGGACAAAACATTCAAATGGAAAGAATTGAAATATCACAGACCTTCAATGCTTTTAACTCTGAGAAATTCAGCCAGAAAGATGCGGATGAACATAATGAACAACAGGAGAGTAAGGAAGAAAGCAATGAAGAGCCGGAAAGCGAGTTTACGGGATCCCTTGCCGATGCTCTGTTAAATCTGGAAGTGTAGGTGAAAAAATGACGACCATCGATACATCACTACTATTATCAAAATCCCAAACTGAAAACAGAAAAACCGGGGATGCATTGGGAAAAGATGATTTCTTGAAATTGTTGCTTACCCAGCTTCAAAACCAAGATCCGTCAAGCCCGATGGACAATACCGAGTTCATCGCCCAAATGGCCACTTTTTCTTCTCTGGAACAGATGATGAATATGGGAGCCCAAATGGAAGAAATAATCGGGATCAATCAACAAAATAGTTTAATGAACTATAACTCTTTTGTCGGAAAGGAAGTCACTTGGCACAAATTGGATGAAGGCGATGATGACCTTGCGATAGAAGAAGGAACAGGCATCGTTAAATCGATCCAATATAAGGGTGATGGAGTTTATTTTCTTTTAGAAGATGGCACAAAGCTTGAACCCGCAAATATTTCGACAATGAAACAAACAACTTCCACGTCGAATAGCTTGACGGCGGCAAGTGAATTAATAGGCAAGCGCGTTTCCTGGATGGATGAAAAAAATGGAGAGACATCAGCTGTCGTAATCTCGGTATCCATGAATAATGGCAAACTGCAAATTGAAGTGGATGATGAAAACAACACCAAGTTATCATCAGATCAATTGATAAAAGTCGCTGAAGGGGCGGGATATGAATAAACTTGGTTTTCAAGCAATTCCGCTCAAGCGATGACACAAACAAATATGATTGTTAAGGCAAAGGCAGATGATCCAGCAAGGCTTCCAACAGCATTTTCAAGCTGCTGTCTACACACATAGACCATCAGTAAACATGTTCAATTGCGGATGAGTCAAAAATGGGTGTAACCGAATCTCTTATCATTACATTAAAGGGAATGCGGCACTGATAGTAAGCACGATAAACAATAAGGTCATCACAGCACGAACAGGGAAGAAGCAACATGTCAAATTTTCACGAACATCAATGGAATCATCATTTTAGATAAATAGGCTGGACCTGAAAGAGGAAGCCTGGACTGTGGAATGACGGAAGCAGTCTTTATATGAAAGGGGAGCTTTTACCATGCTTCGTTCAATGTATTCGGGAATAAGCGGATTAAAAAACTTACAAACAAAATTGGATGTTATCGGTAATAACGTCGCCAATGTCAATACTTATGGTTTCAAAAAAAGCCGTGTGACATTCAGCGATGCGATGAACCAAACGGTATCTGGTGCAAGTGCAGCAACAGCCAATAAAGGAGGAACCAATTCTAAACAAATTGGATTGGGCTCCACGATTGCTACAATCGATACGATCCATACACAGTCAAGCCTGCAAACCACCGGCCGCGATCTTGATTTAGGAATATCCGGTGATGGCTATTTCGTCGTCAAGCAAGGCGATTCTCTTTCATATACACGTGCAGGAAACTTTTATTTGGATGATAATGGTACCCTTGTCAACGCGAATGGTTTGAAAGTGCAGGCCTACAAGGTTGATGAAAACGGGAAACGATCAAAAACGATTGGCGACGTTGCTGTTAACGTCAATGCGATTTTACCTGCCATTACCACCACTAAAATATCAGTAAGTGGAAATCTAGCTGCCGACGCAATTGATGGTACCGTATTTAGCCAGCAAATGAAAGTTGTGGATGACAAGGGTAAAGAACAAACGGCAACTATCTATTTCCAAAAAAACGGTGATGATAAATGGGAGCTTTTTGATGAAGAACCTGCTGCTTTTGGGGATACATCAGCTACTAAACCAAAACCGTTCACAACGGTTAATTTCAACGCTAATGGTCAGATAGTGGCAGCTGATAAAACCCAGTCAGGTCAAACCATAAATATTTCAAGCGGCGAAGAGGATGACTCGGATACACAAGGTGATGAAAGCGTACAAAAAGTTAATTTGGATTTTGATTTCTCGAATCTTACTCAAGTTAAAGGTTCCACCACTGCTCTAGTCAATCCGAATGGTAATAAAGAAGGTAAACTGGAAAGCTTTAATATTGGTTCATCAGGGGAAATAAATGGCGTTTATTCTAACGGTCTGATCACTACCTTAGGCCAACTGGCCGTCGCCAAGTTTTCCAATCCATCTGGCTTGACGAAAACTGGTGGCAATACTTTTCAGGAATCAATAAATTCAGGTACTGCAAATATCAATATCGCAGGTGAGGGGCGCGGTGTTATTGCATCAGGTTCTTTGGAAATGTCCAATGTGGATTTATCCGAAGAGTTTACTGAAATGATCGTTGCTCAACGTGGTTTCCAGTCGAATACTAGGATCATCACGACGTCGGATGAGATTTTGCAGGAATTGGTTAACTTAAAACGATAGGTTAAGGGAGGGAGGAGCCAGGTGCTTTTTGCCTTGGCTCCTAAATATCATTATCAAAGTCAAAAGGCTCAATGGAAAATGCTTTTATATCAATGCATTGTACATAGACACAGTCGAGTCATTGCCAGATACGACCATTACTTTTACAAATGGTAAGAAAATCGTTGTGCTAGAGAAGGAAGAGGAACTGGTTGAAGCTATTATACAATTTTATCGTACCGTTAATATTCTCGGTTTTCGTAAGGATGTGGAGGAGAGTTCATGAAAAAAAATCTATTGACCATTATGTTGATCATACTCGTGGCTATAACGCTTGTTGGTGTCATAGCGGTCGTGGTAGTGACAAAGTTATCTGATCCCACATCTGCCGAAGATAAGCCTAGCATTGACGAAATTGTCAAATCTTCAGTTGAGATTCCTGAAATTACTACGAATCTTGCCGGCAATGATTATATCAAAATCTCATTTATGGTCCAAACAGAAAATAAAAAAGCAAAAGAAGAGTTGGAAAAAAGAAATTTTCAAGTGAAAAATATCATCATTACCGAACTATCAGAAATGAAAGCGGAAGAGTTAACCGGTAAAAAAGGCAAGGAAAAGCTTCAAGAAGCGTTAAAGACTAGAATGAATGAATTAATGGAAGAAGGAAAAGTTGAAAAGGTTTATATAACCTCCTCGATTCTGCAATAAGAACATCCTTGCTTCATTAAATAAGAAGGAGAAGCTTTGGAGGTGAGTGTTAATGTCCGGGGAAATATTATCGCAAAATGAAATCGATGCTTTGTTATCGGCCATTTCCACAGGTGAAATGGATGCAGATGATTTAAAAAAAGAAGAAGTAGAAAAAAGAGTGAAAGTATACGACTTTAAAAGGGCGCTTCGGTTTTCTAAGGATCAAATCCGGAGTTTGACCAGGATACACGAGAACTTTGCAAGGCTGCTGACCACATACTTTTCTGCTCAGCTTAGAACATATGTCCAAATATCCGTTGCTTCGGCAGATCAAATACCTTACGAAGAGTTTATCCGATCGATTCCTAAAATGACCATCATGAATGTTTTTGAGGTGCCGCCCTTGGATGGCCGAATCATTCTTGAGGTCAACCCGAATATCGCTTATTCCATGATGGATCGCGTTTTGGGCGGGCGGGGCATAAGCGTGAATAAGGTGGATAGTTTAACGGAAATAGAAACGAAAATCATGTCGAATTTATTCGAGAAGGCTTTTGAAAATTTACAGGAGGCTTGGGGAACGATTGTTGAAATCGAACCGGTGATGACAGAGTTCGAGGTCAATCCACAATTTTTACAACTAGTTTCACCCAATGATACTGTCGTGGTCATTTCCTTGAATACACAAATCGGCGAAACGAGTGGAATGATTAATGTTTGCATTCCTCACGTCGTATTGGAACCGATCATACCAAAGTTATCCGCTCATTATTGGATGGAAAATTCCCAAAAGGAAAAAATCCCGGAGGAAATCATGATTTTGGAAAAGCGTATCCGAAACGCAGATCTTCCCATTATTTCCGAACTTGGTTCCACGGACATCACCATCGAGGATTTTTTGCTGCTTGATGTTGGCGATATCATCGATTTAAATAAGGCAATCGATGAACCTTTGACGATTACCATTGGAGGGGTCCCAAAATACAGCGGGCAGCCAGGAAAAGTAGGAAAAAAACATGCTATCCAGATTCTTGATATTTTGAAAGGGGGAGACGAAGATGGTAAGTGATGGAATGCTTTCACAAGACGAGATAGATGCCCTTTTAAAAGGTACAAGTGATATTGAAGATGAGGTGTTCCCTCTCTCGATTGACGATTATTTATCGATGATGGAACTCGACGCACTCGGTGAAATCGGTAATATCTCCTTCGGAAGTTCGGCCACTGCCCTATCCACTTTGTTGAATCAAAAAGTGGATATCACCACTCCGACGGTTACATTGATTGAAAGGGGACAGATCGCGGAAGAATTCCCGCATCCGTATGTAGCGATTCAAGTGCAATATACAGAAGGTTTTTCAGGTATAAATATGCTGGTCATCAAGCAGAGCGATGCTGCTGTCATTGCTGATTTGATGCTTGGAGGAGATGGGGAGAATCCTTCTGACCTGCTTGGGGAAATTCAATTGAGTGCTGTCCAGGAAGCCATGAACCAAATGATGGGTTCTGCTGCGACATCCATGTCGACCATTTTCAGTAAAAAAGTGGATATTTCTCCACCTAGCATAGATTTACTTAACTTTTTAAATGGTGAAGGTGAAAATGCGATACCGAACGAGGATTTATTTGCAAAAATCTCTTTCCGTCTCCGTGTCGGCAGCTTAATTGATTCCAGTATCATGCAGTTGTTGCCGTTAGAGTTTGCTAAAGGGTTAGTTTCTGAATTATTAAATGGGACGAGCGAAAGCGATCCTGCCGAGATGAAAACGCAAAAAATACTAAGTGAACCAGTAACAAACATTCCAACTCAGGAGCCGCCACCATTCCAGGATAGCCGGTATGAACGATCGGTAAATGAAACTTATGGACAAGTCGGTCACCAAACCCAACCAGCGAACCAAATGCCGAATGTACCACAACATTTTGGCGTTTCATCCGTACCAACAGGACAGCCGGTAAATGTTCAGCCTGCCAGTTTCACCAGTTTTCAGCCTTATCAGCTTCAGGAGTCTCAAACAAAAAATCTCAGTATGCTGATGGATATCCCTTTGCAGGTAACGGTGGAGCTTGGAAGAACGAAACGCTCCGTCAAGGATATTTTGGAGCTGTCCTCCGGATCGATCATCGAATTGGATAAATTAGCGGGAGAGCCAGTGGATATCCTGGTAAACAGCCGCTTGATAGCAAAAGGCGAGGTAGTGGTGATTGATGAAAACTTTGGAGTGCGTGTTACAGATATCATGAGTCAAAGTGACCGATTAAATAAAATAAGATAATTTGGGGGACGAAAATTATGGCTAATAGAATTTTAATTGTGGACGATGCAGCATTTATGAGAATGATGATTAAGGATATCCTTTCAAAAAATGGTTTTGAAATAGTCGGGGAAGCAGCAGATGGCGCCCAAGCAGTGGAAAAATATAAAGAAACTCATCCGGATCTTGTAACGATGGATATTACCATGCCTGAAATGGATGGAATTACGGCATTAAAGGAAATTAAAAAGGTAAATCCTCAAGCTAAGGTCATCATGTGTTCAGCGATGGGACAGCAAGCCATGGTCATTGATGCGATCCAGGCGGGTGCAAAAGACTTTATCGTGAAGCCATTCCAGGCAGACCGTGTTTTGGAAGCCATAAATAAAGCATTAAGTTAAGAGGGTGTCTTCATATTGTTTTTAATTAAAAAATGGCTTCAGGTCTCACTGATGATAGTGGTATTCTCCTCTGGGGCCATACAGGCCCATGCGGAAGATCTTGAAAAAACAGTGAAGGATGTTTATGAACAGCCAGATGATTTAAAGGTGGATAAAGGTGAATCAAAAGGCTCTAAATCTACCAAACAGACAACGAATCCTGACAAAGTGGGGATAACCGTTTGGGAGTTTCTGAGGATGATATTTGCTACTATTTTTGTAGTGGCCCTTCTCTATAGCCTATTAAAGTTCATCAATAAAAAAAGTAAATCGTATCAAAAGGCAAATTCAGTGGAGAATTTAGGCGGTACGGGCCTTGGCGCAAATCGTTCTGTCCAGCTTGTTAAAGTTGGCGGGAGAATATTGGTGATCGGGGTCGGTGAAAATATTCAGCTCTTGAAAGAAATAGATGATCCCGAGGAATATGAACAGCTTTTGAAAAATCACAACGATAAGATCGATCAAATGATCCAGCCTGGGGAGCTTGCAATGAAGTTGAAAAATAAGTGGTTGAAGAAAAGCGGATCCGAAACCGCCAGTTTCTCTGCAGAGTTCAAAAGTCAACTCGATCAATTGTCTGATAGCAGGAAAAAGCTGTTAAAGGAGCTTGATAGGAAAGGAAGAGACAATGAATGAATGAGTTCATGGAGTTTTTTAATAACAGTGATCCCGCTAATGTCTCTACTTCCGTCAAACTTGTTCTACTGATGACTGTCTTATCGCTGGCTCCAAGCATATTGATCTTGATGACCTGCTTTACAAGAATCATCATTGTCCTGAGTTTTGTGAGAACATCGCTAGCTACACAGCAGATGCCGCCGAATCAGGTGTTGGTCGGCCTGGCACTTTTCATGACATTTTTCATAATGGCACCGACTTTTCAGGAAGTGAATGAAAAGGCATTAACCCCGTTATTTAATGAAGAGATAGATTTAGAAGAAGCATATGTACAGGCATCGATACCATTTAAGGAATTCATGAGTGCCCATACAAGGCAGAAGGACCTTGAGCTATTCTTGGAATATGCCAAGGTGTATAAGCCTGAAACGATACAGGACATTCCCTTGACTGCCTTTGTACCAGCTTTTGCAATCAGTGAAATCAAAACAGCTTTTCAAATAGGTTTCATGATTTTCATTCCCTTTTTGGTTATTGATATGGTCGTTGCAAGTGTCCTGATGTCGATGGGGATGATGATGTTGCCGCCAGTCATGATTTCGCTGCCATTTAAAATCCTCCTTTTCATTCTTGTTGACGGATGGTATTTAGTGGTGAAGTCTTTATTACAGAGTTTTTAAGCAGGTGAGAAAAAATGAGTGCAGATTTTGTTATTGATATAGCGGAAAAAGGAATTTATATGGTATTGATTATCGCGGGCCCATTGATGGTAATCGCTCTTATTGTAGGACTATTAGTAAGCATCTTTCAGGCAACTACACAGATTCAGGAACAAACCTTGGCATTTGTTCCGAAGATCGTCGCAGTCTTATTGGGACTCATTTTATTGGCTCCATGGATGTTGAGCCACCTATTATCCTATGCAAATGAAATATTCGGTAATCTGAATCGATTTGTAGGGTAGGGCATGGAGGAATTATTTCCGCACTTTCCCGCCTTTTTATTAATTGTGGTCCGGGTCACTACGTTTTTCGTGGCCATGCCGATCTTTTCATACCGATCTATACCGGTACAACATCGGATCGGGCTTGGGATCTTCCTTGCCTGGATCATGTACTACACCATTGATGCTCCGGTTCTGGAATTGGATGTCACATTTTATTTATTGATCATGAAGGAAGCGCTTGTTGGCCTTTTCATTGGATTTGCAGCGTATATGATTTTATCGGCCGTTCAAATAGCTGGCGGATTGATTGATTTTCAAATGGGTTTTTCAATAGCGAATGTCATCGATCCCCAAACGGGGGCACAAAGCCCGTTGATGGGACAATATCTTTATACAATCGCTTTATTATTTCTATTGAGTACGAATGGCCATCATTTGCTTTTGGATGGAATTTTTTATAGTTATCAGTTCATCCCGATTGACCAATTATTTGTGCCATTCGGAGATCATGCGCTGATAGAATATTTGGCCAAAGCTTTCAGCAAAGCTTTCATGATTGCTTTTCAAATGTCCATTCCAGTGGTGGGAAGTATTTTCTTAGTGGATGTCACGCTAGGGATACTTGCCAGGACAGTTCCTCAATTAAATGTGTTCGTTGTTGGGATTCCAGTGAAAATCATTGCCGGCTTAGCGGTTATCATGCTGGTAATGGGAACGATGATGACGGTTGTCACCCAACTCTTCAATTTCTTGCTTTTGACCATGCGTCACCTAATGCAATTGATTGGAGGCGTTTGATATGGAGAGGTTTCAGCTGGATTTGCAGTTTTTCGCTGGTGAAAAGACCGAAAAGGCGACTCCCAAAAAACGTCAGGATTCTAAGAAAAAAGGTCAGGTGGCAAAGAGTCAAGATGTAAATACCTCTGTGAATTTAATTGCAGTGTTTTCAGTGTTATTGCTTATGGGACCGTACATGTATAATCATTTGCTCGCTCTTATGAAAGAATATCTGCAGAATTTTACCTTGGCTGGATTCAGTGAGGAGAATATGCAAATTATCTTGATAGAGGTTTTAAAGGAGATGGGCCTTATCCTAGGACCCGTTTTTGCAGCAGCGATACTAGCTGGGATATTGGCTAATGTCATGCAAGTCGGTTTTTTGTTTTCGACCGAATCCATACAGTTCAAACTTGAAAAATTAGATCCCATTAAAGGGTTCAAACGCATTTTTTCAATGAGGGCCATTGTTGAATTATTGAAATCCATTCTTAAAATATCATTTGTTGGTTTTGTTGCCTTTTATGTACTATGGCAGCGCATGGACGAGATTATGATTTTATCACAGATTTCTGTGGAAGAAGCGATGGCAACCTTGGCGGATATTACGATTAAAGTAGGATTTTATGCTGCCGTGGCTTTATTGTTCATTGCTCTATTAGACTATTTGTATCAAAAATATGACTTTGAAAAAAACATCCGGATGTCCAAACAGGATATAAAGGATGAATATAAAAATTCCGAAGGGGACCCGCTCATCAAATCCAAGATAAAGCAAAAGCAGAGGCAGATGGCCGCTCAAAGAATGATGCAGGAAATTCCCAATGCGGATGTCGTCATCACTAACCCGACGCATTTTGCTATTGCTTTAAAATATGATGAAGAAAAAGCTGAGGCTCCGTATGTAGTGGCAAAGGGCGTTGATTTTGTTGCCCAGAAAATTAAATTCATTGCTAAAGAAAATGATGTGATCATGGTGGAAAATCGGCCTTTGGCCAGGTCTTTATATGATCAAGCTGAATTAGGCCAGGCGATACCGGAAGAGTTCTTTAAGGCAGTCGCTGAAATACTGGCCTTTGTATATAAAACCAAAGGTAAACTGTAAAGATGTAATAGGGTAACCCGCTAGTTAGGAGAGAAAAAACATGCGAGCAAGAGATTTAGTTGTTATATCGAGCGTCATCATGATCGTTGCCATGTTGATCATTCCATTGCCAACATGGTTGTTAAGTATTTTACTCCTTTTAAATATCTCTCTTGCGTTGCTGGTTCTATTGACTGCGATGAATATGAAAGAACCTCTCGAATTTTCAATCTTTCCTTCCTTGCTCCTTTTACTGACATTGTTCAGGCTGGGGTTGAATGTTTCGACGACTCGTGCCATTTTGACCTATGGCGATGCTGGAGGAGTTGTAGAAACCTTTGGGTCGTTTGTAGTCGGCGGTAACGTGCTTGTAGGATTAGTTGTATTCATCATTTTGGTCATCATCAATTTCATCGTCATCACTAAAGGTTCCGAACGCGTCTCGGAGGTAGCGGCAAGATTTACGCTGGATGCGATGCCGGGTAAACAGATGGCCATCGATGCAGATTTAAATGCTGGGATGATTTCAGAAAACGAAGCACGTGCCAGAAGGGAAAAAATTAGTAACGAAGCAGACTTTTATGGATCCATGGATGGGGCTAGTAAGTTTGTTAAAGGAGACGCCATAGCGGGCATCATCATTGTCATCATTAACTTGATTTTCGGTATGATCATTGGTGTCATGCAATTGGACATGAGCTTTGGAGAAGCAGCCGTTCATTTTTCCATGTTATCGGTTGGTGACGGTATCGTGAGTCAGGTACCAGCTTTATTGATTTCTACAGCTACGGGAATTGTCGTAACCCGGGCAGCCTCGAATGGAAACCTCGGAGCGGATATTGTTGAGCAGTTATTTCAATTTCCCAAAATGCTTTACCTAACAGCAGCAACCATTTTCCTTTTAGGTTTATTCACTCCCATTTCCGACTTGTTCACCATTCCGATCGCTGCTTTATTAGTCGTTGGAGGGTATACAATTTCAAGGATACCGAAGCAGGACGAAAGTGAAATACAAGAAATGGAAGAAGTGCTGGAAACCGATGAAATGAAAAGTCCAGAAAGCGTCGTTAACCTTTTAAGTGTCGACCCGATCGAATTTGAGTTTGGATATGGATTGATTCCGCTTGCGGATGCCAATCAAGGGGGAGACCTTCTCGACCGGGTCGTCATGATCCGCCGGCAGCTTGCAATTGAGTTAGGGCTCGTGATCCCTGTCGTCAGAATACGTGATAATATTCAGTTGAATCCTAATGAGTATCGGCTGAAGATTAAGGGAAGTGTCATGGCAAAGGGGGAATTGCTCCTAAATCATTTCTTGGCCATGAGTCCAGGGATGGAGGATGATTCAATAGAAGGAATCGATACGATAGAACCATCGTTCGGTTTACCGGCCAAGTGGATTACGGATGATATGAAAGAACATGCCGAGATGCTGGGTTATACAGTTGTGGACCCGCCAAGTGTTGTATCCACCCACTTGACGGAAGTCATAAAGTCCAATGCGCAGGAATTATTGGGCAGGCAGGAAACGAAACAATTGATCGATCATCTCCACGAATCGGCGCCAATTCTAGTAGAGGAAGTCACTCCGAATCCCTTGTCTATAGGAGATGTACAAAAGGTATTGGCAAAATTATTGAAGGAAAAAGTTTCGATAAGGAACTTACCGATCATTTTCGAAACGCTTGCTGATTATGGCAAGTTATCGACTGACACAGATTTGCTTACTGAATATGTAAGGCAGAATTTAGCCAGACAAATAACGAATTCTTTTATTTCGGATGATAATAGAATTAAAGTCATAACATTATCGGGGAAAGTTGAAAAGACCATCGCGGACGGTGTACAGCAAACCGAACATGGTAATTTTTTATCATTGGATCCAACGATATCACAATCCATATTGGAGGCAGTTGCAGCCAAATTGGAAGAGCTGACCCTAATGGATCACCAACCGATCTTACTCTGCTCTCCAGCAGTAAGGATGTATGCCCGGCAACTAACTGAACGTTATTTTCCTAATGTGCCGATTCTTTCATACAATGAACTCGAGTCGAATGTAGAAGTACAAAGTGTAGGGGTGGTGAATATCGATTGAAGGTAAAGAAATATTTGGCGCCATCAATGAACGAGGCAATGAAACGAATAAGGGCGGAACTAGGCAGTGATGCAGTAATCTTAAGTTCGAAGGCTGTATATAATGGTGGTTTCTTAGGATTATTCAAAAAGAGGAATATTGAAGTCATTGCCGCCATAGACCCTGTGCCCCAGCCTATCCAAGCCGTAACCAAGCAAAAATCTAAAAAGTTGCCATCAAAGCTGGAAATGGCAAGTCATGCCTCTGAACCTAATGAAGGGAATAGGGAAAGTGCTGACTTATTAAAAGAAATCGAAGGTTTGAAAGATATGATAAAGAGTTTGCAAATCTATTCAGCTGATAAAAAATATCCGGGGAAGCTGGAGAAAATCCACAAATACCTAACCGAGCAGGAAGTGGATATATCACTTCGGTCCCAAATCATGGATGAATTGCTTGAAAAATGGTTCGTTTTTAAACAGCAATCCACTGATGAAGAGGTTCAAGTTTGGTTGGAAGAAGCCATGCTCAGGATTTTGGAAAAGGTTGAAAACGGAAAACCCGGGCTGCAAAAAAAATATATTAACATTGTTGGCCCAACAGGTGTGGGAAAGACAACAACCTTGGCGAAAGTAGCGGCGGAAACCATATTGAAGCATGATAAAAAGGTGGCTTTCATTACGACAGATACGTACAGGATTGCTGCAATAGATCAACTTAAGACATATGCCAAGATTTTAAACGTTCCAATTGAAGTTGCTTATAATTTAGAAGACTTTAAAAGGGCTGCTGAACGCTTCTCCCATTATGATTTTGTTTTTATTGATACAGTCGGAAGGAATTTCCGTAACCCGCAATATGTCAAGGATCTTAATGAAATCATCCATTTTACAGATGAGATGGAAACCTATTTAGTATTGTCGTTGACCTCTAAACAAAAGGATATGGAAGATATTTATCGACAGTTTGCTAGCATACCTATTAAACAGGTCATTTTTACAAAAGCGGATGAAACCTCCACTTTCGGGCAGATATTCAATTTTATACACACTCATAAATTAGGAGCCGCCTATATAACAGATGGACAAAATGTGCCAGACGATATAGAAATAGCTACATCATCACAGCTATTGAAAATGGCTATTGGGGCTAATGAATATGAAAGATCAAGCTGAGAATTTGCGAAGAAGATTGGAAGCCCGCCAAAATCGATCAATGGCCAAAACGATTGCTGTTTTAAGCGGGAAAGGCGGAGTGGGAAAATCAAACTTTTCTTTGAATTTTTCGATTGCCTTATCCCAAAGCGGCAAAAAAGTACTGTTGTTCGACATGGATATCGGTATGGGGAATATTGATATTTTGATCGGGGAACAATCTCCCAGCAGCATTATTGATTTTTTTGAAAACGATTTTAGTTTGAAGGATATCATCATGGCAGGACCGGGAAACATTTCAATCATTACAGGTGGAACGGGGTTGACAAATCTCTTTTCACTTGATGAAGAAAAGTATACCCGGTTTAATGAGGAATTCAGTTTATTGTTGGCGAATTATGATTATATCTTATTTGATATGGGTGCAGGCATCACTCAGGATTCCATGAAATTTCTGTTATGTGTGGATGAATTAGTCGTTATCACGACGCCTGAACCCACTTCTATCATGGATGCATATTCTGCAATGAAATATATCCATTCAGTAAATAAAGAGATTCCATTTTTCCTTGTTTGCAATCGGGTTTTCACGAGTAAGGACGGCAAAGAAACAATTAAGCGCCTCCAAAATGCACTAGTGAAATTTTTGGGACTGGAAACTGTAGCTCTTGGTTACTTGCCGGATGATAGAACCGTACCCAATTCTGTTTCCCGACAAATTCCCTTTCTCCTTTTCGATTCTGAAGCCGATGTATCCAAAGCCATTATGGACATTGCTTCAAGATTTGCAAATCATTCATTTGGGGAAGAATTGACTTTGCAAAAAAGTCATTTCCTCCAAAATATGAAGAGATATTTTTTTGGAAAGTAGGTCTCCTAATATGAGTAAAGTAAAAGTGCTGATAGTGGACGATTCTGCGTTTATGAGAAAGTTAATTTCAGAGTTTTTAGCGGAAGATAGCAGGATGGAGGTCATCGGGACTGCCAGGAATGGAAGAGATGCCTTAGACAAAATAAAGGCTTTAAAACCCGATGTCGTGACTTTGGATGTGGAAATGCCCATTATGGACGGATTGGAAGCATTAAGCCGGATCATGGATGAATGTCCAACTGCTGTAGTCATGTTATCAAGCACAACGAAAAAAGGAACGGAAAATACATTTGCCGCCATGAACGGCGGAGCCTTTGACTTTGTGGCAAAACCTTCGGGTGCCATTTCATTGGATCTACATAAAATCAAGAAAGACCTCCATGAAAAAGTTATGGCAGCCAGCAGGGCAAATGTTCACAAACTAGAAAAAAATGCGATGAATATTGAAAGAAGCCCATCCGTTTGGGGAAAATATAGTAAAATAGATTCAAAAGAATCGTCTAAAATTGAAAAAAATCAAAAAAAATGGTCCTATGGGTACAAAAAGATAATAGTCATCGGTACATCAACAGGAGGTCCGAGAGCTCTGCAGACCGTCTTGGCAGGACTCCCGGAAGAGGTTGATGCTCCCATACTCATTGTCCAGCATATGCCCCCCGGTTTCACAAAATCCTTGGCAACACGTCTGAATTCATTATGCAAGATTAAAGTGAAGGAAGCTGAAGAGGGGGAACTGATTCAAAAAGGTGTCGCCTATATCGCACCTGGAGGTTTTCACTTGAAAGTGAGGAAAGTCGGAATGAGCTGGGCAATCCTTTTGGATCAATCCGAATTGCGTAATGGACATCGCCCGTCAGTTGATGTGCTATTTGAATCGGTAAGTGAAATGAATGAATCTGCGAAAATAGCCGTTATCATGACCGGGATGGGGATGGACGGGGCGATGGGACTCATGAAGCTTAAACAGGAGGGTCCTTTAAAAGCGATAGCCGAATCACAGGAGACATCAATCGTTTTTGGTATGCCCAAGGCGGCAATCAATACCAAGTTAATAGATAGCATAGAGGATGTAGAAAAAATAGCTAAAGCGATAATAAGCTATTGTTAACACGTGGAGGTGTGAGATTGTATGGATATGAATCAGTATTTAGAGGTTTTTATAGAAGAAAGTAAAGAACATCTTCAAACGTGCAGCGAACAGTTGCTGGTACTCGAAAAGAATCCGGAAGACCTCTCGATCGTAAATGAAATCTTTCGTTCCGCCCATACCTTAAAAGGGATGTCGGCGACTATGGGGTATGAGGATCTAACCAATTTAACTCATAAAATGGAGAATGTGTTGGATGCGATCCGAAATAGCCAAATCGCTCTCTCTCCAGAATTATTTGATGTGATATTTTTAGCGGTTGATGATTTAGAAGCGATGGTCATGTCCATTGCTGAAGGTGGAGATGGAAAAAGAAATGTGGAGGTGGTTGTCCAACAGCTGGAAATGATTGAAAAAGGGGAGTCGCCCGTTTCTTCCACCATTGCAGAGATTGCAGCAGCTTCTGCCGTCCTTGAAAAAGAGGAATTGACTGCGGGAGAGTATGATGAATTTGAATGGACAGTGCTTCAGCAGTCCAAAGATCAAGGCTTCAACAGCTTCGAAATCTCGATAGGGTTGCGTGAGGACTGTCTTTTAAAAGCTGCCCGGGTGTTTATGGTTTTCGAGGTGCTTGAAAAGTCAGGTGAAGTAATCAAGTCACACCCACCAGTCGAACTTTTGGAAGAAGAGCAATTCGATCAGCAATTTACAGTCACGATGGTAACAACAGAATCGAGTGATGAGATAAAAGAAAAAGTCATGAAGGTTTCCGAAGTGGATCAAGTTGTGGTAAATGCCCTTGATCTTGAGGGCTTGAGGCATGGAGGCAATTCTATAGAAGATCAAGTTGCTGAAATACCGGAACAAGAGACAAATAAAGCCGTGCTTCCAACTGATAAGGATGATAAGAAAAAACAGGCACCAGTTAAGCCGGCATCAAGCAAGACCATTCGGGTGAACATTGAGCGGCTTGATATATTAATGAACCTATTCGAGGAACTAGTAATCGATAGAGGCAGACTTGACCAAATTTCCAGTGATTTGGATAATCAAGAATTGCATGAAACAGTAGAAAGAATGTCCCGTATAACAAGTGATTTACAAACAATCGTTTTGAATATGCGGATGGTGCCCGTTGAAACTGTATTCAATCGTTTTCCTAAAATGGTTCGTCAGTTAGCAAGGGATTTAAACAAGAAAGTCAATTTGGAAATCAACGGTGCAGAAACGGAACTTGACCGTACAGTCATTGATGAAATCGGTGATCCTCTCGTCCATTTATTAAGAAACGCCATGGATCATGGAATTGAAACACCTGAAGAACGTTTGGCGAAAGGAAAGAATGAAGAAGGTAAAATCCTGTTAAAAGCCTACCACAGCGGTAATCATGTTTTCATTGAAATCCAGGATGACGGCGCAGGAATCAATAAAAATCGAGTTTTGAACAAGGCGCTATCCAATGGGATATTAACCAAGGAAACTGCCGCCACCCTAACGGATAAGCAAATCTATGAATTGATATTCGCTTCGGGTTTCTCAACAGCGGAAACCATTTCAGATGTATCGGGGCGCGGTGTTGGGCTGGATGTGGTTAAAAATACCATTGAGTCTCTCGGTGGATCTGTCACGATCGATTCCAAAGAGAATGAGGGATCCATCTTCCTAATTCAGCTTCCGCTTACATTGTCCATTATCTCTGTCATGCTTGTTGCAATCCAAAACGAAAAATATGCCATTCCGCTTTCTTCCATTATAGAAACTGCCATCATAAAAAAAGCAGATATCTTGAATGCCCATAATCAACAGGTTATTGACTTCAGGGGAAAGATTCTGCCGCTTCTGTTCTTGAAAGATATATTTGAAGTGCCTATCAGTCAGGAAGAAGAAGAGTCCCTCTCTGTGGTCATTGTAAGAAAAGGCGATAAATTAGCCGGATTAGTCGTTGATTCATTCATCGGGCAGCTGGAAGTCGTTCTGAAATCACTAGGTAATTATTTAAATAGCGCATTTGCAATATCGGGGGCAACGATTCTTGGTGATGGTCAAGTTGCTTTAATCATAGATTGCAACACATTGATTCATTGAATGATAGATAGATGGGGCGAAGGGGACGTTGGTTCGCCCGTTTCGATTCAGGTTTTCGTTAAGACTGCACATCAATCATGAGTTTATTAAAAGGAGGGGAATAGATGTCTGAGGATATGAAAGTAATCGTATTTCAAATTAAGAATAAAGAATATGCAATTCCAGTGGATAAAGTCAGCGGTATCGAAAAGATTCTGCATATTACCAGAGTTCCAAAGGCTGTAAAGTTTGTTAAGGGAGTCATAAATCTAAGGGGTGTAATCACCCCAATTATTGATTTACGGGTACGTTTTGGTTTCGAAGAGGTGGAATACGATGAAACAACAAGAATTATCATCGTCATTCTGGATGATATGGAAGTTGGGTTAATAGTGGACTCTGCCAATGATGTTTTGGATATTCCTGTGGAGAGTATCGAACCTCAGCCTGAAGTTGTGGGACATTTGGCTTCAGAATACATTAGCGGAGTGGCTAAAATTGAAAAGCGACTGCTCGTCCTAATCAATTTGGAGAAGGCCCTAAGTCTGGAAATGACTGAAAATATGTTAAGAGAAGGATAATCATATGTCGTTCATTGAGAAAATCAACCCTTTTCAACTCGATATTTTGAAGGAAATCGGCAATATAGGTGCAGGGAACGCAGCAACTGCGCTTTCTGCCATCCTTAATAGGAAAATTGATACGAATGTTCCTAATGTCCGAATCGTTTCATTTGATGAAATGATGGAAATGGCTGGCGGGGCCGATCACGTCGTTGCCAGCGTTTTCCTTAGAATAGAAGGTGATGCTTCAGGGAGTATGTTTTTTATCCTTTCGCTTCCTGTAGCCCAATATTTGATTCGTAAGATGACAGGTGATGAGACCTTTTTGATGGAATCCGCACACTATAATGATTTGGCACTTTCTTGCCTTCAGGAATTAGGGAATATCTTATCGGGATCCTATCTCTCTTCCCTTTCTGATTTCACCCGATTGAATATCTATCCATCCGTTCCATCCCTGAGCATCGATATGGTAGGGGCAACGATCAGTTACGGATTACTGGAATTATCCGTAGTAAGTGACGCAGCCATCGTCATTGATACTGTGCTTGAAAAAGACCAGCTATTCGCTGATTCCATTAATGGTCATTTCTTTTTATTACCTGATCCCGAATTTTTAGATATCATTTTTTCCGCTTTAGGAGTGTCACCTAATGACTGAATTGTTAAATGTCCAGGTTGTTAAGGTTGGAATAGCGGATATGAATATAATAAAACCTCCCTATACGATTCGCACTTCCGGTTTGGGGTCGTGTGTTGGTGTTGTAATTTATGATGAGAAAAAAGAAATTGCAGGTTTGGCACATATTATGCTGCCTGACTCTTCACTAACTAAATCGGGGCAGATCAATGCAGCCAAATTTGCAGATACCGCGATAAAGGAATTAGTGCGGCTCTTAGTAAAAGAAGGCGCAAGAATGCCATTCCTAAAAGCGAAGTTGGCTGGCGGAGCACAAATGTTTCAATTTGCCTCCGGAGAGGATTTAATGAGAATAGGACCCCGGAATGTGGAAGCTGTCCGGAAAGAGTTATCTGACTTGCGCATTAGAGTCGTCGCCGAAGATGTTGGCGAGAATAGCGGAAGAACGATTGAATTCAATTTAAGTGATTGTTTGCTAAATATACGGACCGTTACAAAAGGGACTAAAAACATATAGGATCGGATTTGGCTTTTGAAAAGCCAAAAATATGACAGGTACACTTGCAATCTAATTATTATTGCATGTATGGGTTTAGGGGCCGTATCGGTCACAAATCGTATAACATTGTTAGGAGGATGTCCAATGTCTCATCTGACCATCGAAGAAGAGCAGTTATGTTGGAAGAATTGGGTGGATCGCAGAGATCCGCTAGCCGGGGACATTTTGGTGAAGAAATACATACCCCTCGTATCGTATCATGTTCAACGTATTTCAGTAAGTCTTCCTAAAAATGTGAGCCGGGATGATATAAGGAGTTTAGGGATGATGGGGTTATTCGATGCCCTGGAACGTTTTGACACGAAGCGTGACCTGAAGTTTGACACATATGCATCATTTAGAATACGTGGTGCTATTTTAGATGGATTAAGAAAAGAGGATTGGCTTCCTCGGAGCGCAAGAGATAAAGCCAAGAAAATTGAAGCTGCAATAGAAAAGCTGGAGCAGCAATACATGAGGAACCTTTCGCCAAATGAGATAGCCGCTGAATTGAATATTCCGGAAGATGAAGTATATGCTGCATTGAATGAGAACTTCTTTGCCAATGTACTATCAATGGATGAAAATCCCCAAGAAGACGATAAAGAAAGCGCGAATTTTCATATTAAAGATGAAAAGGCGGATTTACCTGAGGAACATGTGTTAAGGGATGAACTGTATGTTGAATTAGCCAAAGTCATAGAAACCCTTAATGAAAAAGAACAGTTGGTTTTACAGCTTTTTTATAAAGAAGAACTAACATTGACCGAAATCGGGCAAGTGATGAGCCTATCTACGTCCCGGATATCCCAAATTCATTCAAAAGCGATATATAAATTAAGAAACACTATGCAAGAACAAAAGAATTAATCATGATATCTATTGAAGAGGGCTTCTGAGTCTGGGAAGCATAAAATCCTAATTGAACTTAGAAAGCCCCCTGCCAGCTTGAAAGAATTGATACGGAACCCGCATCAATAAATGCTTCGAAATCACAGAATGTTCGAACTGTACTTAGTCAATAAGAGAAAAACAACAGATTGACTATTCCGGTTAATTAGGAGGCAACATGACAGCATTTTTTATATTTCTGTTGTTTGTATTAAACATATTCACCATTTTCGCCATCATCGTTTTATATCTTCGGCAAAATCGTTTAAGTAAATTGGAAAAAGACCAAAAGGCCATCATTGGAGAAATGGAACAAATATTGTCTGGTTATTTGATGGAGATGAAAGAGGATAACGAGACATTGGTAAAGGCATTCAACAATTCGGTGGCAATGGATCATGAGCATGGTCAAAAAGGACAAGTACATGGCTCGATCAAAGAAAAAAAGGAAGATAAAGTAGAAAAACAAAACATGCTGCTAGAGTTTAAAGAGGGAAGCCGCGCCGCTGCTAAAAAGCAGGCGATCAATGCCTATAAAATTATGCCTGAAGAAAATGAAACCAATGCTTTACCAGTAAAAGTCGCGGACAAATTGGAGCTTTCATCGGCTGCCGCTTCTCCAAAAAACGAAGGGCAGCCGGCTGGCATGGAATTTTCGGACATGCTGCAGGCTTCGTTAAATGAACGATCATTAAATGAAAAAGTGGATATGTTAGCGGATCAAGGACATTCAGTAGAGGAAATCGCCAAAAAGTTAGGTCGCGGTCAAACCGAGGTAGAGCTATTACTAAAGTTTCGCATGAATAGATAAAGTTATCTCTTGATTGTGCAGAGCCATTATGATATATTATGAAATGGTGTTAATACACACGCCCCGTAATTCTTGCAGATGGTGCTGTTATGACAGTTTCTGTATGAAAATGATCGGTGCGGAGGAAAAACAAAACCATTTAGGAGGAACTAAAATGTCAGTCATTTCTATGAAACAATTGCTTGAAGCTGGTGTGCATTTCGGACACCAAACACGTCGCTGGAACCCAAAAATGAAGAAATATATCTTCACTGAGCGTAACGGCATCTACATCATCGACCTTCAAAAAACAGTTAAAAAGGTTGAAGAAGCTTATAACTTCGTGAAAGAACTAGCTGCTAACGGTGGTACTGTTCTTTTCGTCGGAACTAAAAAACAAGCTCAAGAATCTGTTAAAGAAGAAGCTATCCGTTCTGGTATGTACTATGTAAACCAACGTTGGTTAGGTGGAACTTTAACAAACTTTGAAACAATCCAAAAACGTATCACTCGTCTTAAAGATATCGAAAAAATGGAAGAAAACGGAACTTTCGAAGTACTTCCTAAAAAAGAAGTTATCCAACTTAAAAAAGAATGGGATCGCTTAGAGAAATTCTTAGGCGGTATTAAAGATATGAAGACTCTTCCTGATGCGATCTTCGTTATCGACCCTCGCAAAGAGCGTATTGCTGTTGCGGAAGCGCACAAATTACACATTCCGCTTGTTGGTATCGTTGATACAAACTGTGATCCGGATGAAATCGATGTAGTTATTCCTGCGAATGACGATGCAATCCGTGCTGTTAAATTATTAACAGGTAAAATGGCAGATGCTATCTTAGAAGCTAAACAAGGCGAAGAAACAGCAACTGAAACAACTACTGCTTAATAAGTAAAAAAAGGTTGCTTATTTAGTAAGAAAAAAGGTGATAAGAGGATAATGCCTTTTATCCCTTTTTTTTGCACTAAATAAGCATACATAAAATCACTGTACGTAATGTCTTTTTAAAAAGGTATGGGCGATTTTTCAGGAATTAAAATGTTCCGTCATATTGACTGAAAAAGTGGATGTTTTTTCGGAAATATTGTCAAGGCTCGTTATTCTCTTGGATGATAACAAGTATTTTTTGGCAATAATGGGTAAAGATTGAATAAACTGCATGTAATTTGAGGAGGATATATATTATGGCAATCACTGCACAATTAGTTAAAGAATTGCGTGAAAAAACTGGTGCCGGTATGATGGACTGTAAAAAGGCACTTGTACAAACAGAAGGCGATATGGAAAAGGCAATCGATTTCCTACGTGAAAAAGGAATTGCAAAAGCTGCTAATAAAGGCGACCGTATTGCTGCTGAAGGTCTAACTTCAATCGTTGTTGAAGGAAACCAAGCGGTAATCCTTGAAGTGAACTCAGAAACTGATTTCGTTGCTAAAAACGAAGGCTTCCAAACTCTTGTTAAAGAATTGGCTGGATTCCTACTTGCTAACAAACCTGAAAGCGTTGAAGCAGCTCTTGAGCAAACAATGGAAAATGGAGCAAAAGTAGCAGATCATATCAATGCTGCAGTAGCTAAAATCGGGGAAAAATTAACTCTACGCCGTTTCCAAGTCGTTTCTAAAACAGATAACGACGCATTTGGTGCATACCTTCACATGGGTGGACGTATCAGTGTACTATCAGTTCTTGAAGGTACCACTGACGAAGAGGCAGCTAAAGGCGTTTCAATGCATATCGCTGCAATCAACCCGAAATATATCTCTCGTGACCAAGTTGATGCTAGCGAATTAGAACGCGAACGCGAAGTACTAACGCAACAAGCCCTTAATGAAGGGAAACCTGAAAAAATCGTTGCAAAAATGGTTGAAGGACGTATCAATAAATTCTACGAAGAAATTTGTGTTAACGAACAAGCTTTCGTTAAGAACCCAGATCAAAAAGTGGGACAATTCGTTGAATCAAAAGGCGGAAAAATCCAATCATTCGTTCGTTATGAAGTAGGGGAAGGTCTTGAAAAACGTCAAGAAAACTTTGCTGAAGAAGTAATGAACCAAGTTAAAAAAGACTAATTGTCAGATAATTAATAATAGGGAACACTCTGGTGTTCCCTATTTTTTGAAATGTCATGAATTTTTGGTAGTATTGCAAGAAAGCATGATGAACGAATGAAAAGATTACATAGTTGGAGGTTCTCATGAGTAACGCTAAATATAAACGTGTCGTTTTAAAACTAAGTGGCGAAGCATTAGCCGGTGAAGAAGGATTTGGAATTAACCCTGCAGTAATTAAATCGATTGCTGAACAAGTCAAGGAAGTGGCTGAGCTTGATGTGGAAGTGGCTGTTGTTGTCGGCGGCGGAAACATTTGGCGCGGGAAAATAGGCAGTGAAATGGGCATGGATCGTGCTAATGCCGATTATATGGGTATGCTGGCTACAGTCATGAACTCATTGGCATTACAAGACAGCCTTGATCAGCTTGGAATTGAAACGCGCGTGCAAACTTCCATCGAGATGAGGCAAGTCGCAGAGCCATACATTAGACGCCGTGCTATCAGGCATCTAGAGAAAAAGAGAGTGGTGATTTTTGCAGCTGGCACAGGTAATCCATACTTCTCAACGGATACCACTGCCGCCCTGCGTGCTGCTGAAATTGAAGCTGATGTCATCTTGATGGCGAAGAACAATGTGGATGGCGTATACAATGCAGATCCGGTTAAGGACAAAAATGCAGTGAAGTATGATAAACTTTCTTACCTTGATGTGATTAAAGAAGGGTTAGAAGTAATGGATTCAACTGCGTCCTCACTATGCATGGACAATGATATCCCATTGATCGTCTTCTCGATCATGGAAAAAGGTAATATTAAACGGGCCGTATTAGGCGAAACGCTTGGTACTATTGTAAGGGGGAAATAAAAGATGCCGAAACAAGTTATTTCGAATGCGAAAACGAAAATGGAAAAAGCCATTGGAGCGTATACACGTGAATTAGCAAGCATCCGTGCCGGAAGGGCAAATGCCTCATTGCTTGATAAAATCTCGATCGAATATTATGGATCGCCGACACCAGTCAATCAGGTGGCAGGCATTTCTGTCCCGGAAGCTAGACTATTAGTCATTCAACCATATGATAAAACGGTTTTGGGTGAAATCGAAAAGGCGATTTTGAAATCAGACTTAGGATTAAATCCTTCTAATGATGGATCGGTCATCAGGATAGCCATCCCAGCCTTAACGGAAGAGCGCAGAAAAGAGCTTGTGAAAGTCGTTAAAAAAGAAGCGGAAGAAGCGAAAATTGCTGTCCGTAATGTTCGCCGCGATGCTAATGATGATTTGAAAAAGCTTGAAAAAAGTGGTGAAATCACGGAAGATGATTTACGTGGCTATGCAGATGACATCCAAAAGATGACAGATGGCAATATTACGAAAATTGATGAAATTACAAAAGATAAAGAAAAAGAAATTTTGGAAGTATAATTTCCACTGAAGAGTTGATTAAATGAAGAGGGCCGAATCCATACCGGGTCATGTCTTGGTTCTAACATATAGGTGTGCTTAAAGGAGAAAACTGTTATAATAAGGTTTCTCCGATAATGATTGCTCCTAGAGTTAGTATGTTGCATGCAAACGTTGGAGGTGGTCCTTTTTTTGCATTTTTCATGGTAATCACAACCGGTTTTTTTAAAAAAGAAGGAATGATTTCTCCCTTTCTAGCTTCTAATGAAGAATTAATTTTCATAATAATAATATGAGAACCAGTTTTTTTTTGATATTATAATATAGATTCTTTTTAAGCGGCAGAAAGCTTGATATACATAGTGCACGAAAACTTTGCCTTTGTAGAGAGATAAGTACAACCTGATGGGGGACTAACATATGTATTCACTTTGGAAGCGTTTCGTTAAAAAAGATGCTTCTTCCGATGTAACAAATAGGATTCAGCATATTAAACAGTTTGATGTTCCTCAGCATATCGCCATCATTATGGATGGGAACGGCCGTTGGGCCAAAAAGCGTGCATTGCCACGTGTGGCGGGTCATCATGAAGGTATGAAAACAGTTCGTAGAATTACGAAAGTTGCCAATAAATTAGGGGTCAAAACTTTGACAGTCTATGCGTTTTCCACTGAAAATTGGAAACGTCCGAAAAGTGAAGTCGACTTTTTGATGAAGCTTCCACAGGAATTTCTTGGAACATTTTTACCCGAGCTCATTTCCGAAAATGTAAGAGTTGAAATGATAGGGGACTTGTCTCTCATTCCGTCACATACTCAAAGTGCCGTTAAACGGGCAATGGAAGACACGAAAGACAATGATGGGATGATTCTGAATTTTGCTCTGAATTATGGAAGCCGTGGGGAGATTGTGTCTGCAGTGAATAGCATCATTCAAGATGCTAAGAATGGTATAATAAAGGAAAATGCAACGGAGGAAATGCTATCCAGTTACATGATGACCAAACATTTGTCGGATCCTGATTTACTGATCCGTACAAGCGGTGAAATCCGTTTAAGTAATTTCATGCTTTGGCAGGCGGCTTATACTGAGCTGTGGTTTACTGAGGTGCTATGGCCGGATTTTAGTGAAGAGCATTTATTGCAGGCAGTTGAGGAGTATCAAAAGCGTTCACGAAGATTCGGTGGCGTTTAATGTAGAAGGCGAGGAAAATGGAATAATGAAACAACGAATTATTACGGCGGTCGTGGTTGCCGCTATCTTCATTCCACTAGTCATTTTAGGGGGCACTCCCTTTTTACTGACGGTATATCTGTTAGGGTCAATTGGTTTGTATGAACTGATGAAAATGAAAAAGTTACGTGTACTGTCTTTTGAAGCATTTCTTTCCTACATATTATTGTGGGTGCTTTTATTGCCTAATGAGTATACTGCTTTTTTAGCAGAAATAAATTACGATAAAGTTCAAGTCTTCTTAATCGGGGTTTTGCTGCTGTTGCTTTATACAGTCGTTTCAAAAAACCGTTTTACATTTGATGACGCAGGCTTTCTAGTGATTTCAATCCTATACTTGGGGATAGGCTTCTATTACCTATTTGAGACACGTGACTCATTGGGGTTGGGGCTAATTTATATCCTCCTTACCCTATTTACGATCTGGGCAACCGATTCCGGGGCCTACTTCATAGGTAAATCACTTGGTAAAAGAAAGCTATGGCCAGAAATAAGTCCAAACAAGACGGTGGAAGGATTTATCGGCGGGTTATTTTCCGCAATGGTAGTGGGGGTTCTGTTTTACGCCTTCTCCAGCCTTGATTACACGTTATTACAATTATTATTGATTTCATTAATCATTGGGGTATTCGGCCAATTGGGCGATCTGGTCCAATCGGCGTATAAACGGCATTATGGCGTTAAGGATTCAGGGACGCTTCTCCCGGGACATGGTGGAATTTTGGACAGGCTTGATAGCGTGATATTCATTTTACCGATTTTGCATTTATTGCACGTTTTATAATATAAATATAGGCAAGTGTTATTTGAATTAGGAGATGAACAATTTGAAAAATATCAGCCTTTTGGGTGCGACAGGATCGATTGGTCAACAAACAGCGGATGTAGTAAGGTCCCATCCAGATCAATTCAAGATCGTGGCGCTTTCTGCTGGAAAGAATATAGAATTGGTCAGGACTTATATAAAAGAGTTTGAACCGAAACTGGTTTCAGTCCAGACGGAAGAAGATTATCACGTTTTGAAAAGTGAATTCTCCAGCCGCAAAGATATCGAGTTCATGTATGGGGATGAGGGATTGACCGCAGTTGCCGTTTATGGTCAAGCGACGATATTGGTCAATGCTGTAATCGGAAGCGTTGGTCTTTATCCGACACTTCAAGCAATAAAGGCTAAAAAAGATATTGCTATCGCCAACAAGGAGACTTTGGTGACGGCAGGTCATTTGGTCATAAGTGAAGCAAAAAAAGCGGGGGTTAGATTGCTGCCGGTTGACAGTGAGCATTCCGCTATTTTTCAGGCATTGCAAGGTGAAAAGGAAAGAAATATAGAACGACTTGTCATTACTGCTTCTGGAGGCAGTTTTCGAGATAGGACCAGGGAAGAATTGAAGGATGTAACGGTGGAAGAGGCACTGAACCATCCGAACTGGTCAATGGGAGCTAAAATCACAATCGATTCGGCATCAATGATGAATAAAGGATTGGAAGTAATTGAGGCCCACTGGCTATTCGATCTTCCCTACGATAAAATTGATGTATTGCTACATAAGGAGAGCATCATCCATTCCATGGTTGAGTTTCATGACTCCAGCGTGATAGCACAACTGGGGACACCGGATATGAGGGTGCCGATACAATATGCACTTACTTATCCGGATCGCGTTCCGCTGGCAGGGCGCAAACGGCTTAACCTTGCTGAAGCAGGCAAACTGCATTTTAGCGATATGGATTTCACCAGATATCCTTGTTTGCAATTCGCTTATAAAGCGGGTAAAATGGGCGGAACGATGACTACTGTGCTAAATGCCGCCAATGAAGCTGCAGTCTCTGCTTTCTTATCTGGAAAGGTAACCTTCCTTGATATTGAAACATTGATTGAAAAAGCGCTGAATCAGCATTCCGTCATAGCCCTTCCAGATTTAGAAACGATTCAGGAAGTCGATCATATGACAAGGCAGTATATAGAATCTTTAGTGAAAGATAGGTGACCGGAACATGCAGACTTTAGAAACGATTATAGCGTTCATCATCATTTTTGGAGCTCTAGTATTTTTCCATGAGCTTGGGCACTTAGTGTTTGCAAAGCGAGCAGGAATTTTATGCCGTGAGTTCGCAATCGGTTTCGGGCCAAAAGTATTCACATATAAAAAGAAGGAAACGGTTTATACCATTCGATTGCTTCCTCTTGGCGGGTACGTGCGTATGGCTGGTGAAGATGCAGAGAATATAGAATTGAAGCCCGGCTACAGAGTGGGATTAATGTTTGATAATGAAGAGAATGTTACAAAAATCATTTTGAACAATAAAGATAAATATCCTGATATTCGTCTTGTGGAAGTTGAAGTGATCGACCTTGATCATAAACTGATCCTTACTGGTTATGAAGAGGGCGAGGAAGAAACACTAAAAACGTTTGCCATTCATAAAGAAGCGGTGATCGTTGAAAATGGAGTAGAGAACCAGATTGCTCCTTTTGACCGGCAATTTGCCTCAAAGTCGCTTGGGCACAGGTTCCTAACGATTGTAGCTGGACCGGCAATGAATTTCGTTTTGGCTTTTGTCATTTTTGTATTGATCGGCCTGTTTCAAGGAGTCGTGGTGGATGAAGCGAAACTTGGCGAGTTGACACCGGATGGCTCGGCTGTAAATGCCGGTTTAAAATCGGGGGATGTCATTCAATCCATAGAAGGGACGGAAGTCTCCACTTGGGGAGATGTTCAGGAAAGCATTCAAAAGAACCCTGGGCAAGAGATCGAGTTCGTCGTTGACAGGGACGGGAAAACATTGGAAGTTCCGGTTGTTCCGCAAGAAGTGGAGAGGGAAGGGAAGAAAATCGGGATTATCGGAGTATACCCTCCGGTTGAAAAAGCACCGATTAAAGCTATACAATATGGTTTTACAGAAACGTATTTTTGGACAAAACAAATCTTCATCATCCTTGGTGACCTCGTAACGGGTGGGTTTACAATCGACAGTTTATCCGGTCCTGTAGGAATATATAAATCAACAGAGGAAGTGGCGAAACAAGGTTTATTCACGTTAATGAAATGGGCAGGGCTGCTCAGCATTAACTTGGGAATCATGAACCTGCTTCCGCTACCGGCACTGGATGGAGGAAGGCTGTTATTCTTTGTGGTCGAATTCTTGAGAGGGAAACCGATCGATCGTCAAAAAGAAGGAATGGTCCACTTCATCGGCTTTGCTTTGCTGATGTTATTGATGATTGTCGTTACATGGAACGACATCCAGCGCTTCTTCCTGTAAGACATGTTTTGATAATGCAAAACAGGCCAGCAGATTTATCTGTTGGCCGTTTTATTATCTGAAGGATTTCCTAGTTTTTTAATCGTTTTGGGGAAATTGTTTGTTTTCTAGGGAAATCGTAAGTATAATCGAGAATGAGTATATTAAATTAGCTTTTCTGAATAACGCGGAAAGTCTTTTTTGTATGAAATGACCGTATTATTGTTGCGGTATTAAATATACCGTAGCTGCAAGTAATTTAAAGGAAATATTGAAGAGGTGCAGATATGAAACAAAGTATGACGTTGATCCCTACATTGAGGGAAGTGCCTGCAGATGCTGAAATCAAAAGCCATCAGCTGCTATTACGTGCAGGATTTATGAGACAAAACTCCAGCGGGGTTTATAGTTTTATGCCGCTTGGGAAAAAGGTGCTTCAAAAGGTTGAAGCGATCGTTCGGGAAGAGATGGAAAATGCTGGCGCAGTAGAACTATTGATGCCGGCTTTACAACAAGCCGAATTCTGGCAGGAATCTGGACGCTGGTATACTTATGGTCCAGAGTTGATGAGGCTAAAGGATCGCAACAACCGTGAATTTGCGCTTGGTGCCACACATGAAGAAGTGATAACCAGCTTAGTTCGTGATGAGGTGAAATCATATAAGCGTCTTCCATTAACGGTTTACCAGATCCAAACCAAATTCCGTGATGAAAAAAGACCGCGTTTCGGATTGTTGCGTGGACGGGAGTTCATCATGAAGGATGCTTATTCTTTCCATGCCAATCAAGAAAGCCTTGATGCTGTTTATAAAAATTTATATGCGGCATATTCGAATATATTCAGCCGTTGTGGCTTGAACTTCCGTGCCGTCATTGCCGATTCAGGGGCAATGGGTGGTAAGGATACACATGAATTCATGGTCCTGTCTGACATAGGGGAGGATACCATCGCTTATTCGGATAGTTCCGATTATGCAGCCAATATTGAAATGGCACCTGTGAGCGTAAAATATGAAAAAAGCCCAGAAGAACAAATTGCACTTGAAAAGGTCCATACACCAGGTCAAAAAACGATTGAAGAAGTTGCTGCATTCTTGAATACTAGTGCAGAGAAACTAATTAAATCCTTATTGTTTAAAGTGGATGAAAAGTATGTGCTTGTATTGGTACGAGGAGATCATGAAGTCAATGATATCAAGCTGAAGAATTTTTATAACGCTTCAATCGTTGAATTGGTCGATCCAAATGAGACGAAGGAAGTCTTAGGATGTACAATTGGATCTCTTGGACCAATCAATGTCACTTCTGAAGTTGAAGTAATTGCGGATGTTGCCGTCGAGGCCGTGGCTAATGGAATTTGTGGTGCTAATGAAGAAGACCACCATTATGTGAACGTAAATCCCGCTCGTGATTTTAACGTGGCCAATTATATAGATCTTCGTTTCATCCAAGAGGGTGACCCATCACCGGACGGAAACGGAATAATTAAATTTGCCAAAGGAATTGAGGTAGGCCACGTATTCAAGTTGGGAACTAAATATTCCGATGCTATGAATGCGACATTCCTGGATGAGAATGGACGGACGCAGCCTATGATCATGGGCTGTTATGGCATAGGTGTTTCCCGTACACTTGCCGCTGTTGCTGAACAATTCAACGATGAAAAAGGATTGGTCTGGCCAGCGAATTTGGCGCCATACCAAGTCCATTTGATTCCAATCAATATGAAGGATGAGGCTCAGGCTGCCCTTGCAGAAGATTTATATAATGATCTAAAAGCACAAGGCATGGAAGTTCTTATGGATGATCGTCAAGAACGTGCGGGCGTAAAATTCGCAGACTCTGATTTGATCGGTCTTCCTGTCAGGGTGACTGTTGGTAAAAAGGCATCCGACGGAATCGTCGAAGTGAAAATCCGTAAAACGGGTGAGGTTCTTGAAATTGAAAGAGCCGAACTGACTCAAAAGCTTCACGAAATAATGGCATAATTTAAAATAGCGGAATTAGGCATCATTCACTTGGATGATGCCTTTCCTTTTCATGGATTTGGATACTAGTGAAACATTCATGATATGTTATAATAGCCTCTGGTATCAAAAGAAAATGATAATGAAAAATAAGAGATAGTAGATAGGGGAGAGAGGGAATGGATCAAAATCCAAATAGCGGTAGAGAGAGATTTCAACTCTTGCTCCAGCAGATGGACTTGACTGAGGATGCCTTTGTGAATTATTTCATAGGTGCCGAAATTGATAAACTCTCAATCGAGAGGGAGTCCAAAACATGGCATTTTGCTTTTAATATACCTGCATTAATTCCTTGCAGTGTTCATACAAGACTTGCTACTCATCTAGCAAGTACGTTTTCCCATATTGCGAAGGTCACATTCAACTTGAACGTAGCTAATCCGCAGGTGACGGATCAATTGGTGAAAGAGTATTGGAAAAACTGCATCAGCGAGCTTGAAGGCATGTCTCCGGCACTGTTATCACTTCTGAATGAACAAGTGCCAACGGTGAATGGATATAAGCTTATCGTTAGCGCCCGAAATGATACGGAGGCTGGTCAGTTAAAACGAAAATACTCCGGCATCATTTCGAATATCTACCAAACATTCGGTTTTCCCCCGTTGACACTTGAAGCGGAAGTGAAGGAAACGGTTTCGAATCCTGATTACCAGAAGTTCTTAGAAGAGAAACAAAAGGAAGACGCAGAAAAGGGACTTGCTGCCCTAGTGGAAATGCAGAAAAAAGAATCGGAAAAAGGCGGCGACGATGCCGTCTACGATGGACCGGTTAAAATTGGCTATACGATTAAAGAAGATGCGGATTTCCGCAGAATCGAACAAATTATTGATGAAGAGCGCAGGATTGCTATCGAAGGCTTCGTATTTGATGCAGAAGTGCGTGAGTTACGCAGCGGACGAAGCCTGTTGACCTTTAAAGTCACTGATTATACGAGCTCGATATTGGTCAAAATGTTTTCGCGTGATAAAGAAGATGCCGCCATACTTGCCCGAGTGAAAAAAGGGATGTGGGTACGTGCCCAAGGCAGCATCCAAAATGATACATTCGTACGTGACCTTGTAATGATCGCAAATGATATAAATGAAATTTCAAAACAAGGACGGCAGGATAAGGCTCCAGAAGGGGAAAAGCGTGTAGAACTGCATATGCATACCCCAATGAGCCAGATGGATGCCGTGACACCTACTTCTGCGCTTGTTGCCCAGGCTGCAAAGTGGGGGCATAAGGCTGTGGCCATTACAGATCATGCTGGCGCACAATCATTTCCTGAAGCTTATAGTGCCGGTAAAAAGAATGGTATCAAAATCCTATATGGCGTCGAAGTGAATCTTGTAAATGATGGTGTACCCATTGTTTATAATGAGGCGCATATCGCTTTGGCGGATGCCACCTATGTTGTGTTTGACGTAGAGACGACAGGCCTGTCAGCCGTTTATGATACGATCATTGAATTTGCTGCAGTGAAAATTCGTGACGGTGATATCATTGATCGATTCGAGTCATTTGCGAATCCGCATCACCCACTTTCCAATACGACGATAGAGTTGACTGGAATCACTGATGATCTTGTACAAAATGCTCCAGAAGTCTCGGAAGTACTAGAAAAGTTCAAGGACTGGGCGGGCGATGCGATCCTGGTTGCCCACAACGCAGCCTTCGATATGGGCTTTTTGAATATAGGTTATAAAAACTTGGGTTATCCTAAAGCTTCCAATCCAGTTCTTGATACATTGGAACTTGCCCGTTTCTTATATCCGGAGTTTAAAAATCACCGGTTAAATACATTATGTAAAAAGTTCGATATTGATTTGACCCAGCATCATAGGGCCATTTATGACGCCGAAGCTACAGGTTACCTTATGCTGAAGATGCTGAAGGATGCGATGGAAAGGGAGATTACCCATCATGATCAACTTAATGACAATATGGGTAAAGGAAATGCCTATCAGCGTTCCCGGCCGTCCCATTGTACGCTGATCGCGCAAACACAGGCGGGGTTAAAAAACCTTTTCAAATTAATTTCAATATCACACATCGATTATTTCTATCGTGTGCCCCGATTACCTCGCTCACAACTTAAAAAGTATCGTGAAGGAATCTTGGTAGGATCGGGTTGCGATAAAGGGGAAGTTTTTGAAGGGATGATGCAGAAGGGTTTTGAGGAAGTCGTCGATATCGCCGAATTCTACGACTATCTTGAAATCCATCCGAAGGAAGTGTATCAGCATTTGGTTGAGCTTGAATATGTACGGGATGATAAATCATTAGAAACGATCATCTCCAATATAGTCAAGCTTGGTGAAAAATTGGATAAGCCAGTCGTAGCTACGGGAAATGTTCATTATTTGGATCCGAATGATAAAATTTACCGTAAAATCCTTGTGAATTCACAAGGCGGCGCCAATCCGCTGAATCGTCATAAGCTTCCTGACGTACATTTTCGGACAACAGATGAAATGCTGCGGGAATTCTCCTTCCTCGGTTCCGAGAAAGCTAAAGAGGTCGTGGTGACCAACACGAATAAAATCGCTGATATGATTGATGAAATCAAGCCGATCAAGGATGAGTTATATACACCTAAAATTGAAGGTGCAGATGAAGAGATGCGTGAAATGAGTTATGGCATGGCAAGGAAGATCTATGGAGAGAACCTGCCGGAAATCGTGGAAGCCCGTCTTGAAAAAGAATTGAAAAGCATCATCGGCCACGGTTTTGCCGTTATTTATTTAATTTCTCACAAACTTGTTAAAAAATCATTGAATGATGGTTATCTAGTTGGTTCAAGGGGATCGGTTGGATCATCTTTCGTTGCCACCATGACTGAAATTACAGAGGTAAATCCGCTTCCGCCGCATTATGTATGTCCGGAGTGCAAGAAATCCGAATTCTTCAATGACGGTTCTGTAGGTTCCGGGTTTGACCTGCCTGATAAAGACTGTCCCGATTGCGGCATTGCTTATACAAAAGACGGGCATGATATCCCATTCGAAACTTTCCTTGGGTTTAAAGGGGATAAGGTTCCCGATATCGACTTGAACTTCTCCGGTGAATATCAGCCGAAGGCCCATAACTATACGAAAGTCCTATTCGGAGAAGAATATGTATATCGTGCAGGGACGATTGGTACGGTTGCCGAAAAAACGGCTTATGGATATGTAAAGGGGTATTCCTCTGATAATAACATCCATATGCGTGGGGCCGAGACTGATCGCCTTGTTGCCGGCTGTACTGGTGTGAAACGGACGACTGGACAGCATCCGGGCGGAATCATCGTTGTTCCGGATTATATGGATATCTATGATTTCACACCTATTCAGTTCCCTGCGGATGACAGGAATTCCGAATGGAAAACTACTCACTTTGATTTCCATTCCATTCACGATAATATTTTGAAACTTGATATACTTGGACACGATGATCCGACAGTAATCCGGATGCTTCAAGATTTAAGCGGCATCGATCCAAAGACCGTTCCTACCGATGATCCGGAAGTAATGAAAATATTCAGCAGCACTGAATCTTTAGGAGTTACCGAAGAACAGATCATGTGTAAAACGGGTACGCTGGGCATCCCGGAATTTGGTACGCGCTTTGTCCGGCAAATGCTTGAAGATACGAAACCTACGACATTTTCCGAGCTTGTTCAGATTTCGGGGCTTTCCCATGGTACGGATGTATGGCTGAGCAATGCACAGGAACTGATTCACAACCGGATATGTACACTAAGTGAGGTTATAGGCTGCCGGGATGATATTATGGTCTATCTGATTTATCAAGGTCTTGATCCTTCCCTAGCGTTTAAAATCATGGAATCTGTACGTAAAGGGAAAGGGCTCTCTGAGGAATTCGAAGAGGAAATGAGGAAAAATGAGGTACCCGAATGGTATATCGATTCATGTAAGAAGATTAAATACATGTTCCCGAAAGCCCATGCTGCAGCTTACGTCTTAATGGCTGTCCGGATTGCTTATTTTAAAGTCCATCTGCCTTTATTGTATTATGCAGCCTATTTCACAGTGCGTGCCGATGATTTTGAAATCGACGCCATGACTCGGGGATCGCAGGCCATCAAATCGAAAATGGAAGAAATCATGGTAAAGGGATTGGATGCATCCACCAAGGAAAAGAATACATTGACGGTTCTCGAACTTGCATTGGAAATGTGTGAACGCGGATATTCCTTCGCTAAAGTTGACTTGTACAAATCCAGTGCAGATCAATTCCTGATTGAAGGAAATACATTGATACCGCCATTCAATTCGATACCGGGTCTTGGGACGAATGCGGCGATCAATATTGTCAATGCACGGAAAAATGGTGAATTCCTCTCCAAAGAAGACCTTCAGCAACGTGGGAAGGTTTCGAAGACCATCCTTGAATACCTTGATAAACAAGGCTGTCTGGAGTCATTGCCTGAACAAAACCAGTTATCTTTATTTTAAAGAGGGAACTGATTCCAAAAAGGAAGAAACAGACATGATATTTGCATAAATATCTTGATTATGGTATATTTTTATTGGAAATACTAAGAGGAACCAATGGCAAGAGTGGGGAAACCCACTCTTTCGTGTTGTATTGACCATTTAATTTTGAATCCGAAACCAAGCGCATACAACGCACGTATGGAGGAAACAAATGAGTAAAAAGGTAACGGAAGTCGTAGAGGAATTAGCATTACCAATTCTTGAAGAATTGCAGCTTGAATTAGTCGAAGTGGAGTATGTGAAGGAAGGTAAAAGCTGGTTCCTTCGAGTGTACATTGATAAAGAAACAGGCGTAGATATTGAAGATTGCGGAAATGTGAGTGAAAAACTCAGTGAAAAGCTTGATGAGGTTGATCCGATTCCACAAAATTATTTTCTCGAAGTTTCATCACCCGGAGCAGAAAGGCCTCTGAAAAAAGAGAAGGATTTCCTTAATGCTATCGGTAAAAATGTTTACATAAAAACATACGAGCCCATTTTAGATGAAAAAGAATTCGAAGGAATCTTAACCAGTTTCGATGGTGAAGAAGTGACACTCGAAGTCAGAATCAAGACAAGAAAGAAAACGATCGTCATACCATTCGAAAAGGTAGCCAAAGCAAGATTGGCGATTACCTTCGCTTAAGTCAAGCAAATCATTAATTTAAATATCCGTAAGGGGGATCACCATGGGCAATGAGTTATTGGATGCTCTCTATATTTTAGAAAACGAAAAAGGAATTTCCAGGGAGGTTTTGATCGACGCGATTGAATCTGCCCTTATATCGGCATACCGCCGTAACTTTAACCAAGCACAAAATGTACGTATCGACTTGAATCTTGGTAAAGGGACAATGCGTGTATTTGCCAGAAAAGACGTTGTAGACGAAGTGTTCGATTCACGTCTGGAAATTTCTGTTGAAGAAGCAAGAGCAATTGATCCCAACTATCAGTTAGATGATATTGTCGAAATGGAAGTAACACCTAAGGATTTCGGCCGTATTGCTGCACAAACAGCAAAACAAGTCGTCACTCAAAGGGTGCGTGAAGCGGAACGGGGCATCATTTATGCCGAATTCATCGATCGTGAAGAGGATATCATGACTGGCATCGTACAACGCCAGGATTCCCGATTCATTTATGTGAGCCTAGGTAAAATCGAAGCTTTGCTCCCGGTGAATGAGCAAATGCCGAATGAACAGTATAAGCCACATGATCGCATTAAAGTTTTCATCACTAAAGTTGAAAAGACTTCCAAGGGCCCGCAAATTTTTGTATCCCGTTCACATCCTGGCCTTTTAAAACGTTTATTCGAAATCGAAGTGCCTGAAATTTTTGATGGAACAGTAGAAATTAAGTCAGTTGCCCGCGAAGCAGGTGACCGTTCAAAAATCTCCGTGCACTCCGATAACGAAGAAGTAGATCCAGTCGGTTCTTGTGTAGGCCAAAAAGGACAGCGTGTCCAGGCCATCGTCAATGAATTGAAAGGTGAAAAAATCGATATCGTTAAATGGTCGGAGAATCCGGTCATTTTCGTTGCGAATGCTTTAAGCCCTTCAAAAGTACTTGAAGTTATAGTGAAAGAAGAGGAAAAGGCGACGACTGTAATCGTTCCGGATTATCAACTTTCGCTGGCAATTGGTAAGCGTGGACAAAATGCCCGTTTAGCTGCCAAGCTTACAGGATGGAAAATTGATATCAAGAGTGAAACGGAAGCCCGCGAAGCTGGTATTTATCCTGTGGAAGAACAGGAATTCCTTTTGAGCAGAGATAGTTATGTTACTGAAGAGGAAACAGATTTCGAAGAGGATAACGAGTAATTCGAGGTGAAAAAGATGAATAGCCGAAAAAAAATCCCGATGCGTAAATGTGTGGCTACAGGCGAAATGAAGCCGAAGAAAGAACTCATTCGCATCGTTCGATCTAAAGAAGGGGAAGTCAGCCTGGATCCTACCGGAAAGAAATCTGGAAGGGGAGCTTATTTGACTCTTGATCGGGATGTTATCGAGCTGGCCAAAAAGAAAAATGTGCTGGCTAATCACCTTAGTACCCAAATCGATTCTTCCCTTTATGAACAATTGCTTGAATTAGTGAATAAGGAGAAAAACTAACACCATGACCCAACAACAACAATGGATGTCTCTATTAGGTTTGGCCAATCGAGCACGCAAGCTAATTTCGGGTGAAGAATTAGTGGTTAAAGAGATTAGAAGCGGTAATGCCAAAGTTGTTATTTTATCCGCGGACGCTTCAAAAAACACTGAAAAAAAAATATCTGATAAGTGCGCATTTTATCAGGTTCCTTTAAAAAGAGTCGAAAGCAGGTCATTGCTCGGCCATGCGATAGGCAAGGATGCTAGAGTTGCCGTCGCAGTTCTGGATGAAGGTTTTGCACAAAAACTCCGAACGCTGCTCGATTAAATTTTACGGGGGTGAACGTATGACAAAATTGCGTGTATATGAATATGCAAAACAAAAGAACGTTTCAAGCAAGGATGTAATAAATAAACTTAAAGAAATGAATATAGAGGTAACAAACCATATGACAGCATTAGACGATTCAACTGTAAATAAATTAAACGATTCAATCAAACCTAAAAACGAAGATAAAAGCCAAGAACCAAAAGCTAACGCTACGGTAGCGAAGTACGAAGCTGAAGCGGATGAAAAGAGCACAGTCAATAAAGAAAAACTGAAGAAGAAACCACCAGTTAAACCTGTAGGAACGAAAAAACCAACAGGTCAGTTCAACAAGGGCCGCAATAACAAGAATAAAAATAATAAACAAAGACAACAAGCGCCTCAGGCACCTGTTACAAAACGTAAAGAAAGGGAACTTCCAGAGAAAATTACGTTTTATGAGTCTTTGACTGTTATGGAACTTGGAAAAAAACTTCACCGTGAACCTTCTGAAATCATTAAAAAGCTCTTTATGCTTGGTGTTATGGCAACAATCAACCAGACTTTGGATAAAGATGCGATTGAATTGATTTGTGCGGAATACGGTGTAGTGGCCGAAGAAGAGATTCGTATCGACCTAACAGACCTGGAATCACTTGTCACTGAGGACGCTTCTGAAGATTTGATCGAACGTCCGGCTGTCGTGACGATCATGGGACACGTTGACCATGGTAAAACGACATTGCTCGATTCTATACGCCATACAAAAGTAACGGAAGGCGAAGCAGGCGGAATCACTCAGCATATCGGTGCTTATCAAGTTAAAGTTAATGATAAGAAAATAACATTCCTGGATACACCAGGCCATGCTGCGTTTACGACAATGCGTGCCCGCGGTGCACAAGTTACCGATATCACCATCCTTGTCGTCGCTGCGGATGATGGTGTTATGCCTCAAACGATTGAAGCGATCAACCATGCTAAAGCGGCAGAAGTTCCAATTATCGTCGCTGTCAATAAGATGGATAAAGAAGCTGCCAATCCGGACCGTGTCATGCAAGAATTGACAGAACACGGTTTAGTTTCTGAAGCATGGGGCGGAGATACGATCTTCGTACCAATTTCAGCTAAAAACGGTGAAGGAATCGACAGCTTGCTTGAAATGATCCTTCTTGTCAGTGAAGTGGAGGAGTATAAAGCTAATCCATCTCGTAAAGCAAATGGAACGGTCATCGAAGCACGTTTGGATAAAGGGCGCGGATCGGTTGCCACTTTGCTAGTTCAAAACGGAACGTTGAAAATCGGCGATCCGATTGTTATCGGTAATACATTCGGACGTGTTCGTGCCATGGTTAACGATCTGGGACGCCGTGTTAAGGATGCAGGTCCATCAACACCTGTTGAAATCACTGGATTGAACGAAGTGCCACAGGCCGGCGACCGTTTCATCGTCTTTGAAGATGAGAAAACGGCCCGTCAAGTTGGGGAAGTGCGTGCACAAAGGCAACTTGCTTCACAACGTAATGAGAAATCCCGTGTAACCCTAGATACATTGTTCGAGCAAATGAAAGAAGGGGAAATTAAAGAATTGAACATCATTTTAAAGGCTGATGTTCAAGGTTCTGCGGAAGCAGTTGCCGCTTCCCTGAATAAAATAGAAGTGGAAGGCGCTAAAGTGAAAATCATACACACTGGCGTCGGTGCTATCACAGAGTCTGACATCATCCTTGCTACAGCTTCGAATGCTATCGTCATCGGATTCAACGTCCGTCCTGACGTGAATGCGAAGCGTGCAGCTGAATCAGAAAATGTTGATGTCCGCCTTCACCGCATCATCTACAAAGCGATCGAAGAGATCGAGTCGGCTATGAAAGGGATGCTTGACCCTGAATTCGAAGAAAAAATTATCGGTCAGGCTGAAGTCCGTACGACTTTCAAAGTATCCAAGGTGGGTACGATTGCCGGTTCTTACGTTACAGAAGGAAAAATTACCCGTGACAGCGGAATTCGCTTAATTCGTCAAGGTGTCGTCATTTTTGAAGGTGAAATTGATGCATTGAAACGCTTTAAAGATGATGTAAAAGAAGTGGCAACGAACTATGAGTGCGGTATTACGATTAAAAATTACAACGACCTTAAAGAAGGCGATGTAATTGAAGCGTATGTTATGGAAGAGATTGAACGTAAATGATCGTTGGCTCTGTCCAATGTGAATGCATCATCCATGACACCCATTCTTTGAAAGAAAAACGGGCCGTGCTTCAGCGTGTCATGACACGGCTTAAGCAGAAGTTCAATATTTCTGTAGCAGAAACCGATTTCCAGGATTTATGGCAGCGGACAAAGATTACTATCGTTACCGTATCATCCTCGAGGAAGGCTACTGAACGGGAACTTCAAAATGCCCTTAAATTTCTAGATTCTTTTCCGGAACTAGAGCGAACAATAACAGATATAGACTGGCTTTAGGCTATCGAGGTGATATTATGAGCCTTCGTTCAAATCGTGTTGGCGAACAAATGAAAAAAGAGCTGAGTGAAATTATCGGCCGAAAAATTAAAGATCCAAGAATCGGATTTGTTACTGTGACGGATGTCGCGGTTACAGGCGATTTACAACAGGCAACAGTTTATATTTCCGTTTTGGGTGACCAGGAACAAAGGGAGAAAACCCTGCAAGGTCTAGCTAAGGCGAAAGGATTCATGCGTTCAGAAATTGGGCAGCGGATCCGCCTTCGCAAAACCCCTGAGCTGTTTTTTGAATTTGATGAATCGGTCGATTATGGTAATCGTATCGAGTCGTTGATTTCCCAAATCAATAAACCGGCTGAAAAAGACGAGGAATAAGCAAGCAGTAAAAGGAGGCCGACTCAATAAGTGCTTTGCACTTCTTGAAGTCGGTCTCTTTTTTTTGAAAAATGGGTATGTAAAAAAGCGAAAAACACCTATCGGAATTGGAATTCATTTTGTTTTTATGAGAATAATTTAGGGTGTTTTATAAATGATGAGGTGAAAGCGTGAACGGTATTCTTCCATTATGGAAACCCAAGGGATTGACATCCCATGATTGTGTTTTTAAATTAAGAAAGATCCTAAAGACAAAAAAGGTTGGGCACACAGGTACTTTAGATCCTGATGTAACAGGGGTTTTACCTATTTGTATTGGCAGGGCAACCAAGATAGCCGAATATTTGACAGAAGCCGGAAAAGCGTATGAAGGGGAAGTTACCCTTGGTTTTTCAACGACGACTGAAGACGCAAGCGGTGAAAAAGTGGAAGAGAAAAAGGTTGATCAAGTGATTCAGCGTAAACGGATTCTGGAAGTGCTGGAATCACTGACTGGAAAGATTGAACAGACGCCGCCAATGTATTCAGCAGTAAAGGTAAACGGGAAGAAGTTATATGAATATGCCCGTGCAGGGGTGGAAGTGGAGAGGCCGACAAGGGAGGTCACCATTTATGATATTACCCTTCTCGATGATCGTTCTGAATTCAAAGGGGAGACCATTTCTTTTCGGTTTCGCGTCAAATGCAGCAAAGGAACATACATTCGTACGCTTGCAGTCATGATGGGGGAAGAATTGGGTTTCCCTGCCCATATGTCAGACTTGACTCGTATTGAATCAGCTGGTTTTAAGCAGGAGGATTGTTTCACATTTGCGGAAGTGGAAGATTTCATGGAAAGTGGACAAACGGATAAATTTCTGCTGCCTTTGGAACGGGGATTATTTCATTTGCCCAAATTTCAGATTAGTGATAAAGTAGCAAAGAAAGTACTTAACGGTGCGGTATTGGAGCAACCAAAGGATGTTGTTGTTGATAAAGGGATGCCTTTTGTTATGGTCGACCCAGCAGATAAGGCCATTGCCATTTATCAAATACATCCGACAAAAGAGGGATTAATTAAACCTGTAAAAGTATTGGCACAAGAATTATAGACCGTTTTACCGCCGGAAAGAGGAGATTGAAAGGTGAAAGTGATCGCAATAGAGCATCCTCATCAATTTAATTCGGATGATTTTCCTGAGCTTGTAATGGCGCTTGGATTTTTTGATGGTATACATAAAGGTCATCAGATAGTTATTCAGACCGCCAAGCAAAAAGCCGAAGAAATGAATCTTAAGTCAGCAGTCATGACATTTGACCCACATCCTTCTGCAGTACTGGGTAGGAAAACGGAAAATATCCGCTATATCACTCCACTTGAAGATAAAGTGGCTATCATAGAGTCGATGGAGATAGATTATTTATTCATTGTCCATTTCAGCAAGGAATTTGCTTCGGTACTGCCGGAACGGTTCGTTGACGAATACATTGCCGGGCTGAATGTCCGTCACGTAGTTGCAGGCTTTGATTATTCCTACGGTCGCTATGGTCAAGGGTCGATGGAAGATTTGCCTGCTTATGCACAGGGCAGATTTTCACAGACAGTCGTCGCAAAACAGACAATGGAAGATGAAAAGGTTAGCTCGACGAGAATCAGGGAAACTCTAAGTAATGGCAGCTTTACCGACTTTTATCATTTGGCTGGCCGCCGCTATTTAACGAAAGGACATGTCGTTCACGGTGAAAAGCGGGGCAGGAAATTGGGTTTCCCCACCGCTAATATTGAAGTGGGTGATGATTATATTTTTCCTGCTGCCGGCGTATATGCCGTCAGGATCAAAATAAGCGGTAAATGGTATAAAGGGGTTTGCAATGTCGGCTACAAACCTACATTCCACGAAGAAAAACCTAAATATCCGACTGTGGAGGTTCATGCCTTGGAGTTCTCAGGAGATATTTATGGCAGCCAGGTCTCGGTTGAATGGCATACAAGACTTCGGAGTGAGCAGAAATTTTCCGGACTGGAAGCGTTGGTCGCTCAGATTGAAACGGATAAGCAAAATGCCATAGACTATTTTGCAAATCTTGAAGGATAAAAGACAAGACTTGCAATTTTAATGAAAAACATGTATTCTATTGTATGTATGAAAATAACCATTGCTTGGCTAGTCGAGACTCCGACGCTGGCTCGGTAATAGGTGATTTTACAGAATTTTAGGAGGAATAATAACATGGCAATTACACAAGTACGCAAAAACGAACTTATCGCTGAGTTCAGAACTCACGATACTGACACTGGTTCTCCAGAAGTTCAAATCGCAGTATTAACAGAAGAAATCAACAACTTGAACGGTCACTTACGCACACACAAAAAAGACCACCATTCACGTCGCGGTCTTCTAAAAATGGTAGGTAAACGTCGTAATCTTTTAACTTACCTACGTAACAAAGACGTTACTCGTTACCGTACACTAATTAACAAATTAGGTCTACGTAGATAATTTTTTCAGGAAGGCGGGAAATTTCCCGCTTTTTTGATGTTAATCAAATGATTTGGACGTATTCTACTTAAGGCTGGGCCTTCGTCCTTGGGACTCGGCAGGAGCCGGGTCCTTTTCCATTTATAAATGATCGGGATATACATAATCAAATGAATGAAATTTTTATTCATTTTACTGTTAATGCTTGTTTTTTTCGTGCATAATAGGAATAGTTTGGTTTTAACTCGAGTTTAGTTACTTTTCACATATAAATGATTTATCAAATACAGGTTTAGGTAAACTAAGCCTCTAAGTGAAGATTCAGAGAGGGGTTTAATAAATGGGACAGGAAAAACATACGTATTCATTTGACTGGGCCGGCCGTAATGTAACGGTAGAGATAGGGCAATTGGCCAAACAAGCGAACGGGGCAGTTTTAGTCCGTTATGGAGAGACTGCTGTATTAAGTACAGCAACGGCTTCGAAGGAACCTAGAAATGTCGACTTTTTCCCTTTGACAGTCAACTACGAAGAAAGACTTTATGCAGTCGGTAAAATTCCGGGAGGCTTCATTAAACGTGAAGGACGACCGAGTGAAAGGGCAATTCTTGCAAGCCGCTTGATTGACCGTCCAATCCGTCCGCTTTTCGCCGATGGCTTCAGGAATGATGTTCAGATCATCAGCATGGTTATGAGTGTCGATCAAGATTGTTCTACGGAAATGGCAGCTATGCTAGGTTCTTCACTTGCACTTTCAGTTTCCGATATTCCGTTCGAAGGGCCAATTGCCGGAGTTGTAGTGGGAAGGATCAATAATGAATTCATTATTAACCCTACTGTCGATCAATTAGCTAAAAGTGACATCAATCTGACGGTTGCCGGCACTAAAGATGCTATCAACATGGTTGAAGCCGGAGCAAATGAAGTGCCAGAGGAAACGATGCTTGAAGCAATCATGTTTGGACATGATGAAATCAAGAAGATCATTGCATTCCAAGAGAAAATCGTTGCTGAAATCGGCAAGGAAAAAATGCAGGTCACTTTATATCAAGTGGATGCAGAACTGGAAGCAGAAGTGAAAGGCCTATGTGAAGCAGACTTGAACAAAGCTGTACAAGTTCAGGAAAAACATGCTCGTGAAGACGCGATCAAAGAAGTAAAAGATCGTGTATTGGGTCATTATGAGGAAGAAACTGATGAAGAAAAATTAAAGCAAATCAAAGAAATCCTGAATAAATTGGTCAAATCCGAAGTCCGTCGTTTAATCACGGAAGAAAAGGTGCGTCCGGATGGCCGTAATCCTGACGAAATCAGACCATTATCATCTGAAGTTACCATTCTGCCACGTACACATGGTTCCGGATTGTTCACACGCGGACAAACCCAAGCTCTATCCATCTGTACATTAGGTGCACTTGGTGATGTGCAGATTCTGGACGGACTTGGTACCGAAGAGTCAAAACGTTTTATGCACCACTATAACTTCCCGCATTTCAGTGTCGGTGAAACTGGACCCATCCGTGGGGCAGGACGCCGTGAAATCGGTCATGGTGCACTTGGTGAAAGGGCATTGGAGCCTGTTATTCCAAACGATAAAGACTTCCCTTATACAATCAGACTTGTTTCTGAAGTGCTTGAATCAAACGGTTCAACATCACAAGCAAGTATCTGTGCAAGCACTTTGGCAATGATGGATGCCGGTGTTCCATTGAAAGCTCCAGTTGCCGGTATTGCCATGGGACTTGTCAAATCAGGTGAGCACTATACAATCTTAACGGATATACAAGGCATGGAAGACCATCTGGGAGACATGGACTTTAAAGTCGCAGGTACTTCAAAAGGTGTTACTGCCCTACAAATGGATATTAAGATTGAGGGTCTATCAAGAGAGATTCTTGAAGAAGCTTTACTTCAAGCCAAACATGGCCGGATGCATATTTTGGAATCAATGATGTCAACAATCAATCAACCGCGTGAGCAGTTATCCAAATATGCTCCAAAAATCGTTACAATGTCCATAAATCCGGATAAGATCCGTGATGTGATTGGACCGAGCGGAAAACATATCAACAAAATCATTGAAGAAACTGGCGTGAAAATCGACATCGAACAAGATGGAACGGTATTCATATCTTCTACTGATGAACCAATGATTCAAAAAGCGAAGAAAATCATTGAGGATATCGTACGTGAAGTCGTAGTGGGCGAACTATACTTAGGTAAAGTTAAACGTATCGAAAAGTTCGGTGCCTTCGTTGAAATCTTCAACGGTAAAGACGGTTTGGTACATATTTCTGAACTGGCTGAAGAAAGAGTCGGAAAAGTGGAAGATGTCGTTTCACTTGGGGATGAATTATTGGTCAAAGTTACTGAGATCGATAAGCAAGGAAGGGTAAACCTTTCCCGTAAAGCGGTCTTGAAAGAGCAAAAAGAGGCAGCCAACCCTTCTCAATCGTAATGAAAAATGAAAATCCGGCATGCGGTTCCTTGCGAATCTGCATGCTTTTTTTTGTTTAAAAGTATGGGGATATCCATAGTGTGAATGGCGTTAAAAGGATGTCAAGTTCTACCTTGTCCGTTTTCTTCATACATTTTGGTATGAAGGGGGCGTAAAAAATGAATAATAAATGGAAGCAGATAGTTGCGATAAGTGCCATTGCAGGTATATCATGGTTATTAGTGCAAAATCCATATACACAAATTTACTTGACCCAATTAACCGATGATTCAGTTGCTTCAATGAAGCAAGAAGACGAGCTTCTTTTACAAATAAAAGAATCAACAAAAAAATATGAGATTGCACCACAGGATGCACGAATAGATTCTGTCTGGAAAACCGTTCCTGCATATAACGGCCTGAAGGTAAATATTGATGATTCGTATAAAGCCATGAAGAAGGAGGGCGTGTTCGATAAAGATAAGCTGGTGTTTCAGCAGGTTCCTGCGAAGATACATATGGAGGATCTGGATCCGGCTCCGATTTACCGTGCCCATCCCGAAAAGCCAGTCGTTTCATTTTTAATCAATGTGGCCTGGGGGAATGAGTACTTACAAGATATGTTGGCCGTGTTAAAAAAGTATAATGTCAAGGCCACTTTTTTCCTGGAAGGCAATTGGACCAAGAAAAACCCAGATTTGGCCAAGATGATCAAGGGTGGCGGACATGAAATTGGAAATCATTCTTATTCACATCCCGATATGAAAAACATCTCCGCACAAGCTACACGTGAGGAAATTCGAAAAACGAACGAAGTCATTGAAGCGGTGACGGGTTTGAAAATGAAATGGTTCGCACCACCAAGTGGAAGCTACCGGGACGAAACGGTGAAAATCGCGGATTCTTTCGGCATGGAGACCGTCATGTGGAGTGTGGATACGATTGACTGGCAAAAGCCAAGCCCTGAAGTCCTTCAACAAAGAGTGCTTTCTAAGGTACACCCAGGAGCATTTATATTGATGCATCCGACGGAATCTACTGCAAAATCACTGGAAACGTTAATAATTGAAATAAAAAAGAAAGACTTAGATGTTGTTACCGTTTCGGAAGCAGTAGATGAAGAGCGATCGAATCCATAATGTATTGGTTACGATAGCAGCATAGAATGATTGGGAGGAATGTTAGTTGATTAAGAAATACACGTGTCAAAATGGAGTAAGAATTGTATTGGAAAATATTCCAACTGTACGCTCTGCAGCAATTGGAGTATGGATCAAAACAGGTTCAAGAAATGAAACACCGGAATTGAATGGGGTTTCACATTTCTTGGAGCATATGTTCTTCAAAGGGACAGCTACGCGAAATGCGCGTGAAATTGCCGAGTCATTCGATAGTATTGGCGGACAGGTGAATGCATTCACTTCAAAAGAGTATACATGCTATTATGCAAAAGTAATGGATAACCATGCAAGCTATGCGCTTGAAATCCTTGCTGATATGTTCTTCAACTCAACGTTTGATGGGGAAGAATTGAAAAAAGAAAAAAATGTCGTCTACGAAGAAATCAAAATGTACGAAGACACACCAGATGATATTGTCCATGACCTCTTAAGCAAGGCGGTATATGAAAATCATCCCCTTGGCTATCCGATACTTGGCACGGAAAATACGCTTGAAACGTTCAATAGTGATACATTAAAAAAATACGTCCATGACATGTATACACCCGATAAAGTAGTTGTATCCATTGCTGGGAATGTAGATGAAAAAATGATTAAGGAAGTCGAAAGCTACTTTGGCTCGTATCAAGGAGGGGAAGATCGTCTTGAATTGGTCAAGCCTTCCTTCCATGAAAATAGGATCACCCGTAAAAAAGATACGGAACAAGCCCACTTATGCCTTGGCTACAAAGGGTTGGAAATCGGAAATGATAAAACATACAGCCTGATTACCTTGAATAATATTCTTGGAGGAAGCATGAGCAGCCGCCTATTCCAGGATGTCAGGGAGCAACGAGGCCTTGCCTATTCCGTTTATTCCTATCATTCCAGCTATCAAGATAGCGGTATGGTGACAGTATATGGGGGGACAGGCACAAATCAGCTTGACAGCCTGTATGAAACCATTCAGGAAACACTGGATACTTTAAAGAGGGATGGCATTACCGAAAAGGAATTACGGAATAGTAAAGAGCAACTTAAAGGCAGCTTGATGCTTAGCCTTGAAAGCACGAATAGCCGCATGAGCCGGAACGGAAAAAATGAGCTGATGTTGGGTGAGCACCGTACCCTTGATGATATCATCATCAAGATTGACGAGGTGACGGAGGATACTGTCAATGAATTGGCAAACCAGATCTTTACGGAACATTCCTTGTCATTAGTGAGCCCGCTGGAAAACTGGGATAAATAATGACGAACACGCCTGCACCTTCCTTTAATTAATGGGAGGTCAGGCTTTTTTTCTTTGAATGCGGGAGGATCCAATGTTATGGACAATATTTGGACAAATGCCTTCTAAGTTTACCTTTTTCGGATATAGATTGAATAGAAGGCGAAAAAGGGGGAAGCGAATTTGAGGTTGAGCGAATTGAGCGGTAAGGAAATAGTCGATGTGAATAGGGCGGAGAGATTAGGGGTCCTTGGTCAGACTGATTTGGAAATAGATGAAACTGGACAAATTACCTCATTGATCATCCCATCTGTCAAATGGTTCGGCCTTTTAAGGAATGGCAGTGAAATAAGAGTTCCTTGGGAACATATAAAAAAAATCGGTGCAGATATGGTCATCATTGATTTTCAGGAAGGACTTTCACTTAAAGACGGAGAGCATATGGATGGATGACCACGCTTGTGCCAGGCACCTTGAACTTCTTGGAACGCAAGCTCGAAAACGCCTTAGCTGGCAATAGCTATGGCGTTTTTTCTTTTCTTATCACCGTTTTTTAAGTGAAAACATAAGATGGCAGGGTAACTAGAGAATGTAGCAAAAACCGAATTGCTTCTTGAAGGAATTGTATATCATGAAGCAAGGAATGTTTAGGATCTTTTATATAAAGAAGGTGACGGTTTTAATGCTCACAGGCATGCAAATCGCTGTAATTGGTGGAGATGCGCGTCAGCTTGAAGTTGTCCGTAAACTGACGGAGCTTGATGCAAAGCTATTATTGGTAGGTTTTGAACAGCTCGACCATGCTTTTACCGGAGCGGTTAAGGAAAAAATGGAAGATATAAACTTCAAGGAATTAGATTCAGTTATTTTACCTGTCCGGGGCACGGATTCAGATGGGAAAGTAGAAACAATCTTTTCCAGTGAAGAGGTTGTTTTGACTGAAGAAATGATAAAAAATACCCCGGCACATTGCATTTTTTATGCAGGAATCAGTAACGACTACCTTAATGAGATATTCAAGAAAGTGGATCGTAAACTCGTTCTATTGTTCGAACGTGATGATGTGGCTATTTATAATTCGATTCCCACTGTTGAGGGGGCAATCATGATGGCCATTCAACATACGGATTTTACTATCCATGGATCGAATGTAGCCGTTCTCGGACTGGGAAGGGTCGGAATGAGTGTAGCCCGGTCATTCCATGCACTTGGAGCAAAAGTGAAGGTGGGGGCAAGAAAAAGCGAAGATATTGCGAGAATCAGTGAAATGGCATTAGCTCCTTTTCATTTAAATGAACTCGCTGCAGAAATGAAAGATGTTGATATATGTATCAATACGATTCCTTTTCCGATAATTACCGCAAAAGTTATAGCCAATATGCCCGTTCATACATTAATCATCGACCTTGCTTCAAAACCGGGGGGGACGGATTTTCGTTACGCTGAAAAAAGGGGAATTAAGGCGCTGTTGGCACCGAGCCTGCCGGGTATAGTTGCCCCGAAAACAGCTGGTCAGATATTAGCGAATGCACTGGGACTATTGATTCAAGGCGAGTTCTTGAAAAGGAAGGGGAAAATGATATGAGTCTCAAAGGGAAACGTATTGGTTTCGGATTAACAGGATCACATTGCACATATGATGAAGTGTTTCCGGAAATAGAAAAACTTGTAAATGAAGGAGCGGAAGTCATTCCAATCGTAACATCCACTGTCCAAAACACAGAAACCCGTTTTGGAAAGGGAGAGGACTGGGTCGAAAGAATAGAAAAATTGACGGGGAACCATGTCGTTGATACAATCGTCAAAGCAGAGCCTTTAGGACCTAAATTGCCACTTGATTGCATGGTGATCGCTCCTTTAACGGGTAACTCAATGAGTAAAATGGCAAATGCACTTACCGATTCGCCAGTACTTATGGCTGCAAAAGCGACGATGAGAAATCATCGTCCAGTCGTGGTCGCCATATCAACAAATGATGCACTTGGGTTAAATGGTGTCAATCTAATGAGGCTGATGGCAGCTAAAGACATTTATTTCGTCCCATATGGCCAGGATAATCCCAAAGGTAAACCAAGTTCCATGGTTGCAAGGATGAGCATGATAAGGGATACGATCATCGCGGCACTGGAAAGGGAACAGATTCAACCTGTCATCGTCGAAAGGTTCAAGGATGATTTAGTCTGACAAAGTATTCTGCCTCAATCCCGCTTTCTATCGACTGACATATATGCATAAATTTGTAGGTTGAAGTTATAAAAAACCACTCCACTACCAGAATATTTTGTTAAAGTGCGACCCTTTGGAATGTTAATGTGATAAAATAAATGATATTCTGAAAAAGAAGCAGTAAATCCAATAATAACTAATTTAAGAGATAGAAAAGGAGTATGTATAAATGACTGAGACACAGGGATTGCGTATTGCAGTTGTGGGAGCAACTGGAGCAGTAGGACAACAAATGATTTCAACACTCGAACAGAGGGACTTACCGATTAAGAAAATCATCTTTTTATCATCGGCTCGTTCCGCAGGAATCAAACTTACGTTTAAGGGCGAAGAAATCGAAGTGCAGGAAGCAAAACCTGAAAGCTTTGAAGGCATCGATATCGCTTTATTCAGTGCTGGAGGAAGCGTGTCTAAGGAATTGGCTCCAGAAGCAGTGAAACGCGGTGCGATAGTGGTGGATAATACAAGCGCATTCCGGATGGATGAAAATGTGCCGCTAGTCGTTCCTGAAGTAAATGAAGAAGACTTGAAACAGCATAATGGGATCATAGCAAATCCGAATTGTTCAACTATCCAAATGGTTGTGGCATTGGAACCTATCCGCAAGACATACGGCTTATCAAAAATTGTTGTTTCTACCTATCAGGCTGTTTCGGGTGCAGGTGCAGCAGCGATTAATGAATTAAAGGAACAAGCTCGCGACTTGCTCGATGAAAAAGAAATAGATCCGAAAATTTTACCGGTAAAAGGGGACGAAAAGCATTATCAAATCGCATTTAACGTCATTCCCCAAATCGATAAATTTCAAGATAACGGGTACACGTTCGAAGAGATGAAAATGATTAATGAAACAAAGAAAATCATGCATATGCAAGACCTTCCAGTGGCAGCAACTTGCGTGAGGCTTCCTGTTGTAACAGGTCATTCGGAATCTGTATACATTGAAGTTGAAAAAGAAGGCATAGCGGCTTCTCAAATAAAAGATTTAATGAAAACGGCACCTGGAATAGTGTTAGAAGATGAACCGGAACAACAAGTTTACCCTACGCCTGCTTCATCCGTCGGCAAGAATGATGTATTCGTCGGTCGGATACGCAAAGATTTGGATGAAGATAAAGGCTTCCATTTATGGGTGGTTTCCGATAATCTATTAAAAGGGGCAGCTTGGAATTCGGTTCAAATTGCTGAGAGCCTTTTGAAATTAGGTTTGGTTACCGTTAAGTAAAATCAAATTCCAATAGGATAGAGAGTTTTTGTCAGCTTCCCGGATTGGGAAGCTGGCTTATATTTGGGGTGCATATTATGAAAATTATCGTCCAGAAATACGGTGGGACATCCGTTCGTGATGAGGAAAGCCGTTCATTCGCCAAGGGGCATATTGAAAATGCGATTAAAGAAGGCTATAAAGTGGTGGTTGTAGTTTCAGCAATGGGAAGAAAAGGCGATCCTTATGCAACGGATACCCTACTTTCCCTGGTAAATGGAGCGAAAGCCTGCCTTTCAAAACGAGAACAGGATTTACTTATGTCAGTAGGGGAAACGATATCATCTGTCGTATTTACGAACATGCTCTTGGAACATGGTATTGATGCTGTCGCATATACTGGAGCTCAAGCGGGATTCTTGACGAATACCGACTATTCAAGTGCGAAAATTATCGAAATGAAATGCGACCGTCTCATGAAAGAACTTGAGGTGAAGGATGTTGTCGTTGTAGCAGGTTTCCAGGGAGCGGCTAAAAACGGGGACATCACGACCATCGGGCGTGGTGGAAGCGATACTTCTGCCGCAGCATTAGGTGCGGCATTGCAAGCTGAACGGGTCGATATTTTTACGGATGTGGAAGGAATCATGACGGCAGATCCACGTATTGCCGATCAAGCTCGTCCATTATCAATCGTTTCATATACGGAAGTTTGCAATATGGCATATCAAGGGGCAAAGGTCATTCATCCTAGAGCTGTTGAAATTGCGATGCAGGCGAAAGTCCCGATTCGGATAAGGTCAACATACAGCGAAGGCTTGGGAACACTTGTTACAAGCATGAACAAGGGAAGCCAGGGCAGTGACATCCGTGAAAGGCTCGTGACCGGGATTGCCCATGTACCAAAGATCACTCAAATCAAGGTCCGTGCGAAAAAAGATCAATATAATCTACAGGCAGAAGTTTTTAAAGCAATGGCCAATGCCTCCATTTCAGTGGACTTTATAAATATTTATCCAAACGGCGTAGTTTATACCGTTTCGGAGGATATGACAGAACTTGCCCTCACGATTTTGGCCGAGCTTGGTCATGAACCGGTCATTGAACGGAATTGTGCCAAGGTTTCAGTAGTCGGTGCAGGCATCAATGGAGTCCCAGGCGTTGCAGCGAAGATTGTCACAGCGCTTTCCGAAAAGGAGATTGCCATTCTCCAGTCAGCGGACAGCCATACGACAATTTGGGTACTCGTAAAAGAGGAAGATTTAATAGAAGCAGTTAATTCCCTGCACTATGCGTTTCAATTGCATGAAAGGGAAGTCCAATAAACAGGTTTTTTAATAATTAAAGGTTTTAAAAATTAAAGAGGTGTTTGATAATGATATTTGGTAGAGTATCAACCGCAATGGTCACCCCTTTCGATAGCAAGGGAAATGTTGATTTTCAAAAGACGACTTCATTGGTTAATTACTTATTAGCGAATGGAACCGATTCGCTTGTGCTTTCGGGAACGACAGGGGAATCTCCAACTTTATCTTCGGAGGAGAAAATCGCCTTATTGCGTCATGTTTCAAAGGTTGTTGAAAAACGTGTGCCCATCATCATGGGTACAGGAAGCAACAATACGTATGCGTCAATCGAGTTGACAAAAAAAGCGGAACAAAATGGCGCCGATGCGATAATGCTGGTTGCCCCGTATTATAGTAGATCGAATCAAGAAGGTCTGTACCAGCATTTTAAGGCTATTGCAGCCAGTACGACTCTCCCTGTTATGGTTTATAATATCCCTGGGCGCGCTTCGGTAAATATTGAACCGGAAACGATCATCCGCCTTTCAAAAATCCCTAATATCGTAGCCGTTAAGGAAGCGAGCGGGGATTTAAACGCTATGACCCAAATCATAGCCGGCACGGAAGAAGATTTTGCATTATATAGTGGTGACGACGCATTAACACTCCCAGTATTGGCGATTGGTGGTGTGGGTGTAGTCTCGGTTGCTTCACATATTGCAGGTAATGAGTTACAGAAAATAGTGGAGGCCTTCATCAGCGGGAACTTGAAAGAGGCAGCCAGGCTGCATCAGGAACTGTTGCCGCTTATAAAAGGTTTGTTTGCAGCGCCTAGCCCTGCACCTGTCAAAACAGCGCTTCAGTTATATGGAATTGACGTTGGATCGGTGAGACTTCCAATCGTGCCATTGACTGAGCAAGAGCGCCTTGCATTAACCAAGGTATTAAAAAAATAAAAAGACACGGAACAAGCTGATCGTTGAAGATTGGCTTGTTTTTACATAATGATGTATATGAATGGGATATACTTTCCGTTTTCGGATGAAAATATTTGAATTTTATTATCAATTGAAACCGGAAGTACAAAGGATCTCTTACATAATGGGTTGTTTTATTGGATTAAATGAAAAAGTCCCTCTGAAAATGGTAAGTGTTGTCATGTTTTTTGAACATCGGTTATAATGAAATCATTGGGAAATTATGAACGGGATTTTTTAAGGAGGATATTCGATTGGGTAAAGATAAAAATAATGGAATAAAAGTGATTTCTCTTGGAGGACAAGGGGAACTTGGTAAAAATATGTACGTCGTTGAGGTGAACGAGGACATCTATCTTCTTGATGCAGGGTTAATGCTGCCAGAAGACGAAATGCTCGGAATCGATGCGGTTATCCCAGATATTACGTATTTGATGGATAATAAGGAACGGGTACAGGGAATATTCATTTCCCATGGTCATGAAGACCATATGGGAGCGCTTGCTTATGTCTTGAAATATTTACCGGTACCTGTTTATGGAACAAAGCTTACTCTCGCTTTAATCAAAACGAAATTAAAGGAAGATGGCTTTAACGGCAGGGCGACATTCACTGAAATCGATTCGGATTCTCTTTTAAGTTTCCCTCAAGCAGCCGTGTCTTTTTTCCGGACAAACCATAGTATTCCTGATTCCGTCGGAGTCGTGATCCACACTCGTGAAGGTGCAATCGTTTATACAGGGGATTTCAAATTCGATCAAGCAGCAACAGATTTATATAAACCGGAAATCGGTAAAATGGCGAGTATCGGTGAAGAAGGTGTCCTATGCTTGCTTTCGGATAGTACCGGAGCCGAGAGGCCAGGTTATACGACATCAGAAGCAGTTGTGGCCAAGGATATTACAGAGGTATTCCATGCTGCCTCCGGAAGGATCATCGTTGCGTGCTTCGCTTCGAATATTAACCGGATTCAACATGTTTTCAATGCAGCGGCAGCAAGTCGCAGAAAAGTGGCAGTTGTAGGGAAAAGCCTGCAGCGCGTTTATGAAACAGCCTTGAACCTAGGTTACTTAAAGGTCGAAGAAGAGCTGATAATCCCAATTAATGAAATAAGCCAGTATGACGACCGTGAAATCGTCGTGTTATCGACCGGTCATCAGGGGGAGCCGATTGCGGCACTTCAAAAAATGGCAAAACAAACCCACAAGCAGGTGACAATCAAAAAGGGAGACACAGTTTTGATCAGTGCATCACCCTTACAGGGCGGCGAACTGATTTTATCCAAAACCGTCGATTTGCTATACAGGGTAGGTGCGGAAGTAGTATCTGCAAATAAATATAAAGTGCACGTAACGGGTCATGGCAGTCAGGAAGAACTGAAAATGATGATCAATTTGATGAATCCTAAATTCCTCATCCCTGTACATGGGGAATACCGCCATTTATATGCCCATCAAAAAGTTGGGGTTGCAGCGGGGATTAAGCGTGAAAACATCATCATTGCCGAAAAAGGTGATGTCATCGAACTTAAGAGCAATAAAATGGGTCTTTCCGGTAAAGTTTCTGCAGGAAATATCTTGATAGATGGCAGCGGCGTTGGAGATGTGGGTAATATCGTTCTTCGTGATCGGCGCTTGTTATCCCAGGATGGCATTTTGATTGTAGTGGTCACGTTGAACCGTCAGGATAAAAGCATTGCAGCTGGCCCTGAAATCATTTCAAGGGGCTTCGTATATGTTCGCGAATCAGAAAAAATGATTGGCGAAGCAACTGAAATAGTAAGTGAAATCGTAAAGAAAAATGGGTCGCGCCAACCTTTTGATTGGTCCACGCTGAAGCAGGAAATGCGTGATGCGTTAAACCAATTCTTTTATGAAAAAACGAAACGCCGTCCAATGATTTTGCCGATCATCATGGAATATTAAGTAAGGAACCCCTGATTTAAGCAGTCAGGGGTTCTTTTTTTCTGTGTCAAACCTCTTATATCTTGAAGAATGAAGTCCGAGTCTCGAGACATAATAAAGCTATAGGCTATAAGAAGAAAGGGGTTGGCATAGTGGATAATGCACCATTACCAAATGAAAATGAAGGCAAGCAGGAAGGTAAGAATTCAACTTTAATCGAGAAAATCCAGCAGCTGGGAGCTACCAACGTTCCGCAACTATCTCAGGACTCAAAAATCCATTGTTTGACGATCATTGGACAAATTGAAGGACATATGCAGCTGCCGCCTCAAAATAAAACGACCAAATATGAACATGTTATTCCGCAAATTGTGGCAATTGAACAAAATCCCAATATAGAGGGACTACTAGTCATTTTAAATACAGTGGGAGGAGATGTCGAAGCGGGACTAGCCATCGCAGAAATGCTGGCTTCGCTTTCAAAGCCATCCGTCTCGATTGTACTTGGGGGAGGTCACTCGATCGGTGTGCCGATTGCGGTTTCGTGTGACCATAGCTATATTGCTGAAACAGCAACGATGACGATTCATCCCATTCGTTTGACAGGTCTGGTCATTGGCGTGCCCCAAACCTTTGAATACTTGGATAAAATGCAGGAAAGAGTCATCAAATTTGTTACGCGGCACTCCAACGTTACGGAAGAAAGTTTTAAGGATTTAATGTTTGCTAAAGGAAATTTAACTCGTGATATCGGTACGAATGTAATTGGGGCCGAGGCAGTTGAAATCGGAATGATCGATGATGTAGGTGGAGTAGGCCAGGCGATGAGAAAACTGAATAGCTTCATGGAAGAAAGAAGGCCAAAAATTGCCGGGGAAGAGGAGGGGCTTCTGCAATGACGCTTTATACGATCGTTCCTGAAGAAATAATTTTCCCTCATCACCATGAGAAGACGGCAAATTTAATAGAAATGATCTATAATGGCGTACATGTGATGGTTGAACATGACGGGGGCCGCACGTTTCGCATTGATCGAATTGTGAGCACAGATCCTGAGGATTATATGAATGTACACATTCAGCCAGGAGCTGTCATAAATGTGTTCCAACAGATGAATCCTTAGTAAAAAAGACTAACTGAGGTAAATTATGATATACTGGAATGAAAATCAGCAGCCGCTTGGCTGCTTTATTCATTATATGGGAAAAATGTCCGCCTTAAGAATGAATGGTATTTATATCAAGGACAGGGTCATATTTATTTGGTATAATCAGTAGCGAACGTTTGTTTCGTGAAGGGAAATCATGCAGTGATGTTGAATTGGAAAGTTAGAATAGTTTCATAAAGAATCAGGTGATATTATGGCAAAGAAGAAACGAAGAAAAAAGAATAGTACAGAAAAGTTAAAACTAACACTTAAATATGAATTGATTGGCCTCACTATAATAGGTTTGGCCATCATTGCCATTGCCAAGCTTGGGGCAGTGGGAAATGGGACGGTCTTTTTAATCCGCTTCTTCATGGGGGAATGGTATATCCTCTTTTTGTTGGGAGCAATTGCAACTGGGTTCTATTTGATGATAAAGAGAGAGGTCCCTTACCTGTTAAAACGGCAATTCGTCGGGATGTATTTCCTTGTTGCGAGCATGCTCCTACTGAGTCATGTGACGCTGTTCAACATGCTTGCAGATGGAGGGCCATTCACGAAGCCCAGCGTCATTTCGAATACATGGGAACTATTCTGGATGGAAGTGACCGGCAAGGCCAGCACAAAGGACCTTGGGGGCGGTATGATTGGAGCGATATTATTTGCAGCCTCATACTTTTTATTCGACGAAGCAGGATCGAAAATCGTTTCATTCCTTTTTATCATTGTAGGTGCCGTCCTATTGACAGGGAAAACGTTAGGTGAAACCCTCGGGAAGTTTTTCATGGGTCTTGGCGGCTTTTTCAAAAAGCAATGGTCCGCATTCAGAGATGATATGAGAACGTGGAATGAAGACAAAAAAGAAAAGAAAAAGAATCCGGTTAAAAAGAAGAAACGGGAAAAAGAACCGGTGGAAGAAACGGATCATCCCCTTCTTCAAGAAGAGGATACACAGCAAATGGCGACGGAGCGGATCATTTCCAGCTTTGCTGATAAAGCCTATAGCGACGAAGACGAAATAATTCCGGTCGTTGCGGAACCTGCAGCTGATAATAAAGAGGACCAGGATGATGTCGTTCCGCCTATGAATTTTACGGAAGTGGAGAATAAAGAATATCTTTTACCGCCTCTTACTTTATTATTGCAGCCCAAAAAAACGGACCAAAGCGGAGAATACCAATTGATCCATGAAAATGCGGCGAAGCTTGAGCGCACCTTTCAAAGCTTTGGAGTAAAAGCTAGGGTCACTCAAGTTCATTTAGGCCCAGCCGTAACCAAATACGAAGTTCATCCGGACGTAGGGGTGAAGGTAAGTAAAATTGTCAGCCTATCGGATGACTTGGCCCTTGCACTGGCCGCAAAGGATATTAGAATCGAAGCTCCGATTCCCGGAAAATCGGCTATCGGAATAGAAGTGCCCAACTCCGAAGTGGCAATGGTGTCATTAAGGGAAGTTTTAGAGGCCAAGGAAGTTGACAAGCCTGACGCAAAACTGCAAATAGGCCTAGGTCGGAATATTTCCGGTGAAGCGGTTAAGGCGGAGCTCAATAAAATGCCCCATTTACTAGTGGCTGGTGCTACTGGCAGCGGGAAATCCGTTTGTATCAACGGGATTATCACGAGTATCCTGATGCGGGCAAAACCGCATGAAGTGAAAATGATGATGATCGATCCAAAAATGGTGGAGCTGAATGTCTATAATGGAATTCCCCACTTGCTCGCACCTGTAGTGACAAATCCAAAGAAAGCTGCACAGGCTTTGCAAAAAGTGGTCAGTGAAATGGAAAGGCGCTATGAGCTATTTTCTCATTCCGGTACGCGTAATATTGAAGGCTACAATGATTATATTAACCGGTATAACATCGAAGAAGATGCCAAACAACCGCTCTTGCCTTATATCGTAGTGATTGTCGATGAGCTGGCGGATTTGATGATGGTCGCCTCAAATGATGTAGAGGATGCCATCACACGGCTTGCGCAAATGGCACGTGCCGCTGGTATCCACTTGATAATTGCCACTCAGCGGCCATCCGTAGATGTAATTACAGGGGTCATTAAAGCGAACATCCCATCTCGGATTGCTTTTAGTGTCTCATCAATGACTGATTCGAGAACGATCCTCGACATGGGCGGAGCTGAAAAACTGTTAGGCCGGGGTGACATGCTCTTCCTGCCTGCAGGAGCTTCAAAACCGGTTCGCGTTCAAGGTGCCTTTTTATCCGACAATGAAGTCGAGGAAGTTGTCACATATGTCATTTCACAGCAAAAAGCACAATACAACGAAGAGATGATACCCGATGAAATTGCAGAAACATCAAATGGTGAAGTCGAAGATGATTTATATGGGGATGCCGTGTCCTTGATCGTAGAAATGCAGACTGCATCGGTTTCCATGCTGCAGCGCCGTTTCCGGATTGGCTATACGAGGGCAGCGAGATTGATTGATGAAATGGAAGCGAGGGGAATTGTCGGTCCATATGAAGGCAGTAAACCGCGAAATGTGTTGGTCACTAAAGATGAACAAGATGAAGCGCATTCATCATAGGTAAAAAAACCGGGCTGCTGCCCGGTTTTTTAATTATTCATCGCCTCGTCTAAATGTCTAAGGCAGAAGTCGGTAATCATCGCTTCTTCATCTTCTTCTAAATCGAATTCGAGTGCGCCCTCATTACCTTTTTCAAAAATATCATATTTAATCAATTTTCCAGCTTGCTCTTCCACTGCAAAAAGCACCCGGATATATAAACCATTTTCTGAAAAGAGCTCATCCTCTTCAGGCACTTCAATATCCAAGAACAACTCGTAACGTTCCCCGGACAAAATACCAAATGGATCATTCAATTTTTCAATCGTGTATTCTGTAATCTTTAACATCTTGTGTACATCCCTTCAAAGAAGATAAATCCTATTATACAGGAAAACAGCATCTTGAACAGAGCAGCATTCATTTTGCTTTTTTAAAAAAAAATTATCTGATTTAGGAGAATAATCGTACAAATCCAGCGGCCTTTTCTAGATTAAAAGACACAGGGAAGGGTAATTTCTCCTAAATTCTTTTAAAGTAAATAGTAAAACACTATTTATTTATGTCAAAAAAAATGTTATATTATTTTCGATTAGTAGGAATGATTCAACATCAGAGGTCTGATGTCTTAAGAAATTAGCTGGGGGAAACTGTATGTCAATAAAATCAGATAGTCGACATTTATATTTGCAGGTCATTGATTACCTGAAGCAGGATATTGAAGCTGGAGTCTATCAGGAAAATGAAAAATTCCCTTCAGAATTCGATCTTGCAAAAAAATTGGGAGTTAGTAGGGCGACACTTCGAGAAGCGCTGCGAATTTTAGAAGAAGAAAACATCATCATTCGCCGCCACGGAGTGGGGACTTTCGTCAATCCGAAACCTCGGTTCACTTCAGGTATCGAGCAATTAAAAAGTGTCACGAACATGATTGAAGAGGCAGGAATGAAACCGGGTACGATTTTCTTAAGCTCGACGGCCCAAGAACCTACAGAAGAGGATATACGCAGGTTTTCGTGTTCGACAGATGAACGCATCGTCATCATCGAACGAGTGAGGACTGCTAATGGGGAGCCAGTTGTCTACTGTATTGACAAAATTCCTGAATCTATACTATCAGAAAATTTTGACCGTAATGATGAGTCTCTTTTAGATATATTGGAAAGAGATGCGCATCGGAAAATTACGCATGCTGTAGCTGAGATTGAGCCTATTGGATATCATGAGAAAGTTTCTCCTATCCTTAAATGCTCGCCAGAAGCCGCACTGCTCGTTCTAAAGCAGATGCATCTGGATGATTGGGACCAGCCTATCCTGTATTCTGTAAACTACTTTAAAGCCAATATGTTCAGCTTTCATGTTCTTCGTAAACGTGTGTAGGCCTTGACTCTGCAAACGGGTGAATGCAAGCGTTTGTTTCGATTCCGAAAAAGTCGATCAAGCGGATGCAAAAAAAATTAACGAGAAGTGAAAACGCAAACATAAATGACTTTTCAGAACATTCCTGCTCAAAAAACTATGTAAATTAGGGGGATAAAAATTGAAAAAGCGCAAATTAGGACTAGCTCTTTCACTTGTTCTTGCAGCCGGTACGCTACTAGGAGCATGTGGTAATTCAGAGAATGATGATAAAGAATCTTCAAATGGGAAAAACAAAGATAACTTCACGGTATCGATGGTTACCGATATTGGCGGTATCGACGACAAATCCTTCAACCAATCCGCTTGGGAAGGTCTTCAAGCTTTTGGTAAAGACAATGGATTGGAAAAAGGAAAAGACGGCTATAATTACATTCAGTCAAAATCAGATTCTGAGTATACAACGAACCTAAATACACTTGTTAAAGAAAATTATAATATTATCTATGCGATTGGTTACGCATTAGCGGAATCGGTTGATGAGGTGGCAACACAGCGTCCTAAATCTCAATTTGCAATCGTTGACAGCGTTGTAAAACAAGACAATGTTGCAAGCATCGTTTTTAAAGAGCAACAAGGATCATTCCTAGTGGGCGTTATTGCCGGTTTACAGACTAAATCGGATAAAATAGGCTTCATCGGCGGTGTGGATTCCGAACTAATCAAGAAGTTTGAGGTAGGCTTTAAAGCTGGTGTGCTATCAGTAAATCCGGATGCGAAAATTACAGCGCAATATGCAGGGTCATTTGGAGATGCAGCTAAAGGTCAGCAAATGGCAAATAACATGTATTCTTCTGGAATTGATATCATTTACCAAGCGGCTGGTGGAACAGGAAACGGTGTATTCACTTCTGCTAAAGAATTGAAGAAAAAAGATCCTAAAAAAGACATTTGGGTTATCGGGGTAGACCGTGACCAAAAAGAAGAAGGCGCATTGAAAGTTGATGGAAAGGATTATAATGTTACTTTGACTTCAATGGTAAAACGTGTAGATGTTGCAGTTCAGGATTTAGCGAAAAAGACAAAAGAGGGTAACTTCCCTGGTGGAGAAACGATTGAATACGGTCTTGAGGAAAACGGGATCATGATTTCGGAATCTCAAGAAAATGTAACTGAAGAATCATTAAAAGCGGTTAATGAATACGTGGAAAAAATTAAATCTGGCGAACAAAAAACTCCTGGTACTGAAAAAGAATTAAAGGAATTAGGATTTAAATAATTCATTCAGAAATGAAAAGGAATAAGAAGGTCTGTTGAAGGCCTTCGAATCCTTTTTCATATGGATGAAAAACCGAATGAAAGACTATGAAACTTTTTGTAGTTTTTCATTTGGTTTTTTATGAAAAAACCAAATGAGAACTATTAGGAATCTATCAATATCTCCTAGTTAGGTATCAGAATCCTCATTTCTATAGGAGTTGATTATACGTGGAACATGTAATTGAGATGCTTAATATCCGTAAAGAATTCCCAGGTATTATTGCAAATGATAATATAACCCTTCAGGTGAAAAAAGGGGAGATTCACGCATTGCTAGGCGAAAATGGAGCTGGAAAATCCACGCTAATGAATGTACTATTTGGATTATATCAGCCAGAGCAGGGAGAAATCCGTGTGAATGAGAAGGTTGTTCAGATTACAAGTCCGAATGTTGCCAATGACCTCGGAATTGGAATGGTGCATCAACATTTTATGCTGGTAGATCCATTTACAGTTACCGAAAATATCATTCTTGGAAAAGAACCATCGAAATATGGAAAGGTTAATGTAAAGAAAGCGAGTGAAGAGGTAAGGAAACTTTCGGAACGGTACCATTTAAGTGTGGATCCAGATGCGAAAATTGCTGATATTTCCGTTGGGATGCAGCAAAGGGTGGAAATATTGAAAACCTTGTACCGAGGTGCGGAAATTCTGATTTTTGATGAACCTACTGCTGTATTGACACCTCAGGAAATAAAAGAATTGATCACGATCATGAAAGCCCTTATTAAGGAAGGAAAGTCCATTATCCTGATTACCCATAAGTTAAAGGAAATTATGGAGGTTTGCGATCGAGTCACGGTTATTAGAAAAGGCAAGGGCATTGGGACAGTGAATGTTAAAGAAACAAATCCCGATGAACTAGCCAGTTTAATGGTTGGAAGGGATGTCGTTTTTAAAACGAAAAAATCAGTAGCGAATCCTCAAGAAGTCGTTTTAGAAGTGAAGAATCTGGAAGTGAAAGATTCCCGTGGTGTATCTGCTGTTCATAACCTTGACCTTTCTGTACGTGCTGGTGAAATAATTGGCATTGCCGGAGTGGATGGCAACGGACAGTCCGAACTTATCGAGGCTCTTACAGGATTGAAGAAAGTGACCACTGGAACTATATCATTGAACGGAAAACAGATACAGAATATGAAACCTCGTAAAATCACTGAGGCTGGAGTAGGGCATATACCTGAAGATCGTCATAAACATGGGCTTGTCCTGGACTTTAGCATTGGTGAAAACATCGTACTGCAAACATATTATCAAGAGCCTTTTTCATCAGGCGGCATTTTGCACGCTAAGAAAATCTTTGAAAAGGCTCGTACGATCATTAAAGAATATGATGTTAGGACACCTGATGAATATACGCCTGCCCGGGCACTATCAGGAGGAAATCAGCAAAAAGCAATCATTGGTCGAGAAGTGGATAGAAACCCTGATTTATTGATTGCGGCACAGCCTACACGTGGGTTGGATGTCGGTGCTATCGAGTTCATCCACCGTCGGTTGATTGAACAGCGTGATGCTGGTAAAGCCGTTCTTCTGATCTCTTTTGAACTAGATGAAGTAATGAATGTCAGTGATCGAATCGCCGTCATTTATGAAGGAGAAATAGTTGCAATTGTGGATCCTAAAGAAACGACAGAACAGGAATTGGGATTATTAATGGCTGGAAGTAAGCGTCCGGAAGCAGGTGAAAGAGAACATGTCTAAATATTTTTATAAATTAACGAGTCCATTATTTGCTGTCATCCTTGGATTGCTTGCTGGAGCAGTTATCATGTTGGTGAGTGGATATAATCCAGTTGAAGGATATGGGGCAATGTTGGCTGGAATCGTTGGCGATTCCTATTATGCAGGCGAAACTTTACGAACAATCATACCGTATATCCTTGCTGGTTTAGCCGTTGCCTTCGCGTTTAGAACAGGTTTGTTCAATATTGGAGTTGAAGGTCAATTAATCGTTGGCTGGCTTGCAGCAGTTTGGGTTGGAGTCGCTTTTGATCTCCCGAAAATCATCCACTTACCATTAGCAATACTTGCAGGAGCTGTAGCTGGATCGCTTTGGGCCTTTATTCCAGGGTATTTGAAGGCTAAATTCCGCGTACATGAAGTAATTGTATCCATCATGCTAAATTACACGGCTTTGTATGTAACCAATTACTTAATACAAAACGTTATTTCCGATAATCAGGACAAAACGGAACGGATTGCTGAAACAGCGTCCCTTCGTTCCCCATTTTTTGAGAGTTTAACAGATTTCTCCCGACTTCATTGGGGAATCTTCATAGCGATCATCTGTGTATTCATTATGTGGTTCATCTTGGAAAAGACAAAAACCGGCTTCGAGTTGAAAGCTGTTGGATTTAATCAGCAGGCTTCCGAGTATTCCGGAATGAGTGTAAACAAAAATATCATTCTATCCATGGTCATTTCAGGTGCATTTGCAGGTTTAGCTGGAGCGATGGAAGGTCTGGGGACTTTTGGTTATGCAGCCATTAAAGGTGGATTTACGGGAATCGGTTTTGATGGGATTGCCGTTGCGTTATTGGGAGCCAACTCAGCAATCGGGGTTGTCCTGGCGGCTTTCTTGTTCGGTGGACTTAAAGCAGGGGCAATCAATATGCCATTACAGACCGGCATTCCAAGTGAAATTGTTGATATTGTCATTGCATTAATTATATTTTTTGTTGCATCCAGCTATTTTATCCGCTGGATTGTGCAAAGCTTTAAGAAGGGGGCGAAATAAGTGGACATTTATCAAGTGCTACAAATCATCATTCCGTCCATGATTGCTTACGCTGCCCCGCTGATTTTCACTGCGCTTGGTGGTGTATTTTCTGAACGATCTGGTGTTATCAATATAGGGCTGGAAGGGCTAATGGTAATTGGAGCCTTCACAGGAATCGTTTTCAACTTAATGTATGCAGATGTATTGGGGGCCTGGACACCATGGCTTTCCGTTTTAGTCGCCATGATTGCTGCGTTGCTATTTTCAGCGCTACATGCAGTTGCGTCCATAACATTCCGCGCGGATCAAACCGTAAGCGGGGTGGCTATAAACTTATTGGCAGTGGGGCTTACCTTATTTCTTGTTAAGAAGATTTATGATAAAGGTCAAACGGATATTATCACCGAAACTTTCCCGAGGATAGATATTCCTTTGCTAAGTGATATCCCTATTATAGGTCCTATATTATTCTCGAACGGCTACTATATTGCTTATCTGGCAATTATTGTGGCAATTTTCGTTTGGTATATCATTTTTAAAACATCATTTGGACTTCGCCTCCGGTCTGTAGGGGAGCATCCGATGGCTGCTGATACAATGGGCATAAATGTGACCAAGATCCGTTATCAGGCTGTCCTTCTATCAGGAGCCTTTGCCGGTATCGGGGGAGCCATCCATGCGACTTTATTTGCGAATGACTTTAGTCATACGACCATCAATGGTCAAGGTTTCATGGCCATTGCCGCCATGATTTTTGGTAAATGGAATCCGCTTGGAGCAATGGGAGCTGCGTTATTCTTTGGTTTGGCACAAAGTTTAAGCATCGTCGGTTCCAGCCTTCCGTTTATAAAAGACATACCGTCCGTTTTCTTATTGATAATGCCATATATCTTGACGATTATTGCACTAACTGGTTTCATTGGACGTGCAGATGCTCCGAAAGCATCCGGACAGCCATACATCAAAGGGAAAAGATAAGGATTGAACCGGTCAGCAACTTTGCTGGCCGGTTTTTTCTCTTGAGATTGGAGCCGTAAGTGATGGTGAGGCCGGTGAAATACCAAAAAAAGTAGCTGTAACTTGCATGATTTTTCCTTTCACATGTATATTTTAAGTAGATGTTTAAAAGGGTTCCGATCTACAAACAATAAGCTAATAAAGGTGATTTATATAATGAGGAGGATTATTCATGTCTATTGCTTCCGATACAATTACGGAAAAAAGCGGCTACAAGCTTCATGTGGTCCGGACGGATAAATATAAAACGAATACTCTTGTACTGAAATTGAAAGCCCCGTTGACAAAAGAGGACGTTACATATCGCGCATTGCTGCCATATGTGTTACAAAGCAATACAAGTAAATATCCTACAACACCCGAGCTTCGATCGTATCTCGATGATTTATATGGAGCAGGGTTTTATGTTGATGTAGCTAAAAAAGGCGAATATCAAATCATAAGTTTTACGATCGATATCGTCAATGAAAAATTCCTTAATGATTCAACCCCTCTCCTCGAAAAGGCTTTTGGGTTATTATCAGAGGTGATCTTTAATCCGAAGAAGAAAGGCGAAGCCTTTGACCCTAAAACGGTTTCCAATGAAATCCGTTCTTTAAAACAACGGATTCAGTCCATTTCCGATGACAAAATGCGATATTCAGCTATACGCCTTGTAGAGGAAATGTGCAAAAACGAACCATATGCTTTAGAAGCGAGCGGTAATCTACAAGACTTGGAAACGATGACTCCTGAGTCCCTTTTCGCCTATTATAAAAAAGTGCTGGCGGAGGATGAAATCGATTTATACGTAATCGGTGACATCGATGAATCGGAAGTGCAGGCCCTGGCTGACAAGTATGTTTCATTGCAAGAAAGAGTTCCTGTGAGACTGCCACGGAAGACGGGCAAGGTAGTGGAGAAGGAAAAAGAAATCATTGAGAATTCGGATGTGAAGCAAGGGAAATTGAATATCGGTTATCGAACCCAAGTTGCCTACGGTGATCCGGATTATTATGCACTTCAGCTTTTCAATGGGATTTTTGGTGGCTTTTCACATTCCAAACTTTTCATCAATGTCCGGGAGAAAGCCAGCCTTGCTTATTATGCAGCTTCGAGGCTCGAAAGTCATAAAGGTCTATTAATGGTCATGGCCGGCATTGAAAATGCCAACTACAAGCAGGCATTGGATATCATTCATGCACAAATGAAGGAAATGAAGCAAGGGAACTTTTCTGAAGAAGAGCTGGCACAGACAAAGGCGGTCGTAAAGAATCAACTCCTTGAAACCATTGACGTTTCGAGAGGACTTGTGGAAATCTTATATCATAATGTGGTTTCCGGGCATGATATATCACTCGACGAGTGGTTTGCAAACACAGAGCGGACGACAAAGGAAGAAATCATTGCAGTTGGTCAAAAGATTCAGCTTGATACGATTTATTTCCTAACGGAAGAGGAGGTGCAAGGGTAATGGAAAAAATAGCATTCACTCAATTGAAAGAAGAACTTTTCCATGAAAAAATGGATAATGGCCTAGAAGTGTATATTCTTCCGAAAACTGGCTTCAATAAATCATTTGCCACTTTCACGACGAAATATGGTTCGATTGACAACCATTTCAAACCATTGAATGAAACGGAATTCACTAAAGTACCTGATGGGATTGCCCATTTTCTTGAACATAAGCTTTTTGAAAAGGAAGATGGAGATGTTTTTCAGCAATTTTCAAAGCAGGGAGCATCTGCAAATGCCTTTACTTCTTTCACCCGTACAGCTTATTTATTTTCCAGCACGTCCGATTTCGAGAGGAACCTAACTACCTTAATCGACTTTGTCCAGGATCCTTACTTTTCGGAAAAGACGGTAGAGAAGGAAAAAGGAATCATTGGACAGGAAATCAATATGTATGATGATAATGCGGACTGGCGATTATATTTCGGGACGATAGCCAATATGTATCATCAGCATCCCGTAAAAATCGATATTGCCGGTACTGTGGAATCCATTGCAGATATTACGAAGGATATGCTTTACGAATGTTATAATACGTTTTATCATCCTAGCAACATGCTCCTATTCGTTGTAGGACCGGTGGATGTCGAAAGCACCATGAAGCTGATCCGGGATAATCAAAATAATAAAGGGTACAACGAACAACCTGAGGTGGAACGTAAGGTTGACCAAGAGCCGGAAATTGTTGCCAAGGACAAGGAAGTCTTAAGAATGAATGTCCAGACACCTAAAGTGATGCTGGGAATCAAGGCGACCAATGTCCATCAATCCGGTTTACAGCTTTTGAAAAGGGAATTGGCAACCAATATTTATCTGGAGATGCTGTTCGGCAAAAGTTCACCTTTGCATGAAGAGCTATATGAGGAAGGGTTGATTGATCAAAGCTTCTCATATGATTATACACAGGAACAAGGTTTTGGATTTGCGTTAATTGGCGGGGACAGTGCCAAACCTGATGAGTTGACGGAGTCTTTATTTGGTATCCTGCAAAAATCAAAAGCCGGAACCGGCCTGAATGAAGAAAGCCTGCAAAGGACAATCAAGAAAAAAATCGGTTCGTTCCTTCGTTCTCTGAATTCGCCGGAATATATAGCGAATCAATTCACCAGATATGCATTCAATGATATGAACTTGTTCGATGTTGTATCAGTATTGGAAAAACTAACGATTGAAGATATCAGGGAGTTCGCCAAGGACTTAATATCCGATGAACGGATGACAGTCTGTCAGGTACTTCCTAAATAATATAAAAGGGGGCTCGAATGTGGGGAAACGTTTTGCCCTTATTACTGGAGCCAGTGGAGGAATCGGCCGGGAAATCGCTATAAAGCTCGCCGAGGAGAATTATTCACTTTATTTACATTATAACAGCAATGAAGAAGCGATACTTGAACTGATTGAAGAACTGAAGCCCCATCAAGTCGAACTTATTCCGGTTCAAGCGGATTTGGCTGCACCGGATGGATACAAGAAATTGGCTGAAAATATTTTTGCCCTACATGCAATCGTCCTCAATAGCGGCAATAGCTATTATGGACTAATATCAGATATGGAAGAAAAAATCGTTAATGAAATGGTGCAGCTGCATGTAACGAGCCCTTTCCAATTAACAAAGGAACTGCTTCCAAAGCTTATGTACCAAGAACAGGCTGCCATCGTTGCGGTCACATCGATTTGGGGGCAGACAGGTGCATCCTGTGAAGTATTATATTCAATGGTCAAGGGCAGTCAAAATGCTTTTATCAAGGCGCTTAGCAAAGAAGTCTCGCTTAATGGAATCCGGGTGAATGCCGTTGCCCCCGGTGCGATTTCCACTTCCATGCTCGAATCATTCAGTGCAGAAGATCTGGAGATCATCAAAGGCGATATCCCGATGGGCAGGATGGGGCATTCCAAAGAAGTCGCAGAGGCCGTTTACTATTTGCTTTCCGACAAGTCATCCTATATAACCGGGCAAATTTTAGGCGTAAATGGCGGATGGTACACATGATTTTTTTTAAGACATGTATAATTTCCTCGGTTCCTTCACAAAATATCTATGTACTATTTTGAAGGAAAGGGTGACCATTCATGTCTGTACTGGACAATTGGGATCAATGGAAAAACTTTTTAGGCGACAGATTAAATCAAGGTGAACAACAAGGCTTGTCAGAAGGCGCTGTTAACAACTTGGCTTTCGAAATCGGTGATTACCTGGCTAATCAGGTTGAGCCCCAGAATGATCAAGAGAAAGTGCTTGCTGATCTTTGGTCAGTTGCAAGCGATGAAGAAAAACACGCCATGGCAAGTGTCATGGTCAAGTTAGTCGAGAACAATGGAACGAAGTAAAATATCTCTCCAAAGGCCCTGTTATAAATTAACAGGGCCTTTTGGATTTAAGTGGATGATTATTTATCTTCTTATATAAAAATGAATATTTTTCTAGGGTTTTTCCTTTTAACTTATCACGAAATGCTATATTATAGAAGCTAGACAATTAATAAAAAAGTGTTCAGACCTTGAAATTTACGATGGATAAGTTTTTTGCCCCTGAGTAGGGTGAAAGCTTTTAGGCTTAAGGAGTGTTATCGTGGATAATAAAGAATGGTATTTTGAATATGAAATCCAAGTCAACCGTCCTGGTTTATTAGGGGATATTTCATCCCTTCTGGGTATGCTTTCCATTAATATCATCACCATTAACGGGGTCGATGAAGGCAGGCGTGGTTTACTTTTGTTGGCGAAAGACAGCCGTAATATAGAGAGATTCGAGTCAATTCTCCGTACTATGGATACGATAAAGGTCATTAAGCTGAGGGAACCTAAATTGCGTGATCGCCTCGCAGTCAGGCATGGACGTTATATTCAGCGCGATGCCGATGAGAAAAACACCTTTAGGTTTGTCCGTGATGAACTGGGCTTGCTTGTCGATTTCCTGGCCGAGCTGTTTAAACAGGAAGGTCATAAATTGATCGGGATACGAGGGATGCCTCGTGTCGGGAAAACTGAATCCATCGTAGCGTCGAGTGTATGTGCTAATAAGAGATGGTTGTTTGTGTCATCGACCCTTTTAAAGCAGACTATCCGCAGTCAGCTTATTGAGGATGAATATAATAATGATAATTTGTTCATTTTGGATGGAATTGTTTCCACTCGCCGTGCAAATGAGCGTCATTGGCAGTTAATTCGCGAAATAATGAGGCTTGATGCTGTCAAAGTAATCGAACATCCGGATGTTTTTGTCCAAAATACAGAGTATACCCTCGAAGACTTTGATTATATTATTGAATTGCGAAACAATCCTGAAGAAGAAATAACATATGAAGTTGTCGACCAAAAAGACCAGTTTTCAGGGTCCGATTTTGGTTCCTTTGACTTTTAAAATGGCAGGTGTTTTATTTGACTGAGTTAGGTAATCGATTAAAGGAAGCTAGGGAAGCCAAAGGCCTTAGCTTGGAAGATTTGCAGGAATTAACGAAGATTCAAAAGCGTTACCTTATTGGCATTGAAGAGGGAAATTATAGTATGATGCCTGGAAAGTTCTATGTACGGGCATTCATAAAGCAATATTGTGAAGCGGTCGGACTGGACCCGGAAGAGATTTTCGAACAATATAAAAGTGAAGTGCCATCTATCTATAGCGAGGAATTGCCAGAACAGCTCTCAAGGGTCCAATCCCGGAAAACTATACCGGCAGGAGATTCAAAGGTTGTGGAAATGCTACCTAAGATCTTGGCTGTCGTTTTAGTAATTGGTGCGGCCATTTTGATATGGGTACTGGTATCGAATTATATGAGTAACCCAGATAATGATGATAAAAAGAACGCTAAAGAGAATGAAGCTGTGGGCTATAATAAAAGTGATGGTTTTAACGAAGAAAAAGAGAATGCAGACAAAAAACAGAATGAAGAAAAACCGGATTCAACTGATGAGAAGAATGAAGATGATGAAGTTGTCAAAGATGAAAAGAAAGAGCAAAAACTTGCCGTCACAAGTTCCAGCGGTAAAAATAGTACGTATGAATTAAAAAATACAGATACCTTTAAATTAAAGGTGACCTCAAAAGGCTCACCATGGGTCGGCATAAAAAATGGTGAAGGTAAATTACTATTCCAGGGCACTATCGACAAGGATAAAAGCCAGGAAATTGATTTCACCAATGAAAAAGAAGCTGTCATCAATATAGGCAGAGCATATGAAACTGAGATTTATGTGAATGATGAGAAGCTGGAGTATTCCATTTCACCGACTGAAGTGAATACGCAATTGGTTACGATACAATTTACGAAAGCCGAATAGTCATCTTATAGATGACTATTTTTGCTCTATATAATAGTAAGGTGTCGGGAAATGGATTAACCCGGCATATAAGATTGGATTTTGAGTTAAATTATACATAAGAGCGTATTTTAGATCTAAGACGCAGGCCCGAATGGCAGGCGTAAATTTTGGAGGTAAAAGTTTTGAATCTGCCTAATAAGATTACAGTAGCAAGAATCTGTTTAATACCAGTATTTTTAATCATCATGCTCGTTCCTTTTTCATGGGGGACGCTGACTTGGGGAGAATACAGTTTGCCAGTTGCGCACTTAGCTGGAGCCATCCTCTTTATTATCGCTTCCACTACGGATTGGATCGATGGCCATTTTGCCAGAAAATATAATATGATTACTGATTTAGGGAAATTTTTAGATCCACTGGCTGATAAGCTTCTGGTTTCGGCTGCCTTAATCGTTTTGGTTGATCTAGATTTAATGTACGGTCAATCATGGATCGCCATCGTGATCATAAGCCGCGAGTTTGCAGTAACCGGTTTGCGTTTAGTGCTAGCGGGTACAGGGGAAGTGGTTGCAGCGAACCAGCTTGGTAAAATTAAAACATGGGCACAAATCGTTTCTATTTCGGCTTTATTGCTGCATAACCTTCCATTTGCCCTCATTTCACTTCCATTTGCCAATATCGCATTGTGGATTGCATTAATCTTTACAATCTGGTCAGGCATGGATTATTTTATAAAAAACAAAGAAGTATTTGTTAATTCAAAGTAAAAACGAATGGTGGTTTTGAAAAGATGGATGCAGAAATCATTGCAGTGGGCTCAGAGCTTCTTTTAGGACAAATCAATAACACTAATGGAAGGTTCTTATCGCAGCAGTTTGCGGAAATGGGAATCAACGTTTTTTATCATACTGTGGTAGGGGATAACGACCGCCGTTTACAACAAGCTATAGAAATCGCTGAATCGAGGGCGAACTTGATAGTCTTTACCGGTGGACTCGGTCCTACCAAAGATGATTTAACGAAAGAAACGATTGCTCGCCATATAGGGAAAAAGCTCGTTTTTAATGATGAAGCTTTGCAATCCATTGAAGCTTACTTTCAAAAACGGGAACGGCCGATGACGGAAAACAACAAAAAGCAAGCCCTTGTCTTAGAAGGCAGTGAAGTGTTGGTAAACGATCATGGCATGGCTCCGGGAATGGTCTTGTCCAAATCTGGGATTACATATATGCTTCTCCCTGGTCCGCCAAGTGAAATGGAGCCGATGTTTTTAAGTTATGGTTATGAAAAGATCATGAATAAACTGGAAAAGCATGAGCGGATCGATTCGAAGGTTCTTCGGTTCTACGGTATAGGTGAAGCAGAACTGGAAACGGTGATTGAGGATCTTCTTGTCAATCAAACGAATCCGACAATTGCTCCGCTTGCAGCCGAAGGGGAAGTGACGTTAAGGATTACCGCTAAAGACTCTTCTAAAGAAAAATGCGAAGAGCTTATTTTAGAAGCGGAAAAAGAAATTCTTAGCAGGGTCGGTAAGTTCCATTATGGAAGTGATAATACTTCGCTAATAAAGGAACTTGTAAAAGAATTAACGGTCCGCAAGCTTTCAATTGCGGCAGCTGAAAGCTTGACCGGAGGGATGTTCCAAGAACAGCTGACAACCATACCGGGTGCCGGTAAAGTCTTCAAAGGCGGAATTGTCTGCTATACGAATGATGCGAAGTCGAACGTCCTTGGGGTCAGCGATCATACCATATCTGAGCATGGGGTGGTCAGCGGTGAGTGTGCAATGGAAATGGCCTCTAATGTCCGGAGCAAGCTCGATGCGGATGTAGGCATAAGCTTTACGGGTGTTGCAGGTCCGGATGAACAAGAAGGCAAGCCTGTAGGGACAGTATTCATTGGCATTTCCTATCGGGATGGAAACACTCATTTCAAGGAGTTGAATCTTTCCGGAAGCAGGGCGCAAAACCGGATTCGGAGTGTGAAGTACGGCTGTCATTACCTATTAAGGGATTTATAACGCTATAAGCAGAGCTTTTTACAGCTCTGCTTTTTATTTGGTTTAAGAAGTTTGTTTCTTGGAAAATAGGGAAAAAAAGAAAAAAGTTAATTCAATGAAAATGTTTTTTTAGAGAGCAAGTGAAAGGAAATGGAGATTTCCTTAAGAAAAAACGCTCTTTTACAGAGAATGCCCCGAAAGAAAAAAACGAATGAATGTTCGACTTTTTGCTTGGCAAAATAGTAAAAAGAGTATATAGTAAAGATAGGTTTTGAGACAGGATGCAAACTTTGATCTCGAATAATTGCTAACGTAAGTACACCTTTAATCGGACAGCCGATTATTTGAATATAGAGGAGGAAATTGAGTGAGTGATCGTCAAGCGGCTTTAGATATGGCGTTAAAACAAATTGAAAAACAATTTGGTAAAGGTTCTATTATGAAACTTGGGGAACAGTCTGATCGTAGGATTTCAACGATTTCAAGCGGTTCTTTAGCATTGGACGTAGCATTGGGAGTGGGCGGATATCCAAGAGGCCGGGTCATTGAGATATATGGACCTGAAAGCTCCGGTAAAACGACTGTTGCATTACATGCTATTGCAGAAGTACAAAAGACTGGCGGCACGGCTGCATTCATTGATGCAGAGCATGCTTTAGATCCAGCATATTCAGAAAAACTTGGTGTGAATATAGATGAATTACTTCTTTCACAGCCTGATACGGGTGAACAGGCCTTGGAGATCGCTGAAGCATTAGTTCGAAGTGGAGCTGTAGATATCATTGTCATTGATTCGGTTGCAGCACTTGTTCCTAAAGCTGAAATTGAAGGCGAAATGGGAGATTCCCATATGGGTCTTCAAGCGCGGATGATGTCCCAGGCGCTTAGAAAACTGTCTGGTGCCATTAATAAATCAAATACCATTGCCATTTTCATTAACCAAGTCCGTGAAAAAATCGGTGTTATGTTTGGGAATCCAGAAACGACTCCGGGAGGCCGGGCATTGAAGTTCTATTCAACTGTTCGTCTGGAAGTGCGCCGTGCGGAACAATTAAAACAGGGTAATGAAATCGTCGGTAATAAAACGAAAATCAAGGTTGTAAAAAACAAGGTTGCTCCACCATTCCGTCAAGCAGAAGTTGACATCATGTATGGTCAAGGGATTTCCCAGGAAGGTGAAATCATCGATATGGGTGCAGATCTTGATATCGTCCTTAAAAGCGGTTCGTGGTATTCATACAATGAAGAGCGTGTCGGACAAGGCCGCGAAAATGCGAAGCTGTTCTTGAAAGAAAATCAGGATATCGCTCAGGAAATTTCTCAAAAAATCAGAGATCACTATAATCTCGATGGAGAGCATGAATTACCGCCAGAAGAAAATGAGCCAGAAGAGCATTTTGAATTGCTTGATTAATGGTATTTGGAAAAGGCCTAAGCTTGTTCGCTTAGGCCTTTTCTATATATTTTGAGAAAAGTGTGAAATTTTTCAGCGGAATAAATGGCATTGAAATCAGATTTACAGACTTCTTCCATAAAGAATGCTGTACATTATGATGGTTGATATTAAGAAAACTTGAATAATCATTGATACATAAGGGACAAACGCTTGACAATAAAAATTCTCAACTATACAATTAATATGTATATTTTACAATTTTTCAAACTAAAATTTTGAAAATTAAGTGCTGTATATTGAATTTATGTGCAATGTACTTGCCGACAGTTCAACATTTTATGTAAAAAGTTCATAGCAAGGGGAGGTGAAACGATGGAACCCATGACAATCATCTTCACTTTGCTTGGCCTAATCGTCGGTGCAGTTGTTGGTTATTTTATTCACAAATCAAAATTTGAGAGTAAAATAGCAGGGGCAAAGGGCTCTGCTGAACACATCCTTGAGGATGCAAAACGTGAAGCGGAAGCACTTAAGAAAGAAGCCTTGTTGGAAGCAAAAGATGAAATTCATAAAGTTCGTGCCGATTCGGATCGGGAAGCCCGTGAAAGAAGGAACGAATTACAAAAACAAGAAAATCGGTTATTGCAAAGAGAAGAGAATCTGGACCGCAAGGATGAAACGTTAGACAAACGTGAAAGCCTTTTGGAGAAAAAAGAAGATTCTCTAAACCAAAGACAACAGCATATTGAAGAGATGGAAAGCAAAGTGGACGAGACGGTTCGTAAGCAGCAAACAGAGCTTGAACGTGTTTCCGGTTTAACTCGTGAAGAAGCTAAAGCAATCATTATAGACCGAATGGAAAACGAGCTTGCTCACGATGTAGCGCTTATGATTAAAGAAAGTGATACCCGTGCCAAAGAAGAAGCTGATAAAAAAGCAAAAGAAGTTCTTTCTCTTGCCATTCAGCGTTGTGCGGCTGATCATGTTGCAGAAACCACCGTTTCTGTAGTAAATCTTCCAAACGATGAAATGAAAGGACGGATAATCGGACGTGAAGGTCGAAATATCCGGACGTTAGAAACGCTAACAGGTATTGACCTTATTATCGATGATACTCCTGAAGCTGTCATTTTATCTGGATTCGACCCAATTAGACGGGAAACGGCACGCTTGGCTCTTGAGAAACTTGTTCAGGACGGACGGATCCATCCGGCCCGCATTGAAGAAATGGTTGACAAAGCAAGACGTGAGGTGGATGAACATATTCGTGAAATTGGTGAACAAACAACTTTTGAAGTTGGCGTTCACGGTCTCCATCCAGATCTCATCAAAATACTAGGACGTTTGAAGTTCCGTACCAGTTATGGGCAAAACGTACTTAAACATTCAATTGAAGTGGCACAGCTTTCAGGTTTACTGGCCGCTGAACTTGGTGAGGATGAAGTTCTTGCCCGCCGTGCAGGTTTATTGCATGATATTGGGAAAGCGATTGATCATGAAGTGGAAGGCAGTCACGTTGAAATTGGCGTTGAATTAGCAACCAAATATAAAGAGCACCCAACTGTCATTAACAGCATCGCTTCACATCATGGCGATACGGAACCAACTTCCATCATTTCAGTGCTTGTGGCTGCCGCTGATGCATTATCAGCTGCAAGACCGGGAGCTAGAAGTGAAACGCTTGAAAATTACATTAGAAGACTTGAAAAACTTGAGGAAATTTCCGAATCCTATGATGGAGTGGAAAAATCATTTGCGATTCAAGCCGGACGAGAAGTGCGGATTCTAGTGAAACCAGAACAAATTGATGATCTTTCGGCCCATCGACTCGCACGTGATATCCGGAAAAGGATTGAAGAAGAGCTCGATTACCCTGGTCATATAAAAGTCACGGTCATCCGTGAAACAAGAGCAGTAGAATACGCTAAATAATCGTTAATGAAAGACGAAGTGGTGAAACCACTTCGTTTTTTCTTTTTCGGATGTTAATCGACTTGCGTAATTCTTATAATTACCCCAAATTATGTTACAATACATACTTGAATAATTCATATAATTAGGTGATTCCAGAAAGGGTTTTACAATGAAATTGCTATTTATTGGAGATGTAGTGGGGTCTCCTGGTCGTGATATGGTCCAAGAATACCTTCCTAAGTTAAAAGAAAAGTATCGCCCGCACATAACGGTCATCAATGGCGAGAATGCAGCAAGTGGCCGGGGAATTACAGAAAAGATTTACCGCAGTTTTTTAGAGTGGGGAGCGCAGGCGGTGACCATGGGAAATCATACATGGGATAATCGTGATATTTTCAATTTTATCGATGAAGCGAAATATCTCGTCCGTCCTGCGAACTTTCCAGACGGGGTACCTGGTGAAGGAATGAAATTTTTAAAATTGAACCAATATGAAATAGCAGTCATCAATTTGCAAGCGAGAACATTCATGCCGGATTTGGATTGTCCGTTCAAAAAGGCTGAAGAACTCGTGGCAGAGGCTCAAAAAAAGACACCAATCATCTTTGTCGATTTTCATGGAGAAGCTACAAGTGAAAAGCAGGCTATGGGGTGGTTCTTGGATGGGAAGGTTACAGCTGTTGTCGGGACACACACACACGTCCAGACAGCAGATAACCGTATACTGCCTGGAGGCACCGCTTACATATCTGATGTGGGCATGACAGGACCCTATGATGGCATCCTTGGTATGGGAAGAGATGCAGTCATCCATCGGTTCCTAACCAGCCTTCCGGTTCGTTTCGAAGTGCCAAAAGAGGGGCGGACCCTATTAAGCGGAATTCTGCTTGAAATTGATGATAAAACTGGCAAGGCTAAAAAAATAGAAAGGATACTGATTAACGAAGATCATCCCTTTTATCATTGATTCGAACGGATGGACAGTCAACTGGCCATCCGTTTTTCCATTCATTAATAAATGGTGGACAATCCCGGTTTTCTTTGTCATACAAGTTTTACTTGATGAATATAGTAGCAGTGGAAAGTGTTATAACTATTGAGCCAAGTTAGAATCGGCAGGGAAAACAAGGAGGACTAGGAATGGAAATATTAAAAGTTTCAGCAAAATCTAATCCTAATTCTGTAGCAGGCGCACTAGCGGGAGTGCTCAGGGAAAGAGGAGCAGCCGAAATTCAAGCCATCGGTGCAGGTGCGTTAAATCAAGCCGTCAAGGCAGTAGCAATCGCAAGAGGGTTTGTCGCACCTAGTGGAGTTGACTTGATTTGTATTCCTGCCTTTACAGATATACTTATTGATGGCGAAGAGCGAACGGCAATAAAACTAATCATTGAACCAAGATAATTCCATGTTTGGATGCCCTGTTTGTCGGATGGCGAGCAGGCTCTTTTTTGTCGTGAAATCCAAATGACGAAAAATCCATATCCCTTTATAATGGAATATAGGTTCATAAAAAGGCACAGGAAGGAGGATTACATTGGCGATTTTTGATGCCCATTGTGATGTACTGATGAAGATGTTCATCGATCCGGATATTTCTTTTGCGAATAGTGATAAGTTACATATAAATAAGCGGGGATTATTGGATGAAGGGGGAAAGGTCCAATGTTTTGCAATATATATTCCTGAAAAAGTCCACCCTGATATGAGATTTCAAGCTGCTTTGGCAATGGTCGATATTTTTCATGAAAAGATTTTATCGGAGCCGGAAATGAAATTTATAAAGACCAAGGCAGACATCGAATCTTTAAAAGAAAAGGAAATAGGTGCAATGCTAACTTTGGAGGGGTGCGATTGCATCGGGAATGATTTATTGAAGCTGAAAACCCTTATTCATCTTGGAGTGTCCTCCGTAGGCCTAACTTGGAATTACGCTAACTTGGTAGCGGATGGGGCATTAGAAACAAGAGGGGGCGGCTTGACAGGGTTTGGAACCGAGGTGGTCGCGCAATTGAATGAGAAGTCGATTTGGTGCGATTTATCCCATTTATCCGAAGCGGGATTTTGGGACACCTTAAATTTGGCGAAATTCCCAATTGCCTCCCATTCGAATGCTTACCATCTTTGTCCGCATCCGCGAAATTTAAAAGACGGGCAGATAAAAGCCCTTTTGCAGAAAAATGGTGTGATCGGCGTAACCTTTGTCCCGCAATTTCTGGCAAATGGTGAATCGGCTTCGATCAAGGATATCCTGAAACATATTGAGCATATATGCAGTTTGGGAGGGGAAAGACAAATTGGATTAGGGTCTGACTTCGATGGAATCGATCATATGGTAGAGAATTTGATGTCATATAAGGATTATCATAACTTAATCAATGAACTGAACAGGCTTTATTCCAGTGAGTTTGTAAAAGGTCTCCTTTTTGATAATTTCACTCGTAATTTTCCGCTAGAAAAGGAAATATCTTAAGTGATTTTCAATTCTTACTATATAGATATGAATAAATATTCTGAAAATATAAAAAATAAAAGCAAAAAGGTTGCAATTTGTTGATTTAACCGATAGAATTGAAAGCGTTTAGTACACCTTTCCTAAATTAGAACGATAATTTTACATAGTTGAATGTTCTGAAGAGAGGTGCGGTTAAATGCATTTATATACGAACGTCCTAAAGGAGTGTAAGACATGATCAATCAACTTTCATGGAAAGTTGGCGGACAACAAGGTGAAGGTATTGAAAGTACAGGAGAAATATTCTGTATTGCCCTCAATCGCTTAGGTTATTACTTGTATGGCTACCGTCATTTCTCATCCCGAATCAAGGGTGGACACACGAATAACAAAATTCGTGTTAGTACTACGGAAACTCGTGCTATCTCTGATGATTTAGACATCTTAGTTGCTTTTGACCAAGAAACGATTGACGTCAATTATAAAGAATTACATGAGGGTGGCATCATAATTGCAGATGCAAAATTCAAACCTGTCTGCCCAGAAGATACAAAGGCAGAATTATATATTGTTCCCTTTACGGAAATAGCAGCCGAATTAGGAACATCATTAATGAAAAATATGGTCGCCATCGGTGCGACATGTGCTGTTCTAGGAATGGAAATTTCCGTATTCAACGATGTGGTTGATGAAATATTCGGCCGTAAGGGTGAAGAAATCGTTAAGAAGAATATGGATGCCATTACTGCTGGCTATAAGGCAATGGAAGTGTTGCTTGGAGAAAAACTGGGCGCCATGGAGCTGGAAAAGGCAGACGGCCAAAAACGAATGTTCATGATTGGAAACGATGCTATCGCTTTAGGTGCAGTTGCAGGCGGTTGCCGCTTTATGGCAGCTTACCCGATTACTCCTGCCTCGGAAATTATGGAATACTTAATAAAAAAACTTCCTCAATTTGGCGGAACGGTCATCCAGACTGAAGATGAGATCGCGGCGGCTACAATGGCCATCGGTGCAAACTATGGCGGCGTACGTGCCATCACAGCTTCAGCTGGACCTGGACTATCCTTGAAAATGGAAGCGATTGGTTTAGCGGGCATTACCGAAACGCCAATTGTCATCGTCGATACTCAACGTGGCGGTCCATCTACGGGACTTCCTACAAAACAGGAGCAATCCGATTTAATGGCCATGATTTATGGTACACATGGTGAAATACCTAAAATCGTCATGGCTCCGAGTACAGTTGAGGAAGCATTTTATGATACGGCGGAAGCATTCAACCTTGCAGAGGAATATCAATGTCCAGTTATCGTTCTATCCGACTTACAGCTATCATTAGGTAAACAAACGGTTCAGCCGCTTGATTACGGCAAAGTGGAGATAAGACGCGGTAAATTGGTGGACTTTGAAATTGAAGAGGCTGAAGACAAATCTTATTTCAAGCGTTATGAAGTAACGGAAGACGGAGTCTCACCGCGTGTGGTGCCTGGAATGAAAAATGGAATTCACCATGTTACTGGTGTTGAACATGATGAAACGGGCAGACCTTCCGAGACGGCTTTGAATCGTAAATTGCAAATGGATAAACGGATGCGTAAGCTGAATAATTTAACTAACACATTCCAAACACCAGTATACAAAAACACACCGCATGAAGAAGCGGATTTATTAATTCTTGGCTTTAACTCAACACGCGGGACGATTGATGAAGCGATCGGCCGGTTAGAAACGGATGGAATGAAAGTGAATCATGCGCAAATCCGTTTGATTCATCCTTTCCCAGCTGATGAAGTCCTATCATTGGTGCAAAGAGCTAAGAAAGTAGTAGTTATTGAAAATAATGCGACTGGACAATTGGCTAATATTATCAAGATGAATGTCGGACATGTTAATAAAATTAAAAGCATCCTAAAATATGATGGCAATCCATTCCTCCCGCATGAAATTCACACACAATGCAAGGAGATGTTCGAATATGGCAACGTTTAAAGAGTTTCGGAATGATGTAAAACCTAACTGGTGTCCTGGCTGCGGAGATTTCTCCGTTCAGGCTGCCATGCAGCGTGCGGCAGCGAATGTGGGATTGGAGCCGGAGAATTTGGCTGTTGTTTCCGGAATCGGCTGTTCAGGGCGTATTTCCGGTTACATCAAGTCATATGGTTTCCACGGCATCCATGGCCGCTCACTGCCAATTGCCCAAGGCGTAAAAATGGCCAATCGTGAATTGACCGTTATAGCTTCAGGCGGAGATGGAGATGGTTTTGCAATCGGGATGGGACACACCATCCATGCGATCCGCCGTAATATCGACATTACCTATATTGTCATGGATAACCAAATATATGGATTGACAAAAGGCCAGACTTCTCCGAGGTCCGCTGCTGGATTTAAAACGAAATCCACTCCAGAAGGATCGATAGAACAGGCTGTTTCACCTATGGAATTAGCTTTATCAGCTGGCGCTACGTTTGTCGCCCAAAGCTTTTCCACAGACTTGAAAGACCTGACGGCGATCATTGAAGCAGGGATAAACCATAAAGGGTTCTCCTTTATCAATGTTTTCTCTCCTTGCGTAACATACAATAAAATCAATACGTATGACTGGTTTAAACAAAACTTGACTAAATTGAACACGATTGAAGACTATGATTCATCAAATAAAGAACAGGCCATGCAGACTTTGATGCAGCATGACAGCCTTGTGACAGGGATTATTTATCAAGACTCTTCGCGCCCTTCGTACCAGGAATTAGTGCCAGGGTATGCTGAAAAAGCGTTAAATAAATCAGATTTGACTCTTGATCAAGCGCACTTTGATAAGCTTGTCGCTGAATTTATGTAAAAGGTAAAAGGTTCACCCCTTAAGATGGGGTGAACCTTTTTTGTGGTTAATTATTAGGCTCTCCAGTAGATGTGCCACATGCTAGAAGACTTTCGACTGGCTTAGCTTAACAACCGTTGTTGCATCCGCCGAAGTTACGGTTAAAAACCGCAACGGCCACCGAAACCGCCACAGAAACCGCCACCGAAACCGAAGCAACAACGATTCCTTCTTCTACAACAACAACGTTCATGACGACCGCGGTCCCGATCGCGGTCTCGATCGCGGTCCCGATCACAGTCGCGATTGCGGTCCCGATCGCGGTCCCGATCGCGGTCCCGATCGCGGTCCCGATCCCGGTCGCGGTCGCGGTCGCGTTTATTACAGCCCCTCACCGCACGACAAAAATCGTCTGCGATTCTGTCGTTATTATTGCGGTTATCATGATGATCATGATGATCATGATGATCATGATTATTGCATCCACATGACATATAAGTCACTCCTTCATAATTTTTGTTTGTTTGTACAAGATATCTTATTCAAGAGCGTACGAGATGCTATAGAAACATGACCCATTTAACAAAAATGTACGAATGCCCTAAAAATTATCATTATTAATGTGAAAAGCGATTATGGTATTTTCGTGACGGATTTTTCATATATTTTACATATTAAGGAATATGAAGTGAGCAGCCCTATTTCAGGGGGAATGTACATGTTGAGAGGTAAAATGAAAGCCGTCGTCAAACACCACCGAGGTTATGGGGCACAGTTACAAGTTGTCGATATACCGGATATTCGTGATAACGAGGTCTTGATTCGGGTGAAAATGACCTCGATCTGCGGAACGGATATTCATATTTTCACCTGGGATGAATGGTCGCAGGGAAGAGTGAGTCCACCATATGTATTTGGGCACGAATTTGCTGGGGAAGTAATGGAGATAGGGGCAAGTGTAAGCAATGTTTCGCTTGGTGATTGCGTATCTGCCGAAACACATATCGTTTGCGGTACATGCAGGCAGTGCTTAACCGGTCAATTCCATATTTGTAAAAAAACAAACATTATCGGTGTTGATAAACAAGGATGCTTTGCAGAGTATATAGCTCTGCCAGCCAAAAATTTATGGAAAAACCCAAGTGATATGCCACTCGATATAGCTACCATCCAAGAACCGATGGGTAATGCAGTCCATTCCGTGCTAGCTGGCGAGGTGCTGGGTAAAACGGTGGCAATAATCGGTTGTGGCCCAATTGGACTTATGGCGATTGCTGTAGCAAAGGCCGCGGGTGCTGATAAAGTAATCGCTCTTGATATTAATGATTATCGACTGCAGCTTGCCAAAAAGATGGGTGCTACAGACCTCATTCATTCAATTAAACAGGATCCATTGAAAATCACGAAAAGCCTGACAAGTGCCGATGGGGTGGATGTCGTTTGCGAAATGAGCGGTAATCCGGCGGCTATCCAACAAGGGTTTAAGATGGCGACAAATGGTGGAAGAATATCCATTCTAAGTTTGCCTACTAAGCCCGTCACCCTTAATATAACGGAGGATATAGTATTCAAGGGCCTTACTGTCCAGGGAATAACGGGAAGGAAGATGTTTTCAACCTGGCAACAGGTTTCAAGCCTGCTTGAAAGCGGCAAGGTTGATGTAAAACCAATGATTACCCACCGTTTTTCACTAAGCGATTTTGAAAAGGGATTTGAACTGATGATCAAAGGTCAGTGTGGTAAGGTTCTCCTGATACCTTAAAGAGTGAGAAGGTTTACGAGTAAAACGCAAACTCACGAGTAAAGTGCCCAAATTCACGAGTAAAACGCAAACTCACGAGTAAAACGCAAACTCACGAGTAAAGTGCCCAAATTCACTAGTAAAACGCCCAAACTCACGAGTAAAACGCCCAAACTCACGAGTAAAGTGCCCAAACTCACGAGTAAAGTGCCCAAACTCACGAGTAAAGTGCCCAAACTCACGAGTATAGTGCCCAAACTCACGAGTAAAGTGCCCAAACTCACGAGTAAAGCGGTCAAACTCACGAGTAAAACGCCCAAATTCACGAGTAAAGTGCCCAAACTCACGAGTAAAGTGCCCAAATTCACGAGTAAAGCGGTCAAACTCACGAGTAAAACGCCCAAATTCACGAGTAAATCGCTCAAATTCAAGAGTAAATTGCATGGTATGCTTTAGAAATAGCTGTAAGGAATAATATCATCCTATTATTTTAATAAGAAGGGGCTAATTTCGTTTTAGCCTCTTCTTTCATGTTCTTATTTTCTGTATTTGTGAAAAATTTCTTACATTTAAAGAAGCCATGTCAGAATGATTGTTTCTTGCTGTTAAAAGCTTTATACTATAATAATGTGGATATATCACACTTAAAAGCAAGTATTTACTGGTGATTCCTAAAAAGGAATCCGTATAAAACCATTAGAAGATAGGTCTTGAAATAGTTGGTGAAAGAAATAAACTAACTATTTTGAAAGGAGATTAACTATGAACGAGAAACAACGATTAGAATCACAACAAGTACAGGCTGAGAATCCAGCGGACAAAAAATCCGAAAAGGACTTCAGTAAGTACTTTCAAGCCGTTTATATTCCGCCTTCCTTAAAAGATGCGAAAAAGCGAGGCAAAGAAGAAGTAGAATATCATGATGACTTTGCCATTCCTGAAGGTTTCCGTGGAATGGGAGAAGGTAAAAAGTTTTATATTCGTACTTATGGCTGTCAAATGAACGAACATGATACAGAAGTCATGGCGGGCATCTTTATGGCACTTGGTTATCAGCCGACAGACACGGTGGATGATGCTAACGTCATTTTACTTAACACTTGTGCAATTCGGGAAGGCGCAGAGAATAAAGTGTTCGGTGAATTGGGGCATTTAAAATCATTGAAATTGGAAAAGCCGGATCTATTGCTTGGGGTTTGCGGTTGTATGTCACAAGAGGAGTCAGTTGTAAAGCGGATATTAGAGAAGCACCATTTTGTAGATATGATTTTCGGAACGCATAATATCCACCGCCTCCCGCAAATTCTTAATGAAGCTTATCTTTCCAAGGAAATGGTCATTGAGGTTTGGTCTAAAGAAGGTGATGTAATCGAGAACCTTCCGAAAGTGCGTAAAGGAAAAACGAAGGCATGGGTCAATATCATGTATGGCTGCGATAAGTTTTGTACATACTGCATCGTACCGTACACAAGAGGGAAAGAAAGAAGCCGCAGGCCTGGAGATATCATACAGGAAGTCCGTCATTTAGCGGCACAGGGTTACAAGGAAATAACCCTGCTTGGACAGAATGTGAATGCTTATGGTAAAGATTTTACGGATATCGAATACCGTTTCGGTGATTTGATGGATGAAATCCGCAAAATCGATATTCCGCGTATTCGTTTTACGACAAGCCATCCCCGTGATTTCGATGATCACTTGATTGAAGTATTGGCGAAGGGCGGCAATCTCGTTGACCATATCCATCTCCCAGTTCAATCGGGAAGTACGGACACACTTAAAATCATGGCCCGTAAATATACACGTGAACAATATTTAGAGCTAGTAAAAAAAATCAAGGAAGCCATCCCAGGTGCATCGCTAACCACTGACATCATTGTAGGCTATCCGAATGAAACGGAAGAGCACTTTGAAGAAACGATGTCATTATACCGTGAAGTTGGTTTCGATGCGGCATATACTTACATCTATTCACCACGTGAGGGAACACCGGCTGCGAAAATGCAGGATAATGTACCAATGGAAGTGAAAAAGGAACGTCTGCAACGCTTGAACGCCCTTGTCAATGAAACGTGTGCATTGAAAATGAAGGAGTATGATGGGCAGATTGTTGAAGTGCTCGTTGAAGGCGAAAGCAAGAAGAATGCGGAAGTATTGGCAGGTTATACAACGAAAAATAAGCTCGTGAACTTCAAAGGACCAAAATCCGCCATTGGCCAAATCGTAAAAGTGAAAATCACCGGAACGAAAACATGGTCACTGAATGGAGATATGGTTGAAGAAGCAACGGCGATTGAGGTGGAGTAATATGACGAAATATACTAAAGATGACATTCTGAACAAAGCTGCCGAGCTTGCTGAAATGATCGCAAGCACGGAAGAAGTCGATTTCTTTAAACGGGCAGAAGCTCACATCAATGAAAATCAAAAAATCCGTGAAATGATCGCCAGCATCAAGAGCTTACAAAAACAGGCTGTAAACTTCCAGCATTATGGCAAAGAGAAAGCATACAGTCAAGTACAGGCCAAAATTGATGCACTGGAAAAACAATTGGATGAACTTCCGATCGTGCAAGAATTCAAACAATCCCAAGTGGATGTAAATGACCTTTTACAAATGGTTTCCTCACAGGTATCGAATAAGGTGACGGACTTGATTATTGAATCGACTGAAGGTGACGTCCTTCGCGGTGAGACAGGTTCAAAGGTACAAGCAGGCGGCGGAAGCTGTTCATGAATATCAAAAAGCCCTTCTGATTTCAGAAGGGCTTTTTTTAGATGCAGAAATCCTTATACAGTGCCCATTCGTGACACATATCCCAAAACATGCGCATAAAATAACCTAGGTTTAAAACATTACAGCAGTTTTCAAACAATTAAAATTCTACGCACACTAGACTTTTACCACGCATAGGATGAATGGAAACTGTATGAGGAGGGTTCGCTAGCATGTCACAATATAGAGAGATAATTACTAAAGCGGTGGTGGCAAAAGGACGCAAATTCACAAAGTCCTCTCACACCATTTGCCCGGCTCATCATCCTTCTAGCATTCTAGGTTGTTGGATCATCAACCATAAATACGATGCAAAGAAAGTCGGCAAAAAGGTAGAAATTCACGGCAGCTACGAAATCAACGTCTGGTATTCCTATAACCAAAATTCGAAGACGGAAGTTGTAACTGAAAAAGTGCAATATACCGACGTTATTTCGCTGAAATACCGTGATCCCGATTGTCTTGATGACCATGAAATCGTTGCAAAAGCTGTCCAACAGCCGAATTGTTTAGAAGCTTGCATCTCCCCATGTGGACAAAAAATCATTGTCCATGTGGAAAGGGAATTCTTTGTGGAAGTCGTCGGCGAAACGAAAATTTGTGTCGCTGTAAGTCCAGATGGCCGCTGTGAGGATGACTGGGGCTCTGATTTCGATGATGAGGATTTCGAAGATTTAGATCCGGATTTCCTTGATGAATTCGAAGACGAATAGAATATAGAAATTAATACCGGATGACATTCCCTTCATCCGGTTTTATTTAATTTGAAGCGGGACAAGTCCTTTGCAGATCTGGCTATGAGAAAAATATAGGAATGCAATGTTACTATAACCGTGCGAATGGCTTTGCAGATACAGCTAGCTACAAATTAAAGGATAATTGATTTACCATGCAATTTCGAATACAGGCAATGTTGCTTTCCCGTATGTTATAATGAAGGACATAAATGTGTAATAGATTATAGTTTGGAAAGGTTTTGAAGGAATGGCTGGATATACTCCGATGATACAGCAATATTTAAAAATTAAGGCAGAGTATCAGGATGCCTTTTTATTTTTTCGTTTAGGCGATTTTTATGAAATGTTTTTTGACGATGCACTGAATGCATCTCAAGAGCTCGAAATCACATTAACAAGTCGAGAAGGCGGTAGTGAAGAGCGAATTCCCATGTGCGGCATTCCGTATCACTCGGCTGCTAATTATATTGATATATTGATAGAAAAAGGTTTTAAAGTAGCTATTTGTGAACAAACCGAAGATCCGAAGCAAGCCAAAGGCGTGGTACGCAGGGAAGTTGTCCAGCTGATTACTCCGGGAACGAAAATGGATAGTAAGGGTCTTCGTGAAAAGGAAAATAATTATATTGCTACGATCACTTATTTTACGGATGGTCAGTTTGGCTTTGGATACAATGATTTATCGACAGGGGAAAATAAGGTCACTTTAATTGAGAGTTTCGAGGAAGTTCTGAATGAATTTGCCATCCTTGGTGCAAGTGAAGTGGTCATTGCTGAGGATTTCAATGAAGAATGGAAAAAAAAGCTGCAAGAACGGGGCGCTGCCGCTCTATCCCTAGAGAATAATTTGGATCAAAGCGAGTCATTCGCTACATTGCTTCATTTGTTAAAAGACCAGAAGCTGGCGACAACGACCTCACGTTTATTGAATTATCTTTACCGGACCCAAAAACGCAGCTTGGATCATTTACAGCCAGTGCTTGCATATGAAACATCACAATATATGAAAATTGATTATTATAGCAAACGTAATTTGGAATTAACTGAAACCATTCGTTCCAAAGGTAAAAAAGGCTCATTATTATGGCTGCTTGATGAAACGAAAACAGCCATGGGCGGAAGAATGTTGAAACAATGGATTGATAGACCGCTCATTAATAAAAAACAAATCGAGCGGAGACAAAGCCTTGTTGAAACCCTGAAAAATCAATACTTCGAACGGCAGGACTTACGTGAACGCCTGAAGGAAGTGTACGACTTGGAGCGGCTTGCCGGAAGGGTGGCCTTCGGGAATGTAAACGCTCGGGACTTGATCCAACTGAAGCGTTCATTGCAACAGGTGCCGATCATTCGGGAAATCGTGAAGTCAATGGCTTCAAATCAGGATATTTCAATTCTGGCCGATAAATTGGATCCTTGCGAAGAAGTGACGGATTTGCTTGAAACTGCGCTTGTAGAAAACCCGCCATTGTCCGTGAAGGAAGGAAATATCATTCAGGACGGTTTCCATAAGGAGCTGGATACATACAGAGATGCCAGCAGAAACGGGAAAACTTGGATTGCACAGCTTGAACGGGAAGAGCGGGAACGCACAGGGATCAAATCATTGAAAATCGGATATAATCGTGTTTTTGGCTATTATATTGAAGTCACACGAGCCAATTTGCATCTGCTTGAAGAAGGCCGTTATGAACGGAAGCAAACTTTAACGAATGCCGAACGTTATATCACACCTGAGTTGAAAGAAAAGGAAGCTTTGATTTTACAAGCAGAAGAAAAAAGCATCAGTTTGGAATATGACCTATTCCTCAATCTTCGTGAAGAGGTCAAAAGCTATATCCCACGCTTACAGGATTTAGCGAAAGGTGTAAGTGAACTGGATGTCTTGCAGTGCTTTGCGACAATTAGCGAAGAACGCCATTATGTGAAGCCTGTCTTTTCTGATGATCGAAGGATCGTACTGAAGGAAGGCCGGCATCCAGTTGTCGAGAAAGTCCTTCAATCACAGGAGTATGTCCCGAATGACTGCTTCATGGATGGAGACCGGGAGTTACTCTTGATCACAGGGCCCAATATGTCGGGTAAAAGTACGTATATGCGTCAGATAGCGCTAACATCGATTCTAGCGCAAATCGGATGCTTCGTATCCGCAAGTATAGCTGAATTGCCTATTTTTGATAAGGTATTTACTAGGATTGGCGCGGCAGATGATTTGATTTCCGGCCAAAGTACATTCATGGTCGAGATGCTTGAAGCTAGAAATGCCATCATGAATGCGACAGAAAACAGTTTGATATTATTTGATGAAATCGGGCGGGGAACATCAACATATGACGGGATGGCGCTTGCCCAGGCCATCATTGAATATATTCATGAGGAAATTGGGGCAAAGACTCTCTTTTCGACTCATTATCACGAATTGACAGTGCTGTCAGAGGAACTGCCAAAATTGAAAAATATCCATGTCAGTGCCATTGAGCAAAATGGAAATGTCGTTTTCCTTCATAAAATTAAAGAAGGTCCAGCAGATAAAAGCTATGGAATTCATGTGGCAAAGCTAGCTGATTTACCGGAGCAGTTAATAGATCGGGCGGCCGCTATTTTAGCCCAGCTGGAAAATGAAAATGGACAGGCAAAGGGGATGGCTGAACAGCCTGCTGCTGTAAAAGCACCTATTGCCGAAGTCGCCCCGGTAACATCCGTCAATGAGGCACAGCTTTCCTTCTTTGGGGAAGAGGCTCCTAAAGGAAAAATGGATTCCTCGCCTAAGGAAAAAAAGGTGCTCGATGACATAAAATCATTGGATATCCTTGAAATGACGCCGCTTGAGGCGATGAATACCCTTTATAAGTTACAAAAGAAACTTAAATGAGAATTAAAGCGAGGCGATAAAAATGGGAAAAATCATACAGCTCGACGAGGCTTTATCTAATAAAATCGCAGCTGGCGAAGTTGTTGAACGCCCAGCCTCAGTCGTTAAGGAACTTGTGGAAAACGCAATAGATGCAAACAGCACCATTATAGAGATTGAATTGGTGGAGGCGGGACTCGGTTCCATTAGGATCGTGGATAATGGCGATGGGATTTTGGCTGATGACATAGAAGCGGCATTTAAACGTCACGCCACAAGTAAAATAAAAGATGAAAATGATCTCTTCCGAATCCGAACACTCGGCTTCCGCGGAGAAGCAATGCCCAGTATTGCTTCAGTTTCCCGTTTTGAAATGAAAAGCAGCACTGGCGAAGGTGTAGGAACGCGCATACTTCTTGAAGGCGGCATGGTTAAGGAACTTGAGGCTTCATCCAGCCGTAAAGGAACGGATATTCTTGTTTCCGACTTGTTTTACAATACCCCTGCAAGGTTGAAATATATGAAAACCATTCATACCGAGCTAGGAAATATTACGGATGTCGCTAACAGGCTCGCACTTTCACATCCCGATGTTTCTATACGGTTAACACACAATGAGAAGCGTATCCTCCATACGAATGGTAACGGTGATGTCAGGCAGGTGCTGGCCGCAATCTATGGTACGAATATTGCCAAAAAGATGATTCCGGTTCAGGTAAGCTCACTGGATTTCAAATTATCCGGATATATCGTCATGCCCGAAATCACCCGGGCTTCAAGGAATTATATTTCAACCATGATAAACGGGCGCTTCATTAAAAACTATGCGCTCGTGAAAGCAATATTGGATGGGTACCATACACTTCTACCAATAGGGCGTTTTCCAATCGCTTTGCTGAATATTGAAATGGACCCGATTCTTGTCGATGTCAATGTACATCCGTCCAAAATGGAGGTAAGACTCAGCAAGGAACAGGAATTGTTCAGTCTTGTATCGGAAACGATCAAATCTTCGTTTAAAAAGATGTCTCTAATTCCAAGTGGATATACACCTGCAGCAAAGCCGGAACAAGTGAAAAGTGAGCAAACCACTCTGGAATTGGACCATGTTGTTGAAAGCGGCAAGCGGGTCCTCGAAGAAGCCAAGAAAGAAGCTTCCCTCTTGAAGGATACCTTGATCCGGGAAAAGCAGGAACAAAAGAATTACGTGGATCATAATGAAGATTTCAATCTTGAACCAATAAAGGAAATAATCTATAGCACTGAACAGCAGCAAATGGAAGATGCCTATGTACCGGTCTTACAAGATGATGAAAGCAAACCATATTTCGAGTCAGCTGAAAAGTATACCACCTACACGGTCGAACAAGAGGAAGAAATCGAGGCGAATGAACATGCTAACCGCATTCCTCCCATGTACCCGATTGGGCAAATGCATGGAACATATATTTTCGCCCAAAACGAAAAAGGTTTATATATCATTGACCAGCATGCTGCCCAGGAACGGATCAAATACGAATATTTTAAAGAGAAGGTCGGGCGTGTTGAAAACGAGCTACAGGACATGCTGGTTCCCATCACCCTAGAATTTTCAACAGACCAATGTATCCGGATAAATGAATATCGGCATGAGTTGGAAAAAGTCGGCGTCTATTTAGAGGAGTTTGGCTACAACGCCTATATTGTCCGATCGCATCCTCAATGGTTCCCTAAGGGAATTGAACAGGAAATCCTTGAGGAAATGATTGAACAATTGCTCTCGATGAAAAAGGTCGACATCAAAAAATTGCGCGAAGAAGCAGCTATCATGATGAGCTGTAAAGCCTCCATAAAGGCAAACCGCCATCTGCGCAATGATGAAATCCAAGCGCTGTTGGATGAATTAAGACGGACAACCGATCCCTTCACATGCCCGCATGGAAGACCTATCATCATCTCTTATTCCATTTATGAAATGGAGAAAATGTTCAAGAGAATCATGTAAATAAAAGAAAGGGAGAACCCATATGTAATAGGGTTCTCCCTTTCTTTTTTAGTTAAATGACCACATTTATTGGTCCATGCTCTTTTTTCCTAGAGCTTTTTGAAAAGTTTTCAGCATAAGAGACCTGTATATTCGAAGTAACTGAGTTAGTTCCTGTTTATAAAGTCAAGTAATAACTTGTGTGAATACTTTATATCACTATTGATTTCCCTTTCTTCTACAGAGCCTAAAATATGCAACGCTTTTTTTATTATGTTTTCATCAGTTACAAACTCATCGCTGATTAATTCAACTAAATTTTGAGATGCGCTTTCTTGAATATATATATCTGAGTTAGTTTCAAGGAACATAATCAGTGTAGATGCGAGTTCTGTTAAATCTTTATAACTACATGCCCATATGCTTATACCATCTAAAATGTCCTCAGTATCTATACTTTTACACAATTCTTTTGCACGTTCAACGGATAACTCATATCCACCAATGTAATCGGACAAATCTTCTGTTGGCGGTTCATATAAATTTTCAATCATTTCTTTAAAAGTCTTAAAGATAACAGAAGTTCTATTCTCTTCAATGTCTATAAAAGTTATTTCTGGTTCATCTTTATTTTTTCTATAATCTAATACAATCCACGTGTGTCCATCTCCAGAGATTGTTACAAATTCTTTTTCTTTAATTCCCCATTCATTAAGAAGGTATTTTGATTTGTAAATTCCTTCATTCTCTTTAATTCCAAACAGAAAGTCTACAGCAATATGATTATCAGCATAGGAATTTTTAAAACTCACTGGTAATGCGTTGTATTTTAAATATCCTCCATTTTGAATTTTTAATAGTTCAATATATTCTTTTGGGAGTTTAATGTTTAAATTTGTTTCAGCATCAAGGATATCTCCTTCTGTTAATTCATTTAGGTTATATTCATCAAAATCCATATCTTCGAATTCTTCAAAAATAGACTCCAAGTATCACACTCTCCATATTACTTAGTTTCATTCTTCTCAAATAAATCATACAACAGTAAAATCTCAACTATTTATAGGCTTTTTCAATTGTAAGGTGATTTCTTATATTTATCCAAAAAAATGTTTTAATTTATTTGCATTTATAAAATTTCAATAATTCCTTTTTAGATAGAACCTGTGATGCACTATTAAGCCACAGATGATTAAATTTTATAGAACTAGATTGAGCATTTTGATAGTTGGAGGTTCTTTTAAAGATAGGAGTAGTTCTGAGCCAACCGCAAACTGAATAATCTGTTGCTGTATTAGGGGGAGTAATTTGAGAATTTCTTATATTATAAGAAGAAACTCGGTAGAATATATTTAGATTATATAACGGATAATTGTATCCAAGCATGTTATGGATTTTTAAATACCCATAAACCACATTGGGTGGACACCAAATGTAAGGATGTGGCGAAGTAAAAAACGGATCATGTAATTAAAAGCAATAGATAAACATTAAAGTAATAGGGTTCTCCTTGCTTTTTTCGTTAAATGATTACAATTATGGGTCATAATCTTTAACAAAGCGTTTGAAAAGCTTTCTGCTGAAGAGTCCTGTATTCAAGATATAATCTCCGTGATAGACCACTAATTATTACAACAACGCAATTATCAAGTCAAAATCCTATATGGGCTATTTAGTAAATGAAGCTTGTCTATACCATTTTTTGAAATATGCATAACATAATATAGATTTTTTAATATGAAAAAATTTTATAAGAATGGAGAACGATAATGGCAAATGGATGTAACCAAAATCCGATAGGGACTTGTTCGGAAGCGGAAGGAATCAATACAACTGCTAATGGGACAGCCTCTCATGCTGAAGGAATGAATACAATTGTTAACGGGACTGCTTCTCATGCGGAAGGAAGTACCACAACTTCAGGTGGTAATGCAGCACACACAGAAGGGTATGATACCGAAACAACAGCTGATACGGCACACGCAGAGGGAACTACTACGACAGCAAGCGGGGTAGCTTCCCACGCGGAGGGATATCTGACTACCGCTAGTGCAAATACTTCCCATGCGGAAGGAAGTGAAACAATTGCGACGGGAATCTCCTCCCATGCGGAAGGGTTTCGGACAACGGCCACAGCTAATACGGCACACGCAGAGGGAACTACTACGACAGCAAGCGGAGTTGCCTCACATGCGGAAGGTTTTGCAACAAATGCAAGTGAAGATAATTCGCATGCAGAAGGTAACAATACAACAGCAGCCGGAGCTAATTCACATACAGAAGGTTTGAATACGCAAACAACAATCAGCGGTGTTAACGCACATGCGGAAGGAGAAGGAAATACAGCAAGCGGCAGGGCCTCCCATGCGGAAGGAGGCGGAGTAGATCAAATGGGTAATCCAGTTCCCACCTTAGCAAGCGGGGATGGTGCTCACGCAGAAGGCATAGGGACAACAGCTAGTGGACCTGCTGCACACGCAGAAGGCTTCCAAACCTCTGCCAGTAATCCTGCTGCCCATGCTGAAGGAATTAGTACAATTTCCAGTGGAATTGGTTCTCATGCAGAAAGCGTCAATACAACTGCGAGTGGATTTGCTTCCCACGCGGAAGGGTTAAGTACAACCGCCAGTGGAAATGCTTCCCATGCCGAAGGGGAGGGTTCAGTAGCCAGTGGAAATCGTTCTCACACGGAAGGGCAAAGTACATCTGCCAGTGGAGAAGCTTCTCATTCCGAGGGGGTTGCTACAAACGCCAGTGGATCAGCTTCCCATGCCGAAGGGAGAGAAACAAGGGCATTTGGGGAAAATTCGCATGCAGAAGGCTTCCTGACCACTACGGGAAATGCAAATGATTCGACACTGGGGTTGAATGCCCATGCCGAAGGGGAAGGTACAACGGCTAGTGGAAGGGCCTCACACGCTGAGGGTGGAGCAATTGATCAAGTAGGCAATCCAACTCCAACGTTGGCCAGTGGGAATAGTGCTCACGCGGAAGGAGTTGGTACAACAGCAAGTGGATTTGCGTCTCATGCGGAAGGGGGAACTCCAGACATAACCATTTTACCAGGACCGGTAGCAAGCGGAAACTTTTCCCACGCAGAAGGCGTTGCAACATTCTCCAGCGGCCTTACTTCACATGCAGAGGGAGTAGGAACAATCGCCAGTGGTGATACCTCCCATGCTGAAGGTAACTTTACCTCAACAAATGGTTTTGAAGGAGCCCATATTATGGGAAGAAACGGAGCTGTTAACGATTTAGATGGTGACCCAACTTTTTCGTGGAATGTAGCTTTCGGAGCAGAGCCGTATGACACTACAGGACTAGTTGGAAAACTTCTGAATAACGGTAATATGTTCATTGATGGGGCATATGGCACTCCGGCGGGTGATTACGCAGAGATGTTTGAAACTGCTGATGGAAACCCAATTGATGTTGGCTACTTTGTTGTAGCATCAAATGAAGACAAAATTCAGAAAGCCACTTCAACCGCCCCTTTTATTTTGGGCATTACTAGTGCAACACCTGGTGTATTGGGGAATAGTGGAGGTTTGCGCTGGCAAGGGAAATATCAAATCGATGAATGGGGAAGAAAAAAATACCATGATGTCACTCTTCCACCCCAAAAAGATAAAAAAGGGAATGTGATTATTCCAGAAAGTACAGTAAAGCAACCCATCCTTAATCCGGATTGGAACCCTAACCAAGAATACGTTTCTCGTGTAAACCGACAAGAATGGGTGGCTGTAGGGCTAATTGGTCAAATACGGGTTCGAGATGATGGAACATGTGAAACTCATGGATATTGCTGGCCAAATGATGATGGAGTCGCAACAAAAGCGGAGAAAGGATATTTTGTATTAAAGCGTACCGGACCGAATCAAGTATTGGTCTTGGTCACTCCACTTCAAAAAAACTAAATAGTTAATACCATTGCAAATCGGTCAGTTGATGAAGTTTAAAGGACTTATGAAAATATAAAAAACCAAATTCCAGAAAGATACAAAGTATTAGGATTGAACACTTTGATATGGGGAGATTCCTTTAAAAGTCCTGGCCAACCGCAGAAGTGAATGATCTGTTGTTATTGAGGGGGATCAATTTGAGAATCTTTTATATTATAAAAAGAAACTCGGTAGAATATATGTAGATTGTATAACGGATAATTGTATCCAAGCATGTTATGGATTTTTTTACACCCATAAACAACATCGGGTTGCCGCCATAATGTAAGATGTGGCGAAGAAAATGAATTCGACTTTTTAAACGGGTCATGTAATGAAAAGCAAGGGAGAACCTTTATGTAATGAAGTTCTCCCTTAGACGTCATCCAAGAAGGTGTATAGGCCTTGAACAGGGTTAATCATGTTAACGACAACTATCTTCAATAATAATATGGGGGATTGGGCTGGTATTGATAGTTGTATGCCGGGGCAGTATACACTTGGTTATCATAGTGATTAATATATTGAGGATATTGCTGCCTCTCTTCATCTGCTCGATGGCAGTTGACTGGCGGACCGATGAATGTTGATGGCTGAACCGGTGCAATTGCTTTTTTCCATTGGTTTTCATCCATGCAATAAGTATGGGCCATAATATTTGCTGGCGTCAATTTCAATAGATCGGAACCGAGGATCACCTCAGGTGTTGGTGCATTAAAAATGGCGAGCAAATGAGTATTATCCGTATTAGCTACTTCATAATGCCACCAACCTTGTGGGACGTTGGCTACTTGACCGGGATTAATGGGATAATTTTGTATTTGCTTTGTAAAAGGATTCAGTAATGAAACGGTTGCCGCTCCAGAAATGCAATACACGAGCTCTGCTGCATTTTGGTGATAATGCGGTTCTACGACATTGTCTGTACTAAGGTAAATATCTAATAATGAAACATTTTCGAGGGTGTTCAATTGTTTGATACCTAATATATTTATATAGTTTTGGTTGTCTTTTTTCATTAAATTGCTTTTATTAATATCGAAAAAGTATTGTGTGGATGGTGAAGTATAGTCCATATAGGAGACCATGAATTATCATTCCTTTTTTTAAGACTTGATTTTTCAGGGTATGTTAGATCTCATTTTAATGTGCAATAACCCAGTGGGCTATTTGCCTATGGAGCTAATAAGGAGGAGTATTGATGATACTGTCATTGAATGAATGATAGGCAGTAGCTTCGTGTAACGAATAAGCCAAAAACCGATGGTTATTAGAAAAATATTATTTTTATATATTTTAAAACCTAATCGACTAAACTGAATTTTTGATATAATCAAACTTTTGATATGCGTAATTTTCCCATTGCATGACTTTAAATTACAGTGATATAATGTTCTCTGTGATTTTAAAGTTTAACATAGGAAGTGGCTAAATTGTCGAACAATTCAAAAGAGAGTAAATTCGTCCCGTACGTCTCTGCATCTAAATCTCTGCCGGAATTGACTGCAACTGCAATCATTCTAGGGATCATTCTTGCAATCGTATTCGGGGCGGCAAATGCATACTTAGGCCTACTTATTGGTTTAACTGTCTCTGCTTCAATACCCGCAGCGGTAATTTCAATGGCTATATTAAGAGGGGTTTTTCGCAGGGATTCAATATTAGAAAACAATATTGTGCAAACGATGACCACGGCAGGTGAGGCTATTGGTGCCGGTGCTGTATTTACCATTCCGGCATTATTCATGTGGGACATGGACGTGAGTCAAGCATTCATCATTTTCGTTGTATTAACTGGGGGATTTTTAGGGGTCTTCATGATGGTTCCCCTTCGCCAGCTTTTGATTGTAAGGGAACATGAAACATTGCCTTATCCTGAAGGTACGGCATGTGCAGAGGTCCTGAAGTCAGGAGAAAAGGGTGGTACAAGCGCCAAGCTAATCGGAGCCGGTTTGGTTATCGGCGGTGTGGTTAAAGGGCTTGGTGATGGGTTTAAGCTTTTCAAGACTGAGGTTGAAACAGGAATCACGAATTTTAAAAATGCAGTGGTTGGTCTTGATGCCTTTCCTTCCCTTTTGGGTGTAGGTTATATTATCGGACCGCGTGTTGCAGGACAAATGCTAGGTGGGGGTTTATTAGCCTGGGTTGTTTTAATACCGGCCATCAGCTTTTTTGGCGGAAGCAATGGAACGGCCATTTTCCCTTCTGATGTACCGATCGGTGAATTGGATGCATGGGGAATTTGGGATAATTATATACGCTATATTGGTGCTGGTGCCGTTGCAACTGGCGGATTGATCACATTGATCAAAACATTGCCAATACTTTTCAGTTCAGTTATTGATACTTTTAAAGGCGTAAAAGCCAATAAAGGACAACTAAAATCGGGATCTATCCGTACTGAACAAGACATACCGGCTAAATACGTTTGGCTGGGAACGATCATCGTTATATTAATCATTGCTTTCACACCTATAACAGATGTAGGAATCATTGGTGCGATTGCAATCGCGATTTTTGGATTTTTATTCGTGACAGTGGCTTCAAGGGTTGTTGGAATCGTCGGTAGTTCTTCTTCTCCAGTCTCAGGAATGACGATAGCCACACTATTGATTGTAGCGATTGTCTATAAAGCAACTGGTTTTACTGGTACGACGGGAATGGTAGCCGCTTTAACGGTTGCCGCGATCATTTGTACAGCACTTGCGGTTTCAGGTGATGTTTCCCAAGATCTAAAAACAGGATATATCGTCGGCGGAACACCATGGAAGCAACAAGTTGCCATGATGATCGGTGTTGTTGCGTCAGCTTCAGTCATTGGTTTTATCCTGATTCTAATGGATAACGCATATACGATGGGTTCTGCAGAACTGCCTGCACCTAAAGCGGCTCTAATGAAAATACTTGCTGAAGGTGTCCTTGGGGGAGATTTACCTTGGACTCTCATCTTTATCGGTGCGGCTATTTCAATCACATTAGAATTTTTCGGTCTAAATTCACTTGTTGTTGCTGTCGGCATTTACTTGCCGGTTCATACTAGTGCCCCAATCATGATCGGTGGATTTATTCGTTTCTTCGTTGAGTTCTTCTCGAAAACAAAAGAAGCGCTTAAAGCACGGGTTGATAGAGGTGTATTATTTGCATCTGGTTTAATAGCGGGTGAATCATTGATTGGTGTACTTATTGCCATATTGATCGCAGCAGGTGTCCAAGTTCCGGCTGCGGCTAAATTAGCCAGCAATTTGCTACCTTTCCTATTATTCCTTGCTCTAGCTGGATTGCTATGGTTCGTATCCAGCAAAGGGAAAAAAGAAGATGCTTCGTAAACGCCAATCAAAAAAGAGGAACCTGTTAACCATGGTTCCCCTTTTGGGAAAACGCGTCACTATGGTACAAGAATCTTCGGAAGCAACCTTTTTAGTCATTCAAAGGACCAATTTTGTGGAACGAATTACCATTCGTTTCTTTAAACAACCATCAGTCCGTAAAATCAAGCTTGATAAGTTTGGGGCATATGCCATTAAACAGATGGAGTTCCAAAGAAATGTCAATCAGATTTCTGAAGCGATGAGTGAACATTTTGGTGAGGAAGCGGAACCAGCCTTACCTCGCTTGATGAAATTTCTGGAAATCCTTGAGGCTCATGAATGGATCATATGGGATGATGAAGAAGAAAAATGAAGAAAGCTGAAGCACATTTGATGCTTCAGCTTTTTTCTGTTTTAAATTTGGTAAATTAAACTTTTTCATAGGTTTACAGATTCTAATAATCTGCATGTTTACGGAAATGAACTGCAAGTATAATTATTTGTAACGACTTTATATATGGTGTATTCTTGTACTATTGGTCATGAAAAAATATTCATATTTTTGAAGAGCAGGTGGATTATTATGGGAAGAGTGCAAGGTAAAGTAGCATTAGTGACAGGTGGAGTTTCAGGTATAGGGTTATCCATATCGACACTAATGGCTAAAGAAGGCGCAAAAGTCGTAATTGCTGATTTTAACGAAGCAGGAGCGAAAGAAGCAGCAGAAAACATTAAAAAACAAGGTGGGGAAGCGGCTGGAGTATTCTTGGATGCTGGGCAAGCAGATTCCATCCAGGCAGCAGTCGACTTTACCATTGAACAATATGGAACGGTTACGGTACTTGTTAATAATGTGGGTTTAACGAACCTGCATAAAGATCTGGATGTCGTGAATTTAGATTTGGAGGAATGGGACCGACTTATGGATGTGAATTTAAAAAGTGTGCTATTGGGAAGCAGGTTTGCGATTCCTCACATGATTAAAGCGGGAGGAGGTTCGATCATCAATACGGCCTCCATGGCTGGATTTACAGGTGACTCGGTACGTTCTGCATATGGTGCGTCCAAAGCGGGGGTAGTGAATTTGACCCGTTATATCGCTGCACAGTATGGTAAAAATCATATTCGTTGTAATGGAGTGGCACCGGGCCTTATTTTAACTCCAGCAGCAAAAAATAATATGCCTCCGGCCGTACTCGATATTTTTGCCAAATTTAATGCATTGCCATATCATGGTGAAGCGGATGATATCGGTTATACCGTTCTATTCCTTGCATCTGATGAGTCCAAGTTCATTACAGGTCAGACGATCCAAGTGGAAGGCGGTCATTATATGGCCAACCCAAGCATCTCTGATTTTAATGATTATGTAACTAAAGCAAAATCCAATTAATTGTCTGGACATTCCTATAACAAAACCTTACCCTGGATTAGATCAACCTATCCGGGGTTTTTAGTTAGGAATCCCTTTATTGAAAAATCATGAAGCAGGTGCATTAACAATGGAAGAAACGAATTATGACGAAATGCTGAACATCAAAACGGAAGGTGAACAAAAAAAATTCAATGATTCTTTGCATTATCACCGATACGAACCTACGCCTTACAGCGCATTAGAACATTTATTCAAAAAATATGAACTGAAAAGAAATGATCGCTTAGTGGATTTTGGATGCGGTAAAGGACGCTTGAATTTTTTCATCCATCATTTATATCAATCATCTGTGGTTGGCGTGGAGATGAATGAAAACTTCTATAAAGAAGCGATCGAGAACCTGAATGGCTACATGAAGAAAAGGAAAAACAACCATAACAATATAGAATTCCGGTGTTGCTTGGCGGAAGAATATGATATTGATAGGAAAGACAATCGCTTTTATTTCTTTAACCCATTCTCGGTACAGATCTTCATGAAAATCATCAATAATATATTACTTTCCTTTGAAAAAGAACCGCGCCAAATCGAACTGATTTTATTTTATGCTTCACAGGATTATATTTTTTTCCTCGAAAATCAAACCGCCTTCGAACTGAAGGATGAGGTGATGTTACCTGGCTTGACTGAAACTAATCCTTTTGAGAAATTCGTCATATACCAACTGTTAAATTGAATGGATACTCGTTTTTTGGTGATAAAAGCACCCAAGCAATCTTTCATTGATGCTTGGGTGCAAAGAGTATTTAAAGCAAATTGTGAATCATTATTACCATTGTTTATCTTATAGTTTTATGCTCTTCCATTTTCAAGGATGAATCACTTTGTTTGTAGGGAGCGAGGTTCTAGCTTATAGTTTGTAAGCCATAGTAAACATAAAAAAATTAATTCAAATGCATTGGTAACAGCTGAACTTTCTATGGGAATAGGTATGGCACTTCCGACTATCATGATTATGACCCCTAAAAGCATCCAAATCCAACGTGTTCTTATATATATGTTGATGCTGATTACCAATAATATAAAGGTTACTATAAGCACCATGAAAGGCGGGCCTGAAGATTCCTCACTAACATATCTTAAAACGCCATACTCGTAGATTGGTACAAATGTCTTATGCATATTTTCAATAAATTCATAGATGATAAGTCCAGCTGTAAGGAAAAGGAAAAAATAGAGTGCTATCATTTTTTTTGTAAAAGGGATATGTATCCTTTTCGCCATTCCCCATCCAAACAAGATCAATGTGGGAGTGATAAATCCATGACTCCAGAAACGTAATGCATTTAATGACTCTAACAAAGGGCCATCGCCAATGAACTTTCCGGAGGCAATAATTAAGTTATCTACGATAAGCCCGAAAGTAACTAGAAGAAGAAAGCTTGAATACGAAAAGAGTTTACGTTCCTGTCGAAGTAATATTATTCCCATGATAAAAAGAATAATATAAACGATTGAATAACAAAAATATAAAATAGTATCCAACTCTTCACCCCCAATTTTGTTTTTTTCATACTATATATATAAATCACAAGAAATAGCTTTACATATAATTTTAGTTTAATGTGAAATTCATATTCAGGAAAGATTGTAAATACCTATATCGGAGACTATAATGGGTAGGCTTTATATGTGGTTTATATAAGTATCAAGGGTCTACATTAGAAACTTTAAATGTAAACAAGATGGAAGCATCAAAAATGTCCATAAATAGCGATATTACTATTAAGCAGCCATTGAATACGTCATAGATTGAGGATTCCGGAATGATTGATAGCTGGCTTTCAAACAAAGAGAGAGAGAGGATTCGTACAGATTACACCTAATAAGGTGGGATATATAGCACAGAAACAGTTAGAAAAAAACTTAGGAATAGTGAGGTATAAAATGAAAAAAGTTTTTAAAAATATTCTCGTTAGTATAATTCTATTAATGATTATCGCTTTCGGCGGCTTTTACATATGGTCAGAACAAACATACAAACCATCAGATGAATTGTATGCTTTAGTTGGAAAGGGGAATCTAATAAAGGAATATGGGTTTGTTACATTCGAACCGACAAAAACCAAGAAAGTGGGCATTGTCCTGTATCCAGGTGCCAAGGTTGAGCCGGAAGCATACGGATATTATGCAAAAGAATTATCGAAAGAGGGATATACAGTCGTTATCCCAAATATGAGGTTCAATTTCGCTTTGTTTGATAAAAATAAAGCGACGGAAGCTAAAGATGCCTATCCAGCAGTGGAGAAATGGTACGTTGCTGGACACTCGTTAGGAGGAGTAGCCGCCTCCGCATATGCTTATGAAAATCCAAAAGAGGTGGAAGGGATTATCCTTCTCGGTTCATATCCCAGTGACTCGAATGACTTTTCAAAAATGAAAGTTCCAATGCTATCGTTATATGCAGAACATGATGGGCTATCTACAGTAGAGAAGATTATGAAGACAAAGCACTTACTATCTAAAGAGGCAAACATGCATATGATTGCGGGGGGAAACCACGGTCAATTTGGTGTATACGGAAAGCAAAAGGGAGATAATGAAGCAATTATTTCAGCCAAGAAACAACAAGAAGAAATGATTAACGTCACAAAAACATGGCTCAAAAAGCAGCAGCAGTAGATAAGATTTAACTTAGCCTTGAGCAAAAAAGAATCCCTTTTCCCCTATTGCATAATGGTGGAGAGGTTAAAAGCCCTCAATGATATTCATTGAGGGCTTTTAATCGCAGTAATGTTGGCCCTTAATTATCAAAAATGATTCCATACATACAACAATTCAGAACCTTTTCAATATGAAAAAACTTTAAATGCAATTTTGAAATTAATCATGTGTTACTATGGTAGCGAAGGTATACCTAGGGAACCCAAAGCATGGGGCTCATATTGTTTTTCTATATAAATTTGATGCCAAGTCATAAACGTCAAAATGGTCCAGAGCTTCCGGCTGTTGTCCGCTTTATTATTTACATGGCTTTCAAGTAATTCTATAATATGCGCTTTATTAAAAAGGTAGTCAGTCGGGCTTTCCTGGATTAACCTTACTGCCCAATCGTATAACTCATCCTTTAACCAATGGCGTATCGGAACAGGAAAGCCTAGCTTTTTTCTGCTCCATACATGTTCCGGCACGATCCCTCGGGCCGCTTTTCGGAGCATGTATTTGGTCGTTCCATTTCTCACCTTTTGATCCATATTAAGTTTTGAAGCCGTATTGAAAACGCATTTATCCAAAAAGGGAACTCTCACCTCTAAAGAATTCGCCATGGACATTTTATCTGCCTTCAATAAAATATCACCTTTTAGCCAAGTTTGAATATCAATGTTCTGCATTTGGGTTATAGGATCATACCCTAAGGAACTTGAATAGATGGGATTTGTCACTTTCTCATTTTCTAGTCCGTTGAGATAATTCACAAGTATTAGTTTTTTCTCTTTCTCGCCGAATATGTTGGCGTTCCCGATATATCGGTTTTCTAAAGGTGTCACTCCACGCTCTATAAAACTCTTTCCTCTAACACCTTCAGGCAAAACAGAGGAAATCGCCTTCAACACTTTGTTCAATGGTGTTGGAAAATAGGAAAACATGCGCAGGGAATGGGGCTCCCGGTATATATTATATCCGCCGAATAACTCATCTGCCCCCTCACCGGACAAGGCGACCTTGACGTGTTTTTTAGCTTCCCGGGCGACAAAATATAGTGGAACGGCAGCGGGGTCCGCTAAAGGGTCATCCATATGCCAGATGATCTTCGGAAGTTCCGCCAAGAATTCTTCAGGACTTATGATATAGCTTATATTTTCTACATTCAGGGCGGCTGCTGTTTCCTGTGCAATGTTTATTTCACTATATCCATCCCTTTCGAACCCAACAGAAAAAGTTTTGAGCTTAGGGTTAATCTCTTTTGCGATGGAGCAGATAAATGATGAATCAATCCCGCCCGATAAAAAAGATCCAACTGGAACATCACTTCTCATATGGACGTTTACGGAATCCATCATAGTGTCTTGTATTTCTTTTATGACCTTTGAATCGTCTATATTGGAAGGATGAAAGATAGGTTTCCAGAAACTTTTTATATCCATTTTCTTTCCAGGTTCTTTAGTGAAATAATGCCCTGGTAATAACTTTTCGATATTCTTGGATAGCGTCGATGGTTCGGGGACATATTGAAAACTGAGAAAATGCTGTAATGAATTCATATTCAGCTCTTCATTCATGGCTGTCAAAATACTCTTTTTTTCTGATGCAAAATAAGTAACATCATCTTGCTCACAATAGAAAAAAGGCTTGATTCCAAAGTGGTCCCTTGCACCAAAAAGCTTTAGTTCGATTTTATCCCAAATGACAAAAGAGAACATGCCTCGCAGTCTGGACAGTTTGCTCTTTTTGGCTACTAAAGAGGGCCAATATTACTTCCGTATCAGAATCTGTCGTAAACTCGTATCCTTCATCAATGAGTTCTTTTCTTAGTTCAATATAATTATAGATTTCGCCATTGAAAATGATCCAATATCTTTCATTTTCATATGAAAGGGGTTGGTTACCATTATCTATATCGATTATGCTTAATCTCCTAAATCCAAAATTCACAAACTCATCAAAGTAATATCCTTCATCATCCGGGCCCCTATGGGTAATGATCGTGTTCATCTTCTGAATCGTTTCCTTCGTATTTGAATTTATGGCTTTCGGATATTCGTGAATACATCCAACAAAACCGCACATAAAATCCACCTGCCTAATAAATTAATAGTATGAGATATCTCCTAGTCTTCTAGATTAGGTGATTATGATATATTTGTCAATTTTACTCATGAAATGTATTTATTTGTAATTATGTAAATCTCTATAAGATATACAACAAAAAGAGGCAATCGTTATGATTGCCTCTAGAAGACTAATAAGTTTGCATGCAGTTTTTATTAAAAAAACGTTCCAGTTGATTGGAGGGAGTGCCTGGAGGGAATTCAACGTTCCAATCTTACAAACACTTAAAATAATCGAGTTTGTCTACAGACTAGGATGCCTTAAATTAATAAGGCATCCGTCTTATTTCAATAGTTGCGCTCGATGACAAAGTGCGCACGATCGGCTCTAAAGAGAGTTTTAGAGAATTCAATGACCGATCCGTCATTCTCATATGTGTAAGTTTCCAATGAAAAACAAGGTGAACCGTTCGGTACATCCAATTTGTCAGAAATGGAATCGTCGGCAAGTGAAAACTCCAAGTGTTCGACTGTTTTTTTTACTTTTAAATTGAATTGTGTCTCAAGTACTTTAAAAAGTGATCTTTCACAGGCTTCGATATTAAGCCCGGGTGTTTTATACCAAGGGAGAAAGGCAATTTCATATTGAAGGGGGATGTCGTTAACGTAACGTATCCGTTCCAGTTTGTTTACGGGGTCTCCAATATTTTGTTTGAAAAGCTTGGCAAGGGTGGCGTTTGCTTCAATCACCTTTAAGCTAATGACCTTTGTAGAAGGGTTTTTTCCTTGCATCGTGACTTGCTCAGAGAATTTTTCAACCGTGCTTGAAAGAAATTGCTTCACTTTATTCTCCGAAACGAAGGTCCCTTTGCCTTGAACACGGTAGATGTAGCCTTCGACGTTCAATTGCTGTAAGGCCGTACGAACTGTTGTCCTGCTTACTCCGTATATTTTACAAAATTCAGCCTCGGTCGGTAATTTTGTATTCGGTTGATATTCGCCATTTTTTATGAGATCGATAATCGATTCCTTAACTATGGAATGCAATGCCGCTTCTTTATTCATAGTCTCCACAGTGATTCCTCCTATGTTCATTCCCAATCTATACATATAGATTATCTCGGATAAGTTCAATAATCAACTTTAAATCAAAAATTTGTAGTAACAAATTAAAAATTGTGTTGATATTTTTCCAATTTGTAACTACAATGTATGTATGGGGTAATAATACCCATTTCATAGCCTTTCAAGGGAAGTGATAAAACAAAGTAACATGAGTAGTACACTAAATGCGGTTTAGTCTTACTTGAAAATACTGAATAATCAATCATTAAAAAAGGGGGGTAATTTCAATGAATATCTTATTATGTTGTTCTGCAGGGATGTCTACTAGTTTATTAGTTACCAAGATGGAGGAAAGTGCTAAAAAACAAGGGGTAGAGTGTCATATATGGGCGGTTGGTTCTACAGAAGTGAACAATGAAATAGATAAGGCCGATGTGATTTTATTAGGTCCGCAGGTTAGATACCTTCTTTCTAAGCTTCAGGAAGCGGGAAAAGAAAAGGGAATTCCAGTCGCAACCATCAATCCAATGTTCTATGGACTTTGTAATGGTGAAGAAGTGCTAAAACAAGCCACTACTTTAATAAAAGGAGAATAAGGATATGATGACTTTTATTGATAAGTATATTATGCCTGGGGCGGTAAAGGTAGGAAATAACCGGCATTTGCTGGCAATTCGTGACGCATTGATTGGAATGATAGCGATTACAATGATCGGGTCATTCGCCGTCCTGTTTAATAATTTAGGGCAAGTCATCAAGCCTTACGGAAGAATGATGGAGGCCATCTTCGGTCCTGCATGGAATACGCTCGGCGGAGATATTTGGTTTGGAACCTTTGCATTCATGACGGTATTCGCTGTATTCGGCATCTCTTACAAATTGGCACGATCATACGGTGACGATGGTTTTGAAGCGATGCTGGTATCCGCAGCCTGTTTCTTCTTATTATTGCCTCAAATCGGAAATGTCACTTTAACCATCGATGATAAGGATGTTACAGGCGGGGCCTGGGGTTTTGTAAGCGTGAACTATTTTAATGCTACAGCTCTATTTACAGGAATTGTCGTTGCCTTGGTAGCCACTGAAATATTTGTGAGACTTTCCCGAGTGAAGTATTTAGTCATCAAGCTTCCTGATGGGGTACCTCCTGCGGTTGCCCGTTCTTTTGCAAAGTTAGTGCCGGGTATGGCAACGATCTTTATCGCTGGTATATTCGGACTGCTATTCCGTAAAGCTACAGAGGGGCAGGTATTGAATGACTGGTTGAGTAAAGTGATTGTATCTCCATTACAAAGTGCAGTAGATTCATTGCCATTCGCTATTTTACTAGTTTTTCTTGTTCATTTATTATGGATGATCGGTTTGCATGGACCCAATATCCTTGGCGGGATAACGACACCGCTTTTTGAAAGTTCGGGAGTGAAGAATATCGATTTATATGCAAAAGGCGTCAAAGACATGGACCAATACGGGGTATTGGCGGGTTCTTTCCTGGATGCATTTGTTTATTTAGGCGGATCTGGTGCAACATTGGGCCTCATCATTGCCATGATCATTGCCGGCCGGAAACGGTATAAACAGATGATTGCACTCGGAGGGGCACCAGGATTGTTCCAGATTAACGAACCCATTCTTTTCGGTTTGCCTATCGTTCTGAATCCAATGTGGTTCATCCCATTTGTTCTTGGCCCGGTAATTACAACGGTGATCTCTTATATTGCGGTAAGCAGCGGAATGGTTTTCCCGATCGTTGCTAAGATTCCTTGGGTTACCCCTCCGATTGTTGGTGGATTCCTGGCCACAGGCGGGCATATGTCTGGAGCGGTCTTGGCTGCGATCAACTTAGTCATTTCAACAGCGATTTATTTACCATTCGTTTATGCTCAAGTGAAGATAGATACCAAAAATAAAACAGAGCTTACAAAAGATTCAGAAACGCTAAGCGTTTAAGAAAGTAGTGATGAAAATGGAAAAAGAAGAATTATACCAACTATCCTTTCAATTGATTTTATATAGCGGGAATGCGAGAAGCTTTGCAATGGAAGCGATGCAGGAAGCAAAGAAAAGGAATTTTGATTCTGCCCGCGTGAAAATAGCCGAGGCTGAAACGGAATTACTGCAAGCGCATAAATACCAAACCCAATTAATCCATGCTGAAGCTGGCGGGGACCATTTTGATCTTCCCATTATCCTGGTGCATGCCCAAGATCATTTAATGACAGCGATGACTTTAAAGGATCTTGCCATTGAAATGATTGACCTACGCGAAGAATTCCTGCATGCAGATGCTGTGAAGGAGAGGACTGCTGAATGAACAAGGGGCTGAAGATTGTCACGATTGGCGGAGGTTCGAGCTATACGCCTGAACTGATCGAAGGTTTCATCAAATATCATGAAGAACTTCCCGTGAGTGAAATTTGGCTTGTGGACATCGAAGCGGGAAAGGAAAAGCTTGAAATTGTCGGGAATTTGGCAAGAAGGATGATTGAAAAGGCTGGTGTGAATATTGATGTCCACCTCACGCTAGATAGAAAGAAAGCGCTTAAAGGTGCAGATTATGTAACAACCCAGCTGCGGGTTGGCCAGCTCGCAGCAAGGGCACTTGATGAAAAGATTCCATTGAAACACGGAGTGATCGGACAGGAGACGAATGGACCTGGCGGGCTTTTCAAGGCTTTTAGAACGATTCCCGTCATTTTGGATATTGCTCATGAAATGGAGGAATTATGTCCGGAAGCATGGCTGATTAACTTCACGAATCCTGCAGGAATGGTAACGGAAGCAGTTCTGCGTCACAGTAATATTTCCAAAATCATCGGACTTTGCAATGTGCCGATTGGTATGGAACGAGGTGTTGCGGATTTGATGGATGTGGAGCCATCAAGAGTCCGGATCGACTTTGCTGGCTTGAACCATATGGTTTACGGATTGGATGTATTCGTTGATGGCGAGAGTGTCAAAGATCAAATCATCAATTTAATTACGGATCCAGCTAAAGCTGTCACGATGAAGAATATCCATGCAATGGGCTGGGAGCCGGAATTCCTTAGAGCGTTAAACCTGTTTCCGTGTCCATACCATAACTACTATTACAAAACGGGAGATGTGCTGGCCCAAGAATTGAAGGATGCAGAAAAAGGGGAAACACGTGCAGAGGTCGTTCAAAGACTTGAAGCAGGTTTATTCGAGTTATACAAAGACCAGGATCTGGCTATCAAGCCGCCGCAGCTAGAAGAGCGCGGAGGTGCGTATTACAGCGATGCGGCTGTGCGGTTGATTTGCTCGATGCATACGGATAAGCGAGATATTCAAGCGGTAAATACGGTCAATCATGGTGCGATTGAAGGCATCCCTTACGGCTCGGCGATCGAAACCAGTTGCGTGATAACTAAGGATGGTCCTAAGCCAATCAATGTAGGAGAGCTTCCTGTCGCTGTCCGCGGATTAATACAGCAAATCAAATCCTTTGAAAGGGTAGCCATTGAAGCTGCAATTTCGGGGGACTATGATACTGCGTTGCTTGCCATGACGATCAATCCGCTCGTTCCAAGTGACCGGGTTGCAAAGCTTATCTTAGACGAAATGCTGGAGGCACATAAAGAGTATCTGCCGCAGTTTTTTGAAAAAAAGGAGTTGCAGGATAATTTATCATGATTGAAGTCCTTGTAAATGCAGATGATTTCGGGTTAACTAAAGCGGTGAATTATGGGATTTTGGATAGCCACAAATATGGAATTGTCAATTCGGCAACGATCATGATGAATGCGAAAGCAACAGAGCATGCGATTGAAATCGCAAAGAAGACACCATCGTTGAAGGTAGGTATACACTTAGTGCTGACATGGGGGAAACCATTGTTGAGTGATGTTCCGAGTTTGGTTGACGAATCTGGTTTCTTTAAGAAGCAGGGGTTGGTATATGGGGACCCGGCTGGTATTTCCTTGAGCGAATTGGAGAGGGAGTGGTCAGCACAAATCGAAAGATTCTTGGAATTTGGTCTATTCCCGACTCATTTTGACAGCCATCATCATGTACATGGGATCACAGCATTTCTACCGGTTATTAAAAAGCTGTCAGATAAATATGGATTGCCAGTGCGTAATGCCGGAACGCAACTTGCTGGGATTCAAACCGTTACAGATGTATTCCTGGATGATTTTTATGGAGAAATGGTGGTTGAAGATTACTTTCAAAACTTGAAGGGGAGGGTAATGGATGGGGCGAGCGTGGAGATCATGACTCATCCTGCTTATATGGATGAAGAATTGATGGAAGTCTCCTCTTATAATGATAAACGCTTAAAAGAAACCCGGATCTTGACAAATGCAAAATTACCTGAGGGATTTTTCCTTAGATTCAGCATCAACCAGGTTAGCATTTGATTTCGATAAATATAGCCCTTTAATTGCAAATGAGGACCATTCATCCAAATGATGAATGGTCCTCTTAAATTTAATGAGGCTATATCTTAAAAATTAATAAGCCAAGCTGAATAGGGCTTTGATGTGTGATAGATAGCGAACATTACTTGCTTCTTTCATCAATGTAGCCGGAAGGCCTTTAAGGGACGTGTTATTGGCCCCAACCGTTGCCACCGCATCCTTACGGCCAAGGCTCGCAAGTGTACCTGAGTTTACAGGTGAGAATTCTTCAAGTTTCTTGCCTTCAAAGGATGCAAATAGGTTGTAACCAACAAGCTCACCCATTTGCCAAGCATTTTGAGCAGTAGGAGCGTATGGACGGCCGCCTTCTGGAGGGAAAGCAACGGCACTGTCCCCGACAACGAATACGTCTTTATGGGATTTGGATTGCAAATACTCATTAACAGTTGCTTTGCCGCGGTCCACTTCAAGGCCTGATTCGCCTACGATAGGAAGAGCCGCAACTCCGCCTGTCCAAACAAGCGTATTGGCCGTTATCGTTTGTCCGTCTTTCAATTCGATTTGATTGCCTTTAACACCCGTTACAGGCAGACCTGTCAAGAACTCAACGCCGCGTGCTTCCAAGCTTGTCATCGCACGTTCGATCAAGTGATCAGGCAGGACCGGAAGGATTTTTGGACCAGCTTCCACAAGCTTGATTTTCAAATCCTTGAAATCCACTCCGAATTTTTTAGCGATTTTAGGGAAATGATCCACGATTTCACCGATTAGCTCAACGCCCGTCAATCCGCCGCCGCCGATTACGATGGTTGCGTCCGCTTCATTATTTGTTTGGGCATATTCGCGAATGCGATCTTCGATATGTTTGTAGATCTTGTTTGCATCATTAACGGATTTCAAGACCATGCTGTTTTCCTCAAGTCCCGGAATGCCGAAGAATCCTGTTTGGCTTCCCAAAGCAACAACCAGGGCATCATAAGATAAAGTGGAACCATTGGCAAGTTTCACTTCTTTGTTATCAACTGAGAAAGACTCCACTTTGGAAATGACAAGGTCGATATCTTTTCCTTTGAAAAGCTTTTCCAACGGAATGGAAACGGCTTGTTCGGAAATGGATCCGCCTGCAAGACGGTGCAATTCGGTGATGATTTGGTGCGTTGGAAATTGGTTCACCACGGTAACCTGCACTTCATCTCTTTTGTAATATTCACGTACGGATAAGGCAGATAGCAATCCAGCGTAACCCGCACCTAAGATGACGATTTGTTTTGACATAGTTAATCCCCCGTCCTTACTGATTGAAAGTTTATCAAATTATTTTTCGTTTTTACGTTCTGAAGAGACTTCAAGAAAAGCTTGGGCGAAACGGAAAAGCTTTTGTGCTTGCGGGTCTTTCATCATTTTTAACAGACCAAAAAGACCGATCACATCAGTATTGGCTTCAGCACGATCCTTAGCTTCGATGGCATTAGCCGCAAGCCCTTTCACTGAGCCCACTACAGGTGTAGCGATTTCCGAAATGGCGCTGACCGTATCATTTTTCAAGACATCATCAGTCGCAACCGATTGAGCGAAATCATATGACTTTGTTAAAATATTCACTAACTCAGTCAGTTTTGGTAACTGCTCAACTAAAGTGTTCAATGATTCCTGAACCTCAGGCTTTAAAAGCTGATCTAGGATGTCCAATTGTTCTTGGTTTGCAGAAATATTAAGTGTTTCATGTTCAGGTTTTGTGACTACATCTACCATATCTAATTCCCCTTTAAACTCAATTATTTTGATTTATGTGTTTTCCGCCGATACTACTAATCATACGACTCTAATCTCTTAATTTCAAATATTTCTTTTGTGATACGAATATAATTTTATAGTTTTAAATAAGAGTTATTTGGTGGGTTTTGAGATTTATCTTAATATTCCGATAAAATATTAAGGCTATTCTATAGAACACTACAATGTCCATAATCTTTGAATATGCCATGCTTGAAGGAGACCAAGAATATTTTATCTGATTTAGGGTAAATAATATTATCGGAATTGGAGATGATGCCTTTGGTAGAACGCAGGATGTTAAAGGTCCGTGGTGAGAATATCGAAATATCCTCTAGGTACAATGAGAAATATAATAAATGGAATTGTACAGCTAAAATACCCAATAGTTCCATCATTGCTTATTGTCGTGATAAGAATAAGGTACGTGCTGAGACAGTTTCTATGAGCAGGTTATTAATTACTTATGATGACTATAAAATTATCTGAGTTGTAAAAAGGCGCCCAACCTTGAAATGGGCGCCTTTTTTAATAGAATAATATTTTTATCTGCGAGATCGGGAACATATCTTCGAAAATGGAGATATATCATCGAAAACTCCTGATTTATTTTCGAATTATACAATTTATCGATTTTTCGACAAAAACTCCTTATAAAATAGCTATTTTCTTAACGAAATTGTCAAAAAAATATCAGAAAATACTGAAAAGGAAAGTAAAATTATGTTAATATATTTAAAAAAAGTATTATTTTCTTAGAAATATTGAATATTTTATTATTAAAGGATCTCCATTAATGGAGTGTAGGACCTGGCCATTTTATATGCAGCGATTAGCAAGTGAAATAGCCTTATAGAATAAGATTATCAATTGATTTTACTACAATAAACTGAAATGGAGTGATAGAATGGTTAATATTACCGGATATGGCAAGGCGACACAAGAAGCAGTGAGTAATTTTCAGGAATTTGTGGGTTTTGAGATCCCAGCAGATTATCAACAATTTCTCCTTACGCATAATGGCGGAACAACTGCGGTCCGAAACAGTAAGTTTTATGTAGATGGATTAGACACGCTCGTTTGCTTAAATGTACTTTATGGATTAGAGCTTCAAGATAAAGAACTGGATTTACAGAAATGGCATGAAGAAAATAGGGAAGACTTACATAAGAATTGCATTATAATAGGTAATGATACATGTGCAGGTAAAATCTTGCTGATAGATAACGAAGAGGAAAAGGGAGTTTACTTCTGGGATCAGGGTTGGTATTCGGATCCATCTAGTCAGGATGAAAATATTTATAAAGTTGCATCGAGTTTTCAATCCTTCATTGAAGGATTGAAAATCCCGGAAGAAAACTAATTTTATTGTAAGCCCCTTGATTGGCTCATACCAATCAAGGTTTTTTATTGTCATGTTAATGAGGAGAAAAAGATGTATAAAATATTATTGGTTGAAGACGATTCCAAAATAGCTGGAATCTTGGTCAATTACTTAACAAGGTATGGATATGAGGTTTTTGAAGTGAAGCAACTGGATCAAGTCTTTGCGGAGTTCCAAGAGATAAAGCCAGATTTGGTTTTATTGGATATTAATCTGCCCTATTATGATGGTTTCCATTGGTGCCGGCTAATAAGGACGGTTTCTAAGGTTCCCATCATATTCATATCTGCAAGGACAGATGAAATGAACCAAGTCATGGCCATTGAATATGGGGGAGATGATTATTTAACAAAACCGTTTCATTTGGAAGTGGTACTGGCGAAAATAAAGAGTGTCCTACGTAGGGTTTACGGTGAATATGCGGAAATATCTTCATTCCACCAACATATTAAGGAAATGGATGGATTAACGCTTTATACGGAAAAAGCGATGATCGAATTTCAAGACAATCAGGTAACGTTAACTCAAAATGAGTTGAAATTATTGAGCTGTTTACTACGACAGTATGACACGATTGTCTCGCGCGAAGATTTGCTTGAAGCATTATGGAATGATGATTCATTTGTTGATGACAATACATTGACCGTCAATGTTACTAGGGTTCGGAAAAAGCTTGAGGATATCGGCGTCAAGCATGCCATAACAACCTCTAGGGGAAAAGGATATCGGCTAAAAATAGTGCATGGTGAAGAAAAGTGAAGCTGAAATCCTTTATGAGAGACCGTCTTTATTTTATATTTTATACCGTTCTATTGGTAAGCCTGCTTATTATTGCTTATACACTAGCCGTTTTGGAAGCGGGGAATCACTTATCGGTTTCAAATATTATTTATTTAATTATTCTGGCGTTGTTTATGATGCTTTTATTTTTAGCGGGCGATTATATAAGGCATTTCCGTTTTCTTAATCAATTAGCAAGGATGAAGCAGGAACCGAGCTTATCATTTGAATATGTCGAAGCCTTTAGGGACCCCCTGTCAAATGAACAAACGTTGTGGATGGATCTTTTTCAACAAATGAATCAGGTAACAATTGGACAATTACAAGAACAAATCAAACAGAAGGAGCAATATGAGCTGTTGATTCATCAATGGGTTCATCAAATGAAGACTCCTGTATCAGTCATTTCCTTGCTGGTTCAAGAAGGCAACAGGGCATTTTCGGATGAGACGATGAAGGAATATCTAAAAGGGATAGAAGAAGAAAATGATCGATTTCGCAGAGGGCTGGAAATTATATTGCATGGAGCAAGGCTGCAGCGTTTTTCGGAGGATGTAAAATCGGAGCGTGTTGACTTAATTAATCTAGTCAAGCAAGTGATTAACCAGGAAAAGAAACAGTTCATCAAACGGTTCATTTATCCCAGGCTTGAAACGGAGCTTGAGAATGTTTTTGTGAATACGGATCGTAAGTGGTTCCACTTCGCCATTAGTCAGGTGGTCTTTAATGCACTGAAGTATTCAAAGCAGGAAAAGCATGACAGCATAACGTTCAGCATTGTGGAAAAAGAGTCGGGGATTTTCCTCAGGATAACAGATCAGGGAATTGGAATTGTCCCGCATGATGTAAAGAGAGTGTTTGATCCATTTTTTACTGGAGAGAACGGGCGAGTCCAACAAGAGTCAACTGGAATGGGATTATATCTAGTGAAGGAAATCGTTAACAGACTTGGGCATGGGGTTACGATTCGATCGATAGTATCCGAAGGGACTACAGTGGAATTTTTCTTTAAGTCAAATACCTTACATGATAGGTGACAGAATTGTAAGGGTGCTAAACGAATATGTAATAAACTTCGATGGGAGCCTCCCGCTTTATTCATTATACTTACGGTAAGAAAGGGAGGTATTAAGGATGTCAATTTTAATAGCGGAACAATTATCGAAAACTTATTTTCAAAAGCAGGGGAATTTATTTCATAAAGCGTTACATAATTTTGCCATGAATGTACAGAAAGGGGAATTTGTCGGGGTGATGGGTCCATCAGGCAGCGGGAAAACCACTCTGCTTAACTTAATGGCCACGATTGATAAGCCCACCACAGGGAAAGTCATTCTAAATGATCAAAATCCTAATGAATTAAACAATCAAGACCTGGCTTTGTTTCGCAGGAGGGAAATTGGATTTGTTTTTCAAGACTTCAACCTTCTTGATACACTTACCGTTCGAGAAAATATCCTCCTTCCTTTAGCTTTAGATCATTATAAATTGGAGGAAATGGAAAACAGGGTAAATCAGTTGGCGCGCCTTCTTGGTATAGAAGGGATTTTAGAAAAGCGGACTTATGAAATTTCCGGAGGTCAGCAGCAACGAACGGCTTGTGCAAGAGCGATGATTCATGAGCCTTCCATTATTTTAGCGGATGAACCTACTGGTAATTTGGATTCCAAATCCGCCAAGCAGGTAATGGATACCCTCACGACACTTCAGGAAAAAAAGGGAGCAACCATCCTCATGGTCACTCATGACCCGACTGCCGCCAGCTTCTGTGACCGGATTTTATTCATAAAGGATGGCAAGTTCTTTTCGGAGGTTCACAGCGGAGGGGAAAGACAGAGCTTCCACCAAAGGATTTTAGATACGTTAAGCGTTTTGGGAGGAGTCTTTCATGAACATCCGACTTCTCGCTAAGAGAAATATCCAAGGAAATGCACAACGTTATCTAGCTTATTTTTTCAGTATTGTCCTTTCGGTCTCCATCTTTTTTATTTACGCATCATTTATTTTTCATCCAGATGTGGTCCAGGCGAATATCCCTGGGGGACAGTTAATTAGTAAGGGGCTCATTGCAGCTGAAATAGTGATCATCATATTTTCAGTTTTCTTTATCGCTTATTCGAATGCCGCATTTATACATCCGCGAAAAAAAGAGTTCGGGCTGCTGACACTGCTTGGAATGTCCAAATCCCAATTAAGAAAGCTGATTTACCTGGAGCAAACGATAGTTTCCCTCATATCTATCCTGATAGGAGTAGGGTTGGGATTTTTGTTCTCAAAGTTATTTTTGATGGCAGTTTCTTGGTTATTAGCTGCAGAGCAGCCAATTTCGTTTGTCTTTGTCCCTGAGGCCTTTGTTTATACGATTGTCGGTTTCATCTTGCTATTTCAGCTATTATCGCTCCTTTCTTTATTCCACATTGGAAATGCGGAGGTGGCCGATTTACTAAAAGATAAACAAAAACCAAAAAAGACGCCCTTCGTTTCAAAGTGGTTAATTGCTTTATCAGCAGTTTGCTTAAGCGTTTCTTATTATTTGGCAGGCACTATGTCGTTGAACAATTCTTATATTCGAGTGATGCCCATTTTATTCTTCGTACTGATCGGCACTTATTTTTTATTCAGCCAAAGTATTGTCGCTTTTTGCAGCAGGCTTTACCGGAAGAAGAAAAGCTTATATGGCGGAACGAATTTAATCACGCAAACAAATCTGATATTTAATATTAAGGACTATTCTAGATTATTCTTTTTGACCTCGATCATTACAGCCGTGATTTTGACAGCTGCAGGAACACTTTTCATGTTCAGTGCAGATTTAAAAAAGCAAGGGATGGATAATATTCCGCAATCAATTGGATGGGTTGAAAATGACGCTTCCATTTATTCCGTTATTGAACCATCCGCAGTGGAGAAAATATTAAAGGAAGATGGATTCAAGATCCTTTACGAAGTTAATATGACTGGTGTGCCCATTTCCCATATGGTACCTCATATGAGAACGGGAGAATCCAATGAAAATTTGTCATTATTAATCTCGGAAAGTGATTATAACAATGCGGCTGCATTGCGAAAAATTGATCCAGCAAAGCTATCTGGAAGAGAAGCCTTATACATTTTTCCTTATGGAGGACTTGACTATCAATTCGTCCAAAAGGGGGAGCAAAAGGAGCTTTACTATGGTAAACAAACCATACAGGTAACAATGGTTGGTCAGCGCAATCAATCGATAGTCGCTCCCATAAAATCAGCAACCACCCTGATGGTGGTCGATGATCACCTGTATCATGAAATCACTGCTCATGTACCTTTAAAAGAGAAGGTAAGAGTACGAGGGTATGAAGTTAAGGATTGGGAAGAATCAATGGGAACAGCTGCTAAAATCGAAAAAATGTCTAATAATCCTGACCATAATCAATTGCAAACAAGAGCTCCGATTTATCAAGAAATGAAACAGGGGAGCATTTTGATACTTTTTATCGGATTGTTTGTCAGTTTATTATTCTTTATCGTCCAAGGAAGCATGATGTATCTGCGAGTTTTTACGAATTTAGAAGATAAAAAAATTCAAATTCACGCCCTTCATCGATTGGGCCTGACAAAAAAAGAAATACGGCAAATTTTAAGTGCGGAAATACGGATTCTCTTTTTCGCTCCTTTTCTGATAGGAATGATTCATGCCATAGTCGCCTACGTGGCATTAAGCAATTTATTGGGATCCAATTTGTTTGTCTATTCGGCCATCGTCATCACAACGTATTTTCTTTTTCAACTGCTCTATTATCAAGTAACTAAAAAGATGTATGAGCGGGCAGTCATCCATTCGATTAAATAAAAGCTATCAAATGTAAATGGAATCAGGGGATCAGGCTCTGATTCATTTTTTTTATTCAGGAGATCTCCTCATTGAACTGGCGTTTTCATTAATGAGGAATTAGTGATTATGTACTATTGAAAAAGGCGTGATTCGCTATTTTGCACAAATCATATGAATTATGGTGTGATTTTACAGGTAGATTCTTGTAATATTTTCATATAAAGGGTAAAATTATTTATTTGAAGTGAAAACATCGAACATCCAACCATGATTTCCCTCATTTTTATATACGAAATTATACTGATATAATTATTTATATGGAAATAAATTGATTTAATAGAAATTATTAATAGTTAGGGTGGTTTAGATTAAAATATAAAAAGTTAGATGATCAAAAAATAGTGGATAAACTGTTAATTATTTGATTAATTATAGTATTATATGCCCGGGATTACAGAGAATATTAGATTTTTCTCTATTTCTTTGTCACTTTATATAGTAAACTCAGAATAGGTTCGTTAACTTTTAGCTGCTAGAGATGAGGTAAGTTTAATCCTATGAAAAATAAAAAGTTAAGGGCATTTCTTTATTTGACCATCCTTTTATTGATTGTTTTCATTTTTTTAAATATGTTTTCAACATATTTAAGCATTAAAAATTCTGTGCAAAAATCCGTTGCTAATCAAAACTTGGTAGCCGCTAGATCTATAGCCGACTCGATGGATATGGAGGCTTATCAGCGATTTCTCAATAACCAAGTAAAGAGCCGGGAATATACGGATATAAAAGCATACTTAGAGGATGCCCGAGAAAAAATAGGAGCATTATATGTTTATACCATTTTGATTGATAATCCGAGAGTATCCAAGTGCATGATTACTGGATTTTCAAAAGATCATACAGGGGATTTTCCTATCGGTGGTGCATGTACTGTTCCGCCGGAGCAGGTCAAACAGGGTTATGAAGGCAAAAGCTTCATTACCGGGATTCTAGAAGATCCCGAATACGGTGAGTATTTGACTGTGGGAGTGCCAATGAAAAATCAAGATGGAGACATTATTGGTTTTTTAGGCATTGATGTGAGCGCAGAGGATATTAATGCCATTAACGGCAAGGTAATGAAAAGCAGCATTGCCATTCTTGTTTATAATGGTGGATTTGTTATCATGCTGCTGGTTACCTTTTTTGTCATTCAAAAATGGTATCAAAAGGAACTGACACGTGAAGTGGGGGATACGGAAGATACGTATCAATCGGAATTTCAATCGCTCATTGCTTCAGTCCGCTCATTAAGGCATGATTTTTCCAATCATATACAGGTGATACATGGACTGCTTAAATTAGAGGAGAACGCAAAAGCACTCGAATACTTATCAGGTCTTTCAAAAGAAGTGCATTCGATTGAATCGATGAAATTGGATGTGAGTCATCCGGGATTATCTGTCCTGTTAGAGACGAAAAGGCTCTCGGCCCAGAATTATAACATCGATATTGAAATCGATGTATCACCCGAATCCTTCAATCGGGTCAAAACAACTGATTTGATAAAATTATTATCAAATGTTATAGACAATGCGATTGAGGCAACGATTGAATTGCCAGAACAAGAACGCCGAATGAATATAGCATGTAAAGCCGATGTTGAAAAGTATACGTTTATGGTAACGAACACCGGACCAATGATTTCGGAATTAGATCTGGAGAATATATTCACCAGCGGATTTTCAACCAAAAAGGCACAAAAGGGCAAAGTTCGCGGACAAGGATTGTTCATCGTTAAAGACTTAGTGAACAGATATGATGGAGAGATTCATGTACATTCCTCGGAAGAAGAAACGGCCGTTACGATGATCATACCCGTAAATGGAAAAATACAAAATTGAGAATTGATAAAAAGGCATGATTCAATTATCGGAATTAGAAACCCCTGCTATCAGGAGAAGGGGATTCATTTTTCCACAGTTCCGTAAATGGAGCTATGAGCTTCAAATGCATTTTTGGTATTTTACACTCTGACTATCCAAGAGTTATAAAGATGAAAAGTTGAATAAAAGTACCTGAATTGGACATAATGGGTAGATGTTTAGCTGCTTTCTTCGAGATTATGATAAGATAGGGAAAAAATCAATTAAGGCAGTGAGATTGTGAAACAACAAAAAGGCAAACTTCTCGTGATCATTGGACCGACTGCAGTTGGGAAGACAAAGATGAGCATTGAGATGGCAAAGTTATTTAATGGTGAAATTATTAGCGGAGACTCCATGCAGGTTTATAAAGGGATGGATATTGGGACTGCTAAAATCAAGAGGGAAGAAACAGAAGGAATTCCACATTATTTACTTGATATTAAAGACCCGGATGAACCATTTAGTGCGGCAGAGTTCCAAGAGCGGGCAAATGCTTGTATTGAGGATATCCAAAGCAGAGGTAAACTCCCCATTATCGTCGGTGGAACAGGATTATACATACAATCGGTCATTTATGATTATCAATTTTCGGAGGCGCCATCCGACCCTGTTTATAGGGAGGAACTCGAAAAACAGGTAAGGGAGGCAGGAATTGATCCCGTTTTTGAACAATTACGCAGCGTTGATCCGGAAAGTGCGAATCGGATTCATCCTAATAATGTAAGAAGGGTGATCAGGGCCCTTGAGATTTTTCATTGTACCGGTAAAACGATGAGTGAACAGCTGAATGAACAGCCTACAGAATTGAAATATGATACGTGCATCATTGGGTTGACAATGGAACGTGAAAAGTTATATCAACGCATCGATCAACGTGTTGATGTCATGGTAGAAGAAGGGCTGATTCAAGAAGTGGAGTCATTTCATGAAAAAGGCCTGAGAGATTGTCAATCGATCCAGGCTATAGGCTATAAAGAAATCTACGATTATTTTGATGATATGGCTTCATTGGATGAAGCGGTTGAGACACTAAAGCAAAACTCCCGTCGTTATGCAAAAAGGCAATTGACCTGGTTTCGGAATAAAATGGATGTAAATTGGTTTGATATGACCGATCTCGAGGGTATTCCAAAAAAAATACATGAAATATCTGGATTTATAGCAGGAAAGCTTTTCAGTGAAGGCGAATACATAAATTTAGAGAGAAAAGAGGAGGACTAGTTCATGAAACAATCAGTAAATATTCAAGATCAGTTTCTTAATCAATTACGGAAAGATGGTACGTATGTGACGGTATTTTTATTAAACGGGTTCCAGATTAGAGGACAAGTGAAAGGGTTCGATAATTTTACCGTTTTATTTGAGTCGGAGGGCAAACAGCAATTAGTCTATAAACATGCGATCTCTACATTTGCTCCACAACGTAATGTTCAGATTGATTACGAAGTGAAGGAATAATCATATAAATGTATGTAAAAAACAGGTTTTGCTTATAGCGACCTGTTTTTTTTTGCGTGCATTTCGCTGTTCTTTTTAAAAGAATCGATAATTTTACGTACCTGTTTTGAATATATATCAAGGGACGGATTATTTTCCGGGAAACCGCAGGAAATGACATTCCCCTATATAAATTGGTGAATGGGAATGGAGATTGTCGTAACATATCCTCCAAGGAAAGAATTCTGTCAGAATAAGTCGCTTTTCAGGAAGGGAAAACGGCTTAAATAATCGAATTTTCCGATGGGTTAGTTGTAACCATCATAAATCGAATGAAAATTTGCGGAATTAGAGTAAGGGTCCAAGATGGAGAGGTGAATGCATTGGAACAACCGATCCGTATGAAAAATAACGGGCAAATCAATATTGTGTTTAATGCGGAAAACAGAAAAGCGCTACAAAAGGAACTGCCGATAAAAGAAATTTTGGTGCAGGAAATCCCCCACCAGCATGTGGCATTGAAAGAGATTGAAGATGAGCTGAAATCGCTGGTCGGGATGGAAGAAATGAAAAAGATGATAAAAGAGATATATGCATGGATTTACATCAATAAACAACGTGAAGCAAAAGGGCTGAAGACTGGCAGGCAAGCACTGCATATGATGTTTAAGGGAAATCCCGGAACGGGGAAAACAACGGTTGCGCGTTTGATCGGTAAGTTGTTTCAAAAAATGAATGTACTATCGAAAGGGCATTTAATTGAAGCGGAGAGGGCAGATTTGGTCGGGGAATACATTGGTCATACTGCTCAAAAAACAAGGGATTTAATTAAAAAGGCCATTGGCGGGATTTTATTTATTGATGAAGCCTATTCCTTGGGAAGAGGCGGCGAAAAGGATTTTGGCAAAGAAGCCATAGATACCCTTGTTAAGCATATGGAGGATCGGCAGCACGAATTCATTTTGATCCTTGCTGGATATTCGAGGGAAATGGATTATTTCCTCAGCCTAAATCCCGGACTTCATTCCAGATTCCCGCTTGTTATTGATTTTCCGGATTATACGATTGAACAGTTAATGGAAATAGCCGATCGGATGCTGCAGGAAAAAGAATATCTAATGAATCGGGATGCCGAAAGGAAATTAAAAGAACATTTAATCATATTGCGTTCATATCGGGGACCTATTTCATTTTCAAACGGACGTTATATCCGCAATGTACTTGAAAAGTCAATTAGGGCCCAGGCAATGCGGCTTTTACTGGAGGATTCATTTGAAAAATCCGATTTACTGACGCTTACCAGCCAAGATTTGGTTTTCGAGGATGATGAAAAAGAATGACATGGAAAAGCCCACCAAGATGGCGGGCTTTTCAAATTTATGTTTTAGGCACCCATTTTTTATTAGGGAGATGCCAATTGTTGGTGTAGGAAAGGACTCGCAAAATCGTGATGACGGCAAAAAGCGAATAAAGCTGCCATGACTGGGATAATATACCACTCCCTAAGGCCAAGCCTGCAATGATGGCCCATACTGCGTAGATTTCTTTTCTGAAGACCAATGGCTTTCTGCCGGCCAGTACGTCACGGAGTATTCCGCCGCCGCATCCGGTTAGTGCAGCTGATACAATGATGGCGCTTAATGGATGATTAAGTTCCACAGCATACATCGCCCCTTGGATGGCAAAGGCTGAAAGGCCAATGGCATCACTGAAGTTTCCCCATCTATCCCAGTGCTTTGAAAGGTTTGTAGGAAAAACAAAAACGATGGTGATGGATATTAAAGCGATGACAAAATAGAAACTTTGATCCCATAACGCCGAAACGGGGACACCAATCAGCAGATTGCGGATTGCTCCTCCGCCAAAGGCGGTTATTATTCCTAAAATATAAACTCCTAAAATATCATACTCTTCTTCCATGGCGATGATGGTCCCGCTAATAGCGAATGCAATCGTACCTATGAAGCTTAATACTTCCCATGTCATATGAATGTCCCTCTATGTCTTTTGATTTTGATGATAAAGCCAATATGATTTTAGCATGTTATCGGAATTTTTAAAACGGTTAAAAGCTACGTTTTCAGGAAATTTTTATATAATCCATTTTTTTGTTATGATTAACTGAAATCTACCCGAAGGTGGTGCATGTTTTGGAAGAAGCAACAAAGGAAAAGGCCGTTTTGATTGGGTGTCAAACAACTGAGACTAATGAACGTTTTGAATATTCACTTGATGAACTGGCTTCACTGGCGAAGACGGCGAATGGTGAGGTTTTAATGACCATCACCCAGAAAAGGGAAAGCGTCGATCCAGCTACATATATAGGAAAAGGAAAAGTGGAGGAACTTCGGAATCTGGAAGAGGAACTTGAGCCGGATTTATTTATCTTTAATGATGAACTTTCCCCGAGCCAAATCCGGAACCTTTCAAAGCAATTGGAGGCAAGGATCATTGACCGGACACAGCTAATATTGGATATATTCGCTCAGCGGGCGCGATCCAGGGAGGGGAAGCTGCAAGTCGAACTTGCTCAGCTCCAATATTTATTGCCGCGTTTGGTCGGACAGGGGACGGCAATGTCCAGGCTGGGCGGCGGAATCGGCACCAGGGGACCAGGTGAGACGAAGCTGGAAAGTGACCGCCGCCACATTCGTGGGAAAATAGATGAAATCAAGCAACAATTAAGCGGCATAGTGAAGCATCGTGAACGCTATCGTGACAGAAGGAAACGTAATAAGACCTTTCAAATAGCCCTTGTGGGATACACGAATGCAGGTAAATCAACACTGTTCAACCGTTTGACGGAGGCGGATTCTTACGAAGAGAACCAGTTATTCGCTACACTTGATCCCATGACACGAAAGGCGATTCTTCCTAGCGGATTTACCGTGCTGCTGACGGATACGGTTGGCTTCATTCAAGATTTGCCGACATCTTTAATAGCCGCATTCCGCTCGACCCTGGAAGAAGTGAAAGAAGCGGATCTATTGCTTCATGTGGTGGATTCTTCAAGTACAGATTACTTTAATCATCAGAAAACGGTGCAGGATTTGCTAAATGACTTAGATGTCCCTTCCATTCCACAGCTAACATTGTATAATAAGAAAGATAAGGTTCACGCTGATTTTGTTAGGTCAGTCAGTCGTGCTTCATTAATGGTCAGTGCATATGAACAATCGGATCTGAATGAAATCATGGAAGAAATTGAAAAGAACGTGATTGAAGAAATGATCCCTTATCATGTTTTCCTGCCATCGAGTGAGGGTAAACTATTATCACAGCTGAAAAATGAAACCATATTGCGCACTCTCTCCTTTAATGAAGAATCGGAAAGATATGAATGCAAAGGTTTTTGTCTAGCTGATCATCCAATAACCGGGCAGCTGGAGAAATATTCATTATAAAGGGGAATTTTGATGTATCAGCAGTTAACAAATGGAGAAGTGTTGAAAAACATTGCACAGGAAGTGGAAGCGATGATTTCTCCATTACATAAGCAAGTGGACGAAAGAATTGAAGAAAATCAATTCCGCGTATTACAAAGTTATCAAGCACATAAAGTGAGTGATTCCCATTTCAACCCTACTACAGGGTATGGATACGATGATATGGGCCGCGATACGCTGGAATTGATATACGCAGATGTTTTTGGAGCGGAAGCTGGATTGGTGCGCCCCCAAATTATATCAGGCACACACGCCATCTCCACCGCTCTTTTTGGCATATTGCGCCCAGGGGATGAATTGTTATACATAACTGGAAAGCCGTATGATACTTTGGAAGAAATCGTCGGTATCCGGGGAACGGGCATCGGATCTTTACGTGATTTTCAGATCAGCTATAAGGCCGTTCCGTTAGCGGAAACTGGAAGCGTTGATTTCGAAGCCGTCAAACAAGCCATTCAACCAAATACGAAGATGGTCGGCATACAGCGATCAAAAGGGTATGCTACACGTCCTTCCTTTACGATCGATGAAATAAAGGAAATGATTTCCTTTGTCAAAGACATTAACCCCGAAATCGTCGTGTTCGTGGACAATTGTTATGGAGAGTTTGTTGAGACACAAGAACCATGTCATGTCGGAGCGGATTTAATGGCTGGTTCACTCATTAAAAATCCAGGCGGCGGGATAGTGAAAACCGGTGGATACATTGTTGGTAAAAAGGACCTGGTTGAAGCTTGCTCTTATCGGTTAACATCACCAGGAATAGGGGCTGAAGCAGGTGCGTCGCTTTATAGTCTGCAGGAAATGTACCAAGGATTCTTCCTTGCACCGCATGTAGTGGGCCAAGCTGTTAAAGGAGCCATGTTCACAGCTGCCTTTTTAGAAAAGCTCGGTATGAATACATCCCCAAAATGGGATGCGAAGCGAACTGACTTGATTCAATCCGTTCAATTTGATGACCGGGATAAGATGGTTGCCTTCTGTCAGGCCATCCAATATGCATCACCAATCAATTCACATGTGACACCATATCCTGCTTATATGCCGGGATATGAGGACGATGTAATCATGGCTGCAGGCACCTTTATACAGGGGGCCAGCATTGAACTGACGGCAGATGGTCCCACAAGGGCTCCGTATGTTGCCTACGTTCAAGGCGGATTGACATACGCCCATGTTAAAATAGCTGTATTGACTGCTGTGAATGCGCTAATGGACAAAAAGCTGATTCAATTGTAAATGAAATTTAATTAGGCAGGTAATGGGAATCCAGATACAATTGGATTCCAGTAAAAACAATAGTCGAAATATTTGTGTAGTAACAAATCGTTTAATTTTTCTGAAAAAATTCACGTTATAAAATGTAACATCATATTGACAAGTTTAATAACATGATATAAGATTACTTTAAGATAAACAAAAGGAGGATGCTAAGAATGAGCGGCAACAACATTCGGCGTTCGATGCCTCTTTTTTCCATCGGAATCGTCATGCAGTTAACTGAGTTGTCTGCACGCCAAATTCGGTATTACGAAGAGCATCAACTTATTACTCCTATGAGAACAGATGGAAATCGTCGGGTTTTTTCATTAAATGATATCGATCGGCTGCTTGAGATTAAAGATTTAATCGAACAAGGAGTCAATCTGGCCGGCATTAAAAAGATTTTCACTGTAAAGGAACAGAATTTACCTAAAACTCAAGAATTAGAACAAGCGGAAAAAATAAGGCATGACCTTAGTGACGAGGAGCTCCGAAAGCTTCTGCGTTCCGAGCTTTTACAAGGAAGCAAGCATCGAACATCTCTTAGACAAGGGGATATGTCCCGTTTTTTCCAATAAAAAATATGATTTAAGAATTATTAGGGGGAATAGAAATTGGCAAAGTTCACACGTGAAGACATCACTCGTTTAGCGAAAGAAGAAAATGTTAAGTACATTCGTTTACAGTTTACTGACATTTTAGGGACAATTAAAAACGTTGAAATCCCAGTCAGTCAATTAGAAAAAGCACTTGATAATAAAATGATGTTTGACGGATCTTCCATTGAAGGCTTCGTTCGTATCGAAGAGTCTGATATGTACCTATATCCTGATTTAAACACATGGGTTATCTTCCCTTGGACTTCCGAAAAAGGTAAAGTGGCACGTTTAATCTGTGATATTTACAATACGGATGGCACACCTTTTGATGGAGATCCACGTGCTAACCTAAAACGTGTTCTTGCAGAAGCAAGAGAAATGGGCTTCACAGATTTCAATCTTGGACCTGAACCTGAATTCTTCCTATTCAAACTGGATGCAGCAGGCGAGCCGACGCTGGAATTGAACGATAAAGGCGGATACTTTGACCTTGCACCTACTGACCTAGGAGAAAACTGCCGTCGTGATATCGTTCTTGAGCTTGAAGAAATGGGATTTGAAATCGAAGCATCCCACCATGAAGTAGCTCCGGGACAACATGAAATTGACTTTAAATATGCAGATGCGATCTCAGCTTGTGATAACATCCAAACATTTAAATTGGTTGTTAAGACGATTGCCCGCAAACATGGTTTACACGCGACATTCATGCCAAAACCATTGTTCGGTGTTAACGGATCTGGTATGCACTGTAACGTCTCTTTATTCAAAGGCAAAGAAAACGCATTTTATGATAAAGAAGGTAAATTGGAACTAAGCAAAACAGCTGAGCAATTTATCGCAGGTATCATTAAGCATGCTCCAAGCTTCACTGCGGTAACAAACCCAACTGTTAACTCATACAAACGTCTAGTTCCTGGTTACGAAGCCCCTTGTTATGTTGCATGGTCCGCTAAAAACCGTAGCCCATTAATCCGTATCCCAGCATCACGCGGAATAAGTACTCGCGTTGAGGTACGTAGTGTCGATCCAGCAGCAAACCCATACTTGGCACTTGCAGTTCTACTAAAAGCTGGTCTTGACGGTATAAAGAACGACTTGACTCCACCGGCTCCAGTTGACCGCAACATCTATGTTATGAATAAAGAAGAACGTGAAGAAGTAGGTATCGTTGATCTACCAGCTACTTTATATGCTGCATTGGAAACATTAAAATCTGATGAAGTCATCAAAGAAGCATTAGGTGAACATTTACTTGAACACTTCATCGAAGCAAAAGAAATCGAGTGGGATATGTTTAGAACACAAGTACACCCATGGGAACGCGAACAATATATGTCCATGTATTAATATCTCAAACCCTTGGCACCTTTGGTGTCAGGGTTTTTTTTATTTCGGGCATTTATTCATAAAATCTTATGAAGTTATAAACTGCCCGATAAATGCCCGGAAAAAACTTTAAAAAATTATTCAAGGACATTTTTCATATGCTCCTCGAATTTATCCATTGTGTCATGTTCAATTTTTTTACTAATATGTGAGTAAACATCTGCTGTGATTTGCATACTGCCATGACCTAAACGCTCGGCTAATGGCAAAAGTACAGGAACCATTTCATTTCAAGAAACCGAATTAGGACAGGGAAAACTAGCCTGATTTGTGTTGCTGAGGGCGATTCTACGCAACTTAATTTTTGCTTGCTGGGTTATTGTATTGCCGATTTGATGTGTCGAAGAGGTGGTTGTGTTTTTTACTAATTTGGAATACTCATTCCCTTTTTTAAAAATTCGCAACTCGCTTTCCATACTTTTGGTGGGTTACTAATTCCACTTTTTAAACCAATCCACACAAAAAGCCACCTTAAAAAAGATGGCTTTACCTCTTACGTCTTAATAATAAGGGTTAACATGGTAAAAGTGAGGACTAAAATGGTAAAAGTGAGGATTAAAATGGTAAGGATTAACATGGTGAAGGTAAGGATTAACATGGTGAAGGTAAGGACTAAAATGGTGAAGGTAATGGTGAAGGAAAACATGATGAGGAGGATTACGGAAACCAAATTCATTTAGACGCCAATCGCGGCCCATAGTCTAACACACCTTTTTTCCATATCTTATGAATGGGGAAATGTGTATGATTGGGTCTTTATTTAATTTTATATTCCTCATACGCTTTCTTCTAGCGTGTACCTGACGTTTGTTTAAACCGTTTTTGAAACTGTATCATCATACGTTTCTTAGTTCCAGCAGCCATGTTGCTTCCTTCCCTTCATATCATCTGTTAAAAACGTAGCTATAAGACAATTTCCCGACCTTTAAACGTAAGCTAATAGTTTTCCCTCGGCATCCTTTTCCACATCGGAAAACGACTCTATATAGTCGTTTTTTAGCCTTTTTATGTGCTTGGGTACGGTCGTGTAGATGTCCCATAGTTTAGTAGCTGATTCGTATGCAATAACGGTCTCTACGTAAAGGGAAGGACGAGAAGGACGTTAAAAAGGCGTTAAAGCTGTATGATGAAAGAGAATCTAACGGTTTAAGCGTTAATGATATAGCTAAAATGACTGGCGTTCCACGTTCCACTATTTACGCTAAAGTGAAAGAGATGACTAGCAAGTACTTTCTATATATTCCTTTATCCAGTTATATTACCATGGAAAAAATATCTTTTGGAAAAACAGTTAAAAAGAAAAATCCCTTCTCTTATTGAGAGGGGCTTTGTTTCCATTTAAGAAGGTGAATCACATTTATAATATAGTTGGGTTTAAATTCCTTTAATTTTAAGAATTTTGAATAAGTTCATTTATAATTCGACATTGAGTATATTTAAGAAGTTAAGAGACTATAGTTAAAGAAGTATCTAAAGGCAATATATTGATTTTTCCAATTAAGCAAAGACTAAACGCTTCATAAAGAGGCGTTTTTTGTTAATATTTTTGTAATAAACATATTAATTAAGCAAACATTGTAGACTACCTACACTTAAAAAGTTACATTAAAGATAACAAGCTTTATTCCATTTAAATAAATCATAATATCAATGACAAGGACGTGGTAAAATGAATTCCTTTTTGATGATAGCAAAATACCTCATTGATAACTCTGAAACATTAGCTAAAAAAATCGTTGATGATATTATTCGAAGGTTAGGTGTTGATTTTCCCGAAGCAGAGAGGAAGTATTATAATGATGTTTACATCGATTTTATAGAATTTTTGGCTGAAACCATTACGCTAGGTGAAAATAGAGTTCCACAGCGTTTTATTGAAATGAGCAAAGAAAATGGAGAGCGACAAGCAGCTTTAAAAGGAAGAATTTCAGGCATGATAGGACGCTATCCTTCTATTCGTTTAGGTTTTATAGAACAAATGACTAAAATTGCAATAGAACATAAGCTTTCTGTAGAAGACACAGTGACTTTAAATAAAACAGTTAGTCATATGCTTGACATCAGTGTTACAGAAACAATACTTGCCTTCGAACGTGAAAAAGATACTCTGCTCGATAAAAGAGAAAGAGAAATAAACAAACAGCAAAAAGCCATCAATGAATTATCAGCTCCCATTGTTCCAATTCAAGACGGGATTGCTATTCTCCCATTGATTGGAGAAGTAGATTCTTATAGGGTTGAATATTTCTTGAATAAGGTTTTACCGGGTATTCCTCGATTAAATATTAAGTGTCTTATTATTGATTTCTCTGGTATTGTGACCATCGATACAAACGTTGCAAGCCATTTGTTTAGGGTTTACGATATTCTTCATTTGTTAGGAATGCACGTAGTTTTTACTGGCATTCGCCCTGATTTAGCAACACAAGTTATAAATGAAGGCATCAATTTTTCAATGATTGAGACATATGCAAATGTCATGAAAGCCATAGAAGACATGAAGAATCGGTGTTAGAATTGAAAACAAAAGGGATATCAATGTGAAAATTTTGAAGTTCTTCAAAGATATATTGAAAAATAATGAATTACAACCAGATGAACCTAAAGCAGTTAATAACCAAGCAGAAAAGGGAGAGAAAACAAGGATTTTCCAAATAACTAGATATTCAAATTAAAGCTACGAATCCAGTTCGCAGCTTTTTTTAATTCTTTGAAATGTCATGAAAATACTGAAGAAGCTTAAATTCTTATTTTCTTGGCTCTGTTAAATAACGATGTTTATTTTTTACCAGTAGAATGATGAAATTTACACAGCAATTGGAATTGTTTGCAAAAATGGAGTGCGGGAAGTGAAATTTAACCTTTTGGAGGGAAAATGAGTAAAAAACTACATATTTATTGTCGCTGGTGTTATTATTTTAGTCTCAATGTTCCAAGTCGTTTTATCTTCCAGAAACAATCTCCTTCCTAATGTTGTCATTGGATTATTTCTAGTGTGTTATTGGCTACAAAAAGTTAATTTTATGAAAATTACTAGAGTTATAGGCGTATGCGTTACCGTGAAACTTTTTATATTCTCTGCAATGCCTTTACTCGATATCCTATTTCCTTCTGCCCCATAGATAATAAGACCAAGTAAAAGAAGAAGTTGCTCAGCAATCTTTTTTACATTTCATCTTTCACAGGTTGAATAATAATGGCGTTAGCTGTTTGCATCATATCCTTTTTTCTCTTCATAGGTACCTGGCGGATCATGCCGAGGACTTCAAGTTTTTTCATTAAACGTTGGACGGTTTTATAAGAAACTTCAAGCTTAGCTGCAATTGTAATTTTACACATGTAGCTCACACCTATTTGCTTGCAGCTATGACGTTTAAGAACTTCTAGTATTGCGATAAGTCTGTCATATACATCAGTACGCTTAATAGACATACGAATAGTATCTCTGTATACACGGACTGTTTTATTCATTTCTTCTCTTTCAATGAATGATGATAGATGGTTATATGCTTCTTCATTTGAAATTACATCAATACGCTTCTTCATAAACTTTGTCTCCTCTTTGGAAACAAAAAAGCAACGATTCACCATTGATTAGCAAACCGTTGTGAAGAAACCCATAATGTATTAAGCTACTCTATGGGTACAGCAAGTGTTTGCCTACACAGAGTAGGCGGACGGTTTAAGAAGTGCTACCAACACGACTTAAACACGCTTTGCTTTTTTATTTTGTTTTATTAAAAAAGGTGAATAGTTCACTAAAATTCTGCCCGAAAATCACCCGATAAATGCCCGATAATGCTTGAGTTATTATGATTTATTTTGATAGATAAATACAAGTGAACCCTTATAAATAGGTATTTTTAAGAAAGAATGACATTAAATTAACGGTAAGTACATGTTTAGAACACAAGTTCACCCATGGGAACGCGAACAATATATGTCCATGTATTAATATCTCAAACCCTTGGCACCTCTGGTGTCAGGGTTTTTTTATTGTGGTGAAAAGGGTGTATTTTTCTTTTTTAAGAAAGTGTCACTGTTTGTCTGCCTGCCGTAATCCCCAAGTAGATCCTGGATTTTATTTATGAATGTTGATATACCATTTCGACCATTACCGAAAGGAAAAACATAATTTGTTCCTTTGTTACACCAGTAAATAAATATCCAATGGCTTTCTGAAGAAATTCAATGAGTCTTTCTAAGAATCTAATCCAGTTCGGATATTTTGCATCCTTCTTATATTCGATTGGAGAAATCTTTAAAGAGCAAATCCCTATCATGAGGGCTTAATTCCCCTGTCTTCAGGTCAATGACTACATTATCACAATTAAAAAGAAATTTATAAGCGTCCAGGTCTTTCTTTTTTATAGAAACCATGGGTCTTACATCCAAGATGCTATTTATTCGAATGGCACGCTTCTCACACTTTTTTGCCCAATCATTTAATTGTTTTGCACGATATCTGTCTTCTTCCGTTTTTGACTCCTGGTATAGCCCTCTAAGCGTTTTGGCAGCAAGGCAAGAGCTTCAAATATTCCTTTTGCTATCCTCCTGCCACTGCTTTCCGTTCCATATGAGCCATTCCAGCTCGTTACAGTACCGGATATTATCCCCATGGTTTCAGCGTTCCCTACTTCCGTTAAATGAAAATTAGGTACCTTATCAATGATCTCTTCAGTATCTTCAATTTCATGTTGTTCATCGGAAATGTATATTTCATATTTTTTTTCTTCCGGAGGCTCGAAATCAGATATGGTTGAAGGAGTAGCAAGAATGGCCGTTTCAATTGTCATTTGACCATATGTACGACCATCCCCTGAATGCTAGAAGGTTTCAAAAAAGAAAAAGGGGCAAAAAATAAAACCTTTCTTCTTGGAATTACATTGAATCAATATGCAGGTGCGAGATAACTGCCCATCGGGTGGCTTTTTATTTAATGCCTGTTAAAGGTTTATTGTATACTTTGTAAAATTAACGGGGCAAGATATCTAATATGCTTATAAAGTGAGGAAGGAGTGAAGTATGCTTTTCCATATTATTGTTGGTTTTATACTTCCTTGGGTCCTAGGGTTATATTTGTTAAGAAATCAAACAAGGCTTTTCATTATTTTTTATCCAATTGGTTCAGCGACAAGTTTTCTAATAAATGGAATTGGATTTGCTTACTTTTGGAAGATGGATAAGGAACTTGTTGCAATTTTATATGATATAGGATTTTATCCTATAGCGTGTTGCTTATTTATAGCCAGCATCCATTTTGAAAAGATGACTGTTATTACAAACTTTCTGGTTTTTACATTAGGTACAAATTTCTTTGAATTTGTAATTGTCCTACTTGGCAAATTAGAATACAGAAATGGATGGAATATATATTGGTCTGCAGTCAGTCAGTTATTTACTGGCCTATTTAATAGTTTATGGTTATTACAAAATAGTGCAGAAGTATTTTGCATTTAAAACATCTAATGATTTAGGGAAATGATGAAACGCCTTAGGGCGTTTTTTTGTTGCCTCAAAAATTTAAAAAGAAGACGATGGAAAATGACAGTAGCATTGCAAACGTTATTGGATAGTTTTAAAAATATGGGTTCTGGTATGAATTCAGTTGTTAAAGCTTCTGCTTTAGAAATGATTAAGCGTGCTTATAAAGAAGGGATTTACGCTCAAATCAGCGCAGGTTATCGCTCAATGGAAGAACAGGCGGCACTTTATACCGAAGGATATAACCCTGGCTCACTTGACTCTATCTTCGGAAAAGATACTGAATTAGCATTATCTAAATTCCAGAAAGCTAAAAAGATACCTGCAGATAAGAAGGCAGGTGAAGCTACTTTCACTGAATTGTTTGCAGTATAATCCATAGCCCTTACTCGTTTTGAGTAGGGGCTATTTTATTAAAAGTCTCTGATAAAGTGTGTTGTTGAATTAAGATGAAAAAAGAAACCAGACTAAAGAATAGCATGGTTAAACATCAGTAATTATTTATAATAGCGATGTAGATCTCCGTTACGTTCCACCAAGTCCGCCGCAGCCGCAGCTTCTTCATGAATATCTTCTAATTTATTCATCATTTGATTATGCTTTCTTTCTTTATCCAGCATTTGCGCACATTCTTTTAGGTTGTCTGCTAAAAAGTGGTCCAAATAATAGGCAAACCTATTTAATGTTGATGTATCACAATACGTTCTAGGCAAACCCGTTTTTTTACTAAACTCACTATAGGTATTTTCTATTTCGTGTTTTATCTGCTTCAACTTTCCAAAGTTAATTATATTTCCTAATAAAAAGCTATACGCAGCATAGATAAGATTTAGGAAAGGAAGAAAACAAACTAGCCGTATAAAAAATGCAGCTCCAATAGATATCGGTACTAACATTAACAATTCTGCAATTTCCGTGTACATGGATTGTTGAGATAAATATATGGGTATTGCCATGATCAACACTGATATTAGAAGGCTGCCTCAGCAACACCCTAAATACTGCCAATCACTTCGTGTTTTTCATTAAAATTTTTAATAAGGGCATCATAAACTAAGTCGTTAAATGAGGAGTGTGTCAAATGAAAAAAATATTGTTTTTTATCTTTCTTTTATTATTTCCTTTTTTTTTCTTTCAAATAAATGTGTCCGCATCCACTAAAAGTCGTGAGGAATATGAAAAAACTGGACATGTTATTTGGGAAGTTAACACAAAGGAAAAATTAGTTGCCATTACTTTTGATGATGGACCTCATCCGTTTCTTACCTCACAAATACTTGATATATTAGCTAAATATGATGCTAAAGCGACCTTTTTTGTAGCTGGTAATAAAGTAATAAGATTTCCTGAGCTATTAAAACGGGAAGTAAAAGAAGGACACGAAATTGCCAATCATACTTATCATCATATATACGGAAATATTACATCAGCAAAACTATCATCAGAAATAGAAGAAACAGATAAAATTATACAGAAGACGGTTGGTTTAAAAACGACTCTTTACCGCCCTGTAGGTGGTTTTTATAATGATTTAATTATTAATACTGCTTTAAAAAACAAAAAAGATGTCGTTTTATGGTCATGGGATCAGGACTCTCGTGATTGGGCAAACCCACCTGCAAGTCAAATTTATAATTATATAACAAAAGGAGTAAAACCAGGTAATATCATTCTATTTCATGATTGGCATGGTAGTGAATTTACTCAGACTTCTCAAACAGTTATTGTATTAGATAACATTTTGGGGTTTTTATACGATAGAGGCTATAAATGTGTAACTGTATCTGAATTGCTCTACCAGTCGACACAAATAATTCCAGACTCTTTTGAAATTTATCCTACAAAAAGAGAAAATTTTCGCATAAGGAGTCAAATGCACATAAAAGAGAGATAGATCATAATCTCTCTTTTTCCACTAACCTGCCCCGATAGTTGCTTAAGAAAATCAGCAAAAATATTTAATAGAAAAAGAATTTGAAAAGAATTGATCAGACTAAATAAAGGAATAAAATATTCTGGGCGGTTAAAAACCTTTTCTGAGATTAATTAAGATTGTCCATAAAATCCGCATCAAAGTAACGAACGTTCAAATGCTTGTTCACAATTCCATTAAATAAGCAAATTGCCCTTTATGCATCTTAACTCCACTCTTAACCTTCATCGCAAATTCCTTGAATGCTTTAGTGCCGATTTCTATTTCCTGTTTACTAGTGTTAGTAAAATAATCAACCACTCTATTACATTACTTAATAACCTTCAAAAATTTCTGTATAGTTTCAGCTTTTTTGTAGAAAGAACCAACTAGGTTACTAAATACACTCGGAACCCAACGGGCTACAAAATTCGCTTGTTTTAAAGGGTTTTCTAGAAAGTTTTCCACTTGAGAGAATTGAGCGACGGTTTTACGTTTATTGTTTTTAATATTTTGTTTTAAGAAAGAGGTAGTTGTTTTAATGGCCGGACACTTCCTGGACTCTTTCACAGGGGGCTTGCCGGTCATTTCATCTTTCACAGGTTGAATAATGATGGCATTGGCTGTGTGCATCATATCCTTTTTTCTCTTCATAGGTACCTGGCGGATCATGTCGAGGTCTTCAAGTTTTTTCATTAAACGTTGACCTGTTTTATAGGATACGTCAAGCTTATTCGCAATTGTATTCTTGCACATGATTCTTTTCTTGTTTTGATTTTTCCAAATTTCTTAAGAATATTTCCCCCTTTTTTAGCTGTATAGCTTGTATCTGTATAAGGAGAACCTGATGCAGATTTAGAAAATTCTAATTTATTGACTAAAATATTTGAACCACCTGATTTTTCGTAAATATGTATTGTATTTATTTTTTTCATTATAAAAGAGCACTAATCCTTTTGGAATCAATGCATCTATAGGAAAGGGACCATTTTGCCCCTTTTTCTTGACTCATAATATACAAGGAGTGAGTTTAACCATCATATTACGCTCCTTTATCCAGAAAGGTTGCCTTACGTAATGCTATTAAAGGAGTAATCCATTAAGAAGAGACACGAATAGCAGACTTATTCCCTTTTATAAGAATAGACATTTCTTTTGATAAAAAAGAAAAGAAAATTGATACTTACTACTGATGATGCTCACAATAAAGTGAGGCAGCATTTCTGCTGCCTCTATTTGTAGTGAAGGAAAGACAGAGGCTCTATTCCTTCTTGCAATGTTCCTGCCTAGACAGCTTTTAATCCTTCCTCTAAACGATTTAATTTAGATGAAGCTTATTCATTTGACACAATCGAACGCTATTTAGCCGGATTACTTTGGAAAAGTCTTTTTTACTAACGATTACTTTCCCCTTTATTGTTTTACCGCATGTAACGAATGGTCTTCAAGAGGGGTCAATACGCCATCTTCTATAAGATAAACACGATCACAGTATTCCAGCATACGCTCATCATGCGTTACCATAATGGCAGCTTTTTTCCGTGCCTTTACTTCTTTTGAAATCAATTTTACCACTTCATGTGCTCGATTAGAATCAAGGCTAGCTGTTGGCTCATCTGCAAGAATGATTTTAGAATTATTCATAAATGCACGGGCAATGGCAGCACGTTGGCGTTCTCCTCCAGATAATTCATTAGGAAACTTATTCAACTTAGAACTTAAGCCTAATTCCATAAGTAACTCTTTTGCAAATGCTTTGTCTGCAGCACGTACAGCTCCAGCCATTTTTTTAACAACTAGCAGTTGATCAAGAACTGTTAAGTAAGGAATTAAGTTTGACGTTTGCAAAATAAAGCCTATTTCATTTAAACGAACTTGGGAAAGTTGTTTCTCTGATAGGTTGGCAATATTAACACCGTCAATTATGACTTTCCCTTTTGAAGATTGTAAAAGCGCTCCAGCAATGGATAAAAAGGTACTTTTTCCAGAACCGGAAGGTCCAATAATTGCTACAAATTGCCCTGGTTCGACAGTCATGGAAACATTATTGAGAGCAATGACTTGACTGTCTCCTTCTTTATATATTTTTGATACATTTTCTAATTGAAGTCCAGCCATTATTCTACCCTCCCAAGTGCAGTAAGTGGATCGATTTTTGTTATTTTCCGAACGGAAATGAGCGAACTAAGCACACTAATTAATAAAAGCAGAACACCATAAATGACAACAAGTTTTACATCTAAATTAAATGGCATGCCTTCCGGAAGAATCAAAGCTGTTCCATAGGTTAAAGCAATTCCTACTAAAATGCCGATTAAAGACAATAAGAATACTTGTGATACAATGGCTTTTGCAATAAAGCTATTACTTGCGCCAATGGCTTTCATCACACCAAATTGGTTTGTTTTTTGTATCGTTAATACGTAGAAGAATACAGCAATCACAAAAGCCGATATAACGATCAAGAATACAAGCATCATCATAATGGTCCCATTTTCAGCTGTATACCCTGGCATTCCTTGTATAGCTTTATTTTTGGATACCGTTTCGATACCATTTATTTCTTTGTCTAATGTTTCAGGATTTACATCTGGACCTTGCAGAACAAATGCATTGACTGCATCTTCCATTCCATTATTAGAACCAGGAGCGGAAAATTTATATAAACGCCATTTATCCATCGTTGTAAACAAAGCAGGTAAATGATTATATGTTTCGTTTTCTACAAAACCGATGATTTTTATTTTTTCCATTGAGCCATCTAAAGACAGGCTATCCCCAATTTTGTAGCCTTGATCTTTTAATCCATCATTAGCTAGAACACCTAATTGGTTACCTTGATCTAACTGTTTACCTTCAATCACTTTAGGTTCCAAAAAAGTTCCTGGATTAATCCCTAAAATCGCTATATCCGTTTTGTCTTCATTTCCAGGTCCATCTTCATTTAAAATGGCTCCCATCGCAGAACCGAATGGAGAAACCACTTCTACATTAGATTGTTTTTCGATATCAGATAGTAGTGACTCTGATAGTAAAGACTTGCTGAATGTGGAACCCGAACCTTTTTCATACACTACATAATCAGCATCCATATTTTTTATAGATGCTGCACTTAACGTTGATAGTCCATTACCCAAACCAGAAAGAATAAACACAAGCCAAGCTATTAAAACGATGATCAGGCCAATCATCGTGAAGCGAAGTTTTCCTTTCTTTAACTCCTTTAAAGCTAAAAACATATTCGAACACCCTCATTCTTTTAAAAGTAAAATCCAAAATGAAATCATCACATTCTGGAGAAAAAGATGTTTGTACAAACAAAATAACACTAGTGTAACTTTGATTATAGATTAAAGTTACACTAGTGTCACTTATTTAATTTTATAAATTCCATGACCAACAACTTCTTTTATGTAATGCAACCATTCCTCTTGTGGAATCCCTCTATGGTTTGGAATTGCAATACTTTGGAAGATGAAACCCAATATCATGTCATTAGGAAGTTTTTCACTAAGTAGGTTTTCCTTTTTTCCTAGATTGATTAATGACTGCAGTTGTGAATACATATCAAAATGCAGCTTTTGCAGCTGATTCTTTTTCATTGAAATATCCGAGCTATTTTCTTGAATTTGGTGTGCCATTCCTAAAATTTGATGAATATCCGAATAGGCAAAAATTAGCGTTAGCAGTTGATCTAATTGTGACGTGAAATCAGCTGTGCTGTCGATCTCTTGTAGATCACTTAATATTTTTTCCATTTCACTTACCATATAATCAATAATAAGTTCTTCTTTATTCATATAATGCTTGTAAATTGCCGCTCTAGAAACATGTAAGGCTTCTGCTAACAGGCTAAAAGAAAATCCCTCGTAACCTTGCTTTAATAAAAGCGAATTGGTCGCTTTAAAAATTTCTTGTGTAGAAAATTTTTTCTCACGTGCCATTAAACCACCTCATAATATGACAGATTTTCGCTTATAGAATAGGCAAAAATCACTCGATTTCAAAACAAATTATCTAAGATAGTGTTATGTTATCACTCATAGTATTCTAAAACCACATTATCCATTAATATTTCATGTTGTTAAGGTTTTTAATTCATAAAGGCGCGCTTCAATCACTTGGCTATCAAGTTGAATTTAAGGAGCTACGTGCTTGTGATTACGGTGCGCTACAATTCGAAAGAGATTTTTCATGATTGATCGTTGCGATGGTAAACTGATAACATGGCCACAACCGACTCATGGTGATCCAAACAGTTTAGACGTACAGGTCGGAAAAGTAAGGCTTGGGTATCTTCCTCCGAAATTATTGATTGGGATATTGGAGCACCTAGCATTTTTAATCATAAAAAGGATTTGTCCTACAATACACTTAGGAGAATTAAAAAAGGAATCCAAAAGTTTGTGGTGGATAATCCAAAACCTTTTATAGTACCAGGTGAGGAATATAAAGCAGCGTTTCTATCCAGTTATTATACAGAGACTTCAAAGAATGAGGTCAAAGGCTTTCTTTAGATGGTCCATTGCATACGATTACCGCAGGTTGAAATAGATTCGCTTTAGTCACAGCATTTTTAACGAATAAAGGGACAGTACCTGTTTTTTTAGGTACTGTCCCTTTTACTAATTTATTTTTTTAATCCAGCAGCAAAGAAGGGACCATTAACTGTAATAGTCGATAGAATTCGTGCCATTTCTTGAGGAGATTCTTTCCTGCCACTATCCAACCATTGTTGAATTACTCCTATATGGGCAGATGCAACATAGGAAGCTAAATATTGTCCTGGAACAAGTAAATTCTCCTTCTTAAAAAGTGCATCTGGGTTATTCCCAAACATTATTCTCCAAATAAAATCTTTCAGCCTTGTTTGAAATGATAAATCTCCTTTTGGACCTAACACCGCTTTCATAAAACCACTATTTTCATTTAGATATTCAAAAATTGAAACTGCAAAGGGTAATGGTGTTAAAGTCGGTGAATTGGTTTCAAGTACGGCAATAACTCCTGGGATGTTCTGTTTTGCAATTCTGTACATCTCAAGCATAATTTCGTCTTCACATTTAGTTATTAAATCGAATTTGTCTTGATAGTGTGCATAAAATGTTCCTCGATTAATCCTCGCTCTGGTTGTAATGTCTTTAACTGTAATGGCCTCGAAACCTTTTTCATCGATTAATTCTACTAGGGCAACCCGGATGGATTCTTTTGTCCGAATGACCCGTAAATCCGTATTACTTTCACGCAAGGTACTTCCTCCCTTACTTTTATCCAACACATTAATAAAAAGTGTTCCATAACCAACACATCCGACATTTTTGATTATTGAACAGAAAATGATTCAATTATAGAATTAAAAATATAATAAACAACAGGTTGTTTATTATTATAACCAACAAACAGGGAGGGATAAATATATGTTCAAAAACAAACTGTTATTAGTTTCACCAATCATTGCATTGGCAGTTATTTTTATTTTCTCACTTACATTATTTCCATCGGTCCATCCACAACCGAAAAATCTGCCGATTGCAATCGTGAATGAGGATGAAGGAGTGGAAATTCCTAATCAGCCAAAAATGAATATGGGTCAAACGATTGTTGAAATGATGCAAAAAAATTCAAAAGCAACAAAAGTTGAAGACCCTGCTGTGAAATGGGTTAAAGTAAAAATAGAAGAAAATGCACAAAAAGGAATGGATAACCAAAAATATTATGCAACGTTGGTCATTCCGAAAGATTTTAGTGCTAAACAGGCATCATTAAGGACACCAGCACCTTCTTCTCCTGAAGTTCAAATATATATCAATCAGGGAATGAATACAGCAGCTTCAACAATGGCAGGACAGGTATTGAATGGGATAGTTGACAATATGAACAACAACGTCCGTAAACAACTCCTTGATGGTTTTGAAAAACAAGGAGCAACCCTAACAGCAAAACAAGCTGCAAGCTTAGCAACTCCTATTACAAAAACAGTTACTAATGTGAATGAAATCGGCACGAATAGTGCGAATGGAAATGCTCCTGTTTCCTTATTCCAGCCACTATGGATGGCTAGTTTGGCAAGTGCTGCGATAATCTTTATTTCCATTAGCAAAATGCCGATCCGTACTAGAAAAGAAAACCTTGTCACAAAGATAGGGCAAATTTTTATGGGGGCGGTTGTAGCTCTGGTAATTGGATTTGGCTTAACCTGGATAGTAGATGGTATAGTTGGTTTAAATATCCCGAGCTTCATGGATACGGCTTTATTTTTATCAATTACATCCTTTAGCTTTTTTCTAATGATATTAGCTGTACTTTCACTATTGGGGCTTAAAGGTATGCCTATTTTTATCTTAATGCTTTTCTTTGGTGCACCATTGCTTGCGATGGCTCCAGAAATGATGTCCCCATTTTATCGAGATTGGATATATTCTTGGTTGCCAATGCGTTTTATGATAGAAGGTTTGCGTGAATTGTTCTTCTTTGGAAAGGGGCTAACTTGGAGTTCACCTTTATCTACCCTTGTATGGATTGGAGTAGTAAGTATGGTAATCATACTAGCTTCTGCTTTGAAACTTAATTCACTAAAAGAGAAAACACAAACCGAAAAATTAGAGATATAACAATAAACAAGCCGTTTCCTTATGGGAAAACGGCTTGTTTTAGAAAATGTTTGTGAACAAATGCACTTAAACTAACAGGTGCGTTAGTTCACTAAAAGAAAAAAGGAGAGTACATAGTATACATGGCTTTATTAAGGTTTTTTTATAATTAGGTCTTGATAAACAATGAGGTCACAACAAAATTCCCTGAATAGCTCCAGTTGGATATTCCAAATGGAACAATATTGGACGGTGAAATAATCGTGACAGATTTAAAGGTAAGCCTGATTTTGAAGCAATTATCTTTACTGACTCTTTCATTACCCTATTATTATAGGGTTTTTTGCATTGTTTATATATAAACAAAGAAGATAGGTTTGGTGATTTATTAATCAATAAGTGGTCTCTTTTATTTTGTTCAAAGATCCAAATTAACGCTCTGCTGCATTCTTTTGGTCTTCTTAGGTGGAGGAAATTTAGAGAGTTGATTACTTTCTCTCTAGGTGCTGGTAAAATTCACTTGATACCATGTGTTTAGGGAAAGAGGAATTTATATGGGGTATACATTTGAGAAATTTAAACAGATCGTTATTATCGCTTCTTTGAGCTTATTGATTGTTTCCCCCTTATTTTCCATCCAATCATTACAGCTAAATCAGAAGAAAGGAACGTATATAACAAGGCTCTTTTGGCATTAGAGGAACTTGATTATGTTTTTCTTGTTGAACCAACAGGTGCTTTACTTCAATGCCAGGTGCTGATCAGCAGCGCTTTTTCTTATGGAACTAAAGGGGCAGGTTAGTTCAACAAGCATAGTTTCTTCGAACTGTGTACTCGTACAGTTCGCTAAAGTTTTGTATTATTTGTATTTTTCTTTATTGTCGCTGGTTGTTTTCTCTTAAAAAAATATGGACTTTTACTTTGAGTGGAACACCACAATTTAGTTCACACTAAATAAAAACAAAAACTGAGGTGGAGTTTAATGTATGATACATGGATTTATAGTCATTTCATCAATACAGGTTTCTTCCCAATTTTAGTGTGTGGTGCAGCTATAGCAATAATAATTATCTTTATTCATTTTGTAACTAAAAGTAAAAACAATACATAAAGAGATTCCCTGTAGTGGTAAGAATGGAGTAAATGAAAAAGGTTAGGATGTGTCTCTTAGAAAAATTAATTTCTGCATTAACAATAATAAGTCTCACTATGGCTTTACTGTTTATAATAAATTTAATGATCGTTAAAACAAAGAAACTTAAAAAAATTAGTATAATCACTTCAATTGTTTTCTTCATGATTTTTATAGGTGGATTCATCATGGAATATTATAAAATTATTTAATATTGTATGTGAACTACAGGCTCATTTTGTGAAAAATTGCACTTAAACTAACGGGTGCGTTAGCTGAAGATCGGAGCTGTCTCTGAGGCAGCTTTTTTCTTATGGAACTAACGGGGCAGTTTAGTTAAATAAGGATTTGCTTTTTTTTTGTGGTTAATTTGGCAATAAATAAATTGAAACATCATTGGTTCGGGAAACGTATATGAAAGCAAGTGAAAATTTATAGTTGAAACAAGAATTATAAGAGATTCCATTCGATTGTAATAGGAAGTGAAAAAGTGTTTACTTATTATTTTATGCTCATACTTGGAACTTTGTTAGTAATAGTCGCACTATTTGCTTTTGTTGCTTTGTATCGTGATAAAGTCTATCCATTATTAAAAGTAGGTAAAAGCTTTGGAATTTTTTTAATGGGTGTATTAATTTTAGCGATTACTGTCCCAAGCCTAAAATATGTTGTGCTAAAGGAATATGATGTCGTCAACGGGAAATGTGTTATCGAAATAGATTCAGCAGGTCGTTCTTCTGTAGCTGACTTTAAAATGCTCGATACAGGTGAAATGTTTACTTTCAATGATATTCCTGCACTTGATGCTTATGGGAGTTCAGTCCCTTATCATTGTGAGGTGACAGTTACAAAAGATCATATGTTTGAAATTGGTTATAAAATATATAATGCCAAAACACGAAAGTTAATATTAACAAGTGAATAGAATGTTCTTCAACTAACGGGTGCGTTAGCTGAAGATCGGAGCGTCTTTAAGGTAGCCTTTTATTATGGCACTAACGGGGCAGGTTAGTTCATTAATAACTCATTTATGAATTGATTAATGATAAAATAATGGAATAATTTCCTTGATTAAATGGGGTGAAGAAATGTATTGGAAATTAAGAATTCCTCTTTTTTTGTTTGTTATGGGTGTTACATCTGGTCTTTATCAAAAGTTTCCTAACCTTTTTCTTGTAAATACATCTTATTTTATAAGAAGTGTTGTATATATTGGCCTAATTGGAATCATCTTTACTATTTTAGAAAATTCAAAAGTGAATGAAAAAAAAGTCCATATCATTATTGGGATGGTGTTAATTTTTTCTGGAATTTTATTTGATAGTCTAATGGTGTAAAGACCATCCTTAATCAACTAACAGGTGCGTAGCTGAAGATTGGAGCTGTCTTTAAGGTAGCTTATTTCTTTATGCAACTATCGGGGCAGGTTAGTTGCATAAGTTTTGGGGGATTTTTCTTGAAGAATAAGGTTAGAGTTCATGCTAAGATTCTCTGTAAAAGAGGTGTTTTTTTGAACATACAAAAGTGTGAAATTTGCGGGAATCAATATACATGGAGAGAAGTGGGAAGGACTACTACTGCTGGTTTTGGTTATCAGCCACTTATATGCAAGAAATGCGGAACTAAACATGAAGTTACTATGATGACCAGAATCATAGTTGCATTGTTAGTACCAATTTTCTTATTCATTCTTAACTCAAGTAATCTCCTCCCTTTTAATATTCCTTTTTATGTAGAATTTCCGATAATACTAGTTTTATTTTTTACCGTCATGCTTAGCTTCCCTTATTTCGCAAAATATAAAGTTGTTCAAAAAACGTAAATAAATTTTACTTGTTGAACTATAGGGGCAGCATTCCTGTATTAACTGAAATACTAAAAAGTTTGTGAAGAAATCTACTTAAACTAACGGGTGCTTTAGTTCAATAACAGGGGTTGCTGCGGTAGCCTTTTTCTTATGGCACTAACGAAGCAGGATAGTCGAATAAGAAATTTATGGGAATATACTGGTTCCAAATTTTAGGTATATCCCAAATAACGGATTTGACTACAGGTTGCTTTCATTATTTTGAAGCATACTATACAAAGCACTTTGAATTAATTAACGTTTATGATGAAAAAGGGATGGTGTATGATGAAAAAGCAGCTTCCACCTGGCCAATTCGAAACAGAAAAATGGCCAATATTGCACACAGGGGATGTTCCCGAGTTTAATGAAATCACATGGAATTTCAGACTTTTTGGTGAGGTGAAGGAAGAAAAGTTCTTATCCTATAAGGAAATCATGGAGCTTCCCAAGACCATATCAAACGTTAACATGCATTGTGTTACCACCTGGTCTAAATTTGATACAACTTTTGAAGGAATTGCACTTAGAGAGTTATTGAAATTTGTTGAAATTAATGAAGGTGTAAAATACATTAAAATTTACGGTTACTACAATGGGGACAGATTTGGTTATTCTGCAAACCTGCCGCTAGAGCCTTTATTAGGGGACGATTCTTTGTTTGTATACCGTTGGAAGGATAAAAATCATGATTGGCAGGATATTGATCCAAAACATGGTTATCCACTAAGGTTTATTCCACCAGAAGTATTTTATCTATGGAAAGGCTCAAAGTGGGTTTCAGGGATTGAGTTTATGAAAGTAGACGAGGCTGGTTTTTGGGAAGAGCTTGGCTATTCGATGACAGCAAATCCATTTAAAGAAGAGCGGTACCGTTAACACAGATTCGTTTAGGAAACAAAAAGAAGCATCAAAGATTGTGAAGCAATGTACTTAAACTATCAGGTGCTTTATTTCAATAAGGAGTAAGGATTTTTCTTGTTCAACTAAAGGGGCAGTTTAGTTCAATAAGTCCAAGTGATAAGATAAAAGCAATAATGGCGAATACAGGGGTGATTCAAAATGGATAACTGGAGAAATAATACAATTTGGTTTGAACAGATACCAGATAATCTTCAGGCTAACTTAAACTTAAAAGAAGATAAATTTAATGAGATGCAGCTTGAAAACATTGAGTATTTAACTCTATGGCATCATAAAAAGAGTAAGCTGGACAATTTTGAAAGTATTCCTGAAAATCTACTCTATCTTGAATTAAACTGGTCTAATATACAAAATTTCCTTGGGATAGAAAAAATGAACAAATTAAAACGTTTAGAATTACATTATTGTACTAAATTACAAAATGATTTTGGAATGTCTGGATTATCCAATACGCTAGAATTCTTACATATTGAACAATCAAAGAAATTTGTACCAAATGAGGAATTATTATCTCTGAAAAATCTTCGAGTTCTACGTCTTAATTCTTGCGGTAATCTTGAGAATTTGAATTTTTTAAATCAATTTCCTAACCTAATTGACTTTAGATTTGTTGATACTAATGTGTTAGATGGTGACTTATCACCAATTTTAAACCATCCAACAATCCGAAGTGTAGGCTTTCTGAATAAGAGACATTACAATATTAAAGATGATAAGATGGACGCTTTATTAAAAGATAAAAATGGTGAGGAAGAATTTAAAACTGTTATCAAGTATGGGAAATATGAGACTTTTAGACATATCTATTAACTTAATTGTTATTGAACTAACGGGTGCGTTAGTTAAATAAGGTTGGGGCTGCTATAGCAGCTTTTTTGTTATTCTACTAAAGGGCAGTTTAGTTTAAATGCAACTTTTCACAATCTGGTTTAATAATGGATAAATAATAGACTCCATTGTAATTAAATTTTTCTTTTTTCAAAAAAGTTAAGGCTTCTATTCGTGTTTCCATTTTATTATCCTGATTAATAAACAATTTCAACCGACTTGTTCATTAATAAACAAATCATACTCATTTAACGATTGTAAGAATTACGTATATTTTTATACTAATAATGAAAGATTAAAAACATTTGGAAAGTGAGGATTTGCAAGTGGAATATACCAAACTTGGTAACACAGGATTGGATGTATTTAAACTTTGCCTTGGTTGTATGGGATTTGGAGAAAAGGAACGTTGGATGCATCCGTGGGTAATTGATGATTGCAAATCGAGATGAAGTAGTCATTGCAACAAAGGTTTACTTTCCATTGGGTAAAGATTTAAAGAGCAAGGGCCCGAACAGTATAGGATTATCCCGAAAAAATATTATGAGAGAAATTGATAAGAGTCTAAAACGCCTTGGAACGGATTATGTGGATCTGTACCAAATTCATCGCTGGGATTACAACACGCCAATTGAAGAGACAATGGCAGCACTACATGATCTCGTGAAGGCTGGTAAGGTAAGATACATAGGTGCATCAGCCTTCGCTTGGCAGTTTTTGAAGGCGAATCATTGGCCTGAAAGTTCAAAGAGTTTAAACTTATCGGTCTTCCAGCTTCTTAATCTGTGTGGTGACGCTTGACTGTGCGTACCCCAACTCCTGGCCGGCCCGTGTATAGCTGCCCCATTTTGCCACTTCCTTGAACGTGTAAAAATAGTTTACATTCATGTCCGTCTCCGTCATTCATTGTTTCATCTTGCGTTATCTTACCCTGAAAGCGAGAGGATTATGTTCAATAAAAAAACCCTGAAATGAATCGTTTCAGAGCAAATGCCTATAGTTGCATTTAATGATCAACTTTTACAATTTTTTCACTTCTTTAATATAGTAAATTCACACAGAAAGGTTAAGCTTCTATAGGATTGCAAATTCAAAGATTAGGAGCTAATAGTATGAATTTGATTAGAAAGTATAAGAAGACAATTGCCGGTGTGGCGTTAGCATCTCTTTTTATCGGGTCAAGCGCATCAGCGGCCTACACCCTTTTGGCAGGGCCCAAAGGGGATGGGACTTCAGTTACACCAAATGGTTGGCAGCTGACACCGGCAGGTAAACAGGTCAATTTGGGGAGTTTTCCTATTGGCGGTGCACTTTCTCCTGATGGAAAGCATCTCATCGTCTCAAATGCTGGTGCGGGGACGCAGTCCATTCAGGTGATTAATACTGCAACGAAAACGATCGAACAGACGATTCCTTATGATTGGCCAGAAGCTTTGTATTTCGGAGTAGCCTTCAGTCCGGACGGCAAAAAAATGTACGCATCTGCCGGCGGCAACAACAAAGTGCGTGAGTTTGATTTCGTTAATGGAAAATTGACCGAAAAAGATTCAATCCTTATGAAAGATGAAAAAAAATCCGAATTTTATCCAGCGGGAATTTCAGTGTCCCCCGATGGCAAATTTTTATATGTAGCAAATAACGTGAATGACTCTGTATCCAAAGTTAACCTTGAAAACAACCAAATTACTGCCACTACCCCTGTAGGCAAGAGGCCCTATGCCGCTGAGCTGAGCAAAGACGGTAGTACACTCTATGTGAGCAATTGGGGAGAGAGCAGCATTACCGCGCTGAATACGAAGGATCTCTCGGTTAAAAAGACAATCCCTGTAGGACTCCATCCTAATGCGATTGCCGTGAATCCCGTGAATGGCATGGTTTATGCCGCGAATTCAGACAGTGATGACATCTCCATCATCAATCCAAAGCAGTTAACTGTAACAAATAAGGTGTCCCTCGCCCCGTATAAGGGTGCTCCGACCGGAAGCCAGCCGGATTCCTTAACCATTAGCAAGGACGGAGAAACACTTCTCGCAGCAAATGCAGGAAACAATGATGTGGCAATAATTGATGTAAAAAAACAGAATGATTTACGGGTAAAGGGCTTAATTCCAACCGGATGGTATCCCACAGGGGTTTATCTTGGCAAGGATAGTCAGAAAATGTACGTGATCAACGCGAAGGGAATTGGGGCGGGCCCCAATGACAAATCAAAAGAATGGCTTGGAAATATGATTAATGGATCGCTTTCCATCCTTGATGTTCCTGACCAGAACCAATTGAAGAAATATACTGCACAGACAAATAAAAACAACATTGTTCATCAAGCCTCCAAAAACAGCTGGTGGAAACTGAATAAGGATCATAGGGCAGCCTTTCCGGTTCCCCGCTATCCGGGGCATGGAAAATCTCCTATCAAACATGTCATTTATGTAATAAAAGAGAATCAAACGTATGACCAAGTCTTCGGAGACGTTAAGAACGCAAATGGCGACCCTAGCCTTGCCATCTATGGCAAGGCTGTGACACCAAACCACCATAAGCTTGCGAAGCAGTTTGTGACGCTTGATAATTTTTATGCAGATGCAGAAGTAAGTGCTGATGGTCATAACTGGACAACAGCCGGAAAAGCCAATGATTATGTGCAAAAGAACTGGCTGGCCAATTACGCCGGCAAAAACCGTGATTACGATTTTGACGGCGGCGGTGGAGGCAGCCAATTGGATGAAGTACCTTATACCCGGTCCAAGGAAGGATATATTTGGGATGTCGCCATGAAAGCGGGAAAATCTTTCCGAAATTATGGGGAGTTCGCCTACCGATACGATGCGAAAACGAAAACGTATTTGCCCAACAACCCCGATACGACCGATTTTGGCGGGTACTACGACCCCAACTACCCGAGCTGGGATATGGACATTTCTGATATTACGCGTTATGAAGAATGGAATAAAGAATTTAAGCAATTTGAAAAAAACGGGAACCTTCCTAACTTTGAAACGGTCTATTTACCGAATGATCACACAGGGGGTTCTAAATGGGGCCCTCAGGAAATCGTTGCTCAGAATGACCATGCCCTGGGGAAACTCGTTGATACGGTCAGCCACTCAAAGTATTGGAAAAACACAACGATCTTTGTGGTGGAAGATGATGCCCAGGGCGGTGTGGATCATGTAGATGCCCATCGAAGTGTCGCCCTGGCGATCAGCCCTTATACCCAAATTGGTAAAGTGGACAGCACGTTCTATGACACACCGGCCGTACTCCGGACGATGGAACTGATCCTTGGTTTACAGCCAATGACCCAATACGAATCAGCGGCCATTCCGATGTTTAATTCCTTTACATCACGTCCTGATTTTACTCCGTATACCTTCCAGGAAACGAATTATTGGACATCGGATGGCAAGTTAAAAGGCACAAAAACAGCTGGAACAGCTTCAGCCGCTTCGGCTTCAAAAACAAGCCTGTATCCGAAAGATATGGATTTCTCCAAGCCTGATTCAGTGGACAGACAGCGCCTGAACAAGGAAAACTGGAAGAAGATTAAAGGACACTACCCGGCGGTAAACTCACAACATAAATAATGCTAGTAAAAAGAGCTGCCCCAAATGGGACAGCTCTTTTGTTATGCCGGCAGCTTCCTGCGCTGATCGATTTTAGTTTTTCTTGCCTTTGAAAGGAGCCATTGATACATGATAGGGATAACAAGAAGGCTGATGAGCGTCGAACTCAACATTCCGCCGATGACGACTGCGCCGAGTGTTTTTGAAATAAGTACATTACTGCCGCCCGAAAGTGCCAATGGGAGAAGAGTGAAGATGGTTGCTCCCGCTGTCATTATCACCGGTCTTACTCTTGTTGCGGTTCCTTTCAGAATCGCTTGTTTTGTTTCCAATCCTTCTGCAAGATTTCGTTCAATTTTGTCGACGAGCACAATTCCGTTTGTGACAACAATTCCTCCGAGCATCAGCATGCCGATTAACGCAGCAAGGTTCCATTCCAGCCTGAAAATGACCATACTCCAAACGGAACCAATCAGGGCAAGCGGGACACAGATCATTACAGCAACTGGCGCGTGCCATCCGCGAAAAACCGCACTGACGATCATGAGGACGAGAAGGACGGAAAGAGAAAGTGCAGCCCCCATCTCCGCTATCATTTGTTTCATCTGTTTTGAGATTCCCCCGACTGAATATTCCATTCCTGCAGGAAGATCGAGATTGTTCATTGTTTCTTTTACCTGCTTCGTCACCTTGCCGATGTCTTTTGTCACAATATTTCCGGTAACTGTAGTAAACGGGCGTCCATCTTTTTCGCTGATCACCGCCTGCGTGTCCATTTTCAAGGTGGTGATCTCCGCAAGAGATACTTTTGAACCGTCTTTCGCTGTAAACATCTCATGTCCTATTTTGGAGAGAATCGTTTTTTGTGGATCCGGATCGTTTGTTTGTAGCGGGATTCCTATACCGCTCGAATGAATCGCAACCGGTAATTTCATATCACCTGCCGACAACGTCATCTTATCTTCTTGCGGGAGATAGTAATGGATCCGGGTAAGAACATCGTCAATGTTGATGCCCAGCTGCTCGATTTTGTCCTGATTCAGTGATAGCTGGTATTTTATCGATTCATCTGAATCACTCGCCGTTCCCTCCACACCCAGTCCGGGAATCATCTGGAGTTTGCTTCGCACCAGAATCGCTGCTTTATTTAATTCGTGGTGATCCGCACCCGTCAAAATAACCTTTAATCTGGAATCATCCCCCGCTATCGCTTGATTGGAAACGGTATAAACGGCAGATGTTGATAACAGCGTCAATTGCTGACGCAACTTCTTTATAAAAACATCCGGATCAGTTTGCGTTTTAATTCCAATCGAAATATTGGCTATGTTTTGCTTTTGCATCCATCCACCGCCTTCATCGAAGACATCATCGAACATTGGAGTGAACGTTGATCCAAGAGTTGACGAATACGTATCCACCCTTATGTTGTTTTTCAGGATGGATTCCACGTTTTTCACCTCTGCGTCAACATCGGAAAGCTGCGAATCCTCTGGAAGTTCAATCTGAATTGCCACATCCTTCGAGTTTCCTCTTGGAAAAAAGTTAACGGGCAGGAAAACAGCAACGAGAATGGTGATACTTAGAAGAACAAGAGCGGCACTCATCACCCATTTCCTCTTATGAAAAGACCAGTGCAGGATGGTAAGTGCCCTACTTTCAATCTCAGGTACCTTGCGGCTGTCCCGTTTGCTCCATAGCAGATGAGCCAATGCCGGAACCACTAGGATCGAGACTGCAAGTGATGTGATCAGAGCAATGACAACTGCCCATGCAAATCCTGAAAAAGCAGAACTGATCATTCCCCCGAGGATCGAGATAGGGATGAAAACAGCTACCGTCGTCGCTGTTGATGAAACAATTGCCGGAATCATTTCCACTACCCCGTTCGCCAGTTGTGTGAGACGTAATGGTCCACCCACCTTATCCAATTGTTTTCGGTACATATTATCGATGACAACGATCGAATCATCAACTACCCGGCCCATCGCAACAATCAATCCTGATATGGTTAATAGATTCAGACTGACACCCATAGCTTTTAACAGTGTTGTAGCTGTAAGTAGACAGATAGGTAATGACAAGGCAACGATCAATGTGGATCGAATATTCCTGAAAAAGAAAAAGATACATAAAACCGTAAATCCAATGCCCAACAATCCTTCTTTAATCAATCCATGTAAAGCTGAGTCAATCTCTTTTCCTTGATCCAGTAAAACAGTGAAATCAACCATCTTTGACTTTATTTCAGGAATCATTTCCATCCGTTCGTTAATGCGTTGCGTGACATCCGTAATGTTTGAAGAAGGGGTTTTCAATACCTCTAGCAGGACACTGGGTTCTCCTTTCGTCCGGGTAACGGACTTCAAATTCACCATGCTTTTATTAATTTTTGCCACTTCTTTTAAAGGAACTTTTTGTCCATCTTTTGCCGGAATCTTAAGGTTGCTGAGGTCTCTCTTATTCATAGCCCAATCTGTCACTCTAATGGGCAGCGTTACATGCCGGTTTGATCCATTGTTCTGCTCGATCGATCCTTGAGGCCAAATGGGATGGATTGAGGAAAAAGCCTTTTTGATCTCTTTTTCCTTTATACCGTATTTTTCAAGCGCGCCAGGTATTAATGTCAGTATATAACCGTCATTCCCACCGCCTGTGACTTTCACTTCTCGCACACCTGGCACCCGTTTTAGCTCAGTCGCTACTTTTTTCTGAATGGAAGAACGAAGCTTGTTTTCATTGATGTTTGCTGAACCGCCTGTCAAACTTAAACGCATCACCGGAAATGAATTTGTGCTGACCCGTGTGATTAAAGGCTTATTCACACCCGCCGGGAAGCGAATTTGATCAACAGCCGCTTTTACTTCATTTTCTGCCTTTCTCATATTGGTGTGGCTCGGAAAATAAAAGCTTCCCATCAACCCTCCATCAAACGAGTTCATTTCCATATTATCCAGATTATCAACGGAATGGACCGCCTCTTCCACTTTTGCAGTAATGTTGCGTTTAACCTGATCGGCCTGATATTGGTCTGCCTGGATGGTGACCATCAATGTTGTATTGTTAATCGGCGGCAAGTAATCGCGCTGCATCTGAAAGGCGGATAAGCCGCCCCACACCAAGAGGAGAATAACGCATGTTAAAATAAGGACAGACCGTTTCATCGTTCCTTCAATAAATGTATTCATGGGACCCTATTCCTTCCTTTTTCAAGCAATATTCTTTATATATTAAGGTTACTCGTTAATTGTAAAGAAGAAGTTACAGCGTATTAAAGAAACGGAAAGGAATGTAAATAAATGAATGTGAAAGCACTAACCAGAAGCGTCAAAGAAATTCAGCAGCATGTTTCCTAAGACCCTGCCCAAAGAGTGCCGGGGATACCATAGGCGTAGGCAAGCTTACCCCCCCGTTGTCAAGGAATAATTCCTGTTAAAAATCAAAGAAAACAAGAGAAATATAGAAATCTGTCTTTTGCCTTCCAGAGTTAACTTTTGCGTTATTTCCCAAGATAAAAAACCCTGAATTTGACCGAAAACGGCCAGATTCAGGGTTTTGTTTGTAACATTGGTTCCCATCACGGTTTTATGTTAACTACTCTTTTTTCATTTTTCAGCCTCCCTTTATCGTCGATGCTTACTTACAAATGGTGTTTACCGATCCAACGCCACTTAATACATCTATCGGGAATGTTACCTTTACTCCAGGAGCCCGAAATAACTGGCACTCACACAAAGTTGGACAAGTTTTGTTAGTTACTGGTGGTGAAGGTTGGTATCAAGAAGAGGGTAAACCAGCTCAACAACTTAAAACGGGTGATGTGGTCAACATTTCGCCGAATGTAAAACATTGGCATGGTGCCACAAAAGACAGTTGGTTTGTTCACTTAGCAATGACACCAGATGAAACTGAATGGTTAGAACCAGTCGATGATGAATGGTATAATAAATTATGAAACTAGTGTATATAAAAAGCCAATTTTCCACGAGGAATTCGACTTTTTTCTTTAACTATGTGAAAGATTGTACTTAAACAAACGGGTGCTTTAGTTCAATAACATGGGTTGCTACGGCAGCCTTTTTCTTATGGCTCTAACGGGGCAGTATAGTTAAAAAAGGAACTTGAATTTAAATCTCGAATATATAATAATCAGATAGATAAAAATTTTGATGACAAATAGGAGCTAGATACGATGATCAAAGGTTTCGGAGGAATATTTTGGAGAACTAAAAATCTTGAAGTTGTGAAAAAATGGTACAGTGAAGTGTTGAAGCTTGAAATAGATAATTGGAACGGGACTGTGATAAAGCCCCAATCAGGAAATGAGACCATCTTTTCTTTCTTTACCGATGAAGACAGTTATTTTCCAACAGAACAACAAGTGATGTTAAATTTCCAAGTACATAATCTAAATGAGACTATTAAGCATCTTGAACAGATTGGTGTACCCCTTGCAAAGAAAGAAGAGATTAGTGAATTTGGAAAGTTTATTTGGATAGAAGATCCTGAAGGTCGACTGATCGAGCTTTGGGAGAAATAACTATTGAGCTAACAAGTGCGTTAGCTGAGGAATGGAGCTGCCTTTAAGGCAGCTTTTCTTATGGAACTAACGGGGCAGGATAGTTCAACAAGGATATTTCACAATTTGTATAGAATATGTAGATAACAAAGAAATTCAAATAAAGGGTGTGCATCACAGATGGAAATGACCATCAAAAGAACAAGTTTAACTGAAGTAGATTTGTTGTTGACTATTCAGAAAAAGGCTTTTGCAGAAGACTATAAGTTATACCAAGACCACGATACAACTCCTGTAAATGAGACACCTGAGAAATTAATCGAAAATATAGAACACTTTATACATTACACAATATGGTCAAATAACACGATTATCGGTGGAATAGATCTCCACAAAAAAGAAAATACACTGTTATTAGACAAATTATTCATAGCAAACGAATATCAAAATAAAGGTCTCGGAACAAAGATAATGAAATTAATTGAGGCTGAATTTCCATTGATAAAAATATGGCGTTTATATACTCCATATTTAAACAAAAGAAATCAATATTTTTATGAGAAATTTGGCTATGAAAAAATAGGAGAAGTTCAACTAACTGAAAAGCTTTTGTTATTTAAGTATGAAAAATGTATTTAATTTAAGGCGAATTTAAAGTACATAAAAGGAACACAAGTTGAGTTTCTTGTTGAACTAACGGGTACGTTAGCTGAAGATCAGAGCTGTCTTTAAGGCAGCTTTTTCTTTATGCAACTAACGGGGCAGGTTAGTTGCATAAGACAATTAGGATTAAATAAATCTATTATTGAAAAGGCATCCAAAATGTCAATAACTATCACAGCCGTCTGAAAGGTTGGATGGACCGTTTTAATGGTGTGGCAACAAAATACCTCGACCATTATTTGAGTTGATTTCAATTCCTGGATTTAATTAAGCTGCTTTTTATCCACCGATGTTACTTATGATAAATTAAGATTATCGACATTTAAGTTATAGCTTGCCTTAAAAATAACCTAAGTAGGAGGGGAGAATTTGAAAAAAGATTATTTCGTTCAGAGCTCACACGATAGCATAATAAATGATTTTGCCCTTTCCAAAGATATATTTAAATCAATCGATGTTGGAATTAGAGACATAGAAACTGACTTTCTTTTTACGTTGATTCAAAATATGTTAAGCTTTCCTGTTTTCTTTGTGCTGGAATCTGTGATTTTTGAACACATTGAAAGGATTATTTTAGAAAAGAGAATCCCTTCCTACAAATTTGCTTCTGACGGTTTTATTATCAAAGTTGATTCGGTTGACACACTAGAAGTAATTTGTGATTGTACGGTTGATTTAGTTTTAAATGGATTGAGCGTGTTTATTTTCTTTGGACAGGGACTTTCTGAAGGGAATTTAGTTCCAACAAGAAGCTGGGATAAACCTACTGAATTTAAAAACCTTGATTTTGAAAAGGTCGATACATTTATTGATGTACACGAGGTTGGACTTACTATATTTAGTAAGAATGACAAATACAACTCCCCTAGAAAAGTTACACACTATATATCGGAAGCCTACTCGCTTGATTTGGAAAACAGTGACATTTGATGGGCGGATTAGCTTAAATAGGAACAAAATCAAGGACTGATTTGAGGTCCTCAATTTATATTCTTTTATCAACAATATTATTTAACAGAGTACCTCTTTACGTTGTATATCCGTTTTTTTGAAAAAAAATTTCGCAAAATTAAATTGGGAAATCTCAGACTGATTACCTATTTATTAAAATACTATGCTATATTCAAAGGAAAGTTAGTTACTTAAAGGGGATATATAGTTATGACAGAAGAAAAGGAAGATAAGAAAAAGGTTGCAATACCTATAGAAGGCGAAGAAAAGAAAAAGAAAAAGTGGTATTGGGGCTGTGGTGGTTGCGGTTGTTTAGGTTTCATCTTAATAGTACTCATAGGGGGCTGTGTTGCACTATTTGGTGGTACCGATGAAGATGATTCCGATAAAAAGGTAGATAATAAAGTCGTCAATGTAAAGGAAGAAGAAAAGGACAAAGCTAAGAAAGAACAAGAAGAAAAAGAAAAAGCCGAACAAGCTAAAAAGGAACAAGAAGAAAAGGATAAAGCTAAGAAAGAACTAGAAGAAAAAGAAAAAGCTGAACAAGCTAAAAAGGAACAAGAAGAAAAGGATAAAGCTGAACAAGCTAAGAAAGAACAAGAGGAACAAGAAAAGGTACAACAGGCAGAACTGGATAAAAAGGAAGCAGATCAGGCGAAAACTGAAAAAGCATGCCTTAATATTAAAGGTAATACATCAAGCTCGGGAGAAAAAATCTATCATGTACCAGGTGGACAATTCTATGACAAGACAAATCCAGAACAGACTTTTTGTACTGAAGGAGAAGCAAAGTCTGCTGGTTATAGAGAATCTAAAAGGTAAGGAAAAAGGGTGCTACTGTTAATTAAGTAGCACCCTTTTTCATTTATCAAGGTTTTGTGCAGTTATAATATAGATGATTAATTTACAATATAGTTATATAAAAAATAATAAAGTTGTTTACTTCTTATGGAACTAAAGGGGCAGGTTAGTTTAACTTCGTAAAATTGTGTATTATAGTGATAATAAAAATTTTTCTAAAGGAAGATTAAATTGAAGAATAGATTTTCAATTGGAGAAATGGCTAAACTCCATAATACGACCTTAAAAACCCTTCGATATTATGATGAAATTGATTTATTAAAACCTATACATACGGATCTAAACAACGGTTATAGATATTATTCAACGGAACAATTTGAACATTTGAACACTATTCATTATTTAAAGGATTTAGGTTTTTCATTAAAGGAGATCAAGGGACATCTGGATTACAGGAATATCGATGGTTTTTTGTATCTCTTAGAGGAACAAAAACGATTAACCGAAAAAAAAATGAAAGAACTGGAACGAATTAACCGAAGGTTCCAAAATCGAATCAAGGACATTAAATTAGCACGAGAAATAAAAGAATTGGAAGTGCCATTCATACAGGAGAGGAAAGAGAGAAGGATAGTAAGATTAATGGAAATAATCAGTTCAGAACCTGAGATGGAAGTTTCCTTACGACGATTAGAGAGTCTGTCTAATATGAGTTCTTCTATATTTATTGGGGGAGTAGGTCTTACGATAAGTATAAATAATACATTAAACAACAAGTTCAATGAATATAACTCGTTATTTATTTTAGTCGAAGAAGATGATATTCAAAATCCTTTAGTGACAACTATTCCCGAAGGAATGTATGCCTGCATTTATTATAATGGAAATCACAGCGATTCACCCGAACATTATAGAAGCTTACTCAATTGTATTCAAGATAACGGGTTCCAAGTTATCGGGGATTCCATTGAAAGAACAATAATTGATCATTATATCTCCGGTAGTAAAGAAGACTATCTGACAGAAATACAAATACCAATAAAGTGTTGACCCTCCCGTTACAGGAGGGTCTATATTTTTGGATAGAACAATAATTAAAAGGAGAAATGATTATGTTTGGAACAATCTTTAATACAATGATGATAGTAATCGGAAGCATTATCGGAAGCATCTTTAAAAAGGGGATAAAAGATGAATATCACAACATTCTAATGCAGGCTATGGGGTTAGTTGCGTTGGGGTTAGGAATAAATGCACTAGTGCAACATTTACCTTCCAGCAAATATCAGGTACTTTTTATTGTAAGCTTAGCCGTAGGGGGATTGCTCGGTCAAAGGCTGAATTTAGAATCAAAATTTAATGCTTTAGTTAATAAATATTCCAGAGGTAATTTAGCTGAGGGGTTAGCGACTGCTATCCTATTATTTTGTATTGGAACGTTATCTATTTTAGGTCCTGTAGAGGCAGCGTTAAAGGGAGATTATACGTATCTACTTGCAAATGGGGTGTTGGATGGGATTACCTAGATTGTGTTAGCATCCACATTTGGTATTGGGATAGCTGTTGCAGGAATTGTTTTATTTATTTGGCAAGGTGCCATTTATTTAATTGCTATTTTAATGCAGAACTCCATAAATAATGATCTTCTGAACGAAGTGAAGATTGTAGGAGGTATATTGATAATCGCATCTGGTTTAAATATTTTGGGGATTAAGAAATTTAATACTTTAAATCTTCTACCTTCAATAATAATTCCTCCTATTGTATTTTTAGTTATTCATTTTTCTCATTTATAATATTTGTGAAATATTACACTTAAACTAACGGGTGCGTTAGCTGAAGATCGGAGCTGTCTCTAAGACAGCTTTTTTTATGGAAGTAACGGGGCAGGATAGTTCCACAAGCACAGTGTCTTCGTACTATGTACTAAAGGTTTGTTTTTTGAATAGCCTTCAATCGTAAAAGCCATATTATAATCGACTTTTTTTGCAAACAAATCCACCTCTATGTTAATAGAGGTGGATTTGTTTTAGATCGATTTATACCTTTTCTTTTCATTTAAAAAATCCTTATAGACTAAAACAGCAACAACAATAAAACTTAGACTAATAACCCGGAAGATCATTTCTAAACTAATCCATTCAGCTAAAAAACCTAATACAAATGCGCTAACTCCAACACCAACGTCAAAACTGGAAAAAAAGGTTGCGTTGGCTGCGCCACTTTTTTCTTCACTTACCATTTGAACCGTCCATGTTTGTAAACATGGCATAACAGTTCCATAACCTGCCCCAAATAAAATCGCTGCAATAATAAGATGAAGATCATTTGTCGTAAAAGACAGCATAACAAGTGACAAAAATCCTAACACAGCCGACATAATGATGATAGACCATGGTCCTTTTTTGTCATACCATTTTCCGGTAAACGGACGTAGTAAAGTTGCAACAGTAGCATTGACAAGGAAGAATAGAAAAATATGATCTAATCCCTTTTGTTTTCCGAAAAGAACCAAAAATGTAATGATCGCTCCAAAACCAAGTGTTGTGATAACCGTCAGTAACGCTGGGAACCATACGTCCTTTTCAAAAATCATATTCATATATCGAAATGGTTGCTTCTCACGCTTTAGAGTTGTAGGTGAATATACAAATTGAAGCGCAATTACTGCCAATAGGCTGAGTACTACTGATGACCAAATTAAAATATAAGAAAGAAAAAGAGTCATAGATAACGATACCTATACTCGGAGCAATGATAGCCCCGACCGTTGTTGAAATAGAAAAATACCCCATTCCTTCTCCTAACCGTGTCTTAGGAATTAAATCGACTACTATTGTACTATTGGCTGTGGTTGATACTCCCCACGCTGCGCCATGGAAAAGTCGTAACAATAGAAAAAGCCATATAATATTAAGAAAAGTATACAGCATTGTAATAATTATTAAAGCTGCACTTGCACAAATGGCTAGACTTTTCCGTTGGTTATCTATTAAATAGTACCCTACAAAAGGTCTGATTAGAACAGCACCTATCGTAAATAATGATGTCACTAACCTACTTGAATGGAAGATGCATTCATGCTTAACAAATAGGCTGGTAAAATAGGAAGCAACATTTCAAACCCTATAAAAACTAAAAAGTTGCTTATAAATAAAAAAAGAAATGATTTATTAAAGATTCTTTGATTTTTCATATAATTATTCCTCGCTTCTAAATTATTTTTTCTAAATTAGAAGCGTTTGGAACACTGAAACGTTTTTCAATTGTCTAAGGTTTTTAGTCAATTGACTCACCCTCTCTAAAACTCCTTAAAAATTTATCAAATAACTATATCAGACTTCCCCCTAATAAACAAGCTCCTTTTTTAATCAACTATATTATAAATTAAATGATTTTCTTGATAGTGTAACAACTTTATTGTCACTATGCAGAAATTAACATCACAATTTGTGTCAACTCTACAATAATCCTTAATGAACTAACAGGTGCTTTAGCTGAAGATCGGAGCTGTCTTTAAAGGCAGCTTTTTCTTTATGCAACTAACGGGGCAGGTTAGTTTAATAATTATGGATAATTTTCCAATTTTCATATAATGTAGAAGGAAGAAATGGAGGAATGAAATTTGAGATTTTTCAAGATGTTTTCTTTTTGCACTTTAATGATAGTATTCTTAAATGCTTGTAGTTTAGATACTACAAAAACGAAAAGTGAAATTTTAGAAATACCTAATATAGATGAATATACAACCTTATTAGTGCAAAGTGTTGATGAGGAAGGGGTATCTTCCGAGTCAACTTCAAAGGTTATTACAGATATTAATGAAATACATGATTTTATAGATAAAGTGAACAAAATGGAAGTTGTGCAACCTCCTAATAAGGAGTTATTGGAGAAGAGTAAAGAATTAAATAAAAAAGGGAATTACTTTTTTGTATTATCCGATAAAGAAACCATGGATAACAAAGTGTACACTATGAATTTTTTTAGTGATGGAAGGATTATGTTTCAAGAACCGAACGGAAAGAAGCAAGAAGCAAATGGAGCAGGACAGAAAATGATGTATCTATCAAAAGAAAAACATTCTGATGTTCTTCTTGAAATGAAAGAATTATTGAACATTAAGTTTTAATTAATCCTTAATGAACTAACGGGTGCGTTAGTTCATTAAGGAAAACAAAATGATCAATCTTTTTTATAAAAGAATAATCCAATTAAATATTTTAAGGGCATGTTTTGATTAATCTTGCGGTAAATCTGTTTAGCCTGTAATAGGCTGGGCTTTTTTACTTTTTACGGTATAGCGTTAACCATTCGGAATCTTTGCAGGACCCTGTTAATTATGGTTGCTTTACCAGTTTGATAATTGTTAGTTAAATAAGTGAAGGAATTGATAAAATGCCATTTAATTACCAGGTTCATATAAATTTTTCAGAGGATTGGAAAAGATACCTAAAGATGCAACTAGAGACATTAGGCTATAAAATTGATGAAAATTTGGATTTGCAAGAAATAAGCTACAATTACTTTAATTGGATTAGAAGAAATGTTTTACCTCAAATAAGAAGAGTTTATAAATCAAATGAATTTACGTGTCCTCAAAAGCATCTTAATGGATTAAAACTTCTCGAAGAAAAAATTATTAAAGGTGAGCATATATGGCCCCACCTCAGCCGAAAATTGAAGGATTTAGATTATAACGATGATTTACTTAACGATTGGGGAATTCACCACCTACACCTTGGGGAAAAGGTAGAATCAGATGGCTATATAAAAAGGACAGGTCTAGTTTTATTTGCACGATTTGATAAATCAAATGCTTATTTAATCGATGTAATGGACCATCATTCATTCACGAAACAAAAAATGATCAAAGTTATTCACCGAAATTGGCCTGATTCAATTGAAAATTTCAGATTAAAAGGAGTACATAAGCAAAATAGTAAACTAACAGACGACAATATTGCTTCTTTCAGAAAATCAGGTGTCCTATCATTAATTGAAGTAGAACCTGGAGTAGTTTATGCACCTCCTGGGATGGGATTAACTACTGCAAAAACAAGTGTTCAAATAGGCACAGAGGTAGATTTCTATACTAAAAGAATACGACAATTTGAAAATCACGTTCGTTCAAATGTTGGTAAATTTGCTCAAGCTGCAAAAAAAAAGGGACACCATATGGGTCATGAGCTGCGTTTTCATCTACTTATTGATGAAAATAACGAAGTTTACGCAAATGAAATATTATCGCAAACCTCATTCTATCTAGGATCAATAAATGGTAAATAGAAAAAGCGTGTTTTGATTAATTATTTTTCAAAACACGCTTTTTCTATTTGCGCTTGTATCAATGTTTATAACGTTAATTTAATCAAACTTCATTTCAAAGCTACAGGTATAGCATTGTTGCTATCGTTCGTAAAAGTAGACTTTCTCGAACGGTGGAGCTTCTTCTCAAAACAGCCGGTATTTACGTTCGTTAAAGTTAAAAAATATTTTACGAACATCCATTTACCCCTTTGCTGTATCCATATCACTCTATAGGGGTGTAGAGAGTGCGCGACTTTTTGATGTCGTGCCTATTATTTAGTAGGTTGCGCGAAAACGGTAACTCGCGCGGCATTAAAGGTAGGGGCACTTTTTCTAACTAAAATTAGGGGGTTTTTTTTATGGAATTGGTTTTATTGCAGATGTTCTTAGCTATTGCAAGTGCTATGGTGGTGACGTCAACAAAGGTAATGGGCATCCTAACTTTTTACGGGGTAATGATATACCTACTAGTTAAAAGAGAAAACAAGAAAAAGACCCTATAAGTTAAAGACACATGAATATTATGAGTAAAGATAGTAAGGATTGATAATCCCTACTATTATATTTTATCTTTAAGTACAAATTAAAAATATATGGTAATAATGGATCAGGTGCGTTAGCTGAAGATCGGAGCTGTCTTTAAGGCAGCTCTTTTCTTATGGAACTAAAGGGGCAGGATAGTTGACTAAGGATTAAGCTAAAATGAAATATGAAATTATATTCTTATTTATTGAAGTAAAGGAGGATAAGATGAATACATATTGTAAGAGTGCATTGCATCAAATTAAAGTCGCTGTATCGACAATTGTTGAGATGATAGAAAAGTTAGAAGAAAATGACTTACAAAAAAGACCTACACCCAATAAGCATTCCATAGGAGAGCTGTTAGAACACATTGCTATTATTTGTGAAGCTGATTCGCTTATTTCAGATGGGGTATCTCAAGACACGATGAAAAAATTTTATTCAAATGTTTCATATAAGAGTCTAAGTGAGATGAAAGAAGCATTGATAAAAAATCATCAATTTTTAGAAGATAAATTTATGAATTTTACAGAAGTCGAACTTCAAGAGGAAATTACTTCTTACTGGGGTGTTACATACTCACGATATGAATGGTTGTTAGAAATCGTAGCTCACGTTTATCATCACAGAGGCCAATTACACTCTATGCTTGTTCATTGTTATGGGATAGACCCAAAAGTTACATTATTTGAATAGAACTTTACTAATGAACTCACGGGTGCGTTAGCTGATGTTCGGAGCTGTCTTTAAGGCAGCTTTTTCTTATGGCACTAACGGGGCAGGATAGTTGCATAAAGAGTAAAATTAGTAAAAAATAGTAAGTGCAGAGAACTAGTTTATAAGAAGCAGTTATATTAGGGGGAAAGAAGTTGATTACTCATTTTTCAGATTTAGAATTAATAACAGTATCTATAGAAGGTGTAAAACAATGTTACGCTAATCGCCTGCAGCTCCCCATTGTATCTGAATCTAAAGATTTTATTCGGTTTCAGCTTACGCCATTTACGACATTAAGTTTTAAAGAAGCGTATGAACCTATTCCTCCAGCGCACTTTGCTTTTCAAGTTCCATATTCTCAATTTGACGAAGTAGCATCTTTTGTTCAACAATCTGGATTATTAATTTTAAGACAAGAACATGGTCAGTTTATCGACGAAACGAATGGGAGAAAAAATTTATATTTTCGTGATGGAGATGGTCACCTACTCGAAATCATTGCACATGATTATGTAAATGAGAATCAAATAATCACATCCGGTATGTTAAAAACAATGTATTTAAGAGAGATTGGATTTCCTGTGGATTCGGTCCCGAATTTTCGAGATTGGTTGAAAAGTGACTTGGGAATGAAAACGGAAAAAGATCAAGATATGTTTAACTTCGTAATAAGTGGAACAGCACATGCAATAGTTGTTTCAAAACAAAGACCTTGGATTCCTATTGCTATGAAGGCATTACCAGCAAAGATGGTGGTGACATTCGGCACACCCAATAAAAGGTTTATTAATGACCTATCCAAAAAAATTGATAACTCTTTTTTAGACTCTAAGAAACTATTTTTAAATAGGGATAATTATACATTTTTCATTGAACATTCTCCAGAATTTAATGACTCATTGATAGAAAATTTAAATTTACCTATTTAAACCACTGGTAGAGGATTTAAAATTAGGGTCGCTGAAACAAGCTTTTCCTTAATGACCTAACGGGGCAGGTTAGTTCATTAAGGAAATGGACTAATGTGTAAATTGTTTACGGATAATAAAGGTGATACTTATCATACATGGCTAATATGTATCACTTTTTACGATTTAGGTCTTGATAATTACCATATTCGCAAAAAATTCCCCTATTGAATTTCCATAAGATTATTGTTTGTATTAAAGACAAAGTTTTGCTTGATTTTCCTCCCTTTCTCTTCCCAAGAAACCACAAATTCAGCTTCCTTTGCATTTGTAGATAATAAAAAATTATCAAATGTGAAATCCCCATTATTTGGTAATGTACCTATATTGACTGGTGTAAATAGAGCTAATTTAGTTTGATTTTTCTCACTAGTCCTATACCCTTCAAGCATTACATTTGAAAGCTCTCTTTTGCTGTTATTTTGTAGTTTTAAATTGTAATACGAATATACTTTAGGTTCCTCCGATTGTTTTGAGCTTCTTTCTGTTGAAATTTCCCAAAATTCTGTTGTTTCAGTATCTGAAGTTACGGACTTTAATTCTTCTGGACTCTGAGCTAGGGCTGTTATGGTACTCATATTCATGCCTAGGACTATTGAAAAGGCAAATATATAACACAGAATACTTTTCTTCATTTTAAATCCTCCTTTTATAGACATTATTTTTAGTATGTTTTTTAAAATGAAAATCATGCTAAAAATTAAGAACGTTTGAATTCGTACATTTATAATAAAGTCTAACTGTGTTTGGGTTTAACAAGGAGGATGCTGCGGCACTCCTTTTCTTATGGCACTAACGGGGCAGGTTAGTTGAAGAACGATTTAAGATGTTACAATTAATTTGGATATTTGAATGAGAATAAAAGTAGGGGGAAAAGAGTGAATATTGAACAAAATTTATATCAAGTAGCGAAAGAACTTATAGAAAAAAGATACCCTACTGGCTGGGGTGGAGCAGCAGCAATGTACACTATCAATGGTGAAATATTGACAAGTGTATCACCAGAGGTCATAAATGCTTCAACAGAGTTATGTATAGAAACAGGTGCGATTTTGGAAGCACATAAATTTAACACAAAAATTACTCATTCAATTTGCGTTGTAAGAGATGATGAAAACCAAGAATTTAAAGTATTAACTCCTTGTGGGGTCTGTCAAGAAAGATTATTTTATTGGGGAAGGGATGTAAAAGTCGCAGTAACTAATGAAGAGAAACAATTAATTTTTAAAACCTTAGAAGAAGTCCAGCCGTATCATTGGTCTCACGCATACAGAGATGAAGAATTATTCAATTAACCGGTACTTTAGCTTAAGATCAGAGCTGTCTTTAAGGCAGCTTTTTCTTTATGGAACTAACGGGGCAGGATAGTTGAACAAAAGGTACAATAATCTGGTATTTCATTTAGGAGGCTTAGATATGAATGATTACGGATATTTTGACAATGAAAATTATACAGGTAACCACCTACATATAGACAATTTCCAAAACGAGTTTACTCCTTATATCGAGGCCATTGCTTGGGAAAGACAAGATAAGACAATGGATATATTTTTCGATGATTTTGAAAATGAAAAGGAGTTTAACACATTATTTGGAGCTAAGGAACGTTATTATGATGACTTTATGGGGGTATTTTTAGGTAATGTAAAAACAGACGAACAAGCCTATGTAATGTTTCGTAGTTGGGTCGATACAGTGCTATATCCGTATAGAAATGGAACTAATAAAATGTAATCTAGTTAAACTAACCGGTGCGTTAGCTGAAGCCGAAGATCGGAGCTGTCTTAAGGCAGCTTTTTCTTTATGTAACTATCGGGGCGGGGTAGTTCATTACAGTTTATAATATGAGTAGACTTTGATTTAGATTGAGGAGATAAAATAATGCTTTCTTTTTTGAGAAAAGAATTTTGGGATGATAGAAATAAACCTATTCTGTTTATACAGTGGGCATTGACACTCTTTGCAATAATATTATATTTCCAAACTTATGACAGTATAGATTACTTTTACTCTGGAATTTTAAGACTAATTGCAGGAATAATCACCCTTCTAATAGGAATTGAAAACTATATTGTTAAAAAAAGAGAATATATATTTTGGTTCATCCTAACGATATTGTTTTGTGGAATGGGGATAGACATATTAATGAACTAACAGTGCAGGTTAGTTGAGGGATATTGTGAATCATTTCCATATAGGAGAATAGAAAAATAAGCTAATATAGGTTAAGGTAAGCCTTTAAGAACAGGACAGGAGGTTTTGATGTTGAAACCACATACTCAAGGTTTTATCGCCTGCCTTATAGCAGTCATTTTAGCTGCGTTAACTATTTGGTTTAAGACTGGAACAGTTAATTTAGAACTTATAACATTTTTTATATCTTGCCTCTATGGTACTTATCTTCTCATTTCTTTTTATTATAGTCGAAAAAGTAAAAACTAGATTTGTTCTTCAACGGGTCGCATTAGTTATAGAACATAGATTGATTGGGGCAGTTTACAGCTTTTTTTATGGAGCTAAAGGGGCAGAATAGTTGAAGACGAATTCCCTTAAATATTTGGTTTTTTTGGTAAAATTAAGTTGTGGGAGGGGCTGAAATGGATAAAGAATTTGAAGATATAATTGTTAAATCTTTTTTTAATAAAAGAATCCAACAAAGAGTTTTGTTCGAACTTTTTTCGGCAAAAAAACGAATGGATGCAATAGGTAGATTAAATCATAATTACTTAACTACACTCAGGGAGGAATTTATGATTGAAATACCAAAGCCTAATTCTGACCCAGAAGAAATAGAAAATCTATTGAAAAAACAAGGTGCTGGTAATGATTGTTACGTAATGTCTTGGAATGATTCTATCGATGGAAAGCATATGTCTTTAACTTCGGCTTTAGAGGTGGCAGTCGGTGAAGGATTTCCCTCAATAATCTCGTGTATCCCTGGAAAACTCGCCTACTTTGAAGCAGAACAGTCATATGGTCCTCCACCAAGGTTTTTTCTGAAAAGAAGATAATCCTTAATGAACTAACGTGTGCGTTAGCTGAAGTTCGGAGCTGTCTTTAAGGCAGCTTTTTCTTTATGCAAATAACGGGGCAGGTTAGTTTAATAAGATGGAAATGTTTTCATATATGAAATAGATGTTTTTTCGCTTATGCTGAAAGTAAAAAAGAAGGGTAAGGCGTATGGATATCACTGATTTGCTTGTTTTGTCTGTGGTTTTAGGCTTAATAAATGGTTTTAAGGACAAGAAATTTAAAACAAAAAGATTTTTCAACACGTCTTTAATATTTTTCACATCAGGTCTGTTCTTCATCATAACAGGAAATCTATTTTTGAATGATTTATTAGATAAATATCTTCCTAATGAAGAATATGGGATATTGCAATTTGGAGGTTTGTTATTGTTATATCCTATTTATACAACAATTAAAGGATTAAAAAAAAAGACTACTAACTCACTTCGTTAATTATCTATAGGGTGCAATCCTTTAATATGAAAGGATCGCCTTTCTTATTGAACAAACGGGGCAGATTTGTGAAAGAATGATTGTTAAGCATTTATTACGGAAAATTGTTATAAGAGGTCATTTTATGGATACTTCAAGTTATATATTTTTAGCAATTTATTGGGTCGGAATTATTATATGGTCGCTTAAAAATAAGGAAAAGGCTAAGAAGGAATTACTTCAATTAAAAAATAATTGGAAGACAGGAGTATTAATATTGCTACTCGTTTTATTTCCATTTTTAGTTATGGCTTCTATGATATTTGTATTGTAGTTTGTTTTCATTGTTAAGCTAACGTGGCAGGTTAGCAAGATTGTGAAGGTTTGTACTTAAACTAACGGGTGCGTTAGTTGATTAATGATCTTCAACAATTGGGCGCTATTATTGAATAAACCTTAGATTTTTAAATGACTTTATTTCAATATTTTTGATTACAGTGAAGTATCTTATATCCAAAATTAAACAACTATATTTTAGACGGGGTTATGCTTGTTTTAGGTTTTAAAATTAAATAACTTTATTGTCTTTTTACAGGATTTCCATTCTTTCGTGGTTCGCTTCATATATTCGAATATAATTTTGGGGGTGGTCAAAAAGTTTCCCATCTTTTTCAACCATCCATAAAGCCATCCTTTAGCAGAAAAGAATCTTAACAAAAATGCTTATATCTTTATCTTAGATTTATAGCATTTTTAATTGTTTCATATTTCGACAGCGTTTTCATTTGTTGTCCTTTATAATTTTAGAAAAGATCAAGAGATATTAAAGTGGATTAAACAAGCGCTAGTTTCCCAATCTATCAGTTTATTAAAAAGCATCATAACTCAATTTGGCGGAGGGATATGAGTGAGTGTAAACATCGGAGTACAGCCGATTGAAAATTATGCTAAATTAGAAGATAAAGTTTTAGTAAAGATGGTTCATAGTGGAGATAGTGAGTCATTGGCTTTTTTAATTAATAAATATCAGAATTTTGTTCGCGCGAAGACAAGATCATATTTTTTAGTTGGTGCAGATAAAGAAGATCTTGTTCAAGAGGGAATGATTGGTCTATATAAAGCTATTCGTGACTTTAGAGAGGACAAGGTGGCCTCTTTTAAAGCTTTTGCTGAACTTTGTATCACCAGACAGATTATAACCGCGATCAAAACGGCTACTCGTCAAAAGCATGTACCTCTAAACTCGTATGTTTCTCTGGATAAGCCTCTTTATGATGAAGAATCAAACTATACGCTTATGGATAGGATATCCGGAGAAAAAATAACGAATCCGGAAGCATTGTTCATTAACCAAGAAAAAGCTAATGATATAGAACTTAAAATATCAGAATTGCTTAGTGATTTGGAAAGAAGTGTGTTGACCTTATATATGGATGGACAATCATATGTGGAAATTTCTGAAGAACTAAACACGCATGTAAAGTCCATTGATAATGCTCTCCAGCGAGTAAAAAGAAAACTTGAACGGCAACTGGCGATAAGGGTGGCTATCTGATTATTTCATTGGAATTTTCTGAATTGGTATATAGTCCCGTTTATTTTTGTGAATATTAAAAATGATTTCAACCTGCTGAGGTAACCTTTTTCTTATGGCACTAACGCGTGCTTTACTTCAATAAGGGAGTTGCTTCGGCAGCTCTTTTTTTAATGAACTAAAGGGGCAGGTTAGTTGAGGCAGGTTAGTTGAAAACATAAATAGGATTTAGAGTACCTACCACCCTTAGGTACGTCATTATGTACTTCACTGTTAATCATTTGGTAACAACTTTTGATTTGGATAGATCATCTAAAGTTCATTTAACCTGCTTCATCTATAGTAGATGGATATAAAAGGTGTAGAGGGGAAGAGATGGCATTGCGGCTATTACGGTATTTTATTTTTTTTCTTGGATTAACTTTCTTTGGATTAGGGAATGCGATTGCGGTGAATGTTCAATCCTTGGGGCTGCATCCTTGGGAGGTTTTAAACGTCGCCCTGTTCGAGTGGTTCGGTTTCACAATTGGGACGTGGAGTGTCATGTGTGGTTTAGTACTTGTGTTAATCGTCTTTGTCGTGGATAGGAAGTATATTAATATTGGTACCTTTCTAAATGCCTTGTCAATCGGCCCGATCATGGATTTCTTTTTGCATCTCAACATTCTTCCTCATGAAACAGAGCATTGGTGGTTGAATATACTCATATTGTTGACGGGTATCATCATAACCGGAATTGGCGGGGGAATTTATGTGGCTGCGGGAATTGGGGCAGGTCCCAGGGATGGTTTCATGCTTTCCGTTTCGGAAAAAACCGGGTTATCGATCAGTTGGGCAAGAATCGTTGTCGAGAGCCTCATCTTGATTATCGGGTTCATCCTTGGAGGTCCAGTGTTTATTATGACGTTTGCATATACCTTTATTCAAAGCCCGATCTTTCAGTTTTCCATGAAGCTGATGCGTTCCTTTATCGCTAGTTTGGAGCAGAAGAGAAAGGAACAATTTGAGATTCGGTTATAATTGGAAGGAGGATGACCTTTGGTCACCTCCTTTTCGTGCTCTATTCCACTAACGAGTGCTTTACCTGAAAATCGGAGCTGTCTTTATGGCAGCTTTTTCTTGATGAACTACCATGAAAATAAGTTTCACAACGAAAATGATTTAATTGAACTAATTAATTATTTATCTAAGATATATGATCGAATATCTGAGGATGTTAAACTTTGAGCCGTTGCTTTTGCAGGCTCTTTTTTTTTACTTCCTCACAGTTTGTGTCAACTGTACAATAATCCTTTATGAACTAACGGGTGCGTTTGCTTAAGATCGGAGCTGTCTTTAAGGCAGCTCTTTTCTTATGGAACTATCGGGGCAGGATAGTTCCATAAAAAAAGGATGCCGCAGCAACCCTGTGATTGGGAATTTACAACCCCTATGCTAATCATATTAGGTAATCCAATGTAGTTAACATAATAGACATTCACTTTAATCAATAATCGTCGTAAGAATTATCTTGCACTAGAAATCCCTTAAATTATACAACTCAAGGGATTTTTACATGTGAGTCAATTTCATAAGTCACAATTTTATTGATATAGACGAACATAATAAAGTAAATTAGTTTAATCATTTGGATAAAATAGGATATTAATGTATTTTCATAAATCTAATTCGTGTATTTCTATTGATTCACCTATTATGAAATTGATTCATATAATTAATATCTTTAATTATTATAGAAAAGAAGTGAAAGTATGAATCAAAATCCACCTAAGTATGTTGCTCTAACTTTTGATGATGGACCGTCAGCTTATACAGTCTCCATTTTAGATATTCTAAAAAGATATAATATACCTGCAACATTTTTTGTTGTTGGTTCCGAGGTAAAAAAATTCCCAGATGTGATACAAAGAATTCATAGAGAAAAGCATATCATTGGCAATCATACATGGAGTCACCCTGACATAACAACCCTTTCAGAGAATGAATTGTGGAAAGAAATTAATTCGACAAATATTCAGATTATGAAAATAATAGGCTGTTCTCCAAATCTGTTTCGCCCTCCTTATAGTTCAATAAATGATAAAAATACTGATGCTATTAAAAAATTTAGGATGACTTCTGTATTGTGGAATGTAGATAGTGGAGATTGGTATGAAAAATCTCCTTTGGGTATACAAAATAATGTCATTTCAGGAATCCAAAAAAACAGTCTCATTGTAATGCATGATGGGGATCAATACGGTAGTGGACCTAGAGACCAAATCGTTACGGCATTACCTAAAATCATTAAATATTTATTGGAAAATAATTATCGTTTTCTAACAGTTCCGCAGTTTCATCAAGTTGCATTCAAAATTGAAAAATGGTCTTAATAAAAAAAGTATCTAACTTTTTAGATTCATTTCAATAGTAAGCTAGTTTTTTCTTTATCTATAATGATTAAGATTTTATATATTGAGTAAACTACTCAATACGCTGTGAGGCATCAGCTCATAGAATCCAATCACGTAGCAGAAAAAAACTCCCCCCGACAGGTAGTTTTTTTTGTGTTTTACGCAGAAATTTTTGATTGAAATAGTCTACAGGGCAGTCAAATTGATCCTCTGGAATATAACAAAGTACTTGATCAATACAAGCTGTATCCTGTCCGGCAACTGTAAATTGAACGAATTGCGGAGGAGTCAATCACCCATATGTATTCTGATTGTGCTGTCTTGGGATTTGACGGTTATGGGGAAGGGAATACTTTAATTCATATGTAGTGAACTATAGGGATTTCGCTCCACTCGTTACCTTAAAGGTCGTGTATTTGTGGATTAAATAAGGATAACGATTGTGTTGAACCGATGAAAGGAATTGCAAGGTAATTGTCATGAAAATGCATTAATCGACTGAAATGTTTAAATCTGTATTAGCTCTGCATATCTACCTCTACACTCGAGTTTACTAGTGCTTAGGTATAGGCACAAAGTGACTAATCAACTAATACAATGGTAAGGAATTTCAAAAAGGGGGAAATCCATGAATAAAGAACAAGAGCAAGCTATTGAGGAAACAATACTCGATTCGAACTAAGGGGGCAGGTTAATTGAATAAGTACCTACTTTTGGAAGGATGTCGAAGTAGTTAATATATGGGGATTATTTAAGTGAAACGGCATAAAATGTATGATAAGCAGGCTTGAATATGAAGTTTAAACGTTTTTTTTGTTTACCAATATCTTGCATTGCAAGATATTGGGTGGTATCATATTTTTAATACCTTGCAATGCAAGAGTAATGAAGAGGTGAACACTTTTTGTCTACAACTCAAATGTTAAAGGGCATTATAGATGGATGTATATTAGCAATCATCCATGAGAAAGAAGTTTATGGGTATGAACTTGCAAAAAAACTTGAGCAATATGGCTTTGATTCCTTTAGTGAAGGGACGATTTATCCCCTTCTTATACGGATGCAAAAAGAAGAACTGGTTACATCAACCTTAAAAAAATCTACTGCCGGTCCAAAACGAAAGTATTATTCACTTACTCAAAAAGGAGAAGAGGAATTACAGCAATTTATTAGCAGATGGGATAAGCTCCAAAGTACCGTAAACTCAGTTTTACGTATGAAATGAAATTAATTACGTTAAGGGGATGAGAGTATAGTGATTATTAAGCAAGATTTATCAAAAAAAAGCCAATCATTTTTAGAAACCTACGGCTTTATCTATTTTCCAATGGCAAAGGGGAAGAGGAAATTAATGCAATTGTTGAAGAATTAGAAGATCATTTAATTGAGGCTGAAGCGAGAGGAAAAACAGTAGATCATATTGTCGGAGAGTCACCTAAACAATATATGAAGCAGTTATCGAATGAGATGACCACAAACACAAGAAACATATTTAAATACATGTTAATGATTATATTTGGTGCTCTCTCCTTTTTAGTCTTAACAGATGCTGTCAAAGGACATCTGTCGTACTCCCTATTTGAAATCATCGGATCTGTTATTGTTAGCTTAATTTTTATCATTGCAATAGGAAGTGTTTTTAAATACGTTGCTGCAAATAGCTTATCAAGAGCAAAAGAATATGCACTTTATTATTTGATTGGCTTGTTACCAATAGTTCTATTTGTAGGATTATTTTATTTAAATCGACTTATAGAAACTCCTACATTCCATTTTGGTAGTATCGGAACAATTATTACTGTGATATTGACACTTAGCTTTTTAATTGGAGTTTCATTATGGACAAAGACATGGGTTGTGCTTATTATTTTGGCTCTGCTCGTATTACCAGATTTTCTTTTTAATTACATAAATGTTAATCCAGATACACAATTAATACTATCAACCATTGTCACATTTGGCGGCATTGTAATCTATTTATATGTTAATCATAAAATGACCAATCAACAAACTAACTAAAGAGTGCTTATTTTGAATAAGTTCTAAGCAATAATCTTCAACAATCGGGCGCGATTCTTGAAGAAGTTTCGCTTTTCTTAATGAACCAACGGGTGCGTTAGCTGAAAATCAGAGTTGTCTTTAAAGTAGCGATGGCTAACGGGCAGTTTAGTTTCATAAGAGAAAAGCCTATTTTATGTCGCTTTTGATCATCCTAATACCAGATAGTTCCATATGTAGATAAATATGATAAAGTTAAAAAGGATGTAAAAGAGACAGAATTTTGACAAGGAGATATAAAGTGAAGAAATTAAAAAAACGAGTTTTTCTAGGTTTAGGTGTGCTGATGGCCGCGTTTATACTTTTTTTAGTCTATGATTACTTAGACAATCAGAAAAGGGAAGAGCAGAGCCGAGCATTCATGGAAGAAAGCAATAAGGTAATTAATGAATATGCTATTATAGCGCTCGGAGTCAATCCAGATAACAAAACGATTAAAGTCCATGTGCCGATAGAAGAAGAACAACGGAATGAACTGGCCTATTCTTTGGCTCAAATCGCCCAAAAGTATGGTATGGAGGATTATGAAGTCATAGTTAGAGCTATAAGAGATGGGTACCCAGTTGTCTATTGAAAGCCTTGTGAAGGATTGTACTAAAACTAACGGGTGCGTTAGCTGAAGATCAGAGCTGTCTTTAAGGCAGCTTTTTCTTATGCAACTAACGGGGCAGTTTAGTTGAATAAGGAATCGGAAAATATAGTAAAGGAAACTCGCCAATATACCTGTGGCGAGTTTTGATTTTTTGTATGTCAATATCGAAGTTAAAGCAACTGTCATTTTGGTTATAACTTTGGGAAAGCACCTCAAAACGGGCAGAAGAATTAATAATTTTGGACTTAGAGTAAACTCTAAGTATTACACTTACTTTGTGTCAAAAATTTAAAATGAAAGAAGATATAGACATATCAGATTTAATGGAGGCGATTATATTGACATATTCTATTGGAGAATTTTCTAAAATTGTTGGGTTAAGTGAACATACAATGAGGTTTTATGAAAAGGAAGGCTTAATAAAAGTAAACAGAGACGATAACAATTTCAGAATCTACACTGATGAAAATAAATTATGGATTGAATCATTGCTCCACCTAAAAAATACGGGGATGTCTCTAAAAGACATGAAACAATTTGCCATGTGGGGGCATGTTGGGGATGAAACAATGGAAGAACGGTTAGCTTTACTTAAAAATCATCGAAAAAAAGTAGTGGAAGAATTTGAGAAGCTTCGTCAAAGTTTAGAACATCTGGATAATAAAATTAATTTTTATGAAAATGAATTAGGAGACTGTTTCTCTAAAAATTAAACAACCAGTTGTTTTTCCATTTGCGTCTTTTTGAAAAAACTCGTAATCGAAAAAATAAAAATAAAAAACACTTGCCTTAGAGTGCTCTCTAAGGATTAACCTATTCTTGCACCATTTGATTCACCTTTACAAAATAGTGCAAAACTAACTAGAACAAGAAAGAGGTTAAAAAATGAACACAAAATATAGCAACTTATTTGAATCATTTACATTTAAAAATGGTATCACCATAAAAAATAGAGTCGTTATGGCACCAATGACAACTTGGAGCAGTAATGATGATTACACCGTTTCAGATGAAGAAGTAAAATATTATAAAAAAAGAGTCAATGGAGTAGGACTTGTTATCACAGGATGTACTCATGTTCAACCAAACGGTATAGGTTTTACGCATGAATTCGCAGCTTATGATGATAAATTTATTCCAAGTCTACGAAAATTGGCGGATGCGGCGAAAAGTGGAGGAGCTCCTGCGTTGCTTCAAATATTTCATGCAGGCAACAAAGCACTGCCATCTTTAACTCCAAATGGTGAGGTGGTTAGTTCCAGTGCTGTAGAGACTGAAGCTACTGCATTTGCTCCTTCAGTTTTACCTAGAGAACTTTCACATGATGAAATAATAGAAGTGATTCATGCTTTTGGAGAAACAACCAGACGAGCTATTGAAGCTGGTTTTGATGGTGTTGAAATTCATGGTGCACACGGATTTTTACTTCAAAACTTCTTCTCTCCTTTCTTCAATAGACGTGAGGATGAATGGGGTGGCTCTCTAGAAAATCGCTTGCGTTTCCCATTGGCAGTCATTCAGGAAATGAAAAATGTGATTAAGAATCACGCAACAAAGCCGTTTATTTTAGGGTATAGAATATCACCCGAAGAAAATGGCGGTTATGGGATGGAAGATGCCTATGAATTATTTGACCGTCTGGTTGAACAGGGTTTGGATTACATCCATGTTTCGCTTGATGATGTATCTTCAAAACCACGAGGCATTGAAGATGGAAAAACACGGCTTGAATTAATTGTTGAACATGTAAACGACAGAGTTCCTGTAATGGCTGCGGGTTCTATGGTAACTGCTAATGATGTTGCATCCGCATTAGATAAGGGTCTATCCCTAGCAGCAGTTGGTCAGACATTAATCATGAATCCAGACTGGGTAGAAAAGATTCAGAATGGAAAAGAAGCTGAAATTGAGACAGCGATTAAGACTTCAAAAGTAAGCGAGCTTGAGCTTCCAGAAAAACTTTGGAATTTCATTCAAGCTTCAGGTCCCTGGTTTAAGATTGAAGATTAAAATCGAATAGAAATGTTACTGTTATTTTCAGCCCCACTTTTTTGGGGTGCTTTTTAGGTATTTGAGACATTAATAAAAAAGGAAGATTGAACTCAAAGCTTGTGAAGCTTTGTACTTAAACAAACGGGTGCGTTAGTTCTATAAGAAAAAGTAAAAAAAGCCTGTATCAATGATTACTTGGTAATCTAAGATACAGGCTTTATATTTAGGTAACTAATTGTTCTTATATATATTTAAATTAATTAGGCTTTTCAACTGGATAATTTATGTTCTTTGTTAACAAAAGAATTATTCAATATTACAATGATGTCCATCATTGAATTAGCAATAATCTTTAAGTCTTCAGCCTCTAAATCTGAATCTTTAAAAGCTCGAGGATTACCATGAATGTATGAATTCCTTGCGCCTATAATCTCCTTTATCTTATCATGAAAATCCTCGGAGCAAATGAGTCTAAACACTGCCTTTATTGATTTTTCACCTACCAACTTGGCGAAAAGTCTGCCCATTTTTTCCTGACCTTGATTAGAATTTAAAAGTAATTCAGAAACATAATTAGGTAATTTTATTGATTTAATTCATCGGAGATTAATGTCTCAAGCAAGACTTCATATGCAGTACACAAAAATAGAGATGTTGTTTCAAAACCTTCAAAATTGTACAAATCAATTAGAACGTCTGGATCATCCAAATCGTAGATGTTAGTGTCCACTCTTTCTAAGAAGTCTACAGCAGCTTGAACTGGATATATAGTCAACTCATCTGCGCTACCGCATTGCTTGCATTTTAATTCCTCATTTTTATTGAATTTAGAAATAAATGAGCACGTATTACATTTTCTATACATAAATGAATCCTCTATTCTTAGTTTAATAATAGTAGCTTAATATTCCATGTTAATTTTCAATTATTGTCAAAACAATTTGGCAGCTCATACTTTTCTTTGAGTTGTTTTTTTTCCTTATTTATCAACCGGCTTACCTTCTAACTTAAACTTAATAACCTTGGACTCTTCAACCCAACCAGTAAAAGAATCCTCCTTTGTTTCAACCGTAACTTTTACACATCAGATTTCCTATTTTGGATAAATTTATCAGTTTTTTAAAATTTTTCATTCAACTCCGTGTCCCGATGAACTTATTATTGAACAACCGTGGCTTGACCAAATGTTATATCAAGCCAAGTATAACTTCAATAATTACGAGGTTGACGGTACTAAAGAGTTATTAGAAAGATTGAAAGTAAAGAAACCAAAAGAATATAAACAAACTCTTATTCACGGAGATTTTACGATTGATAATGTTATGGTTTCAACTGGAGTAATTACTGGAGTCATCGATTGGAGTAGTGGAGCTTATGGTGACCCACGATGTGACGTATCTTTAGCTATTCGCCCTAAACCAAATGCCTTTGAAAATGAAATAGATAAACAACTCTTTTTTGAAGGCTATGGAGGTAAGATAATTGATAACGATGATTATGATTATTTCGCCAACGGGTTATATGATTTTTTTTAAAGCAACATACTTTTCAACGGGGACGTTAGTTGAAAAAAGAATAGAGGAAACCGAAACCCTATTTATTAGGGCTTCCTTTAAATTTTACACATTATCAATATTAAATAATAACAGAGCCTTTTTTTTTGAATTACCAACGCATGACCTGCCTTTTTTATTTATCACCTTCTAGAAAGAATTGAAATCAGGTTTCTTATACCTTTGAAAGGGGAATTCAGTAAGTAGTAAATAACTTACGGAAGTAGTGTTGACGGTGAGCGTTTCATTAACGAAGGAGCAAGCGAAGCAAAAGGTTTCGAAAGCGAATCATGAGTTGAAACCATGGATACGGCGCTTTGGACGCTTTGGGTACATGGCAAAGGGAACGGTGTATGTTTTGTTAGGACTACTTGCAGCCATGGCAGCCTTTGGTATAGGGGGAAAAGTAACAGGAACAAATGGTGTGCTGCAATCGATAGCGGCGGTTCCTTTTGGTGAAGTCTTGCTCTGGCTAATTGGCATTGGGCTTTTAGGTTACATTATTTGGCAGATCATAAAAGCCATAAAGGATCCCGAAAATAAAGGCCATGACGCAAAAGGAATTATAACAAGAGCAGCCTATTTAGTAAGTGCAATAATTTATGGAAGTTTGGCTTTTAGCGCCTTTAAGCTGGCCCTTCATGCTGGTCATGCGGGTGGTGGTTCTGAACAAACGATCTCAGCAAACCTATTATCGAAGCCGTTCGGCCAGTGGATAGTTGGTTTAGTAGGAGCAATCATTATTGGATACGGTGTTCATGAAATACTAAGTGGAGTAAAAGAAAAATTCATGAAGAAATTTAAAGTATCTGAAATGAATGAACATGAAACTAAAATAGCACGTAACTCGGGGAAAATCGGACTTTTATCACGGGGAATTGTACTGGGAATGATAGGTGTTTTTTTCATAAAGACAGCTGTAACTGCAGATCCAAATCAGACAAAAGGACTGGGCGGAGCATTGTCAGAACTGGCTAAGCAGCCATATGGCCTTTGGTTACTTGGAATTGTTGGACTTGGTCTTATGTTATATGGAGTTTACGGAATAATTAGAGGCCGATATGAACATTTTAACTTTGGTAGATAAAAAGTGAATGGTAATTGCGGTAAGGTTTTGAATCCCCTTATTTCACACAATTAAATGTATTTATTTGTTTAGTAAAGGAGTGCATTTTTCATTAAAAATGCACTCCTTTTTTTCATAAACCATGAAGGTGGAATATCATAAACATCCAACATTCCCTAACCGGTAAAAAGAATAAAGTCAGTAGCAACGACAGTGAATTTTCAAGAAAGAAGGATGGATCTTCGTGAAAACCTACCTAATCCTGTTGCTGAACACGTTGCAGATTTATAACAATTAAGTTACCAGTTATATCCTTTAGTTGTTCTTTTATTGTTTCGGCCGGCTGGCAATGTAAGCGGCATCCCCACCTACTCCCAAGAGTAGAGCAGATCCGCGAGTATGCTGCCAGGGGTGTCCCAGGAAATACAATCCACTTATATTCGTAACACCACGATTATGTATAGGATGGCCTTTTTATCCAATAACCCTGAGATTGCTATCCATTCGAAGGTTGGAGAGAAACCTGTGGCCCATATCATTTTGCATTATGATTGTTTGTTGGTCCTCAACTCAACCGTTTTAGAAAATTTTGTATAATAATAGAAAGTTAAAAATAGGGGTGGAAGCATGGAAACAGGCGAAATATACAGCGATTTGCCAATCCTGGAAACAGAACGACTGATATTGAGGAAGGTCACTATCCAGGATGTGAATGATATGTTTGAATATTGCTCAAATCAAGAAGTATCCCGCTTCGTAACCTGGGATGCTCATGAATCTTTAGACGATACAAAAGAATTTATTGGCTTTGTTTTAAATCAATATTTACATGGAAAAGTAGCTCCATGGGCTATTGAATATAAAGAGAATCATAAAATGATAGAAACAATCGACTTTTTATCCTGGAATCCGGGTCAAAATAGTGCCGAAATTGGGTATGTGCTTTCTCCGGAATACTGGGGGAAAGGGATTACAACAGAAGCAGCTAAGGAATTAATCCGTTTTGGATTTGAAAATATGGATTTGATATGGATTCAGGCGCGTTGTTTTACCGAAAATATTGGTTCTGCACGGGTAATGGAAAAGGCGGGCATGAAACACGAGGGCATTTTGCGTAAAGGGATGAAGATTAAGGGGAAACACTGAGATCTCCACGTTTATTCCATATTGAAGGAAGAATATATTAGTTCGATTGAAGAAAATCGTAAAAAAACAACCTTCAAAAGGCTGCAAGGGAGAAACGTGAGGAAGAAGCACGTGCATTTTTAAATCCTGTTAAAGAAGTACCTCCATGGACGTGACTTTTAGAAGGGGGACTGGGAAAGTATTTAATATTTACGATACAAAGAAGGCTTTCGTTTTAACTGCTGACGTTCCAATCCGATAGTAATGGTCCATGATCGCCGAAAACAGGATCAGTTTCGGGAAGGGCTACTTTAGGGATATCCTCCAAGGATTGAAGCCTGTCTTCGGCATTCTCCGTTTTCAGATTGTATTCCTTTCCTTCGGGATAAGCACCCACTATCTTAAAATCATTGCTCGAAGCCAGTCTTTTATGTCCTGTTCCTGCCGGTAAGATGAGTACATCACCGGTTTTTATCTCTACAGATTTTCCCTTTTCCCCTCCAAGTTGAACGATTGCATTCCCTTGTAATACACCAAGCACTTCATGGGCATTGCTGTGATAATGGTGAAAATCAAAAACGCCATTTATCCAGCTATTTCGCCAATTATTTTTATTGAATATTTTCTCTGTCAATTCAGCCTGTTCTGTTAAGGCACCGGGATAAAGGAGAATGGGAAGAGTAGGGTTGTTTGGAATTATGCCATCATCCTCAAACCAATATGCTTGTACTTCATTACTATTCATAGATAACCTCCAAAGCTTTTTATAGATAAATTCCCTAAAGGCCTGACTGTGCATCAAAATAATTAGCCATTAGTTCTCTTCCGTTTTATATTTTACACAATAACACAATTACACAATGTGTATAATATAAAAAAGCCTACTTCATTAGTAAACTAAAAATATCTTATTTCGGTTTTTCTTCGTTATCATCGAAGTAAGCTTGTAATTGTCCTTCCGCACATTTGCAAACAAGCGCTGCCTAGGTGTTCAGTTTTTATATTCCTCTCAGCCAAAAAAGTGCGATAAATTAAATACTTGGATCCCAAGATTGAATATAGGGTTAAGTTCAGAAACTATGCAAAGAATGGTTTGCTACGTATTCCCTCTTTTGTTGAATATATATCATAACCGTCTAACCATCAGGTAGGCGTTTTATATGTTCCATGTAAACCTACAACAATTAAAGTGATTGTAATGTTTTGTGTCTAGTTTAGAGTGAATAAACAATTAGGAATCCTTGCCTTTTAGTTGAATATAAATAGTATGAAAACTAAGGGGGAGAAAAGGTGGATATATTTGATGAACATGCGAAAGTGCTAAAAAAGTTGTTTGACAATAAAAAAGCCCAAAAAGAAATTATAGAGAAAATGGGAAACGGTATAAATTCAGAGTTGGAGAATCAGTTGCAAACATTAAAAAAGGAATACTGCGTTTTGAGCAAATTAGAAAGAACATATGATAATCGCTATGAATTTAATTAAAATAGGGCACTTATACATATATGTGCTGATTATTTGCAGGAAAAAGTCTCATTTTTGTCGTATTGGTTAAACGAAGGGGATGACAAAAAATGAATGATGATTATGAGAAAATCGGTATTTTATTGTCCAATATGACGAATGAACTAGTGTCGAATAGAGTAAGGGTTAAAGCTATAGTAGAATTACTGATTGAAAAAGGTCAGATAACCTACGAAGAGTATGAAAAAAGTTTTGAAAAAGTGTTTGAAAGAGATGCAAAGTCATTTAGAGATGATTTAATAAAAGATGTCAAGAGTAGTGAATAAAAGCAGAAGGCATCCATTAATTTGGATGCTTTTTTTATCCTGCCGATTGCGAGTGGTATTTCTTATACGGCTTACCGTCTGTTTTAAGATACTCAAGGAGCATATTTGAAAGGTTTCACTCCATGCCGATTTCGCGTTCAACTGTGTATGGAACTGTAAATCAATCGAGGTATATGAACTGCTTTTAAGGGGAAACCGGGGCATTTGGTTACTGTATGATAATTGAACTCTTACTCTTCCTAATTTAATTATAGCATATAAGAAATGGTAAATATAGACTATTTATTCTTAATTGCTACTGCTAAAATACAATAGACCTTTATTGAGATTTGTGGGAGGGATTTAGAATGGGTTCATTGGTTCTCGGTTTTCAGGAGATGGAAAAAACACAGCTATTGCTCGTTGGCGGAAAGGGATTAAATTTAGGGGAATTATCAAAAATTGAAAGAATACAAGTACCAGAAGGATTCTGTGTTACAACAGTGGGATATCAAAAAGCCATCGAACAAAACGAAACGTACCATGCTTTGTTGGATCGACTGACAATTCTAAAAGTAGAAGATCGTGAACAAATTGGTGAAATCAGCAGGAAGATTCGACAAATCATTAAGGATGTAAAAATTCCTTCCGATGTTGTGAAAGCAGTTACTCACTTTCTCTCCCAGTTTGGTGATGAACAAGCATATGCAGTCCGTTCCAGTGCGACTGCTGAAGATTTACCACATGCCTCTTTTGCTGGTCAACATGACACTTATTTAAATATCATCGGCGTCGATGCCATCTTGCAGCATATCAGGAAATGTTGGGCTTCCCTATTTACGGATCGTGCGGTAATTTACCGTATGCAAAATGGATTTGACCACAGTGAAGTTCTTTTATCCGTTATCGTTCAAAGGATGGTTTTCCCACAGGCTTCAGGGATTTTATTTACAGCTGATCCGATTACTTCTAACCGAAAGCTGCTATCGATTGATGCCAGTTTTGGACTTGGAGAAGCACTGGTTTCTGGCTTGGTTTCTGCCGATTGTTATAAAGTACAGGAAGAGGAAATCGTCGAAAAGATGATAGCAACCAAGAAATTGGTTATCCATGGACTAAAAGAAGGCGGAACAGTGAAACAACAGATCGATCCGGATCAGCAAAAGACACAAACACTTACTGATCAACAGATTTTACAACTGGCACGCATTGGAAGACAGATCGAAGCTTATTTTGGTCGTCCACAAGATATCGAATGGTGTTTGGTTGATGATACATTTTATATAGTCCAAAGTCGGCCAATCACTACTTTATACCCGATTCCTGAGGCGAATGATCAAGTAAATCACGTTTATGTATCTGTCGGTCATCAACAAATGATGACCGACCCCATGAAACCATTGGGATTGTCTTTTTTCCTGTTAACCACTCCTGCACCTATGCGTAAAGCTGGCGGGAGGCTGTTTGTTGATGTCACACATATGCTGGCTTCACCTGACAGCAGAAAAATGTTATTAGATGCCATGGGACAACACGATCCGCTCATGAAAGACGCACTCATTACCATAATAGAGCGAGGAGATTTCATAAAATCTTTACCAAGTCATAAGCAAGAACAGAGTTCCGGTAAAAGCAATAAAAGTGTGATGTCTGCGGATTCTAGGGCACAAATCGAAAACGAGCCGACAATCGTTTCTGATTTGATTAAGAGCAGTCAAACATCGATAGAAGAGTTAAAACAAAACATCCAAACGAAATCAAGATCAGATTTATTTGATTTTATCTTGGAAGATATCCAGATATTAAAGAAGATTTTATTTGACCCAGAAAGTTCAGCTGTTTTTATGGCTGCTATGGATGCTTCATCATGGATCAATGAAAAAATGAACGAGTGGTTAGGTGAAAAAAACGCAGCAGATACGCTTTCTCAGTCTGTACCAAACAATATTACCTCGGAAATGGGTCTGGCGCTTATGGAGGTCGCAGATGTAATTCGTCCTTATCCGGAAGTCATTGATTATTTACAACATGTAAAAGATGATAACTTTTTGGATGAGCTGGTTAAGTTTGAAGGTGGACAAAAAACGCAAGAAGCTATCTATGATTATCTCGGCAAATACGGCATGCGAGGTGCCGGGGAAATCGATATTACTAGAACTCGTTGGAGTGAAAAACCAATTACACTTGTCCCGTTGATTCTGGGTAACATCAAAAACTTTGAGCCTAATGCTAGTAAACGGAAATTTGAGCAAGGGCGACAGGCAGCCTTGAAAAAAGAACAAGAGTTATTAGATCGATTGAAGCAATTACCGGATGGTGATCAAAAAGCCAAGGAAACAAAACGAATGATCGACCTAATACGGAATTTCATCGGTTATCGTGAATATCCCAAATACGGCATGGTTAGTCGCTATTTCGTTTATAAGCAGGCTTTACTGAAAGAAGCCGACCAACTCGTAGAAATAGGCATCATTTATGAAAAAGAAGATATATTTTATCTCACTTTTGAAGAACTTGGCGAAGTAGTACGCACAAACAAACTGGATTACCAGATCATCAGCAAACGAAAAGACGAGTACAAATTATATGAAAAACTAACTCCTCCACGTGTCATCACGTCTGATGGTGAAATTATTGTAGGTGAGTACAAACGAGAAAATCTCCCAGCCGAAGCTATTGTAGGTCTGCCTGTTTCTTCCGGTGTTATTGAGGGAAGAGCACGTGTCATCTTAAACATGGAAGAAGCAAATCTAGAGGATGGAGATATATTAGTCACTTCCTTTACTGACCCTAGCTGGACACCATTGTTTGTTTCCATAAAAGGCTTAGTCACAGAAGTTGGTGGACTGATGACCCATGGAGCAGTTATCGCACGTGAATATGGCTTGCCAGCAGTTGTTGGGGTAGAACATGCGACTGAACTGATAAAAGATGGGCAACGAATTCGAGTGCATGGGACAGAGGGGTATATCGAAATATTGTAAATGCTGAATACCTAACAGTATAAAGGATGTTATATTGAAATTATTATCGAATAATCATTTTTGTGTTCTCTAAGGCCATTTAACAAAGAAAAAATCTCTGCTTTTTGATCAGGGATTTTTTTCTATGTTAAATGATTGTAATTGATTTAAAAACACTACAATGGAGAAACACTTCATATGAGATGGATATCCTGAATTGTATGGAATTAGACTAACTGGAGTTGAATAAGAAACGTATTAAAAAACATACAAGGTGCTAATAATTTTAACTAGTGTGTTACCTTTTGTTGAAAAAAAGTTTAATTTTCTATAATGGTTCAAACTATTATGTGACTTTAACATGGGATGATGCGTTCCTTTTTCAAGCAACCCTACAGTTGCTTATGGTTGACAAGCAACCGTAGAGTTGCTTATAATCGAAATATGAATTGGGACAAAGACGCTATATTCAAAGCACTAGGCGATTCGACTCGTCGACTTATATTAGACGAACTATCCGAACGCAACGAGTTGACGTTGTATGAACTTACGGTACGTCTCATTATGAAGCACGACCTTTCCATTTCGAGACAGGCGATAGCTAAGCATCTTTCTGCATTGGAAGATGCAGGTCTCGTAAAATCAAAGCGGAAGGGAAAATATCGAGTACTAATGTTCAACAACGAACCTCTTAAAAACTTGTTGAAAGGATGGATAGAGTAAACTTTTCGGAGCAGGACTTCTGACGAATGTGGGTTGTTTTGCTTGCAGCCAACTGTTAGCAGTTCACCATACGTTGTAAATATCCAAGGAGGCAAAACGATATGAAAATCATTGTTACCAGTATATTCGTACAAGACCAAGACAAGGCACTGGAATTTTATTCAGAAAAGCTGGGATTTGAAAAAAAGCATGACGTTCCTATGGGGAAATTCAGGTGGATTACGCTTGTTTCTCCCGATGATCATGACGGTACCGAGCTTTTACTCGAACCGAATGAGCACCCTGCGGCAAAGGAGTATCAAAAGAAGATATTTTCCGAAGGCATCCCAGCAACAATGTTTGGCGTTGCAGATATTCGTAAAGAGTACGAACGATTATTGGAAAATGGCGTGAAGTTTACTATGGAGCCGACAAAAATGGGCGAAGTCACAATAGCTGTCTTCGACGATACATGCGGCAACCTTATTCAGATAATGCAGCAGTAACTGTATGATGAAATAGAAGCAATTGGTATATGAGAGTGAAGCTTTTCTGTTCAATAAAATTAGAGGACATGATTGTGGAACGAGAAGTAAAAGGGTGGTACAAATATGTACCACCCTTTCTTGGCGGGGAAATAATCGTGACAAATCTACAAGGTAAGCCGGATTTTGGAGAAAAATGTACTGGAATAGCCCAGCTTATTTTGATTTAGTGAAACAATAAGGGCAGAAACGAATTGCGCCTGCATATTCTTATATGGTTTGTTGAAGTAGCAACTCTACATAGAATTATGGGAAAAGATAAACTAGAAAAATTAAAGATGGCGTGATGATTGGATGAGGCATGATTATCAAATGTGGAAATATCACTGCGCCTTAAACAAATCGGAAATATTAAAGAGCGAGAAGATCCTTAAAAAGAATATAGAATTACTAAGTAGAATGAATTTCAACTTACCACTATATGTGAAGGAGAAGAGCGTTAATCTTTATTTGATCAACACTCCCGTTCGGGCAGTGGCATTCACTTCATTTTTTAGGTTAATTTCATTAATAATATAAATCTGTTCCTCATTCAGCATTTGGGATTTTTTCCAGTTGCTAAACAATGAACTTTTGTCTTTGCGTAAAATTGTGCAGAAAAATATACATTTTTATTTAATTATACAAAAATCTCAATTTAACATGCAGTTAGGTTTTCCCCGATACAGCGCCTTTTTTTGATACAGGAGCATTTTTGCCTAATATAACAGAAAAGACAACAATCACAGCTATTACAAGAGTGAAAATTGTGATGGTTTCATCTAGAAATACTGTTGCAAATAGAATCATTAAAAATGGTTGTAAGTATTGAATCTGGCTAACCCTTGCTATCCCGCCCATAGCCATTCCGCTATACCAAGCAACATATGCTAGAAATTGACTAACGACTGCGAGATAAATGAAACTGATCCAAGCTTGTAATGGGGCATGAAGCATTTCAGTCGTGAGGTTTAGTCCAACTGGAATAATGAAAAATGGAGCACCGATCATTATTGCCCAAGCAATCACTTGCCAGCTGCCTAATTCTTTCGCTAATTTCCCCCCTTCAGCGTAACTAAGGCCCAGTATGATCACTGCCGTTAGTAAAGCTAAATCGGCAAATTGCAATTGACCGAACCCAAGATGGAGGGCATACATAATGACAGCTAAAGAGCCGATTAAACTTGAAGCCCAGAATTTGATTGAAGGGATTTCCCCCGCTCTAAACATAGCAAATCCAGCTGTCGCTAACGGTAACAGTGCTACTTCCACAGCTCCATGAGAAACAGGCAAGGATTCCATTGCCCAGGAAGTGAGGAGCGGAAATCCTAAAACTGCACCAACTGCAACAATAAGTAGACTTTTGAATTGGCTTGGAGAAGGCAGTTTTTCCTTTCGACCGATCAATACCACAGCTACTAAAATAGCAGCAACAACCGTTCTTCCTAAACCGACGACCGTAGTCCCAAAATACTCTACAGCAATACTTGTAGCGGGGAGCGTTAAGCTAAAACAAATGACGCCTGCTAATCCCAACAATAATCCTAATTTCTCCCTGGTTACTCCCTGCATTTCTTCCAACCCCAATCTTTATATTTTGTATCACATCTGTACCATTTTTTGCTTATCTTAAAAACAGTTTTGATATAATTAACATACTATGAGTACATTCAATAAAAATAAACCATTTTTTCACCTATCTGTCCTGGTACAGATGAAGGAGGACCAATATATTGAACTCAAAATATATGAAGATAATGGAAGATATTAAGCTTCGACTCGAAGATGGTTCGCTAATTGCAGGCAGCAAACTTCCTTCTGTTCGTCAGTTATCTGCGTATTTTTCATGCAGCAAAAATACGGTCAATAAAGCATACGTAGAACTTGAAAAAGAGCATTTAATCTATTCTGTTCCTAAAAGCGGCTACTATGTTGTGAATGAATATCAAAAAGAGACGGTAGAAACTGAGGTGATTGATTTTTTGTCTGCCGGTCCAGATAAAAATGTTATGCCTTATGTGGAATTTCAACATTGTATGAATCAAGCAATCGACCATTATAAAGAAGAGCTTTTTACATACTCAGATCAACAAGGGCTTTACTCCCTGCGAGTACAGTTGGTGAAATATTTGCAAAATTTACAGGTGTTCACTCAACCTGAGAGATTAGTGGTTGTTTCTGGCTCGCAGCAAGCCCTTAATTTATTAGTTTCTATGCCATTCCCAAATGGAAAAAACAATATTCTGATAGAACAGCCTACTTATTTCGGAGTCATAGAGTCGATCTATCTGCATCAAGCTACTACTTTTGGTATTGAATTATCAATGGAAGGGATTGATCTGGATCGACTTGAATACATTTTTCGAAATAATGATATAAAATTTTTCTATATGATCCCGAGATTTCACAATCCACTTGGACATAGTTACACGAATAGCGAAAAGAAAAAAATCGTTGAGTTAGCTGAAAAATACGATGTATATATAGTGGAGGATGATATTTTAGGAGACCTTGATCCAAATCCAAAATCTGATCCTTTATTTTCCTTTGATCCTTCTGGGAGAGTGATCTACATTAAAAGCCTTTCGAAAATCTTTCTCCCAGGATTAAGGATTGGTACTGTCGTTCTTCCGGCATTAATGATTAACAATTTTTTGCGATATAAATTCAGTTCTGATTTTAATAGTTCAGCACTTTCTCAAGGTGCGCTAGAAATCTATTTAAAAAGCGGTATGTTTAATAGCCATCTCAAAAAAGTAAAAGAGGTATACCGTACTAAAATGCAAATCCTTCAAGATGCATGTGATGAATTGCTGCCGGCCAATACTTCTTTTTCTAAACCGAATTCAGGATTCTATCTTTCCATCAGTTTACCCGAGAATGTGAAAGCAAAACAGGTGGTTCATATGCTAAACGAACAGCATATATATGTTGATGATGCCTCAAGGATGTTTTTAGCGGAATATAAAAAGGAAAATCTCATTCGATTATGCATCTCTCAAGTGAACGAGAGTCAAATTAAACTAGGGATAGAACGATTGGCTCATTGTATCGCTTTAATTGACAGTAGAAAAAATCATAATACTCCCAATAACTTTTTACTCATATAGTAATGGTGAATTTTTATAGAGGGCAGTATCAGGATTGTACGGTTTCCAAGCATATATCAAAACGGTCGATTATGAACTTAGAATTTGAGACTATCCTTTGATGTTCTTTTTGAAATAAACCTTTATGTACTCCCATATTACAAAAGGCGGATGAAGGGTTAATGCGTTTTCTGTGAGGTCTTTGAGGTAACCAAATAAACCTGCAATAATATACTATATACCAATTGATTTTAAGATGTAATATATGGGTTACTTGAAAGGAGTTTTCCTCATGAATATTACATCTTTTTTAATTTACTGTTTTATTGTAACTTTTACACCAGGACCTACTAATATCGTGATATTATCCACGGTGCATAATATGGGGACAAAAAAGGCAATGGAATATACGTATGGAGCAACTATTGCTTTTGGTTTATTACTTGTTATTTCTGCTATGCTGAATACTATGCTAGTAACGATAATCCCCCAAATTTTAATTGTAATGCAGGTAATCGGAAGCTTTTATATGTTCTATCTCGCTTATCAAATTTACAAAATGGATCCATCAAAACCAACTGTAAACCAAACTGCCACTTTTATATCAGGCTTCCTTATGCAGTTTTTAAATCCTAAGGTGGTTCTATTTACAATGACTGTAATTCCCAGCTTCATTATGCCATACTATCCTGCAATGCCTGCAATGACAATAAGTGTTGTTTCTATAACTATTGTAGGATTTTCAGCTTTTATTACATGGGTTCTTTTCGGTACGCTCTTCAAGGAGTTTTTACAGAAGCATGAAAAGTTTGTTAATGCCGTGATGGCATTATTTTTAGCTTATTCTGCTATACTGATTTGGTTGTAGTTAAGGGGTGAATTTAATGGACAAATTTATCTATAAAAAATCTGCAGGTATTACGGCGTTGTCAGCTAGTATTACTGATTTTACGTATAAAAAGCATTCTCACAAGGAATATGCGATAGGTGTAACATTGCGTGGTATTCAACATTATAACTTGGATGGAAGTTTACATTTGTCATATCAAAATGGCATTATGCTTTTTAATCCAGAACAGGCACATGACGGAATGGCACATGATGAGGAAGGTCTTGATTATGTTATGCTATATATTGAGCCACAATTGCTTTTAGAGGTTATTGAGAAAAAGGATTTAGTACGATTTTCAACTCCCATTGTGTATGATTATAGTATTGAACAAAGAATATTAAATCTTTCTAATGCTATTTTAAGTGAAAAAGATGAGGCTTTGTGCAGTGAATTACTCTTATCCCTCGCAGATAGCCTTATTCAAACTAATCTTTCAACAGACTGTAAGAAAGATAACGCTCCAATTAGAAAAGCAAAGGAAATGTTTCATACCAATTTAGACAATGTACTAAAACTTGACGAGATATGTAAAGAGCTTAATTTATCTAAATTCCAGTTTATCAGATTATTCAAGGCCCATACTGGAATTTCACCATACCAATACTTTCTTAACTGCAAGATAGAACGTGCAAAGCAGCTAATAGAAAAAAACGGAGATATTTATTCAGCTGTTGCTGATTGTGGTTTTGTGGATTTAACCCATTTAAATAAACATTTTAAAAGCGTATATGGAATAACTGCATTTGAATATATGTCACATTTAAAATGAAAATGGGTAAATATTACAGAGTTTTTAATGATTCCACATTAGACGTTACCACGGCTATCCAAACTGGAAAACTTCAAGAAATATAATGACGGCAATCGTTTAAGTCTACACGATTAAATTAAGATAAAAATAAAAGGAGGAATAAAGTTGTCTTTAAACGTAGGGGATATTATTACATTTGAACGGACTTTCACTAAAGAGGATGTTGAATTGTTCACAAAAGTATCATGGGATGAGGGGGATCACCATATTACTCCCGATGAACAGGGGAGACTTGTTATTCAAGGGTTGTTGACTGCTTGTTTACCAACAAAAGTGGGTGGAGAAAACAATGTATTGGCTCGTACCATGAATTTTGAGTTTATTAAACCAGTTTTTACAGGAGATACAATAATATGTGAGGTAACGATCGAAAAGTTTGAAAAGAAAGATAATGGTCGAATATCTATATTGGCAACTTTCCTATGCGCAAATCAGAATGAGGAACAAGTATTAAGAGGAAGCTTTGCGGGAGTCATATTATAAACGTATAAACTAATTCTATAGCCTAGTCATTTTAAAGCATCCTGTCGAGGGTGTTTTTTATTGGAAAAAAACTGTGATGTTAATTCCTATAGGATGACATTAAAGTCATTTGATTTTTAGGCTCTGATAAATAATATTGTTGATATAAGCTAATATAAATTGAGGACCTCAATCAAGGTCCTTGATTTTGTTCTTATTTATGTCGCTGTTCTCCAAATCAAGCGAGTAGGCTTCTGATATAAAGTGTGTAATTTTTTTAGGGGAGTTGTATTTGTCATTCTTACTAAATATAGTGAGTCCAACCTCGTGTACATCAATAAATGTATCGACCTTTTCAAAATCTAGATTTTTAAATTCAATAGGTTTATCCCAGTTTCTTGTTGGGACTAAATTCCCTTCAGAAAGTCCTTGTCCAAAGAAAATAAACACGCTCAATCCATTTAAAACTAAATCAACCGTACTACTACAAATCACTTCTAGTGTGTCAACCGAATCAATTTTAATAATAATACCGTCCGAAGCAAACTTATAGTAAGGGATATTCCTTTCCAAAATAATCTTTTTAATATGTTCAAAAATGACAGATTCCAGCACAAAGAATACAGGAAAGCTTAATATATTTTGAACCAATGTATAAAGAAAGTCCGTATCTATGTCTCTAATTCCGACATCCATTGATGTAAACATATCTTTCGGAAGGGCAAAATCATCTTTTATACTATCGTCTGAGAATTGAACAAAATATTGTTTTTTCAATTTTTCACCTCCTACTTAGGTTATTTTTAATGTTGATAATCTTAATTTATCATAAGTAGCATTGGTAGATAATAGACAACTATCAATCACCATTTTGCTTAGATGTAGAATCATTACGGAATCTAATTACATCCAAGAATTGAAACCAACTCAATTAATGGTTGAGGTATTTGCGTCATTAAAACGGACCATCCAGCCTTTTTAACATTTTGTATATGGAAAAGCCCTTTAACACGTTCCTTTCCATCCGATTTGAAAGGATAATGCTCTAGTCCTTTGTCTTTTGCATAGGTTTTAAATGCTCGCCACGCATCTGTACAAAGGATATTCGATTTGGATAGCTTGGAGCCGATTGCTTTATCCAATCGGGATTTTACAATACTTCCCTGTCCTAAGACTTTGGAATAAGTCAGTTTTTGACGGTCCCTTGCAATCAACTGTTATGCCATGTTTACAAACATGGACCGTTCAAAAGGTAAGTGAAGAAAAAAGAGGTGCAGCCAACGCAATCTTTTTTTCCAGTTTCGACGTTGGTGTTGGAGTTAGCGCATTTGTATTAGGAATTTTAGCTGAATGGATCAGTTTAGAGATGATCTTCAGGTTTGTTGGATATACTACCAATATGAATATACATCTAGTCTACTCGTTCATATATATGGGATGTATAGAAAAAGCAGCTAATAACCTAGTCTGCAGGACCAGAGTTAAAAATCAACGCTTCCTTTTTTATTTGACCGATTCTACAGTAATTTTCTTGCCAGATTTACGTATCTCAAGCCCAAAAACCATATCAAATTTCCCAGGTGCGAAGTTTGAGTTATAATAGTAAAAAACATCCGTCTATATAGATGAATGTCAGCAAGCTTCATGATTAATACATAAAAAGGATTGGTGAATAAAAATGGCAATTGTTGATGTAACGGTTATTCCTGTCGGTACACAAACTCCAAGTGTTAGCAGCTATGTGGCAGATATTCAAAGAGTATTAAAGCAATATGAAGAGAAGGGAGAAATCCGTTTTCAACTGACACCCATGAATACAATCATTGAAGGCGACCTGCCTAAATTGTTTGAAGTGATCCAAGCGATGCACGAAGTACCTTTTGAAAAAGGTCTTGCTAGAGTCTGTACGAATATCCGAATCGATGACCGTCGTGATAAAGAACGCAAGATGGAAGACAAAGTAAAGCGAGTGAAGGGCATGCTTGAGGGATAACAGCTTCTTTAGTAATAGGGACAGATATACCTCGTTTTTCGTCTTTCATCGATATATTATATTGCAGTTTTCGGAGATATATCCCGATTTTCAATTAGTGTCAATGTATTAATAGCTCTAAAGCCTTGGTATTACTGATTTCTCAGTTACCAAGGCTTTTTTTATTTATGATTTAATGAAAGGGAGCCGATTGGCTGATCCCATTTCATAGATTTTCCTATTCTATCTTGCATAATCCTTGTATTTGAAAAACCATTTCACTTTTTTCTTTTCATTAGCATACTACCGTTTCCTCGTTACCGGCTTTCATCTGCAAACTGCATGAGTTGAGGTAGTGAGTGTAGATAATTCATAAACGTTCGCCATAAAGTTCTTTTTCTTCAATGGGATGAAAAAGAGTGAATCCTTTTGAACAAAATACAAACCTTTTATCTATCTCGAATCCAGCCTTATTCAAAATTTCAACGGTTCCATGCGAACCTGTGCCACCATACCCGCAACTACAACCTGATAGGTGCAGCTCATTTCCTTTTTTGTCTATAAGGATGAGATCGCTATCAAGCAAATTATTATCTTTATTAATTTCTTTAACTATTTTTGCAATTTTAAAACGGTCAAAATGATCTTTAACTGCTTCGAATAAGGCAATACTTTTATTGGTAACACCGCGGTTATCACCGTAATCTTTTATGACGAATACTTCCCGCTCATATGACTTCTTATAAAGTTTGTATTTTTGGTAAGTGATGTCATTAATTTTACAAATAAGTGGACTATTACTATCAAGTTTTTGATTAAACATTGCACCCCTCCTAAATAGTTAGTTTATAAAGTTTATTAGGAGAAAAAGAGATTAGTACTAAGAAACTGATAATAGGCAAAATTTTTTCATTTCTGATTCTCTTTTAATTAATAGGAATGAAACATGAAACCTATAAAGGTATGGATGGAACTGGTAGGAGGAAGTGACATTAAAAAGCACCAAAATAGGTGCTTCCTAGTTATATATCTTCTTAAAGTAATGAACAAACATAATGTTCATTATCGTTTCGACTATAGCATTAATGCTTACATCGATAATATTAGTTTCCTCAAGTGAATGATAAGGGGCAAATACGACAATATAAATAGAACCAATGATAGTTAAAAGTATGGTCCATAAGCCGTTGCGTAAAAAAATAGGAAAGACATGATACCGAAGAATATGACAACCCCTCTTTGTCATACCCTTTATAAAAAGCTAAGGGTGTGACAATTCTGAGTATGAAGAAAAACGACCAAATCGTTATTTATATAATAAAAGGCTCAACAATTAAAAGGTTTTTAATCCTAGATCTAATTATTGGATCAGGAATTTTTTATGTAGTCAAATTCATTTCTTCAAGCATATTAATAGCGAGTGCGAGCAGTTTTGTTGGAACAGAAGGAATAAAAAAGGCACCGAAAGTTCTGAAAAATGCAATTGGATTAATATCCTAAAGGATTATGCATTCCACAAAATCGAGCGTTGTTTAACAAGAAGAGAATACATATTGTAAAGGTCTGATATGTATTCTCCATTTTACAATGATACAACGTTGGCGTTCTCTACGTATTTTTCCATACAGTTGCATACTTCTTTTGATATTTTGCATCCTCTTCTTTTTCAACTAAATTCAGTGCGATTTGCTTTATTTCTTCATCTTTTATTTCATTAAATAAGTTCCTAAGTCCTTGAATGATATCAAAACGAATTAACGTGTAGTTTTTTTCATGAACACAATTTAAATACCGATCAACAAGACTACTTATTACCATTTCTTTTTGCTCAGTGCCAGCTAGACCTATTTTCCATATAGATTGTAGACTATGTCTTGCGGTGACGAATTTTTTATCTTTTGTCACTTCCCAAACCAATGGGAAATCCTTTATCATTCTTTTTTCAGGATCACTTTTCGCCAAACTGCAAAGAAATTGTGCCGCCCTAGATCTTCGATGGTTATCAGAATGAGTTAAATCCTCCTTCAATTGTTCCCATACATCATAAGCCCAGTCCACCTCTTTTTTGGTAGAAGCAAGGATATGATTGTAGGCTTCGAATTGTAAGTCCTTATCTTGAGAAAGTAAATTTTCAAAAGAAGTTTGTATAGTACGGTCCATTAGAAACACTCCTTCTTAAAATATGATAGACAGCCACTCATCACTGTTGTACTATCCCGAATAGCCAATTAGTCCAATATAATTATTTCAAATAAAAAATATACGTACAATAACTTTCTCGAGAAGCGGCCATTTTTAGCCGGCTTAAAGCTCGCCTGTATTTGAAGTTAAAATTCAATAAACTAATTAGGCTGTACCGAACGTATACATCTATAATGAAGCATTTTAATTTGGGGAGAATTATGACAAATCCACATAAAGTGAAACCCTATTTATTGACACGTAGTTTGCAGCCGGAAAACAGGAGACACCGATTCATTTCATCAATAATGATAGCATGGAAAATCAATTATTTTATAGAAGGAACCACCTTTCTTATCCGACTCTTTCCTATTCAAACTAAGGGCTGCCTATAAATGCTGTCCATGCAAGACATTCTTCAATATCAATCAAAAACCGTGGAAGTTGTCCTTGAATGCTCGGGTGACAAGCGTAATCTCTTCGAACCCAAAATATTTGGAGAACAATGGGGAAAGAGAGCTATCAGCCAAGGTAGGTGGAAGGGGCAAAAGAAGTTGTCGTAGAGGGCTATCATTATGGAAATAGGAAAGATCTAGAGGCGTTTTTTACCTATACCAGGAGTTTGCCTATCGAGAAAGCACTGCTTCCAGATATCATTATTGCATATGAATATAATAACCAGCTAATTCCTTTTAAACATGGCTATCCATAGGTTAATAGTTCCGCAGTGGTATGCAATGGCATCCGTTAAGTGGATAAAGCAGATAAGTATTATGGATTCTACATTCAATGGGCCGTTTCAAACAATTAATTATGTGTATTATCCAAAAAAAGACAATGATCATGTTGCATTTCCAGTTACTACAATAAATATCAATTCGACAATCCAAAAGCCGCTGGATATGGAAATGATACATACTGGTAAGCATTTAATAAAAGGAATTGCTTGGACAGGAGAAGGAGTATTACAAAGGTGGAAATTAGTCATGATGGTGGCTATTCATGGAGAAACGCCCATATATTACCTCGACAGAATATTATTTACAGCTGGGTTAGTTGGTCATTTGAATGGACTATACTAAAAAAAGGTGAGTTTACGATTAAATCCAGAGCAACAGATTCATTTGTTCAAATTCAACCGAATTTTCCTTTTTGGAATAAAAAAGGTTATGGGTATAATGCCATTGATAAAATTGAAGTTAAGGTAGAATGACTATCAAATTATCTTTAGGGAAAGAAACAGGAGAATAAATTATTGAAGAAGAATATAAGTGATCCAAACGATCGAAAAAAAAGCAGCCGTGATTTTCTTTGAAATTGGTTAAATCCATTTAGTTAATCGTTGAAAATGAAGAGGAACGTTTGAAAAAGAGTCGCCCGTTTCCTTATCAAGAAACTCCTTCAGTGGATATAGCGTTAAGAAAAAGTCGTTCCTGGATTTGGCCAAATAACGGTTTTGTGTTACAGAAAAACACCCTTCCAAAAGAGTTTTGGGGGGTTATTTGGCATGGCCAATTAAATACTGAATAAGAGAGGAGATTATTCCTGACTACTGGCAGGGTAGGTTCAAGAAGTGTAGTAGTGCAAAGGACTGAGGCTAAAAGCAGTATAGAATTCTCTTGTCTCTAAATGTAAAATAAAGGATTTTAAATGTGAAATTACTTTGGGACTAAAATGCATAGAGAATTTTAATAGGAGTGACCCCGATGAGGTTAACAAGAAAACATGCAACACTTAAAACTTCCGATTACTATTTGAACAAAAAAGGAGCATTATGCTCCTAATCTAACTTAAAAGGTGAGATGTGAGAATTTCACACTTAGAAATTAAGTGCCCTGGGTTTTTAATCGATCTATTCCGTTTTAGTCTCCAATTCATCATTAACTGGATATATCTTTCTAGGTATTCCTTTAGCTGCCGGGCGGTGCTTCTTCACCAATTATTTCTGCAATCTCTTGCTCGACAGCTAAATCTTTTGAGAAAAGAATGATTGAAACGGAACATACCATCACTAACATCCACATAGTTAAGGGAAGTACATGGATATAAGTGAATGAATTAAAAAATTATACTCTTGTCTATATAACCGTTGATTTTTGGTCCAGTTTAGGGAATTTAGAGTTATCATCATCGTTCTCCCTAATAAATTCCTTATATTCTTAATTATTAAGCAGAAGCTGAAAATGCTTGTTAGCAAAGTAAGTAAAATAGTAATTTTAAAAAAACTTCATTGTTAAATTATTGTTATTACCTTATAATTTTCTAGAAACATATGATATGTTATGAATAGGAGAAAAGTATGAAAAAACTGTGGACGATCTTAGTTTCTTTTGCGTTGTTAATTAGCTTATTCCCGCAATTAGCATCGGCGGCACCAAGCAAAAATTTTGACCAAGAACTTACAAAGTATTTAAAAGAGGTAAGCCTTGTAAGGGGTTTTGAAGTGACGAAGGATGATATTGAAACATCACTTTCTTTTTACGATGAAAGTATTAAAAACTTTGAATCTATTGGTGATTTAAAAGAAGCCTTAGGCGAAGTCATTAAGGCAGATTTAAGTAATTTAGATGCCATTTATGAAGATTATAATCTAACTAATGAGAGCCTAAATAATCTATTACAAGAAAATGGCGAAGAACTAGACGATTATATCTTTATCTGGGACTTAGATGAAGCTGTTTATTTCTTTACTGAAGAGGGCGATTTTGAACGCGATCCAAACTTTGATAAAGAATTAGTCAGTTATTTAGCCAAAGTTAGCAAGGAAAGAGGCTTCGAAGTAACAAAAGAAGATATCGAAGCGTCATTGGAATCTTATGATTTTAGTCTGGAAGAATTTGAATCTGTCGAAGAACTTAGCGAATTCTTGGGTGACGTCATAAAGGCAGATCTAAGCAACTTAGATTATTTTAATGAGAATTATGGATTGGATAAACAAGCCTTGCTTCAAATGTTGGAAAAAAATGGTGAAGATATTAGCGATTATATATACATGGATCATCTTGAAGAAACTGTTTGGAACCTTACTGGTGGCGGGATGGACGGTGAAGTTGCAGAAGATCTGCTTCCCATTTTCGAGGAAGAGCTCGGTTTAACGGAAGAGGAACTACAGCGGCTTGAAGACCACTTAATGTCTTTGGAAGAGCATCTTTCCAATCCGGAAACAGTCAAGCAACTTGAAGATTTGGGAAACCGCATGATGGCTTTCGAGGAATTTGATGTAGCAACAGAGCTTACAGCTGAACAGATAGCTGAAATGGCATCAATCTATGAAGAATTACTTTCAATCTTTAAGCTTAATGTATCCTATTCCCTTGTGAAAAGTGGCTCGGAATCACCTGTATCCCTTATGGATTTAATGAAATTGGAAGAATTGAAGGGTGCTAACTTGAAAATAAATATATATAATACAGACGGGAAGTTCTTGGCTGATCTTTTAATAACAGGTGAAATGGTCGATTCTGACACTCTGACCAATGCAGGCGGGCAAATAAAGGAATCTGCAAAAGAGGTGCAAAAAACCATTGAAAAGGCACCAGTTGCTAAACCAGTAAAACAAAAGATCAGTACTCATACTAATTCAGAACATCAAACCGTAAAAGGGGCTAAACTGCCAAATACCGCTTCCGATTATTTGCCTAGTGCCCTTTTAGGACTATTTCTTGTCTTGGTCGGAAGCTTGATGTATCGAAAAATTAGGAAAGCTTAATATGAAACAATTAAAGAAAAAGCGGCTGCTGCTGCTTTCTTGTACAATTGCCATCATTTTATTTGGGATTTGGTTTTCCACATCCAATATGTATAAGTTTGCAAAAGGCTACTTTCTATACAAGACTCATGCTCCAAGTAGCCAAGTAAATGAAACAGTACAGAAAACACCAAGTGATAAACCAGCAAGTGATAAACCAGCAAGTAATAAAACAACAAAGAAAGATCTATATCCTGTCCGCCCTGAAAAGGGTGAAGAAATCGGGGAACTGTATATACCCAAACTAAAAACAAAACTCCCTATTTTCCATGGCACAAACGAGGATGAATTGGAAAAAGGCGTTGGTCACTTTGCAGGAAGCGTGCTACCTGGTGAAAATGATAATTCCGTTCTTTCTGGTCATAGAGATACGGTATTCCGTAAACTCGGGCAAGTTGGCGAAGGAGATTTGTTGATAGTAAGAACATCGGCAGGGGAATTCACATACAAAGTCAACAAAGTTCGAATTGTGGATGAGGATGATCGAACGGTAATCGTACCAAAGCCACGGGCAACGCTAACCGTCAGTACCTGTTACCCCTTTGATTATATCGGGTCAGCACCTGAACGCTATATACTTGTCGCTTATTTGACATCAAAAACAGTAAGTTAATCAAATGTACTAAAAAAAGCGTCCCAATAAGGAAAACTATTGGGACGCTTTTGATTTTCTTTCTTTTTAGAAAGGAAAGCGAAGGTGATATCACTTCCTCCACTTTTAAACCAATTAGAAAAACACCGATCACGGTGCTTTTTCATTGCCAATTTATTTATATTGTTAAACTATTCTTATTGCTTGAAGTGCCCAATGAAGCGGATTTTAATATTTTATGATGATAAATATAAGAGCCGGCTATCAAAATATATCCGATAATGAAAAGAAGCCACCCACTGGCAGGGTCGCCCACTGATATGCTTGAATACATAACACCCGTCAAATCAAATACAAAACCTGCATAAGCCCATTCCTTGATTTTCGGAAAGCCAGGAATAAGTATGTAAGGGACGAAAACAAACAAGAGAGGTCTTTCTCTAGGTAGAGAAAAACCTCTCTTGTTATCTTAGGAAAGATATTCAGACATCTATACTCTGAAATAGATTAGCTTGTAGTAACATTTAAAAAATGTTCGATCACAATTGAAACAGCTCCTAATGCAGGTGCATTTCTTCCTAATGTAGAGGGCAATAGTTCACACATACTTTCTAAATGAGAATTTACCCTAGAAGTAACCTCATTCTTAATGGTATTTAACACAATCGGGTGAGATTCGATAATGTTATTTCTCAAAATAATAGCTTGTGCGTCAAAGGTATTGAGAATATTAGTTAAGCCAATACTGACGTAGAAGCCAAAGTTCTGGAGTGCATTTAAGACGGCTACATCATTTTTATTTGCACGTTCAACAATTTCTTTTCGTAACATATTCTTTTCGTCTATAGAAAAAGAATCCAGTAATGCTTTTTCTGAAGCATATAATTCCCAGCATCCTCGGTTTCCGCAACTGCATTTGGGACCGTTAAAATCTATCGTCATATGCCCCATTTCTCCAGAAAAGCCATTTACTCCTTTATATAATTCATTATTAATAATAATTCCGACTCCAATTCCAACGTTAATACTGATATAAATGATGTTTTCATAGTTTTTAGTAACCCCAAACACTTTTTCACCGCATGCGCCTGCATTAGCCTCATTTTCAACAAAAACAGGTACATTGAACTCGCTTTCAATTAAGAGTTGCAAATCTTCAATGTACCATTCCAAGTTGGGCATGAAAATAATTTTTTGATTGCTATCCACAAGACCCGGTACACAAATACCTATTCCCACCAAACCGTAAGGAGAGTCGGGCATATGAATGATAAAATCATGTATAAGTGCAAACAGAATTTCTTTCACTTCACCAGCTGAAGGGCTAGACAAGTCAGAAACCTTCTCCAGGATAATGTTGCCTTCTAAATCGGTTAAAATTCCATTAAGGAAATCAACACCTATATCAATACCTATTGAATAGCCTGCATTTTTATTAAAAACAAGCATCACAGGTCTTCTGCCACCTCTAGATTGTCCTGCTCCAATTTCAAAAATAACATTCTTTTCAATTAATTCATTTACTTGGGAAGAAACAGTGGATTTATTTAACCCTGTAATCTCAGAAAGGGCTGCCCTTGAGATTGGTGAGTTTTTTAAAATTTCATTTAAAATCAACTTTTGATTCATTTTCTTTACTAATGCTTGATCTGCTATTGAAATGATAATCACTCCTTTGTTTTACCATTGAACTAAGTGTTTTTTGTTTTTAAATTAAAATATACTATGGACATAGTATATTTCTTATTATAACGTTAATTTTCTTAAAAAAACATTGAAATAACTAATTACTTTGTATATTATGAAATTAAGTTAGTTTATTGACACAACAAACTTTCTCGGATGGTATTTCTGAAGAAAGTTTTTCACTTTAATTAAAGGGGGAAGTAACACATGTTTCAAACTGATACTAACAAAATTAATTATTTTGAAAGCGTAAACAAAGTCTCATATGAGGGAAAAGAATCTAAAAATCCTTTAGCTTTTAAATACTATAACCCAGAAGAAGTAGTAGGCGGTAAAACAATGAAGGAACAACTGCGATTCTCAGTTGCTTACTGGCATACATTTACAGCTGATGGGACAGATCCTTTTGGTGCAGCTACGATGCAAAGATCATGGGATAAATATGATGGAATGGACTTAGCAAAAGCTAGAGTAGAGGCAGCTTTTCAACTTTTCGAAAAATTAGGGGTTCCTTTCTTTGCGTTTCATGACCGAGACATCGCACCTGAAGGAAACACATTGAAACAAACAAATGAAAATCTTGATGTAATCGTTAGCATGATTAAAGAATATATGAAAACAAGTAACGTAAAGTTATTGTGGAACACAGCTAATATGTTTACAAATCCTCGCTTCGTTCACGGTGCAGCAACTTCTTGTAATGCAGATGTATTTGCTTATGCAGCAGCCCAAGTAAAGAAAGGACTCGAAACGGCAAAAGAATTAGGAGCAGAAAACTATGTGTTCTGGGGCGGCCGTGAAGGCTATGAAACACTGCTCAATACAAATTTAAGGTTAGAGTTAGATAACTTGGCTAGATTTATGCATATGGCTGTAGATTATGCTAAGGAAATTGGATTTAAAGGTCAATTCTTAATTGAGCCAAAACCAAAGGAACCAACAACGCATCAGTATGACACCGATGCAGCTACGACCATTTCGTTCCTAAGACAATACGGAATAGATAACCATTTTAAATTAAATCTTGAAGCTAACCATGCTACTTTAGCTGGCCATACGTTTGAACATGAATTACGCGTAGCCAGAGTTCAAGGCTTCTTGGGATCAGTGGATGCAAACCAAGGTGATCCTCTTTTAGGATGGGATACCGATGAGTTCCCAACAGATCTATATTCTACTACTTTAGCAATGTATGAGATCCTACAAAATGGAGGATTAGGTAGTGGAGGGTTAAATTTTGATGCTAAAGTGCGCAGAGGTTCCTTTGAACAAGAAGATTTAGTATATGCCCATGTAGCTGGGATGGATGCGTTCGCTAGAGGTTTAAAAGTGGCTCATAAATTATTGGAAGACCGTGTTTTTGAAAACATCATTGATGAACGCTACAGCAGTTTCAAAAAAGGAATTGGTCTTGAGATTGTTGAAGGAAGAGCCAACTTCCAAACACTAGAGCAGTATGCATTACAAAATCCAAACATTACGAATAATTCAGGAAGACAGGAACGAATTAAGGCCACCTTAAATCAATATATTTTAGAAGTTTAACAGATAAAAGAGAGTAGAAACAAATTCTGCTCTCTTTTATAAAAGTGGAGGAATCAAGATGAAATATATTATAGGAATTGATCTAGGAACGAGCGCTGTCAAAACTGTTTTAGTTAATACAAAAGGTGAGATCTGTGCAGAGGCTTCTAAAAATTACCCTCTTCTGCATGAAAAAACAGGATATAGTGAACAAAATCCAGAGGAGTGGATTCAGCAGACTGCTAGTGCTTTAAATGAGCTAATCTCCAAATCCGATGTAAGGCCAGAAGATATAGAAGGATTAAGTTATTCTGGACAAATGCACGGTCTAGTACTGTTGGATAAGAATCATAATCTCTTACGTCATGCTATATTATGGAACGATACAAGGACGACAGCACAGTGTCAGCAGCTATATGAAACGATTGGAGAGAAACGTCTTTTAGAAATAACAAAAAATCAAGCTTTGGAAGGGTTTACACTACCTAAGCTGCTATGGGTTAAAGAGCATGAACCGGAGATATTTGATCAAGCAGCTGTATTTATGCTGCCTAAAGACTATTTACGCTTCAAAATGACAGGCTTAATTCATAGTGAATATTCAGATGCTGCCGGTACATTATTGTTGAACGTGAGTGAGAAAAAATGGAGCGAAGAGCTTTGTAAATTAGTGGGCATTGATATCAGCATTTGCCCATCGCTAGTGGAATCCAGTGAATGTGTCGGAACAATTAATGAAGAATTCTCTCAAAAAACAGGGCTAACATTATCAACTAAGGTATTTGCGGGTGGAGCTGATAATGCTTGTGGAGCAATTGGAGCCGGTATTCTATCATCAGGAGAAACGTTATGCAGCATCGGGACATCTGGTGTCGTACTTTCTTATGAGGAGCGAAATGATAGGGACTTTGCTGGGAAATTGCATTATTTCAACCATGGAAAAGAAAATGCTTTTTATACGATGGGAGTTACATTATCTGCTGGTCACAGTTTAAGTTGGTTTAGAGATAATTTTGCTGAAAATGAGTCATTTGAAGAACTACTGGCTGATATAAACAATGTTCCAATTGGTTCAAATGGGCTTCTATTTACTCCATACTTAGTTGGGGAACGAACACCACATGCAGATGCTATTATACGTGGAAGCTTTATAGGAATGGATGCTTCTCATAAAAAGAGGGATTTTACAAGGGCAGTCATTGAAGGAATTACCTTCTCATTAAATGAATCAATAGAAATTATTCGAGAAAATGGAAAAGAAATTACATCAATTGTATCAATTGGCGGGGGAGCAAAAAACGATAGTTGGCTTCAGGTTCAAGCAGACGTTTTTAACACAAAAATAATAAAACTATCTACTGAGCAAGGACCGGCGCTAGGGGCAGCCATGTTAGCCGCTTATGGATGTGGGTGGTACAACTCATTAGAAGAATGCGCAGATGTATTCATATCTACTTCAAAAACATATCAACCTAAATTAGAAAATGTTCCAGTTTATAAACAACTTTATGCTTTATATAAAGAGGTATATTACCAAACAAAAGACTTAAGCAAAAAGCTGAATCAATTTAGCAGAAAGTAACTGGTTGCATTTGAATCATGCATCCCTTTCTTCGAAAAGGAGAGTAATATGAAAGTAGAAGAGGGAATTTTCGGTGAAATAAATAGAGAATTGGTAAAGTCTTATACAATCATGAACAATCAAAACATAAAAGTAACCTGTATTGATTATGGATGTACGATTACTAGAATTGATGTACCAGACAAAGAAGGGAATATAGAAAATATCGTGTTAGGATTTGATTCTGCAGAAGATTATTTACTTTATTCCCCTTATTTTGGTGCGGTAATCGGTCGAGTGGCAGGGAGGGTTAATCCACCAAGAGTTGATATAGAAGGGGTTACATACCTCCTCGCTGAGAATGAAGGGAGAACTCATTTACACGGTGGTCCTGAGGGATTCCATAACGTAATCTGGAAATCCTCTACTAGTGAGAGTGTAGATGAGGCTAGTGTGACATTTACTTATATGAGTGCAGATGGAGAAGCTGGTTATCCTGGAAATCTTGAGGTAAGCGTCGTTTACACTCTCACTGATAATAATGATCTTATAATAACCTATCATGGTATTTCAGATAAAAATACGTTATTAAACTTAACCAATCATACGTACTTTAATCTGAGTGGCAATTTAAAAGAAGATATCTTACAGCATGAATTAACTATGAAAAGTGATAAGTTTTTAGAGCTCGATCGGTCCTTACTGCCATCAGGCAATTTAATAGACGTTGAACATACACCTTTTGATTTTAGAGCGGGAAAGCGAATTATTGAAGGAGTAAAATCCAAACATCAACAAAATGAAATAGTTGGAAATGGGTATGACCATCCATTCTTATTAAGTGAAAATCATCAAAAGGAAATTTGTTTGGTTAATCCTTCTAACGGACGGAAAATGATAGTGGAAACAGATGAGCCATATGTTGTTTTATATACGGGAAATATGTTAGAAGATACTTTTCTAATTAGAGGGGTTCCTTGTCAAAAAAACCTTGGCTTATGTTTCGAAACTCAACATCCGCCAAATGCCATTCATAATCAGCAATTACCTTCTATTTTATTAGAAAAAAATAAAGAATATCATTCTAAAACTCGTTTTACGTTTACCGTCGAGTAAAAACCTTTGGTATTCAAAGGTCTAATGTTGTTTTAGTGAAATGAAAATCTACTATGGAAGGGAGGATAAAAGCAGTTAGTAGAATGGGTGAGGGAAGAATTCCTTCTTGTTCATTAATTTTGAAAGCGCAACCAAAAGTATGCGCTTTAATATTAAATAAACTTCATTCATAACTGTTTTTAATAAAACATGAAGCAAAAACGAAACTCATTATATATCTTTTCGATTACATTAGTCGCCGCAATTGGAGGATTGCTGTTTGGATATGATACAGCTGTAATTTCTGGAGCTGAAGAATCTTTAAAGGTTTATTTAATCGATAGCTTAGGGTTAGGACCTTTGGCACATGGCGTCACCGTATCAAGTGCTTTAATAGGATGTATTATCGGAGGTTTAATTTCCGGCTATTTTGGATCAAGACTAGGACGTAAAAAATCACTTATACTTGCAGCGATTCTTTTTATAGTATCAGCATTAGGTGCTTCTTATCCTGAATTTTTATTTTTTACAAAAGGTGAACCAACACTTTCTTTATTACTAGCTTTTAACTTTTATCAAATTATAGGGGGGATTGGTGTTGGATTAGCGTCTGCCATTTGTCCAATCTATATAGGAGAAATTGCTCCGGCTGATATTCGCGGCAGATTGGTATCATTTAATCAGTTTATGATTATTTTTGGTATGTTAGTCGTTTACTTTGTAAACTGGGGTATTGCAAATGGTGAAACGTTAGAATGGATAAATGATGTAGGATGGAGATACATGTTTGCTTCAGGAGCAATACCAGCTTTAATCTTTGCTGTACTTTTGTTATTAGTTCCAGAAACACCCCACTATTTGGCCATACAGAATCAAGATCAAAAAGCTTTAGCTATACTTACAAAAATCAATGGATCTTCAGAAGCGAAAGCGATTCTGAGTGATATTAAAAAACGACCACTATCAATATTTCTTCCGAAAAATTATTCGCTTATGGAAAATTAGTTATTATTGTAGGTGTACTGCTTTCTGTATTTCAACAATTTGTAGGTATAAATGTAGCCTTATACTACGCACCGCGTATCTTTGAAAGCATGGGAGCAGCAAAAGATTCTTCTATGCTGCAAACCATTATTATGGGATTAGTAAATGTTATCTTTACAGTTATCGCGATTTTAACAGTTGATCGATGGGGAAGAAAACCATTATTAATAGTAGGTTCTATTGGAATGACAATGGGTATGTTAGGTGTAGCAAGCATGGCTTTTTTAAATATTATTGGAATAGGGACGCTTGTGTTTATCATTATTTATACAGCTTCATTTATGATGTCGTGGGGTCCCATCTGCTGGGTGCTAATTTCAGAAATTTTCCCTAATAAAATTCGAGGTAGGGCTGTAGCTATTGCTGTAGCTGCCCAATGGGCGGCTAACTATTTTATTTCTTCTACATATCCTATGATGATGGAATATAGTGGGGGATTAACATACGGTTTCTATGGTTTGATGAGCGTGCTTTCTGCCCTATTTGTTTGGAAAATGGTTCCTGAAACCAAAGGCAAGACTCTTGAACAAATGGAGAATATATGGAGAAGAAATGTTAAAAGTTCAGAAGATAGTCAAATTATTTAAATAGTAAAATTCACTTAAACTGGACACAAATTATAAAATAAAAGAATTCCTATTGTTGGGATAATAAGTATTGTTATTTCAGGGTTTTTATCGGAGCATGGACAGGTGGACAACAACAAAGAGCAAATTTTCATTCAGAAAAAACAAAAAGTCGAATCTTTAGGACAAATTCTGTTTGGGTATTTCTGGATTAAAATGTCTTGTATAATAATACTTTGATCTTCACCTAATGGGTCTCTTACTCTAAAAAGGAAGGTTGCTGAGGCAGCCTTTTTCTTATGCTACTAACGGGGCAGGTTTGGGAGAAGGAAATTTCGGTAAGATAGCGAATTATGCAATAAAATGAAATTAAAGGTAACTATATGATATGACCACAAGTGATGTGCAATATCTACTACTAGGTTTAAGAGTCAGCTGTGAAAAGGATATAAATCCATCAATAAGACAAACTTATTTAAGCTTTGCGGTTTGGTTACGGACATATATGGAATTTCCTATAAAGGTTATTGTATATCTAAAAAAGGTTATCAACTTAAAACCAGAGATGCAAGAGAACTGGCAGGTGTTATAGTAAACGGCGCGAAGTCATGGGTACAGCAGGAATTCACGAGTAAATAGGCCGAATTCACGATTATAGCACGAATTCACGAGTAAAACAGCAAAACTCACGAGTAAGCGGAGCGAATTCACCAGTGTAGCATGAATTCACGAGTAAACAGTGTGAATTCACGAGTAAAACAGTAAAACTCACGAGTAAGCGGAGCGAATTCACCAGTGTAGCATGAATTCACGAGTAAATAGCACGAATTCACGAGTAAAACAGTAAAACTCACGAGTC
>NZ_JBHVSL010000001.1:742377-2490194 GCF_042885195.1 Peribacillus sp. NPDC058075 | reverse complement strand
GAATTCACGAGTAAATAGCACGAATTCACGAGTAAAACAGTAAAACTCACGAGTAAATAGCACGAATTCACGAGTAAAACAGCAAAACTCACGAGTAAACTGCACGAAGTCTCGAGTAAACGGTGCGAAATCACCAGTACAGCACAAAATCCCGAGTAAACGTGCGAAATCCCGTGTAAATGGCGTGAACTCATGGGTATAGTACGAGCAAAATGTATATCGTAAGGGAGGGCCTTTCTTGTTCAGCACTTGTAGGTACAACTTTATCTTAAAAAGTTTATTGTCTTAAAAGAATTGATTATAATGACGCAGAACCCGACACAGGATATCGTGATGAGGGAATACATCAACTTTAAGTCTTTCCATATAATCATTCCCGCAAATACTATGAGAGAATAAGGATAAAAATAATAATTCCAGGATTAGTTGCTGTGGTTTTAGATAGTAATAATGCAAGTAAATCCACTCCACCGGGACTAATATGTTGTCTCAGCATAAAACCGACACCAATCCCAATCATCATTACACCGATAATGGCACTTGTTATAATCGGCAGGTGAACCTAACCGTTAAGTGGTGTTAGCCAATCAATAATGGTTGAAGTGAAAGCTAACCCAAGGATGGCATTAAAGAAATAAGATTTATCGTATAGAAGAGATAGAAGGTATATGGGACGCTGGATCAAAATATAGGCGGGTTCATAGAGGCCAGGAAGTTTGGGCAAAAAAAGAGACACTCATAAAAAGTGTCTCTTTTTTTTGCCTTGTTTTCATGGGGCAAGCCAGTTTAATAATATAAGAATTTTTTCACCTTGGAAAATAGGTTGAATTTAGCCTTGATTATTCAAGCTGCTTTTTTTTGATAAGCGATTTGTAATGGTATCTTCTTGAGGTGATGTTTGCCGGATATAAAAGGCAAGTATGAATGCAACTATGGTCAAACCTGTTGCGATCATGAATGCATCATCCACTCCCATTACGCTGCCTTGTTTAATGGCCATCGCCATTTGTGATGTATTATCTGGTGATATATTCCTTTGAGATAAAATTTCCTGTACATGTTTCGTTCCTTGGTTTGTCATGATGGACACAAAGAATGCCATGCCAACAGCACCTGCTATCATTCTCAATGTATTGACCATTGCTGTTCCATATTTATTTAAGCTAAGTGCCAATTCATTTAATCCAGCTGTGAAGATAGGCATCATCAGTATCGACATTCCGAACATTCTAATCGTATATACCCACACCACATAAGAATAGGACGTATCTGTTTCAAGCCGCGTTAAAAGGTAGGTTGTAATGATAGTGATGGCAAGTCCGCTCACCGCAAGCCATCTTGCACCAAATCGATCAAACAGCTTTCCGGTGATAGGAGACATGATCCCCATTAAAATCCCGCCTGGCAATAGCATGAGACCGGATTCCATCGGAGTAAATCCACGGATATTCTGCATATAAATTGGCATGATGATCATTCCGGAGAACATACCCATAGTTGCGATGATATTGATGATTGTCGTTAAAGTGAACATCCGATACCGGAAGATTCTAAATTCCAAAATAGGATGAGATACAGTGAATTGCCTCCAGACAAATAAAACTAAACTGATTCCTCCGACAAGGAACATCGTCAGTACTTCGGGACTGCTCCACCCCTTGGTGCCGCCTGTAGCAAATCCATATAAAACTCCGCCGAATCCGATAGTGGATAGAATTACACCTAGTTTATCGAGTTTAGGCCGGCTGGTTTTCCCTACCTTTTTAATGATGAAAATGGCAAAGATGAAGTCAAGCAGGGCGAATGGGAAAATGATAAAAAACAGAACCCGCCATGAATAGTTTTGGATAATCCATCCTGATAATGTCGGTCCTACAGCTGGGGCAAAATTCATCGCGATACCAAATATACCCATTGCGAAACCGCGTCTGTTAGGTGGAAATAAAGTGAAAATTACATTTGTGATCAACGGGAACAAAATCCCCGCACCTGCAGCTTGAACCACACGTCCGATCAATAAGACAGAGAAGCTTGGGGCAATACCACATAAAAAAGTTCCTAATGCAAATAGTCCCATCGAAGCGAGATATAATTGTCTTGTATTGAATCGTTCCATTAAGAAAGCGGTAATCGGGATGACAATCCCATTGACCAATAAGAAGATTGTAGTAAGCCAATTAGCTGTTGCAGCTGATATGTCAAAATGAGTCATTAATTGAGGCAATGCGATATTGATTAAAGTCTGATTTAAGAAAGCAACTAGAGCACCAGCCAGCATCACCGCAAACATGGGGCCTGTACGAATTTTAGTGATGGCTGTTTTGTCGTGATTCATTATTATGGCCGTCCTTTCCGCTAGGATCGTACAAATTGTACTGCCTGCGATTTTTTAAAAGTTATAGAAACTAATTCGTCTCACGAAGTATTAGCATAACCCACCTATATTTTCCAATGAAATACACCATTTAAGGAGATTACCTCAATTTACGCCTTTTTTGAGGTGTTTATTCTTTATTAACCAGGATACATACGCTTGGAAATCCCCCAGGTTAACATCCATTCTACAGGTATATCATATTTCAAACAATAAACACCAATATAATCCTTACATGTACCAGAGAAATTTTTGCACTTTAACATTCTATCATTCGTATTCACTAAAAAATAGTTAAATGATAAAAAGGTGTGATGAACAATAAAATCACGAATTTTCCGTATTTTCCGAATTAATATTTTTAAAATATTCAGAATAATTATTGCAATCAATGTATTGGTTAATACTGGGTCGGGATGATTCACTTAAAAAACCTCCAAGTTCACTAGTTTTCCGTATTGGACAATTTATGCAGGAAGAACAAAAGTATTCAGTTCAATCCCATACAGTATATTCATAAATATGTTGTTCTCCCATATATATAACTAATGCCACCTAACCGTTCGTGCGCTCATCGTCAATATAAAAAGAGAGGTTTTGAGATGATACGAACTACTCATCATTCTGAATAGAGAAATGAATAGCTAGTGGAGGCCACATTAGAGTGTTTTTTCTTGCAGGAAAATAGCTCCCCATATCGAACTGATAGTAAAGGAGATGGTATTTTTATGAATCTAAGGATCAAATATAGGCTTTATATCCATGTAGACGGAAAACTTATTCCAGAACAGTATGACCGATACGAGATACTAAAGGTCAGGGAAGGTATTGATCCAAATGATACTAAGGATTACCAAGAGCTTATTAATAAATTGAGTATGTCGATTAATAGGCCCCTAAATGAATTTGAAATTAAAAACTATGAAGCAATGTAGTGGCATCCTTTAGGGGATTTGATCGGTCTATTTAAATATGGTCAATCTGGTCGAAGATGCTATTGATAAGATGAAAACAAGTGCTGCACCAGTGCCTGTCATTCTCGTTGGGGGTGGAAGCATCCTTTTACCTGAGGAATTAAAAGGTGCATCTGAAGTCATACGCCCATTACATTCAGGTGTAGCAAATGCCATTGGATCGGCCATTTCCCAGGTTAGCGGGCAGATTGAAAAAGTATATGCACTAGCTGAAATAGGAAGGGAAACGGCATTGGAACAGGCAAAGGAAATAGCGATGTCAGAAGCGATCAGCGCAGGAGCCGATCCACAAACGCTTGTTATTGTTGACATAGAAGATGTACCATTAGCTTATATGCCTGGGAATGCAACTCGTATTCGTGTGAAAGCAGCTGGTGATTTAGCCCAATTTGAATAGAATGAACGGGTATAGGCGAGCCACGGGTGTAAAGAAGCCTTTTATTGTGAGGGGTGACCGCCCGCGAAAAGCGAATGCCTCACGTTCCAATCAACGTTCAAATTGTACAATCCATAAAAAAACTGTAGATAAACTCGATTTTCATCGAGTTTGTCTACGTCTGAAAGCCCCTCTCAATTAAGAGAGGGGCTTTATCTTATTCTCAAGTGATTTTTGACTGATTCAGTATATGCTTATGATGGTTCATCCTGCCGTGAATTTTTTTGTAAAAGATCACGGATTTCCTTTAAGTATTGCTCAGATGCCGGTATGGCTTCCAATACCTCTTCCTCGTTTGCTTGTTTTTTTCTAATAAGAGTATTCGCAACCTTCATAAATATGAAAATCGCAAATGAAATGATCAAGAAATCAATCACAGCTTGGACAAATTCACCGTATTGAACAACTGCGTTTCCAACTGTGATAGATAACGAAGAAAAATTAACCCCGCCTAATAAAATTCCTATTAGCGGCGTGATAATATTATTGACTAGTGATGAAACGATCTTCCCAAAAGCAGCACCCATTACTACAGCTATTGCAAGATCGAGAACGTTTCCTTTGGTAATAAACTCCCTGAATTCCTTTATCATCTTACCTACACCTTTCTTTTTTCAATTGATAAAAGCATATCAGAAACATGGTGGAAATTGAATAGTGTAAGAGGCATCCAAAATTCCAAAGATAGGACCATCCACCCGTTTAAACATTTGAATCCTTAATATAATGCAATGGCGGCACTCCGATCAAAGGAGATAGAACGCTATTTTTCATTCAAAGTACATTAAATAGCGTTATATTAGCACGTCATATAGTAGAAGGATTAAAGAATGGTCATGGATGGAACAAAGCAAAAAAGTAATGGAAGGCAGGGCAGGAACGACAAAGGCGTTAATTTTGAATGTCTATAAGAAAGTAAAGCCGTTTTCACCAACTTGAGGAAGGGTGTGAATATAAACGTATTCGTTTGGCGATAATTATAGTATTGTACTACCCCCTAAGTGGTACTCCTCCATTGTTAAAAGCCCGTCTCTTAATTGAGAGGGCTTTTTTGTTTTGAGATTTTTTAAATGATTTTTGTTAATAGGAGGATTTTACGTTTCATTTGAAGAATGTTTTGACGAATGGGGGTGGAATCATTGCGAAAACATATTGAACAGGATTTATCTAAAGAGGATATATTTAGAATGATTGTTAAGCACCTTGATGTTTTTCCATTGACTAGTGTAGAGGCTATCAGAGAAGTGATCAGAAGTTCATTAAATCAAAGAGGCTTGATAGGGGGGATAACCAAACAAACAAGAGCCGCTACATATAACCGGAAAATATCAGACGAGGATATCCAATTCATAAATGATTGTATTTGTGACCTTTTAAATAGCCACGTTATCCAACCTGGTATTAATGAAGATAATAAGGATTTACCATGGATTTCTGTTTCTGATAAAGAGAAACTTAAAAAATTGGTGAACTCCCTGTCTTAACTTTTTACATATAAAAGCCCTTCTCTAAATCGAGAGGGGCCTATTTTAGGTAAGAATTTTCTTTAATCGATAATTGCCATTTTCTATATCCTTCATACTCCATTATAGTATTTTTAACCAGTAAGATGGGATTCAAACATATCGATGATTTCAAGGAAACGTTCTGCCTCACGGAAAACGTGATCAGCCAATAGTGGATGAATGATGCTCTTGATTTTGCATTCTTCGATTAAATCCCTGGCCGTTTTCTTAAAGTCTCGAAGTGAAACGACGGACACACGGTTCTGATCTAGAAATTGATCCAGAAGAGGGACCGTTTGAGATTGCGGTTTCATGGACTCTAAGTCTACGGCTTGAAAGACTAATTGATCGAAATCATTACTAAAGTTTCTCGCCATATCCACCAGCTTTCTTTCTGATGGATCAAGGAGATGTCCAATGAATTTTGCATGATCCGCCATTATTCTTAAAAAGAAAACATTTTCTTTGATGATGGCATCTGCAAGTGGTTTCAATTTACCCTCATTTAATTCTTTTAATCGTTTTCTAAAATAATTGGCTTCTCTGCTTGTATGGTCGACTAAAAGTGGGAAGTTGTTTGCACCAGGCAATTTACAGGTGAGTATTAATCCTAATACCTTTCTTTTAAATAAAAATATGCCTGTAGCAGCTTGCTGCACCTCCGCGTTAAATCTCCTGATCTGTTCTGGATCAGCTTGATTTGTAAATGAATGGGATTGCTGTTCTATCCGTTCAAATATAAGATAAAACTGATTAGCTTCCTCAATTAGCTGTGTATCATCACATCTAAAGCCTAATCTTAGAAATAACGAGTGTTCCTTCATTATTCTTGACCAAAAACGAATCTCATCTAAAGAGCGTTCAACAAACATTCCAGAGTTATTCCTCATAGCTTCCTGTGTGTTCTCACTCATAATTAAGGCCCCCTCTTCAAACATAACCATCATTCAATCTTATTAACCAGGGGGCATGAGTATTCTGTTCAAGTTGTAAATCAAGTCATTTACTAATATCCTTTTAGCACCTTAAACCAGCCGATTCTTGATGGCCAAGGTGTGTAAGAAATTCCGGAACGATCGGAGTCTGTACTTTCTTAGATATTCTATAATACTTCGGCAGGACTCCAGGGTAATATCTAAAAAACCCTTAGAATTAATTTATTCTAAGGGGTATCATCCAGCACATTAAGTTTCAGTTGATAGTCATTTGTCACCAAGTTCGTTTATTTTTTTCGTAAGCTCATTAAACTTCTTATCGAGTTCTGTGTACGCTTTATCGTTTGGCGTCATAAAGCTAAGCTTTCCCAAAACTTCCTGTCTTTCTGTTTCAAGTGTTAATCGCAGTTCTTCCAAATCATCTCTTTTTGAGGATGATGAATCATACAATTGCTTTTGTATGCGATTATTCGAAATGACAAGTTTGCTGTTTGTCGTTTTTTCGAGAAAATATCGATCATGCGAAACGACGATTAGCGTTCCAGTATACTGTGCTAAGGTTTCTTCAAGTTGTTCCCTTGAAGCTAAGTCCAGATGATTTGTCGGCTCATCCAAAATAAGCACATCTTTTTCTTCTAATATATATTCCATTAACTTACATTTCACCCGTTCACCCATACTCATATTCTTAATGGGTTCAGTCCAATGAGAAGCCGTGAAGCCTAAATGCTTCATTAAAGTTTGAACATTCCCTCTCGACTCGAATGTGTCTTTATGAAAAAGCTGGGCGGGTGTTAGTTCAAGTGGTAAATCAAAAACTTCTTGCGTCAAATAGCCTATTTTTGCAGATGGTGAAATCCATACATCGCCCGCAAAAGTTTCATGTCCAACCATTATTTTTAATAATGTCGTCTTTCCGCTGCCGTTGGGGCCTATAATGGAAATCTTCTCACCATGCTGAATCGTGAAATTGACGTTTTTAAACAGTGTTCGCCCGCTAAAAGTCTTAGTTAAATTCTTAACTTCCAAAAAACGTTTTCCCGTCTTGTTTTTTGTTTTAATTGAAAAGCGTATACTATATTCTGATTCAACAGGTTCGGCTTTTGCTTTTTCAAGCTCTTTTTCAAGACGCTTTTGTTTAGATTTTACCTGTGCATCCATTCGCTTCGCTTTCACGCGATAGTATTCCTTAACTCCTTCCTTTTTCGTCGATTGGGAATGGGCTTTTTTTGACCAAGAAGTGATTTCATTCATTTGTCCCTCGATTCGTTCCACCATTTTTTGCTGTTTTTCATACTCACGTTGTTGTGTAAGTCTTTTCTGTTTGCGAACCTCCATATAACTAGAATAATTCCCTCTGTGCTCAATTAGCTTTTTATCCTCAATCGACCAAATTTTCGTTGCAACAGCATCCAAAAAATAACGATCGTGCGAAACAAAAATAATGGTACCTCTATAATTTTTAAGTTGTTCATTGAGGAATCCTAAACTGGCCTCATCAAGATGATTCGTCGGTTCATCCAATAGTAAAAGGTCTGCACCTTTAGAAAGTCCTTTTGCTAGCCGGGCTTTGAGTTTTTCTCCTCCGCTTAATTGCAGGAAGTCATGGCTTGGTACATGCATTTTATCGAGTAATTTAACTTCGGTAGGGGTCTTATCTTCTGCAGAGAGCGATTCGACTTCTTGTTCAACCATAAAAACTTTCAAGTCTTGCTGCAGCCATTGGATTTGTCCATGTGCAGGCTCTAAATCCTTGTTAATTAATTGCAGCAACGCAGATTTACCGGCACCATTTTTGCCAATGATACCGATGATTTCCCCTTGTTGAACACTAGCATTAACATTTTCAAAAATGTTCTGGTCCAATACTTCAAAACTGATATTGGTTAATTTTAATAGTTCTTTCATATAATTATCCCTCTCCTTAAAGGGAGAATAAAAAAAATCCTCCCAGTTCATATGGAAGGATTAGCCGTACCTGTGCATTATCAAATAAGAGCTATTTTCATGATAGCTCTACAATTTATAGAAAATGGGCAGACTAATCCTATTTCGTATGATTTGAAATATGCGATTTCAAATTTTGAAAATAAGATTAGTTAATCATCGGCCACCCATCATCCCTTCTGAATATTAATAAAATCAGTATAGCATAATATGATCTTTGAAAACAAAAGGAAGCTTTTCATTTAATGGAACAAATTATTGAGCCATAATTATTGCTTTCCAAATGAATATTGGTGCCGTTTATCTTCTATAAGTAGAGGGGCCTTCTTTTATATCATTATCAACTAATATTAAAACTTTTCCTGCTTTTATATCCGTTTCATAACTTTCTGCCTCTTTTTCTGAAATGCCTAATCCAATGAGAGTACCAGCCAATCCTCCTGTTCCTGCACCAACAGCCACTCCTGCCAGTGCTGAAACGATAGGTCCAGCAGCTAGCAGCGGTCCTATTCCTGGAATGGCCAATGCACCCGCCCCGGCAAGAAGGCCAGCCGTCCCGCCAATAACTCCACCTGTTGCAGCTCCGGTTGCTAATCCTTCTTCAGCCTTCGTACCCGTTTTTCTCTCGACCACTTTTGTTTCCTTCCGATCTTTGGCAACAACAGAAATTTCATCACGTTTATACCCTTGTATCAAAAGTTCTTCAACAACTTTTACCGCATCTTCACCGTTTTCATATATTCCTACCACTTGTTTACTCATTAAAGTCATCCTCCTTTAACTTCGATCTATTGTTCATCTCATAATATGAGTTATAAAAGGTTTATATTCGTTACGTTAAAATAACAATGTTAATAAGGATATTAGGCTTGGTGTCTCGATAGATTCAACTCTTTTTTTTGAATAAAAAGTTCAAAAGATGCAGTTAATGTTTCTCCAGGAAGGGTATGGAGGGAGACATCATTTTTTTACAGTTAAATTGCTCTAATTTTTGTTCAGGGAATGAGGTTCTTTAATCTAGATAAGCGATGCTTGAGCTTCAAAGTGAGCAGGCTATGTTAGATATAGGGAGCGGGGTATTGATATTGGAGAAAGATAAAATAAACAACGCCCCGATACAAGCCAAATCAAAGATTTTTACAAAGGAGGAAGAAATTTTACTTGTATTATAACGGCAATATTATCCACAATTAAAGTGGGGGAATAGGAAGGTATGTCTGCTAATTAGGTGTTTATAAAAACTAGAACATAATCATAAAACATTGAAAAAAGGATTATAATCATGTCCAATGGGTGGATCCTTTTTAGAGAAAGGAGGAGAATATGAATATGGAATATATAAAGGGAATCGATGTTTCACATTGGCAAGGTGCTATTAATTGGGAGGAAGTTGCAAAGGCGGACGTGAAGTTCGTGTTCATTAAAGCAACAGAGGGAACGAGTTATTCTAAGCTATCCTATTTCAAAGAAAATGCACCACAAGCATTATCAGTGGGATTGAAAGTGGGGGCCTATCACTATGCAAAGTTTGCAACTGTTTCAGAAGCAAAGGCTGAGGCAGCTTATTTTTTAGATTCTATCCACTCCATTGCTTTAAATTACCCTGTTGTCCTTGATCTGGAGGAAAATAAAAAAAAGGCAAATAAAAAAACGCTGACCGATGCAGCAATCGCTTTTTTGGAGGCTATTGAAGAAGCTGGATATATGGCTATGCTGTATACTGGTAAATATTTTCTCGAAAATACCCTAGATGAATCAAGGTTGACGAACTACGCTTTGTGGATTGCCAGATACAACAGCACGTTGGGACGCAGCACGGATATTTGGCAGCATTCTGATTCAGGTAAGGTAAGCGGGATCAGCACAAAGGTGGATTTGAATATAGCCTATAGAGATTTTACAAAAACAATAAATACTCTTAGGACGCACAACTCCCGTGCATTGAAAACGGAAACAACCACAACTTATACTGTAATAAAAGGCGATACACTTAGCTTCATTGCAAAAAAACATAAAACATCGGTAAATTCTCTTGTTAGCCTTAACGGAATTAAAGACCCCGACAAAATTTATATCGGTCAAAAATTAAGGTTGAAATAAGTAAAGGCTCTTCTCATTACGAGAGGAGCTCAGTTATTAATGGATATTCCTTAGATTTCTTTAAGTTCGTCAATTGCTACGTCTGATCTTTCCTCTAATGGGCCTCTTAGATGTACGGTAGCCGTTCTTCCATCTTCATTTAAATTATCAATCCATACTGAAGTGCCATTATATCTCACCTCAATGTCAGATGAAGAAGAAAGAATCTGTTTTACACGATTAACATCCATATAAATCCCTCCCTTACTTAGTCTCCCTATTATTTGGGAAAAGCCTTAATTTTATTCATTTGATTAATTTTGCAATTAAATCAAGGGGCAATGATGTTTAAACTTCCATGTTATCAGCCGTGACTTTTTTAAAAATTAAGCATGTAAAGATGAGAATTCTTAATCTTAAAAAAATTAAGTTTATCTGCTGGAATGGAATTGATTGTAAATGAATTTATGAGGTGATGAATTTTAAAAAAACGCAGGCTTCTGGCAGCCTTTTTACTACTTATTGGCGCCTCCGTTCTATTTATATATACAGCAGCCAAGTGGGGCAATGGCCAAAGATATACAGCTCGACGTCGATGAATTTTTTTGCTGAACGTGAAGGTACTTTTATATTACGTGAAGTGAAAAAGATAAGACTTATATCTATAATAATGAACGGGCGGAACAAAGATTTGCGCCGCAATCAACATTTTAAGGTGCCTAATGCACTTATCGGATTGTCGTTGCTGTCGAGGATGGGATGGCGTGAAAAGGGAAATTGAGATATGGAACAAGGTCAGACGCTTGGGTCTGGTTTAAGGAACTCTGTAGTTTGGTATTATCAAGCAATGGCCCGTGACATTGGAGAGGGTCGAATGGAGGAATCGATTCATAAGATTTCTTATGCAAGATATAAGTGGAGGGATTGATCCGTTTTGGCTAAGCAGCTCACTCAAAATTTCTCCAATTGAACAAGTGGGTTTTATGGAAAATTTATATGGAGAGAATCTTCCTTTTGATAAGGATGTCATGCTGAAAGAGACAGCTATACACTTTACGGAAAACAGGGCAGGGGACAAACATTGGCTGGTATGTTGGTTTTATTGAAATGACTATGTTTTTGTAACGAATATCTCCGGCACATCGGCTGAAGCAAGGGATATCACAAGAGACATTTTGCAGAAATATCATTTAATGGCAGAATAGGTATGGATTTGGTGATTGCCGAAGTGTGAAGATAATATGCCAATGTGAACTATGGCTAAGCAAATAAGAATATATTATAGAGCTAATGGATGCTTTACTATCAATAGCGGAGTTTCTTCTTTCAAATGGAGCTAATGGGAAGGAAGGGTTGAATAAGGAAGTAGATAAGATGGGACAATATTGGAGGAGAAAATGTTGTTGGGTTTGAAGTATATACGCATTCTTATACATGCTTTTAGGGGGGTATCATGGAACTATCGTTATTATTGGAATATGGCTGGGTGTTAATTATTCTAATTTTTTTAGAAGGTTTATTATCTGCTGATAATGCATTGGTTTTAGCCATCATGTCCAAGCATTTACCAAAAGAACAGCAAAAAAAAGCGATTAATATTGGGCTGCTAATGGCTTTTATATTTAGGATTGGTGCAATCTTCATCATTTCGTACCTTTTCCATGTTTGGCAAGTTCAAGCAATTGGGGCTGCATATTTGATTTTCATCTCATTAAAGCATTTACTAAAAAGGGACCACGGTGACAAAGAAAAAAAAGGAAAAAGCTACCGTATGACCGTTGCGCAAATTGCATTAGCTGATATTGCTTTTGCTATTGATTCCATTTTAGCTGCAGTCGCTCTTGTCATTGCCTTGCCAGATACACCAATGAGGGATATAGGAGGTATGGATGGGGCAAAATTCATTGTTATTTTATTAGGAGCAATTGCAGGTTTAATCGTCATCCGATTTGCTGCAGGATACTTCGTTAAGATACTGACGGAGCGGCCTAGCCTCGAAACGGCAGCCATGTTGATCGTTGGTTGGGTAGGGGTTAAGTTATTAATGCATACCCTTGCACATCCAGCCGTGCACATTATTTCTCACGATTTTGTTGAAGGACCAATTTGGAATATAATCTTTTGGTCCGTCATGCTTCTTATTGCAATAGGCGGATGGTTTTTATCAGGAAAAACAGTGAAAAATGATAAGCAAAATGACTAATGTTATCAGAATAAAAAAGAGTTTAAATACCTTAACTTTTAAATAGAACCCTTTTGCCTAAAAACTGAGGAGGCCACAATTTGTGGTCTCTTTTATTAATGTTTAGCAAATCCTGTTTGTAAATCATGTATGAAATAAATAACCTTGATTTATTTATCCAAAATCTGTGTACTGTGCACTATGCAATGATGAGGATACTTGAAGATTTATGGGCAACGTTCAAAAAGAATAGAGGCAGTACTTCCGAAATGTAAGAATCAATGAAGAACCTGCAAAGCTGACATATAAAAAGTATCATTCATACTGGGAGGATACAGTATAAGGGATTAACGCCAACAGGCACCAGCTAAAAAAACAGCTGGTGCCTGTTGGCGTTCGATGAAACCGTACAAAACTTTTCAGATTTGTAAACAAAAAATATCTCTCTAAATTAATTTTCGCAAAGCCATAAATGGCAGTTGATTCAGCGGGGCTAATTGAGGGGAGGGGACGTTCAAATACCGATCTGTCCCTTGAAAAATGGATGCACCGTATGAATAAAAACTAAAATGCCTTCTCATATTAAAAGAGAGGGGATGTGTCACATGATAAAAAGTATATCTACTTTTCAAGCGACATCGGTGCTGATTCTGTCCATTGGGTTGATGAACCATGTTATCGTTTTGCCTTCACTGCTCGGGGCATCCGGAAGAGATTCATGGATCAGTAATTTAGTCACCGGGGTGCTTTTTCTTTTATGGCTTCCCATGGTTTATTGGATCATAAATAAAACAAAACAACAGCATATCATTGGCTGGCTTCATACTCACAGTCACCCGCTCGTCGCCTGGTCCATAAAAATCCTTCTTTTCTTTTATCTTTTATTAAACTTGTTTGTCACTTTATTTAGCACATTTTCTTGGGTAAACAGTACTTATATGATTCAAACACCAGAATATATATTATTTATACCTTTCATCATCCTATGTTTTATTGCTGCCGAGGCTGGAATTAAAACAATAGCAATTGCCGGGGGATTGGTTTTGCCCCTTGTTGTGGCACTGGGATTTATGATAATGACGGCGAACATACAGTTTAAGGATTACTCCTTGCTTTTCCCTATTTTTGAAAATGGGATTACACCTGTTTGGGACGGGGTCGTAATACTAGGTGGAGGTTTTACAGAGATATTTCTACTCGTTTTGATTCAACAGTATGTAAAGACAGAAATAAAGTTCAAGAGTTTACTCTATTTAGGTTTATTTCTTTTGTTTATCTGTATGGGACCCATAATAGGCTCCATTACAGAGTTTGGTCCGGTACAGGCTTCAAAAATCAGCAATCCTGCATACGCTCAATGGCGGTTACTAACCATGGGTAAGTATTTGAACCGGCTGGATTTTTTATCAATATACCAATGGCTTTCAGGTGCATTTATCCGTGTATCGTTATCGATATTTCTAATGGGGGAATTGTTTCAAATTAAATCAAAGAAAATAAAAAATATTATATTGCTTGCTATATCAGTCTCCTTAATCATTGCGCTTTGTATACCAATCGACATTCCAGCATACAGAAATTTTACGGAACGATATTATTTTAAATTGAGTGTGATTAGCATATTGGTTATAACCTTTTTTATTAACATGGTCATTTTTTTGAAAGAAAGGGTGAAAAAGAATGGAGCCTCTATTGAACAAGGCAAATAAGGGGAGTTCTTCGGAGATCCAACTAAAGACGGAGTATTTCAATGAATTATTCGGAATGAGCTCGGATATAAAATTCCAAAAGTATACCATTACATCTGAAGGGAAAACAGATCCGCCCCTTATTTGCACTTTGATTTATTCAGAGGTGTTGGTCGATGTCAAAAAATTGTGGGAATCAGTAGCACGGCTTGATAGTGTATTCAGAAATTCTAAACTGATGGAAGAAGAGGTTATAAAGGATCCGCAAGAAGAATTTAAAGTCAGTAGGGTTTTCCCATCCTTCACTTTAAAAGAAAATGTCGAGGAAAACGTATTTTCCGGGATGGTCCTGATGCTATTTGAAGAATTGGAATTATTATTTATGTTTTCCCTGCCAAGCATCCCGAATCGAAGTCCCGAGGAAACAAGTAGTGAAATTTCCATCCGAGGTCCACGTGATGGATTTATCGAAGATATCTCTGTTAATTTAGGGTTGATCAGAAAAAGATATAAAACGGCATCACTCGAAAATCAAGCATTTACCATTGGCAATAGGAGCAAGACAAAAATCAATTTATTATATGTGAAGGATGTTGTAAATCCAGAAACCATTGGAAAAGTAAAAAGGAAAATCTCCTCAATAAACACAGATATCTTGTTGGGAACTACTGAGCTTGAAGAATTTTTATCAGACAGTAAGTTCAACCTGATCCCGTTATTTGATTATACAGGGAGGCCGGATTATGCTGTAGCCAGTTTAAATAATGGGCGCTTTGTCATTTTAGTGGATGGGTCACCAACGGCCTTAATTGGGCCAGGTAATATTACACTCTTGTTAAAAGCCGCGGAAGATCGTCATACTCCATCTTACTATACAAATTTCGAATATTTCTTTCGCATTATCGGACTGGTGGTATCCATATTTCTGCCAGGTTTTTATATAGCACTAGTATCCTTTCAATTAGACCAGCTCCCTTTCTCATTTCTGGCGACGATAACCGTATCTAGATTTGGGTTGCCTATATCACCTCAACAAGAGGCTTTCTTGATTTTAGGTTTATTTGAGCTGTTTCGGGAGGCAGGGGTCACACTCCCAAAAGCAATCGGTCAATCACTGGCTGTTGTGGGTGGATTAATCATTGGTGATGCGGCAATTAGAGGCGGGATTACATCCCCGACGATGTTGGTTGTGGCTGGTACCACTGCGGTAGCCACCTATACATTAATTAATCAATCTTTAGGTGGAATTGTAAGCATAGCCAGGTTTTTTGTATTGTTTCTCTCTTCTGTTTTAGGTTTATTCGGATTCTTTCTCGGTGTTTTCTCTATTGTCCTTTATTTATCAAGGCTGCAGGTTTATGGTTTACCCTACTTAGCGCCTATTTCACCCATATCCTTGAAAGATCTTCTAGGGGGCGGTGTCTTTGTGAAGCCATATCTCTTTAGAAAGAAACGAGCCGAAACGCTGAAAACTAAGGACAATACAAAAGGAAATCGCTAATGAAAATGATTCTTAGAATTATACTATCTGTATTGAGCCTTGCTCTTTTAAGTGGCTGCTGGGATACAAAGGATATTCAAGATATTCAATATATAAGTGCAATGGGAATAGATTACCAAAATGGTCAGTATGTCATTTATGTGCAGGTGACCTCTTTTGCCGGTGTGGCTAAACAAGAAGGCTTGGAACCAAAACCAACACCTGTTTGGGTCGCCAAAGGGCGAGGGGAAACAATGAACGAGGCCATGAATGACATTTATAAAAGGTCAAACCAGTATATTTATTGGGCTCATGTTAAATTGATCATTTTCTCTGAAAGCTTACTAAAACATGGATTGGTCAACGTAAACGATCCCATTTTAAGATTTCAGCAAATTAGGGAAACAACTTGGTTATATGGAACCGATGATTCCTTAGAAAAGATCCTCTTTGTCAATAGTTTATTCGGCTCTTCCGTGCAAACAAGCATTTTCAATCCGAAGGATATTTATAAATTAAGATCCTTTGTCGAACCCATCAGGATTCAAAGATTTTATACGCAAAATTATGAAACAGGAATGACAATAAAACTACCGAAGATTTCGTTGAAAAATGAGGTATGGAAAGCAAAAGAAAAAAAACAGAACACCGTAAAACTATCAGGGTCCTATTTTATTAAAAATAATCAGCTAATGGGGGAGATAGCAAATAAACATCTTGGGGGGATGAGATGGCTAACAAAATCAACGGTAAGGTCCCCAATTGGAATAAAAATCAACAAAAACAAAAATGTTCAAATATCTCTAATGAGGCCAAAATTCAATATAAAGCCTATCTATGTAAATGATGAAGTCAAATTCGATATTTCAATTGAAGTAGAAGGTGCCGTTGTGGATATGGAAGAAAACATCTCCTTACCCCGCCTTAAAGAAAAAATACAGGGGACATTAGACAAAGAAATTAGGGATACGTACCAATATGCCCTTGAAAAAAATATAGACATCTATAATTTAGAAGGAGTGATCTACAGAAAGGATTTGAAAAAATGGAGAGAAATTTCCAAAGGTGGTTTTAGCCTTAATGAAGGATCCATCCGTAATATTCAGGTGGATAGTGCTATTAAAATAACAGGCGATTATAAATATGAGTACATGAATTGATACTTTCAGAAGTGGATCACAGGCTGCCATGACAGAATCTTTCTTCAAAGCCGTTTCCAATGATTTAGATTTGGCAGCCACTGTAATTGATACATTCAACAACCTAACTATGTAAGGTTTGGTTGACTTACATAATGATTAAAGGAAACCGGATTTTACTTTAATAGTCCAAATCGAAATCCATAGACTACGACTTGTGTACGGTTCTTGGCTTTAAACTTTGTAGCTACTTATATAATCCCTTATAGTATGCTCGCTTAATTGCAATAATTCGGTAATTTTTTAGAAAATATTGAAAATTATAAATTTAAATGTTTTAATGTTAATATGCCAATTATACTGGTTCGGACGACATGATGTTAACACCACTAGTAAAATGGGGTAAATCTATTGTTTCATTAAAGAAAGGATGTGTCATTCTACTCCTGATTGACTTGTGAATATTTGCCCTATCTATTCATTATTTCTATCTGTCAGTAGTGCCAAGTTAGTCTATGACGAAATGAAGTGGATTTAAAACTAAAAAAAGGGAGAGAGTTTATTTTATGATAAAAATCGATCTTTTATTTAAAAATGCAAATGTGCTGACTCTAGATAACAGGAACCGCAGGGCTAGGTCAATTGCTGTAGCAGATGGAAATATTGTCGGGATTTGGGGTGAGTGTGAACCACCTAAAAGTGCAGTGGAGATTACAGCAAGTACTGATGTTGTAGATTTAAAGGGATCCACCCTAATTCCAGGCTTTATCGATACTCATAACCATATTTTAATGTATGGATTAACGATGGGACAGGTGAACTGCAGTACACCGCCAAATCAATCCATAAAAGATATTTTAGAGGTAATTGGTGCAAAAGCAAAAGAAACTCCCGATGGCGAATGGGTAAGGGGATATGGTTATGATGATACGCTTTTGTATGAAAAGCGCCATGTTACACGGAGTGATTTAGATAAGGTTTCGCCAAATAACCCTGTAGTCATCACACACACTTCAGGGCACTTATCCGCAGTAAATTCGCTTGCCTTGCAATTCGCAGGTTTAACTGATGATGTTTCTGATCCCCAGGGCGGACATTATGGACGGGATGAGAACGGAAGACTTAATGGGGTGATTTATGAACCAGCGGCAATGGCACCAATAAATGATCACATACCACAAATGACAATAGGGCAACAGGTTGATATGGTAGGAAAGGCTTCAAAAGATTATGTCGCTCAAGGAATTACCACGAATACAGATGCTGCAGTTGGATTTAATAATTTAGAAGATTTGGAGGTTCATCTTAAAGCGGCTGAACAAAAAATTAATCCGATGCGAACGAGACTGATGATCATGCATCAGCAGCTTCGTGAAGGACAGCCATTCGGGGGTTATTCTCCAGCTCAACTGGACTTGGAACTCAGGGAAAGGTCTGCGGGACGGGTTAAATTAGATAGCGCAAAAATGTTTCAGGACGGCTCCATACAAGGATTAACAGGAGCTTTACGTCTTCCATATTATCAAAATCAAGATGTATATGGAGATCTCATTCATCAGCAGGAAGCATTTAATGAAGAAGTCTTAGACCTGCACCGACGAGGATTTAGGATCACAACGCATGGAAACGGGGATCGTGCGATCGGCTCGATATTAGCGGCATATGAATATGCGTTATCCAATAGCCCTCGTACAGAGCATCGCCATAGAATCGAACATGTCCAAACCGCAACCGCCGAGGACATCATGAAGATGAGGGAACTTGATGTAGCCGGATCCTTCTTCATCAATCATGTATATTATTGGGGGGACAGGCATAAACAAATTTTCCTGGGTCCGGAGCGTGGAAGGCGTATAAGTCCGTTAGCTGAAGCTGTTGCACACAATTTATTGTTCACCCTGCATTCCGATTGTCCAATCACCCCAATCTCCCCCCTATTTTCAGTATGGGCTGCAGTTAATAGAATAACGAGAGAAGGCCATGTTTTAGGCCCAGAACAGCGCATTGATGTAGAAACAGCTTTAAAGTCGATGACGATTTTTGGCGCAAAACTAAATTTTGATGAGTCACGATCAGGCAGCATAGAAATTGGAAAACAAGCAGACTTTACCATTCTCGAGACTGATCCTACAGCTGTTCATCCAGAAGAAATTAGGAACATAGCAATTCTGGCCACCTTCATAGATGGAAGCCCAGTATATGGACAAGAAAAGGTAAAGACTACTTAATTTCTAACCAGAAATAAACTGCGTCTAATCAAAAGGAAATCCTATATGTTTGATAAAGGCACTTTGAACCCGCATCCTCGACATTAGAGACTCCACGATCCTGTTTCCTTAGGGTTTATAGACTCGTGATGAAAATTAAAGCTAAACTAGGGGGCTATGCTAGTGAACAAATTAGCATTCGGTCAAAATCCAAAAATGATTTTGTTATTACTTTTTGCAGGTAATTTGTTCTCGGCACTGGATCGCTTTGTCATTAATTATGGGATTGTCCATATATCCGATGACCTCCAATTGAGCGCATCCTCCACAGGTCTGATATTAAGCATCTTCTTTTTAGGATATGCAATTATGCAGATTCCCGGCGGTTTGATGGCCGATCGTTTCGGCGCTAGAATCGTGCTTATTGTCTCTGTCTTTAGTTTTACCATTTTTACCAGTCTGACGGGATTGGCATGGTCTTTTGTATCGTTGTTGGTCATTCGTTTTATGTTCGGATTGGGGGAAGGAAGTTTCTTTCCTGCTGGGGCCAAAATGATAGCAGTATCCATTGCGGAAGAAAAGCGATCCCGGGCAATGTCTTTGTTTCTTTCCGCACTCACTGTTGCAGGTGTCATTTCACCCATTCTCGCAGCCACCCTTCTTGTTAGTATCGGATGGAGGATGATGTTTGGCATTATTGGGATTTTTGGGTTTACGATTGGGTTGCTATATTTGTTCTTTTTAAAACCAAGAGTAGGGAGTCAGGGCCCGCGAGAAGTAGATTCCTTAACGGAAGTTCCTGTCAAAGGTTCTTTTATTAAGCTGTTTAAAACCCCCTTGGTCCTTAGTTTGATGGTTGCCTCGTTTGCATACGGTTTCATCAGCTGGGGAGTGATGTCATGGATGCCGACTTACTTGGTGCAGGAACGTGGCCTGAATTTAATTTCCATGGGTCTTTTACAGATGATCCCTGCAATAGCTTCTGTGGCTTTCTATATTATCGCCGGTTATGTACTGGATAAAGTGAAAGTTGGCCGGGAAAAATGGATAGGGGGCTTTAGTGGATTAGGACTAGCGTTATTCGTGTATCTCATGTTTCATGCAGAAACCGTAACGGGAGTTATCATCTATCAATCCATTATACCTATATTTTCCGCAGCCTTATCCACTATCATTTTTAGTCTGCCGCTGAAGTATTTACCGGAAGCAATCGGAGGTTCTGCAGTGGGAGTGGTCAATTTAGGGATGCAAGTGGCTGGCTTCATCGCTCCTTTAACGATCGGTTTTGTCATAGACGCTTTCGATGGATCGTTTAATGGGGCTGTTTGGTTATTGGTTTCATTCGGAGTCGTTTGTTTTATCGCTTTTATGACCTTGAAATCGGGTAAGGAAAATTTCATATCAGAAAATCCACAAACAATTCCTGCTGTAAAATAGATGGATATAAATGAAGGCAAAGTGGGCGTTAGAATTTATAAAAGTTTGTTCGAAATGGTATATAGAGAGTGAAATAATTCTGCCAGCTACTATCTTGACAAGCCTGATGTTACTGAATTTCAGTTAACAGGGCTTTTTATTTTTTATTCGATATTATCACTATTATTCATATAGTATGGCCAGGGTTCGGTGAAAGGGAAATGGATGTACCAGTATCGTGCAGAGGAGTCCAAAGGAAGCGCTGAAATCTAAGTTTTTATTAATGTATAACTTTGGTAAAATTAGATTTTAGAACTAACCAACATCTTTTAAGGAGGAAGCAAATGAAGGTAAAAAAAATACATCATGTAGCAATAATTTGTTCTGATTATGAAAAGTCAAAGAACTTCTATGTAAATATTTTAGGGTGTGATATCGAGAAGGAAACATATCGCTCAGAAAGGAAATCGTATAAATTGGATCTTATCGTCGGAGGGGAATATCAGCTGGAATTATTCTCATTTCCTGATAGTCCCCAACGTCCTAGTTATCCTGAAGCTAGAGGGCTTAGACATCTCGCTTTTGAAGTGGAAGATATTAATCAAGCGATTGAAGATTTAGAAAATGAAAACATTCCAGTCGAACCTATCCGTGTCGATGAGTTAACAGGAAAAAGGTTTACTTTTTTTTGTGATCCGGATGATTTGCCTCTAGAAATATATGAAAAGTAGGATTACAAGCCTAGATAGGTTGATGAGAGAGCTTTAAGGCAAGCTAACTTCAAAAATTGAGACAAACTCTTTCTAGTTGAATATATCGATACTATTAAAGTCATCTCCACTTGCATTCCATATTTCGATAATAACTGAAATGATCACCAGCTATAATAGCTGTAGATCGGTCATATAAATATGTCAGGAGATAAAAAAATGAATGCTTTCAAATTTACACTGTTGATACTTTTAACGACATTTTTAATGGGTTCTTCTTTTGCAGTAGTTAAAATTGGTCTACCTTATTCATCCCCCTTATTATTAGCAGGATTACGCTTCACACTTGCCGGGCTCATAATGGCGATGATCGTGATCTTTTTAAAAAGACCGCATCCAAACTCTAAAGGGGATTGGATAAAAATGCTTATTATCGGAACTTTTCAAACAGCCGGAGTAATGGGGTGCATTTTCCTGAGTTTACGCACGATTTCAGCAAGTGAATCCTCCATTCTTACATTCACGAACCCGTTACTTGTTGTTGTATTCGGTACGATTTTTTCTCAAACACGCTATAAACTATATCAATGGATTGGAGTTTCATTAGGATTAGTTGGAGTGATGATAACGATGGGGGCGCAACTTGAATTTAAGGTTGGCATTCTTTTCGGCATTCTTTCTGCTGTTTTCTGGGCCATAGCCACTTTATTGGCGAAAAAATGGGGAGAGATTCCCGATACCTGGGTATTATCTGCCTATCAGATGCTTTTTGGCGGTTTACTGCTTTTACTTGGCAGCTTTATTCTTGAAAAACCATTTTTCGTAATGAATGGCAATTCGTTGTTCATTTTATTATGGTTAAGTATCATGTCATCGATCGTGCAATTTGCTGTTTGGTATTACCTTTTACAAAAGAGTGATCCAGGAAAAACAAGTGCTTTTTTATTTTTGGCACCCTTCTTCGGTGTTTTATCAGGGTGGGCACTATTAGGTGAACCGATATACACTTCACTGCTAATTGGCGGGCTGTTTATAATCATTGGCATCTATCTTGTAAATAGCAATTTCCAAAAGGAAAATAAATTCGTTAAAAGTACTTTATAGTAATCGTATTAATTGTTCTAAGCTGCTAAAGACAGAAAATCCCTCATAATGAAAAAGAAAAGAGCCCTATTCTTTTTCACCATGAGGGATTATTAAATTATACCTCTATACAAAAAACTTCTTTAAATCCTTCTTTCCCTTGAGGTGTTACTTTTACTGCGCGAATAGATGGAACACGGACTATCCAGCCTAATTCAAAAAAATGTGTAAGGAGCCCATTCCCTAAAGCTCCACCAAGATGATGGTGACGTTCACTCCAATCTAAACATGAGTGGGAGAATGAACGGCGTTTTTTTCTTAAATCAAGTAAATCGATGCCGAATTCAGAAAAAAAATGATCTCCTTTGGATGTAACTGTAAACTCTCTCTCTTCTTTTTTCAAATATCCGGCTTTCAACATCGATTCAGTTAATTGGACTCCTAGTTTTCCTGCCAAATGATCATAGCAAGTTCTGGCTTCCTGAAGCATTTTAACTTGGCTTGATTGTTTTAACGACTGAACTTGAGGAGGTGGGGAGATGGCAAGAAACGATTCTAAAATATGCGCAATTTCTCCATTTGCTAGCTGATAGTAACGATGTCGTCCTTGTTTTTCAACTTTAACAAGGTTACCTTCCACTAATTTAGAAAGGTGAAAGCTGGCGGTTTGAGGTGTTATTACAGCCATCAATGCTAATTCGCCTGCAGTATGAAAACGACCATCCAGTAAGCTTGCAAGTATGGTTGCACGTGACGATTCCCCAAGGAGGGAGGCTATCTCCACCATATTTGGATTTATACTCAAAATAGTTACCAGCCTTTCTACCGATATTTAAGTTTGATTAAGCTGAACGCAACGTAATTAGCATCAAAATATGTAAACTTATTTTTCTATTATACAGTACTGCTGCCCTAGTGATATTCTGTATATTCACGATTCCTGCTTTAAATATTTTTTAAGTCCAGGACATTTTTATAGAAAGCTTTATAAGAAATTAAAAAGGAAGTACAAGCAATAAATAAGAAATAATTAACGTGGAAAATAACCGTTCCCTGATAAAGAAACAGCCGAAATAAGGGCTGAAGCTCTAAGGCTGGATATGTTCATTTTAGTTTAAACCCGAGATTTTCTTATCAGGTAAAGAATACCAGTTTACTGTAGGTAAAAACATGCGCAATCGATGCGAACCAGTTGTGTGTGCTGTATTACAAAGGTGAACCTCACAAAATTAAGCTTTTAGACCTTAGGATTTGTTAAGACAACAGGAAATCATAACGAATATGCTTGTGGAAGCTAAACAGAAGAAAGACTGTCTATCCTTTGAATAAGCTTTTTTATGAAGTATATTCTTTGTGAGTTAGGCATACATTCTTACATATTCACTAACTTAAACGTTCCTTTAAATAGTCTTGGAATAAATACCGGTGAATAGTCCCTTTTGTCGAATTTAGTAAATAGGAGGGAACGAAGAGTATGAAAATATCTGAGGTTGGATTTAAAGGTCAAGTTTTTGGATTTATAAAGTTCACACCTTTTGTGGAAAGTTTTTTGTCAGGTGATTTATATATGAATAATTTCAAAAAGTATATTGATATAGAAAGTGCTTCAGGAGAAAAGGGTGTAGGCGACAAATTTGAAGCAACACATGTTTTTACGGAATTAACCATGAATTTCTTTACTCAAGATACCCATGAATTAATCATGTCGGGGCGAACTAAAAAAATGAATTTCAGAAAAAATATAAATGAAAAAAGACCATTATATTGCATGTTTGCAATTGTTGGCGATATGTTAAAAGTGGTTAAGGAGGATGAAAAATATTACTATACCAAATTTGATTTACCTAATGAACAAATCGATAAAATGATTAGGGAGTTCGGAGATAGCTTGATTTTTGTTACCCCCTCGCAATTTATTGACAGAATTACTAGAACACTAAATGAGAAAGGTTATGCTTACAGAGGGGGCTTGGTAAAATATGATGATTATAACATCAATTCCTCAGCTAGGATGAGCTCTTATAAAAATCAAGGGACTGATATTTATTTTTGGAAAGATAAATACTTTGAAAATCAATATGAATATCGCATAGTTCTCACAGATCAAGAAGTTGATGAAGCCTTAATTGTGAACATAGGTGATATTTCAGACATTAGTACTATTTTTAATGCAAATGAATTTTTCAGTGATAAATTTGAAATAAGATTACGAAAGAAAGGAAATCTAAGCATCCATTAAATTGGGTGCTTTTTATTTACAGGAGGGATAAAGAAAGGATAGAGCTTTTTAAAGAAGTATAGTGATTATTCTTAAAAGAGGGCGACCAAGTCATCCAGGTGACTAGTTCTCCCTCTTTTGGACTTTTTCTATATAAAGAGTTTATAAACCATTTTTGGAACTTTTAAGAGAGCGATTCAATAGAGTCCAAAATTCAGCAATAAACGCTCTGAAACTGACGGCTTTCTTCTATTGTTATTCATAATAAACTATGAATATGGCGGAAAAACATACTGTAGATAATGGTCATTTTGCTAAAAATTAAAAAAGTATCATTCGCTTTTATATCATAGGGACTACGGTATCAAAACGCGGATATATACGTTTAGCAAATATCGGCAACGTAATGGCAATGGTGATTAATGATTATAAGCCAGTTAAGTTTTTATGCAATAATACGATCACTTGATATGAATGCTTTGATACTGCTACCGCTATTTGATCTGCTCTTATAGAGGAGTGACAATTGAGGTGCTACCGTTTTGCTTAACAGCTGTGGCCAGGCCAAAACGGACATTCATTGCAGCCTATTTTTCAAAGGAAATCCCTTTTTATTTGTATGGAAAGGAATGATTTCATGCCAACTTTATTGCTTTTATTTTTAACAGCAAATAAGTGGAAAACGTATGTAAATTCGTGTAATCTACAAAAGTATGTTTTTTTCCAAATCGTAAAGGGGGACCATAATTGAGTTCAACAAAAAGTAAACAGTCAACAATAGTTGCCCTTTTGCTTGCGGGCACATTTATTGCGATCTTGAATCAAACATTAATGATTACCGCGATTCCTCCTGTAATGGAGGAAATGAATATTACGGCAAATAGTGCACAGTGGCTAACAACCGTTTTTATGCTGGTTAATGGGATCATGATCCCTGTTAGCGCGTTCTTATTGGAGCGCTTTACCACCAGACAGCTCTTCCTTTCAGCCATGGGGATTTTTGCAATTGGTACATTGGTGGCTGGGCTAGCTCCTAATTTTGGAATGCTGCTGCTAGGACGGATGATTCAGTCGAGCGGAGCCGGAATCATGCTCCCGTTAATGCAGACAGTCTTCCTAATGATCTTCCCTGTTCATAAACGGGGTGCAGCCATGGGACTGGTCGGTCTGGTCATTTCCTTCGCGCCGGCTATTGGGCCCGCTTTGTCGGGCTGGGTTACGGAGACCTACTCATGGAGGGTGTTATTCTTTATCATTCTTCCAATTGCTATTATTGATATCATAGTTGCGTTCTTCGCTTTAAAAAATGTAACAGAAGTTACACGGCCAAAAGTGGATGTGCTTTCGATTGTGTTATCTTCCATAGGTTTCGGTGGGTTATTGTATGGATTTACAGCGGCTGGTAATTATGGCTGGACAGACGAGAGTACCATCATATCGCTTGGCATTGGAACAATTTCACTTGTTTGGTTTATCAAAAGGCAATTGCGATTGAAGCATCCAATGCTGGAGTTCCGTGTGTTCACGTATTCATTATTCCCGATTGCCATCATTATTGGAGCCATTACCTTTATGGGTCTGATAGGTGCCGAAACGCTCATCCCGTTATTTATGCAAAACATGCGAGGATTTACTGCGTTTGAAGCTGGATTAGCCATACTCCCTGGAGCGCTTATTACCGGAATAATGTCACCGTTCATTGGACGTATTTTTGACCGGATTGGGGCCAGGTGGCTGGTTATTGGCGGATTACTCCTCATAACCGCCTCCTCCTTTACTTTTATGGATGTTGGTCCCTCGACAAGCTTTACATTTATAATGGTCATGTACAGTATTCGGATGTTCGGATTAGCCATGGTTATGATGCCTGTTTCAACAGCCGCCTTAAACCAGCTGCCTAAACGGTTAATCGCCCATGGTGCAGCAATGGATAATACGATGAAAATGATTGCTGCATCTGTAGGTACGGCCATACTTGTTACTGTAATGACAACAGCTACCGAAAATGCTCAGCAGCGTCCCGAGATCGTCCATCCTGATATGTATGGCGCGCAAATCTCATTTATTGTCATCGCTGCACTTTCGTTAATTAGCTTGCTCATTGCTTTTAAAATAAAGGATCAAAAATCAGCAGCAAAAGAGATCGGAGAGAAGAATTAAAGATTTGAATCCGAGTATGCTTGAAAAGAATCACAATTTAGATTCATCTATTTGTGATTCTTTTTTTTACTGAATAACCTATTGGCGTCAAGCTCCTCACCTTATTGAACTTCATCAGTTTCTCGCCAATACCCGCTTATTCTCAGGTTTCATTTTGAATGTTTGTACGGATAAATGAAGTGTCATGCCTATCTAAGGGATTCTAAAAAAGAGGGGGAACAAGTCATCCAAGTGATTTGTTCTCCCTCTTTTATCATTTTCTTTCTTTATAAAAAAAGTAAACATACATGAATTATATGTAGGTGTGGAATTATCTTTTATTAAATCTGGACTATTTTTCAAATCCTTAATCTTTAAACCATTTTCGAAACTGGATCTTTTAAGAGCGCGACAAAAATCACAAAAACCCCTCTGAATATGAAGATTTTCTTCTATATATACTCCCCAAACCACAAATGAATCGCATGGCGTTCTTTTTCAAAATCATTCTCCTAATATATCTCTGAAGTGGAAAGCTGCTCATGGGCCAAACTCTTCATAATCTGATAGACATCCACTCCATTTAAGTGAGAAATGATGGCAAAGGCATCCCTAAAGGTATGAGGTCCTAAATAAATCCTCCATTTATTTAGGATTGCGATAATTATTATATAACTAGATTCAAAAATTATAATAATATTGTTATTCAAATATTAAATTAATAATGATTATATAAGAGGAATTTAGAATTATACTTATTTAAGTCTATACTATATATTATAATAGATATATGAATGAATAGTTAATACTGAGATATATATACATATAGCAATAAAATGGAAAATATTCGACTTAGAGAACAAAGTGAAACAGGACTACTCTACATCAAGGCAGGGGAAAAACCGTTAAAATCCGAGGTGTTTGGTATTGCTGATATCTTATCGTTTTTAATCAGTGGGGAAATACATCATGAAGATGATACTTTGATCATGCGTAGTTCCAATAGAAAAACTAGTTTTGAGTTACCAATCGAATTGTTAGACAGGATTTCAAAAATAGCAAAACAAGAAGAAATAAGTATTAGTAAGTGGATAGAGCTTAAATTATCCTCGATATTAAAGTAATTGTAGAAGTCTTTATTGGGGTACTATATCCCGAATATCCTACAGAATCATCAATTATTCACATGGAATGAAAACCTAATTAGCTAGGTGTTTTTTTATTTTTAAGTAGAATAGCAAAACCATATTGAATGGTAAATTCTTGAATGTAAGTTAGGGAAATACTAACAGAAATTACTTCAAGGAGAGGAAATGTCATGTTGGAAGAACAGCCAATACTTAATGAAACAGACGAAGATTTTGGTGCTGTCATACACAAAGGTGTAGAAGCAGTGGCTAGGGGCTGTTGGTACATATTATGTAAGTCCTATGTAGGGGTTCAGGCGTTTTTTTATTTTTCCTCTTGCGGATGAAAGTGCGATTAACGCTAAAGAAGTTGAAGTTAAATTCAGCAAAGCGGGTAATGCAAAAGTTGTCGATAAATTTAGTGTATTTCAAACATAAAACGACAAGTAAACAACTAAAAAAGCTATATAATTTTCTGATATTAATTTGTTTGAAAAATATAGGAGGAGTAAGTTTGACGCAAAGTCCTTTACCTAACATTGATACTTCTAAGAAAAAAGCTATATTTCTAGAATATATACTTTCAAGAAAAAAAGCTCTTGCCCTTCATTTACTGACTGCGTTTTTCATGCTGATTTTGCCGCTGATGACCTTAGCTGTCTGCGAAACGATCGTCCGCAGCTATTTATGGATGCCCTTTACACATTGGACAGGCGAGTACACAAAGCGTTTTGCTTTAAATATGGTTATGATCCTGGCTCTTTATAATATTTTTTATATTCTTCCGCGCAGACTTTATATGATGATGAGTGTTTTGTTAAGTGGCTTCCTTATCATATTTGCCATTGCGAATAAAATAAAATTAGAATTAAGGAATTCGCCGATTACAATTGGAGACCTTGCCTTATCTAAAGAACTCAAAGGGCTTGAGCAGCCTATAGATATTAATACAATGGCAATCATCATTTCTGCTGCGGCTATCCTTCTTGTCCTCATAGGAATTTATTTGGTCCCGCGCTTTAAAGACAGATGGATACTAAAAGCAGGGGTTTTTGTTCTATCAATTGCCGCCTGGGCGGTTATATGGACAGGGTTTCCTATTTCTCCTATGGCAAAAGTTCAGTTCGAAAATACATATTGGCGGCTTGAACTAGGCACCATGAGAAATGGACTGATTGGAAACTTTATTTTAATGGCCAAGCAAGGTCAAATCCAGCCGCCAAAAGGGTATTCAAAAGATACAGTAAAATCGATAGGGGAAAAGTATCAGCCAGCATCACCACAGCAGCCTGCTGTAAAGCCGAATGTAATCTATATAATGAGCGAGGCCTTCACGGATCCATTGCACTTTCGAAAAGAGCATTTTACAGCTGACCCGATTCCCAACTTTCATCGTTTATATGACGAGTCGTTGCATGGAACGATGTATTCGCCGGAATTTGGCGGCGGAACTGCGAATGTTGAATTTGAAGCACTTACCGGGCTAAGCCGGCAGTTTCTCCCAGATAACGTGGTGGCTTATCAACAGTTCGTGAAGCATCCGCTGCCTTCAGTGGCCTATGCATTAAGGGATGCAGGCTATCATACAACTGCTATTCACGCTTTTTATAACTGGTATTATCAAAGACAATCAGTATATAAAATGCTTGGTTTTCAGCAATTTATTTCTGGGGAATTTATGGATCTGGATCATGTCAATGGATCTGGTCACGGTTACCCGAAGGATAAGCATATGACGGATACAATCCTGCAGCAGCTTGACCGTACAGATGGGCCCGATTTCATTCACGCCGTCTCGCTTGAGGCTCATCAATCCTATCAGCCGCTTCAGGATTCTAAGTTTCTTCAGAAAGGGACTCTTCCGGAGAAAACAAGAACATACCTAAATCGATATACTGAACTGATTCATAGCGTGGATAATGAGCTGGGACGGCTTATCAATGAAGTGAAAAAACGACCGGAACCAACGATTCTTATCTTTTTCGGGGATCACTATCCAACCTTCTCGTCGAACGATTTGGTTTACGGAAAGCAAGGAACGAAAATTGCCAATAATATGCTGAACGACTACGATGATTTTATAACCACCCATAGTGTTCCCTACTTTATCTGGAAGTCTGAGGGAAATCAATCTCAGCAGCTTAATCTATCACCCAATCAGTTTAGCGCCCTATCCCTGAAAATGGCTGGTGTAAAAGGGAATAACGTTACCGCTATTTTAGATAATCTGAGGGAACAGGAAAAGTCAGTCATCCCTTATGCAAAATTTAAAAAGGAAATGGGAAGTCCGTCAAAAGAAATGCTTGATTTAAAGCTCATTCAATATGATTTGCTTCACGGAAAACGCTACTCGGTAGACACTACAGCAAACATGAATGTGCACCCGGATAAATCATATTTTCTTGGAGAAATGAAACAGATGGAGCTTCAAAGCTTGTCTACTAAAGGAAATGCCTATGTTATGGAGGTACATGGTGCCCCTAAGTATACGAAGTTAGTCGATCAAGATGGAGGCATCACCAGGGTGATCTGGAGGGGCAGCAAGGATGATACTGCGATCTTTACAGTGAGTAAAGCGAGCATCCACGCAAAGGAGAAATATCGATTCGTTGTCTTTGATTCCACACATAAAGAGCTGAAGAGTACAAAACCTTTCATAATAAAAAAGTAAAGCAGATACAGCTGGGAAATAATCGGGAAATGGGGGACAGTCCCCAGGATTTAAGGAGAGCCTTTTAAAAGGCTCTTCTTTTTTTACATTCTTTTAACAATTAATTCACTCCAGTTTGTATAGTTAATAAATCCTATTCTTTCTATAATTTTATCATTCGGAATAACGGTATATCTAAAAAATGAGCCTATGTGTTTATTAGGTATGGGGACATCAGGTTGTGATTTGTAAGATAATTGAAGTTATTTAGATATAACGAACTGGAACAAGATGTGAGTTGTTTCGACATTTTTTTCATGTTATTTTAGTAATGACATTTTAAATAATAATTAGAAAGGTAGTTTATATGATTAAAGAATGGAATTTACTGCGGACCATTGCCTGTTTAAGTATTGTATTCCTGCACAGCACAACACATACAGCAAGAGCAGTTGGCTACCCAGAAATCGAGTATTATAATCTGCTCAGAACTGCCTTATGTTATGCGACTCCTACTTTCATTGTCTTGTCTGAGATTATATTGGCAAACAGATACCCACACCGTCTTCCGGAAAAGTTCTGGTCTAAACGAATTAAATGGATATTTGCCCCGTACCTTGCGTTTGCAATTATCGATGCTTTCGTCACAAAACATTTCAGCCCGGCCGTTGACCTTGGCGAAAGGCTATTTTTAAACATATTCATGGGAAACTATGAAGGATACTTTGTTCTGATCATATTCCAATTCTACGTTCTTCATTATGTGGTTGCTAAGTTCAAAATCCCAACAAACTGGCTGCTTCCTATAAGTTTAATGATCATGGTTGCGCACTTATCACTTCTTAATGGAAACCTTCCATTTATTCAGGAAAATCGTAACCACTTCAAGATTCCGTTTACTGCCTGGTTAGGTTATTTTGCACTCGCATATATAATAGGAAAGCATTATCAAAGCCTTGCGAAAAAACTATTAAAATATAAATGGTTAACTCTCGCAGGGGCGGCTCTTGCGTTTGGCTACTTCTTCTTGTCGTATCAATCTGGAAACTTTAGAGTAGCTTCTTACAGACATGATTTGTTTCCTCTGGCTATCGGAATTACATTAGCAATCCTTGCTTGGGGACAGCTGCTTCCAAATTCCAAATTTGTGAATATGATAAGCAACTTCTCTTTCGGAATTTATCTGGTACACTGGCAGGTCCTCCGTTTTATTGCACCATATGTAGCGCCATATTTTGATAGCACAAGTACCAGGGTAATTAGCGTATTCGTGATTACCTTGATCATCTCGCTGGCCATTATCAAAGTGATTTCACTTCTTCCGTTTGGAAGCTATATAGTGGGCAACACAAGACGTAAGGTTCGTAAAAAGTATAAAGAATATCAAGTTCTTCCGAAAACCGCATAAGCATGAAAACCTTCAGTTATTATATATCTGGAGGTTTTTTTGTGTAAAAATCTGCTAGGTTATGCCGATAATAGGACTAAAGACAGGTTAAGGAGAACTCCTATGAAAAAAATGATATCAATTTTAGCAGGAATATTTACTCTGCTAGCAGTGTTTGCAGCGTATACATCTGCAGCATCAAAACCGACTTTTTCGATTACACCGTCGAGCTCTACATATAAAAATGTGATGACCAACTACTCTACTTACAATAAATACACCAAACAGTATTATGTTTTAAAATCCTATCTGGAAGAGCTAGAAAAAAGGGGCGGGGGAACCCTCATCTTAAACAGTGGAACCTATACGATTCCGAATACTCTTTAAGTCCCTTCAAATGTCACGATCCGCTTTAGAAACGGCGTTAAAATGATAAAGGGTAAGGAAACAGGAACAAGTCAGCTCCAGGCAGCAAAATCGATCTTCCAGCTGGTTAAACCATCCCGTTCTTCAAAAACGGGTGTGTACGGGAAATATGAAGACTTCCGCGTCCGTTAGTATTAAACAACTAGGCGTAAATAAAGGCATTATATATAACCAAAATACGCAATTCATCACTTGAAAGCTACAAACAAAAACAGAGTTTTAAAGCAGAATAGGACGGATCTATAATCTAGAACCAGACCTACCCCTTTTTATCAGGCCCTTTCAGCATTGACAGGGGGAGGTAAAACACCTATTTTAGCAGATGTAGTTTTTCAGATGAGATTATCAATGCCTCTCCAGCTTTTATTTTCATAACACATAATATATTTTTAATCGATTGATTATATTCTCTGAAAAATTGCTATAATCGTATTATCACTCTTTCAACTAAATTCTGTTTTAGTTGAAAGAGTATTTAAAGAAATAAAAATGAGCGCCTATATTCTAGACGTTCGAGTGATATCATCATGTTTCAAAAATCTCATAGTCCTTATGTGCAATAGAATATCATCCAACATCCAATTCATTTCAATTTCTCTTGCTGTGACAACGGCATCCACTTCATAGACTCCGTCGTGTGCTTCGATTCTGTGGGTAAGGTCAATTCCAAGCTCAAGAAGCTTGTCCTTTGCCTTATCATTTGGTACTACAAGTTGAACAATTGAGACCGATTCTTCCTTAGGAATCGGCTGGTCAGGATGTTCGACCGCTGCAACCGGAATACTTAGGCCTGTATAAAATGTAGAGAACCTTAGTCCGGTTATGGCAGTCATCACCACTAAATTCCTTTTCCATTTCTGCTTTTTGTTTTGTCAAAAACTGCACCCCAAAAATGCTAGAAATTTTAATACAAGCTTATTGTAAATTGAATGTACTTAATATCTTGTCGTAAAATCAGGGGCAGATAAAAATCGGCTCTACAAAAATTTTATTGAGAAAATATAATACTATCCCACCGAATGGGAATTATTATTCAAACTGTTCTAATGTTGCCAGATTTTTTTTATATTCATAGACTTTAATGAATTACCGTATAGATGTAACGCCAGCACCCAATGGATGCTGGCGTTTTTTATTTACTATATTTCTCGATTAAATCTGTTATCGCAAGCTCGAGAATATCTCTCTGCAAACGAGCCGAAGTATAGGTTCTTTTTCGCCATAGCTGATTCTGCTTCTGTGCGGTTGTTACTTGCTTGTAGCGCTTTTACCATAGTATTGCTTCCATTTCCATGGTTTCATTTTCACGGTCAATTGCTGAATGTTTTTTTATACTATGAGATTTTTATTTATGGCGGCAGTTTTTGCAGACTTTGATGGTTTGGTTTGTTTCAGTTTTGTGCGGGTAGAGAAGCTTTACTCCTGTTCTTTCACACAGTGGGCATGTCCCTCTGCCATTTGAAGGCAAGTGGCTGATTGTTTTTCCTCGGTTTCTTTTTGCCATTCCCAATCATTCCTATTCATAATAATTCTTGTTTCTTTATTAAATGATGAACTGGCACAAAGGTTGATAGGCATTTAATGGTTTTTAACAATAGAGCCGCAATTCACATGAGATATATTACAATTTTCCTTTTACAAAATTTAACAAAAAGCAACAATATTAAGCAATAAAAACATTTGATTATCAATATACAGTTTATGGGAATTATAATGGAATAAAATCCAGTAATTTTGTGCTCCTAAAATTACTAGGTTTCGAGTGGCACAGTACTTTTTAAATAGGAAAAACAACCTAAAATTTATCCCTGTTATCAGTTGCTGGTGCAGGGGTAGTTTTATTGTCCAGGTAAGTTACTATGTGAGAAACACATTCAATTCGGCTTAATACAGCTCTTCCCAGTGCCCTTGTAACAACCTAAAAGTTGGTACGGGGTCATTTATATTAGAACACTACTTTAAACTAAGATATTTAGATACTAAATTAAAAGGTAATATTAATATATCGTTGACGATTGTAGTAATGGATATATTCTTCTAGTTCTGCCCCTTGGGTGAAGGGGATCAACTAAAAAAATTGAGAAAACAAAACAATGCTCTTGAAAAAATTACAAAATGTTAAAATGTAAGTATAATTACATTATTCAGTTAATTTGTTTTTTACACTAACCCTGATTGTTAGGGGACATTGATTATCGTCTATTAACGTAGCAACGGACCATGGAATCATTTAATAAAATATTGAACATGGGGAAAACCGTCTGTAAAAGGCTTTAATACCTTAAGGAGGAGAAAAAGTGAGTCGAACGAAAAGCATCATTTCACTTAAAAACATTATCTGGAAACGAAATGGAAAGCTGTTATTGAATGGGGTTTCATGGGAGGTCCAAAAAGGGGAACATTGGGCTCTTCTAGGACTAAATGGATCAGGGAAAACATCACTTTTAAAAATGATTACAGGTTATCAATGGCCAAATAGTGGTGAAGTGTCCGTTTTAGGAAATCTTTTTGGAAAAACGAATATTCCTGAACTGCGGAAATCCATCGGCTGGGTCAGTTCCTCATTAGATCAGGAATATCAGTCACGCCCAAATGATACAGCACTTGAAGTAGTTTTAAGCGGAAAATTTGCTTCAATTGGATTATATGAGGAAATTACAGAGGATGATGTAAAGAAAGCCAAAGCATTACTTGACCAATTCAGAATCAAATTTATGTCTAACCAATTTATCCACACACTCTCTCAAGGTGAAAAAAGAAAAGTAATGATTGCAAGGGCCCTCATGTCTTCACCGCGAATATTAATCTTAGATGAGCCTTGCAATGGACTGGATATTTACTCTAAAGAAGAGCTGTTAACATCTATTGAAGATATGATTGCTGCACCGAACGGCCCAACCATTTTATATGTTACACATCATATTGAAGAAATTGTACCATCTATAACCCATGCTATGTTAATCAATTCGGGGAACGTTATGGATAAAGGAGAAAAAAGGGACGTATTAACCGAATCATTATTGGAAAAGACCTTTCATGTCCCAGTCAAAGTAGAATGGGAGAATGAGCGTCCCTGGATCCGGATTAAATCCCTGTTATTAACTGAAAAAAATAAACCTAGTATGTTGAAGAGTAAAGTAAGGCAGTCGTAATGGTAAAATTACAAGATGAATATAGATTGCTTTCCATTGGAGGGCCTAATTAAATAACTTAATTTAGTGAGTCATAATAATACTCGTTAGGACATCTTAATTTATCCCAATATGTAGAATGGTAGGTGTCTCTATAAGGGAGTACTGTACTTAGCATTGTTATGTGCTCTCAAACTAAAAAGGCGAAGACTAGAAATCTTCTCCTTTTTTTAATCCTTTTCACGATAATTGGTTCTTCTCTCACCCAGCTTTCCTTCTTAGCCTTCTCCTGTTCAGGGTTTGTATAGAGGGCAACCGTTGTGGTTGAAGTATGACCAAGTTGAGTCATCAGTAACTGGATGTCTCCTGACTGCTCCATTATTGAAATTGACAGAGTCGTAAAAAGGGGTTTGTTAAATATGTTAAAAGAGAATTTTCGGGCTGTAGAAGATATATTCGAAGTAAAAGGGAAATCATTGAACAGTGCAAGTCATCCTCTACATAAAGGAAATGGTAGAGAATTTTTTGTGAAAGAGTTTTTATCCTCTCATCTAGGGAAACATGTATCAAAAAAATAGGGAAAAATAATCACGGATCCCCATATCACTATGGACAGAACTAGTAAGACAAATCGCCGTATTGAACAGAAATATCATATTAATCTTGAAAATAACTGAACGGGCTAATCGAACTAATGTGTGCATTTTAAAGATCGGTCAATATTCCATAACTCCACAGTTTTTCGTTTAGTAGAACAAACGAATCATTAGTGTAAGAAACGACATATTTCGAAAATATTTTATGCAATCATGCAACTGTTTTTGTCAAAGAAGATCGAGAATTGGCATTCAGTTGCAATTGATAAACTTCTGAAAATGTCATACGATATTATTAATGATTTTTATAATCTAATATTCTTTGATCGACATGATTATCTTCTATCTTAGTAATAAAGTTTAATAAATGGACTTTTATAAAGGGGATGAGTAGATAATTGGATAACTTCATTATTACAAAAAATACATGGAAGCGTTTTGTGGAGGAGGGGATTGTAGATACTTCTAGGCTTTCGAAAAGAATAATAGAGTCATGGCACCGGTCTAAAAAGAATAATGTTAATCCTTATCTTGAAAAAGTGGCTCATATTTTAAGCAATGAAGATCTTTTGAAAAAAAGAGAAGAAAACAATCGCTTATTACAGTTAGCAAGTCCCTATATTAATTCGTTGGACGGTTTTTTAAAAGGAACAGGAACGATCCTAATTTTAACTGATTCTGAAGGATATGTATTAAAAGGACATGGAGAAGATAAAACCATCCAATTTGCAACAGACTTCAATATAATCAATGGAGTTCAATGGAATGAAAAAATGTCTGGAACAAGTGCAATTGCTGCTGCATTGGAAATTAATGAACCCATCCATGTTACTGGTGTTGAGCATTTTTCTGAAGCTTTTCATAACTGGACATGCTCTGCTGCACCGATAAAAAATAACCAGGGTAAATTAGTAGGAGTGTTAGCTATTTCTACTATAAGAAAGCAGCTCGATTTAAAGTTGCTTAGTCTTGCTGTATCAACAGCATATGCCATTGAACTACAATGGAAATTGCATCAAGAGAATGAAATGTTGGAACTGCTTAAAGTATTTTATAACAAGATAGAGAAGAATCGGGAACAATCCATCGTTATTTGTGACTGTGATGATTATTTTGTAACAGCCAGTTCATCTATCATGGATATGATTAAGGATGAAATTAAAGAGTATAAAACCAAAATTTCAAAATTGGAGAAGATTGGACTTAAGGAAAAGAAAAGAATCCCTATTCACATGAATGGGAAATTATATGGCTATGAAATATATGTGTGCCTAAAACAAGAAAATGAAAATAAGGGAAAAACATTAGAAAATAATGAAAGCGTTTTCAAATTTGCTGGTGAAGGTGGAAGAAGCGAGAAGTTCAGGAACGTTATTAATAATTTGAAAAGAGCATCAAAAACCGACATAACTGTATACATTCATGGTGAGAGTGGAACAGGGAAAGAAATTGCTGCGAAAACGATTCACTTAAATAGTAATAGAAAAAATAAACCTTTTATCGTTCTTAACTGTGGTAGTATTCCTGAACATCTATTGGAAAGCGAATTATTTGGATACGAGGAAGGAGCATTTACTGGAGCAAGAAAAAAAGGACATAAAGGAAAGTTTGAACAAGCTGATGGAGGAACTATTTTCCTAGATGAAATAGGTGATATGCCTTTATCGATGCAGGTTGCTCTATTGCGTGTTTTGCAGGAAAAGGAAGTTGTTCCAATCGGGGGAACTCATGCAAGGGTTGTTGATGTCCGAATCATAACTGCAACAAATAAAAGACTAGAAATGCTGGTTGAAGAGGGGAAATTTAGAAGGGATCTATTTTATCGTTTAAATGTTTTTAACATAAACCTCCCTTCACTTAGAGAGAGAAAGGATGACATTCCAAGTCTGGTAAATCACTTTCTTAAAACAAAAGACTGGAATGTTAAATTTTCAGATCATATAATGGATTACCTTGCAAATTATCATTGGCCTGGTAATATACGCGAACTTTTCAATGTTCTTGAAAAAATGAAAGTATTAGCTGATGATGGCGAACCACAACTTCATCAATTCTCTCCTTATTTTCTTCAAGGAAATCTGCTAGATCATTCTATTTCATTAAAATACTATAAAAATAAAGAAAAAGATAAAATGATTATAGCATTGGCACAAGCAGAGGGAAATGTAACAAAAGCTGCGGAATTTATAAGTATGCCAATAAGTACATTTTATCGCAAATTAATTAAATATAAAATATCAAGGTGATAGTGAATAATTTATCACCTTTTTTTGTTTCCCTGCAGTATCAATTTCTAGATTAAATTGGACCAGGTTTGCTGTGATTGGGATTATCAGAAAGTATTTAACGCTTAAGGTCAAATTCCTTCATTTTTCTCGCAAATTCTCACCTATTCTCATAAGTTCGCACTTTTTCTTATATAACATCAGCTTTCCCAATAAAACATAATTTGAAAACTAAAATTATACCTTTTGATGCTTTTGAAATTAATTATATTATTTTTTTAATAAAGTAATATAGCTAATAAAATGTAAACGTTTGATTGATTTTTTATCGATTTTTTTAGGACACTAAGATTAAATGGGTTTTTAGCATTCTGTTTATAGCAAGAAAAATATATTTCGAAAAAGTAAATAAAAGAATGATTTATAGTCATCTTTGAATCTGGCATGGATCATGCATATTACTTATATGAGTTACAAAATATTATGAAGGAGTTGTTTTCATGAAATTAGGAATGTTTTTACAGCCATCACATCCACCAGAAAGGAATCCTTATGATGCCACTGAGTGGGATTTAGAGGTGATTCAATTGGCAGATCAATTAGGTTACAATGAGGCCTGGATTGGAGAGCATTTCACTTCGACATGGGAGCCAATTCCAGCTCCAGACTTAATGATTGCTCAAGCTCTTAAATCTACAAAACAAATTAAGCTTGCACCTGGTGCCCACCTGCTACCTTATCATCATCCAGTAGAATTAGCTCACCGAGTTGCCTATCTTGATCACCTTTCCCAAGGACGATTACTTCTAGGAGTAGGTGCAGGAGCGATGCCGACGGATTTAGAAACATTTGGTGTTGAATTTGGAGAAAATAGAAAGATGATGGCGGAAGCATTAGAAATTATGCTGAAACTTTGGAATGAAAAAGAACCTTTTGAATTCAAAGGAAAGTATTGGAACGCAAATAAAGTAGAAGGAAACGATATCTTAAAACCACATATGGAGCCTTTCCAAAAACCGCATCCGCCAATTGGTGTTACTGGACTCAGTCCAGGTTCAGAAACTCTAAAAATGGCAGGGGAAAAAGGGTTTATTCCAATGAGTCTTGGAAATAACCTCGAGTATATTGCTAATCACTGGAAGGATGTCGAAGAAGGGGCAAAAAGGAGCGGAAGAAATCCACAACGCAGTGAGTGGAGAATTACCAGAGATGTGTTTGTTGCAGATACAGATGAAGAAGCACTGGAAGGATCATTGAATTCTATGATGGGCAGACATTATCGTGAATATTATTTACCTCTGTTTAGACAACTTGGAGGAGTTTCAGTGTTTAAACATAAAAGTTCTGTAGATGAAAATGATATTACACCGGAATATGTAGCAAAACACAATTGGTTGGTCGGTTCACCTGAAACGGTCGCAACTAAATTTGCAAATCTTTATGAAGCGGTTGGGGGTTTTGGGACTTTACTTGTAGTTAGCTACGATTATAGTGAAGACCCTGCAATGTGGAAAAAATCCATGCGGTTATTAAAGGAGGAAGTACTTCCAAGGGTGGAAAAGAAGTTAAAAGTAAAAATATAACTCTTTCTTGATTAACCATTTTAAAAAATAGAGGAGGAACTTGAGTGGGTTTTTCTGAAAAAGTAGTAATTGTTACAGGTGCAGCTGGGGGAATCGGGAAAGAAACAGTTAAGGGATTTGCTGAAGAAGGAGCCAAGGTTGTTTTAGTTGATTTGAACCAAGAAACGTTAGAATCTACAGCAAAAGATTTAAATCTTACAGATGGACAGTACTTATTGGTTGTAGCGGATGTTACGAAAGAAGAGGACGTAGAAAGATATGTGGCAAAAACGATAGACACCTTCGAACGAATTGACGTATTCTTTAACAACGCAGGTATAGAAGGAAAGATTTTACCTATAACGGAATATCCGACCGATGTATTTGAATCGGTGTTAAATGTAAACGTTATGGGAGTTTTTTATGGATTAAAACATGTCCTTCGAGTCATGAAGGAACAGAAATCGGGATCTATTATTAATACATCATCTATTTCTGGCTTAAATGGAATATCCGGTGTTAGTGCTTATATTGCTTCTAAACACGCTGTTAATGGGTTAACCAAAACAGCAGCATTAGAAATGGCCCCGTACGGAGTTCGAGTTAATAATATTAATCCGTCTACTGTAGACACAAGAATAATGCGTACCTTTGAGGAAGCTGCATCACCTGATGATGTCGCCGCGGCTAGAGAGGCTTTTACCCAGGCCATTCCGTTGGCTCGATATGGTACACCAGAAGATATTGCTAACTTAGTGCTGTTTTTAGCTTCAGACAAGGCCTCTTTTATAACTGGTACAGATCATAGAATTGATGGTGGACAATTGGCTGGAGTAAGAGGATATTGACATACTTGAAAAATTATTAGTAAACGAAGTAACAAAAATATATATAAAATCTGTTCTGTTAGGAAACTTGTTGGATTCTTGAGAACTTAGCACAGTTTAAAGAAAGACACCTCAACAATCCCCGAAAATGCGATTATTTAGGTGTTTTTGTATACTGAAACAGTATCTTTATATAAATAAATTATGGGCAATTATCCCAGTGGAGTAACAATCCTGACTACCACAGATGCAGACGGAAATCCTTGTGGTCTTACGGTCAATTCATTTGCATCAGTCTCCCTTGATCCTTTATTAGTTGTATGGTGCATTGATCGTAAATCGACTAACCTTGAAACCTTCCAACAATCTGAAGGTTTTGCTGTGCATATACTTTCAATCGATCAGGAAGATTTATGCTGGACTTTTGCTGGCAAGGATGCGGATCGTTTTTCTAAGGCTAATTGGTCATTATCAAAAAATAATTTACCTGTCATTTCGGGTTCTTTAGGTGTATTAGAATGTAAAACCGTACAAAAGATTGATGCAGGTGACCATATAGTTTTCATTGGTCAAATAATTAATATTGATAAAAAAGATAAAGAACCTTTGTTATATTTCCGTTGGAATGTCGGAATGGTACCTGCTGGATGGCCGAATTAATTCGCACACACACTTTTTTACGGCGGATAGTTTATAGCAACTATCCGTTACCGTAATTAATATCTATGGAACTGAAATATCACTATTTATAATTTTAAACCGCTTTTATGAAGTACATCATTGTACTTGAAAATAGGAGTGAGAAAAATTGAATGTGAAAGCAGACATTATCCATTTACCTGACCTATCATTCATACAATATTGCAAGGAACAATTTGGAATAAATCGTGGTGTTTATAATACTATTGATTCGTGGTTTTTTCAAAAAGGGATAAATAATATTATGGAACGAAGAAATAAAATCTATCATTTCCTTGCAAAATGGCTTCAGGAAGTCTCTAAGAACAATAATGGAAAAATTGTTATCGGACATGGAAATTTAACAAAAAAGTTAAATGAATACTATGAAAGCGCCATTTTATCACGAAAATCTATTTAAAGTAGGAAACTCTTTTTCATAGTTGATGAACTTGTTTTAGAAAACAAGTTTATATTTTTTCTATAGAATCTTTGTAACCAAATGATCGATATTCTTATATACATCTCAGAGTTTTAATCAATAAAATTTGAGAGAAGGTAATTTTTTTGATTGATAACAATTTTTATACTCAAGAGAATCATGGACCGTATGAAATCTATAATTTAGGAGATTTTGAATTAGAGGACGGTTGCATTATCCCGGACTGTAAACTTGCTTATGTTACGTTTGGGAAACTTAATGAGGCAAAAGATAATGCGATTCTCGTTCTTACGTGGTATTCCGGAACCAACAAAATAATGGAGACCTATATAGGGAATGAAAATGCACTTAATCCGGATCATTATTTTATTATTATTGTAAACCAAATAGGAAACGGGCTTTCAAGTTCTCCTCATAACACCCCAGCTCCTTTAGACATGGGTAATTTTCCAGAAGTTCGAATTAGTGATGATGTTCGTGCTCAACATAAGTTTCTTACCGAACATTTTGATATTAAGCAACTAGCTCTTGTTGTAGGTGCTTCAATGGGAGCACAGCAAACATATGATTGGGCTGTACGATATCCTGATATGGTTAAGCGTGCTGCACCAATTGCAGGTACCGCAAAGAATACCCCTCATAACATTCTTTTTACAGACACGCTAATGGAAGCAATAACATCTGATCCGAACTGGAATAACGGGAATTATCGATCATGCACGGAAGTCGTAAATGGACTAAAAAGACATGCGAAGATATGGGGGGTAATGGGGTGTAGTACTGAATTTTACAAGCAGGAAGCTTGGAGGCTATTTGGTGTAGACTCTTTAGACAAATTTTTATCAGACTTTCTTGAGACGAATTATAAAGTAAAAGATCCAAACTCCCTTCTTTGTATGGGATGGAAATGGCAGCAAAATAATGTGAGCAGAATCACCTCCGGGAATCTGAAAGAGGCATTCAATAGAATCAAAGCTAAGGTCTATGTAATGCCAATCGATGAAGATATGTTCTTTCCACCTAAGGATTGCGAAGAGGAGCAAAAAATGATACCGAATAGTGAACTTCGGGTTATTCATAGTATCTGTGGACACTATGCTTTATTTGGGGCTGAAGGTACAGATTATATGAATCAAATAAATAATCATCTAAATCAGTTATTAGCTACATCTGTTTAGGCAATGAAATTATTAATTTCAAGTTGGTACCAATGAAAGACATAAAGGTTAGGAGGATTTGAATGAACAAGTTTGGCTTTTTTAAAAATCCCACCCAGATAACATATGGCTTGGAGGCGGCAACTCAACTTAGGGATATCATCGATCAGGAAAGTTTTAAAAATATACTTATAATAACTGATTCAGGGATTGTAAAAACTGGTTTGATTGAGCTGCTTACAAGGCAGCTGGGCAATATTAATTATGCCATTTTTGATGGAACCAAACCAAACCCAACTGTACGAAACTGTGAAGATGCACTGGAGTTATTAGTAGAAATCAGAGCAGATGTTGTTGTGGCAATGGGGGGAGGAAGCTCGATAGATGTAGCGAAAGCAGTTTGTCTGTTAGCCACAAATGAAGGGTCCATTGTGGGATATGAAGGGATCGATACTTTTTCTAATGATATATTACCGCTGATAGCAATCCCGACAACTGCCGGCACAGCCAGCGAGGTTACAACATTCACAGTGATTACTGATGAGGTACGCCAGTATAAGTTTACAATTGGCGGAATCCGTTTGGCACCTAAATGGGCATTAGTAGACCCCTTAGTTACAAAATCACTGCCTCCACATATAACAGCTGCGACAGGTTTGGATGCTCTTGTGCACGCACTGGAATCATACACATCGAAAATGGCAACGCCAATTTCGAAAGCGCTTGCAAGAGAGGCGATAAGAAAAATTAGCGCGAATCTTCGTCAGGCAGTTTATAGCGGAGACAACATAAAGGCAAGAGAGAATATGCTAATGGGCAGTCTTCTGGCAGGCCTTGCATTTAATAATACTAGGTTAGGAAATTGTCATGCATTAAGTCATCCAGTGAGTGCCATCTACGGGGTTCCGCACGGAGTAGCAAATTCAATTCTAATACCACATATTATGGAATTTAATTCACTTGCAGTACCCGAGTTGTTTAGTGATATCGCAGAAGATATGGGAGAAAACCTGGATGGCCTTACATTAATGGAGCGGGCAAATTCAGCAATTCATGCAGTAAAAAAACTATCTGAAGATATCAATATCCCGAGCGACTTTTCACAGTATAACATAGATGAAGGTTCATTAGACAGAATGGCAAAAGACGCTTTATTAAGTGGAAATATTACCGTCAATCCCAGAACAACAACATATGAAGACGTTATAGATCTTTATAGAAAATCAATAGGCAGTGTTAAAGTTAGGACTATTTGATCTAACTACTAAAAACGCATGAGTTCACAGGGGAAACCGAAGACATTCAAAATTAACGTAGGAATAAAATTATAAAAAACCACATATTTCAGGAGGAATTTGAGGATGGTTGAAAAAGTAAGAGAATTTACTTTGATAGATTTAGAAAATATTAAACTATTCATAAATGGAGAATGGGTGACTGCAGCTTCAAATTCAACATTTTCACTTATTAATCCATCCACCGGTGAAACCGTAGCGGAGATTCCAAGGGCAGGTCAAAAAGAAGCACAGCAAGCAATAGAGGCAGCCAACAAGGCTTTTCCCCAGTGGGCAAAGCTAACAGCCTATGATAGAGCTGACTATTTGCTTAAGCTTCGTGACTTAATGTTGGAACATGTTGAAGAATTGGCATCCATTATGAGCATCGAAATGGGGAAAGCCTACACAGAGGCTGTTGGAGAAGTGAAATATGCATCTAGCTTCTTATCCTGGTATGCCGAAGAAGGCCGCCGGATCTATGGAGAAACAATACCAGCATCTGCAACGAATAAAAGATTGTTTGTGATAAAACAGCCAGTAGGTGTTATAGCGGCCATTACACCTTGGAACTTTCCGCTGGCAATGATGACAAGAAAACTGGGCCCTGCACTCGCAGCTGGCTGTACTGGTGTGGTAAAGCCAGCAAGCCAGTCCCCGCTTTCTGCTTTAGCTTTTGCTAAATTAGTAGAAAAAGCTGGAATCCCAAAAGGAGTAGTTAATATAGTTGCCGGTGCAACCAAGGAAATTTCAGATGAAATTTTTGAAAACCCGATTATTAAGAAGATTTCTTTCACTGGTTCAACGGAGGTTGGGAAAACGCTCGTCGAAAAATCTGCGCCGCAATTGAAGAAGTTATCTTTGGAACTTGGAGGACATGCACCTTTTATTATCTTTGAAGATGCAGACCTTGAGAAGGCCGCAGTAGGTGCACTTGCAAGTAAATTCCGAAATGCCGGACAGACCTGCGTCTGTGCAAACAGAATCTATGTCCATGAGACGGTTAAGGATAAATTTATAAAAATCTTCGTAGAAAAGGTAAAGAGCCTAAAGGTCGGCAATAGTCTTGACAGTTCCGTTCAAATCGGACCTCTAGTTAACGAAGAAGGATTGAAAAAGGTCGAAGAGCATGTGGCCGATGCTCAGGAAAAAGGAGCAGTTTTATTGTATGGCGGGAAACCATACAATGAAAACGGGTATTTCTATCAGCCAACCGTTTTAGACAATGTAACCAAAGATATGAAAATAATGACCGAAGAGACTTTTGGCCCTGTGGCACCATTAACAAGTTTTACCAGAGATGATGAAGTAGTTTTTGAAGCCAATGATACAGTTTATGGATTGGCTGCCTACTTATATACTACTAATATTGATAGAGCTATCAGGGTAACAGAGTCGTTGAACTTTGGAGTAATTGGCTTAAATGATGCCATCCCGGGAGTGGCACAGGCTCCTTTTGGCGGCGTGAATCATAGTGGTTACGGCCGTGAGGGTGGGCACCAGGGCATAAGAGACTATCTTGAAGAAAAATACATTTCCTTAAGTCTGTAAACATTTCACTTGAAACTTGTCTTACAGGTACCAGAAGGGAGGAACTAAAATGAATTATGACTATATTATTGTAGGGGAAGGGATTGTGGGGTTGTCCACCGGGTAAGCCCTTTTAAAAAAGGATCATAAGGCAAAATTGTTGTTAATTGAAAAAGAAGGATTTTTGGCAGCCACCAAACCGGGAGAAATAGTGGTGTTATACACTCGGGGATTTACTATAAACCTGGAAGCTTAAAAGCACGCTTTGCAAAAGAATGCGGAAAAAAATTAGTAGAATACTGTGAACAACACGATATAGCTTATGATATTTGCGGGAAATTGATTGTGGCTACCGATGAAAAAGAATTAGCTGGTCTAGATAATCTATATAAACGCGGGTTAAAGAACGGGCTTAATATGGAAGTCTTAAATCAGGCCGAAATGTGAAAGATAGAGCCAAATGTTAATGGTATATCAGCCATTAAAGTTCCTATGGCAGGCATTGTCAACTATAAAAAAGTAACAGAATCTTTAGCAAACGATATTATCAGTAAAGGTGGAGAGTTGAAGTTTAACACAAAAGTTTTAGACATAAACGAAAAAGGTAATGAAATTGAAATTGTTACAAACCAAGGGATATTTCATACCAAATATTTTATTAATTGTGCCGGTTTGTTTAGCGATAGGATAAACCAAGATGGCTGGCTTGGATCCAAAAATGAAAATAGTTCCTTTTAGGGGCGAATATTATAAGCTGAGAGAATCAAAATCTCATTTAGTGAACAACTTGATATATCCCTTCCAAATCCTCATTTTCCTTTCAGTGGTGTACATTTAACAAGAATGATAAATGGGGAAATTTGTTGGTCCAAACGCAGTATTAGCATTTAAAAGGGAAGGATATAAAAAAACCGATTTGCGATTTGCTTGAAGTGTTGTCATACCCTGCATTTTGGAAAATTGCGAAACAGCATTTTCGATACGGATTAAATGAAATGCATCGTTCGGTAAGAAAGAGTAAGTTCTTGGATAAAAACTACCTCAAATACTTCTTTGCCTGTGGTTAAATACGGTGTATTCGATTTGGCTAGACGTAATAAATCAGTTGAATATTTCTTTAATCTATCAGTAGATTCTATTAATTTACCTGTTGTTACTATAGAAGGGTCTACTTTATGAATTGATAAATTTGAATTATCTAATAAGCTTTCTTTTGACATAGACACTTCTCGTTTATTCATCTCTTTATTAACAACTTTATTACTGTTTGCTGCAGACATATCCCTTTTTCTTTTTTTAACGAGAAAAAAAGATGGAATGGCAATTAATACAATAAGCATTAGGACATTTAGAAGTAGAATTAATATTTTTAGGTAAAGTTCATTCATATGGAGTCCTCTTTACAATATTTTCTTAAAAGTATTATACTATAATGGCAATTAAATGGAGATAGATAAATACAGAATAATCTTTTAAGGCACACTCTTTTTCTTATCTAAAAATGATTACAGCATTAGTTAAGTGAAAACAATGGTTTATAAAATTGCCTTCCGAATCTCTATTCCAAAGGGTTTATTAAATACTGACATATTTGAAACTATTACAAAAGACCAAATAAAACGTCCTTAGTATGTTGAGCCAGGGATTTTTATCTCTGGTTTTTTACTTATGTCAGTCTTTCAACTAAATTAACATTATGTTAAAGAGTAAGGAGGTAACCTTAATGTAAGTTCTCTACCCTTTTTACTATTTATATTATATAATTTTACTAAACTAACTATTATTGGAGGGTCTTCTTTTTGTATCGAAAAGAGCTTTTTGTCTTCAACCATGATCAATCTGTCCCTGCCGTGATTCGAAATTATGAAGAAAAAGACTTTCCCGGCTTAATTCGCGTTCAACAGGAAAGCTTTCCACCACCATTCCCGTCTGAATTGTGGTGGAATACGGAGCAATTGCATAATTATGTTACCATGTTCCCCGAAGGAGCATTATGCATCGAAATCGATGGTGAAATTGCAGGTTCGATGACTGGATTGTTGGTTGATTTTGATTCCAAGCATCCGGAACATACATGGGAGGAAATTACGGACAATGGGTATATTCGAAACCATAATCCAAATGGCAATACGCTCTATGTCGTGGATATTTGCGTAAGTCCCTCCTATCGAAAATTTGGTTTAGGAAAATGGCTGATGTTCTCGATGTATGACGTTGTTGTTCATAAAGGATTGGAACGCTTACTGGGAGGAGGAATAATGCCTGGATATCATAAAAAAGTGAATGATCTGACGCCGGAACAATACCTTGAAGCTGTCGTAAAAGGCGAACTGAAAGATCCAGTCATCACCTTCCTGCTCCGCTGTGGTCGTACCCCTGTTCAAGTAGTGGCAAACTATTTGGAAGATGAAGAATCACATAATTACGGAACACTGATGGAGTGGAAAAATCCTTTTTGCCCATCAAAGACAAAACAAGTCGAAGGCTAAAATAAATGGAATATATCAGATGTTGTTTGAACCTGTCGTTTTTAGCTGCAGGTTTTTTTGTGTTTTAGGAGGATACTATGTACATCAAATAAATGAAGAAAATCAGATACAACTTGATACATTTAATCGCATTTGGATCGAATGCTGGAATGAAAAAGGATTTGAATTGGAGTTTACCCCACAATCCGATAAATACATCATCCTAGATGAAATGAAACTGCTATCGGAACAACGGAATTTATTCCGGATGGAATGAACAACAGTTCATGTGAAACCTTTTCGGCTTTTTTTGTTTCCTTCTTATTTTATAGGGATATTTCTCCGTTCCAAAAATTTAATAAAGGATTAGGCTTCGATCAACTTCAACATTTCCAGCACTGAAAGGGGGGTATCCATACTCCAAAGTGAATTGATGGATAGGATAGACCCGCTTAAATTGATATTTCCTTATCCCTTTTTCAAATGGTAACCATTTTTGAATATTAGCTAAGTAAAAACCCCATTCATTGTCCTTATTCCTTATAACACGTGCTCTAGGCACCTTGCTTGAATGGAATTTCTGAAATAAAGCGATATCTTGACTAGAATGATAATACTCAAATCGTTTTGGGCGTTGGGATTCAGATGGTTTCAGTAATCCGGCCGCTTCTTCATAGGCCGTTTCAGATATGACATAGATTGTCTGTCATCTTCATTTGTTTGCTAATTTCTTTTCATTCACAAGTTGATCCACTTCCGCATTTTCTGAATACGTCCATAATATATCAGGGAACTATAATCTTTGATACCAGTATAAAAGGGGACATATTTCTGAAGAAAATAATGCTATTTACCTTACTGTCATTTATGGTTTTAAAGCTCTCCCGATATTTGTTCACGTTGCCGAAAACATAAAGCTAATGAAAATTGTTAAGGAGTTTAGACCGTCAAACTGTTACTGGTAAGTCCTAAAAAACTTTTTTATATTCTGCCCATTATCTTATTAACAAAATCAACAATGAACTTTAACAAGACAGACTTATAAATTATAATATTAAAACTTTTAAAACAGTTCTTTAATATTCTCTTAATAGTCTAATGGTTTAATATAAATGTAATAAAAATTAGGGGGTCGTATCTACTATGAAAAAAACAGTCTCCATTGGACTATCTATGGCCATACTGGCATCTTCTGCTGTTTCAGCTTTTGCACACGATAACCATGAATCTAGAAATCAACAGCCTAAATCGAAACACTACCTGAGCCATCAGGAAAATAATAAAATTAAAAGTGTAGAATTCAGTTCCATGAAAGCACCTAGCACTATTGAAAACATGATTAAAACCTATAGTGAAGCTACTGTAAAAATTACATATCAAGATGGACAAGTAAAGGAAACTCCTTTAAATTACAAATCACTCTTTTTATCCAAGGATAAGATCGTAAACAATAAAGGAGAAATGATTCCAGCTGGAACTCCAATTGATGCGAAGGGCAATCCAATTGTTGATAATAGTGTTCCCGACAAACCGTCCTATTTTGTTTCCGATGCACCTGATTCCAACAGTATGATCACCATTTCCGGGAAAACGTATATTGTTTCTCACTATGAGTATGACTCTATCGATAATGCTGGAAAATCTATTTCTGGATTGCCGGCATCCATGACACTTACTGAAGTGAATCAAAATAAGAAAACTGGTGAACTAACGGTTAATAATGCGAAAAAAATTGATTTTTCAAACGTTAATGGCCTTTGGACTCCATGTAACGGATCGACAACAGAATGGGGTACACACCTTGGCTCTGAAGAATATGAACCGGACGCACGCACATTTGAAGATCCTAATTCATCTGCAAACAAAGCTGTAACGAATTTTGCTAATTATTACTTCGGTGACAAAACAAAAGCTAACCCTTACTTTTATGGATGGATTCCTGAAATTTCTATTGATACTAAAGGCAAACCATCAGTGGTTAAGCATTATAGCACCGGTAGATTCTCGCATGAAGTAATGCAAATGCTACCTGACAACAAAACCGCATTATTCGGTGATGACGGTGGAAATACTATGATGTTTATGTATGTAGCTGACAAAGCAAAGGTTCTATCTTCGGGAACACTTTATGCAGCAAAATTTAAACAGACAAGCTCTGAAAATGGCGGAGCGGGGAATTTAGACTGGATCAAGCTTGGCCATGCAACTGATAATAAAGTAAAAGCGATTATTGATAAAGGTACCAAGTTTAGTGATATTTTTGAAACTGCGACTCAGCCGACTGACGGATTTACAGCTATCAAAACGCAGGCAAATAAAAATGTTGAATATGTTAAAGTAAAACCGGGCATGGAAAAAGCGGCAGCTTTCCTTGAATCCCGCAGATATGGAGCACTGCTGGGAGCAACATCCGAATTTAATAAAATGGAAGGGTTCGCTGTCAACAAGAAGGATAAAAAAGCATATGTAGCCATGTCATATCAAAATGGCAGCATGCAAAAAGAACCGGGCATCAAGGATGATATTCAGCTCCCTGCCATTAATTCAGGAGCTACCTGGCAGATTGATTTAAATAGATTTAAAGCAGATCAAAATGGCGGATACATTAACAGTGAATTTGTACCTTCTAGCATGAAAGCTCTAATTGTCGGTGAAGATTTACAAACGGCAGATGCATTTGGCAATACGGCTGCTCAGGATAAAGTTGCAAATCCAGATAACCTAAGCTTTTCAAATGATTTAAACACATTATTTATCGGCGAAGACAGCGGCATGCATACGAACAACTTTGTGTGGGCATATGATGTAAATACAAAGAAATTGTCCCGAATTCTTTCCGTACCTGCTGGAGCTGAAGCAACAGGATTAAGAGCAGTGGACAATGCCAATAATTCTCGTTATGTCTTAAGTAACTTCCAGCATCCTGGAGAAGATATTGCAGGCAAACAAATTACTGCAGTGGACAAGACGAAGCTGGCTGATGCGATGAAACAGGCGATTGGCATTCAAGAAACTGGCGGTGTTGGCTATATCTCTGGCCTGCCTTCAGTTAGGGATTATTCTTACAACGAACACGGCGAAAATAATCACCAAGATCGTGACGAATAAGAATCTCCTTGCTGAGACAGAATGAGTGAGGTTTGAACTAAAGGAGTTAGGGTTTTCCCTGGCTCCTTTATGCTGAATGCCGCACGGAGTTATCCATGAGAGTTTACTTTAAGAATAATGGGGGTCGTTTCTAAAGTGTTTTTTTACTTTTGAATCGACCTTTTTTATTAGTGTAAATAAAAAGGAAACTACTAGACTTTAACTTTTATAATATCTAATGCGTTGTATCCATAGCCCTTTCTGTTCTACATCGGCTCTAGCGGTTGTACATTACCCTAGAATCAGTTGCTTTTGATATTATGGTGTATTCGCCTTTTTTAAGTGCCTCCCATTTATAATTCCAACGAACCCATGAATATTTTTCGGATGAAGAAGTTAGTTTACATTTATGCCAAGTTTGACCTCCATCAATACTAATATCTACATTAGCAATATGCCCTTTACCGGTCCATGCAATCCCATTAATATCATAAACTCCTGTATGCAATACTTGCATATTTAATGGATATTGTATGGTTGAGTTAACATTTATAGTAGTGACAGGGAATTTTCCATTATCGTTTTCTTTGTTTAGATAGTAAACATAATCAACAGCTTGAAAAGGTCCTTTAAATTCCTTGTCAATCACAGTAATTTTTTTAATCCATTTTACAGATCCCATTGCATACCATCCAGGGACAATTAGTCTCAAGGGAAAACCATGCTTGAAGGGGATGGGGTGATTGCAAGTGATTCTAATGATGGACTGGTTTAGTGATGTTAATGGTTATATAGTTACGTCTGATACACCATATTCGCCACTTAATTCTCTTACTGAATTATCCGAGTGATAAAGATCTACAATAGTCTTCTTGAATTCATTATTATATTTTTTACCTGTATTCTTACGTTCCAAGACGGACACATCCTCTCAAAAATCATTGTAAGGACTTAACTAAAATGTGTCCATGAAACTATACTAACTCCAATGTTCCTGCTCCGCAATGCCTTCGGCTATCAGCCACTCCAAGAATAATTTATAATCAAGAACGTAATTCAAGAGGGGGGAAGAAGATCGAATATCCAATTTATTGTCAACATATTCAACGATGTAGAAAGGCATAGAGTTAATCAGCTGTTCCAATTTCTGCTCGTGTACTTGATGTTGTCTAGTATTGGACATTGGTTAATTCCTTTATAAAGTTTGATTTCTGTGTAAAATTCAATTTTTACGCAGAAAATGGTTATCTCTAATCAGAATAATATTGAAATAGATAAGTAAGACCTTTCAGAAAACCTTTGACTAACGGTACTTTAGTTCTATACAAAATGAGTTAAGACCACAAATATAAGACGGGGGAAGAGTTGCTCGTGGTGATTGAAGAACAGCGAAATAAGTTTATAAAGCTCGTCCAACAAGATCTGCTCAATGAAGCAATTTCCGGGAGCTTTACATAAGAGTAGGTTTTTTCGAGGTCCTCTTTTGAGGGCTTTTTTTGTTGCAAATATAAACCCCCAATTAATTCTAGGTATTTTGGGAGTAATGAGCGTATTTTGTATTGGATGCGCTTCAAAAGGATTCTTTTAAAAATAAGCCCATTTTACTAGGTTGGTTTGATATACTAGAAATGGAAAAATTGAGAGAATCATTTTAATGAGTAGGGAAGTGTAAATAATGCTCTGGAAAATTTACTTTTGGCTAATTTTAGCTATAGAGATAGCTTCAATGCTTGTAGAAACGGTTCATGGTCCGGTGGTAGAAATTACGGATACGGTTATTAGCGTTATCTCCACAATTGGATTATTCGGTTATGTATATAAGAAGCAGTTGTTGTCAAAGTTATTCTGGAAATTCGTATTTATAATAACTGTAATTGAGGGGCTTGCCTACATAATGTTGGATGTACTTAATGATCCAGAACTTGGATTAGGTGGAATAATTTTCGTTACAGCTTTCACGCTATCCATAATGTATCCTTTCTTTCTAGGTTTATATAGATATGGATTCCGTAAGCAAAATTTAGCTTAGTGACATCTTAAATAACAGGTACATTTGTTTAAATAAGGTATAGAGAGACCACAATATGTGGTTTTTTTTATTTGTTTATAATCACAAATATATAAATAAGAATATCAATTAGTGAAATTTCTTCTTTTTGTCTCAACTGTTCTTTACATTGAGGAATTAACAGCTTAAGAACGACTGACATCTAGATAAAAAAATTCCAAAAGAATAAAAAATTAGGAAGATTATTTGTGAAACATGGTAGAATAATATTCTAGTAAAAATGTCATAGGAGGAATTTAACAATGAAAAAATATTTAATGGCAGCAAGTGCTTTTTTGGGGGTACTATGTCTCATCTTGGTTAGCGGAGCCTTGAAGGTTTCAGCAAACGTTGGACAGGATTCCATGCAATCAGCAAAGCCCATTAATGTAAATGATGTTAATCATGCAATCCTTAATGGAGATGGAGATTACGAAGATTATTGGAAATTCACGCTGACAAAACCGGGTCAAGTCACCTTTAACATGAATAACTATCCGGGATATGCATGGGATTTTGAAATCCTGGATGGTAGTGGAAATGAGTTTACAGGCGGAACTACCGATTACAGCAATAAAGCCATGGGTGTGACGGCAAGGAAAGTAGGATTGCCAGCTGGTACATATTACATACATATTGAAGATTATACTAATTCTATTAACAAAACCTATTATTTTGCTGTTAATTTTGAAGAAAATGCAAATGTGGAATACGAATTCAACAATAGTTCAAGTGCAGCAAATAAAATTAAATTAAATACACCTTACGTGGGTGAGATACAAAATTATAGTGATGAGGATTATTATAGATTCACCCTTCCTGAAAGTGGAGCTGTCACTCTCAATATGAGTCAAAAAGCTGGCATCGGATGGAATGCGAGTATTTTAAATTTAGAGGGTGAAGTGCTTAGTGAGCTGACGACAGAATATTCTTCGAACGTCACAAAACCGACGGAACGGACGGTCGGGCTACCTAAAGGAGAGTACTTAATCCATATTGAAGACTATTCCAGTTCAACTCACCAGCCCTATGCCTTTAGCGTGAAGTTTGCAAAGTCAACTGCCTATGAAAAAGAATTCAATGACAACGCCCAGCAGGCAAACAGTATTGGATTGGGCAAAAACTATTATGGGCATCTCCAAAGTTACAATGACGCTGATTATTTTACGTTTTTTCTATCAAAACCATCAAGTGTATCTCTAGAGATGGGAAGGAAGCCATCTGTTAGTTGGTATATGAGCCTCTATAATTCAAACGGTGATGAAGTGGGATCCTTTAATACGAAGTATGACCAGTTTGCAAATGGAATAGAATCGAAGAGGTATTCCCTTCCTGCAGGGCGGTACTATATATCGGTGAATGATTATACAAACACTCGCAATCATAAATACCAACTGGCTGTAAAAGTTCCAACGCCGTCTATTAGCAGTAAGTCGGTACAAATAACAAATTATGTAGGCAAATCGGATAGCGTGAAAGTGAGTGCCCTGGCTAAAGGCGATGTAGTGAAGTTGTTCGATTCGAAAGGAAAGCTATTTGCTACATCTAAACCAGTATCAGGTACCTCTACAACTTTTAGCATCAAACAATTAGGAAAGAATGCCGGTTTTATCTATGTGTCGAACACCCGAAGTGGAATGCTCGAGAGTTCTAGAGTAAAGGTATCGTTTAAAGCAGAACCGAAGACACCTAAGCCAAGCGCTTCTAACATTACGATTAAGAATAATAAGGGGAAGTCAGATACAGTAATAGTCAAAGGATTGAAAAAAAGCGACGTTGTTAAACTCTATTCATCCTCCGGGAAGTATCTATCTAGTAAAACATCCACTTCTTCCTCTGCAACCCTTACGGTTAAGCAGTTAGGTAAGGGTTCAGGTTCTGTTTATGTAACAGTGACACGGCCTGGAATGAATGAAAGCGACAAAGTGAAGAAAACATTCAAAGCAGAATAATGCATATTAGAGTTGGGACAGTATTTTATAGAAAAGGGGGCGGCACTCAAATTGAGAGCCGTCTTTTTACTATAAAGAAGGGAATTAGTCATTCTTAAATATGTTATGGCTGATAGTTCTTAAGATTGATCCGTAAAGGGGGGAGTGCAGTCACTAGTTTACCCTTTTTTATATTAAGTTTTTATAATCTACAGCGCAGCCCTTATACTTATCTTGATGATTTAGGGGATATGTTGCCATTTACCAAATTCCAATTAGCTAAAAAATAGTATGAGTACGCTCTTACAATCAAGGGGAATTTTTTCAAACACCTACCACTTCCTCGCATAAATTGCAGTTATTGTCAAAATAAAGCTAAAGAAACTTATGGCAAATCTGGTACTTATGTATTAGTATTGTAAAAGTATTGATTAGTTCTTAATAACGAATTTAGGGGGAAGAAACGTGCGTAATAAAGGTATTTTGTCATTGGTTGCTGTAGGTCTATTTGCCTCATCATTGTCTGTAGGTGCTGTGAAGGCTGAAGGAAACGAGAACGGTTTAGCCAGGAAAGCTATTGAACGTCAAGTGGAAAAACCACTTAAAAAAGGTTTAGTGGATTCTAAAACGTTTAATCAACTTGAAAAAGAAGTAAAAGGTTCACATTCAAAGTCAGGCAAGGGTTATAGTAAAATGAGTGATGATGACTATATTTTTGAGGTTGAGTACAATAACGACTTTGCTACAGCAGATAACTCGTCATACATAAAATCAACAATTGGAAGATTGCTTCCTTTGTATGATGTGGATTTTTCTAAAGTGGTCGTTCCTAGTGATGGATTGTTGCTTGTAGCAGGAACAGCATCCTCATATGCTATTGATCTAGGATTTGCAGCAGTACAAAAAGACTATGTTGAAAATAGTAACTTAAAGTATCTAGGTAGCGAATATGAAGATGGCGTTGAATATAGAGGTTATGATGTTAAAAAAGGCACATACTATGTAGGTGTTTACGACCGAGATAATGAATACGACATTGATAATAATACAAGTGATGACATGTATGCTATCGCAACTGCATTTGTAGATGATGTTAAACCATCTAAGCCAACTGTTTATAAGGTTGATAACAATGACAAAGTCGTTACTGGCAAAGCAGAAGCTAATTCAACTGTAACTGTTAAAAATGGAAGTAAAGTATTAGGCTCTGCAAAGGCAACATCTAAAGGAACATTCTCAGTTAAAATTGCAGTTCAAAAAGCCGGTACTAAATTAACAAGTACAGCTAAAGATAGAGCAGGGAATGTGAGTTCAGGTACAACGGTAACTGTTGTAGACGTTATTGCACCAAGCAAGCCAACAGTAAATAAAGTAGATGACAATGACAAAGTTGTTACTGGCAAAGCAGAAGCTAATTCAACTGTAACTGTGAAGGTAGGAAGTAAATCCCTCGGTTCAGCTAAAGTAAGTTCTAAGGGAAGCTACTCAGTCAAGATAAAGGCACAGAAAAAAGGAACTACACTTTCAATAACTGCAAAGGATAAGGCAGGTAATACTAGTTCAAAGACAACTACTAAAGTTGTAAAACATTAAATTCAATATAACAAAAAGGGAGCCCGGTGGTTCCCTTTTTTCATTTGGAATACCTTAGTGAGTCATAGCAAAACTCGTTAGCACATCTTAATTTATCCCAGTATGTAGAAGGGAAGGTATCTCTATAAGGGATAAGGGAGTACTATGTAAATATTTTAGGATGTGATATCGAGGATGAAACATATCGGGCAGAAAGGAAGTCCTATAAATTGGATCTAATGGTCGGAGGGGAATATCTTGGAATTGTTCTTTTTCCTTATAGCCCCAATCGTCCAAGTTATCGTGAAGCAAGAGGGCCTAGCCATCTTGCCTTTGAAGTGGATGATATTAATCAAGCGATTGAGAATTTAGAAAAGAAAACATTCCTGGTGAACCCATCCGTATTGATGACAGGAAAAAGGTGACAGTATTTAGGTTAGGCATTCTTCTCCATTAATTTTGTTTGCATTCCCCATATTTCCTTCAGCTCCCAACAGGCCCACTTTATCCAAGTAGGGCTTATTTTATTTTTCAGAAACATAAAAAGGGCTGTTAGTAATCTATTAAGTACTATACAGATTTATAGGAGCTTCATAAGATATTAAATGAGGTACAGGCAATAGGTACATTTCCTGATAAAGCAACCTTCGAAATAATGGCTGAAGAACTGAAAGAAGTTATGGCTGGATTGGCTATATAATTCCGGAAAAAGTGAAAAGTACTAAAAAAATAGTTAACTACCAAAAGATTTGATGAAAGAGGGAAATTAGTAGAGAGGATGACTGAATTGAAATTACAAGAAATAAAAGGATCTTATGATGTAATCATTAGCCTAGGCAGTTGGTGTGGACCTTCCCTTAATTTAAGGCGGCATAATTTGAGGCGGTTTTCATTTCCACTTGATTGGGTTGTATCTAATTCACTCCCGGATGTAAGCAGATTATTGAAGGACAGATTTGTCGGATTTATGGACTTAAACAATATGAAGCAGGTAGATGGCATCGCCTCTTATCTTGATGATGGAGATGCGGTTTTTTCTGATGAAGGCGGTAAGCAGTAAAACGCGCATTTTATCCAAGATACCTATTATAATATTATTTCAGTCCATGATTTCCCAATTATACCTAATCAAGATTGGGTTCATCTTTACCCTGCTTACAAAGAAAAACTTAATTACCGAATAAATAAGTCTATTGAAATAATTTCAAATAGCAAATCCGTCTTATTTGTTAGATGGGGGGCCGTTTCTGTTCGCGAAGCAGTGGAATTGCAATCCGTCTTGTCTGAAATGGTATCGGGAAAATTTAATATCCTCTTCCTTGATCCAATAGCGGGCTTGAAAGATGTTAATGAAATCGACTGGGGAATCAAGGGCATTTGTACAGTGCAAGTACCAAGCGATGGTCCTAATGATGATTCAATGTGGGATTATGTTTATAATGGACTAACCTTAACAAAAACATATTAGTAGTAGTGATTTCACTTCTTTATATTGCAAAGCATTAATGGACTGACAACTTAGTCATTTTCTTTTTTTTTGAAGGATGAACAGTAGAGCTATTTTTACAGAAGCAGATAATTGTATCTCAAGAGTAAAAGGGCACTCATGATTTTAAATGAGTGTTTTTTTGTGCAGTAATCTAGTGAATTATCTAAATTGTTGGTTTCCACTACAGGCACTCGCTTTCCGCGGGCGGTCCGGGAGCCTCCTCGGCATATGCCTGCGGGGTCTCCCGTAGACGCGCTTTTCCCGCAGGAGTCTCGCACCTTCCGTTCCCATCAACTTTGCTTTAAATTCAATTTCCGCTGACTGTCTGCCAAGCATCCTTGCCGGATGCGGATGCGGTGTCCCGGCTACCAAGTCATTCGGCAGGAGTGTCGCAAATTTCTTCAATCCAATGAGGTTACTTTAAAAAAATCATAAAGACAGAAACAGTTTATCGATCTTCACCTTTTATTAGAGGCTTGACAAATTGAACGTGGGTTTCCACTACAGGCACTTGCTTTCCGCGGGCGGTCCGGGAGCCTCCTCGGCATACGCCTGCGGGTTCTCCCGTAGACGCGCTTTTCCCGCAGGAGTCTCGCACATCCGCTCCCATCAACTTCGTTTTAACTTTTAGATAGAACTTTTTTGTTTAGCATGCTTTTCTAACCTGATCAATCTTTACATGAAGATTTCCTATCTATTCCCATACTGAATAGATTTTCGTAGCCGATAATACATCTCGGAATGTACACTTATTCGTATTTTACTGTTCCACTTCACAGTGAGATAGAAAATTTATTGAAGTTCTCCCGTATCCATGATACCTTCAGTTTATAGTGAATGGGTATGGGAGGAATAGGATTTGAATACGAAGGCATTTATATTGGCATCAATTACAGTTATTATCTGGGGATCTACTTTCGCTGCTATTCGTGCAAGCTTGCATGGCGGGTATTCAGCTGGTCATTTGGTACTTGTTCGTTATCTTATAGCATCAGGGATTTTTGTCCTTTATGCTCTATGGCCTGGGGTGAAATTTCGACTCCCGAAAAAAGCGGATTTGTTGAGGATATCAATCCTTGCATTTATTGGAATTAGTATCTACCATATTGGGGTGACATTCGGGGAACAAACTGTTTCGGCGGGAACGGCTGGAATGCTGATTGGTTCAGCACCTGTCTTCATCGCGATCATTGCTGCTTTCGTATTAAAAGAACGCCTCGGCCTATTCGGATGGATTGGTTTAGGAATAGGGTTCACAGGAATTACCTTAATAACTTTAGGTACTGCAGGCCCTTCCCTGAATATTTCTGAAGGAGCCTTTTTAGTGCTGATGTCGGCTATTGCTTCTGCAGTGTTTTTTGTTTTCCAGAAACCACTGTTCAGCCGTTATAATCCGATTGAATTGACAGCGTATTTCACATGGATCGGTACAATACCCTTTTTTATATTTTTTCCTGGGCTATTTCAAGAAATTCAACATGCAACGGTGGAAGGTCATTTATCTGCGGTTTTTGTTGGTGTTTTCCCAGCGGCCATCGGTTACGTAACTTGGGCAGTTGCATTATCATTAGGAAAAGCCAGTTCCGTCTCCAGTCTGTTATACATTGAGCCTGTAATTGCCATTTTTGTCGCTTGGCTTTGGCTTCATGAGGTGCCTAGTACTCTTTCAGTCATTGGCGGCGCAATTGCTATATTAGGGGTTCTTGTCGTTAATGGGTTCGGAAAGTATAAATCGGTGATGAAAAAAGCAGCATGAAAGTTGTTTAAACTAACTGGAAGAAATCAACCTTATCCTATTTGAACGACTCTAAACATAGGAGGGCACCCATTAAAGGAATTCACCCAGGTTACTTTAGATCGATCAGTTACACCTGGGGAATTGAATTTCATTTACCTAAAACTAAATCTTTTTTTAAAGTCCCAAGCCATTTTAAAGTAATTATTTTCATCTGTTAAAAATTTATAATCGATATAGGATTTTTCTTTTTTAGACATTTCGTCGACAAATGGGGAATAGGTCCGGAATAGCAATACATTTTTCTTTTCATCAAATTCTACAAGTCTTAGCCAGCCATTACCTCCTCGATAATTTGTTTGGTAATTGACCAGCATTTGAATGACATCATTTCCTGCTGAGTTTTGTTTTACCCGATGTGCTATCCCATAATAATGTCCATTAACCGTCATGAATACTTGATTATGGTTCTTTACCAGTTCATCCCAAATCAGCCGGCCATTAGACGATTCGACGGCAATGGTCTTATCATCCTTAACCTTCGGGAATATGATATCATGCGAGACGAGGATTGTCGGTTTATCTTTATGCTGATTTAGAACATTTTTTGACCACTCCAAGTCCTTATTCAGATTTTTCATATCCACTATTAAAATCAGATATTCATAACTCCCAGCCTTGGCGATTGCATATGAACTATACTGAGAGTGTGACGAGCCCTTATAGTATTTTTTATTTAAAAAACGCTTAGGCCCATAATGCGTTAAAAAAGGATCGCCGTCCGCATAGTCATGATTCCCAGCCGCCATCATATATGGAACTTCCTTTTTATCCAAATGGGAAATGGCTCCGAGGGAATTCAGCCATTGTTTTTCTGAATCACTATCGACTATGTCCCCGACAAATGTATTCATGATGATATTGTTCTTCTTGGTGTTATTTGAAATCCAGTTCATTTGGCTATTGAAAATCTCTGGATTTTGGCTTGAATATTTCTGGGTATCCGGGACAAAAAGAAAATTATAATTCTTTTTATTCGTTAGAAAGGGTAAAGCTTTGTTTGATCCTTCAAATGGTTCATCGTCACGGGCATCCTGTACAAGCCATTCTTTTTCAGTTAAAGCCTTATTAGCAATTCGTATTTGCTGGATATTCCCTTTGAATAGTGCATTAAACTTATTTCCCCACTCAGATGCTCCAATGTTCCAGCCTTTCCCTATAACTGCTGCAATACCGATTACTTTTTCCGATTTTCCGTAATCACTGACGCCATTCAAAGTCAGAGTCGTCGTGTTACCATCATTAACAACCGCCAAATGGTACCATTCCTCAGCATTTAATGATCGAGACCAATTACTTACATTATAATTTAAATTAGATGGATGGCTTGTCCAGTGGATTTTTTGATCACTTGATACAGTTAAAGCAGAAAGGATTTTCTTCTCGCCTTCCATTTTATTAAGATCTGCTGCCTGCCCTTGTCTAGAAAAAAGCCCCATGACATTCTTGGAATCACTTGGCAACTTGAACACTGCTTCAATGGTAAACCCCTTATCGAATATCTCCGAATTGATAGGGGAACTCTTTTTGGTTTTAAAATATCTTCCTGAAGGGGCGTTTTCGTAATTAGCGAACTTCAAGCTATCCACTTCTTCTTGATTATGATAATCTTCTTCGGACCATTGAATCATATTTTTTAATTCAGGCGAGGCAGGATCCCCTATCGTCACTAACTCTAAATCATTTCCATGTTTGCTTGTATCTTCTATAATTAAATTACCTTTATCGATTGAACCGCTTTTTACATGTTGTTTTGTGAATTTCCAATTTGCCACGATATGACTTCGATTATGTTCAGCAACGGAATCAGCCGATTTGGCAATACCAGGAACAATCATACATAAGAGTGAGAGACCTATTAATGCTTTTTTCATTCTCATAAAACATTCACCCCATTACATTTTGATTAATCGATATACATTTATCCTTTTTACTACCTGGATTAATTTGTTGCGAACTAAGCCTAGGTAGATTCCGTACAGCTGCAATATGGTATAGTTTGCTTATCTTCTCGATAACTTATTAAGGATGAGTAAAAAAGTCTTATTCTTTTAAAATGATTTAGGAGATAAGTCCTGATATGTGCAATTTATCTTGTTGAAATCAGGTAATTATCAAAAGAGATCAATTTCAATATGAAGGGTTTTGTTTGCAGTAATTTGAACTTCAGATGGGGTGGTAGGAAAACAAGCATACTGGTAATTGGAGTTATTGGACAAAACGAAGAAAAAGCAAAAAAAGAGACAGCCATAAGCTGTCTTTTTTTCACCACCTACAAATCCAAGTCCAACCAAATCCGGGAACCCATACTCTCCTACAGCGTGGATTCCATTGTCCGTGTTCCCACTGACCGCCGCCATGACCACCGCCGTGTCCGTCCCACTGACCGCCGCCATGACCACCGCCGTGTCCGTCCCACTGACCGCCGCCATGTCCACCGCCATGTCCGTCCCACTGACCACCGCCATGACCACCGCCATGACCACCACCGTGTCCGTCCCATTGACGACCGCCCGGGCCAGGTATTTGTTCTCCATCTATATAATAATGCACATTATTAGGGTAATAAGCGTAATTATAATTATACATTCAAGAAATCCTCCTTTTTTGTTTACCCTTTCAGACTATGTACAAAGGGTGAGAAGGGTCCTATATGGACAATGATGGACAACAAAACAGGGCTGCCTATTTATTGTTGTCAAAATAAAAGACAACAATATTAATGGCTGTTTTTTTTTTCACCTCCTAATGAATTTTAAACACTATGGGTGCTTAAGTTATTTTGTGATAATAATAAGAAAAAAATTATCCCTTTTTGACTTAACAAAACTTTTGTTTTCTCGGTTGAACATCCAATCTTTACTTCCCGCAACGAACAAGCTTGGTATGTAGATGATCACGGAAATCATCTGCATTGGCCAGTTGACAACTATCATTCCGAAGGTGTGAGGGAAACGACCTTCTTAACCGAAAACGTAGTCAAGTATCATGGTACGATATCAACATATATGAATGACTTAATTTGTGCTGGTTTCAGTGAAATGTTAAAAAGTGTTCCTGAAATGAAAGATGAAAATCGAAGGCCCATGTTTTTAATCATTTCAGCAGTAAAGGAAAAAAAATTCTTTTAATGAAGGAATTAAATAAATGGGAAAAAGGCGTTTCTACGAAGTAGGGACGCCTTTTAGTTATTAACATTAATTTTTAAGCAATAATGCATTGATTATCTGCTTTAATTAGGTAATGATTAAAATAGTTAAATATGGAAAAGAGATTTCGAGGAGGGAATGATGAAGAAGGTATTTCCGCTTATTGAAACAGAACGATTGATTTTAAGGGAAGTAACAATAGAAGACGCGAATGATATGTTTAAATATCTATCTGATACGGATGTAGTGAAGCCAATGGGATTAGATCCATGTCAAACCGTAAATGACGTATGGGATGAAATTAAGTGGTACGAATCTATATTCGAAGAATGCTCGGGAATCAGATGGGGAATTACATTAAAGAATTCCGGTAAGGTTATAGGAAGTTGTGGTTTTCTGAATATGGTCACCAAACATCATCGAGCTGAAATTGGATATGAATTAACTAAAGATCAATGGGGAAAAGGCATTGCGAGTGAAGCGTTGGAAGCAGTTGTTATGTATGGTTATCATCACTTTCACCTGGAAAGGATTGAAGCCTTGATTGAACCGGATAATCTCCCATCCCAAAAACTAGTGGAAAAGCAAGGCTTTAGAAGAGAAGGATTGCTAAGGCATTATGAATATACCTGTGGCAAATTCGATGATTTATATATGTACTCACTCATAAAAGAAGATTTTACCGGCATTTCCTTTTAATTATTCCGAAGCTCTTTTACTTTCCTGAGGTAATAATTTCCAATTATAAGGGGATTTTAGCGGTTTCATGTTGAAGACAAACTCAATGGAAAGCTAGAACTAAAATTTATGAATTTCACCCATAAAAAAACCACTTTTACTTTTTGGGGGTTTGTAAATTTGAACGTTGATTTCCATTCCAGGCACTCGCTTTCCGCGGGCGGTCCGGGAGCCTCCCTTTTCCCGCAGGAGTCTCGTACCTTCCATTCCAATCAACTAGAGTTATTTTGCACTTTAGGCTGTTCATCCCAAACCATTGTTTAAGACTAGTTTCCATTATAGGTTTTTACTGTTTTATGAAACAATTATTAGATTGAAGATATTTACTCTTACTACTGGAGAGTAACTGGCAGATACCAAAAGACGCTTGCGGTTAGAACGTTTTTTTAACTGAAGTCATTATTTGCTCGTATAATCTCTTTCAACCTTACAAATTCGGGTAGTGTATGACGAGTACCAATCTTTCATCCCTTTTTCTTGTGCCTTTTTGTGAGCCGCATTTTCCTTCCAAAGCCTAATGGCATCCAATGACTTCCAATAGGATACGGTAATTCCTAAACCGTTTTGATCTCTTACGCTTTCGACTCCTAAATAGCCGTCTTGTTGGGCGGCAAGTTCATCCATGAATTCAGCGGTTGAATTATAGCTTGCGGCATCCGTATCGCTTCTTTGCGAAGTGAAAATACAAGCGTAATAGGGCGGTTCGGGAGTATTTGCAAAAAACATGAAATGATGCCTCCTTTTAACTCAATATTCAAAATAATACCACATAGGCGAGAATGAGGATAGATGCTCGGTAAAGAGGTACTCAGTAAAGAAAACGAGGAGGTAAGAAGCTGTATATGTCACTGACATGGAATTCTACGGAAGGGATTTCATTCTGATTCACGAATATATATTACTTTGACGCTTTTACAAAAAAAGGAGATGGTTTTGTGTGCGGGATTTGTTAGCAAACATATAGAAAGAGATGCAATTTTACCGAAACAACGCGATATTCTTTTGGAAAATGCATTAAAAGATTTATCGGCAGATCCTGATGTTTTGGCTATTTACTTAGCCGGTTCATTAGCAAAAGGAAACCATGATAACTACTCTGATATAGATTTGCACACTATTGTCATACCTGAACGGAAAGGAGATTTTTTAAAGGGAAAAAGGAATAGAGCCAACAATTGGGGAGATGTGTCCTTTCACGAAGACTGCAATCCCTCTTCACCTTATGTCGTCACTCATTATAATATCTTTGTGAAAGTGGATAGCTGGTATCATGCACCTGAGGAAATTGTACCTTCCATTTGGTTAAAAGAGGTTGATGTTCTCTATGATCCTTTTAATATTATGAGTCATGTTGTTAAGGAATCAGCTAAGCTAGTGTATAAACCTTCACCTGATGAAGTTGAACATTGGAGAGGAAAGCTGCTTGCTTTTGTCCATGAAACCTATAGGGCCGTTATGAGAAGAGAAATGTTATATGCACTATCCAATCTTGATAGGATACGGTGGCTGATTGTGTCTGGGTGGTATATGGAAATGGAAAAACATGTAGATGTGCCCTATGGAGTATGGACAAAGATCGAGGGCAATAGAAGTAAATTAGCTGGAAAGCAATTAACCCTATTGGAAAGTTGGGATTGTGGCCGCGATTCAAATGAAATGATAAAAACATTGAGATGTATGATCCCAGAATTCCTTAGACTAAATAAATACCTATGTACGCAAGTGGGTGTCGAAATAAATGAAGACCATATCAAGAGGATAATGGATATGGCTATCTGAGTTATAGGACACTCGTTCATCGTGTAAAATGCGTAATCACTTTTGGAGGGGTGACTAAGTGGCAGAATTGGTATATCATGTAGCCGTGGAAAGCTATGGCTTTGCGGGGGCGGAGAACTGGCTGGAACGTTATTAAAACATAAACTCATTGATCAATTGGTGCTGAAAGTGAATCCAGTCATAATCGGTGAAGGCATTCCTCTTTTCGGCAGCGTTAAACCAAGTCTAAAATTAGATTTAGTTGAAATGAAACAATATCCAAACGGTGTGATTAAACCGACATATAATATTATTTATACTTAGGGCTGCGCTGGTGCAGCTTTTTTAATGCACATCAATGAACATTAAAAAGGTGAATTTTTCTTTATTGAAGATATAAAATGAAAATTAATTAGAAATTTATTTTTTGCAATCAAATGAAAGCGGAACATTATTTCGTTTTACTGCCGAAAAAACGATATAAATCTCATTTGAAGTTGGTTATTTTGCGGGGATGACATACGGGGATTTGGTCGAGGATTCATCAATATCATTCTTTTCAGATAGTTTGCCATATGCAACATAGTTATCTATATCTTACATATATAAAGCGATACAAAAAGGTTGCTATAGACCCACCCATTTTTAAGTTGATATGATATTCAGGTACTTAATTGTGGGGGGAAGTTGAATGGAAGAAGAAAAATATAATGACCTCAAATTAGGCGAACGTGGTGCAATCATTAGTATAATTGCGTATATTTGTCTATCAATAATGAAACTGGTTATAGGATACATAAGCGACTCAGCGGCCTTGAAAGCGGATGGTTTGAACAACACGACTGATATTATCGCGTCCATTGCCGTACTGATCGGTTTAAGGCTAGCTCAAAGACCCCCCGATAAAGATCATGGTTATGGTCATTGGAAAAGTGAAACGATTGCATCGATGGTAGCTTCATTCATCATGTTTGCTGTTGGTGTACAAGTATTGATAGATGCCGTTGCTTCCATGCTTAAAGGGGGTAAGGAATCACCTGACATTATTGCCGGGTATGTAGGTGTTTTATCAGCAATAGCCATGTATTTTGTATACCGATATAATAAAAAGCTTGCTATGAAAATTAACAGTAAAGCCGTTATGGCAGCTTCGAAAGATAATATTTCTGATGCTTGGGTAAGTATCGGAACTGCTATAGGGATTTTCGGCTCCCAATTGAACATGCCTTGGTTGGATCCACTTACTGCAGTCATTGTTGGATTATTAATATGCAAAACAGCCTGGGAGATTTTCATTCAAGCCTCGCATGAACTTTCTGACGGATTTGATGAAAATAAAATTCATCTATATAAGGACGTAATTACAAATGTCAATGGAGTCAAGGGGATAAAAGCAATTAAAGGGAGAAATTACGGGAACAATGAAGTGATTGATGTTGTCATCCTTGTCAATTCTACCTTGGATATTAAAGAAGCACATGATATAGCGACACATGTAGAAAAAGTGATGATGAAAGATCATGGAGTATTTGATGTTCATGTCCATGTCGAGCCCAATTAATTTCTCTTTTTATGAATTAAGAAAAAAAGGGTATAAATCTGCTTTACAAACATATGAATAATATGCAATCATTAATTCATTACATTGGAAGGAATAGGTACCTTATACAATGAAGCAGTAATCTTATCAAATAAACAGTAAATCTAAATCAATTTCAATGGGTGTTAACGGTTAGATATATTCAATGAAAATACGTGTCACTTTGTTTGCTTACCGTATTTTTCGGTAAGTTAAGTGAATTCACTTTTTCATTTGAACAAGAATCATTTTAGATACCCATGTGAGATTTTTTAATGATTATGTTTAGAGATGGGATACGTCTGTTCGTTTATAGGTACTAATTCATATACAACTACTTTTTCTGTTATCAAATCAGATGAAGTATATTTGGTTTATGTATATTAATTTAGTAGCAGGCGATCTCTCTCTAGAAAATTGGAGGGGGATTTTTTTATGTTATTTTTAAAAGTGAATGATTTAAAGAAAAGCTACGGGACCCGTGAAGTTCTTTCTGTTGATACACTTCATCTTTACAGTCATGACCGTGTTGGTTTGGTTGGCAGGAATGGAGAAGGTAAAACGACACTGCTTTCTATACTTGCGGGCGTGAGGGAACCCGATTCCGGCTATATAGAGAGCTATGGAACAATAAGCTATATCCCGCAGATGGAAGAAACTGAACAAGAAATAAGCGGTATATTAACGAGCATATGGAAAGTGCCCAGTGAGGATCAAGAAAACATAAGCGGCGGCGAACGTACTCGAAGAAAAATCGCCGCAGCCCTTTCTTCCAATTGTGATGTATTGATTGCGGATGAACCTACCAGTCATTTGGATATGTCCGGAATTGAACAATTGGAAAAGGATTTAAAATCTTTTAATGGCGCTATTTTGCTTACTTCACATGATAAAGCATTCTTGAATCATCTGTGTACAACAATATGGGAAGTTGAGCAAGGCAAGGTAACGGTATATGAAGGGAATTACGAAGCCTATATCAAACAAAAGCAAGCAAAAACAGAAAAGGAAAATAAGCAATATGAAGAGTATACCCGCGAAAAGAACCGGTTGAAACAGGCTGCACAAAACCTCCAAGCCAAATCTGATTCAATTAGGAAAGCCCCTAAACGAATGGGTAATTCAGAAGCAAGGCTGCATAAACGGAGCGCAGGGAAACAGAAGGCGAAATTGAACCGTTCTGCCGAAGCAATCGAAACTCGGATCGGAAAATTAGCAAAAAAAGAAAAACCGACGGAAGATCCTCCTATCATTTTTGATATTTCAGAATTTTCATCTTTGCATAGCAAAAGGGTCATTCGATTTAATGGCTGCTCACTGAAAGTCGGGTCAAGTATGCTGAAGCAACATATTTTTGGAGATGTCCAACTAGCTTGCAGACTCGCCATCAATGGTCAAAATGGTTCAGGAAAATCGACATTACTGAAAAAGATAGTAGAACGGCACCCAGATTTATATGTCGCGAAGCCGGCAAAGATTGGATTTTTTGCACAACAACAAGAAAATTTGAATGAAAGTAAAACGGTACTTGAAAATATATTGGAGGACAGTCCCTACAATCAGGCTTTTATTCGTACGCTATTATCACGATTAGCTTTTAAAGGAAATGACGTTCACAAACAAGTATCACTTTTAAGCGGTGGGGAAAGAGTCAGGGCTTCCCTAGCTAAAGTTTTTTTGGGGAACTATAATGTATTGGTTTTGGATGAACCAACAAATTACCTGGATATTCATACTAAAGAGGCTTTAACCGAAGTGTTAAAAGCATATCCAGGAACCATCGTTTTTGTGACTCATGATCGTTCATTGGTCCAATCGCTTGCAACGCATTCACTTTCATTTGAAGATGAACCTCCGAGAGTAAGTGCTATCAATCAGGAAACAACTAAATCGTCCACGCTTAAAGATGAACATCAAGATAATCAGGCTGAACTTCTTATGATTGAAGTGCAAATCATCGAGACACTTGGGAAGCTGTCCAGTGTTACGAAGGAAGAGGAGAAAGGTGAATTGGATAGGGAATACCTCCAACTCTTGAAGAAGAAAAAGGAGCTGGAAGAATAAGTGCCATCCATTATTAAAGGCCCTTCTTAATCGAGAGGGGCCATTTGATGAATAAAGAGCCGTAAAAGTAGGTGAAGAGAAAATAGCAATAAAATGGATTAGACCTAATTAACCTTGATTGGTATTAAATGGAGATTCTATCAAATGGCAGTTTTTCCGACATATAATCCCCATCCCGGACTTCATAGTAATATACGTTGGATGACGCTATATGGGGAAAGGGGGAAATTACGATTAAAATCAGTAATCCGTATCCTGCCATGATAGACTTGTGATCAAAACAACTGAAGAAAACCAATACATAGAGAAATAGAGGTCCTTGCACAAACTTCAGTAATTTGGGGGAGAATCTTCACTTGGTTCCTTTTAAACGGCGATATTTACATCAATCAAAAAGGAATGCTAATTATTGTAAGCATTCCTATGCATTCAGATTTTGCTGCTGTTGCTTTCGTTTTCCGGTTTCTTTATGATTGCGTATGCAAGGTATCCTATTAGCCCCATAAATAATCCGGTGCCGCCTACAATATAAATCATTGTAAACACTTTTCCTAATGCTGTCTGGGGTTCAAAACTGGGATGCCCAACCGTACTAAGAGTAACAACACAGAAGTAAAGGGATTCAATCACAGTCAGACCTTCCTGCTTAACATAGAAAATTGTGCCGGAAAGTAACATAACCAGGACCAATACGAAAAGAACCTGGAAGTTCTTCAATTTAAAAGCGGACCACAGAGCTTTTAGGAAACGTTTCAAGGTGAGGATAAATGAAATCATTGGTAATTTCTTTTCCTTTCTGTTTCATTTCAATAAGTAAAGTGAATTAGTATATCGAGCTTGATCAGTTAATCATTTTACTATACAGGAATTCCTATTAAATGGACAAAATAACGTATTGATTCTAATCTGGTATGAAATTAAAGCGTTGGGTGCCAATAGAAGGTGAAAGTAAATAAGAAGGAGGTCAATCATGAAACCACGTATTACTGTCATAACATTAGCTGTGGAAGATTTGGAAAAATCGCTGAAATTCTATCGGGATGGCCTGGGATTTCAAACAGAAGGAATAGTGGGCAAAGAATTTGAGCATGGAGCTGTTGCCTTTTTCGACCTGCAAAAAGGCTTGAAGCTTGCCATATGGAATCGAAGGGATATAGCTCATGAGGCCAAGGTTCCTTTGTCTCCGGCAAGTCCTACTGAATTTACCCTTGGTCACAATGTAGGTAGTAAAGAGGAAGTGAATATTGTGTTGGAAAAAGCAAAAAAAGCTGGCGCGATCATAACCGATCCGGCACATGACACTTTCTGGGGAGGATACTCTGCACACTTTCAAGACCCTGATGGACACCTTTGGGAAGTCGTTTGGAATCCGCAGTGGGACATCACAGAATCATGAATGTGATTCATTTCAAGTTGATCTCGCTGATTGGAACAGAAGGTACGAGACTCCTGCGGGAACAGCGTGTCTACGGGAGACCCCACAGGCGAAAGCCGAGGAGGCTCCCGGACAACCCGCGGAAAGCAACGTCCAAATTGTACAAGCCAAAAAACACCAGACAAACTCGATTTTCATCGAGTTTGCCTACTGTATGAACAAGCACTTTACCTAGGGGTTAAGTGCTTGTTTTTTATTAATGAATTCTCTACTCTTTGCAATCATTTCTTTATTCTTTTCTATCGCTTCGTTATTACTGTATTTCACCTGATTAACGGTCTCATTATCTTCCATGTATTCAAGCAACAGGTCTACAGCTTTATCCATCAATCTTTCGATAGGGATATTTCTTTCTTCAGCCAGATTAGCGAGTCTATTGGTCAAGTACGGATTGAAAGTAATGTTAATTGGTTTTCTCGTTTCAGAATTAATAAGTCGTTCCACCTACAATCTTTTTATCTATCATATACCTTTGTTTGAAGTTAAACAAATATGTGTAGGGAAATGTATGACGGCTTGTACAGAATGGAAGAGGCAGGGAGCTTTTTTTTGCTGTTTTAGGTGAAGCAAGGATTCTACACTCCTATGATTTAAAAGTTTGTAACACAAACCATATTTTCAATAAAAATATTGACATGGGGGATGAAAAAGGAGTACCTGTAGATACAATAAATCCAATGCACTATGGATCATGTAATGGCAAGGAAGTATGGCGTACGGCCCCCAATTAATTTCAAAATAACATACTATCAAAAGGAGTGTTAATAAAGCAAAAACGAAAGAGGATCTATCAGAATTATCATTTCAATTCATTCTCCATAGCGGGAATGCCCGCAGTTGTGCAATGGAAGCCATCGCCTTGCAAAAACAAGGTAAATCAAGTGATGCTCAGGATAAATTAAAGGAAGCTGATCATGAGTTTGTTGCGGCAGCCTTTTTCTATGTTCATAACGTATGAACTTGCACGAGAAGGCGGCGATATAATTCTTCATGAACCTAAGCTAAATAAATATGGCAGATAAGGGTCACTCAAGATTAGGAATCTCCGAAAATTTAAATTATACTAAGGTTCATGGCAGTAGTAGCTATGGATACTGACACTGATTAGCGAAGGGTAGTCATGATAGAAAACAAAAAACTAATTAGCAAGCCCAATCATGTTATAAAAGGGGAGAAAAACATGCAAAGAGTCAATCTAACTGATGAGCTTAGCCTTTCACGAATTGTACACGGTATGTGGAGATTGGCAGATTGGAGATTTTCTAGCGAGGAAATCCTATCTCTTATTGAACACGGAATGGATCGGGGCATCACTACATATGATCACGCCGATATATATGGAAGTTATACGTGTGAGGAGATTTTTGGGAATGCACTTTCATTAAAGCCATCTTTACGCGATAAAATGGAGATTGTTACGAAATGTGGCATAGTTCTTAAATCAGAAAACCGTCCTTCTCATAAAAGTCACCATTATGACACGAGTAAAGCCCATATCATAAAGTCTGTTGATCAATCTCTTATGAATCTTAAAACGGATTATATTGATCTGTTACTCATTCATCGTCCTGATCCCCTGATGGACCCTGCGGAAACGGCTGAGGCGTTTAATCAATTAAAGGAATCAGGAAAGGTCCGAAACTTTGGAGTATCCAACTTCAAAAAACCGCAATGGGATATGCTTCAATCTTATCTAGAATATCCGCTTGTGACGAATCAGCTGGAGCTTTCTGCATACAATCTTGAAAACTTCGAAGATGGAACCATGAACTTATGTCAGGAAAAGGGCGTGGCGCCGATGGCATGGTCACCGCTTGCAGGTGGAAGCATTTTTGAGGAATCGAATGAAAAGGCTGTTCGCTTAAGAAAAACGTTAGAAATCGTAAAAGAAGAGATCGGGGCCAATGGAATAGATGAAGTGATGTATGCATGGCTGTTGAGACATCCTGCAAAAATCATTCCAATCGTTGGATCCGGTAAGAAAGAACGACTGGACAGCGCCATTGATTCACTGAACCTAAGCATGGAAAAAGAGCAATGGTTTAACATTTTAACCAGCTCGATGGGACATGATATTCCCTAATAAACAGACCATGAACAAAAAGAATGGGACTTCCAAGAGGGGGTCTTTTCTTTTTGCGTAAAAATTGGGAATCACTCAGTTGTAGACAGGGAGGGCGCTTTTGAGTGAAGCTATTATTTGGAATTTAATGCATAAGCTTGAAACCAATGCCCATTTCAAACGTAAGTAATGTAAAAGACTTAAGGTTGGGAGGCATAAGTATGAGTCAGCTTTATATAAAGCAGAAGGTATTCAGTCTTAGCGGGAAATTTACAGTAAAGGATCAGCAGGAGAATGATATATATTACGTGGAGGGAAGTTTTATGCAAGTACCAAAGACTTTCTCCATTATGAATACAGCAAGAGATGAAGTAGCACTTATTACGAAAAAGGTGTTCAGCTTTTTACCAAAGTTTTTGGTTGAGGTGAATGGTCGAGAGGTATTAACAATAAAGAAGGAATTTTCCTTCTTAAAAGCACGATATACAATTGATGCGGCAGGCATTGAAGTACATGGTAATTGGTGGGATATGGATTTTCAAGTTTTACAGCATGGCAAAATCGTAGGTGAAGTGGGCAAGGAGTGGTTCACTTGGGGCGATAGCTACAAGGTTCAAATAATTGATGAAGAGATGGAAACCATTATTATTGCACTCGTTGTTGCAATTGATTGTGTGAAGGCTGATCAAGCAGCTTCTTCCTCAGCAGCGTCGATTTAAAGTAGAGTGTAAAGTTAAAAGGCTGACAGTTTTTAAAAAGTCACTGCTTGAATAGGTGCGACGAACCGTATCATAAGTAAATGAGGTTCTTAAATAATCTATTTTAAATGAATATCCGCCTACTTTATCGGCTTCTAAAAATTCTTACTAATGCTCAGGATGAAAAAGTTACACTAAACTTAAAAATACTCCCTTTTAAAGGAGACAGATTTATTTTCTAACCAGGCTGCTGGACGGGAGCAAATCATAATAGTTTTAATGTTAGTTCTAAAATTGACTGCAACCGTAAATTCAGATGCTCTCATTCCCCGTCTTTGGAAAGCCAGTGGAAGTTTGAATCAATTTATCGAAACTCCCATGTTTCTCCTGGATTAATAAATCCACAGCATCCATCAAGATAGAAAATTTATCAAGAACCAGGCACTACAAAAAAATTTCATCATATATAGGTGATATCAGTTGGATTTGATGAGGAGGATATCATGCAACCTATGTTACCTATGGAAAAATATTTTGGACAGTTTGAACTGGTGCATGCTTTTTATGGGGCTATGCCTACAGGTGTCAGCGTTTCCGAAACCGGTCGTATTTTTGTATGCTTTCCGAAATGGGGAGACGACGTTCAATTTACTGTGGCGGAAATTGTTGAAGGTGAATTGCAGCCTTATCCCAGTATAGAAACCAATTTAGTTAATACTGAGAATATTACGATGTCTTTCGTCAGTGTCCAAAGTATCGTTGCTGATGGAAGAGGAACACTTTGGGTACTAGATACAGGGGCACCAAATTTTTCTGAACCTATTCAAGGGGGGGCAAAATTAGTTGCTGTTGATTTAAGCACGAATACAATAAGGAGAGTATATACCTTTACAGAAGATGTTGTCTTGCCAACAACTTATCTGAATGATGTCCGTTTAGATTTTCGGGTTGGAAGAGCAGGCTTTGCATATATAACGGATTCTTCTTCCAGAGGGCCAGGGGCTATTATCGTCGTAGATTTAGAAAATGGGAACGCGTTTAGACGGTTAAATGGGGCAATATCAACTTCACCTGATCCCTATTTTTTACCGAAAGTAGAAGGTGAAATTTTAATGAATCGAAACCCGGACGGCTCGACTTCCCCATTTAGATTGGCTTCCGATAGTTTAGCGATTTCTCCTGATGGAAAGGTTTTATTTTATGCTCCGCTAACCAGCCGTCAGCTGTTCTCAATCTCAACTGAAGCCCTAAGGGACAGAAGGATACAGGACCTGAATTTATCTCAATATGTGCAGTATTTGGGGGAAAAAGGTGCGTCTGATGGAATGATCACCGGCGCAAAAGGAACCGTTTATGCGGGAGACTATGAAAACAATAGTATCCGGAAGATATTGCCGAATGGGGCAATGGAAACCATCGCACATGACCCGAGAATTTTATGGCCGGATACTTTTTCGATTGGCACCGATCAATATTTATATGTCATAGTGAATCAATTACATCGGCAGGCGAGGTTTCATTATGGAAGAGACCTGCGGGAAAAACCATATAGTTTACTTCGTATGAAAATTGATGAATTCCCTGCTCCTACCTTTTCATAGTAATCGTAAACGAAGGTAGCTATCCCACATTAGGGAGCTGCCTTTTTTGTCAGATATTCCCGCCACTGTCCTATAATAATGAAGTGACTTAACTCAAATTGAAAAAATAAAGCACCATAGGCATGAAGCTACATAAGTATCAACTTACGGTAAGAGGAAAAATTTTGAACAAAACCAGGAGGTAATCAGGGAAGATTAGTTCACTTCGAAATTCATGTGGATGACATGGAACGGGCAAAGAAATTTTATGGTGAGGTATTTGGATGGTCATTTCAAGATTGGAGTGATTTCGCAGGAATGCCTTACTTGGGAGCGGTGACTGGCGATTTAGAATGAACCTGGGATTAATGGTGCTTTTATGCAGCGTCAAAGTCCCGCAGGAAGCAGGCCAAGCTCTTAATGGGTATGCTTGTACAATGGGTGTCGATAATTATTACGAAGCGGAAGCCAAAATTCTTGAGTATGGCGGCAAGGTCGCATTGCCCAAATATGCACTGCCTGGAATGGCGTGGCAAGGATCCTATATTTATACCGAAGGGAATATATTCGGAATTCATCAAGCTGATGAGAATGCAAAATAGGATCCATGTTTGGTGAATAAAGATGGATCGGGAACCACTCTTTTGTTTCTTACGCGGGTTGGTTTTCTTTGCTGAGAAAGAGATATGAGATTGCCTGGAAGCAATCCCTTTCAACACTTCTTTTAGAAATTCCACGATAATCACCCCAATTTCCATAATGGAGACAAGAGAAGCTCCTAACCACCAAATGGAGATGAAACTTTCTTTATTAATAATAAAAAGTGACAGTGTATTGCGCCCACAGAAGTAGACATGTATAAATTCGGGAAAACCTGCCCACCAAGTTTTTATATTCGTTCTCGGGCGCGATTCTTGAATAATTTTGGTATTGCTTTTATATGGTTCGTAACGTTTTTAATAGCATTAACGGGGCAGGATAATTCAACAAGAGATTCCATAAAAGTTCACTTTTTTTATCTACATCTAGGCTTCTTTATAAGTCGAAAGCATTGATAATAAAATCCTGCATAAACGATAAAAAATAGACAAATACAGTGTCCGAGTCGTGCACTGACTCTCTGTTTCCGAATTTCCGCATGCCAACCCACGAGCCTGTTACCAGGCCCGCAGCATTGGACGGGGATAGTTTTTGCGTCAAAACTAGTGGCTTGAGCCACACTATATAAACTCGACTTCTTGTCGCACCGTAATCACAGTTATCGGAATATAGAAAAGGCCATTGGTAGAGGGATAATTGACAAAGCGTATCGCGCCAATAAACGATTAACCTGTAGTATATAAAGAAGAAGAGAAACTAACAAGCTGCTTCTAGGCAAGGCAGCTATTCATTTTCTAAATCTAGAATCCTTGCTATAAGCTTTTACATAATCAAAAATAGAAAAAATAAAGAAAACACCTGAAATAAATGTTTCGGGGGTTTTCTTCCTATGAGTTCGTTTAATGTAAACTAGAACCATCCAGCAACCACTGAACAATTAACTATCTGGTGGCGCCTAAAGGTCAGTACAATAAAGAAAAAAGGTGTCTCTTTTGAGGAAGAATACGCTTCTGTTTGAAAGTAAACCACTTTTTTCGCATTTTTTACATTATTTATAGTAAACAACATAAACATTCTATAGAAGGAAATTATTTCTATTGGAGGTTTCCATGGATCAAAAGGATCAAAGTCGTCAATTAGACCAAATAAAGCAAATGCAACAAATGTTTAAAGCGAACATGAAAACTCACCCTTATCCCATGTACCCTAACTATGGGAAAATCACACGTTACGAAGAAATCCCGATAAGTTTACCTGAACAGCGCCAGCTGCGCCATCCCGGAGTGGAAAAATTGATGGTACCCCTTCCAATTATCGAAAACCCGAACTATAAAGGGAGTGGAAAGTTAACAGGAAAAGTAGCACTTATTACAGGGGGGGACAGTGGTATTGGTGCAGCAGTAGCAATTGCGTTTGCTAAAGAAGGCGCAGATGTTGCTATTTCATACTTAGATGAACATGAGGATGCAAATAGAACAAAAACGAGGATTGAGCAACTCGGACAACGTTGTTTTCTAATGCCTGGTGACTTGCGAGACAAACAACAGTGTATCTCCATTGTAGAACAAACTGTAAATACGTTTGGACGTCTCGATATTCTTTGTAACCACGTTGGTATTCAATTCCAACAACTAAGTCTGCTTGACATTACAGATGAGCAATTCGATGACACCTTCAAAGTTAATATATACTCTCATTTTTACACAACAAGAGCAGCGCTTCCTCATTTAAAACCAGGCAGCTCAATCATTGGCACTTCTTCAGTGGTGACGTATGTAGGTGAGCAGCAAATGATTGATTATACGGCCACAAAAGGCGCAATAGTTGGTTGGACACGTGCCTTGGCTAAAAATGTCGTGAAACAAGGGATCCGAGTCAATGCCGTCGCCCCCGGCCGAATTTGGACCCCGCTTATTTCAGCAAGTTTCTCGTCAGACCAAGTCGCTGTATATGGAGCATTTAATCCAATGGAACGAGTTGCCCATCCATTCGAACTCGCACCAACCTTTGTCTATCTTGCTTCTGATGATTCTCGTTTTGTTACTGGTCAAGTTCTTCATGTTGATGGGGGAGAATCCACACATTCCTAATGGAAGGGGGTTACCATTTTGAGATATGAATTTAATCCAGAAGTAAAGCTATTGCTAGTAAACCATTCAAATGAAAAAGTAAAGATGGTCTATATGGAGGATTCCTGGCCAATGTCTAAAATAGCACTTAGACCACCATACTATTGCTATCCAAGTTACGAGCTGAATTATCCAATAATCTAATAATAACAGACAAAAAGACTTCTATACACAGTGTGGAAGTCATTCAACATTCGCTTAGGGTTCGCAATTATGCAAACTTTCCATTCATCCATTTAAACTAATAAGAAAATAGGATAACGGTTTTAAAACGACTTTTATACAGTCGTCCTCACGATTATTAAACATTTGATAACCATGACTTGCTTATCCAAGGGCCACTTTGTGTGTGGTCAAACTCGTTATTCGTTATTTTTTCAAATAATTTAGTATGAATGATGCCTGCCCCATTCTCAGATTGATATTTCTAATCCAACCCAATGGAAACACATTAAAGTTGCCCCCTTAAACACCCATTAATTGGACCGTTCCATATTTTTGCACAGCTTTTGTAGAAATTTGAATAGGTCCGAGGGTTCTACCTTGGCAACTTTAATTATTGTTCAAGAATCTCCAAAGGTGATTTATTCCCGTCCATACCTACACAATCAATGACTAATCTGCCCCGCCATGGGTGATTTCTTCAAATTCTCACCCATATCTGGATATTCTGTAAATTCAAAAACCTCAACATTGCTCATTTTTTTAGCATGATTAATTCGATATAATCAACAGCTATCACACGTTCTGCGTCTTTCATCATATGCAAATTTTTGACGGTGGAAATGCATATTTAGATAATGGCACGTTAATGAAGCAACTAAAAAAGGTCTAACTGAATTAGGTATAAAATTGAGGGGAGCATTAGAGTTTAAAATCCATTCGTTGATTTAAGAGAGCCTTTTGGCTCTTTTTATTTTGAAAAAGTTTTAACTTTGTAAATTTGTGTTTTGCTGTCCGACCCTACCCCTACAGGATTATTTCTATTAGGATCATGGTCCTTTGCTTACTCTAAGCTTTATTATGTAAACTGGAGAGGGTAATTTTACTTATTATAAAACGGATTTACATAAATATGGGGATGCTTTCACATAATATAGAAGGATATGAATTCCTTTTTAATAGGGAGGTGATTAGATGTTCTTCAAAAAACGAAAGATTAGAAATAATATAGACAAAAAGGCCGTGACTGAGAATTCACAAGATATTGGCCAGCTATTTGCTAAGGTTAAAAAATCCAGTGATTTTAAACAATTTCCACTTACGGATGAAGCGGGACATTTAATCATTTCTTACTACAATACACTGGTCGATCAACAACAACTCCAACTGAAAATTTTAATGATTTTCCGAGAAACCCCTTTTGAACTAGACAGGCTAGAGAAAATTGATGATATAAAGAAAATCATCGCAATAGAAGATATTATAATAACGGATAATCGGAACGAAGCTGAATCAAAGTTACTTAAAGGGTATGCGATACTTCAAATGAAGGAAAATGATCAAAGGGTTGCTTTAATTCTCTTATCTAATGATAAAGCTGGATTGCGTGAACAAAATAACGTTGAAAATGAGTTTAGTGTGGTGGGGCCACAAATTGGTTTTCTTGAGAATATTGATGTAAATATACATTTATTAAGACAACAAATAAATACAACTGATTTAATTTTGAAGGAACTAATCATTGGTTCTACTTCAAATACTCGGGTTATTATTGCTCATATTGATGGGATTACGAGCGAGCAGCATGTTAATACCATGACCCAACGGCTTCAAGATATTGATTTTGATGTCATTTTTGATACTGCTCTGCTGCATCAATTTATAGAAGATAATTCCCTTACACCGTTTCCTTTGCTTCTGCCAACTGAACGTGTGGATAGGGCGGTTCAAGCTCTTATTAACGGACAAGTAGCTGTTTTAAGTAGTGGGTCGCCATATGTCATTACAGGTCCTTCTACGATCATTGATTATTTTATTTCACCTGAAGATTACTTTCTCCCATGGGTTCTTGCATCTTTTTTTCGTTTAATACGGGTATTCAGTGTCCTTTTCTCCATTTTTGGAACATCTATTTATATAGCCGTTATCACTTACCATTACGAGATGATTCCAAACGATTTATTCGGTTCACTTAGTACTTCTCGTTATAATGTCCCATTTCCGCCGGTATTAGAGGTGATTTTTCTGGAATTCACGATTGAACTATTACGTGAAGCGGGAGTCCGGTTACCTACAAAGGTAGGACAAACATTGGGAATAGTGGGCGGTATTGTTATCGGCCAAGCGTCAGTTGAGGCGTCCCTTACAAGTAATGTCTTACTCATTATAGTCGCCTTATCTGCCTTAGCATCCTTTACTACACCCATTTATAAAATGTCGAACACTATACGTTTTTTACGTTTTCCTTTAATTCTCTTCGCATCCATTTGGGGGGGACTAGGTATCGTTATAGGGATTGCCTTTTTAATCATTCACCTTACACGGTTAGAATCTTTAGGAACACCCTATACCGTTCCATTTTATCCTTTTAGGCGTGAGGATTTAACGGACAGCCTGATTCGTGCCCCTTATAGTAAAACATCCAAAAGGCCAAATTATTTACGTCCTAAATCAATTTGGAGATACCACCCACATAATCACAAAAAAAAGAAAAGTGATTTTGATGAATAATCAGGAAAGGATCATAAAGGTGAAGTAAATGAAATTATGTTTTCTGTTAACTTTTAGCTTAACTTTCTTTTTATCAGGGTGTGGTATACATGAGAGGATCATTGATGAAGTTCAGATAATTGAAGCTCTAGGATATGATCGGGAAGAAGGCAAAGTTAAAGGAATTGCTATTTATCCTACTTTCGCAGAGCAGGGAAATATCAAATTGAAGATTTATAAAACGGTGTCCGATTCATATGAAGACATAATCCCGAGAATGAATGCAAAATCAGCCTATCCTATTGAGACAGGAAAATTAGATTTTTTGTTGTTCGGCAAGGAATACGCCACACAAGGGATCGAAGATGTTATCACTAATTTTGCCCGAAATCCAAATACAGCGAGTCGAATGCAGTTGGGAATTGCTGAAAACACAGCCGAAGATATACTTCAATCCAGTAAACATGTGAATCTTTCATTCCATTTAAGTGAAAAAATCAATCAAAACATAAAAAGTGGTAATTTGCCAAAAATGAATCTGCACATGTTTTTGAACCATTATCATCAAGAAGGGAGGGATCAAATTTTACCTTACTTTATCCTAGAGGAAAATCAAATTAAAATTGACGGGTTAGCTTTATTAAAAAACGGGAAGTACATAAATCATATTAATTTAAGACAGTCCTTAATTCTAAAAACATTAGTAGATGGGTCTCAAAATGGACAATATAAAACCAAAATCACGCAAAATAAAAAGGAAGGTTTTATTCTCTTGAAAAACCTGGATGCAAAAACTACATATACAGTTGAGAAAAGCGAAGGCATTCCGAGTATATTCATTGATTTAACCATCCATGCAGAGATTGAAAAAGCATCATCCTGGTTTGATTTAAAAAAAGAAAAAGATATTGTAAAATTGGAACGAATTTTAAATGTACACTTTAAGGAAGAGGTCCAACATTTAATTTCACTGGCACAAGGATACAATGTAGATCCCATTGGGTTGGGAGAAAAGGTTAAAGCCAACTCAAGAAATTGGGACTATCAACGGTTTATGGACATATATCCAAAAGTAAAAACCACTGTTCACACAAATATTGACATCCTAAATACAGGTATTGAAGAGTAAGTCTGCATGATAAGAGGAGGAGCCACGTGAAATCATTACTAGACGAACGACATTTAGTATCTGCCTTTTACGTTTTCTTTCTGATCTACACGAATATTGTTGGCATAGGAATCATGAGTTTTCAACGAGATATAACGAAGGACGCAGGTTATGATGCATGGATATCCATCATTTTATCAAGTATAAGCATTCATATACTAGTTTGGATGATCTATCGTATTCTTGGAATTGCTAAAAATGATGTCATACATGTTCACAAAATATGCTTTGGAAAATGGATTGGCGGACTGTTCAATATTTTCGTGATTTTCTACTTTCTTATATTAGCGTTAATTGTTTTCCGTGTTTATATTGAAGTTGTTCAAGTTTGGCTGTTTCCCTTAATGAAGACCTGGCAAATAAGCCTCATTCTTCTAGTCCTCATTTATTACGTTGTATCCGGTGGATTCCGCGTGATTACTGGAATGTGTTTCTGGGGAACTATCATACCTTTTATTATCCTGTTTCCCCTTAATTTTTTTTCGTTGGAATTTGCCAATTTTCACAATTTATTACCCGTCTTTAACCACTCTCTGAAGGAAATCGTATCATCCTCTAAAGCTATGTTGTTTCAGTATGTTGGCTTTGAGACCTTATTCATGTTCTACCCATTCATAAAAAATCCAAACAGATCACAGAAATGGGCCCATTTTGGACTTTTGTTCTCAAGCTTACTTTATCTAATAGTAGCACTCATCACATTTGTTTTCTTTAGTGAAGGACAATTAAACCATACAATATGGCCAACATTAGCTCAAATGAAAATTGCGAAATTCCCTCTAATAGAAAGAGTCGAATTTATCGCTGTTTCAATTTGGTTACTTCTCATAGTGCCCAATATCAGTGTGAAAATATGGGCAGGTTGTCGTGCTATTAAGAAAGTAATAAATGTGAAACAACGTATAAGTCTGTTCATTGTACTGATCCTATTCTTTATTATAGCTAATGTGCTCAAAGAGAGGAGTCAAATAGAGCGATTAAATGAAATGTATTCAAACATTGCTTTTTACTTTGTGTATCTATATACCCCTTTTCTCTTTTTGTACATTCATATTAAGCATAAAATAACTAAGTAGGATGGAAAGCTCTAGAAACTTATCATACATTCTGGGTAGATCGTTTAGTTAGGATTCAACAGAAAAGGTCTGCCGTTTACATTTGGGAAGGTGATCCATTCCAAATGACAGAAATTACAATGGATGGTCCTAAACTAAGTGAGGTTTTAGTTCGCCTTATTGCGTCGGGATTTGTCACACTGATGTGGAGTTAGTATAGTTTCATGGCCACTTTTAGTTAAGTCCTTAGAATGATTTTTGAGAGGATGTGTCCGTCTGGGTAATTCGGTCAAAGAATTATGCAACGAATAGGGCGTATCAGAAGATCATTTATAAATGGGTTAAAGAATATACTCCATTCGGTTTAAGGGAAGAGTCCATGACTCCAAAGGAATTAGCTGCCATACAGAAGGAAAACCTTTGATACGACTAAACTATTTGAAGGGACTGATAATGGCTGCTACTTGGGATTTCTAGTATTTCACACATCTTCTATACAGGATATTGTTTCTTTCTTGTGTTCCACAATAAATTCGGTAAGATCTGTTTCGGTTACTTTTTCGCGAATATGGCCTTAGCCATTTTTAAGATTTCAACTTCTTACTTTAACCGAATCACGAACAGGAAAACCAAGAACTCACGAAGGAAATTCATCTCATATACCTGGAAAGTAAGGGACGATATGGGGCTCCAAAGATCCATGAAAGCTTATTAACCAAAGGGTTATCCCTAAGTCTAATGCGTGTTCACCGCTTAATGAGAAGGCGAGAATTCGTTCTATTACTAAGAAAAAACACCGCCCCTATCCATCTAAAGAAAAGGTAATTCAATTGTATAATTTGTTAAAACGAGATTTCACTACCCAGACCATTAATGAGAAATGGGTAAATGACATTACATATTTGATTTTTAATAGAAAGGGACTTTTTCTATCCGCCTTAAAAGACCTCTATAACAATGAAATCATTTCTTATCAAGTCAGCCAATAAACGACTTAATTTTTGTAATAGATAACTATAAAAAAAGCAAAGAAAAAACGGAGTGTTTAAGGAATTCTTCTGCATTGCGACCAGGGGTACCAGTACACTTCCCAACAATACAATAACCTATTTGAAAAAATATAAAATGCAATCCAGTATGTCAAGAAAGGGAAACTGCTAGGATAACGCTTGTATGGAGAATTTCTTCAGCCACTTAAAATCGGGAGTGTTATATGAACTCTTTCGGTACCTCTGAAGAAGGTCGAGGTGCTGTAAGTATGTATATTCGATTCTATAACCATCATCGCTTCCAGAAAAAATTAAACAACCTGAGTCCATATCAATATAGAACTCAGGTTGATTAATTGGTCTTTTTTATTTCTGTCTATTTGACAGGGGGCACTCCACAATACAGAGATCATCTTCTTCAGGCTGCCTAATCCCCTTTTTTAAAATGTCCTTTACAAAGGGTACACTTTACAACTAGGTTCCTGCTTCTTATCCAATATAGACAAGAAGAGTCGATCGCTTCTCAAATTAAGGATTAGTTGACCATAATCCTGAAGTCTTTACTACGACTCTTGGATGAAGCTTCAACCCGGCTACAAGCAGCTCTGCTAAGTCCTCTGATTGCATAACATTTTCAGGATTTCCACTAATAAGATTGGATTCAATGGCCAAATCAGTTGCAACTGTACTTGGTGTTAAGGCCGTTACACGGATATTATGCTTTCTTACCTCTAGCATGAGTGATTCCGTTAGTCCTAAAACAGCAAATTTAGAAGCACTGTAAGCACTTGTAACAGGTGCCCCTTTTTGGCCCGCAGTTGAGGAGATATTCACAATATCTCCTGATTTTCTTTCAATCATTTCAGGTAAAACGGCTCTTGTTACATTATATACACCCATCAAGTTTACTTGGATGATGTTTTCCCATTCTTCAGGAGTTAAATCAAGAAAACCGCCAAATTTAGCTATACCTGCATTGTTTATTAAAATATCAATAGAACCTAGGTCTGATTTGATGTGTTCAACAGCTTGATGAACTGCTTCAAGATCGGCCACATCTGCTGTTGCTGCTGAAACGTTCACATCATATTGCTCTAGTTCCGCGGTTACCTTTTCAAGATTTGACATCGTTAATCCAATCAATCCTAAATGAACTCCTTCTTTTGCTAAAGCAATCGCAGTAGCACGCCCGATTCCTCTGCCTGCCCCAGTAATTAAAGCAGTTTTTCCTTTTAATGAAATCATGCTATCATTCCTTTTTAAAATATTTTAGAAAAATGGTTAATAATAACAAAATAATGTTTTAAAGACTAACCAAAAGACCGCAAAGTTTCTTTAGTATGTCTGCGGTCTTTTGGTTATTACATTATTAGGATTATGTTTTATTCAAGATTGGCATGTCTGCCATACATCTTATTGGTATCTAATCCCTTTTTCTCCATGAATCTCAAGATGACGGCATCATAAAAAAGTAAAAGGGTCTGCTCAAATAGTGAGCCCATTGGTTGGATGGTTTGATAATCGCCCTCTGATTGGTCTTTCGGGGATCCAGGCAATTTAATGGTGATATCTGCGAACTGTCCAATAGTGGAATCAGGGAATATCGTGACAGTTGCAATTTTACCACCAATGCTTTTTGCTTTTTCAGCCATGGAGACTAAGCTTTTTGTTTCCCCGGATCCGGATCCGATGATTAAGATATCCTCTTTTTCAAAGTTGGGAGTTACAGTTTCACCGATTACATAAGAATCAATTCCCATATGCATCATCCGCATGGCGAAGGATTTGGCCATGAATCCTGATCTGCCTGCACCGGCGACAAAAATCTTTTTCGATTCAAGTATCCCGTTGACTAGTTTTTCAGCTTCTTCATCTGCGATTAAGTCAGCTGAATGATTAAGCTCTTTTAAGATTTCTGCTAAATATTGAGTGGTCTGCATCTTAGGTTAACCTGCTGTAACAGTTCGTTCTTTGATCATTTGTTGCATTTTGGCAGCAGCAGCTTTTTTATCAGCTTGTCCAGTAATCCCGCCGCCTACAATGACAAGGTCTGGATTTACTTTAATGACTTCTGGAAGTGTTTCTAATTTAATGCCGCCTGCGATGGCCGTTTTAGCATTTTTAACCACACTTTTGATGGTTTGTAGATCTTCAAAAGAATTTTTTCCGACTGCTTGAAGATCATAACCCGTGTGGACACAAATATAATCCACGCCCATAGTATCCACTTCTTTAGCACGTCCAGCAAGGTCTTTTACCGCAATCATATCGACAAGGACTTTTTTACCTTGTTTTTTCGCTTCTTCTACAGCACCTTTAATCGACATATCTTCAGCCGTTCCAAGAATAGTGATGATATCAGCACCTGCTTCGGAAGCTTTCATCACTTCATATCCAGCAGCATCCATAATTTTCAGGTCTGCTAATACTTTTAAGTTAGGGAATGCTTCTTTTACTGCCTTTACAGCATGGAGACCTTCGTTGATCACAACCGGTGTTCCGATTTCTACGATATCAATATGCTCTTCTACTTCTTTTACCAATTCGATTGCTTCTGGAATGTTGACTAAATCTAATGCTAATTGTAATTCCATCTATGATTCACTCCTCATAATTTTTTAAGTTTGTTGCACAGTAGTAATTATGCCCATTGCTCACTTTCATTTCTCCTGGCAACCGTAACCAATGCTCTTGTTAACAATGGTACAATGTTAGTATAATGTGTATATTAAAAGTGTGAAAGTACGCACTTTATTTTTACATAGTGTTAAAAAGTATACTATGGGTTATTCTATATAGAAGTGGAGGTGAAACAAATGTCACGTATGCAGGATAAAATGTTTAATTGTGAAAAAGAATTAACGCTTTATATTATTGGCGGTAAATGGAAAATGCTGATTTTGTGGCATTTAGGAAAAGAGGGCACGAAGCGATTTGGTGAGCTGAAGGCTCTTATGCCGGGCATTACTCAACGAATGCTTGTTAACCAATTACGTGAGCTAGAAGAAGACCTCATTGTTGAACGAAAAGTCTATCCTGTTGTTCCGCCAAAAGTGGAATATTCTTTGACCGAACAAGGAAAAAGCTTAATGCCAATACTCGATTCCATGTATAAATGGGGTAAAAACTATATGGAGAATGTGATGGATACTCCTGCCAATATGAGTGCGTCTATTAAATAGCAATCGTTCTAAAAAGAGGGGATTAAAACCACAAGTAGACTTTTAATAAGTCAAGACTTGTGGTCTTTTTATTTGAAAGATCCAGTGCATAAGGGAAATAAAGGAGTACAATCTAGAAAAAGTTAAATAATAATATTCCTGTGTTGTAAAGGATTTTAGCTGAACTGTTTTATAGTAAGGAATCATAAATAATACATTATTCAAGTATGGAAGAGCAGCGCGAACCGAAATATACTGCCCCCAGAACTTACTATCAAAAGCCTCTCTCTCTAAGCTAGTTTGTGTAGTTCCTTTAAAGCCGTTTCCTAGCACTGTCTAAAGCATAAAATTTGATTTTGGGTATAAAGGGGAATAATATAGAAATATCGCAAATTATCAATTTCCTTTTGTTCGATTAGTTTATACGCATTCCAAGCAAAATAGATTTTAGTAAGATCAGAAAGGGGCGGGCACGTTGAATCGGGAATCAAATATGATAAATGACGAACAGGCAGTTGAAATTTTCAAGGCTTTGTCAAATCAAATAAGAGTAAATATTTTGCAAATGTTGAAAGAACCTGATAATAACTTTTCCCCGCAGGCCCATGTTATCAAAGAAAAAGGCTTTGATGGCGGGGTTTGCGTTAGTGATATTCGCAGCAAAATAGGACTATCACAGTCCACTACCTCCCAGTATTTATCTATCCTATTGCAAAGCGGTCTGGTGGAAATGAAACGAATCGGACAATGGACTTATTATCGACGCAATGAGGAAACCGTTAATCAGTTTGAAAAGTATATAGGCTTAAAAATATAACCTTTTAAGGAGGATCAAGAGTGAGTTTTCAAAATCATCGTGCCTATAACAGCATGTACCAGAAAGACAAAATGACACTAGGATTTACCCTCCCGACTGCCAGGATGTCTAAAAATCCGATTATGGAAAATCAGCTGGAGCTTGCCCGTAAAATTGAGGAATATGGCTTTGCTTCATTATGGCTTCGTGATATTACGATGCAGAATTTGAATATTGATGATAACGGCCAAAAGTTCGATTTATGGATTTATTTGACGTATCTTGCTGCCTATACGAAGCACATTGCGTTAGTGACAGGAAGTGTTGTTCTCCCTTTGCGCCACCCCGTCAGGGTAGCCAAGGAAGCTGCATCAATCGATCAATTGTTTCCAGGTCGATTGATTATGGGAGTGGCATCAGGGGACAGGGAAAAAGACTTTACAGCTTTAGGAATATCTAAGCAAGAAAGCGGTCCGTTATTTAAAGAAAATTTCGAAATTCTCGACCGGCTGTTAAAAGAAGATCAGCCGACAATCCACAGCCACGCCGGGCTTATCGATGGTACAGATATGAGGTTAATCCCAAAGCCTGTATCTTCGATTCCGACCATGGTGACTGGATTTAGCAATCAATCTATCAATTGGATAGCCAGGAATGGGGATGGGTGGCTTCAATACCCAAGAGGCTTTATTCAACAGGCGCAGCTTATCCAGGACTATCGTGCTTTAACTGAAGTTCATGCTCCAGGAGAATTTAAACCCTTCTCTCAAAGCTTGTTCATCGATTTATTGGAAAATCCCGATGAAATGCCTGTACCCATACCCTTAGGCTATTCCGTGGGAAGAAACGGTTTAGTTGATCTACTTCATCAATTTCAAGCGATTGGTGTCAACCATTTGGCGTTTGTTCTGTATTTTTCCAAGCGCCCTCCAGATGAAGTAATCCAGGAACTTGGAGAATTTGTTTTACCCTACTTTCCAACCCATAAAGGTACAGGCCAGCTTTAATAAATTATATTGTATAAAGGGAGGAAGAATTATGACAAAGAAAGTAGAACTTTCAGTGCTAGATCCCTCCCCAATTGTCGAGGGAGGATCAGCCGAACTTTCCCTTCAAAACACGCTTGATCTAGCAAAGAAAACAGAGCAGTGGGGATATAAACGGTTTTGGCTTGCTGAACATCATAATTGGGAAGGAATGGCGAGTTCAGCATCCCCGATCGTAATTGGACGAGTAGCCTCTGTCACGGAAAAAATGCGTATTGGATCAGGCGCAATGCTGCTTTCCCATTATTCTCCTCTTTCCGTGGCTGAGCAATTTGGAACATTAGAAACTTTCTTCCCTGGCCGAATCGACCTTGGATTGGGGCGGGCACCTGGCACCGACCAATATACAGCAAATGTATTGCGGCAGCGGGTTGCTGGTGAAACTGAATTTGATGGCCGGCTTAAGGAGCTAATCGCATATCTTTATGGTACAGGAACAGCCACTAAGAATGGTTCATTTAGCATTCACGCCATTCCCGGCGAAAAAAAAAATGTGCCAATTTGGTTGTTAGGTTCAGGGTTTTATAGTGCACAATTGGCTGGAATACTTGGGTTACCATTCTCTTTCGCGGGACATTTTGCTCCAGGTAACATGATGGAGGCCATAAAACTGTACCGGGATTATTTTCGTCCGTCTCAATTTTTGGAGGAGCCTTATGTACTGTTAGCCGTTCAAGTGGTGGCTGCTGATGAGAAACAGGAAGCACAAAGGCTTGCCACTTCGATGTATCAAAAATTTCTTTTGTTAACCCGCGGACAGCCTTCGCCCATTTTGCCACCTGTTGATAATATGGACAAGCTTTGGAATGATAATGAACGCAGGGCGGTTGAAGAACAGCTTTACACTTCCATCATCGGGGACCCTGTAGGTGTGAAGCAGCAGCTCCATGAGTTAATAGAAAAGACTGGCGCTGATGAAATTATGGCTCATACAGAGATTTTTGATCATATGGCACGGCTGCGCTCTTATGAAATTTTGGCTCAGGCTGCAGTAAATTAAAAAGTGTCTAGTCTAATAAAGAATGTATTTTCTGCAGATATTAAATCTTTTAAATTAATGTGATTTTGATTGAAGCAGTAAGAGAAGACAAAGAATATAACCTGTAAATTCTTTTATAGGTTTGAAACGAAATTTTTAAAGAAAGAAGATGATCATATGCCTGAAAATGATACAAAACAAATTACGGATATTCCATTCTCGGTCCTGGATCTCTCCCCAATTGCAGATGGAAGGACGCCGGCTGATTCTTTTCGCAATACTTTGGAGCTGGCCCGGCTCGCTGAAAAGCTGGGGTATAACCGATATTGGCTCGCTGAGCATCATAATATGCCATTTATCGCCAGCTCTGCAACATCGGTAGTCATTTCCCACGTTGCAGCAGGTACATCAAAAATCCGGGTAGGTTCAGGCGGCATTATGCTGCCGAATCATGCACCACTTGTTATTGCTGAGCAATTTGGTACTCTGGAATCATTATATCCAGGACGAATTGATCTTGGCTTGGGCCGTGCACCAGGCACTGATCAGCTTACTGCACGTGCATTAAGACGTGACTTGAGAAGTTCAGGAGAAGATTTCCCTGAACAGCTGGCTGAGCTCCGGAATTACTTTGACCCTTCCCTGGCACAAGGATATAGTCATGTTAAAGCAATTCCGGGTGAGGGATTAAACATACCTATTTGGCTGTTAGGTTCGAGCGGATACAGTGCCCAGCTGGCAGGAGAGCTTGGACTGCCGTTTGCATTTGCGAGCCATTTCTCGCCGCATAACACACTGCCGGCTATCCAGCTGTACCGCCGTTCGTTTAAGCCTTCTAAAGTATTGGACAAGCCTCATGCAATGGTAGGGCTAAACATCATTGCGGCCGATACAGATCAAGAAGCAAAGCGGCTCGCTACAACATTGCAGCAGCAGTTCTTGAATTTGATGCGCGGGAAGGAAGTCCCATTGCAGCCGCCAGTGGATAATATTAATGATTTAGCAAGCGACTATGAAATAGCTGCCCTTGAGAATCAATTAGGAACTTCGATTGTCGGCAGTCCTCAAATCGTAAAAGAAAAGCTGGAAAGGTTTCTGGATGAAAGTCAAGCCGATGAAATTATGGCAATCGCCCAGGTTTACGATCATAAGGCCCGCCTTCATTCCTATGAAATATTGGCAGAAATTACTCAGCTAAAATAGGTCAAAACTGGCCTCACCATGGAACAAACGATGCAATTATTGGACAAGTTAGCGGAACAGGACCTGGATTATCTCCATATTTCTGTCGGCGGCTTTTGGAACGGATCAATCCGTGATGATAACAATCAGCCATCCATGAGCGTGTCGGCAATCGTGTTCCTGTGATGGGTGATGGGATGCTGCGGACACCGATGAAGAAGACAATCCGTACAACATTATCTAAAAAAGTTCAAAAAGAACTGGCTATTTCTGATAAAATGTAGGAGTTCTATACTGGCATCCCCTGGCAGGTTTTCCTATTGTATAAGGAGTTCACTTATCTCATTCCATCTCTGCTTCCTTGAACAAAAAATGGGAATCGTGATGATAATTGTCCTTGCTCAGCAAGTATAAGAATATACCTTATACTAAACAAGACGAAACATTTTAAAGGGAAACCATCTTAGTGGTTTCCCTCCTTTATTGAGTATTAGAGCAGAAAATCAGCCATAGTTCGATGATTTTTAATCTATCGTATATTTAGTCAAAAAAACTGGGCACCACCAATTGTTCGTTGTTGTCTAACAATTTGGGTGCAGTTCAGTATCATGGTGCTATTTGAAGTGGAAATTCTACCGTTCATCATTTACTTCAGAAAATATATATAATTTTTTCCCTTTGAAGAAATAGTATTGACTATACTGATGATTTTAAATTATCATATCATTCGTGAAATAAGGAATTAAAACGGCAGAACTTATAATTTTCCCAATAAACACACTGAAATCATGAAAGGATATCAAGGCTTTTCATTATCCATTGAACCTTCATTTTTAGTATTCCGCCCGAGCTTTCTATAAATTGTGCTTCTATGAATGCCTAGTTTTTTAGCAGCCGCTGTAATATTGCCATTTGCCTCATTAAGTACCATAAGAATCATATGCAATTCTTGTTGCTTTAAAGAGGTTGGATAATTCACTGATTCTTCGTGGGATGAGGATGGATTAGTAAGTATTAATGGCTGTGCTTTATTATTCAATTTTTGATGTGAATGATCTGTCGCCGAATAATTTATTATCCTTTTAGTTAGTTCGATTTCTTTTGGGAAATCACTGTTTGTGATTATATTGCCATTTGCCTTTATGGCCACTTTGTAGGCAAAATTCCTTAATTCACGTACATTCCCAGGCCATTCATACTGCTCTAAGACAAACATGTCTTGGTCGCCTATTTTAAGTGGTGGTCTCCTAATTTCTGCACAGGTTTTTGTCAAAAAATGATTTAATAATAAGGGGACATCCCCTGTTCTTTCGCGCAGTGGGGGGACTTGCAAGGAAAGGATATTAAGTCTGTAGTAAAGGTCTTTACGAAAAGTACCTTCCTCGCAGGCTTTTTTTAAATTACAATTTGTTGCCGCAATTACCCGTACATTTAATTTTATCGGTTCTCTTCCACCCATTCGTACAATTTCTCCTTCTTCAAGCACGCGCAAAAACATGGCCTGTAAATCTAGTGGCATCTCGCCAACTTCATCTAAAAAAATTGTTCCTCCTTCAGCCTGTTGGAATTTTCCGGCACGGCCACCTTTTATACTTCCTGTGAAAGTGCCTTCCTCATAACCGAATAATTCGCTTGCTGCGAGTTCTTTTGGAATTGCCCCGCAATTAACAGCTACAAAAGCAGCTTCAGATCGATGACTATAAGCGTGTATGGATTGGGCAAATAACTCTTTTCCGGTACCGCTCTCTCCCTCAATTAAAACGGGTAAATCCAGATTGGCCATTGTATGCGCCTCATCGATAACAGATTGGAATTCCGGAGATTTCCCAATCATATTTATGAAGGAGTACTTTGTACTAAATCTCGTTTTATTTAAAGGTTTGACTTTTGAAATCGCATGTATGATAAAACCAATAGGGAATCCTTGATGATAGAAAGGGACTGACTCAAGAATCCAGCCGTCTTTCATGCCTTCTGTGCCACTGCAATCTGATAACGAATTTATTAATCGGTTATTGTAATCAATCCAACCTTTGTCATACCATTGGGTAGAGGCTTTAATGACTTGATGTCCACGATCGAGCACAGCCACTATTTTACTGGGGTTTTTACGAGTTGTTTCAATATAATGTTCAAGTAGCAAAAAGTGTTCAAATTTGAGCCGGCTTAGGAGCTTTTCTTCGATTGTTTGAGTGATAGAAACAACAGCGGATAGAGAGAGGGGATGTACCACGTCCCAAATACCCGTTAAGTTGACCGCTCCAAGAACCTTTTGTGTTGCAGGATCTTTAATCGGCGAGGCTGAGCATACCCAATTGTGAACAGGTTGGCAAAAATGTTCTCCCGCGAAGACTTGCATAGGGACTCCTGTAGCCAAAGAAGTGCCCATAGCATTTGTCCCTACATTGCTCTCTGACCATGAAGTCCCTGCTGTAAAATTCATATTTTCGGCTTTCTTTTTGAGTGAGGCATTTCCATCTAGATATAATAATTCTCCTTTATGATTACAAATCACAATTAAGTGACCTGAATCTATTGCTGATTCTTTAAGTTTTGGTAGAAGGGATTCTGAAATAGAAAAGAACGTGTGGGTTGTTTGATATTCTTGTATTTCATCTTGTGACAGAACCAGTGGGGCTCTCCCTTTGGTGGGGTGTACTCCATGACGAATAGAGCGCTCCCAAGATTGATAAGTTAAGGATCTCACTTCAGATCCTAAATTTTGGCCGGATATAAAATTCTCCCAGGCTCTTTCGATTCTATCTTTTTCAGTCTTCGGTGAAGAGGAAATATCCAACGAAATATATGGGTTCTTCATACGGTACCTTCCTTTTAATGTAAGTACGTGCCATGTTTCTGAAATCACCCTGACCTTTCAGTAAACGCTTACAATACTTTTAAGTGATTGATAATAAAAAGATCTCTATCACGTTGGAAATATAGTTACACATATTATATACCAATTATCTAAATTATCAATATCGTTAATCTCCTCTATGCTGTACCACTCTCAAAATATAATCTACTATTCTGTATTTAATCAAACTTATAAGTTAGGTGTGTCGCACTTTGCTTAATTACGATCGTCACTTTTAGAGACAGTGTCGCTTTATGCACCATATGTCATTAGATTAAAAATACAGAACTTTCAATATTTTTATTTAAATCTATAGTTATCATTCCAAATTTCCAATTATTTAGAGCCTGATAAATATCGGAATAGAGGCACTCTTGCTTGTATTAAAGAAACCTTTACTAATTTTTGATAGTAAAGAAGGAAGTTTTGGCACAGTATTTGCAATGAAGTAAAGAGAAAGGCGAAACTTGAAGGGGTGATAATGTTGTATAAAACGAAAAGCGGGGAAGAAATTTTTGTTATTGATTCTCATGTGGCAATTTGGGATGGAAGCAAGGAAAACCAGCTAAACATACATGGTGAACAGTTTATTAGTTGTTTCTATGATTATCATAAGAACTTGAGTCCTGAAGAATATTTTTGGCCAAGGGAAAAATTTGAGAAATATGGCTCTGAAACGTTGGTACAGGATGTCATTGTAAAAGGATATGCTGATATGGCTATTTTTCAACCGGTATATCTTAAGGAGTTTTACAAAAACGGGTTTGGAGATTTTGATGTGAATGATGCCCTTTCAAAAAAATATCCAAATCGTTTTATATGTAATGGGACGCTTGATCCTCGACATGGTGAGCGCGGGTTAGAAAATCTAGAAGCGATGAAATTGAAATACGGTTGGCAAGGTATAAAACTTTATACAGCTGATTGGTATGGCGATTCTAAAGGGTATAAGCTGTCTGATCCGTGGTCTCAGCGTTATCTGCAAAAATGCCTTGATCTGGGAATAAAAAATATTCATATCCATAAAGGTCCAACGGTCACACCGCTTAATCGCGACGCTTTTGATGTTGCTGACGTTGATGATGCTGCAAGTACTTTTCCAGAACTGAATTTTATCGTAGAGCATGTTGGGTTGCCTAGACTGGAAGATTTTTGTTGGATTGCAACACAAGAGAAAAATGTATACGGGGGATTAGCTGTAGCCATATCACTTATCCATCAACGTCCTCGTTATTTTGCAGAAATCATAAGTGAGTTATTGTACTGGCTGGATGAGGATCGCATCCTTTTCGGGAGTGATTATGGAATATGGGAACCAAAATGGCTTATCGAAAAATTCGTAGATTTTGAGCTTCCTGAAGATATCCAACAGGAAACAGGCGTAACTTTTGATTTGAATGTAAAAAAGAAAATTCTAGGTGGTAATGCAGCCAGACTCTATAATATTGATATCGAGGCTCAAAAAGCGAAGTTGCAAAAATGCGAATTAGCTTCACATATAATGGTTTAATCTCAATCAATAGACTAGTTGAGTCATGTTAAAGTTTTGCCTCAATCATTGAAAAAGAGAGGTGCATCGAACTTTATGAACAAAGAAAAACAGGTTTATAGCATGCTTGATAAAGTTTATGATCCAGAATTGGATCAGCCTTTAACTGAATTAGGATTTATCGATCACACGGTAATAAAAGAAAATGATGTAGAAGTAGTTTTTCGATTACCAACTTACTGGTGTTCACCTAACTTCGCCTATATCATGGCCGAAGATATACTGAAATATGTGGCTGAATTAGACTGGGTAAATGAAGTTAAAGTAACTTTATTAGATCATTGTGCTTCGGATGAAATCAACCAAGGAGCAACTTCAGGTAAATCCTTTAGTGAATCCTTTAGTAGTTTATCTGATGGAGATCTTGATGAATTACGTAAGACTTTCCAGATAAAAGCTTTCTATGCAAGGCAAGAGAAACTTATAAGATATTTACTTCAAAATGGCATGTCAAAGAAAGAAATCATCAGTTTATCTCTCCAAGAGCTATATGAACTGCCTTTATCTTTAGAAGGGAAGTTACTTAGAGAAAAATACCTAGAAATGAAAAAAACGTCGAATCACTTAAATCTACTAGCTATAACAACTCCTGAAGATAAAGTGATAACTGAAGAAGGGTTTGCTGATTATCTGCGAGGTGCCAAAGGATCACGAATGAATATGGAGTTTAATGCTCATTATTGTCGCGGTTTATTAGAGGCTCGATATAATCTGCCTTCCGCTGATGAAAGTACATTGACGAAAATATAATTTTAAGGATGCTTATGAATTTTAAAAAATTTCAGAAAAGGAATGTGATGAAAAATGAGTAAAAACGTTCTTATTATAACTGGTGATGCTGTAGAGGCATTGGAAGTATTTTATCCATATTATAGATGTATAGAAGAAAATATTAATTGCACAATTGCCTCGCCTGTGAAAAAAAGTCTCCAGACAGTTGTTCATGATTTTTTGCCCGAAATGGAAACGTTTACAGAAAAATGGGGTTATAAAATTGAATCTCATGCCTCGGTTGATGAGATTGACCCTACTGATTATGACGCACTTATTATTCCGGGGGGCCGTGCTCCTGAATATATTCGTATGAATAAAAAAGTACAAGATATAACCGCCCATTTTTTAATAGAAAATAAACCACTTGGAGTTATCTGTCACGGACAACTGGTATTAACAACGATAAGAGAATATATAAAGGGCAGGGAGATGACAGCTTATACGGCATGTAGACCCGAAATAGAAGCTGCAGGAGCTACATACGTGGAAGAAATGCTTCATGTTGATGGCAATATCGTGTCAGGACATGCTTGGCCAGATCTCCCAGGTTTTATGAAAGAATTCTTTAAATTGCTAAATGTTAAAAAAGAAGCTTCAGTTTAAATAAGTCAAAAGGACTGAAACATTTCTTCCATTATTTTCAGGCCAATATGGGTGAGAATACTAATATTGAGAAAAATGGGTTGCCACTGGCAATCCTTTTTATATTGGACAATATTTATGGCAGAATTTGTTATCTTTTTGAATTTATCATTACATTCATTTTATAAACTGGTTATTAGATGTTCAAGAAGTTTTTCATTGATAAAATTATCATGGCTCAAATTCCTTAGTGAGTATATATTAAAAAATGATATAATTGAAATCCTATTTTGTTTTGAACATACAGATATGAGGGAAAATATCTTTTTTTTATCTGGACAATTTTTCATATCTTCAATCCTTAAACCATTATCGATATGGATCTTTTAAAAGAGCGCCATTTAATTGAGCCCAAAATTCAGCAAAAACTCCTCTAAATATGACGAGTTTCTTCTATTATATACTCTCCAAATACATCTGATTTCCACAAATGAATTGCATGGCGTTCTTTTTCAAAAACCTTCTCCAAATAAATCTCTGGAATTAGAAATAAACTTTAAAAAAGGTATATGTCTACAATAATCTATAATAAATAATTTTTTGATTATTTGTTAAATTCTAATTTTTTTGTTGAAATATATATTGGAAAGTGTTTTAATAAATGTAATAATATAACTTATCGGATATGTGATGTCTGAAAAGATAGAGGGTGGGTGTGTAAATGTGGGGAAAATATTCACCAAGAAAGTGTCGGAAACAGTCGAAGAAGAAATAGAGAAGATGATTGAGTCTGGCAAATTCCAGTCAGGTGAAAAGCTACCTTCCGTTAGGGAATTATGTGATTTATTCGGTGTTGGACGTTCAGCTGTCCGAGATGCAATCACTACACTTAAAGGAAAAGGTACTGTTTACGTGAAACAAGGGGAAGGTACATACATTTGCGAATTTGATTCCACAAAATTGTTTACCAACCATATGTTAATCCCCAGCTGTGAAGACATAAGTGACTTATTTCAAGTCAGGAAAATATTAGAGACCGGTATTGCGGAAATGGCTGCTTCCAATCGGTCGGTACAAGATTTGGTACGTATGGAAGAAATCCTTTCAAACCTTTGCATCAATGGCTGGGAATCGGACTACCACTTTCATATGGCGATTGCTAATGCGACAGGAAATAAAAGCCTGATCCAATTAGTGCAAACCATTTCAACCACCATGAAGAAGGCAATGATTGATTTTCACAGGTATATTCAAGAGAATGAGAGCATCGTAAAGACGATTGATGAACAACATGATAAAATCTATGAATCAATAAAGATGGGGCACCCTATAAAAGCTAATCAGTCGATGATTAACCACTTACATTATGTTGAAGAACTTTTACAAAACAATATTTTACAAAAGGTATGAAGTTTAAAATGTTTTTTTGCAACATTACAGAAACGATGTTTGTTATTGCGAAACAAAAGGGAGGCGTAGGTATTGATCGTAGCAGATCTTCTATCAGATTTAAAGTCATTTTTACCTGAAGTGCAAATAGTTGATGAGGAAAACCAAAGCCATCCACTTGGGAATGGTGGTCAGGTATCGGTTTACCCGAAAACAGAGGGAGAAATAGCAAGTATTTTAAAGTATGCAAACGAAAAAGGGAAAAAAATAACGGTGGTAGGAGGCGGAACCAAGAGAGGTTTTGGAGGATTGATTGAAACAGCTGATATCTTACTCTCATTATCGAAATATAAAGGAATTGTCAAACATACTGTAGGAGATATGACATTAACGGTTAAAGCAGGTACTTCATTTAAAGAATTGCAAGAATATTTGGCACAGCATAATCAGATGGTTTCGTTGGACCCTGTATGGCCTGAAGATGCGACAATTGGCGGAATCATCGCTTCAAATGAAAGCGGTCCCAAAAGATTGGGTTATGGCTCTTCCAGAGATGTGGTAATAGGACTTCGCTTGGTTTACCCGGATGGCAATATCATAAGAGCTGGGGGAAATGTAGTAAAGAATGTGGCTGGGTACGATATGAACAAACTTTTTATAGGATCGATGGGTACACTTGGTATTTTATCTGAAGTGACTTTGAAGCTTAGACCAATGCCAAAGTACGAAAGCCTTGGACTGTTAGTGTTTCCCGATGGAAATCTCGAAGAAGTTCGGTCACTAGTTGTTAAGTTGTTGGATTCAGTGATGGAACCAATCGCTTTGGAACTGCTAAATCCAGCTTTATCGGAAAGGTTAATGGGTCAAAACGTTTATACCTTAGCAATTTCATTTGAAGATGTGGAGAGCTCTGTTCATTACCAGGAGGATTTTGTAAAGAACATCCAACCTTCCAACGCAAAAATGACAGTGCTTTCACAAAATGAGGCTCAAGCTTTTTGGGACAAATTTTATTCGATTTCTCCAAATGGAGCAGCACTTGCTAGAGGAAATCAGATAGAAGCGGCATTGAAAATAGGCGTTGTTAACCTAGATGTTTTGAAGGTCATTAAAGAAAGCCACATTTTACATCACTCTAGTACTCTTACAGTAGAAGCGCATGGTGGACTAGGTCATGGAATATGCCAGGTTAATTTAAGGGGAACTGACGACGAAGACCTAACACAGGTAATATTAAAGCTCAGAAAATCCGTCGAAGCATTGGGTGGTTATGTGATTGTGAAACATCTGCCTTTAAAGCTTCGTCAGCAAATTGATGTATGGGGTGAAAAACCATCACATTTCTTCTTGTTAGAAGGAATTAAAACAAAGATCGATCCGAATAGAGTACTTAATAATAAAAGATTCGTGGGGGGGATTTAATAGTGAGTCTGAGAGAAGTGGATATAAAGCAAGATCCATCTTGTACATCTAATAGCTTAAGCAACTATCTATGGAGCGATAAGCCTGATGAAAACAAATGGGCAGATTGCGTACATTGTGGTATGTGTTTGGAATCGTGCCCAACATATGAGCTGACAGGCCAGGAACAGCATTCTCCCCGTGGGCGTGTTCATCTTATCAAATCAGTAGCAGAAGGAAAGCTTGAGGTGAACGAGCAATTCATGGATCCTGTTTTTGCTTGTCTTGACTGTCGTGCATGTACCACTGCTTGTCCGGCGAATGTAGATGTCGGAGGATTAATTGAAGAGGCTCGCGGACAAATTCGACAGGCAATTCCATTGACAGGAGTGAAAGGGAAAGTAAGTAGAATAGTACTTGAAGGAATGTTCCCGCATCAAAACCGAATGAATACAGTGGGGAGTTTATTAAAGTTCTATCAAAAGAGCGGATTGCAAAAAGTGGTTCGCAAAACAGGGTTAATGAATATCATGCCACAGCATTTAATTGAGATGGAAGCAATTATGCCTGAAATTAAAGAGCCTGTACGCAAAAAATACAAAAATCAAAAAGTGATCAAGGCAATAGGAGAAACGAAAGCAGAAGTGGCGTTTATGACAGGTTGCGTGATGGACGTTATGTTCAGTGATATTAATCAGTCCACGATTAATGTTTTAACACGAAACGGAAATGATGTGACAATTCCGCAAAACCAAACTTGCTGTGGAGCCTTACATGTTCATGCCGGTGACCGTGAAACTGGAAGAAAGCTGGCGAAACAGAATATCGAAGCGTTTAAGGATGCTGATAAAGTCATCGTTAACGCAGCAGGATGCGGCTGTATGCTTCAGGAATATGCAGAATTGTTTCGTGAAGAGCCTGAATGGCATGATAAAGCTGAAGAATTTTCCGCGAAGGTCGAGGACGTCTCTAAATATATTCATGAAACAGGCTATGAAATACCAAAAGCTGAATTGAACACTCGTATCACATATCATGACGCATGCCATTTAGCACATGGTCAAGGGATTCGCCAGGAACCGAGAGACCTCCTTGTCAGTATTCCAGGAGTTGAAATGGTACATATGCCAAACGCAGATCGCTGCTGTGGGAGTGCAGGTATATATAACATCACTAATCCAGAAATGGCCGGTGCCGTGCTAGAAAGCAAAATGCAGAATGTGCCAGGCGATGTTGAGATGATTTCAATGGGTAACCCAGGATGTATGCTTCAGATGGCAATGGGGGTACAGAAGTATGGTAGAAATCAAAAAGTCGTCCATACAATTCAGCTTCTGGATTGGGCTTATCAAAAAGAGGATGAATTAAAGGGGGGACAGTAAATGGCAAGGAAAAAAATAAAATCGAATGATCGGCATATAAAGAATTTAGAGGCTATTGTTGGCGATGCCAATTCAATTCTATTTCACAAAGAGGATCTGCTTGCCTATGATAGCGATGGATTTACGCTTCATAGACACTTACCTAAAGCGGTTGTGTTTCCAAAAGATACTCAGGAAGTAGCCAAACTAGTTAAATACTGTTCCGAAAATAATCTGCCGTTCCTAGCCCGTGGCGCTGGAACCGGATTAAGCGGCGGTGCTATACCTTTAAATGAAGAAGTCATTATCAGTCTGGTCAGGATGAAGAAGCTATTAAGCCTTGATCTCGAAAATAGGCGTGCTGTTGTACAGCCTGGTTTTATCAACCTTAAACTCACGAACTCTATCTCTGATAAAGGGTATTACTATGCTCCGGATCCTTCTAGCCAATATTGTTGTACAATTGGCGGAAATGTCGCAGAGAATGCTGGAGGGGCTCACTGTCTTAAATATGGGGTAACCACGAATCACATTCTAGGACTGGAAGTAGTACTGCCTAACGGCGAAATTATAGAAATCGGTGAAAATGGAATTCCTGATTCTCCTGGGTATGATTTGCTCGGTCTGTTGACAGGTTCTGAAGGAACATTAGGCATTGTAACGAAAATCACTGTTCGTATATTGAAAAAACCCGAAGCGAAACAAACTGTTCTTGCTTACTTTGATAAAGTGGAGGACGGAAGTCAGGCCGTGTCTGATATAATTTCAGCAGGAATCGTACCTGCAGCCCTTGAAATGATGGATAAAACAGCGATTGAGGGAGTGGAGGCCGCTGCTTTTCCAGTAGGTCATCCAAGTGATATTGAGGCTGTCCTACTCATTGAAGTGGATGGAATCTCAGCAGGTATTGAAGAGCAAATTAATCACATTTTGGAAGTGTGTAAGTACAGAAATGTACTTGAAGTGAAGGTAGCACGGGATGAACTCGAAAGAGGTAGATGGTGGGCCAATCGTAAAACAGGATTTGGTGCCATGGGAGCCATTTCACCGGACTATTTAGTACAGGACGGTGTCATTCCACGAAGCAAATTGCCCGAGGTATTAAACAAAATCAATCGAATCAGCGAAGAATATGGTTTGCGAATCGCTAATATTTTCCATGCGGGTGATGGGAATTTACATCCACTTGTTCTTTTCGATGCCAGAATCCCTGGGGAAAGCGAAAAGGCCCTGGCAGCTGGTAGTGCCTGCCTAAAAGCATGTGCTGATGTTGGGGGGACGATTACAGGTGAACACGGAGTGGGGATTGAAAAAATAGAGGAAATGCGTTTCGTCTTTTCTGATGAAGAGATTATTGCACAAACAGATATTCGAGAAGTATTCAATCCTCATAACCTTTTAAATGCAGGGAAATTATTCCCAATGCCGGGACGCTGTGTTGAGATAAAAAGAGATTTAAAAGAAAAAGAGGCAGCTGCTATATCTTAAATATGTTTGTCTGGTAAGGCGCAGTCCATACAATAGATGAAGCCAATTTATTTTGTGGCAAAGCCCTTTTGCTAAAGTTTAGAAGTAAATACAAATTGTAAAAATATTATGAAAATAATTGAATTCACATCAGGTATCGTGCTATCATTTTTATACACAGATTAAGAAACAGTGTTTTGTAATAACAAACAAAACAGAGTGTTTAAGAAAATTACATCCTAGAGAGAACAAATTACTTTTTTCCAGAGAAGAATTATCTAAAACAAAACGTTGATTTTCAAGGAGGAACTCATTATGACAAAATATATTAATTCAGGGAATCTTCAAGTTGCAACGGAATTATATGAATTTATTAATTCAGAAGCTCTACCAGGTAGTGAAGTAGATCGTGATCAGTTTTGGTCTGGTTTAGAAGATTTGATCAATGATTTAACCCCTAAAAATAAGGAATTATTGGCACATCGTGAAGAGATTCAAAATCAAATAAATGCTTGGTATCGAAAAAATAATAATGACTTTGATTTTGAAGAGTATAAATCATTTTTAAAAGAAATTGGATATCTTGAACCAGAGGTTGAAGACTTCAAGATCACCACTGAAGGTGTGGATGCCGAAGTCGCTATCCAAGCTGGACCGCAACTGGTTGTTCCAGTTAATAATGCTCGTTATGCAATCAATGCCGCCAACGCACGCTGGGGAAGCCTTTATGACGCACTTTACGGTACAGATGCAATCAGTGAAGAAGATGGTGCACATCGAGAAGGTGGCTACAATCCAGTTCGTGGTGCTAAGGTTATTGAGTTTGGAAGGGAGTTTCTTGACCAAGCAGCTCCTTTAAGGGAAGCTTCTCATAAAGATGCTGTGAAATACACAATTGAGTCTGGAAAGCTGAATGTTGCACTCCGGAATGGAGGAACGACAGGACTTGAGGACGAATCGAAATTAACTGGCTATCAAGGACAACCACAAGATCCAAGTGCTGTACTTTTGAAAAATAATGGGCTTCACTTTGAAATTCAAATCAATTTCAGTCATCCAATTGGAAAAACTGACGAGGCTGGCGTTAAAGATATTCTTTTAGAAGCAGCAGTAACGACGATTATGGACTGTGAAGATTCAGTTACGGCGGTAGATGCCGAGGATAAAGTTCTGGTTTACCGTAACTGGTTAGGATTAATGAAAGGAGATTTATCTGCTACCTTCATAAAAGGCAATAAATCAACGACAAGAACTCTTAATCCTAATCGCATTTATTTGTCCCCTACGGGAGAAAAATTGTCTTTGTCAGGTCGTTCACTTTTGTTTGTTCGTAATGTAGGACATTTAATGACGAATAATGCAATCTTAGATCAAAATGGGGAGGAAATCCAAGAGGGAATTTTAGATGCAATCATCACTAGTCTTCTTGGAAAACATACTCTTTTAGGAAACGGCCCTTACCAAAACTCATCTGAAGGATCTATTTACATCGTTAAACCTAAAATGCATGGATCAGAAGAGGTCGCTTTTGCCAACCATCTATTTGATCAAGTGGAGGAATTGCTCGGTCTAAAACGGAATACTCTAAAAATTGGTGTTATGGATGAGGAGCGACGCACATCTTTAAACTTAAAAGCATGCATAAGCGAAGTTAAGGAACGGGTAGTATTCATAAATACCGGATTTTTAGACCGTACTGGTGATGAAATCCATACCTCTATGGAAGCGGGAGCTATGATTCGAAAAAGTGAAATGAAATCATCTACTTGGTTGCAAGCCTATGAACAATCGAATGTTCATACAGGACTTGTAAGCGGCTTCCAGGGGCGTGCCCAGATTGGAAAAGGTATGTGGGCTATGCCGGACTTGATGAATGAGATGTTAAAACAAAAGATTGGTCATGTAAAAACAGGTGCAACTACGGCGTGGGTTCCATCACCTACTGCAGCTACATTGCATGCACTGCACTACCATCAAGTTGATGTAACGAAGATACAAAATGAAAAGATCAGTGAATCTAGAGACTTGAGGGATGACATTTTACAATTCCCAGTTGCGAAACATTCTGATTGGAGCCCGGAGGAAATACAGGAAGAGATTGATAACAATGCTCAAACTATGCTAGGTTATGTTGTTCGCTGGGTGGACCAGGGAGTTGGTTGCTCGAAAGTACCTGATATCAACGACGTGGGACTAATGGAAGATCGTGCAACCTTACGTATATCCAGCCAACACATGGCGAACTGGCTACACCACGGTATCATAACAAAGGAACAAGTGGTAGAGACGCTTCAGCGTATGGCTAAAGTAGTCGACGAACAAAATGCTGGAGACCCTGCATATCGCTCAATGTCTGCGAATTTTGATGATTCGGTGGCATTTCAAGCAGCCTGTGACCTGATTTTTGAAGGTTATAATCAGCCAAGTGGCTACACCGAACCAATCTTGCATCGTCGCCGCATTGAAGCAAAAGCAAAGTTTGCTATAAAACAATAAACAACTAGGGGACATTCTATTTTTTTAGAATGTCCCGAACTACAATGTAAAGAGTATATGGCTAATTTAATTGAAGAACTTATTTTCTGTTGAAATGGAGAGATTACAGAATTCCTGAAAGTACTGCAGTTTCAACAACTAACTTTCATTATTAAAAGGTGAAAACAGATTGGAGGAGTTGAAGCTATGAAAGACCTTCGGGAAAATGCACTAGACCTTCATATGAGGTCTAAAGGGAAAATAAATGTAAATGTAAAAGTAGCTGTAGAAAACGCAAATGATTTAAGTTTAGTATATTCACCGGGAGTAGCTGAGCCTTGTAAAGAAATCTTCCAAAATCCCGAAAAGATTTATCAATACACACTTAAAGGGAACCTTGTAGGAGTTGTTTCAGATGGATCGGCTGTTTTAGGGCTAGGAAATATCGGAGCAGCAGCATCGATGCCAGTAATGGAAGGAAAGGCAGCATTATTTAAAGCATTTGCGGATATTGATGCATTTCCTATTTGTCTAAATACAAACGACGCAGAAGAAATTATTTCAATTATCAAAGCCTTGGAACCTACTTTTGGAGGAATAAATTTAGAAGACATTTCAGCTCCGAATTGTTTCATTATTGAGGAAAGATTGAAAAAGGAAATGAACATTCCTGTTTTTCACGATGATCAGCATGGAACTGCGATTGTTACAGCAGCAGGGTTAATTAACGGATTAAAAGTCGTAAATAAACGGATTGAAGAAATTAAGGTGGTTGTAAATGGTGCAGGTGCTGCAGGAATCGCAATTTCAAAATTGCTGCTCAACATGGGTGTTCAGGATATCATTTTGTGCGATACAAAAGGAGCCATCTATAAAGGTCGCGAAAATGGAATGAATCCGATGAAGGAAGAAATAGCTCAAATCACTAATAAAAACAGGCTGGTCGGTGCATTGGAGGATGTTATAAAAGGTACTGACGTTTTTGTTGGCGTCTCAGCTGCTGATGCAGTTAATACCGCCATGGTACAGTCTATGAACAAAGACAGCATTATTTTTGCAATGGCAAACCCTGTACCCGAAATAATGCCGGATAAAGCAAGGGCAGCCGGTGCAGCTGTTGTTGGTACAGGGCGTTCAGATTTACCTAACCAAGTAAATAATGTACTAGCGTTTCCAGGAATTTTTAAAGGGGCACTTCAGGTGTTCGCTTCTGAAATTAATGAAGAAATGAAAGTGGCAGCGGTTTATGCAATTGCAAACTTAATTCAGCCGCAAGAACTGACACATGATTATGTAATACCAAATGCTTTCGACAACCGAGTAGTAGAATCTGTCGCCAATGCTGTAGCAGAGGCAGCAATACAGTCTGGTGTTGCGAGAAAAAAAACCGAAATAGAAGTCTGAGAGGAGCAATAAAACAATGAAGTTTACTAGGTTTATAGCTAATTCTTCCATTCATACAGGTGTTAAAGAAGAAGGAATAATAAGGGTAATTAAGGGCGATATTTTTGGTGCTTGGGAGTATACAGGCCAAACATTTTCTCAGGGTGAAGTTAAGTCTATTGCACCCTTAGAACCAAATCAAATCATTGGTATCGGTGCAAACTTTGTTTCAAATGTGGAAGATCTTCCGGAACAGCTCCCGGAAATTCCGGTATTCTTCTTTAAGCCAACTTCATCAGTGATTGGACCTGAAGAAGAAATTATCATTCCAGAGGGTATCAAGGAAGTAAAGTTTGAATCCGAATTAGCGATTGTCATCGGGAAAGAGGCAAAAAATGTGCCTGAATCCGACGTACTGGATTATGTTTTTGGATACACAGTTGGAAATGACGTAACAGCACCTCAGTTTTTCCACCAGGATGGCCACTGGACAATTGGTAAATCATTTGACACGTTCACTCCATTAGGTCCTGTTATTGAAACCGTACTTGATCCTTTTAATGTAAAGGTCAAAGCAAAACTGAACGATGTTGAAAAACAAAACAGTGCAACTGAACTGATGATTATTCCAATTCGCAGAATGGTTTCCTATCTGACAAAAGTTATGACACTTAAACCGGGAGATGTAATTTTAACAGGTAGTCCTGTCGGAGCAGAGTTGGTCGGCGCTGGCGACGTTATAGAATGTGAAATAAAGGAAATTGGAAATCTTCGAAATACATTTGTTACTGCTAAAGAAGGTGCAAGAGCGTATTAGGTACGGTTAAAACGCCTGGTGAAAACTATGTGCTATAATGAGTCTATTATGGATGCACAGAGGTGAGTAATTTTGGACAGAGAGAATATGGTGAAATCTGTGAGCAGGGCATTAGACATAATTACTATTGTGAGTTTAAAAAAGGGTGGCTTAGGTGTAACAGAGATTTCCAAACAAATAGATATAAATAAAAGCTCAGTTTATCGGATACTATCAACATTAGTGCAGTATGGGTATATTGAGCAAGATAGTGAAACGGAACGTTATAAGCTGGGATATAAGTTTTTAGAGGTTAGTTCCAAATTGCTGGAATCAATTGATTTGAGATCGGAAGCAAGGCAATACTTGCAAGAACTGGAGAATACCACAAATGAGGTTATCCATCTAGTTGTTTATGACCAAGGTGAAGTGGTGTATATAGAAAAGCTAGAAGGAAACGAAACGCTGCGAATGCACTCTAAAGTTGGAAAACGAGCACCCATGCATTGCACCTCAGTCGGCAAAGCAATTCTTGCTTATTTGCCATCTAATGTCGTGCTTAACATTCTTGAGCAAAAGGGAATGCCAAGGCATACTGACAAAACGATTACGAATAAAGATGATTTCCTTCAAGAACTCTCTCAGGTTAGAATTAAAGGCTATGCATTGGATCTAGAAGAAAATGAATACGGAATTACATGTATTGCCGTTCCTATTTTCGATCATTCGGGGAAAGTCATTGCTGCTGTCAGCATATCTGGTCCAACAATGCGCATGACTGATCAGCGGATCGATCTCCTACAGTTACAAATGATTCAAATTGGAAAAAAAATTTCGACAAGGCTTGGATTTGAAAGTAGAACTACTTGAAAACGACTATAAAAATTTGCCCGATTTTTTTGAAAAAAAGATATATCGGGCAAATTTTTTTTTGTGAACTTTATTTTTAAAATATTCTAAAAATATTAAAATTTTACCAATAATTTGTATAATTGAAATAGGATTAGTGTTTGTTATAGAACAACTACTTATATAGTTACATAACAATGGAGTTTTATCGCAAACTTTTAGAAACATTGTTTCTTAATACGAAACAGAAAGGGGGAATTGTCTTATAGAGTGTTATGATGCCGATTGAAGTGTTAAGTGAAATATTATGTAGAAAAGACAGCAGATTTGCTAGCGTGATTCTTTTTGTATATCTCACCCTAGTCGCAATGTCCTTTAGTAACTAAAGGTTTAAGGCAATTTATAGGCCCTTTACCGGACAAGCACCATAATGATTTTATCATTACGCAACCAAGATAAAATCACAAACATCCGGACTTTACAACACGGAATTTTGAATATTTTCAGTGAATTCATTTTTTTCACTTTCTTGTAAATTAGAGCAGAAGGAATGGTAGCATATTTTAATGAAAAATATGTAAGCGGTTACTTTCAGGGACTATAAATTGGAGGGTACAATATGACATATACACAAAACTTTACAGTGGTAGGAGATAGCCTCGCTCTATCCGCTATCGTAGCAGTAATTCCAATACTTTATTTCTTCTGGGCATTGGCAGTGAAGAGAATGAAAGGGTATCTGGCAGGGATCACGACGCTATTGATTGCTTTGATATTGGCGGTTATTGCATTTGGAATGCCAACACAAATGGCGATTATGTCTGCTACACACGGAGCAGTATACGGGGTTTTGCCTATTGGTTGGATCATTATCAGTTCAGTTTTCCTTTATAAATTAACCGTAAAAACAGGACAATTTGATATTATTCGTAATTCAGTTGTTTCACTTACGGAAGACCGCCGTCTTCAGGCACTATTGGTAGCGTTCTCATTTGGGGCATTTCTTGAAGGAGCCGCTGGTTTTGGTGCACCTGTTGCCATTTCTGCTGCACTTCTTGTTGGTCTTGGATTCAATCCTTTATATGCAGCTGGCTTGTGTTTAATTGCCAATACAGCACCGGTTGCATTCGGTGCAATAGGAGCACCCATTATCGCGCTTGAGGGACCTACCGGAATTTCTGCGATGGAGATTTCAAAAATGGTTGGACGCCAATTACCGTTTTTATCTGTAGTCATACCATTTTATTTAATCGTGATTATGGCAGGCTTTAAAAAAGCCTTCGAAGTCATGCCTGCAATTTTAGTAACTGGTATTACTTTTGCAGTAACACAATTCTTAAGCTCTAACTTCCTTGGACCAGAACTTCCGGATATTTTATCGGCTCTTGTTTCATTACTTGCTTTAGCAGTTTTCCTAAAATTTTGGAAACCGAAAACTATCTTCCGTTTTTCAGCCGAACAAGAAATGGCTGCAACACTTGCTGTAAATGAACCTTCTGGCCACAAGCCAACTTATACAGGCGGACAAATTTTTAAAGCGTGGTCACCATTCCTAGTTTTAACGGGAGTGATCTCCCTTTGGGGAATTCCAACCATAAAGCAGGCTCTAACAGGACACTATGAAGGAACAAATGTTGTTTTATTAACTATTAATTCCATAGGGCATGCATTATCATTTATACCCAATGTTCCTTTATTAAATAATAAGATTATAAACGCTGCGGGAGAAACGATACCTGCCTTTTACAAGCTGGAATTGCTAGGTGCTGCTGGTACAGCGGTTCTGATTGCAGCAATCATTACGAAATATATTGTAAAAATTTCTTGGAAGGGTTGGATAGGTACATTCGGTGAAACACTAAACGAACTTAAATTTCCCATTATCACAATAGCGTCTGTTGTAGGATACGCTTATGTAACAAACTCTTCAGGAATGAGCACATCTATGGGTATGGTATTGGCGAAAACAGGATTTTTATTCCCTTTCTTCTCTCCTATACTAGGCTGGCTAGGAGTGTTCATTACTGGTTCTGATACTTCATCCAACTTACTATTCGGTAACATGCAAAAAGTTACAGCTACTTCAATAGGCATGGATCCGGTGCTCGCAGTGGCAGCGAACTCTTCAGGCGGAGTAACCGGAAAGATGATATCACCTCAATCAATTGCAGTAGCTTGCGCCGCAGTAGGCCTAGCAGGGAAAGAATCTGATTTGTTTCGCTTCACAATAAAACATAGTATTATACTGGTGATTATTGTTGGAATCATGACATATTTGCAGAATGGGGTGTTATCCTGGATGATTCCTTAAGTAAGATCTTACATCTCAACATTCTTCCATCTGAAATGCTGGGCTTTGGAATACAATAAGTGATTATTCAAAAAAGGGGAGAACATGTCATCCAGATGACTTGTTCTCCCCTTTTTTCTTTTTCTTTATAAAGAGAAGGAGTTAAGTAAAAATACATGAATTAGATGAAACAGCAATAGACATTACCTTTTTTAGGTTCCCAGACCTAATCGGGAATGCTGTTCTCTTATAACCTTTTTAACCGTTTGTCCGCCATTCGCCCCGATGCACAACCTGCTCTAGTGTACCCGCTTGCATAAATACTAACCACCGAGTTAGATAGCGTCTTGAGAGTGATGGGAATAATTATACTGATGGTCCTAAATACAGCAAAATTTTCAAGAATATGACGAGTTTCTTCTATTTAGTAAGAGGTGAGACGTGTACGGAACGTGAGACAACGTTTATACACGTCTTTTTTTGTAGCAGACTAACAAACCACTTTAACCTCTTATATTTAACCAAATGGCATAAGGGAGACACCTTCTTTTTTAAAGTGGTCCATATACACATGTCTAGTTAGGTACTCATAAATTTCCTTGATTTAAAAAGTAGAAAAAGTGCTAGGACATGTAAGTTATGTCTAGGGACGTTTAAAAATCAGAAAATTATAATAAGTTTATCAAAGTAAAAAAGAGGAGGTTATAGTTAAAAGAAAATATTCAACCTATTACGTTAGCAGTACGTAGGCTCCTTGCCAGCTAGTTGAGCAACAAACTTCCAATGGAAGGAAACAAGGATACGCCCCATCGCTTCATGGAGGTGCCTTTTAAAAAATGGAAAGAAGGTGTGTTCCATAAAAACATTAAAAGGGGAATAATCGCCACTCTTTTTGCCTTTATTGATGAACGAAATTCATATGCTCCTTCAAAAGCGTTCTTTCCTTTAGCCGTAGGGCTGGTTGTCGCAGCAATCGGTGTTTCCTTTGGTACGTTAACTGGGGGCATTGAAACCAGCACGAGATTTCGGTCCTAAATTATTTTCCGCGCTAGTTGGCTGGGGACCTATCGCTTTTCCCGAAATTTTTTTTGGGTACCTATAATCGCACCATGGTCGGGGCGATTATAGGGTGAGGACTGTATCACTCTCTCATTGGAAAGTACCTGCCTTCTAAAGACACTGCCTCTCTGAAAATAATAATACTCAGGAAGAAATTGCTGCTTCTACGGAAACACATTCATCTTAAAAAATTATCTAACCAAATAATGATAGAAAGAGGGATATTTCTTATGCTGCGTTCAAAACGATTTGAGATTTTAGAAGAAAGACCCGTGAATAAAGATGGATTTGTCAAAGAGTGGCCAGAAATGGGATTTGTTGCAATGACAGGTCCTAATGATCCAAAGCCTTCTATCAAAGTAGAAAATGGCACGATTGTAGAATTGGATGAAAAAAGACGAGAAGACTTCGATATGCTCGACCAGTTTATTGCCGATTATACGATTGATGCAAGCGTAACGGAAAAAATCATGGCTCTTGACAGCTTGGAAATTGCCCGAAAACTTGTGGATATTAATGTCCCTCGTTCAGAAATCGCAGAGCTGTCAAAAGGACTCACGCCAGCAAAAGTGTTGGAAGTACTTAATCATATGAATGTCGTGGAAATGATGATGGCTTTACAAAAGATGAGGGCAAGAAAAACGCCGTCCAACCAATGTCATGTCACGAACGTGCGTGATAATCCTGTCCTCATGGCGGCGGATGCTGCAGAAGCGGGAGTTTACGGATTTGATGAACAGGAAACAACTGTTGGAGTTGTTCGTTATGCCCCCTTCAATGCGTTAGCATTACTCGTCGGTTCCCAAACCGCAAGAGGAGGAATCTTAACACAGGATTCATTAGAAGAAGCGACAGAACTTCGTTTAGCCATGCTTGGATTAACGTCTTACGCTGAAACCATTTCAATTTATGGCACAGAGTCTGTGTTCATGGACGGAGATGATACCCCATGGTCTAAATCATTTTTAGCCTCTGCATATGCTTCACGCGGTGCTAAAATGCGCTTTACATCAGGTACAGGTTCAGAAGTGCAAATGGCCGGAGCAGAAGGAAAATCCATGCTCTATTTAGAAATTCGCTGCGTGATGATGGCCAAGGGAGCAGGCGTGCAAGGGCTACAAAATGGTTCCATTAGCTGTATTGGTATACCAGCCTCTGTACCGAGCGGAATCCGCGCCGTCTTAGCAGAAAATTTGGCGACTACCTTGTTTGATATGGAAGTAGCATCAGGAAACGACCAAACGTTTTCCCATTCGGAAATCCGACGTAGCGCTAAAATGCTGTGCCAAATGCTACCTGGTACAGATTTTATCTTTGCTGGATTTAGTGCTGTACCGAACAACGAGGATATGTTTGCAGGATCAAATATGGATTCTAGCGATCTGGATGATTACTTGATTCTTCAGCGCGACATGATGGTGGACGGCGGTTTAAAACCAGTAAGCGAAGAAGAGGTAATCAAAGTCCGTTATCAAGCGGCGAAAGCGTTGCAAGCTATTTTTGATGAGCTAGGATTCCCGGTCATTACAGATGAAGAAGTTGAAGCTGCCACTTATGCCAACAGTAGCGAAGATATGCCGACAAGAAACGTGGTAGAGGACTTAAAGTCGGCCGAGCAGATTTTACAGGATGGGATTTCAGGATTTGACATCGCTCTTATTTTAGCGAAACGCGGATATCGACAAACAGCTGAGCGGATTTTCGATTTGTTAAAACAAAGGGTTGCTGGTGACTATTTGCATACATCAGCCATTATCAATAAGGATAATGTGGTGATAAGTGCGGTCAATGATGAAAATGACTATAAAGGACCTGGAACGGGCTATCGCCTTAGTCCGGAAAGATGGGAAGAAATCAAAAACATTCGTCAAGCTATCAGTCCGAAAGACTTTGATTAAAGGAGGGAGCAAACATGACGGTACCAACGTTTTCTTTTGAAATGAAATTAGCAGAAATTGGGACGCCAGCGAAAGGAACGAACGCAAGAGAAGTGATAGTAGCCATAGGCCCAGCTTTTGGAAAAGAGATGAATAAAACAATCGTGAAAGTTGATCACGCTTTGGTTCTGCGTGAAATCCTATCTGGAATTGAAGAGCAGGGAGCCGTTCCTCGGGTGATTCGTAGCTTGCGAACGGCTGACTTAGCTTTTATGGCGCATGGAGCAGCCCAAATAAGTGGTTCAGGTATCAGCATTGGCTTGCAGTCGAGGGGAACGATTGTAATCCACCAGCGCGATTTGGATCCGCTAAGTAATCTTGAATTATTCCCTCAATCACCAGTCATTACGTTAGACATGTACCGGGAAATTGGCCGGAATGCTGCCATGTATGCGTTAGGGGAAAGCCCTAATCCAGTACTGGTAGTAAATGACGAAATGACACGTCCTAAATATCAGGCGGCAGCTGCCTTGCTTTATTTAAAAGAGTGTCAGTCACTGGTTCCAGAACAGAAGCCAGTTGAATTGAAAGCCGAATTTTTCATAAAAGAATAGGGGGATGAACATGGAAAATACAATGAAAGAAAAAATAGAATTTCTAACAAAAGAAGACTATCCACTAGGTTCAAAAAGGCCGGATTTATTGTTTACACCTAGAGAACAGGCTTATAACGATTTAACATTGGATGCTGCTTTAAAAGGAGAGATAACAGGAGCTGATTTACGTATAAGCCCCAAAACGCTTGAAATGCATGCAAACATTAGTGAAAGTTTAGGAAGAACACAACTCGCGAAAAATTTTCGCCGAGCAGCAGAAATGATCAAAATATCTGATGCCCGTATACTAGAAATTTATAATGCTTTGCGCCCGAACCGTTCTACGAAAGAAGAGCTTTTAGCGATTGCCGATGAATTAGAAGAAGAATACGGAGCGACAGAAAACGCAAAATTAATCCGTGAAGCGGCAAATGTGTACGAAAGACGCGGAAGATTAAAGAATGAGGACTAAAGGTGTGGTCAAAAAAATTTTAGCTGGTGTAGATATCGGCAATTCATCCACTGAAGTGGCAATCGCGTGTGTGGAGGAGGACCATGCTTATTTTCTTTCCCAACATTTAGTCAAAACTACGGGTATTAAAGGAACGACTGATAATGTGAAGGGCATCCGTCTTGCTTTGCAGGAAGCGGTCAAAAAAGCAGATATTGAGTTGAAGGATATTGATCTTATCAGATTGAATGATGCTGTGCCAGTCATTGGCGATTTGGCCATGGATCTTATTAGCGAAACGATTATCACGGAATCGTCCATGATTGGCCATAATCCGGATACCCCAGGCGGAGCCGGTTTAGGTGTTGGGACAACAGTTTTAATAGATCAATTGTTGAACGTCGAAGAAAAAGAGCAGGATTATATCGCCGTGATTCCTAATTTATTTGATTATGAATGGGTGGCTCACCGTCTAAATCAGGCAAAAAGCGTAGGAATTTCTGTTACCGGGGCAATTGTACAAAAGGATGATGGGGTGTTAATACACAATCGACTGTACAAAAAAATTCCTATCGTCGATGAGGTTGCGTTGATTGATAAAGTTCCTCTTTTAAAGTTGGCCGCGATTGAAGTTGCTTTACCAGGTCATGTCATTCGAACATTAAGTAATCCATACGGACTCTCTACTGTCTTTCAGTTGGATCCGGACCAGACGATACAAATCGCTTTAGTCGCTAAAGCATTAGTTGGCAACCGTTCTGCCGTAGTAATCCGGACACCGCAGGGGGAAGTCGTTGAACGGAAAATAGAAGCGGGACGACTCATGTTAATAGGGACAAACAACCGGCAGCTAGAAGTATCCATTAACGATGGGGCAGAATCCATTATGAAAAAGTATGAAGAACTGGAAACGTTGATAGACGTCAAGGGAGAAACAGGAACTAATGTCGGAGGGATGTTTAACGGGCTCCGTCATGATTTAGCTCAACTCACAGGACAATTACCCCTTGAAATTACCATCTCAGATCTCCTAGCGGTTGATGCGGTAATCCCGACCTCCATTAGCGGTTCCATGGCGGGTGAGCTTTCCATGGAAAGTGGCGTCGCATTAGCCTCCATGGTCAAAACAGATAAAGTGCCGGTCCAAAAAGTGGCTTCTTTATTGGAAAAAGAAATGGGCATCGAGGTAGAAGTGGGAGGAGTTGAAGCGGAAATGGCCATCCGCGGGGCCTTAACGACTCCCGGCACGAGAAAACCAATTGTCATTCTCGATATGGGCGGTGGCTCAACCGATGCTGCCATGATGAATGAATCCGGCAACATCATCTCAAGCCACTTGGCTGGTGCAGGAGACATGGTAACGATGCTGATTAATTCTGAACTCGCATTGAGAGACAAGGAACTAGCTGAAAAAATAAAAAAATTCCCTTTAGGAAAAGTGCTGAGCTTGTTCCATATGCAACTAGAAGACGGAACAATGTTATTTTCTGAAGAGCCTTTTCCTCCGTACACCTTCGGAAAAGTAGTCATTCGGGAAGAAAAAGATCTCACGCCATTATCAACCAAGGTATCCATGGAAAAGGTCAGGGAAATACGCCGCAGCGCCAAACGAAGAATATTTTTAACGAATGCTCTGCGTGCGCTTAAGCAGGTAATCCCAACAGGCAATTTAAAACACTTGTCCTTTGTTGTCATGGTGGGGGGATCGGCACTTGACTTTGAAATTCCACAAATGTTAACAGAAGAACTAGGTAAGTATGGTATCGTTGCCGGCTTTGCCAATATTCGCGGTACAGAAGGCCCAAGAAATGCGGTGGCAACCGGTTTGGTCTTATCCTCTATCAGGCATGAGGTATTCAAATGAATAAACGAGACGTATACATTACAATTTTATATAACAGCGCACTTTCCCCTAGACAAATTCAAGAAGTGTGTGCGGGCTTGGAAGAAGAAGGGGTTCCATTCTTACTTCAAGAGGGGAACAAAGCAAGTAGTTTTATAGAACTAGGGTGGGAAGCAGCATCTATATCCCCTTTGCATGTTGGTATAGGCATTGAACAAAATGGCGATTTATGTTTACATCACGAAAAATTGAAACCAGAAGAACCCTATTTACAGGACAACCTTCAAAATGGGCGCAGATTAGGAAAGAACGCGGCTCGTCTATTCAAAGGCTTACCCTTAATCATTTTAATAGGAAAGGATGAAAAATATGGAGCAGATTAATTTAGAATTAGCAAAAAAGCTAATTGAGGGTGCTGAAAAGGTAGCAAACGAAATCGAAATCCCTATGGTCATTAGCATTGTGGATGAAGGAGGGAACTTCATAGCCTGCCATCGAATGGATGATGCTTTATTGGTGAGTGTGGATATTGCCCAAAACAAGGCCTGGACTTCAGTAGCAATGAAAATGCCCACAGCAGAATTAGCTCAGGCAGCCGGAATGGGAAAAGAACTTTACGGTATTAATACAACCAATAATGGACGGGTTGTCGTGTTCGGCGGAGGCATTCCATTACGCAAAAAAGGCCGAATTATTGGGGCAATTGGCGTAAGTGGAGGCTCGGTCGAGGAGGATATACAAGTAGCCCAAGCGGCTATTAATGTGCTGAATGATATAGAATTAAATTCTAGTCTCATCGGATAGGGTCCGTATGGTATTAACTGGAGGTCTACCTGCCATCCAGTTAATATAGCCATTTTAATATCCTTGGAGCAAACGATTTAATCTGTTTGGTTCCAAGGATATCATCTGTTTGATGAAAGTTAAATTGGTTAGTATGTTTGAAATAAAAGACAAAATAAAGAGATTGCAAAAAATGAAGATTTACACAAAATCCGGTGATAAAGTTGAAATAATATCCTTGTATATGGAAATAGAATGTAAAAAGGCATCTATTTCTGTAGAAGCTAGTTCCATGATTGGATTAGCTCTTTCGTTGTATTGGCCCGTTATGTGCATTACCTTCACTTTATCGAAGGAGACAATATACTTTTTAGCTAGAGAGGAATAAGCTATAATGATAGGTGTAAATGTTCCAAAAAGTGTAAATTTAACAATATCAAGTAAATTGACGAGGAGGTACATGGTGAATGCATTTACATTACGGAGCATTGTGAATGTTGAGACTCTTCAGGAAATCCAGGAGCGATTTTCCGATGTTACTGGTTTGGGAGTCATCATTGCAGATGATCAAGGAGTGCCTGTCACCAGTCCAACTAATTTCACAAATTTTTGCAAACACATGCGTTCCTCACAGGAAGGAATGCGATGCTGTGTATGGTCTGATAAAAAGGTGGGACTGATTGCGGCTAAACAAGCAAAGCCAAGCATCCATTATTGCCATTCTGGCTTAGTTGATATAGCTGCTCCTATTGTTCTTAACGATAAACACCTTGGATCTGTTCTGTGTGGCCAGGTGTTACTAGAAGACCAAGATGAAAAGCAGTTGGACAAGATTCGAGAGAAAACAAAACACTTGCCAATTGATCAAGAGCTCCTCCAACTTTATTTTGAGAAGATTGAATTTACAAGTCAAAAAAAGATCGAAGCATCAACAGAAATGCTGCAGCTTGTTGCTAATTATATCGTCAAATTGGGCGCTAATAACTTTGTACAAGAAGAGCTAAATGAGAAGAATCAAAAACTAATGGAAGAGATAAAGGTTCGTTCCAGACTGGAGAAACTCCTTCAGGAAACACAATTAAAGGTATTGCAATCACAGATTAATCCGCACTTTTTATTTAACACTTTGAACACCATTTCACGACTTGCCTATTTAGAGAATGCGGAACAGACACAAAATGTGACGTACTCGCTAGCTAAAATCATGAGATACAGCCTGCGAAATATAGACCAGCTTGTTTCATTAAGGGAAGAACTGGATTACACAAGGAATTACTTGAATATTCAGCAATCTCGTTTCCGTAATCAAATTCATTACGAAGAGATAATAGACTTTGATACAGAAGCCATAAAAATGCCCATTCTTTCTATCCAGCCTATAATTGAAAACGCTATCATCCATGGATTTGAGCCACAGGATAGTAGAGTGGTTATTAATATTCACGGATTTTTAGTAGATAACCACGTGGTGTTAGAAATTTCTGATACAGGAGTGGGAATGTCGGAAGAAAAAGTAGCCTCTATTTTTTCGCATTCAGGAGTGGGAAAAAACAGTCATACCACAGGAATTGGGATGAATAACGTACAAAAACGAATTCAATATTATTTTGGAGAAGAGTACGGGATTACTGCCATTGAAAGTCAACCAGAAGTTGGTACAACGGTGCGGCTCGTCCTTCCAAATTCAGGAGGAGTTTGTATTGAATGTGATGATAGTGGATGATGAACCATTAGAACGGGAAGTCTTAACGATGATGATTAATAGAGAAAACCTCGCAATAAGCCACTTATTTGAAGCTAAAAATGGAGCGGATGCTGTAGACCTGGCGAAGCAAAATCGCATGGATATCGTTCTAATGGATATTAAAATGCCTATTATGGATGGCTTGGCAGCAGCGGAAATAATCAAAAACGATGTTCCAGACTGTCGCATCATTTTCCTTACAGCGTATGATGAGTGTGACTTAGCCAACCGAACGAGTAAATTGGAAGCAGATGATTATTTATTAAAACCAGCTCATCAGAATGAGATCAGACAAACATTAATTAAATATATACCGGTGGTAAAAAGCCCGGCTCCACCCTCTTTAAAAGCATCCTGCACGCATGACGATGTTGTAACCCTTATAGAATATATAGAAAACCATCTTCATTTAGATTTAAACTTAGACTCATTATCTAGATTAGTTTACCTTAACGGTCAGTACCTCAGCAGACTGTTTAAACAAGAAACGGGCTACACTATCATTCACTATTTAACGTCCCGTCGGCTGGAAAAAGCGAAACAGCATCTTAGCTACAGTAGGGAAACTGTAATGGAAATAAGCGAGAAATGCGGATTTACCGATTCCAATTATTTTGCTAGGGTGTTCAAAAAATACGAAGGAATCACACCTACGCAATTTCAGCAGAAATCTCTTTTGTCAAGAAAGAAAAGAATCAATACATTCAATAATTTTGTGATGTAAAGTAGATTTATTGCAATGGAACAAAAGAAAGAGTTGAATTACCAGGTGGCACACCGGCTGGATCGTCAGCTGGTGCGGTCACGCATGGAGAAAAAAACATCCTTTTTTCTCGATTTAGAGCAGGTATCGAGCCTGCATAACGGTTGCTTGATGCAACCTCAAAAACTTACAGTAGCGCCTTCGGGTAAAAGGAACAATTTGCTAAGTAAATATTCTGCGCTCGTAATAAAAGTCTATCCTGTTGTTCCGCAAAAAAATAAAAGTGGGGATTTTTAAAAAACCACAAGTAGACTTTTAATAAGTCAAGACTTGTGGTCTTTTTATTTGCAAGATCCAGTGCATAAGGGAAATAAAGGAGTACAATCTGGAAAAAGGTAAATAATAATATTCCTGTGTTATAAAGGATTTTAGCTGAACTGTTTTATAGTAAGGAATCATAAATAATACATATTTTGAGGTGAGATGATGATTATTGTATTACGAACAGGTTTCTTTTTTCCAAATTAAAAAGTGTCGTTTTAGCAGCAGATCCTTCAGCTATTATGGAGGCGTCCTATGTTTGTGAAACATCTGGTATAGATAGGTCGCTTATACTACCGAAAGCAAATCCTTCTAAATAATAAAGCTTAATATTTGCTTATATTATTTAGCCTAATGTTGATACTTGTGTATATCGCCCGTTATAGACCAATTCGCAAAGCTTTTGTAAATGACTGTGCAAACGACAAAATCAAAGAGTCAGCAGTAAGCAAAACATTACAACGAGTCGTGAACCCATGGATATTCTATTATTTATCATAAGTCGATAAAACTATTATTTAAATAATGACTCCAAGGCAATTTTGAAAGATCTTCGTAAATAACGAAGATCTTTTTATTTTAAATCCTCTAATTGAAAATCTCACAACCCCTTATAGTATATAAATGTATACTAAGTATATTTTTAAACACTATATAATAAAAAAGTGCGTACTTTTTATTATTTGTTGTAGATATTATACTAACATCAATGCAGTAACCAATCTTTTTTAGCGTCAATTGTTAAGATGAAAAGGGACATATACCATTAGGCCTTTTAACAAGGAATGAATAATTCTCCTTTGTATTTTGAAAATAAGATCGGATTTAAGATAAATCTAATCTTCCTCAACTGTAACAAAATCCAATACAGTTGTTAAGTGGAAGTTATACGCATTATTCAAGATAGATCGTCTATTAATGAATGCAGAAAGGAATAAAACGATGAGGGTAGGAAAAAAGCAAAATATCGAAAAGTTTGCGAAAGATGTTTAACGATCACTACAAATGATTAATGTCCTCAATGTGGCCATGACCATTTCCAGAAATTCATTTTCATGGTGCAAGTTGGGTGAAATAATAATGTGTCTAAAGCGGATGCAGGGTAGCGAAAGTCTGCAATCATTTAGATTATAAAAAATTTGATGTGCCTTATATGGTTACCATAACCAACAATTATCAAGTATTAGAGTTTTGAAAAATGGAGGAATGAAAAGTGGATTCTATGACCTTTGTTTTGTTTGGAGCAACGGGTGATTTGGCTAAAAGAAAAATTTATCCGGCTCTTTTTAATTTGTTTTTAGATAAGAAGATGCCCCAGTCATTTTCAATTATTGGGTTAGGCAGGAGAGAACTATCGGATGGTACATTTCAAACAAATGTAGAACATTCATTAAGAACATTTTCTAGACGCTTTATCGAAGATAAAGCTAAATTAAAAGAATTTATCGACGCGTTTCGTTACAGCCAATTAGATGTAACGGATGTGGAAGGGTATCAAGAACTGCTTAATTTGGTTCAGAGGCGTGAACGGGAGTTAAACATTCCTGAAAATCGATTATTCTATCTGTCTGTTGCACCCGAGTTTTTCGATGTAATCGCCTCTAATATTAAAGAAAGTGGATTGGGAACGACCAATGGATGGAAACGCCTGATTATTGAAAAGCCGTTTGGGCATGATATGGTTTCCGCCCAATATTTAAATCAAAGGCTACGCAAATCCTTTAGCGAAGAGGAAATTTACCGGATAGACCATTATCTTGGCAAAACAATGGTTCAAAACCTCGAAGCATTGGCATTTACCAATCCTGTGCTTCAATCCTTATGGAATAAACAGCACATAGCCAATATACAAATAACGGCTAGTGAAACGGTTGGAGTAGAAGATAGAGCGGGCTACTATGATCGAGCCGGAGCCATCCGTGATATGTTCCAGAATCATATGCTGCAAATGTTGATGATGACGGCCATGCATTTACCAAAAACGACAAGTGCTGCTGATATCCAGAATGAAAAGAGAAAGGTGATGGAATCATTGCGGACTTTGCAGAAAGAGGATGTCGGTTCTCAAGTTGTCCGTGGCCAATATAATGCCGGAGAAATGAATCATGAGCCAGTGGTTGGATACAGGGAGGAACCTGGGGTTGATTCTTCCTCTGTCAATGATACTTTTGTTTCCGCCCGATTATGGATTGATAATGATTTTTGGGGTGGAGTTCCTTTCTATATCCGTACAGGAAAGAGAATGAAGGAAAAGTCGACACGTATCGTCATAGAGTTTAAAAATCCAGTGAGGGAATTGTATGGATCCGATCAACAAACGGAACCAAATCTATTAATTGTCAATATCAATCCCAATGAAGGGATATCGTTGCAATTAAATAGTAAGAATCCGCTAAAAAACGGGAAAATTGAGCCTATTTCAATTGACTTCTCAACAGGAGCAAAAGACATACCCGAAGCTTATGAACTCTTAATCTTTGATGCATTACGCGGTGACTCGACATTCTTTGCCCACTGGAATGAAGTGGAATTATCGTGGAAATGGGTGCAGCCAGTTTTAGAAGCGTTTGAGGAAAACACAGTCCCCTTACATTTGTATCGTTCAGGTTCGATGGGGCCGGGTGCTTCGGATGAACTTTTAAAAGAGGATGGGTTTTATTGGTGGGAATTCCAAGGGTCTAATTATAAGATGATTTCTAAAGATCAATCAGTAAAAGCATTAAAAATACGATAACAACACGAATAGTACTGGAGGACAAGAGGATGCAAGTTGGATTAATCGGGTTAGGGAAAATGGGGTTAAACTTAGGGAAAAATCTAATTGACCACAACTACGAAGTAGCCGCCTTCGATTTAAATGTAAATGCTGTAGAAGAAATCAGTAAGTACGGTGCTATAGAAACATCGAGTTTTACGGAACTTATTAAAATCCTGAACGGCCCCAGAATTATCTGGATCATGGTTCCGCACGCTGTTGTTGATTCAGTTATAAATGAGATCACTCCATACTTGAGTAAAGGCGATATCATAATCGAAGCTGGTAATTCTCATTATAAGGACTCTATTCGCCGCTACGGCCAGCTAAAGCAAGTTGGTGTAAGCTTTATGGATGTTGGTACATCCGGGGGAATGGAAGGAGCGCGTAACGGAGCTTGTTACATGGTCGGCGGGGATGCAGAAGTTTGGAGTATGGTTGAACCCATATTTCGAGACACAGCGGTAGAAAAAGGATATTTATATGCTGGTCCATCAGGCAGCGGCCATTTCTTAAAAATGGTCCACAACGGAATCGAGTATGGGATGATGGCTGCGATTGGTGAAGGATTTGAAGTACTGGAGAAAAGTGAGTTTGATTTTGACTATGAAAAAGTGGCAAGAGTATGGAATAACGGTTCAGTCATTCGTTCATGGCTCATCGACTTAACAGAACGTGCATTTTCTAAAGATGCAAACTTAGAACAAATCAAAGGAACCATGCATTCTTCAGGAGAAGGAAAGTGGACAGTGGAGACGGCCTTGGATCTGCAGGCAGCTACTCCAGTGATCGCCATGTCTCTTTTGATGCGCTACCGTTCTTTAGATCATGACACCTTTACAGGGAAAGTGGTTGCTGCCCTTCGGAACGAGTTTGGTGGACATGCAGTTGAAAAAAGCAATTAGGTTAATAGGGGATGGATTTTAGTAAACAAGATGATTATATATTAAAACAATCCGCAAGGTGAAAAAGGGAGTGAAATCATGAACGTAATGGATGCAAAAATCATTAGTACCAAATATGGTTTGGAGACGTATTTAGACGTTGTCAAAAGTGTTGATGTAAGAGAACAACATTATCCTACAGAGACAGAACCCTTTTTTGAAATCACAGTAGGGATAGAGTATTTTCTATTAAAAGAAGAAAGATATTATGACAGTAGAAAGAATTATTTTCGCATCCGTATGGATTCCGATTTTGGTTCCGTAACGCTCGTAGAAACAAAAACGGAAAGTTTATTTGCAGTGAAAAATGCAGGCGAGAAAGACGCAACAAAGAACCTTGTTGGAGAATGGCTTATAAAGACCCAGGCTTTCAAACAAGTTATAAATGAACTGATTGTTCAAAAGAAAATGGAAGACGTACAAACAGAGGGGGATATTCAAGCAGTAATAGGGACCATAAGGTTCTTGGAGAAATTACTCGAAATCGAAGTAGAAGATATAGTAAGCACCATTGTTGAGGGAGAACCTGAGTTTGTTCATTAGTAACATTTAAGATGATGGGAAACACTTATGACGTACTCAATTTTTAAAAATGGATAAGGGAACCTTAAAGTTGCTAATTTCACCACAGAAAAGGAGAATTTACACATATGAATAGATTTACTATTCCGAGAGATGTTTATTTTGGAGAAGGATCCCTTGAAGTTTTAAAAACCCTTGAAGGGAAAAAAGCGACGGTTGTTATTGGCGGTCAATCGATTAAAAAATCCGGTTATCTCGATAAAATCCAAACTTATTTACGAGAGGCAGGCATTGAGACGCAACTAATCGAGGGTGTTGAAAACGATCCATCTATTACAACCGCTCAAAACGGCGGCAAGAAGATGGAAGAATTCCAGCCGGATTGGATCATTGCTGCCGGCGGCGGATCTCCGCTTGATGCGGCTAAGCTGATGTGGATTTTTTATGAAAATCCCGAACTGCCGTTTGACCAAATCAAAGCTCCAAATGTACTGCCAACATTACGTCAAAAAGCTCGCTTTATTGCCATTTCAACTACTAGCGGAACAGGCAGTGATGTATCTCCATTCTCCGTTATTACGGACTATGAAAAGGGCGTCAAGTATCCGGTTTTTGGATATGAAATCACGCCTGATATTGCAATCGTTGATCCTGAACTGACGTATTCCATGCCTGCTTCGATTGTAGCCTATACGGGGATGGATGCCTTGACACATGGGATTGAGGCATATGTATCCACCCTGCACAACTCTTTTACTGATCCGCTGGCTATGCAGTCGATTAGGCAAGTGGTAGAAAATATTGAAAAATCCGCAGTAGGTGACAAACAGGCAAGGGCAGAAATGCATTATGCCCAGGCCATAGCTGGCATGGCCTTTTCCAACGGATTTTTAGGAATTGTCCACAGCTTAGCCCATAAGAGCGGAGCCATTTTTGAAATTCCACACGGTACAGCAAATGCACTCTACTTGCCATATGTGATTGATTTTAATAGAAAGGTGGAAAGCTCAAGATATGCGGATATTGCAAGGATGCTTGGTTTAACCGGAAATACGGATGACGAATTGATTGACTCGTTAACAGACCTCATCCGTCGTTTAAACAAATCTTTGAACCTGCCATTAACACTAAAGGAATTTGGTGTGGGAGAAGCAGAATTTGAAAAACACCTGAACCAGATGGCAGCAGGAGCGGTGGAGGATCCTTGTACTCCATCCAATCCACGAGAAGTATCGGTGGAGGATATGAAAAAAATCTATATTGCGGCTTACAACGGAGATAAAATCAACTTCTAATGAAGATAATCAGAACATGGTACGGAAATGAATACTTTTATTTCTGTTCTATGATTTTAAGGAGGTTAATGAACATGAGTAAAAAAATCGCTACGCTTATAACAAACCTATTTGAAGATGTGGAGTACACTGAACCAGTACAAGCCTTTAAAGAAGCTGGTCATGAAGTTATCACGATTGACAAACAATCCGGTAACGAAGTAACTGGTAAAAAAGGCACAACCGTAAAAATTGATAAATCCATTGATGAAGTTCATCCTGCAGACTTTGATGCGTTGCTTATCCCTGGTGGGTTCTCTCCCGATTTATTGCGTGAAGACGATCGTTTTGGGGAATTTGCAAAAGCATTTATCCAAGACGAAAAACCCGTTTTTGCCATTTGTCATGGACCACAAGTGTTAATCGATACAGACCTTTTAAAAGGTGTCGACATCACTGGCTATAAATCCATTCGCAACGATTTGAAAAATGCTGGTGCAAATTATAAAGACGAAGAGGTTGTCATCAGCAAAAATATTGTAACAAGTCGAGAACCAAAAGATATTCCAGCATTTAATCGTGAATCACTAAAACTTTTAGCTAAATAACAATGGTGATGTAAAAACGTAAATATATCTAACTTGCGTATTCTTTAATCAGAATCCGCAAGTTGGTTAAACAAACGTATGAATAAAGGAGGAATTGCGTTGTCATTAAAAGGAAAAAGAGTGGTTGTTTTAGGAGGTACATCTGGTATTGGTTTAGCCGCTGCTAAGGCGTTTCTCGATGAATCCGCTCAAGTTATTATTGCTAGCCGTTCTGCTTCAAAATTATCTGACGCAAAAGTGAAGCTTGGTGGTAACGTAGAGGGCTATGAAATCGACTTTCGCAGCGAGGAAAAGGTTGCAGACTTTTTCAAGAAGGTTGGGAAATTTGATCACCTGGTGGTTACTGCAGGTGAAGGCGCTATGGGTCACTTTGGCGAACTGTCTGTTGCAACCGTAAGAGAGGCTTTTGATAGTAAGTTCTGGGGGCAGTATATTTCGGTTCGCGCTGCTCTTCCATACTTGAATAATGAAAGTTCTATAACATTAACTTCTGGTGTATATGGTGTGCGTCCTCCTCAAGGTGCAACGACTCTAGCTTCCATTAATTCAGCAATTGATGGATTAGTACGAGGACTTTCAGTAGACCTGGCACCTATCAGAGTAAACGTGGTATCACCTGGTATCGTTGACACTCCTCTTTACGGCGGAATGCCAGAAGATCAAAGACAAGATATGTACCATGGGATTGCTAAGCAATTACCTGTCGGACGTGTTGCTCAACCTAATGATATTGCTGAAACCTATGTTTACCTAGTGAAAAATGGGTTTACAACTGGCACATCGGTTCTTATCGATGGAGGAGCTCATTTGATCTAATCCTTTGATATCAAAGTCGATTGATAAATAGTGGTGAGGTTGACTCAAAGTGTCAGACACTTATAGACCATCCTCACTTTCTTTGTTTTTTTGCACAGACGGAAGCAGAAATGGCCATATCATGCAACAAAGAAGGATTTTTTTTGGTTGCGGATATTCTAAATATATGTGTACTTTATACGAAGAGACGTTAACATTCTGCTTTAATGATACCCAAATACATTAAAAGAAAGGGTTGAGCCTAATGGAAGAAAAGAAAAGAGCGGAAATCAAAAATGCATTAGCCAAGCACGTGGTAACTCTGCCTGACGGCACTTCTTTACCTAGTCTAGGACAAGGAACATGGTACATGGGGGAAAATCCCCAAGTGAGAGACAAAGAAATAAAAGCCTTGCAGCTCGGCTTAGAAATGGGTATGAAACTTATTGACACTGCTGAAATGTACGGAAATGGAGACTCTGAACGCTTAGTTGGCAAAGCCATTAACGGGCGCAGAAATGAAGTCTTTTTAGTTTCAAAAGTGTATCCCCATCATGCAGGTTTAGATAAGATTTCAAAAGCATGTGAAAACAGCTTAAAACGACTAGGAACAGACCACATGGACTTATATCTTCTCCACTGGAGAGGAAGTGTTCCTTTAGAGGAAACAATTGAAGGAATGGAAAAACTACGTGAAGAAGGGAAAATTTTAAGATGGGGCGTCTCAAATTTTGACACGGTTGATATGGAAGAGCTATGGAACACTACGAATGGAAAAAATTGCGTGATGAACCAAGTGCTATACCATTTAGGTTCAAGAGGAATCGACTTCGATCTCTTACCATGGCAGTGTGAACATAACATGCCAATCATGGCCTACAGTCCCCTTGCTCAAGGAGGCTCTTTAAGAAGACAGCTATTAAATGATCCAACTATTCATGATATTGCTGACAAATACAATGTCCAACCATTACAAATCGCTCTTGCTTGGACCATCCGTTCGAATAACGTCATCTCTATTCCAAAAGCGGTTCAAGAAGAACATGTTTTAGCAAATGCTGAAGCAGCAACAATTGAGTTTACTGAAGAAGATCTCAGAAGAATTGATCAAGTATTTCCTAAACCTACTAGGAAAATGCCATTAGATATTATTTAAAAATTCACTTTAAAGAGAGAATATTGTTGGAGTTGCTGACAATCTAATAGGAATTTTAAAAAAACTGTGTAGAATTTATTCCATACAGACTGTCTTTCCCAATCTTTGACTAGACCTTCTACAACAGCTAATCCAAGACTTTTTTAGTATGAGCGTCGATGCAATATGGACATTGACTGGCTATTCCAGATGCAGTCGCGATAACTGGTAGATACTAATTAAAACGAAAAAATGTTCTTCTTGTCTTTTGACGAAGTGTTTGCGATATCCATCGAGTAAAAACATACGTGAATAGGCAAGATATATATACAATTAATATATTGAAGGAGTGTTAATTATGGCTGATATGAAAATAAATGTGAATGCAATTTGGGATGGTGGGGTAACAGGGAATGGAACCCTTAAAGCGGAGTATCTTGATACAAAAATCGCTATTCCAACATCATTAGGAGGTAGTGGGAACGGAGCAAATCCAAAAGAGATTCTCGTTGCTTCTGTAACAACTTGTTATGCGGCAACACTAACATTTGTGCTTGAAAGCAAAAAACTTCAAGTGGCGGAACTTACGGTGAACTCTGAGGCAAGTATATCTGATGATGAGTTTAAAATTATCCATTATCCTCACATCGTTTTATCTGCTGGCGCGACAGAAGAACAAATTCATTCTGCACAAAGAGCGATAGAAGCAGCAGATAAAGGGTGCGATGTCGGAAATATATTGAAAAAAGCAGATGTTAAAATTGAAGTTCAAGGTAAAGTTTCTGTGAAATGATATGATTCACCCAAAGATGTAGAAATAATCACACTTTTTTGTTCAAATTTATTGCTCTTCCACATCTAGGCATTATCTACAGTATGGAAAAAAGCCCAATTTCTCAATTTTAATGCTGAGAAATTGGGCTTTTTAATATTGGTATTTCAACTCAATCATTGCACAGCAAGAAATTCATATTGACTGTACAATGTATCGTATACTAAGTATAATGTTTTTATAAGTACGTACTTTAATTTTACATAGTGTTAAAAAGTATACTATGTGATTCAGGATTTATATTTGGAGGTGATTTGAATGACAAGGCTACAGAATAAAACATTCAATTGTGAGAAGGAATTGACCCTTTCTGTTATTGGGGGGAAATGGAAGATGCTTGTTTTATGGCACCTAGGCAAGCAGGGGACCAAGCGTTTTGGTGAACTGAAGGCTCTTATGCCGGGCATCACTCAAAGAATGCTCGTTAACCAGCTTCGAGAGCTGGAAGAAGATCTTATTGTTCATCGCGAAGTCTATCCAATTGTACCTCCCAAAGTGGAATACTCTCTGACAGAACAAGGAGAAAGCCTGATGCCGATTCTTGATTCGATGTATAATTGGGGTAAAAATTATATGGAGAATATCGTTGGGGGCCAAGTAAAAAGAAAAGAGGATATCTAGTAGAAGAACGATCCCATCTTTCTTATTCATGGATGTTTTCTCCTTTTTCTTTACCTTCATATGGTCACGTATCAAATTAAGGTAGAGAAAAGCACAACATTTTATAATCAGCTAGTAAAAGCCAAGGTTAGCGATTTTTGTATAGTCGCTGACCTTGGCTTTTTCACAAACAAGTAAGATTTTTAACACCATCCGAATAATCGGATCGGTGTTTTTAGTTTTGGCTCTGATAAACCCTAATGTTGATATTCCATTAAATAAAAAGAACCCATTTTGAAGTGAACCCAAAAAGTTAGACACATGAACCCGGTAATCTACTGGTCTCATAGCTTTTAATTTTACCTTGATTCGTTGCATAAGGGTCGTACTACAAGGGTATTGGATATCAAAATTGTAGACGAAGAAAAAAAGCTAATATGTAATTACGTCGGCTGAGTACCATTTTATAATGCCTTTAGATATATATATATAACTGGTATTTACATAATAATTTAGAACTCAATAATTCAAGAAGTTGTCTATTAATACTATGATAAGAAGCTGTGTAATAGGAAAAACCTTTATTACTAGAGTGCTCTGATCAAAGCGAGAAGTATGTTTTTCACGTACTGTCAGTAATAGCGTACTAAAGAAGAGGAAAGTTTTGTTTGACAGATTTATTTTGAAATAAGAAAAGTAAGATTTTAAAAGACTGATATATATTAATTGATTATTCTGTTATTAGGGAAGGTTAACTCTGCTTCAAATATCTTTATAAGATTTTCCTTGCCTTTGTTTGTAAACGCTTTCTTTTTTTGGGGGGGATTCATTAAATAGGAGGGATGACAACGTGGACGATAAAAGGAAAACGTATATCTCTGGGCACTATCTCGTTAGCTAATGACCAAAAGTAATCGTCTTCCGTTTTAGATTCCGTCCGAGGAGCTGGTCTGGGGACAGAATCTTTTTCTATCCAATGAAATGATAAAAAAGGAGGTTTCCAAAATGAGTATCGAAAGAGGTACAGACGTTAGGAAAAACATTATTGATTTTTTTGGTAATTTAACCCCCGCTGCTCTTGGAACGGGTTTGGTTGCTGCATTGTTTAGCATTATGGGGCCAGGTTTAATTGTAATGAATTCAGCTAAAGAAGGGAATCTTTCTGTTGAGCAGGCAATTTCTTGGTTGTTTATTATTTATACGGCGGGAGGTATATTTACGATTATCTTGTCACTCCGCTATCGTATACCTATTGTGGTGGCCTATAGCATACCTGGCGCAATATTAATAGGTAATTCCTTAAATCATATACCCTTTAATGAGGCAGTTGGCGCATCTATTATTGCTGGAATAGTAGTTACAATTCTTGGATTGTCAGGGGTAATCAAGAAGGTAATAGAATTAATTCCTCTTCCGGTAATGTTAGGAATGATTGCTGGTGTTCTGCTATCTTTTGGTATCAAAGCAATACAGGCTGTTATAGAGGCACCAGCAGTTGCAGGGAGTTCTTTTGCAGTCTTCTTCCTCTTGATGGCGATGAAAAAATTCTCAAGAAAATTCCCGCCTATTCTAGGAGCAATAATAATAGGAGGGATAATCGCTACAGCTCTTGGGCAAACGAACTGGGGGTCGATACAACCTTCATTTGCTCATCCTATATTTGTAGTACCTCATTTTAGTATTCAAGCGACATTAGAACTAACGTTGCCCTTAATTATACTGATAATTGGTGTTCAGAATATGCAGGCTGTCGGGGTGCTATTTGCTACAGGATATAAACCTCCTATCAATGCAATGTTTACTATTCCAGGTATTGGTACAATCATTAACTCCCTTTTTGGAGGACACCCAACTGTTATAGCTGGACCAAGTACTGCTATGGTTTCTAGCGATGCTGCAGGTGAGGATAAACAATTGAGATATGTAGCAGCAACTTTTGATGGATTACTTTGGATATGTTTTGGTTTAGTAGCCGGGATGGTTATTGCAGTTTCGGCGGTGGTTCCTGGTCAATTGCTTTCAGTGCTCGGCGGTCTTGCTATTTTTAACGTGTTTATAAGTACATTTGCCGGAGCTTTCAACGGGAAATTTAAAAATGGAGCCATGGTAGCATTTCTTATAGCCATTTCTAATGTAACAGTATTTACTGTTGGTTCAGCTTTCTGGGCTCTATTGGTAGGATTTGTCGTTTCATTATTACTTGATCGAGACGACTACAGCCAAGCAAAAAGTAAAATGGATTCAAAAAAAGATGGAGCAAAGATTGCATAGTAATATAAAGGGCTTGGGATTTATGAAGCTCCCCTTTGGACTATATCCATTAAAAGGGACAAATTAAAAAGAGGTACTCTATCAGAATAATGGTAATTGAACTGGAGTCTTTTCTTTAATTTCCATTGGTTATGGGAACATATTGGCATAGTGAAAAACTTTGGCGTAAATGGTATTCGCCAAGGCTGGTTTATATTAAGCTAAAAAAAATTTAAAGCCAAAAGCCTGTGCGGAATTCCAGAAGGTGAATATGGAATTTTCAAAATAATAAGAAATATTTTAAGTGATTTAAACAAGATTTTGAAAATGGAAAGTAAGTTTATAGATTATTATGCTAGTAATGGAAGGTAAAATCACTATTAAAACAATCCATTTATTAATGCAATACTTTTTTTTCATTTATTATTTATCATTATTTGAAACCGCTTTCTTGAAAACGTTGTTAAAGATAGGATAGGAGGAGTTTATGATGGAAGGTAAAGGGAGTTTGAATTTGCCAGCAGGAATTGAACAGTCTTGGGATGTGTTATTAGATTCAGAGGTGCTTAAGAGATGCATCATGGGGTGCAAAAAATTGGAGTTAGTTGAAGAAAATAAATATGAAGCTGAAATATCAATGGGTGTTGCATCGGTGAAAGGTGATTACTCTACAACAATTGAATTAGCGAATATTAATAAACCGATCTCTTATCAAATGATCGTTAAAGGTGAGGGAGGGCCTGGAAGCATAGAAGCCGTCGCAGATATTACTCTTGAATCAGTAGATGAAAACAACACTGTTCTCTCTTACAGCTTTGAAGCAGAAGTGGGAGGAAAAGTTGCGATGGTCGGTCAACGAATGCTAGGAGGCGTATCTAAACTGGTTATTAAAGACTTCTTCAAAAAATTTGGGAAAGAATTAAAAAAGGATGAAGTTACCAATTAAATAAGTAGTGAACCATCAAGGGGAGAAAGGAGAGATTTTTTTATGAATTTAGGTACATTATTGGATTTTGCGGTGGAACGCTATCCAAATCAAATCGCTCTCGTTCAAGGCCTGAAATCTTATACTTATGCCCAATTACAAAATGAAGTAGAAAAAGTTGCTGCCTCTCTGCAGCGTTTAGGCATTCAAAAACAGGACCGTGTTGTTGTCATCTTAAAGAACAGACAGGAAAATGTTATGGTTTACTGGGCAATACAACAGATTGGTGCAATCTATACTCCAATAAACCACCGCTTATCCGCCAAAGAGGTCGAGTATTGTGTAAACGATTCAGAAGCGAAGGCCATCATCTTTGAATCAACCAGTCAAAGTGCTGTGGCAGGTGCGAACTTTCTCCAAAGACCAATCTTAATTGGTGTTGATAATGATAATGGTATGGATATTTCTTATCCGGAACTAGTAGACAGAAGCCCAGGAAGCTATCAAAGGCCAATTCTAGATGAGAATGATATATCGATAATGCTATACACATCCGGTACAACAGGACGTCCAAAGGGAGTGCCACGAACGCATAGGAATGAATATGCCTCGGCTATGGCACATATCGTCCAAAACCAGTACCAGTTGTGGGAAAGTACATTAGGAGTAATGCCGCTTTATCATACAATGGGTGTTCGTTCGTTGCTCTCTATGACTTTTTTAAATGGAAAGTTTGCTCTTTTATCAAACTTAGACTTTGATGCTGGTGAGGCGCTTGAAATTGTAGAAAGAGAAGAAATTTCATCCCTTTATTTAGTTCCGACGCTTTTTCATGATATGTTATCATACCCGGATTTTGGCAGGTATAACCTTACCAAGCTTGAAAAAATCGGGTATGCTGGTGCCGCAATGACCACTACATTAGTAAATCAATGTGTGGAGTTACTTAAACCAAAACTGTTTGTAAATCATTACGGCAGTACGGAGGTATATACGTTTACCATCTGCCCTGATGTACATGAAAAGCCAGGCAGTGCAGGTAAACCGGGGATTCATCAAAATATTCGCCTGGTAAAAGCAGATCCAGACGGTCATTCTACTCCTGATGATATTGTTGGGAGAGGAGAAGTCGGCGAAATTATTGCGAATCTGAAGTCCGTTGAAGCCTTTAAAGGGTATTGGAATCGCCCGGAGGCGACGGAAAAAACTATCCGAGATGGCTGGTATTTTACAGGAGATATTGGCTTTATTGATGAAGACGGTGACTTATTCGTTGTTGGCCGTGTTGACGATATGATTATCTCTGGGGGAGAAAACATTCATCCATTAGAAGTCGAGGATTGTCTGACTCAACATCCAAAAGTTAGGGAAGCTACCGTAATTGGGGAGCTTGATGATCGCTGGGGGCAGATTGTTACCGCTTATATTGTTGCTAAAGACGAATCTGTTACAGAGCAAGAACTGGATGAATTTTGCAAGAGTCTACCCAGTTTATCAAATTTCAAAAGGCCTCGTAAGTATACGTTTGTAAAAGAGATTCCAAAAAGTCCTGTAGGGAAAATTCTTCGCCGTAAATTGCGCGAGGGTGATATTGATGCACCTCACAATGAAAGTGAAGTTATCAGCCAATAAAAATCTTAATATAGAAAAGGGGAAATAACAAATGACTATAACAGAGCAAACGTATGACCATATTCGGGTAGAGAAAAATGCAGAAAAACAAACGGCAACAATCGTATTCGATCGTCCAGAGAAAATGAATTATATCAGTATGCTCGGCAGAGAACAGCTGACAGAGATTTTTGATGGTTTGAATCAAGATGATGAAGTGCGTGTCATTATCCTCAAGGGAGCAGGAGATGTATGCTTCAGTGCAGGAGGAAGCATCCCGGAATTTATGGCGACCCATCAAGAAAAGCTTTCCCATTTAGCGGAAAACGTGGCTGCTCCTGAACGCTCTCCAAAACCTGTCATCGCTCAGCTGCAGGGATATACGTTCGGTGTAGGCCTAGAACTTGCGATGGCCTGTGATTTCAGGATTGCGCGGGAAGATACCCTGCTTGCCCTTCCGGAAATGAACCTAGGAATGATTCCTGGGAGCGGAGGTACACAGAGAATTGCAAAGATTGTGGGCTTAACAAGGGCAAAGGACATGATCATGCGTGCCAGAAAGATTCCTGCAAATGAAGCGTATCAATGGGGTCTATTAACACAAGTAGTGTCTAAAGGGGACCTTCAACAAACAGTGGATTCGTTAGTTGAGGAGCTTGTTCAATTTTCTCCGCTTGCTCAGCGTGTGGCAAAAGAAGTGTTGAACGCTTCTGAAGAAAGTCCGCTGGGAGTAGGATTGAAAATGGAAGGGAAAGCCTACGGCCTCCTTCGCACAACAGAAGACTTTAAAGAAGGCGTAGATGCGTTCGTCGAAAAGAGAAAACCAGTTTTTACAGGTAAGTAATAAAATGAGAGTCACCGGCAGCCTCTGCCGGTGATTCTCATTTTAGATTAAGAAAAGTCGCTTTAAATCATGTTTGATTCAGGGAAGTTAATAGAACGATATGGGAAGGATTGAAGGTATGCAGCTAAAAAAAGGTTCTGAAAACAAGAAAGGTTTATTAAGTCATTTAAATGTAAGAACGGTTAGTGCAGGAACGCTGGCAGCAATTTTTGGCTGTACTGGTCCGTCGCTAATTATAATAAACGGAGCATCAAATGGCGAATTAACTCAAACACAAGTGGTTTCTTGGTTATTTGCCATATATTTTTTTGGTGGGTTATTAGGAATAATCATCTCCGTAAGAAATAAGCAGCCGATTGCTGGCGCTTATTCAATTCCAGGTGCAGTACTTGTTGTAGGTTCACTGTCAAACTATTCTTTAAATGAAGCTGCTGGTGCTTATTTGGCAGCAGGTCTCATGGTCTTTATGTTAGGGATAGCAGGGGTTATTGGTAAAGTTATGGACTGGATTCCGATTCCAATTGTTATGTCGATGGTCGTTGGAACAATGATTAGTTTTGGGACTGAGATGATTGCATCCCTCGAAAAAGCACCAATAATTGCAGGTTCATCCATCCTCGTGTATCTTCTTTCATTCCGTTATATAAAAAATTTTCCACCTATTTTACTATCATTTGCTGTTGCTATCATTTTATCGGTTTGGATGGGAGAATTCCAAGCGAAAGATGTGAGTTTTGATTTTGTCGTTCCTCAACTAGTGACTCCATCATTCAGTATTGATGCGATTATTTCAATGGGCATCCCACTTGCACTTTTAGTAATTGGTGCTGAAAACGCCCAGGCTACAGGTGTGTTAAACACCCAAGGATATAAACCACCGGTTAACGAGATGACGATTTTAAGCGGAATTGGCGGGGCTATTACGTCTTTTTTTGGAGGTCATAATGCGAATATTGCGGGGTCAATGACAGCAATCTGCGCATCAAAAGAAGCTGGTCAAATGGAAGGAAGATATGCAGCAGTGGTTGTATGTGGTGTGTTATTTTCTATCTTTGGATTGTTTGCAGGTACAGTCATGCCTTTTGTAGCTGCAATGCCGAAAGTATTAATCAGCACTGTTGCAGGACTGGCTATGATGGGAGTGCTTTTAAGTTCATTACAGGAAGCGTTTTCTAAACCTCAATTCCAATTTGGTTCATTTTTTGCCCTTATCATTGCAATGTCAGGAGTCCATTTTTATGATATAAGCTCTCCATTCTGGGCGATACTGGGTGGTGTTGCTGTTTCTCTAATTATTGAAAAGCATGATTTTAAAACGATCATTGTTCAACAAAGTAAAAAAAGTACAGATTCTAACGTTTCTCAAGGAGCTTGAAATAAATAATAAACATTCATCTCTAATAAAAGCCCTCTCGATTAAGAGAAGGGCTTTTACATTTAACAATCACAGTAGGATATCCTTTTTCCTTCAATTTTGAAAGGTACCTAATCGGAATCAGTACTATATATTACGCAGTTCACAAGGTGTAAAAGGTAAAATCATTGCTCATCTGAACGGGGTCTATGTTTAAGAATGGAGCAAACGTTTTTTGTTTATGGCTCTTTTCGTAAAGATTGTTGTTTTTAAAACGAAATGATTTAAGGTTGATTGGAGCGCAAGTGCGAGACTCCTGCGGGAGCAGCGGGACAGGTGAGACCCCACAGGCGTTTACGCCGAGGAGGCTCACCGACCGCCCCGCGGAAAGCGAGCATCTGGAGGGGAAATCAACCACTCCGCTTTACTTGGTAAATAGCAACAAAGTATGCGAAAACAGCCTTGTTTATTTGAAATTTGCCATCCAGTAAGGTTCGAGCCTTACCCTGGTCTTCAAGAAAGGAATTAGTGTGTTTCATTTGAATTTTTTCCAACTCAAAAGCTAGTTATTTCTATGGAACTAGCTTTCTTATAATCTTTAATCAACAAGCGGAACTGCAGGCGTTCCAGTTGTAACGCCATTCGTTCCAGTTGGATGGTTCATGGGTAGGAAAGAGTGAATTTTAAACTGTTTTTTAATGGCATGAATCTTGCAAATATTAAGAGATGAATATGGAAAGTTGAAAGGGGGGAACTTTGAAAAGCGTGGAGTGAACAAAAGTGGATGGATTACCTGCTGCAAAGTGCATGATCCAAAAAGTTTTTTTCAAATATAGGAGGAAACAGAGTGAAAAAAATTGTTATAGGTATATCAGGGGCAAGTGGATCCATATACGGTATTAGATGTCTTGAGACATTGAACAAACTTCAAATTGAAAGTCATGTAATTATTAGTTCCTCTGCTGAAAAAACCATCGAATATGAAACAGAATACTCGGTGGAACAAGTAAAATCACTGTGCAGTTATGTATATGACTCATATGATATAGGTGCAAGCATCTCAAGTGGTTCCTTTCATGTTGACGGGATGATTATTGCTCCGTGTTCTATTAAAACTCTATCATCTATCGCAAACAGTTTTAATGATAATTTAATCACTAGAGCTGCTGATGTAACTTTGAAGGAACAAAGGAAGTTGGTTCTAATGGTACGTGAAACACCATTGCATTTAGGGCATTTGCGGCTAATGCAATCAGCTGCAGAGAATGGTGCGGTAATCCTCCCGCCTGTTCCTAGTTTTTATCATAAGCCAACATCAATAGATGATATTGTTAATCAAAGTGTCGGGAAGGCGTTAGATCAGTTTGGTATTGATGCTCGACTGTTTGACAGGTGGTCGGGACTCAAGAAAGATGAAATAATAACCAATCTATAATCATTATCTTTTTAGGTATTAAAATACTATTTTCCGGTTTAACATGACTCAGAATATGATATGAAAAAATGGAGGTCCTCTAATGTCTAATGTAGTCGCTCATTCTGTAAAAGAAAATGTAACCGTTAACAGACGTCAGGTTGTCTCTGCAATGACAGCGTCACTATTAGGGTGGTCTTTTGATCTGTATGATCTTTTTCTACTACTTTTTGTGGCTCCCACAATTAGTGTACTATTTTTCCCTACAACCAGCCCTACGCTTTCTTTAGCTGCTGTTTATGCTTCTTTTGGGGTAACGCTTTTGATGAGGCCTCTTGGGTCGGCAATATTTGGATCTTATGCAGATAAAAACGGGCGAAAGAAAGCAATGATTGTTTCTGTGGTAGGGGTTGGTGTTAGTACAGCTGCCTTTGGTCTTTTACCTACTGTCCCACAAATTGGTGTGACGGCTGCAATCCTTTTTTTAATTCTACGATTAGTTCAAGGGGTCTTTGTCGGCGGTGTTGTGGCATCTACACATACAATTGGAACAGAATCTGCGTCGCCTAAATGGCGCGGATTGATGTCTGGTCTTATAGGTGGGGGAGGAGCCGGGTTAGGAGCATTATTCGCTTCACTAACGTTTACCATCGTTTCTGCGTTTTTTCCTGGTGAAGCGTTTAATGATTGGGGTTGGCGAGTCATGTTCTTTACAGGGATTTTAGGTGCAGTAGCTGGTCTACTTGTATTTAGAACACTTAACGAGTCTCCGCTTTGGGCACAATTACGTAAAGAAAATGAAGAAAAAGAGCAAGAGGGTGTTATACCGCAGTCTCCTATTAAGACCCTATTTACAAAATATTTCAGAGTTATAGCTGTGAATCTAATGATTGTTATTGGTGGTGGTTCAGGTTATTACCTTACAGCAGGTTTTATTCCCACATTTCTAAAAGTAGTTAACAATGTATCTTCAGAAGTTTTATCAGGTGTTCTCATTGTCTCAAGTATTGTCACGATAATTTCGGCTTTACTGTTCGGACAACTTAGTGAAATTTTTGGAAGAAAAAAGACCTTTTTAGTTATTGGATGTTTAAATATCGTCGGACTTCCATATTTTTATCTAGCATTAGCCGATTCTGTTACAACGACTTCGATTTATTTGAATACGATGGGTCTAGTGTTTTTAGGAAATGCTGCTTATGCACCTGTGTTAATTTTTCTTAATGAACGCTTTCCTACATCAATACGGTCTACGGGTACAGGACTTTCATGGAATATGGGATTTGCAATTGGCGGTATGATGCCAACTTTCGTAACATTAGCAAGCGGTTCGATTGAAAATATCCCGTACACACTAATGTATTTTGTGATTGTAATTTTTCTTGTCTATATTATTGGAAGCCTCATCGTTCCAGAAACAAAAGGCAATCTCAAATAGAAACTAGGGGGGTAAATAGTGATTACAAAATTAGAGATTACTAGAAATTATATTAATGGAGATTGGCAAGAAGCCAAAACTGGGGAAACGATGACATCCGTAAATCCTGCTACAGGTGAGATCGTTGGAGAGTCACAGAAATCGGGATTAGAAGATATTAAATTGGCAATTAAATTGGCGAAGGCAGCATTTCATACATCCGACTGGCGTTCAAATTCTTCGCGACGTTCTGATGCTTTAATGCAATGGGCTTATAAATTGAAGGAAAATAGAGAAGAAATTGCTAGAATTTTAACCATAGAGAACGGAAAGCCGATAAAGGAGTCTCGTATAGAATTGGACGCCTGTATTGATACGTTAAAATATTTTGCAGGTATGGCTCGAAGTATATTCGGTAGGTCGATAAATCTTTCCCCCACGTCATATGGCATCATTGACAAAGAGCCGATTGGAGTAGTAGGGATTATTTCACCTTGGAACTGGCCGGCTATGCTAATGATTCGAGAGGTTGCTCCAGCCCTTGCTGCAGGAAACGCAGTGGTTTTAAAACCGGCAAGTCGGACCCCACTTATCAGCACTGCCATTGTCAAATTAATCGAGGATAATAGCGACTTTCCACCAGGAATTGTGAATATCGTGTCTGGTCCGGGAAAGGTTATTGGAGATGAAATGACTACAAATCCCGATGTTAATGCCATCAGCTTTACAGGTGACACGACTACTGGCAAAAACTTAATGAAAAAAGCAGCAGAAAAGGTGAAGAAACTTGCTCTTGAACTGGGGGGGAAATCTCCTAATATAATATTTCCTGATGCAAACCTAAACAAAGCAATTCCAGCCGTTGCAAAATCAGCCTTTATTACTGCCGGCCAAATGTGTTTTGCTGGATCAAGAGTGATTGTTCATGAGTCGATTCATGAAGAAGTGGTGGAAGGATTGCGTAAACAGGCTGAAAAATTGAAAGTTGGTAACGGGTTAAATGAAACAACCGATATGGGACCTGTCATCTCGGAAGAACAGCTTAATAAAATTTTGGAATATTGCGAAATTGGAAGACAAGATGCAAATCTTATTACGGGTGGTAATAGGTTGACCGGTGGAGATTACGATAAAGGGTATTATATTGAGCCAACCATTTTTGATCAGGTGCCAATTGAATCAAGAATAGCACAAGAAGAGATTTTTGGGCCCGTTCTGGCCATACAAGTTTTTAAGGACGAGAAAGAAGCGATCTCACTTGCTAATGGAACAATTTTCGGTTTAGCTGCTGGCGTTTGGACAAAGGATGTCAACAGAGCTGTGAGAATTGCGAAAAAGGTGGAGGCCGGAACGGTTTGGATTAACACCTATAACAAGAATTACCCACAAGCAGAATTTGGGGGTTATAAAGAGAGCGGAATTGGGCGCACAAGGGGAATAGAAGGATTAATGGAATACACCGAAACCAAACATATTAATATCGAAATTGAAGAATAAAGGAGAATTCACTATGTATCCTTCATTTGAGTTTCATCTGCCAACGAAAATTCATTTTGGCTATAACAAGATCAAACAACTTGGCAATTTACCCTTTAAAGTAAAACGTGCATTTATCGTTACCGATAAAGGTGTGTTAAATTCGGGTCTAATTGAGCATGTAACAAAGATATTAAATGACAACCGAATTTCTTTTGTTGTTTATGATGAAGTGGAACCGGACCCGAGTGTTGAAACCGTTGACAAAGTAGCTCAAGTGTTTCAACAGGAAGAAGGCGATGCTCTAATCGCCATTGGCGGGGGCAGTCCGATCGATACAGCCAAAGGTGTTCGTGTAATAGCTGGAAATGGAGGGAGTATTCGTGATTATGCTGGAGTAAATCTTATCAAGCAATCATCCAATATTCCTCTCATTGCAATACCTACGACATCCGGCACCGGAAGTGAAGTGACCATGTTTGCTGTTTTTTCGGATTGGGAGGAGAATCGAAAAGTCACGGTAACGAGCCCATTCATCGCACCGGATTTAAGTATAGTGGACCCTAAAATGACGATGACTTCACCAACGAAAATTACAGCAGCCTCAGGATTTGATGCCTTTGCACATGGGGCAGAGTCATTTGTGTCACGGATATCCCAGCCTGCCAGTGATGTGCTTGCACTGTCAGCCATGAGCACTGTCAGCAGATACCTTCGTCGGGCCGTTTATAATGGGGAGGATGTTGAGGCACGGATCAAAATGGCAGAGGCTAGTCTTTTAGCAGGAATGGCTTTCAATCAATCCTTCCTAGGTTTGACACATGCGATCGGCAGTGCAGTAAGCGGTCATGCCCATGTTAGTCACGGTGTGGCGATAGGTCTCCTGTTACCGGGAGTTATTCGTTATAATTCGATATCCTTAATGGATAAGTACGTTGAAATGGCCAGCGTTTTTCGAGACATCGACCTATCGTTACCTGATTGGAAGATTACAGACCAATTAATAGAAGAGGTAACGAGGTTACGTGACGATGTTGGACTACCGCAAAAATTACAACAGGCAGGGGTTAAAGAAGAGCAGCTAAAGGCGATTGCAAATGATTCTGTGAAAAGTGGAATGTGGAAATTCAATCCTCGACGAGCGACAGAAGAAGAGATTTTGGGGCTGCTCAAACAACTTTTTTAGAAAATATAAAGCCTTTGAAGAAAGTGTTTAAATTCACATTAAATATTTAGGAGGAAATGATGATGACTGAAAATGTAAATAAGACTGAAGAGCTAATCCCTAGTGTTGATAAGTCGACGGATGAAGTGGCATGGGACTTATATCGAAAAGCGATTCGTTTTGGGACTTGGGATCCTGCTGCTATCGATCTTAGCCAGGATAAAAGGGATTTTGAAGCGCTTGATGAAGACCTTAAAGGATATCTTATTCATTTTTGTACAGGATTTCTCGATGCTGAAGAAAATGTTGCCTTAAAGTTTTGTCCCTGGATCATGTTAGGTTCCTCTACAGAACAACAGGCATTCCTTAGTACTCAATTGCTCGAAGAATTTAAACATACTGAGTTTTTTATGCGCTATTTTAAAGAAGTAATTGGTCGTGAGCGAATTCCTTCAGTGAAAAATATGGTTCAGCAGAAACTTGATAATCGTGTAAAAGTAATGCTGAATGCTCTTGAACAAGGAGAAGAGGAACGTGAGGTTGCACTTGTAGAAGGGTTAACCCATTACCAAGGAATAATAGAAGGTGTTCAAGCGATGACTGGATATGATGTGTTTCGAGGTGTATACGGAAGTAAGGGCCTATTGCCTGGTTTGAGTGAAGGATTTGCCCGAATCAAGGAAGACGAAGGACGGCATGTAGGCTTTGGACTTCGTATGCTAAAGCTATTTGCCCGTAAACCAGAACATGCCAAGAGAATTCGTGCGTTATACGAAGAATACCTTCCTCTTATCTTGGTTCGATATGATCAACCTGTCATTGTAGATGGTAGGGAATACCCAACTCCACCTGAAGTTCGAGGCCGTGAAAGAGTGTCTAAAATGTTAGAACGCAGACTTAAAGACATATTAGGTTCATCAGTTACCGTTTAATGAGGATTCTTTTATTATGAAAGCATAGCCATTGCGTACCTGGCTAGGGCATCTTCAAACGACTGACCGTTTAACGGAAATTGAACGCAAAATTAGTTTACAGTGATGATTATTGCCCCATGTTCGATCAAAACTCTACCATCAATTGCTAATAGTTTTAATGATAATTTACTCACAAGGGCGGCCGAGGTAACGTTGAAAGAACAAAGGAAATTGGTATTAATGGTTCGGGAAACGCCCTTTCATTTAGGACATTTTCGGCATATGCAATCCATAACAGAGCGTGGTGCAATAATCCTCCCTCCTGTACCTAGTTTTTATTAGTTTTTATTATAAACCAAAATCAATCGAAGATATTGTTAATCAAAGCGTAGGAAAGACTAGAGATCAGTTTGTCATTGATGCCCGACTCTTTGAACGTTGAGGACTAGATTAACATGAATAAATGAAAATTCATAATTTCATAAATTCATTCTAGATTAAAATGGGGGAGTTACTGTGACTAATGGTCATATAATAATTTTAGGAATTGTCGTCGTTTATATTTTGCTTACTGCTTTCTTTGGTTTATATACAAAAAAATTCTCAAAAAGTTCCGATAAGTACATGACAGGCGGAAAGGCGTTTGGGCCTTTTATTATTGGAGTTTTAATGATGTCAGAGTTTATTGGTACCGGATCAACGATCGGAACAGCCCAAACTGCTTACGGCACAGGTATTTCGGCAGCATGGAATTTGATTACACTTGCATTGGCATTTGCGTTATTTGCTTACACTATGGCAAAAAAGTTTCATGAACGGGGAGAGTATACAATCTCGGGAGCCATTGCTAAAACGTATGGGAATGGTGCACGTGTTATAACCTCGCTCATTATGATCTATGCCCTGGCGGTAGTTAATGTTTCAATGTACGCTGGCGGAGCGGCTACATTATCAGCAATTCTTAATGTCCCACATACAATGGCAGCAATAATTGTTGGGGTGATAACCGTAGTATATGTCTCATTAGGTGGAATGTTTGCCGTTGCATATACCAATTTAATTCACGCCTTTATCAAGTACTTGGGTTTGATACTGGCGCTTGCATTTGGTTTGGCGGCAGCGGGGGGACTTTCCGGGTTATCCTTGAATCTAGAGTCTGAGATGTTTGACTGGACGGGAATCGGCTTGTCAACAATCATTGCTTGGACAATAGCTAATATCGGTTCCATTTTTTCAACTCAATATATTATCCAGGCGATATCTTCAACACAAGATGATGCTAAGGCCAAGAAAGCGAGCATCTATGCCGGTTTCCTTGTAATTCCCGTTGGTATCATTGCATCTTTGATTGGGATGACTGCCTCAATTGTTTTTCCGAACATCGCGCCAGCAGAAGCTTTCCCTATGATGACAACGTTAATGAATCCATTTCTGGCGGGACTGGTTGTAGCTGGATTAATTGCCGCTGTCTTTGGTACAGTTGCAGCTTCAACTATTGGGTCGGCTGCTCTTCTATTGAAAGATTTCTACAATCCCATTTTTAATAAAGATGCTTCTGACACGAAATCGCTGCGGTTTGCCCGAATTGCAACAATTGTTATGGGACTGATTCCGATTCCATTTGCGATTTTTGCACCAGAAATATTAAGCACTGTCTTTTTTGCTAGAGCTTTAAGAACCACCTTAGCCGTTATTGTCGTTTTGATGTTCTATTTCCCACGTTTTAGTAGTGGACGAGGAGCAGTATTGGGAATGGTCTTTGCCGTGATTACGACAACTGTCTGGTATCTTGGCGGTGATCCATTAGGGATAGATAATATCTACGTCGCTGCAGTTACTCCATTAATTGTCATGTTGTTTGATCATTTCATCAATAAGAATAATAGAGTTTCGTATAACGAACCGAAGGTCAAGACGGAAATCTTATAGGGATGATCGCTATAATTGAAGCTAAAATGAATAAATAATAATAACTATTAAAAAAATCAGGAGGATTCAATTTATGAGATCAAAGACGTTTCGGACATGGCTTACACATCTGCAAACAACGGGTCGTTTAGCGACAATTGATAAAAATGTCAGTTTAGAATATGAGGTTGCTGCTATTGCGAAAAAATTAGATGGAAAAAAGGCTACCTATTTTACTAGCGTAGAAGATTATCAGGTTCCTGTTGTATCAGGAATTTGTTCAACACGTGAAGATTTTGCAGAGGCGTTGGAAACAGACCAATATGGCGTTATTTCAAAATTTACCGAAGCAGTTGCATCTCCTGTTCCTTGTCGAGCACTAAACAAACAACAAGCGCCTATTAAAGAAAATATTATTCTAGAAAATATCGATTTGATGAAGATGTTTCCAATTCCGGTTCACCACGAGAAAGATTCAGGTAATTACATCACAGCAGGGTTGTTTATTGTTCGGGATCCAGTTACTCGGAAGCAGAACGTTTCGATTCATCGTCTCCAAATTTCTGGGAAAAATAAGATAGGAGCCTTAATTTTGCCTCGTCATACTTTTCATTTGTATAAGCAGGCTGAAGAGGCGGGGAGACCACTGGAATGTGCAATCGCCATTGGCGTCGATCCGGTGACCTTACTGGCGTCTCAAGCTAGCACTCCGTTCGGAGTAGATGAACTTGAAATTTCAAGTGCTCTCCGTGGAGAACCTTTAGAAGTGGTTCGTTGTGAGACGGTAGATATCGATGTACCGGCCTATGCGGAAATAGTGTTAGAAGGAAAAATTCTTCCACATGTTCGAGAGCCTGAAGGCCCTTTTGGAGAATTCCCAAAATACTATGGACCACGCAGTGACAAAGAGGTGATTGAGATTACGGCTGTCACTCACCGTAACAACCCGATTTTTTATACCATTGTCCCTGCGGGTTACGAACATCTTTTGCTTGGTGGCATCCCTCGTGAGGCAAGTCTCTTTCAGAGCATTCGACAGACCGTTCCATCCGTAAAAGCGGTTCATATGAGCCCTGGTGGTACATGTCGGTATCATGCCATTGTTTCCATTAAAAAAAGAAATGAGGGTGAAGCCAAAAATGCAATTTTAGCAGCACTTGCTAACAGTTTTGATATTAAACATGTCGTCGTAACGGATGAAGAGGTTGATATTTTTAATATGGAAGAAGTGGAATGGGCAATCGCAACCCGCTTTCAAGCAGACAGAGACTTAGTGGTAGTTCATGAAGCACAAAGTTCGAAGCTTGACCCGTCAACACGCGATGGAGTGGGCTCGAAAATGGGATTTGACTGTACAATCCCCTTAGACAGTGAAGAAATGCAATACTTGCGAGTTCAAATTCCCGGCTACAATGAATGTAATCTAGATGATTACATAAATCCTGATAAATTGATTCAATCAGTTCATCTTGAAGGAGCTATAGACTTTTAAAAAATATGAAAAAATTGTGGCTGACTCAAAAGGCTTAGTGCATGACCTTTTGGTGTCAGCCTTTTCAACATGGGTAATCAAAAAAACACTTCGCTCATTTCCTACAAGTTATCCTTCATATTCTCCTCTATTCAATGTGATTGTAAGCAAACCTGTACAAAAAGTATTAGTCAAACTTTTGAATTCATGTTGAGCCTTTGATTCACTGGGTAAAAAAGACCTGCAAAGTCTCTTGTAAAATAAACGGCTTCATGCTTTATTTTTTTCCTTTAAAACCACTATCCAAACAACTAAACTACCTTTTCTAGATGGAATTATAAGGGACAGGAAGCCTAAGTTCTTTAATAAATGGAACTTGGCTTGTTTTTAGCAGTTTTAATAGATGCAATAGATACACTGTTTGTACTAAAGAAAATATTGATATGAGGAAAGTGAAATATTGAATACCAAAAGTAAGTTATCGATTATTATGTCTATTAATAAATTTAAACATGCATTCTTCATTTTAAAATCATTTTTTGAAACATAACTCTTCTATCATATGTTATTTTAGTAAAGTAATATAAAGCGAGGGGGTATTCATGATGGAAGGTATAGGGAGTTTAAAATTGTCAGCAGAAATTGAACAGTCTAGGGAGTAGATTCAGAGGTGTTTAAAATAGGCATCATGGGATGCAATAAAATAGAGCTTGTTAAAGAGAATAGAAAATATGTATGAAGCTGATATTTCTATAGTTGTGTAGCAGTGAAGGGTGACTACTCGATTGTAAATCTATATCTTATCGAATAATCGTTAAGGGTGTGGGGGCCTTGGAATCAACTGACTCAAGGATAATACCCGCAACTGGCCTTTCTTACAATTAAAAAACGAGTAAAAAGTGATTGAGATAAGATAAGCACAACTCAAGGGGAAAAGGAGAGATGTAAAATGAATTTAGGTACATTATTCGATTTTGCAGTTGGGCGCTACCCCAACCATATTGCTTTAGTTCAAGACCAAAAACGCTATACATATGTCCAATTACAACAGGAAATAGAAAAAATTGCAGCCTCTTTGCAGCGTCTAGGCATTCAGAAGCAGGATCGTGTTGTAGTCATCTTAAAGAACCGAGTTGAAAATGTAATCATTTATTGGGCATTACAAAAACTTGGTGCGATCTATACGCCGCTTAATGACCGATTATCCACTAAAGAGGTCGAGTATTGTGTAAACGATGCTGAAGCGAAAGCTGTCGTCTATGAATCAGCCAGTCAAAATGCCGTATTAGGATCGAACTTTTCTGAAAGGCCAATTTTGATAGGTGATGAGAATTATATTGGTGTAGATATTTCTTATCCTGAACTAGTAGACCGAAGCCCAGGTAGCTATCAAAAGCCTACTTTAGATGAAAATGATATTTCGATCATGTTATACACGTCAGGAACAACAGGACGTCCAAAGGGAGTACCACGTACCCATAGGAATGAATATGCCTCAGCGATGGCACATATCGTCCAAAACCAGTACCAGTTGTGGGAAAGTACACTAGGAGTAATGCCGCTTTATTATACAATGGGCGTTCGTTCACTGCTTACCATGGCGTTATTAAATGGAAAAATTGCTATTTTGCCAGACTTTGATTCTGGAGATGCTCTTGAGATTATTTACAGAGAAAAAATCTCTTCCCTTTATTTAATCCCTACGCTTTATCATGATATGCTAACACATCCAGACTTCAATAAATATGACCTATCCAAGCTTGAAAAAGTTGGATATGCAGGTGCTGCAATGACCACTACATTAGTAAATCAATGTGTGAAGTTACTTAAACCAAAGGTATTTGTAAATCATTACGGCAGTACAGAAGTATATACGTTTTCTATTTGTCCTAATGTATCTGAAAAGCCAGGCAGTGTGGGTAAACCAGGTATTCACCAAAATCTTCGTATTGTAAAAGCAGATCCCGACGGTCGTTCTACTCCCGAAGATATAGTTGGGAAAAAAGAAATTGGTGAAATAATTTCAAATTTAGATTCAGTTGAAGCATTTAAGGGGTATTGGAATCGCCCGGATGCTACTGTTAAAGCGATGCGCAATGGTTGGTATTTTACAGGAGATATTGGTTTTCTAGATGAAGACGGCGATTTATTCGTTGTTGGCCGGCTTGACGATATGATTATCTCTGAGGGAGAAAATATTCATCCATTAGAAATTGAAGATTGTCTGTCCCAACATCCAAACGTTTTGGAAGCTATCGTTATTGGAGAGCAGGATGATCGATTGGGACAAATTGTATCCGCCTATATTGTCTCTAAAAACGAAACGGTTACAGCACAAGAGTTAGATGAGTTTTGTAAAAGGTATCCTAACATGTCGAACTATAAAAGACCAAGAAAGTATACATTTGTTAAGGAAATGCCAAAAAGTCCGGTTGGAAAAATCCTACGCCGAAAATTACGTGAGGGTGATTTTGAGGCACTACAAAATCAAAGCGATTCTGTAGTCTGATACAAAATAAATCTCTCTAGCTGAGAGTGTTGAAAAAAATGTATGTTAAATTTTTATAACTCTCATCTTAAAAAATTAAAACTAATTAATTCTGAATATTTTTATAATAGATTTATATAGAAGCAAAGAGGTGTCCTATGGCAGAGCTGCTAATTGTTGATACAGACCAAAGCTGTATAAGCAATATTCGTCATATTGTTGAAAATAGCGACTATAACTTTCTTCGTATTTATGAAGCTAATAACGCACAACGGGCCATGATGATGCTTAAACAATCCCGTCCAAGTGCGCTTATAATGGATGTTTCGCTTCCGAACATGGATGGCATAGATTTTGGGAAAAACGTACTGCTTATCTATCCAGACTTACCCATCATTGCAATTACAGGGTTAAAAATGTTTGAAATCGTCCAATCAGCCATTAATGCGGGTTTTTCAGGTTATTTATTGAAACCGCTTACCAAAAACCAGCTTTTGAACATATTCGATCGTGTTTTAAAACCAATAATTAAAATGGAAATAAGTCAGACGGTTAAAAATGAAGGTGAATTCGAATTAGATTTAAGAAAACCAATTCAAAGTGCCGTTCAATACATTCAGTTACATTACAATGAATGTCTTACTCTTAAAAATATTTCTGATAAGGTTTATTTAAGCCCATCCTACTTTAGTAAATCTTTTAAGGAAGAAATAGGAATGACATTTGTAGAATACTTATCTTGGATTCGTGTTCAGAAGGCAAAAAATATGTTGAGAATGATTTCACTACCAATTGATGTTATTGCTAATAACACCGGTTTTGCAAATTCCAGTTACTTTGCAACAACATTCAAGAAAATAGAAGGAAAAACTCCAACTCAGTATCGAGAGCATTTTTTCTGGGAAAGAAAAAAAGATATCAATTGAAAAAAAAATTTTCACTTTGGGAGGGGTGGTTATGATTACCATAATAAACGAGATGGACAGGTGTATCAGAGAAAAGAAAAGAGGAATTCTGGCCACTGTCATACGTGTCGAAGGTTCAACCTACCAGAAAGAAGGGGCAAAATGTTTTTTTGCTGAAGATGGAGAGTTAATAGGCTTGTTAAGTGGAGGATGTGTGGAAGGTGATGTCCTTGAGCACGGAAAAGAAGTTTTACAAACAGAAAAACCCAAAAAAATCCATTACGATTTCAGGGGCGAAGAAGACCAAATTTGGGGCTTAGGTGTAGGGTGTAATGGAGCCATTGAGATTTTTATAGAGCTATTTGATCCTGTTGGTCACCATGAAAGAAGCAAGTTAATGAGAGAAGCTTTTACAACAAGTCAGCCCATTATCATAGCAACCATAACTAGTGATGAAGAAGAATCTATGATCGGTGAGAGATGGGTTCACTCCAATTTACAAATTGGGAAACCAATGGATCTCAAGATGATAGATAACAGTGAAGTCTTCTATGATCATATTACGCCGGTTCCTACCCTATACATATTTGGTGCAGGACCAGACGCTGTTCCATTGGTGAAGACGGTTAAAAACTTAGGCTGGAATGTAAATGTATTAGATCACCGACCGGGCTTTGTAAATAAAAGAAATTTTCCCTTAGCCGATGAATTAATATGCTATGAACGAGACCACCCCACTTCCGTTCTATCAAGTGAACATAGTTATGCTATTGTGATGAGCCACAATTTTACTCAAGACCAATTGGTTCTAAAATCGTTGTTACATTCATCGGTACCCTATATCGGAGTGTTAGGACCAACAACCAGAACAAATCAGTTGCTCCAACCGATAATGGATGGTTTCACTATTGATGAAATACAGTTAAACCGTATTTATAGTCCAATAGGCCTTGATATTGGTGCAAAAACTCCTGAGGAAATTGCTATCAGTATTGCTGCAGAATTGGTTAATGTTCATCGTGGTGGTAATTCGATGCATTTAAAACAAACGAAGGGTAAGGAACTATTGAACACCTCTAGAGATCATAGGAGAGTGATTGCTTATCAATGATAAGAATCATGAAGTCTGGGGGATCATTTTAGCTTCGGGCTTATCTACCAGAATGGGTACTCCAAAAATGCTTTTGCCCTATCAACAAAAAACACTAGTTCTTCATGTTATCGAAACGTGTTTACACTCAGTACTTGATGGGGTGGTTGTTGTGGTAAATCCAAAAGTGAATGGATTGGTAGAGGCGGTATCTGTTCCTGGTATAAAACAAGTGGTAGAGAATCATGATTCACATTTAGGTATGTCTACTTCGATTAAAGTCGGACTAGCAGCATTACCCCAACAAGTAGAGGCCATGGTTATTCTTTTAGGCGATCAGCCTGAAATGGATGAAGGCTCAATAAACAGAATTGTTGAAACCTACCAAGTAAAGAATAGGCCATCCATCGTTCAGTCGGTTTTTTTAAACAACGAGAAGGGGCATCCTGTTTTATTCAAACGAGATATGTTTCATCATCTTTTACAGGTTGAAGGAGATAGTGGTGGAAAGTCCGTCATTCAAAAGTTTTACAGGGAAGTTGTATATGCACCAATGAATCAGCCCATTATTCCGGATGTTGACACAATAGACGATTATCAAAGATTGATTAAAAAGAGGGGGGTTGTACATGACAAAGGTAATAGGTAAGTCTGCTACGAGGGTGGAGGACAAACGGCTACTAACCGGTCAAGGAACTTATATTGATGATCTTGGTAACACAACAAATACAGGCTATGCGGCAATTTTACGTAGTCCACATCCTCATGCTTATATAATATCCATAGACCCAACCGAAGCGGAAAAAATGCAGGGAGTAAAGGGAGTGGTAACCGGTCAAGACATAAAAGACCATGTAAAACCATTTAGTGTTGGGGTTACGGCACCAGTTAAGTATTTTCCTCTTGCTATCGAAAAGGTGAGGTATGTTGGAGAACCCGTTGCTATTGTAGTTGCCAAGGATCGTTATACTGCCGAAGACGCAATGGAAAAGATAAAAGTTTCTTATAAACAGTTACCAGCCATTGTAGATATTGAGAAAACGGTACAAGAGGATGCACCGATCTTACATGAAAATGTTGGGTCGAATATTGCCAATCATCGTCAATTCCATTATGGAGATGTAGATAAAGCCTTTAAAGAAGCAGATCATATCATCAAGCATAAATATAAGTTTCCGAAATATACGGCTACCCCTGTTGAAACATATGGTGTGGTTGCAAACTATGATTCTGCTCATAATCAGTATAACGTTCATGCTAATTTTCATGGACCCTTTATTATTCAGGCAATCATGGCTCAATCCTTACAAGTCCCCAGCAATAAACTAAGACTGATCATTCCAAAGGATATAGGGGGAAGTTATGGAATAAAGGCAGGGCTTTTCCCATATATCGTTCTTTGTTCCATCACAAGTAAACTTCTCGGCTGTCCAGTTAAATGGATAGAAGATCGACAGGAACATCTTTCATCAAGTGCGAGCGGAACAGATCGCGTGACCTACATTGAAGCCGCCGTCAAAAATGATGGCAAGGTCACCGGTTTAAGAATGAAATTGATGGATAATGTTGGTGCTTATATTCGCGCACCAGAACCAGCCTGCTTATACCGTAACCATGCTAACTCAACCGGGGCATACGATATACCAAATTTAGATATAGAAGCGTTTGCAGTCATGACAAACAAGTCACCTACCGGGTTAATCCGTGGTTACGGGGGACAGGAGCATTACTTTGCCCTCGAAAGAATGATGCAGCTTATTGCAAAAGAACTTTCTTTGGACCACTCTGATGTGATTAGAAAAAACCTGATTAAAAAACAACAATTTCCATTCACAACAGCTTCGGGTGGAATTTACGACAGTGGGGATTATGAGAATTCATTTGAACTCGCTCTTTTAACGGGGGAATATAAGAACTTTAGAAAAAAACAAGCAGAAGCGCGTAAAAATGGAAAAATTTTAGGCGTCGGCCTTGCATGTATCGTCGAACCATCCGGATCAAATATGGGATATATCACGGTTGCCTTAACACCAGAAGAAAGAGCGAAATCCTTACCGAAGTCAGGTGCATCTGAAGCGGCTACTGTTTCAATGGATCCATTAGGAAGTGTAAACGTGAGAATTAGCACTGCACCAACAGGTCAAGGACACGAAACCGTGGCAGCCCAAATCGTATCTGAAGTTTTAGGGATACCAAGGGAACAAATAAATATAATCGCTGAACTTGATACAGCGACCAGTCCTTGGTCCATCGCTTCAGGAAGCTATTCAAGTCGATTTGCCTCTTTAGGTTCAAGCGCTATTTATTATGCAGCCCAAAAGGTAAGGAAAAAACTTTTTAACATTACTGCCTCTCAACTTGGTGTAGACGTCTCTGAGCTCGAGCTGGGAGAAGGTTTCATTTACGTAAGGGATAATCCTGCTAAAAAGTTTCCTATCAAGCGCCTTGCGGGTCTAGCACATTGGAATCCGCTTGCATTACCTGAAGGAATGGAACCAGGAATCTATGAAACTCATTATTATACTCCACAGGCTGCAGAACCACCGGATGATAACGACCTGATCAATTCCTCTGTCACATACGGATTTGTTGCAGATATGGTGACTGTTGAAATTAATCCGGATACAGCAGAAGTGAAAATAATAGATTATTTCACAGTTCATGATGCTGGAAAGCTTTTAAATCCGTTGATTGCAGATGGACAAATCATGGGTGGTCTGGCTCATGGTGTTGGTGGCGCTTTATACGAGGAATTAACTTATGACAAGAATGGTCAGTTCTTAACGGGGTCATTTATGGATTATTTATGCCCAACTGCTCCGGAAATCCCTAATGTAACGATTAAACATACGGAGTCTCCATCCCCTCTTACTCCATTAGGAGCCAAAGGCTTGGGTGAAGGGAATACCATGAGTGCACCGGTGGCGATTGCCAATGCCGTAAGTGATGCCTTAGCCCATTTAGATATTATGATCGATGAGCTGCCATTAAGTCCTAATCGCATTTGGAAGTTACTCAATGAGGCAAAGGAAAAAGTGACAGCTCCTTAAACAAATTTTCTGAATCTCATAAAAATAGGATTGCCGAAGGGGAGGGGAAATATGAAACCACCAAAGTTTGAATACTATAAACCTACCACACTAAATGAAGCATTGAATCTTTTAGAAGAAGCCGGTGAAGATGGAAAAATCATTGCCGGTGGGCAAAGCTTAGTTCCCATCATGAATATGCGCCTTGCATCACCCAAGTGCTTAATTGATATAAATGGTTTATCAGAACTTGATTATATTAAAAATGATGAAAATCAAAATCTGCTTCAAATAGGAACTTTAACAAGACAAAGTAAAGTAGAAGAATCTGAAATGGTAGCCAATACCTGCGGTCTATTAACCGAAGCAATTACCCAAATTGGTCATGTGCAAACAAGGAATAGGGGAACTATAGGCGGAAGCATTGTTCATGCCGATCCAAGTGCCGAGCTCCCACTTGCCTTGCTAACACTGAACGGTTCAGTGCAAATAGCATCAAAGGATGAGGTTCGAAACGTTAGTGCAGAAGATTTCTTTGTTACTTATTTGACGACAGATATTATGCCTACAGAAATCTTAACGGAGATTAATATTCCAATCATTGGAGGTAGACGGGGGTATTCGTTTCAGGAAATTGCCAGGAGGCATGGAGACTTCGCGTTAGTTGCTGCTTCTTGCTATATGACAGTTGATGATCATGACAAGATTTCATCCATAAGATTAGCCCTTGGCGGAGTGGAGGCCATTCCTTTGTTAATAGAGGATGCAGAAGACTTCATGATAGGGGAAACACTGTCCGATTCTTTGCTAGGAAAAATAGTTGAAAGTGTAGAATTAGCAGTTGAGCCCGAATCAGATCTTCATGCTTCAGCAGAGTATCGAACACATCTTGCTAAAGTTTTAACGAAGCGTACGTTAACACAAGCCTATGAAAGGGCAAGGAGGTAGAGAAATGGGACGTCATCAAGTGGAAGTAACTATTAATGGCAAAGTCTATCAAGAAGAAGTGGAATCACGAATGCTATTAAGTGATTTTATCCGAGATGTATGCGGACTGACTGGAACACATGTTGGATGTGAACACGGTGTTTGTGGTGCTTGTACCGTACACGTTAATGGCACGGCTGTGAGAAGTTGTCTCATGTTTGCTGTACAAATAGATGGAGACGAAATTAAAACCGTTGAAGGGTTAGCGAATAATGGTGAGTTGACAGATCTACAGAAAAACTTTGTCGAATGCCACGGTCTTCAATGTGGATTTTGTACACCTGGTATCTTAATGTCTACAACAGATTATCTTGAAAAAAAGCCAGATCCCTCTACCAAGGAAATCAAAGAAATGCTTTCTGGCCACTTATGCCGCTGCACGGGATATGAAGGTATCATTAATGCCATCGAGAAAACGATTGTAAATAAAAAAACAGCGATCTCATCTTAAATAGAAAAGGGGAAATAACATATGACTATAACAGAGCAAACGTATGACCATATTCGGGTAGAGAAAAATGCAGAAAAACAAACAGCAACAATCGTATTCGATCGTCCAGAGAAAATGAATTATATCAGTATGCTCGGCAGAGAACAGCTGACAGAGATTTTTGATGGTTTGAATCAAGATGATGAAGTGCGTGTCATTATCCTCAAGGGAGCAGGAGATGTATGCTTCAGTGCAGGAGGAAGCATCCCGGAATTTATGGCGACCCATCAAGAAAAGCTTTCCCATTTAGCCGAAAACGTGGCTGCTCCTGAACGCTCTCCAAAACCTGTCATCGCTCAGCTGCAGGGATATACGTTCGGTGTAGGCCTAGAACTTGCGATGGCCTGTGATTTCAGGATTGCACGGGAAGATACCCTGCTTGCCCTTCCGGAAATGAATCTAGGAATGATTCCTGGGAGCGGAGGTACACAGAGAATTGCAAAGATTGTGGGCTTAACAAGAGCAAAGGACATGATCATGCGTGCCAGAAAAATTCCTGCAAATGAAGCGTATCAATGGGGTCTATTAACACAAGTAGTGTCTAAAGGGGACCTTCAACAAACAGTGGATTCGTTAGTTGAGGAGCTTGTTCAATTTTCTCCACTTGCTCAGCGTGTGGCAAAAGAAGTGTTGAACGCTTCTGAAGAAAGTCCGTTGGGAGTCGGATTGAAAATGGAAGGGAAAGCCTACGGCCTCCTTCGCACAACAGAAGACTTTAAAGAAGGCGTAGATGCGTTCGTCGAAAAGAGAAAACCTATTTTTAAAGGAAAGTAAATAATGGATAGTAAGTCAACTGAGGTGTTGAGAAACCCCTGAATTCGTCCTTTCCCAGCTTGTAGAGAAAGCGTGGTATTACTCTCTCTACAATCTTTTTTTTGTTCCTTTTGACTTCCTTACAAGGACTTACACCTTTGGATATTTAAAATAATCAAAAAGAAAAATCTTCTATCCTTAGTTGACCAATGAACTATCGAATGATATACAGTTATACCTATTTGAAGAGTAATAATATTATTGTTTAAGAGGTTGTTTACTCAACTGATAGTATTCACGATGGTGTTTATTAGGTTAATTTTCATATCCGTCCTCATTTATAAGAGCTTCATTTCTACATATCTATATAACAAAAAACAATTCCAAATATCCTTAATCTGTTCGAAAAGAATAAAAAAGGTGATATACATGAACTGGTTAGATCGTATTGAACAAAATGTTCCTGTCATTCAAAGTGCAGATCCTATCTGGAAAGCCATTGAATACATGAAGTCTTCACAATTAAATGAGATTCCTGTTTTGTCGGGTCAAAATTTCATAGGAATAATTCATGCAAGGGATTTACTAAATACTGATACAAACCGATTCGTCGAAGAGTACATTGATAAAGACTGTGTTTCAGTCGACGGGACGGAAGTGATTTACGGCTTACCGTGTTTCAACACCCACCAAATTATTCCTGTTGTAAAGGATGGAATTTATTACGGCAGTATCAAATGGAATGAGATTCATCGTTGCCTGCAGGATGAATTAAATCAGTTGATGCTCGTTATAGACAATTCTTATGATGGAATATTGATAACAGATGAGACAGGTTATATTCTGCATATCAATAAGGAGTTTGAACAGATCACTTTACTGAACAAGGAGGTAATGGTCGGGGCGCACATGAACGATATGGTGGATAAAGGCCTATTTCTGAATGATTCTGTGGTGATGAAGACGCTACAATCGGGAAGATCATATACCAACGTTCAGAAGTATAAAAATACTGGAATATATACTCTGGTTACAGCTACGCCGGTTTTCAACCAAAAAGGAGAATTGATCCGGGTTCTGGCAAACGTCAGGGACGTCTCGGACTTAACTAGACTTCAGGAGCAACTTGCTGATTCCAAGAATTTACCTTCGCGCTACCCAAAAGAGCTCAAACAAGTGCGCATTCAAAATATAAAAAGTTCAGGAGAAGTGATAGCCAATAGCCAAGAAATGCTAGATGTGCTTGACCTTGTCTATCATGTTGCATCATCCGATTCTACTATATTATTGCTGGGGGAATCTGGAGTTGGGAAAGAGGTCATTGGCAAAGTGCTACATGAAAACAGCTTGCGTTTTGAAAAAGGATTATTCGTGAAAGTAAACTGTGGAGCGATTCCTCCTAACCTATTAGAGGCAGAGTTGTTCGGATATGAACAGGGTGCTTTTACAGGGGCAAAAAAGGAAGGTAAGCAGGGTATTTTTGAATTGGCCAATAACGGAACTCTTTTCCTTGACGAAATCGGAGAGTTGCCATTAGATATGCAGGTAAAATTCCTGCGGGTTCTTCAGGAACAGGAACTTATCCGAGTTGGAGGAACACAAACAATTAAAATTAATGTAAGGGTTATTGCTGCAACAAATCGAAACTTGGAAAGAATGGTGGAGGAAGGAACATTTCGGCTAGATCTCTATTATAGATTGAATATCATACCAATAACAATTCCGCCACTAAGGGAAAGAAAGGATGATATTACTCAGCTACTTGGTTATTTTTTGAAGAAATTTAATGAGAAACATCAATATTCAAAACGCTTATCAAAAGAAGTTGTGGATCATTTGTTAATGTATAAATTTCCCGGGAATGTTCGGGAGTTATCCAATATAGTGGAACGACTAGTGCTTACCTGCCGTGCCAAGGTCATTAAATTGAAGCATCTTCCCAATATAGCAAGTGAATGTAACGAGATTGAAAATAAACTGAAGATTCAAGAAGGTAAACCTGAGGTAGACTTGCAAATCCTCAAGCCGTCTTGTTACGGTCCTGCAGAAGGAGGCAACCTGGTCGATCTGGAAAAGGAAGCGCTAATCCAAGCCCTGAAAAAATATGGATCAGTGCGAAAAGCTGGTAAGGCCATAGGTGTCACTCATACAATGGTTCTCAAAAAGATGAAAGAGTTTGGGATTACCCTCAATGCGATTCGCTAAAGAACTATGAACATTACTATTCTAATTATGGTTCGTTTTGGATCCGGTTATATATTGAGATTCATATTCGTCGTTGTTTGTTCTGCTTATCGTACATCTCTTTTGTACTGTATAGAGTTACTGGAAATGGTTTATATCTATACAATTTGGATCGTAGGAGGAGCACATGGAGTTTACAAGGATACCTGATTTAGAATTATATCGGACAATTGTGGAAAATTTTCAAGATGGAATTTTGGCAATGAATCAGGAAGGGAAAATTCTATTGGTCAATCAGTCCATGCTTAAATTAAGCGGTTTACCTCTCGAAGCTTATGCTGGGCGGTATATAAGGGATATTGTGGAAAGTGGGATCTTCCAAAAAGAATCTGTCACATTGAGGGCTATTCAGGAAAAACAAACGGTGACCGATTTCCAACAATATCAGAACGGAAGGACTGTCTTGGTTACTGCAATTCCTATCTTTGATGGAGGAAACCGTTTGATTCGGGTGTTATCCATCACCCATGATATAACCGATCAGATAGTTATGAAGAAAAAGGTAGAAGAAATAGAGAGACTTTCAGCAAATTATTATATGGAACTTTTATCACTTCGACAGCATCATTCCAAAAGGGGAATTATCACCGCTAACCGGATGATGAAGGAAATTCTCGACCTTATTCACCATATCGGTCCAACTGACTCAACTGTACTCCTGTTGGGTGAATCTGGAGTAGGAAAAGATGTCTTGGCTAGGGAAATTCATGAAACAAGTAAGCGGAAGGATTCCGGGGCCTTCATCAAAGTGAACTGCGGGGCCATCCCTAAGGATCTCTTGGAATCTGAGTTCTTTGGCTATGATACCGGTGCCTTCACCGGTGCAAAGAAGGATGGGAAGCCAGGATTGTTTGAACTTGCTGATAAAGGAACCTTATTTTTGGATGAAATCGGGGAGTTCCCCTTATATCTTCAGGCAAAACTTTTAAGTGTGCTACAAGACCAGCAGTTTACCCGGATCGGTGGAACGAAGGTGATTCAGGTCAATGTAAGAATTGTGGCAGCGACCAATAGGGATTTAGAATCTATGGTCCTGAGAGGAGAATTTCGGGAAGACCTATATTACCGATTGAATGTCATCCCTATCCAGACTCCAGCATTGAGGGAACGAAAGGACGATATCCCCTTGTTAATCGGCCATTTTCTCCAAAATTTTAATAAGGAATATAATAAGAATAAATCATTTACGATGGATGCTATGGATATTCTTTGCGCATATCACTGGCCAGGCAACATCCGAGAATTGTCAAATATTATAGAGCGACTTGTCCTAACCACTAAAAACGATGTAATAGAACCGAAGGATTTGCCTATTGCAAAACAACATACGGGAGTCAGTCTATCAAAACTCTTAAGAAATGAGGATACCAAAAGTAACTTATTTAAGTCAGTGGAGAAAAATCTAATCGAGAGCATGATTCAGCAGGAAGGGAGTATTCGCAAGGCTGCCAAAGTATTGGGCGTTTCGCATACGACCTTAATCCGGAAAATGAAAAAACATGGTCTATAACGTCTACTCATTATAGAAGAGGCAGAAGAGGTGGTTTAGGAGATGTAAAAGTAAAAAGATATTTGAATGATATACTTCAAGCAGAAATAGAGCCCATTAGAAATAAATAAAATTATTATGAAAAACATTTGGATTTTGTGTTTGAAACATTAAAAAGAGGCAGTCTAAATGCACGTTCAGTAGCAGCAGAAACACTTTTAGAAGTAAGAGAAGCAATAGGAATTAATTATTTTAACTAATGAATAGATGAACCGTAGCAAAATCCTTTTATTGAATAACTATCAACTAAGTATGTAAAAAGAAAGGACATAACATATTTAAGATGTTATGTCCTTTAATTTATCTAGCTTTTTTCAATTAAGGTCTTGATAATATCGTTAGTGGTCGCTGTGACAATTGCGGTAAAGCTCAGTTTGAAAGTTCGGTTAAGAACTATGTATATATTCGTAAATGCAAAGAGTGTGGCATGAAGAAATCGATTTAACCCAATTAAGAAAGAAGTCAAATTAGTTAAAACACAACAGCTTATAGATTGGATCATCTACACGACCTTTATTCCCCCGTTTTGCTAAGAACTTGCTATAATATACCCCTAAAAAAAGCAATGTATTTCAGAGAAATTCATTGCTTTTTTACCATTTGCCCGTACCTCTGTGAAATCTTTCTGATTTCACAACCATGAGTTGACTTTATTGTTGAGGAAGGTTTAGGGCTGTATTTGCTGTATTTAAATCAACTTGTAATTGTTCACTTAAATCATGTGGATGATAGTAACCTTTTGAAATCATATAATTGCTTATCTCTCCGTGTCTTTCTACAGCGACACGAAGCTGTTCTCTTAAGGCTGCTTTCAATTCAGGTGTTTTTGTTTCGGTAATGGCAAATGCAAGATTTCTTATTCCTGTTTTTGCGGATATTAAGAAGTCCGTTGCAATCACCTGATCAGTCATGCCACCCATACCCGCCATATTTTGCAAAAAATTTGTCATTACTGTTCCCCTCGATTCGTCAGAATTTCCTGCAGTTTTTGAATATCTTGTGTCCCAGTGCTCATGTCTTTTAATAGAATATTTTGTAGTTCTGTATCCTGCACTAAACTGCTCATTGTAGAGGACTTTGTTAGACAAAGACTCTTGAAAGATAAAATTTCGTGCGCCTCTAAAGTTTCATGCAGTCCTAAATTTTTCGTCATGATTTTTCACTCCATTTCTTTGAGAATTCACTTACATATCTTTCGTCAAACAAAAGTTTTTATACATTATCATTTACAAAGGTAATGTGTATTTTGCGAAAAAACTACCTATCGGTCCGTATAACAGACAGATGAACAGGGAAAGGTATTTTATAGGATTAGGGAGGTGAACCGTATGGAAAATGAAAGCTTGGCATTTCATGAAACCATGGAAACGCATGAAATTTTAAATGTTAAAACAATAGGTTTAATGAGATCTAAATTAATGCAAGGAATTTGCTTTGACAATGACTTAAAAGCATTAATGGAAAAAGACGTACAACAATCCATAGCTGCTATAAACGAGCTAAAGGGTTTTTATACAGAAGCCCGAACAAACTATGAAAAATGAGGTGAAATTTAAATGGAAATGGATTTTTTAGATCCTCAAGGTGCTGAACATATGCCGGAAATGGCTGATTCCTCTTTCGCGCTAGATTTTCTACTCTCTATCAAAAGTGGGATTCATACTTATGGTATTGCATTATCTGAAACAGCGAATCCCGCATTGAGAAAAGCACTGTACCAGCAAATGGAGCAATCTATTGACTTACATGGTGAGTTATCCGATTTAATGATCAGTAAGGGCTGGCTTTATCCGAACGATGTAGGTAAACAGGTGGAATTAGATTTGAAATCAGCCGATATGGCGGTTAGTATTGCTGGAATGAATCTTTTCCCGAATGATACTGACAGACTCGGCATGTTTGCAACGCCGAATAAATAAAGGAGGAAAAGCATCATGAAAGCCGTAACTTACCAGGGCAATAAAAATGTACAGGTTAAAGAAGTTAAAGACCCTAACATCAAAAATTCGGATGATATTATCGTAAAAATCACTACTTCAGCGATTTGCGGCTCCGATTTGCACTTAATTCATCAAATGATTCCCAATATGCCTACAGATTATGTGATTGGTCATGAGCCGATGGGGGTTGTTGAGGAAGTTGGACCAGGGGTAACTAAGGTAAAGAAGGGAGACCGGGTCATTATCCCCTTTAACGTTAGCTGCGGGAGCTGCTGGTATTGCGACCACGACCTTACAAGTCAGTGCGATAATTCAAATCCTCATGGGGAAATGGGTGGTTTTTTTGGATACTCAGAAACAACTGGTGGGTATGCAGGCGGGCAAGCTGAATATATGCGTGTTCCTTATGGAAACTTTACTCCGTTCAAAATCCCAGAAAACTGCGAGGTAGAAGATGAAAAATTGGTGTTGCTCGCTGATGCAGCATCTACAGCATTCTGGAGTGTAGATCACGCAGGTGTCAAACCTGGCGATACGGTTATCGTTTTAGGCTGTGGTCCAGTAGGTCTACTTACTCAAAAATTCGCTTGGTTTAAAGGGGCGAAAAGGGTGATTGCTGTCGACCATCTCGATTATCGTTTAGAACATGCAAAAAGGACGAATAAAGTCGAAACCGTAAATTTTGCACAGTATGAAAACACTGGCGAATACCTTAAAGAAATCACTAAAGGTGGTGCAGATATCGTTATTGACTGTTCCGGGATGAGTGGCAAAATGACTCCGATGGAATATCTTGCTTCGGGTCTTAAATTACATGGGGGAGCCATGGGAGGGATTGTAATTGCGTCCCAAGCAGTGCGTAAGGCGGGAACCATACAGATAACAGGCGTTTATGGCGGCCGTTATAATGGGTTCCCTCTTGGAGATATTTTCCAAAGAAACGTGGATATTAAAACCGGACAGGCTCCTGTTATTCCATATATGCCCTACCTTTATAAACTAATATCAGAAGGAAAAGTAGATCCTGGCGATGTTGTAACCCATGTACTTCCAATTGACCAAGCAAAGCATGGGTATGAAGTATTTGATACAAGGACAGATGGATGTATTAAAGTGGTCCTTAAGCCATAAAGATGGTTGTTTTCATTTGGAAAAATAGATTTTACAACTATGTATATGGACTATGAGTAAGAAGAGAAGGTATCAAACCCTTTTTTTACTTTTTGGTGTAATTTTCACTTCTGGATGAAATACGCATAGAAGATTTTAGAAAAGTGAACACCCCTGTCTTGAGAGCTACATTTACCTTATTCAAATTAAGCACCAGAAAAGACGATTTTGCCCACGTTAATGGAAAATCGTTTTTTCTGGTGCTCTAAGCTATCTTTTTTTCAAAGAGGTTTTTTTCATTAAGTAAAACCCACGACCTCATAACTATAAGGGGCAAATTAGTTAGATATTATTAAATGTCCCTTGAAGAAGCAAGTTGTGGTTATCGAATGACAATCCGACTAATTCCACTGAAAAACCTCATTCTTTTCCGAATGTACCTCAAAAAAGAATATTAACCAATATGCGTAACATTTCAACAAGCTCGATGGGACATGAGATCCCGTAATGCTCCTTACCTTTGAACACAAAGAATGGAACTTCCAATAGGGGTTCCATTCTTTTTTGTGTTAAAAAATAATTGCGATTATTCAAGTTAATGGTAAACAAGCGAGGCCACTAATTAATTAGTGACATTGCTAAATATTGATTGATCTTGGCAGAGAATATTTTGTTATTTCCCAAAAAGTAAAAAACATATAACAAATCGTGGTTGGGGTGAGAACATTCCAAAACTCCTTTCCGCACTTCATTCGACCTACACCACTTTATTCGACCTAGACCATACTTTATTCGACCCACACCGTACCTTATTCGATCTACACCGCACATTATTCGACCTACACCGGATTCCAATTAGGAAGTCTGGAGTCGAACAGCGGGACATATGTCCTTTCAGGAATCTTTTATCTAGTATTTAATAATGGAAAGAAAGAAGGGTGGAGAAAAAGTGAAAGGGGTTTTCTTATCATTTTTAGGCGGAGCTTTTCTAACGTTGCAAGGTGTAGCCAATTCCCAAATCAGCCGGGACCTTAGCACGTGGCAAGTCGCAACAATTACACAGTTCACTGGTTTCATCATTGCTGGGTTGATTTTATTTATGATGCGTAAAGGGGATTCTCTTGAATTTAAAAAAGTTAAACCGTTGTTTTTGTCGGGTGGAACCTTTGCAGCGGTGATTATTTTCAGTAATATTTCGGCTTATAAACAAATCGGAGTGACTTTTTCGGTGTCAGCTCTATTGCTGGCGCAGCTAAGTCTAAGCTTTGTCATAGATAGCAATGGATGGTTTGGGGTAACAAAACAGAAGATGCAATTACCTCAGTTCATTGGGCTTGGCTTGATGATGGCAGGAATCCTTTTATTAGCGGTATAATTGTATGGATAATAATAGGCAGGAAGTGAGTGAATCTTAATCAGATGAAAGAAATAATGAATTCGGAAAAACTCAATCACTATTTGAAGGCCCATCAGTTGGAAAACATTTTTAAAGGAGCCTTGATGCCCTATTTATCTCTATACCGGGTTAAGCCTGGTGAATGCATTTGCTCCCAAGGCGATCGAGTGAATTATTTGTACGTCCTGGTTAAGGGGAAAGTTAAAGTGTATACGACATCAGTTGAAGGCAAGAATCTGATTTTGTCATTCAAGACCCCACTTGAAGTAATTGGAGATATTGAATACATACAGGGAATTGAAATCATCAATACTGTTGAAGCGGTATCGGATGTCTATGTAATCGGCATACAGCATCAATGGTTAAAAAAGTATGCCGAAGGTCAACCGGCCTTCCTGCAATTTTTACTAAGGGTCATCACCCAGAAGTTTTATATTAAATCCAAGTCACTTAGTTTCAATTTAATGCATCCAGTCGAAGTAAGGCTTGCAAGTTACCTCCTATCCGTTTCGTTCGATGAAACAAGTGCCCATATCACTGGAATGCTGAATACAGAGAGCTTAAAGGATATTGCAAACTTTATTGGGACAAGTTATAGGCACCTGAATCGAGTCATCCTGAATCTTTGTAAGAATGGTTTGATTGATCGGTCCGATGGGTTCATCCAAGTTAAGGACTGGGAAGGGTTAAAGGCACTGTCCAGCCATAATATCTATGAGTAGAAGGTTTATATGATTTGAAGGAGGCGTTACAATGTTGATTGGATTAAGTTGGGCAATCCTCGCGGGTTCAATGGTCAGTTTACAAAACGTTTTCAATAGTAAAGTAAATGAACATGTCAATCCTTGGTCAACGACGACACTAGTATTAGGGTTGGGCTTTCTTGCTTCGTTTTTCAGCGGGTTCGCATTTGAGGGAATAGAGCTTTTTCAACTGCATAATATGAAGCCCTGGTATTGGTTCAGCGGGTTGGTTGGCATAGGTGTGGTCATTTGTGTGACACAGGGAGTTAAGTTGCTGGGATCTACCTTCGCCATTTCAATCGTGATGGCGGCACAGCTTGTATTTGCTCTGGCTTGGGATTCTACAGGTTTGTTGGGGCTGGAGAAGGTTCCCTTTACATTGAAGCAGTTGGGGGGTATCCTGATTATCATTGCCGGGATGATAGTATTCAAAATAGGTGGGAAAAGGAAAATGCTTTTGATATGAACTAGAAAGAACATGGTTTGGTCACGGGTATTCAAAGTTGGATGGAAACATTGAATGGAGCGATACACATGAACAGGTACAAAGCTTTATTTTTTGATATGGATGATACACTTTTAGATTTTCAGAAGGCAGAAAGTGATGCACTGCGCTTACTTTTCAAGGAGCAACAAATGTTGTATACACCGCAAGCGGAGGCGCATTATAAAACAATCAACCAAAACCTGTGGAAGTCATTTGAAAAGGGGGAAATATCACGGGATGAGGTAATCAATACGCGATTTTTAACTTTTTTTAAAGAATATGGCCGGGCGGTAGACGGGGTTGTACTGGAGAAAACCTATCGTCGTTACTTGGAACAAGGGCACCATGAGGTTAATGGGGCACATGAATTGGTTGCGATTTTAGAGCTGCACTATGATTTATATATTGTGTCAAATGGGGTTTCCAGAACCCAGGATAAACGCTTGAGAGATTCAGGTTTGCATGCTTATTTTAAACAAATTTTCATTTCAGAGGATACTGGATATCAAAAGCCTATGAAAGAGTTCTTCGATTACGTATTTGCCAGTATTCCTTATTTTAAACCGGAACAAGGATTGATAATTGGGGACTCATTAAGTGCAGACATAAGAGGCGGCCAACTTGCCGGCATGGATACCTGCTGGTTTAATCCTGAATGGAAGCAGAATGAAACGGGAATTGAGCCAACCTATGAAATCCAGCAGCTTAGTGATTTATATTCCATAATAAACAAAGCATGTGACTTGAGTTACAAAAGTTAGTTGCTTTTTCATTCCGTTCAATACTATATAATAAAGGAAATGCTATATAATCAAGTATAACCTGATGAAAAGAAGTGAATTAAATGGCTGAGCCCTTAAAGGATTTATATAATGAAACATTCATTCGTGAATTCGGTGAAAAAGTAAGCAGTGTCCATCCGTCCTTCTCTACTGATTTATTTGTAGAAGAAGTGATTGATGAGCATTGGGACGAGAGGAAATTAAAAGAACGAATTAGACATATTTCGATTACCCTTGGAAAGCATCTTCCAAGTGATTACCAAGAAGCTTTGAATATTTTATATCGAATTGATAAGGATTGTGAAGGATTTAGATATCTATTTTTTCCGGATTTTGTAGAGGTACATGGATTGAATAAGGGGGACTGGGCGTTATCGATAGATGCGTTGGAGCGTTTTACTGCAAGATCGTCTTCCGAATTTGCCATCCGTGCATTTATCTTGCTTGATCCCGTTGTAATGATCGAGAAGATGAAGGAATGGACCAAGCATGAAGATGAGCATGTCCGGAGGCTGGCTAGTGAGGGATGCAGGCCCAGGTTACCTTGGGGGCAAGCTTTACCGATGTTCAAATCAGATCCGGCACCAGTATTGGAATTACTTGAGAACCTGAAAAACGACCCGTCCCTATATGTTCGCAAAAGTGTGGCCAATAACTTGAATGATATTGCAAGAGATAATCCAAATGTCGTCATAGAAACTGCCAAGCGTTGGCATGAAAGCGGAGAACCCAACACGATTTGGATTGTCCGACGGGGATGCAGGACCTTAGTTCGTCAAGCAGATCCTGAGGTCCTTTCCTTATTTGGATACATGGATGTATTGAATAATCCGAGTATCATTACAAAAGCATTTATTAGAAATGAACCAGACTCGATTTTTATTGGGGAAACCAGTGAACTTCATTTCGGGTTTCAAGTGCATGTGAAGAATATAGCGAAGCTTCGTATTGAGTACGCCATCGATTTTGTAAAAGCCAATCAGAAAACGTCTCGCAAAATATTCTTGCTGGCAGATAGGAATTTCACGGATGGAGAACAAGTTGAGAGAGTGAGATTCCACAATTGGAAAGACCTGACGACACGTCGTCATTACACGGGAATCCATCGAATCTCCCTTCTCGTAAATGGAGTGGAAGTTGCAGAAACGCATGTCAAACTAAACAATGAATGTAATGGATTTTTTTAAAAGTTTGGGAGATCTTGATTAATTACAAGATGAGCAGCACTTATAGCTGACAAACGAGGAGAGCCTGAGCGTTCCTCGTTTTTAATTATTTCATGATAGTGAAACCTTGCAATTAACTCATAAAAAAGCAATCAAATCCAAAAAGTTGGATAGCTCCGATTGCTGCGCAAATTATTAATTAACAATGCCAGGAAAACGATTATCACGGAACCAATTAACACAGGCGTAAATAAATAGCTCCAGCTATAATGACCAAGCATAATTACAAGTGGATCTGCCCCTGCTGGTGGGTGTGTCGTTTTTGTCATCATCATGACGGCAATTGCTAATCCGACTGCTAAGCCGATTGCCCAAGGCTCATCACCCAAAAAATGATAAGAAGCTAAACCTACGAATGTTGAAACAAAATGGCCCCCAATAATATTCCGTGGCTGTGATAACGGCGCGTTCCATAGACCGAACGCCAGTACACAACTGGCACCAAATGGAGCCATTAACCACAAAGCCGATGTCATTTTTGTTAAAAGAATTAAAGCGAAAATAGTTAAAAATCCACCGATTAGCCCGGTTAGTGCGTCTTTTACATTTATCTGTAAAGGACTTCTTCCTTGTCCCTTCATTTTAGCTAAAAACCGTATATGAAATGAGCGTGTTTCTTGTTGTCTAGCTACTGTTATGCGGTCCATTATCCCCCTCCTTTTTTATATAATTAGACTTTACACGAAACGAAATAACCTGTCAAAATCATTTTAATGGTTAGTTAAAAAAGTCGTAAAAAAACCAACTCTTTTAATAAGGGATCTTCATTCATCATCAGATTTCCGGTGTTGAAATCGGGCGACCTTTTTTCTATTCCCGCATATTTTCATTGAACACCACTTGCGTCTTCCGCTTTCATCGATAAATAACAGTACGCAATCATCATTCGAGCATCGCTTTAGTGATGATAGCTTATTTTCTTCGATTAATGTTAATGTGTCAAAAGCAATATAAGATTGCAGGATATCTTCAGCTTCTCCAACAGGTATGGGAACCAGTTTTTGATCACTTAATTTATAAGTGAAAGGTGATGTTTCAATTTTATTTTCTAAAAAAGCGATAAACTCAGCAGGAATCGGATTCCCAGCTGCTATTGATTCAAATTGTTTTCTTAAAATAGTACGCATTTCTAGAACGCCTACAAATACCTGTTGAATTCTTTCTTTCATTTTTAAGGATGGCTGACTATCCCAATATGGGTTTTCCCTTCTTATTACAGAAATCCAGTCCAGCACATCCCGTTCTGAAAGAAATAAGTCTTGGCGCTGACCACGACTGACTAGTTCCGTATTCACTAAATCCAGAGATGGATGACCTGATATAAGTGGAAATTTATTGTTTTTAGACATGAATTCATCTCCCATTTCCCTGATAAATTCTAACCATTAAAGTGTTGATTGAGAGGTTATTTTATCATTATACTCTATTTCGGAATTTCTCAGCTACTCGTCTGTCTTGAGAGATTACGGGTTAACATGATTGTTATAGAATAATAAATGAAAGTACATGATACTCAATCACTTATAAAGTGAGGAAAAAAGTTATTGACAAAACCTGTACGTACAGGATAATATGAAAGCGTATACAGAACCTATACGTACAGGTTATAAAAACAACTATATTTTGCTTTCTAGGGAAAGGAAGTAGTGAAATGGGTAAATACACAGAACCAGCAACGGATTTGCTCCAACATGTCGGAGGGAAAGAAAATATTGCGACGGTTACGCATTGTGCAACAAGAATGCGTTTTGCGTTGAAAGATCCCGCTAAGGCGGACGTAACGAATATTGAATCGATTAAGCTTGTGAAAGGAACGTTTACACAAGCTGGCCAGTTTCAGGTCATAATCGGGAATGAAGTATCTTCGTTTTATAATGAATTCGTTTCCATAGCTGGACTTCAGGAAGCATCAAAAGAAGATGTGAAAAATGCAGCAAAACAGAATATGAGCTGGCTGCAGCGTATGATTGCCCATCTTGCGGACATTTTCACCCCGCTGATTCCTGCCATAGTCGTTGGCGGACTCATTCTTGGATTCCGCAATATTATTGGGGATATAAAAATGTTCGATGATAGCACAAAGACCCTTGTGGATATTTCACAATTTTGGGGAGGGGTCCACGCCTTCTTATGGTTGATAGGTGAAGCTATTTTTCATTTTCTTCCTGTTGGGATTACATGGTCGATCTCGAAGAAAATGGGCACGACACAAATTCTCGGCATCGTCCTTGGTTTGACCCTGGTTTCCCCACAGCTTCTTAATGCATATGCAGTGGCAAACACAAAGGCAAGTGACATACCTTTTTGGGATTTTGGTTTTGCCCAGGTCGATATGATCGGCTACCAGGCCCAAGTCATCCCAGCGATACTGGCAGGGTTCGTCTTGGCGTATTTAGAACGGTTCTTGAGAGATAAAGTGCACAATTCCGTTTCCATGATCGTCGTTCCATTTTTCGCTTTACTTCCAACAGTAATCATTGCCCATACCATTCTGGGGCCTATAGGCTGGAAAATCGGTTCTGTCATTTCTACGGTTGTTTATTCCGGATTGACTTCTTCAGTTGGCTGGCTATTTGCTGCCGTTTTCGGCTTTGCCTATGCACCGCTTGTCATCACAGGCCTGCATCACATGACAAACGCAATCGATCTTCAGCTAATGAGTGAACTTGGCGGTACGAACCTATGGCCGATGATCGCATTATCCAATATTGCACAAGGTACGGCAGTGCTAGCAATGATTTATATCAACAGAAAAGACCAGGAGGAAAGACAGGTTTCCATACCTGCTACGATTTCATGTTATCTCGGTGTAACCGAGCCAGCCATGTTCGGGATTAACCTGAAATACGGCTTTCCGTTCTTAGCCGGTATGATCGGTTCACTTTTCGCAGGAATCGTTTCAGTCGGATCTGGAGTAATGGCAAATTCCATCGGTGTTGGAGGGATTCCAGGTATCCTATCCATCCAGCCGCAGCATATGGGAATGTTTGCACTCGCGATGATGGTTGCATTCGTTGTGCCATTCATTTTGACTATCGCATTCTCCAAGCGTCCTAATATGAACTTGAAAACAAGAACGAAAACAACGAAATTAAATGCTTAATAACGCGGAGGGAGAGCATTCTCCCTCTTTTTTACCATACTGGCAAAAGATACAGCAGGGATAGCAGGGGAGGAATTACAATGAAGGATTTTAAAAAAAGTACCATCTATCAAATTTATCCGAAGTCATTTAAGGACTCGAACGGTGATGGCATCGGGGACATTAATGGTGTTATTGAAAAACTTGATTATCTGAATAAACTGGGAGTGGATTATATTTGGCTGACCCCTTTTTATCGTTCACCGCAAAATGATAATGGCTATGATGTTGCGGATTATACATCCATTGATCCTGTTTTTGGGACGATGGATGATTTTGAGAGATTGGTGAAGGAAGCTAATTCTCGGGATATTCAAATCATGCTGGATATGGTATTCAACCATACATCAACAGAGCATGAATGGTTCCAAAAAGCATTGACTGGAGAGAAAGAATATAAGGACTATTATATTTTCAAGAAATCGCAAAATGGAGAGCCCCCTACGAATTGGATTTCAAAATTCGGAGGCCCTGCATGGGAATATGTAGCGGAACATGATGAATACTACCTCCATTTGTTTGATCGGACACAAGCTGACCTTAACTGGGAAAATCCCAGAGTGAGGCAGGAAATCTTCAATGTAGTAAACTTCTGGATGGATAAAGGTGTCAAAGGATTCCGTTTGGATGTCATCAATCTTATTTCGAAACCTGACATTTTTGAAAATGACCAAGATGGAGATGGACGTTGCTTTTATACAGACGGTCCCAAAATTCATCAATTCCTTAAAGAGATGAATGAAGAAACTTTCGGGAAGGATGAAGAGGTGATGACTGTAGGGGAAATGTCATCGACGACCATTGACCATTGCATCAAATATTCATCTCCAGTTGAAAAGGAGCTGTCCATGGTGTTCAATTTCCATCATCTAAAGGTGGATTATAAGGATGGGGAAAAGTGGTCACTAGCAGATTTTGACTTCAGGCAGTTAAAGGAAATCCTGAGCAGCTGGCAATATGGGATGCAAGAAGGAAATGGGTGGAATGCGCTGTTCTGGTGCAACCATGACCAGCCGAGGATCGTATCAAGGTTCGGGAATGATCAAGAGTATCATAAGGAATCGGCCAAGATGCTGGCAACAGCCATTCATATGCTTAGGGGAACCCCTTATATTTATCAAGGGGAGGAAATAGGGATGACCAACCCGAAATTCAATGATATTGAACAATATCGGGACGTGGAATCGATTAATTATTACAATATATTAAAAGAGGCGGGCAAGGATGAAAAGGAAATAATCGAAATCCTTCAAGCTAAATCCCGTGATAACTCGAGAACTCCCATGCAGTGGGAAAATGCGGAGCATGCAGGCTTTACAAAAGGGAATCCATGGATTACAGTGCCTGATAATGCCAAGATCATCAATGCTGAACACGCACTGATGGATCAGGATTCCATTTTTCATCATTACCAAAAACTTATATCCTTACGCAAGAAACATGATATCATTGCGTATGGGGACTATCAGCAAATTCTTGGCGACCATGACCAAATGTTCGCCTATGTACGCAGTTATGAAGACGAGAAACTTTTGGTCATCAATAACTTTTATGCAAAAGAAGCGTCCTTCGAAATGCCAAAAGATATAGACCTATCCGGATACAACTCAGAGCTCCTGCTCTCAAACTATATCAATTCGAAAAAACTTGCAGGTGATGTTATCCTTCGTCCCTATGAATCGGTTGTCTATTTGTTGAAAAAGGACGAGTAGCAGACTAAGAAAAATATATTGTGGTGATGAAATGAACAGCAAATATCTATCGCTATATGGCGATATCGTTTCAAAAATTGAAGAAGGAATCTTTCCGACAAATTCAAAGCTACCATCTGAAAGCAGCTTTATGGATGAGTATGATATATCCAGGGATACTGTGAGAAAGTCCTTACAATTGCTAGAACAAAATGGATATATCCATAAAATCAAAGGCAAGGGTTCCTTTGTCTTGGATTTCAGCAAATTTAATTTTCCTGTAGCAGGGTTGATTTCCTATAAAGAAATGGTGGAAAAGTTGAATTTGCATTCCAAAACGATCATCCACAAGTTGGAGCTTGAGACTCCCGATTCAAAAATGGCCAAGCTTTTAGATTTGAATGATGGTGGAAAAATGTGGAAAGTTTTCCGGGTACGACAAATCAATGGGAAGAAAATCATACTGGACAAAGACTATTTCAAGAGCGAATTCGTAACTAACCTGACCAAGGAAATTTGTGAGGATTCTATTTATGGATATATCGAAAAGGAACTCGGGCTCCAGATTGGTTTTTCCAACAAGGAAATTACCGTGGAGCCATGCAGTGAGGAAGATAAACAATTATTGGACATTGAAGACTTCGATATGGTGGCAGTTGTAAAAAGTACGGTCCATTTAATCGATGGAAGCTTGTTTCAATATAGCGAATCCAGGCATAGACCCGATAAATTCAAGTTCACGGACTTTGCAAGAAGGACTTGGTGAGAAAACTCTTGAAAGTTCAGCTCCATTTAAAATGTGAACGCCGACGTGGCAGGCGTTGAAGACATTTTTATTTTTGAACGAGCGGGGAGAGGAGGAGAGACAAACTTAGTTTGACTCTCCTCCCGCTTGTTTAGTCGTATGGGTAGCATTAAGTAAAACCACTCCGCCAATGATTAATACTAAGCCGCCTAATGTAGTGATACTAAATGGTTCACTCCATAATAGTACGCCAATTAAAGCCGTTAAAGCTGTGCCTATTCCTGACCAAATGGCATAAGCTAAGCTTAACGGAATCGTTTTAAGACATATAGATAAGCTATAAAATGCAATTCCAAATCCTATTATAACCCCAAATGAAGCGAATAAATGCGTGAATCCTTCAGACAACTTAAGCATGGTCGTACCAAATACTTCGCTTATGATGGATATTCCTAGTGCTATGTATCCTTTCATACTATTACCTCCAATTACTAACTTGTTAATTGCCCCCACTCGAGAGCTTCAAAACCACTACTCCTCCAATGATCAGGACCAAACCTAAAAATTTTTTCATGTTAAAGCTCTCTTTGTAAACGATAACTCCGACTAAAGCCGTTAAAGCTGTGCCTATTCCCGACCAAATGGCATAAGCCGTTCCAAGCGGTATGGTTATTAATGATAACGATAGGCAATAAAAAGCCAAACCCATTCCAATTACCACTCCAATGGAAGGGAGTAACCTTTTAAACCCGTTTGAGACTTTTAACATCGAACTGCCAAACACTTCACTTAGGATGGCTATTGCCAAAAATGCATATGGATTCAAGAAGAACTCCTCCTAAATATTGATCTATTTTTCAATCACTTCCCCCAAGAATCTTATCATCTAAAGAACTCATATAAAACTAATACCACCTATAGTGAATTTCAAATTTTTTGTCACTGCATTTCACGCTCAGTATTAGGCTGAAAGTGATACAAAAAGCTGCTTTTTCGAACCTGATAGGAACATATAAGAAGGGTGAACAGGGGTTTTTAGGGATTTTGTCGAATTATTCCTTTAATGATTATATTGGGGTGAACTTATTTCATGGAATTTATAATAAATAAAGAATCAGAGGTGATGCGGGGTTAAGAATATCACTGGATGGAAGTTTTTTATTGGATGCCTTAAAAGCGATAAAGGAAAAAGAGGTAAAGCTAAGTTTTGGCGGTCCAATGAGGCCTGTCTTAATCGAGCCAAGCGATAATTCTTCTTATCGTCATCTTATATCACCAGTGAGAACATATTAAAGAACAAAGGCTATAAAAAACGAACAACAGGGTGAACGGCAATAACTGATAAAAAAATGTGTCCGTCCATCAATTCAAAACTAGTTAATATATTCAGATGTTTTCGGGATGTAAAAAGGGATTTTCTAAAGGAGAATCCCTTTTTACTACTTCTTCAACTAACGACCCTTAAATCAAAAGCAAAACAAAAAGGCCTTGGTTATACCAGTAAGTTTATTTGGCTAAGAAAGCCAGCAGCAGACAATAGTGGATTTTGGAATAAACGTACGTATTTCATCAGAAATTCCCCATATCTGCATTTATAAAAATAATGTTCCTTTATTTAGGCAAGCTTCTCCATTATCCATTGTTTAATTAACTTTGCGACTTGGGGCGGCGAAGTGGTAGAAGTGTCTAAAGTGGGTATTGGTGGAACAGATGTTTTGGCTTCTTGAACTAACTTCTCAGATAGTACATTCATATAATTGATGCTGTCAGTCGTCCATTTGCCACGAGCCGATAATCGTTGTGTACGTGCTTCACCGTTACAATAAAGATGTAGGTAATGAACTGGATTAAATAAAGGGAAATGGTCGCAAATTTCAACATTATACGGATCGGGTACATTGCCGAATAATACGGAATTACGTCCGGAATAAGCACTATAATAGGCAACTTTCAACCAATTATCACATGCTGTTTGATAGTCGTCATTGTTAACGATAAGATCCATATCAAATACATTGAAATCCACCATGATTTTCTGCAATTCCAGTGAAGTTGCTGATTTACCTGAGCCACTAATGCCAGTCACAATAAAAAGAGGGTAAGTCATGATCATCACCTTCCAGTATGTTAAGGAAATAGATTACTAATATCCTAATGGTATATTCCACTTATTTATTAGTATGTTCAAACTGTTAATTTGCGTCTTTTTATTACCCAGAATGAAAAAAGAACTTTGCCTGCCTCTTTAGGAACGCGATTCTTCTTTACGGCTATTGACTGGCCTATATAAATAATCGTACTTTGAATGTGGACATTACTGGTATAAGGAAATCACAGGATTTAGAAAGGGGGATAATTATGTATGTTAGTCAAACCAGGAATCATGAAGTAATTGCAAAATTAAATCGAAATGTTCACGATCTGCATGCAAAACTCTATCCTAAGCATTTTAAGGAATATAATTATAGTGCAATGAAAGAATCTTTCAAAAGTTTGGTGGAGAATAACAGTTTTGTTTTTCTCGTTGTAAAAGAACATGAAGAACCGGTCGGTTACGTATGGATTGAAATTAAAAACTATCCAGAAAGTGCTTTTAAAAATGCGTATAAATCAGTATATGTGCATCAGCTTAGTATAGTTGGAAATCAAACCAAAAAAGGTTACGGTAAAATACTAATGAATGAGGTCTATGAAATTGCCAAAAAGAATGATATAGATTTAATTGAACTGGATTATTGGTTTGAAAACAAAGCTGCAAAAGAGTTTTACGAGAAACAGAACTTTAAAAAGTATAGGGAATTTGCATTTAGACAGTTGTAAATCCATTGACTGTCAATATTCAAAGGTTGAAGGAAGGAATTAAAAAAACCCCGAATTGGGGTTTTTTTAATTAGTATCTTACCATTCTCCTTGAAAAACTGGGGGGTTGAGGAACTCCACAAATAAAGCTTTGGGAATAGCACTCTTTCACGATACTTCGGGTATGCGGTATATATGTGTTGAAGTGTTTATTCACGGTAGTTGTATGTGTCGGGTGAAAAACCGGAATCACCGTGTTAATGACATTAGTTTTTACATATTGCTTTGCGGGGGAGATTTGTGGTGGATTATACTGGGTAGGCATTCTGTGAGGTGGGCAATATTGTCGTGGACATTGACCGCCTTTCGGATGCCCCCAGGGCTTATTATACATGTAAACACCTCCTGGTTCTTTTTTGAAAGTCATTATTAGTTTATGAAAATAAATGATAAAGGGACTAGTATAAATGCCTTTATCAAAAATATCCTGGGCATATCAGATTTTTCACTCATCTTAAAAAACATTAATTTAAACGAATTCGGTTAATCGCTTGACGAACAAATGACTTGTGTCTTTTTCGCCAGTTATTTTCCTTGCTTTTTTCGAAGCCCCACTCAGGAAATGAAGATAACCTTAATGCGGCAAATAATTGCCAGTAGGGTAAGCTTGTAAAATTCACCTCAGGCATCATGGATTTATATTGATTGGTGAAGTCATTCATCGCCTGCATTCCAAAATGATATAAGATTTCAAGTTGACTATTGGAAAGGTCCGCCAAAGGGTCCCCTATGCCTGAATCTTCCCAATCAATTATGGAAACGAGTTTATCCTCTTTCCATAATAGATTTCCTGGCCAATAATCACCATGAAGGATCACTTCCTTATTCATGGATGGTAAAGGCGTGAAATATTTTAATAAATCCCTAATCAAGCTCAGATTTAATGTTTCGTCCAGGATTACCCTATCGTTATTATTTAACATCTCGGTATATGTATTTTCTAATTTAGGCAGGAAGGATAAAGATAGATTTGCACAATCAACACGATGGATTTTTGCTAGATTGATTGCTGATTGTAAGATATGATCTTTGAGATTTGAGGGAGTGAATTCTGTCTTGCCCTCAATAAACTCGATAAGTATGGATGGCTTGGAAAAAATCTCGCACGATTGCTCAAGATGATATGACATCGGTACAGGCAAACCAGCAGCTTTCAATATCCCTAATAGCTTGTGTTCATCTGCTGCAACATTTGGATTCCGTTTTAGGTCATCTTCACCATGCTGACGAACGATCATTTTCATAATCCGCCCTGAAGGATATAATACTTCAAGGCCTGTAATCTGTGCAGAAATACCGCCTTTTAATTCCCATGCGCGAATCAGCTTGCTTCCTTGATCAAACTTTTGAACCAATCGTTCAAACTTACCAAATTCATTCATCATACAACTCTCCTTTTAAAATTTAAGCTATAGGATAAGTTTTCGAATTAAAGCATTATGTTAGACCTTCAATAAATGAAACCAATAGCTTGATACACACGTAGAGTAATCTAAACAAAGTGAGATGCGCTGACATTGAAAATAGAAAAATATAAAGTGGAAAAATCAAAAGGGACATTACAATACATATTAGTGGAAAAGGCAAACCAAATATAGTTTTGATTAACGGTGCTTCTGGACCGATAGAAGGTTGGATGAAAATACTGCCGGCAATTTCGGAAACAGCATCTGTATTTTCCTATAATCGCTTTGGTGTTGTTGGCAGCGATAAACCGAAGGAAAGCCAAGACGGGAAAAGTATGGTTAATCCTTTACGTGAGGCATTAACAACAGTGGGGTTTGAACCTCCATACTTATTGGTCGGACATTCGCTAGGCGGCCTATATGCTAATTTATATGCCCGACTTTACCCAAATGAAGTGGGGGAATAATGTTTTTAGAATCCAGTACAACGAAAGATATTAGCCTTAATGAATATCAAGGCAAGGCTGTAAAAACCATTAATAGGTTGTTCAAGGTGTTTGATTCCTTATCATCGCATAAACAATTCAATGAAATTAATTTTGTGAAAAAAATTGTGGATCAAATCCAGCAAACTGCTACATTTCCCGAAATACCTGTATTTATCATTACTGGTGGACAAGAAAATCGAATGATGCCAGAGGAAATTCGAAAAAAACGACTTGAGAACCAATTGGAATTGCTTTCATTGTCAAGAAATAGCAAACAAATTGTCGCAAAAAAAAGTGGGCATTTCCCGCAATTGTCAGAACCAATTAGAGTGATTGACTCAATCAAAGATTGTGCAGAACAATTAAATAAAACAAACCATAACTAAATAAATGCAAACATTTTTTAGAGTATTTTTGTTAATGTTGACTTTAATAATCTCTCTGTCTCCTTCTATCACTTTATTTTATAGATGCCCAATAATTCCTGATAGAATAGTATACAAATGGAGGAAGGCTTTATGAAAAATTTTCCTACCATTTTGCGAATGTCATCATATAATGCCATGACACCTTTAGGGTGTATTTTTTTTGGACCTGTAGCCGAGAAGATGAATTCTTAGTTTGAAATTTCTTTAATCAGATAGTTATGTGTACAAGCATTTATTGATGCGTAACATAAGATTAATAGAGGTGATAGAAATGGTAAAAGTATTTATTGATCCCGGCCACGGCGGTACGGATCCAGGCTCGGTGGGGAATGGATTGAGAGAAAAGGATTTAACTTTATCCATTGCAACTCGAATCAAAGACATCTTATTAATCGAATATAATAACGTTTCTGTAAAAATGAGCAGGTACCAAGATACGTACCCCTCTTTAAACGATAGGACGAATGCAGCGAATGCGTGGGGAGCCGACTTTTATCTCTCCATTCACATAAATGCTGGCGGCGGCACTGGGTATGAGGATTACGTTTATACGTCTACGAATCAGATTACGAAAACGTATCAAGATCATATTCATTCAGAGGTCATGAAGCTTATCAATATCCAAGACAGAGGACAAAAAACAGGAGATTTACATGTGCTCCGTGAAACGGACATGCCTGCACTCCTGACTGAAAATGGATTTATCGATAATGTCAATGACGCAGACAAATTGAAAACGGCATCCTTTATCGAATCACTGGCTCGCGGACATGTAAACGGTTTAGTTAAATGCTTCAATCTTAAAAAGAAAAATACAGCTGTATACCACACAGCCGTTAGTGGTGACACCGTATACTCTTTAAGCATTGCTTATGGCAGTACGGTTCAGCAAATTAAAGATTGGAACGATCTTGACAGTCAGTACACCATTACAGTAAACCAGAAATTGCGGGTTAAATGAATCATTAATAGTTGCCTGGCAGCACACCACACAGGAAGCCCTTCTTAAAAAGAGAGGGGCTTTTCCTCGTTCAGGAATAAAATAATCGTGTACATACTTTGTCCTAAATGAATGCTTGGAAATTAGCGGAAGAAGTGAAAGGGAAAAATAAATAATTTGGCTCAGGAGGCAAAAGAGGAATCTGATATATACTCGCATTTTCCAGGAAACATGCCTCTGACGGCTTCTAGCTGCAGAGGCAAATGCTTATCACCCCATTATAAGATTCTTATCCGAATAATAAAAATATGATAATTTGATTGCCTAATACAGACAATTATATTCATTCTGCATGAAAGGGAATTTTACTGAAATAAGAGTCCTATGAAGCAAATCGTTCCAAAAAAATCCACTCGATGAAATAAGTAATCCAGGGAAAACGGATATGATTTTTTTATAGGCTGACACAAATTTATATTTTGCAAAGACATTTCAGAACAATACTAAAAAGCACAAACCATGATGGCTTATACCTAATATGTATCAGTCAATAAAGAGAAGTAATTTTCCGTAAAGAAACTCTAAATGGATATTAATCGTATAATTTAATGGCTTGAACCACTTTTCCTAAAATTCGAACTCTATCATTTTTGATGTTATAGGTTTTTTCTTCATAAAAAGGATCTGTGCTGCAGGGAGAGAGTGTGATGTTTTCTTCATCGATATTCACTTTTTTGACCGTAGCATCGTGACCATTTACCAAGACAACTCCAATTTTTCCTTTATCGACGTAGGTTGTTTTTTCAACGAGAATCAATGAACCGTCACTGAATTCTTTGTTCATGCTATTGCCACTCACTCTCAGGAAAAAATATTCTTTATTCGTTTTTAACATCGAATTTAATGTCGGCATATAGGCTTCTATATATTCATTGGTAAAATTGGGATCTCCAGCAGGAATATTGCCATAGACTCCAATTAATCTTACATTCTTTTCATTAAGAAATTCCATTCCAGGAGCATTTCTGAAGATGGGTGCTCCTTCAATGAGGTGGGATAGCGGTATTTCAAAGCATGCGGACATCATGCTCAATTTATCCATTAAAGGTTTATTCCGTCCGGATTCCCATGCTGATACTGCAGTTGGCGCCACTTTTAATATATTTGCCAAATCTTCTTGTGTCATTTTTCTTTCTTTTCTTAACATTTTAATCCGTTCACCAATGTGCATATTTCTTCACCTCTTACTAGAATATACACCATGAGTGAAAGTGAGTAAACTTAAAGTGCGTGAATTTTGCGAAAAATTGTTGGTAACTATACTTCAAGTGTGATATCATTTTTTTAGATAGGTGGTGACAAGATATGACAAACGTTAAGTTCACACTTAAACAAGCGAGGAAGTATAAAGGTTTGACACAAGAAGAAATGGCTAAAGTGCTGAAAATGGCCAAAAGGACTTACATTGACTATGAGCAATATAAGATTCCTTTGCGAATCGATAAGGCTTATTTGTTTGCTGAATGTGTAGGGTTCTCGATCGACGACATCATTTTTTTTGATCCCCACCTACACTTCAAATGTAGTTAAAGGATCAAGACCATCAACCATTTCTTCACCAAAGTAACCATTCCTGGAGCAAGATTTAAGAAATGATCGAAAGAAAAAAAGAGGAAAGGGAAATCAGATAAACATATTGTACAATCGGAAGAACAGCATGGCCCTGAAATTATTCATCCAGTTCTCATTTGTGAAATAGGCGTATGTGGGGTTGAGGGAAGGCTTTAAGGAGTTAAAAGTCCAAATAGACGATTGATACTGAGATCCCTATGAATGACAGGCAATTGCTGTGAAAGAATTTTTTTCAACAATTTACTTAATGTCTAGGATGGACTTCAAAACACCATGAATAGGAGTAATTGGAACTTGGCAAATTCGAAGAATAATATATGGGTGATCATAAAAAAGTCAAGCCCTATATCCTTTACAGGAGAAGGGCTTATTCTCTTTTTTGTGAACTTACGGCAGTCGATATATGGATGTACTTTATAAGGATCATTTCATAAATGGAAAATGACTGTATACATAAACGAATCAAACCATCATACTATATCTCCATCTATTATGAATTCTTCTAGTTTTTTTCTCCCATCTTTATGAAAATAGCAGGTAATGGTATGCAAAAGTACAAATATATACTAATGAAGGCTATGAAAGGCCTGGAAGGAGGGCGTTGATAACAGGATGAGTTCGAAGAAATTCCACTTGATATTGGAGGAGATAACCATTGAAAAGGAATGTAATCAATTATGTCGTTTTTCTTGTCCTCATTCTAACCATATTAATTATGGTTAAGCCAGACATTTCCTCAGCAGGAAAATTAAAGCCTCCTTCCGAAACGTTCAGTCCAGGAGATTGGTTTCTTGGAAGTATTCCTCCCAATCTTGATACAAAGAAACCACCGATCGTGTTTGTTCAAGGGAAAAACGGCAGTTCAACCAGCTGGTACGGTGAAACGGATTATCATGGTGTCAATGATATGTATACCAAAGCGTATGAAGCAGGCTACCAAACTGTTTTTGTTCAGCTTCATGATTCAGCTGGAAATGGATCAGTGAGCCAATATGCTAATGGAAGGCTTTTAGCTCAAATGCTTGCAGAAATCAGTAACCATTTCGGGGGCGAAAAAGTAAATATTATAGCTCACAGCAAAGGGGGCCCAGATACCCAAGCGGCTCTAGTGCACTATGGAGCACACCAATATGTTGGAAGGGTGATCACTTTAGCTTCCCCTCATCATGGTTCTCACCTAGCCGATTTGGCTTATAGCTGGTATGCGGGCTGGCTTGGTTCCCTATTAGGTCAAAAAGATGAGGGAACTTATTCTTTACAAGTTGGTAAAATGGCGGAATTTCGTTCTGTCACGGATAACCATGTTAATTCTCGTAAAAACATGTATTTCACTGTGGCAGGCATGAACAGAGGCCCGGTTCTATCAGCCTTATCTATGGGTGGACAATATTTATCTTCATATGGGGAAAATGATGGTCTAGTGAATGTATGGAGTACAAAAATACCCTATGCAACACATTTATTTTCAGATCCCAACTTTGATCACGACAATATACGAGTTGGCTCAGCCGTATTTTCAAGAATTGAACCATATTTAAGAAGCACTTCCGCCGCTGGAATCCCTGAATATAATGTCAATTATAAAGAACGGGTTGAAGATGATGTCATTACAACCGCACTCGCTCAAACCGTTTTGGGTGATGTCCTGAAACAAAATGTCTGGATCGAACGAAGCTTCCATGTAAATGAAGCAGCCCCAGGCAATATAAACATATATACAGCCTCAAATGATGTCGAGGTTGAATTGATTTCTCCATCCAATAAAAAGTATTCACCTTCCTTAAAGGCGCATTCAGCCAAAAATGAAACTTCCTTTTTTAATGGTGCAACGATCCACTCGTTCAATAGAAACAACCTTGAAATGGGTGATTGGAAAGTGCGAATGAAGACTAAATCGTCAAAAGACGCCTACCTGCTCACGGCACAATTTAACGAAAAGAATCCCATTACATTAAGTATGGCAGGTAAAGTTAAGCAAAAAGATGCAAAATTTTTAATAAAGAACCCAATGATTGATAAAAAAAGGCCAATCAGCACAACATTTTCGGTTCATCTAATAGATGAAACCGGTAATGAAATTCGTGAAAAAAGCTCAATTAAGGCAATGGATACTGAAAATTTTACCGGCACCCTTCCAGAAGTACCTAAGTCAGGGGTTTATAACGTAACAATAGATGTCAAGGAAAAAAATGTGTATGGCACTGAAAGAACCCGGACGCTGATTCGTTCGGTCTATATTGAGAAATAGTGAAATCCTTTCTTTTCTTAAGGCTGTTTTCGCATACTTTGTTGCTATTTACTGCGATTTACCAAGTAGTGCGGGGTGGTTGATTTCCCCTCCAGATGCTCGTTTTCCGCGGGGCGGGCGGTGAGCCTCCTCGGCGTAAACGCCTGTGGGGTCTCACCTGTCCCGCTGCTCCCGCAGGAGTCTCGCACTTCCGCTCCAATCAACCTTAAATCGTTTTGTTTTAAAAACAACAATCTTTACGAAAAGAGCCTTTCTTAAAAAGGGTATCAGACTATAGACATATTCTAAGTTTCTTTTATTTTAAAAAAAGATTCAGTCGATTGCAGAAAATCCGCTTTCTTTTCGCCGATGGTCTGCCAAGCATGCTCGGCTAAAAGGATAACTTACTTTTCCCGACAAATTGATCCCCTCTCTTAATTAAGGAGGGGTTTTTTGGATGTGTGTAATGGGATGTAACATGGGTGTTAGTGGCAGCGAGAGACAACCTGTATAGGTTTAATCCGTCTTTTTATAGGATTCTCTATAAGACAAAATACCAGTTTTGAGTGCAGCATAATTGCCTATGCTTGCATAGCCATAAAACCAGCCCATGAAAATTCCTGAAACGAAGTGATGACGATGACTGATGAAAATGGAAATGAACAAGCCAAGGGCCAAAGCGATGGCAGGGATGAATTTTGGATGAATATGAAACATGACCTTAATAAGTTGAGTAAGAATCATGATGGTAGGAATGGCTATCACTGCATCCCAAAAGTTTGTATGGATGGTCGGGAAGTCCATGATTTCACCACCTTAAATTGAAGTTTTCAAAATTATTTTTTGTTTTTCATCAATTTTTTATACACTGATTAAAATTTAAAATGAATTATTAAAAGTTTTAGACAAGTTTTGAAGATTTCCAGTGTTCAATTTAAAAAGCCGTCAATCCGTTTGAATATATGGATTGGCGGCTTTTCCTTGTTGGTGGGGAAATGGATAAATAGTACGCGGAGCGAACTATTCGAGGTAAGTAATCTAAAAATTAGCCAGATCATCGGAACCTTTTGTACAGGACAAGCTGTAACCTTTTTCATAGATGAGAATACGATAAGAATGAAGATAAACAGTGAAAAATGAAGTAATGCCTATTAGTGGGAGGTTCTAATGAGCAAAGAAACATTTATTAAGGAAATTGCTCCCTATGCCCAGAAAATTCAACAGGAATTTAAAATATTACCTTCGGTTGTCATAGCACAAGCTTGTTTGGAGAGTGGATATGGGACAAGTTTATTAGCAAGCAAAGGTAAAAATATATTCGGTACAAAAGGTGACTTCAAGGGTGAGTCTGTCATTATTCAGACAATGGAATATGTCAATGGTGTGCCTGTTCAAGTATGGAACAAATTCAGAAAATATCCATCTTGGGAAGAAAGTCTTCGAGATCTTGCCACTTTATATGTAAAGGGGACTTCGTGGAATAGAAGTCTTTATACAGCTGTCATTGGAGAAAAAGATTACAGAAAAGCACTTAAAGCAATATTCGATGCGGGGTACGCATCGGATCCCCAATATATTGAAAAACTGGTGAACCTTATCGAAACAAGCAATTTAACAAAATATGATGCAAGCATTGAAGAGGTTTATCATATTGTCCAAAAAGGGGATACCGTCTCTGCGCTTGCAAAAGCATACGGTTCTACACAAGTGCAGATTCAACAGTGGAATGGCTTGGTCGACCTTAACCTCATAAAGGTGAACCAAAGATTAAGAGTGAAGTGAATTTTAACTGGGAGCGGTAATTGAAGCTCTCTTTTTTATTGTAATCAGATTGTTTCCAAAGTAAATATTAGGCCATCGTATAACTTCCATCCGTAAAAAAGGATGTTTAAATTCCCAAGAAAATCTGATTCTATTAATAAATATATCAATATCCACTCTTCCATATGCATATTGAGAGAATTCAGGACATAGATTAAACAAACAAAAAAAGCGCCGTTAGCGCTTTTAGTGTATTTGTCTATATAAGCCTATTACTTTTCCAAGGATCGAAACATCTCGTAAAATAATTGGTTCCATATTTGAGTTCTCAGGCTGAAGCCTTATGTAATCCGGTTCCTTAAAGAATCGTTTTACAGTGGCTTCATCATCTTCCGTCATGGCCACGACGATATCTCCATTATTGGCATTGCTTTGTTGTTTCACGATGACATAATCCCCATCATGAATTCCTGCTTCGATCATACTTTCACCCATGATTTCCAGCATGAATACATGGTCATCATGTGGAACCATGCTTTCGGGAAGCGGAAAGTATTCTTCTATGTTCTCAATGGCCGTTATCGGCATACCCGCTGTTACTTTTCCAAGTAACGGCACGTTCACGACATTGACTTTGGGAATATTGTTCGCTTCCTCCAAATTCATTATTTCAATGGCCCTTGGCTTGGTAGGGTCACGTCTAATCAGGCCTTTGCTTTCCAGACGTGATAAATGTCCGTGTACTGTTGAACTTGAAGCAAGTCCCACTGCTTCGCCAATCTCCCGTACGGAAGGTGGATACCCTTTTTGGCGGACCTCTTCTTTAATGAAATCAAGAATATCTTGCTGCCGTTTTGATAGTTTAGTCATTTGTGCACCTCTTCCCCAATGTTCTTTGCTACATTATAGCATGGCCCCCAACTCTATACAAACATAAGTTCGAATTTTGTTGTTGACTGAAACAAACGTTCGTATTATAATTTGGACATAACATACGAACGAACATTCGCTTTGGAGGGATATTGATGAAAAATTTATACAAAAATTATATTTATACGATTCTATTAGCGGGATCAGTATTCATCTTTTCAATTTTATTCTCTTGTACATTGAACAATGATCCAAAAAAGGATTTCCTTTCTATAGAAGTAAGTGAAGGTGATACCCTATGGGGAATTGCCGAAGAATATGAAGAAGCAAATTTGACAAAAAAAGAATTCATTGGTTGGATAGAAGAGCATAATGGAGTCAGGGCGGATACAATTAAACCTGGTCAAGTCATCGTCATACCGGTTAAAGGGGAAGAGCTTGTCCAGAATTTGGCCAGTGAGCAGTAAGTAGTGAAGGTAGGGTATTATGAAGGCGGTAATCTATTGTAGGGTCAGCACAGAAAAAGAGTCACAGGAAACATCATTGGCAAGGCAGGAAGATGAGTTAGTCAAATTGGCAGAAAAGATGGACATTGAAGTCATTTCCATAATAAAAGAACAGGCAAGCGGTTATGAGTTGAATCGGGATGGCATTTTTGAAATGCTCGAACTATTTAAAACTAAAGAAGCTGATGTACTATTCATCCAGGATGAAACAAGGCTGGGAAGAGGGAATGCCAAAATAGCCCTTTTCCATGTCATCCTTAAAGAAGATGTGAAGATTTATACGCTCTCACATGACGGGGAGCTTGAGTTATCGGATTCGGATGCCATGGTCATCCAGATAGTCGGTATTGTAGAAGAATACCAAAGGAAACTACATAATCTTAAAATAAAGCGCGGGATGATAAGAGCCGTTGAAAAAGGGTACCGTCCTCAAAAAAACCTTCAGAATCAAAGGAATTCCACTGGAAGGGAACGTATGGAAATTCCTATTGAAGAAATTATTAAACTTCGGGCCAATGGATTGACATTTGCAGAAATCGCAGCCACTTTAAGGGGCTTTGGATACAATGTTTCCAAGGCTACTGTGAACAGGCGTTTTCTCGAACATCAACTGAATAAAAAGGAAAGTCAATCTTAGAACTTGTAATTTCGCTTTTTTTTTAATACCATGACAATATCCGGAGATTATGAAGGAGCGTAATTATGTTATCAAAAGAAAAATTAACCCGTATTAATGAACTTTCTAAAAAGGCAAGGACTGAAGGTTTGACGGAAGTTGAGGCGAAAGAGCAAACCCAATTGAGAAGTGAGTATTTGGAAACATTCAGAAAGTCCATGACCGATACGTTGGAGCATGTGAAAGTCGTTGATCCAGAAGGTAATGACGTCACTCCTCAAAAGATAAAAAATATAAAAGAAAAAAAAAGAAACTTACATTAATGCTTGAATTCCTCTCATGGAACGAGGATCCTCTTAGCATTTAGGAGTAAAAAGAGAGTGCATGCATGTATGTATTCTCCTATTTAGTTTAATCTAAATAGGGGATTCTCTTATTTCTAGAAAATTTTAATATTGAGGCAGTAAATAGTGATTTTAGTTGTGATATTATGCTTGTCACTATAATATAAAGAGGTACATTACAGGAAGGGATGTTTTTACAATATGTTAGATAAATTAGATGCACTTTCAATCAATACGATTCGTACATTATCAATTGATGCAATTGAAAAGGCTAATTCCGGCCATCCGGGTATGCCAATGGGTGCAGCGCCGATGGCGTATAAACTATGGACCGAATATATGAATCATAACCCGAAAAATCCAGATTGGTTTAATAGAGATCGCTTTGTTCTTTCAGCTGGACATGGTTCTATGCTGTTATACAGCCTTCTTCATTTATCAGGCTATGGCTTATCTATCGATGATTTGAAAAGCTTCCGTCAATGGGGCAGTAAAACTCCAGGACATCCTGAATTCGGACATACGGCTGGTGTAGACGCAACTACCGGGCCGCTTGGACAAGGTATTGCAATGGCAGTCGGAATGGCAATGGCTGAACGTCACTTGGCAGAAAGCTATAACCGCGATTCTTATAATGTTGTCGATCATTATACATATGGCATTTGTGGAGATGGAGATTTAATGGAAGGTGTTTCTGCAGAAGCGGCTTCATTAGCTGGACATCTACAACTCGGAAGACTTGTTGTTTTATATGATTCTAATGATATTTCCCTTGACGGCGACTTAAGTCAATCATTTAGTGAAAGCGTAGCAGACCGGTTCAAATCTTATGGATGGCAATATATCCGCGTTGAGGATGGAAATGATCTTCAGGAAATTGCTAAAGCGATTGAAGAAGCGAAAACCGACGATGCACGTCCAACATTAATCGAAGTGAAAACGGTTATTGGATACGGTTCACCAAACCGTTCAGGTAAATCCGCTGTTCACGGCGCTCCGCTTGGTGCAGATGAGCTTAAATTGACAAAGGATGCATATAAATGGACATTCGAAGAGGACTTCCATGTTCCGGAAGAAGTGTATTCACACTTCAATGAAGCTGTTGTTGATGCAGGCGCTCAAAAAGAAGAAGCTTGGAATGAATTGTTCAAAAATTACAAAGAAGCACATCCTGAGTTAGCACAGCAATTGGAGCTGGCCATCAAAGGAGAACTGCCTGCTGATTGGGATCAGGAAATTCCGGTCTATGAAGAAGGTAAAACATTAGCTTCCCGTGCTTCAAGTGGAGAAGTGTTAAATGCAATTGCCAAACGGGTCCCTAGCTTCATAGGGGGTTCTGCGGATTTAGCCGGATCTAATAATACTGCCATCAAAGGTGAGACTGATCTATTACCTGGTAATTACAGCGGCCGTAATATATGGTTTGGTGTACGTGAATTCGCAATGGGTGCGGCTTTAAATGGAATGGCACTTCATGGTGGATTAAAAGTATACGGAGGAACATTCTTCGTATTCTCTGATTATCTACGTCCTGCCATAAGAATGGCAGCACTAATGGGACTGCCTGTAAACTATGTATTCACTCATGACAGCATTGCTGTAGGAGAAGACGGACCGACTCATGAGCCAATCGAACAATTGGCATCATTGCGTGCAATGCCTAACTTAGGGGTAATCCGTCCAGCTGATGGCAATGAAACGGCAGCAGCCTGGAAAGTGGCTATGGAGTCTACAAATAAACCAACGGCCCTTGTATTGACTCGTCAAGGATTGCCAACAATTAAAGACACTTCCGAAACTGCGTATGAAGGTGTTTCAAAAGGTGCTTACATCATCTCTGCTTCTAAGAAAGAAGTAGCCGATGCATTACTTCTTGCGACTGGTTCTGAAGTGAACTTGGCTGTGGAAGCACAGAAAGCTTTAGCGAACGAAGGAATTGATGTTTCTGTTATCAGCATGCCATCATGGGATCGATTTGAAACTCAATCTAAAGAATATAAACAAAGCGTAATCAATCCGGCAGTGAAGAAACGTCTAGCTATCGAAGTGGCTTCACCGTTTGGTTGGGATCGTTATGCAGGTGATGAGGGTGAAATATTGGCCATCAATCATTTCGGCGCTTCTGCACCAGGCGGTAAAATCATGGAGGAATTCGGTTTCACTGTAGAGAATGTAGTTGCTCGTGTTAAGGAAATGCTTAACTAATCGTAATGGAAAACTGACACCAACTAGTTTGGTGTCAGTTTTTTTATCAAAAACAATCCTGATTTATATTGCCTTTTCTAAATGGAAATCTTCCATTCGACAAAAAAAGAAGAAAATTTCTCCAGCAAACAACATATCTTTTTAGTTTGTCAATATATAATGAGAATAAATAAATTTCGTTTAAATGTGTCAGTTAAAGGGGAAAGTTATCAATAGTGGAAAATAGTGGAGAGGGTCCTGGTGGTAAGTCCAAAATAGGAAAGCTAGGAGGCATTGGCTGATGAGAACCTATCAAATTTATTTAATCGAAGATGAATTTGCCCATCATTATTATGGAAGAGAAAAGCTATTTTTCAATTTGTTTTTGGAGTATATTCAAGCAAAGGGCAGACTGAAGAGTATTTTGCAAAAACAAATCGAATATGTCACCAAAACAGTCCCGATTATCCAGTTGCAGGTAGCTATTGAACAACGTTTGCAAAAAAAGATGAATTATGGGAATCAAAATGGAAAATACTATTTAGAAAAAACAAACGGATCGAGTAAAGCCGTTTTAATCATTCAGCAAGATTCCATTACTCTAAAAGCTGAAGGAGACTATGAAGCGGAGACGGCTTTCTTTGAAAGTATTCGAAAATATGAAGCGAGTTTTCTGGCCATTGATTTTGAACATGAAAAATACGGTTGGTTAAAACCGATAAAAGAAAGAAAATTTGTCTAAATGGGGGACTTTTCAGTAGCGGGTATTGTATAATAACCTTTGGTCTAGTACACTGATGTTAGACAACACGAAGGAGGAAATAGTATGTGGGTTTACATTCTAGTTGGCGTACTGGCATTGATTGCTGGAGTAGTGCTGGGATTTTTCATCGCTCGTAAATACATGATGGATTACTTAAAGAAAAATCCGCCAATTAACGAACAGATGCTGAAAATGATGATGATGCAAATGGGTATGAAACCATCCCAAAAGAAGATTAATCAAATGATGAGCGCCATGAATAAACAACAAACAAAATAAGATAGCAATTATAAGATAAGCAAATCATAACTACCGTGAAGAGTAAATCTTTCATCATAAATTTTCATTATTTTTGCTTTATCTTTCATTACTAATCCGAAACTTCTTTCTCTGGTGGAAACTAGATCAGAGAGAGGGGTTTTTTGTGTTGGTAGGGGATAAGCAAGAGCGCAATCATGGGGCTTAAAGGTTTCATTTATAGGGATTCTAGTACATGTGTCTTTCAAGATACTACATAGGATTTATCAAATTCAGAAACTTACTATCATTCATGTTTGGTTTCTGAATTTGAGTGCCTGGCCATTCAATTTTCTAAATAATACTTACGGCTTTAACGCCACTTTAATGCATCCGTCTGTCCTTGTATCAAATACTTGGTAACCTTGTTTAGCTTGATCCAATGGTAGTATGTGGGTAACGACATCGCCAGGATCAACTTTTCCTTCAGATATTAGATTATAGTGATATGCCATATAAGGGATAACGGGAGCTTGCCCGGTCTTGATATCCACGTTTCTTTGATTATATCTCCTAGCGGAAAGCCATTATAACGCCCTCCGTAAGCACCAGTTATTTGAATGGTTCCTGCTTTACGGACCGCTTGGGAGGCATTACCCATGGCACCGCCATGAAGCTTAAGCCCCGTTGTCATTTTACCGCTCATGCCTGAACAATCAATTCCGATATCGGCTCCGCCTTTAATTCTTTCTTTGAGATAATTCCCTGCGTTTTCATATTGTTCGAAATTTACAATTTCGACTTTATTTGCCCGTTTTGCATGTTCCAGACGCTAGTTGAGATGATCGACGGCAATGACTCTTTTCGCTCCTTTGAACCAAGCGAATTTTTGTACGAGTAATCCAACGGGATCGCAGCCTAAGATGATTTCAGTATCACCTGGTTTTACTCCTGCATGGTCAACGCTCCAAAATGCGGTTGAAGCTGCATCGGCGAGTAATATCAATTTTTCATCTTCAATCTCACAGTCTTCTGGAATCTTAAAAGGAGTGAAATTCCATAAGTAATCCGTATGTAGGCATATGTTCAGCACCTTGGGGATCTAAAAAGTCCATTTCCATGAAAGCTTACCTCATTGTTTAAAGTTTGTTCGGGCACCATCGTAAAAAGTCTTTAGTCCATTAGTGGCTACTATGGATTGCTGTACGTCTTTTTCCATTAATGCTTTCAAATCATTATCAAAACAACATATTGTCTTAAAATTTTTTATTTCATGCGTCTCCATAGTCTCGTGAAATGCGAGTTTTTCATTTTCCATTCACTCACCTCCTAAGTCTAGGTAACAAAAGTAATTTTCCCTATTCAGCAATCAGGTATACAGGGGACTACATGTTGCTTTCCAAATGGTTTTAACCTTCGAAAAAAATGAAAAGAAATGAATAAGAGCTTTTGAACAACGAAAGATAAGTAAGTGATTGTTACTGAAAGGAGAGGTGCTTCTAGTGGAAAAGTTGGGACTGCATGAAACGTTAGAACTGCATGAAATATTGAACTTCAAAAGCCTTTGTCTATCAAAAGCTTCTACAATGAATGGGTTGGTCCAAGATACGGAATTAAAAAACATTCTTTTACAAGACATGAGCAACGGAAGAGAGCATATTCAAAAATTACAGGAAATCCTGGTAAACCAAGGGGAGGGAGGACAATGACTGATTTTTGCAAAATATGGCAAGTGTGGGTGGTATGACCGATCAAGTGATTGCTACTGACTTTCTGAATTCTGCCAAATCAGGAATAAGAAATACGGCTTTCGCCATAACAGAAACAGCTTCTCCTGAATTGAGGGCTGTATTACGGGAACAGCTGAGGTCAGCTGTAGAAACACATGGGTTAATAAGTGATTACATGGTTTCAAAAGGTTATTATCATCCTCTGGATATAAGTGAGCAATCGAAAGTGAATCTGAAAGCAGCTAATACGGCCTTGAATCTCTCTCAACGATGATATTATCGGTTTGCAAAATTAGATGAATGAAATTCCCTCAATCGTTTGTGTATAGGAGGGAATTTCATTGCAATCATAAAGTAATCAACAAAGTGGAGGACTCTGTTGAGTTTTTTGAGTTGACTTTATCAACTGTAAACATTAAAATTACAGTAATCTCCTTGAGGAGGATGCGAAAAGTGAATAGTGATTTTACAATAGCTGTGCATAGTTTGGTCTATTTAGCTTATCTACCAGATCATATGGCAAGCAGTGAGTCCATCGCAGAAAACGTTTGTACAAACTCGGCAAGGATTCGGAAAATGATGAGCTGCTTAAGAAAAAAGGGATTTGTTAAAACGAAAGAAGGTGTGGGCGGAGGCTATATTCTAGACTGTAATCCTGAAGAGGTAAGTTTGGCAGATATTTATATAACGGTCTCACATGGAACCTTGAAACCGAAATGGTGTACAGGTGATCCGGAGAAAAAATGTGTCATATCTTCCAATACCCAGGTAGTCATGGATCAAATATTCGATGAAGCAGAATTGTATTTTGAAAAATATTTGGAAGATATAACTCTCAGCACCTTTTTGGAAAAAATTAAACAATGTCCGTGATATTGATTTAGTTTTTTCTTTACACAAAATGTATATTTTATTAATACAGTTAATAACTATAGTTTTAATATTAAATGAACATAAACGGGGTGTTAAGGAAATGGTTGAAAACAATCTGTTCAAAAATGGCGATTGGGTACAAGGAAAATCAAGAGATGGAGAACTTATCCATGGCTTCGTTGAAAATGTGAGCGATAATCGTGAAATTATTAAAGTGAACGTGGTGGAAAGTGATAATGAAAAAGCGGTTGGGAAATCGATTTGGATTCCAAGAAAATGGACTGAAAAACTGCCGGATCTAGAAATCAGTAACGAAACTCATCTTTTGGCCTTAATTGATTTGGCTTTACTTTCTAAAGATGAAACATGGTTTATGGAGTTATCCGGTAAATTGGAATCCATCAAAATCCATCCGAAAATGAATGCGAGGAAATCTGAGGTTTTTATCCCGGGAAATAGAATCGCAAAACTTGATTTTAAATAGAAGGTGAGTAAAGACCATAAATATTTCGGATAATATAAGGAGGAAATGATCATGACAATAGAACATGTTACAGATGATAATTTTGCTAGTGAAATCAAGGAAGGTTTGGTATTGGTTGATTTTTGGGCACCGTGGTGCGGTCCGTGCAAAATGATTGCCCCTGTTCTTAATGAAATCGATGAGGAAATGGGTGATCAGGTTAAGATCGTAAAACTTAATGTGGATGAAAATTCAAATACAACAAGCGAATATGGAGTGATGGGAATTCCAGCACTTATTTTATTCAAAGATGGAGAAAAGGTAGATCAAGCTATTGGTTTCCAGCCCAAAGAAGCCATTTCGGCCTTAATCACAAAGTATGCATGATATTTAAATGAGTTTGCGGATTTCGATTTATTATACAAACCTGAGGGTTACAAAATGGAGGATTACTAAATGAATTCTAATTATACACCATTATTTGAATCGTTCAATTTAGGAAAAGGAACAGAATTGAAAAATCGATTGGTGATGGCGCCCATGACAAATTTCTCTTCAAATCCTGACGGAACTGTCACCGACGCAGAGGTTAATTATTATGAACGTCGGTCAAGCGGGGTCGGCATGGTTATAACGGCTTGTACTTACGTGACGGCAAATGGAAAAGGTTTTCATGGGGAATTTGGCGGAGATCAGGATGAATTGATACCTAGTCTAAGTCGTTTGGCATCAGCGATTAAAGCGAAAGGGGCAAAGGCAATTCTCCAGATTTTTCATGGCGGCCGAGAGGTTCCGCCGGAATTAGTTAATGGCGATGTTGTCAGTGCGAGCAATATCCCGTCAGAAGGCGAAGGGAAAGCAGTTCCGCGCCAACTTTCTGAAAAGGAAATAGAATCGATCATTCTCGATTTTGGTGAAACCACCCGACGTGCCATTGAAGCTGGATTTGACGGTGTAGAAATTCACGGTGCTAATGGTTACTTGCTTCAGCAATTCTTTTCGCCTCATTCAAACCGTCGTGAAGACAAGTGGGGCGGTTCCCTTGAAAAGCGCCTGACCTTTCCATTAGCGGTTGTGGATGAAGTGAAAAAGGCTGTTGCTGAACATGCCAAGGAGCCGTTCATCGTAGGATATCGTTTTTCACCGGAGGAGCCGGAAACACCAGGAATCACCATGGATGATACACTAGCATTAATTGATGGTCTTGTAACAAAGGATTTGGATTATCTTCATGTTTCACTAATGGATTTCTGGTCAAAAGCAAGACGGGGAGCTGACGTTGACCGACCTCGAATGGAAATTATTAAAGAACGTATCGGAGAGCAAGTTCCCTTAATTGGTGTTGGTTCCATCTATACAGCGGATGATGCGATCAAGGCACTGCAATCCGGGATTCCATTAATCGCATTAGGGCGTGAAATCATAATCGATCCTGAATGGGTACAAAAAGTGGAACAAGGCAGGGAAGCAGAAATCGTGACAAAAATTAACAAAGATAAACAGCTGCAACTTGATATTCCAGATCCATTATGGCAAGCGATCATCCACACTCCAGGATGGTTTCCAGGGGTCGAATAAAGTAAAAAATGCATGATGGTTTTCAAATAACCCCGGTTAAGGAACACATATAAAGTGTTCCTTAACCGGGGTTTTTATGTTAATGGAAGTGGCATGATTCTATTTCTAAGCTTTTTGGAAAATAAAACAGGAGAAAGATTAAGGATTTTCATTGACCAACAATTAAGTCTCGACGGCAGATACATTCGGAAATTTTGGTTAGGAAAGGGGCTTTCTTTACGGAACGCGTGAAAAAGGTTAGGAAGGACGTTAGGTAACGCCAAAAGAGCAATCATGAATTAAAGGCTGCTTTCTGATGTTACCTTCTTTTTAACAGAATTGCTAATATCAAAGATATTTGCAGAGAAATGATAAGTAAAAGAGACAATATAAAATGTTCATCTAAAGATGCATCATAGCTAAGGATAAAAAATAAGATCACTGATATTATTAGAATGCAAATGAAATTAATAATGACTTGCCTCATGGCCCCCCCATTCTAACAACAGATCAATAAGTCAGCGTCAATGCATATGACCTTGTATCTGTAGCTGTTGTTGGTGTAATAGATAAACCGGCCGGATAAACTGACACAGAAGGCGTACCAGCAATTCTTCTATGACCATACGTTATTTTAATGTTTATTTTACCATTTTTGGATGTGGGAACATATACATATTGTCCATTATACCCTTTATGCTTGGTTTTACTAGTAGAAGCCCTAATATCATATGAACCAGCCACACCAGCACTTGGTTCCCAATTACTTGGAGAATACTTGATTGCATAATCAATCCAACGTCCATTTCCTTGTTGATCTTGAGAATATCTATGCTGGTGTTGTTTTACTTTCCCTCCGCTAGTTGGCAGGTACAGTCCTGAACTTGAAGGGAAACCAATCGTCATTTTATCAACTAATGTATATGAAGGTGTTTTTAGCCATTGAAAGTTACCGTATATATAAAATTTATCTTCTTTTGAACGATCACTTTTTACTTTATATACAGTTCCCCCCATATTTAAAGTTGTTGCAGCAAATGATGCAAAAGTGCTGATTTGCCCTGGTTTAGTAACTTCTGAATCAAATATAGCCATAAATTCCGATCCAGAATCTATAACTTTAGCCTCCTCTTCAATTAATCGTCTTGAAACTTCAACAGGTAAATCTCGGATTCTTCTTGAGTATTGCCGACTTCATTTACAAGATAATCCAAATCTTCTGGTGTCAGTCTTTCTTCGCTAACGTTTGTACTATTTTCCTCGGCAAATCCTGTTGCAGCAAGACTAAAAGAAATAAAAATACTGTCACACAAAAGATAAAAACCTCATTTATTTTGCCCCCTTTTTCATTGATCTTTTTATTACAGTATTTTTCTGTCTTCAAGTGTTAAGGAATATTCATCGAAGTAAGGTTTATGAGAGAGTACATGATTATGTCATCACTCGGGGTACTAGAGTCAAAATATCTATCGTTTGTATACTGAAAGCCATAGGAGTGAATTGAATTACCATTTCTATTATCTTCAGGATGGGATAGGAGCACTTTAACGGTCTCTGAGGGAATATAAATAACTTAGTTCTATAAAATTAGCGTTTCTTTTGATTCATTGAGGACACACAAAAAACATGAGGTTATGATCATTCTCATTATTACTACTCTATTATTCCTGATTATGAGTCTTAGTTTTTAGACATGATATTTCAAATTAGGAACATATTGTTTTCCGTCCAAAATTTTCTTTTGGAGGAACAGAAAGAATAGGATTCGATGGTACTCTATAATTTAATGGCATTTTTCCAACTCATTTGTGAAAATTACTGTGCAGCAGTGATATCACGGGTAGTTTGCATTTCAATATTGAAACCATCTTATTTAAAGATGGGACAACTTATGTTCCTATTTCCTCAACACTATAATCGAAATATCCATTTCTCGAGTTTTAAGCTTTGATAACCAATATAAAGATTTCTGATCAAAAAAAACACGGAGTGGATTAAACCAACTCCGTGTTATCCGTAATGTATAGATTTAGCAAACCCAAGCGATTTCCTTAAAATAGAAAGGAATCAAGTGAGTATGGGCCAGCTCCTGTTAAAGCAACGCCAATCGCCACTGCAAGAATGGCAAGATTATATTCATAACCGTTTTGAGTTGCCCAGTAGCCATTAGCTCCATGGACTTTAACGATCGCAACGAGCATTGTAAGTGCAATTAATATACCTGCAAGGGGTGTAAAGAGTCCTAAAGCAAATAAAGCTCCGCCAATAAGCTCTGAAAGACCAGCAAATAGGGCCATGGTAACTCCTGGCTTCATGCCAATCGAATCAAACCAGCCTCCCGTACCTTTCAAGCCATGGCCGCCAAACCATCCAAATAATTTTTGAGCCCCATGACCAACAAACGATAACCCGATTACTACACGTATAACTAATAAACCTATACCAATCATTTATGATTCCTCCTGGAATTTTATTTTGAATTTAGATATCTTTAATTCGAGATTCATGCCAAAAAAACAAGAGGTTTTATCTCGAATTAATTTATCTTTAATTAAAGATAATATAATTTTAGTGATTTGTCAAACATAATTTTATCTCTTAAGGCGTATTTCAATAGGGAGGGTTTAGAAAACAGGTGAGATTCAGCATGAGTTTCACAGTCGCAATTACTCTAAATTACTCAAATTAACAAGATCTGTATATGAAATTCAATTTCACTTATATTGAAGGAGTCGACCTGGAATTAAGGAATCGTTTAGGAACAGGCAGTTCATTTAAATAATGAACATTTGCAGTATGATTGGTGTCCCTTTTATTGGGATATCAATCGTATTCAATTTAAGTTTTCCTTTTTCAACGGTGTAATTATCATGGGGCTGCAATACGCCATTTATGAATAAATTCATATAGGATACCTTTGATCGATCCAGTATTACCTGATTTTCTATGTCAGTTATTCCGTCTTTTTCTTCATAGATCCGTTGGCAGCCATTTGCAATGGCGTAAAATTCATAAGAAATGATTCTTTTGGGGATTCTTGTGCGAACTTCGTTGGGAGAGCACATAGGGAAAAACAACAAAGGTCTCGGGATTTCAGTATCCTCTTTGAATCGGCAATATTTATTGTCCATTTCTAAAAACTCTCCCCTATTCTTATCTCCTATACATTTTATAAAAAGTACAGATTATCGTGAGGAGCATTTTTGGAAATTGTCTATACAATTCCTTTCGCAAAGTCATAGCATGGAGAGAAGAGAGGTAAATATTTTGCCGTTAAAAATAATGAAGTTAGCGATTGCGGCTACCTCGGTGATCAATGTGAATCCATTGGTCACCCGATTATTTTATGAGGCGACTGCCACATCGACTGGTCCAACCACGCTTTCAATTGATCCAGCAAGCTTTTCTCGGATACTGGTGATCCTGCAACTGTACTGCCTGCATTAAGTGCTGAAAACAGTTCGTATGAGGTGTTTATTAATGGGGTGCTGCAAATGGAGGATTTAACAGCATACACACCAGGTGCCACTGGGGTAGGAAGTCTTGTAATCACTGTTCCGGACGGTTCTTCCATCTTAGCTGGATCTCCTATTGTTCTTGTTGTGACAAACTTTGCACCGACATCCGATGTTGATATAGCAACGTGATTTCTATGCATTACTTTAAATGAAAAAACAGGAAAACAGGCAGTGCCCAAAGCGCTTGCCTGTTTTTTTATATAGCAAAAGTCATGCCTATGTATTCTAATTGAGAAAGAATATATAAAGGGGAGATTGACAGCATAAATAAATCATATAATTACATATGTGGTTATCAATGGGGGAGGTACTGGGTTAAAAATTTGTACCGGTATTATAAAAAAGTTCATTATATTTATTTAATAATTGATCAAGTTGCTGGCTGTATTCAACGGCAACATGTGAGTTCAAACCATCTTTAGCGACAATCTTGATAAGTTCATTTCTCTTCAATTCAATCTGTTCGAGAAATTCATTCTTTTTAGCCATTATATTTCCTTTCTGGCCCCAACATTTTTTTATGGTACCCTTAATTTATGTGTTCGTTGTAAAATCTGTATGAATATAACAATTATATCGGCTTGGACTAATGAATTCAAATAAGTTATCTTATGGAACATTAAACCTTCGCCCCATTCCGTTTTAGTAATTGGCTGTCATGAAATATTCAAAGTTCCATAAATGTATTTTTTTATCTTATTTGTTACAATGTTTATAGGTTGACATACATAGGAGTGAGCTTATTTGAATGATATTAATATGTTTTTAGCTTTTGGTGCGGGATTCCTGAGTTTTATTTCGCCATGCTGCTTACCGCTATATCCGGCCTTTTTATCTTATATCACTGGTATGAGTGTTGGTGAAATCAAATCCGATAACGCCATGCTCCAAAGAAGAAGCATGCTGCATACTTTATTCTTCCTGCTTGGGTTTTCTCTGGTTTTTATTGCAATAGGTTTTAGCACATCATACCTAGGTTCTTTCTTCTCGGATTACAAAGAATTAATTCGTCAGATTGGCGCCATCCTGATTATCATTTTTGGTTTATTCATTGTAGGAATCTTTCAGCCGAAATCTTTGATGAAAGACAGCCGCTTTGAATTCAAGAACCGACCTAGCGGATATATAGGTTCCATTCTTATCGGACTTGCCTTTGCGGCTGGATGGACCCCTTGTGCTGGTCCTCTATTAGGCGCTGTCATTTCACTGGGTGCAACTAATCCTAGTGCAGCCATGAGCTATATGACTGCCTATATTTTAGGATTTGCTATACCGTTTTTCATATTATCCTTCTTTGTCGGAAAATTGAAATGGATCAAAAAGTACAGCCAATACATCATGAAGGCTGGCGGATATTTAATGATTGTAATGGGTGTGATTTTGTTTTTTGATTGGATGACCAAAATAATTGCAGTCCTGTCTAGACTATTCGGTGGCTTCACGGGTTTTTAGTCCATAATAAGTTATTTTTTCAATATTCTAGTTGATTGCCTACTATTAGGTCTGAGGGTGTCAATTTCGTTGATTTTGGATCGAAGGTCAGTCACTAAGTTGTCGGTATATCAAAATTAAATCCTGACCAAAGAAATTAATAAGGAATTTCAGGCCGGATGGACAGCATAAATATGAAATAGGGTTATCGAAGTCTATAGAGGCTGGGGTGCAAGATTTTTCTTCAAGCCTTTTAATGAGGACGGGGCAGTGGAAGCATCAATAGGGAGCTTAATTAATAACACCACCTTGTTTATCTCAAATAGGTAATATATACTTTGTTTATAAATTGAAGTCATATATAATTTTTAATGGTACTTACCTATTTTTAGTTAAAAGGGATGGTTAAGAGATGATATATTTATCAACAGGTATAGCGATTGTGATGGCTATAGGTGTTTTTATATTACGGATGAAGGAAACGAAAAAACCGGTGAATGAAAAAAAAATCATCTTACCGCCGCTGTTTATGAGTACGGGTGCTTTAATGTTTATTTTCCCGATGTTCCGTGTGACTCGATACGAATTGCTGGAGGCTATTGTTGCAGGGATGCTATTTTCCATCTTATTGATTAAAACATCTAAATTTGAAGTAAGAGATGAAAAAATTTATATTCTGCGCTCTAAGGCGTTCATATTTATATTGATTGGTCTCATGGTAATTCGACTGGTGGCAAAACTGATGCTTGGAAGCACGATTGAAATAGGTGTGTTGAGCGGTATGTTTTTCTTACTAGCTTTTGCGATGATCGTTCCGTGGAGAATTGCCATGCTATACCAATATAAAAAAGTTAAAGCAGCCAGTTTCGGCGGAAGCAGTATGGTGTGATAATCTAAAAAACCCGAGTCGACATTCATGAGACTCGGGTTTTTTATTTGCTTGGGGAATTACAGCGCCTTCCGCGAACATTTTAACTTTCCTAATAACAGGTGATGATGCGTTAATCGATTGGGGAACGTTTTTAGTATTGGGCATTTTCCTCGGTGCTTTCATTGCTGCCAAGGGGAGCGGGGAATTCCGTTGGCGTTTGCCAGATATGAGGACGTTACGTAACAATGCAATTGGCGGTGTTACCATGGGATTCGGTGCAAGTGTTGCCGGGGGATGCACAATCGGAAATGGTCTGGTGAACTCGGCACTATTTGCTTGGCAGGGTTGGATCGCGATTGTCTTTTTCCTGCTGGGTACATGGGTAGCAACTTATTTCACGATTATCCGTAAGCAAAAACAAACAGCCGCTGCACCCAAAGCGGCTTAAGATACGAGTCAAAAACTTTTTAATCAAGGAGTGGAATATAAATGGCAAAGGTATTGGAAACGACTGGGATGGTATGTCCATTCCCTTTAGTGGAAGCAAAAGAAGCGATAGTGGACATGGCAAAAGGAGAGGAATTGATCATTAATTTCAATTGCACACAAGCAACGGAGAGCATTCCGCGTTGGGCTGCTACTGAAGGTCATGAAATCACGGAGTTTGAGCAAATCGATGACGCTAAATGGCGTATAATCGTGAAAAAGGGAAAGTAAATTGATACGAAGAAAACGTGCTCGGGTTTCCTTTGCATGTTTTTTCATTTTTTTAAGCTGAATGATTGGCTCTGAAAGCTTCTAGTGATAACATATCTTTAACCACTTTATTAAGGAGATGTTGATAATGGTAGACGAGGTCATTTTAAACGATGTTCCACTGCATGTTACTGATTTTGTTTCTGAAACTGTAAAGGATTCCGAAGGTAAGGAAAGCAGAAAAGTCAGTTTTAATTTCAAGGTTACACATAGTGAATATCATGATATTACAACACTGCTTTATCAAATGGTATTTGATTTAAAGATTCCGCAGTCAAACGAGGAGTTTCGTGCAGAGATCTTTAACTATGCAACTTCGGTCACGAATCTATATGAAGAAAATGCGGTGGGGGATTTTTCGCTTGTCTTGCTGGAAGTGAACGGTCAGGATTGATTGCATTGCCAGTCTTGTAAAGATATGGGTTACTGTCTATAATGATAGTGACGATCATTCTATACATAAGAGGTGGTACTTTGCTTAGCGGATGGTTTTTATGGTTTATTCTATTTTGGGTAGCCCTTTTAATTATATTGATGAGCATAGGTGGCTTTTTCATGTTTCGAAAGTTCCTGAAAAGATTTCCCAAAGAAGATGGGAAATCCGATATGGATTGGGAAGAATACTATTTGGAGCAAACAAAGCACTTATGGTCAAAGCAGCAAAAGGAATTATTAGAGGATTTAGTGAGCCCTGTGCCAGAACTTTTTCGTGACGTTGCACGTCATAAAATCGCAGGGAAAATCGGAGAGCTGGCGTTAAAGGAAAAAGCGGGCGATATTACGGAAGATTTAGTGATACGCGGCTATATCATAGCCACACCAAAACGTGACCATAAATTTTTACAAAAAAAATTAGCTGAAAGAAAGGTGAATATGGTTCCATATGAACACTTATTCAGCTAATGATGAAAAAAGCAGACTCTTTTGGAGTTTGCTTTTTTTATTCTGAATCTTTCAAAAGAAAGGTGCAGTGTGGTAAAAATTAGAACGTCTGTACCCAAACCATGCTATTCGTAAAATTTTTGATATAATAATAGTAAGTAAAAATTAGGACGGAGTGAAACTATGAAATTTATCCATACGGCTGATTGGCATTTAGGGAAAATCGTTCACGGGGTACATATGACAGATGACCAAAGGCATGCGCTCTTGCAATTCATAGAAATTGTCGAAGAAGAAAAACCGGATGCCGTTGTGATTGCCGGTGATCTATATGATCGGTCCGTTCCGCCGACTGAAGCGGTGGAACTTCTTGATGAAATCCTTTATACGATTAATGTGAAAATGAATACACCGATCGTTGCGATATCGGGAAACCATGATTCTGCGGAAAGACTTTCATTCGGTTCATCATGGTATCGTCATAGTCAGTTATACATTCATGGGAAATTGACAAAAACTTGTGAGCCGGTTCGCATCAAGGGAGTGAACTTTTATTGTGTTCCATATGCAGAACCCGGAACGGTTCGCCATCTTTTTGAAGATGATCGTATCCATTCCCATCAAGAAGCGATGAAGCGGATAACCGGAACGATTGCTGAGAATTTCAATAAGGATGAGCCGAATGTCTTCGTAGGACATGCTTTTGTATTAGGCGGAAAAACGAGCGATTCGGAAAGGGTCTTGTCGGTGGGTGGTTCTGGCTGTGTTTCATCCGACTTATTCGATGCGTTCGATTATACCGCACTTGGGCATTTACATAGTCCAGACGCGATACGTCATCCTAAGGTGTTTTACTCTGGATCACTATTAAAATATTCTTTTTCCGAGGCCAAGCAGAATAAGTCGCTTTCCATCGTCGATATGAAAGAAGATGGAAGCTTTGATTTACGCTATCGTTCTTTGGAACCCAAGTTCGATATGAGGGAAATATCCGGATCGATGGAAGAGTTGCTTGATCCCGCTTTTTATCAATCGCAAAAAATGGATGACTATTTAAAAATAACACTAAATGATGAGGGGGCACTCATCGATCCCATTAATCGATTGCGCCAGATTTATCCGAACGTACTACATCTAGAACGTAAATGGGATTTGACCGACCTTAGGAGAAAAAATTCCTTCTCTTCTGTAAAAGATGAACGGAAATCAGAATTGGACCTGTTCGAGACGTTTTATCAAGAAATGACAGATCGGGACTTTGATTCCAAAAAGCAGGATTTGATGGTTTCGGTAATTGAAGCTGTTAAGAAAGAGGAGGCTTTAAAATGAGACCGGATATTTTAACGATGCAGGCATTCGGGCCATATGCAGGAAGGGAAACCATTGATTTTAATTCCCTTGGAGAACGGACCATGTTTGTCATTTCTGGAAAGACAGGCGCAGGGAAAACAACGATATTTGATGGGATTAGTTTTGCGATATATGGTAAAGCCAGCGGTGAAGATCGTAGCGGACAAGATTTGCGAAGTCAGTTTGCAGAAGATGATATGTTGACAGAAGTCTCCTTACAATTTACCCTGCGTGGAAAAACGTATTTGGTGACCCGGTCGCCGCAGCAGGAACGCAAGAAAAAGGCAGGTGAAGGAACAACTACGGTTGGAGCGAAGGCAGAATTATATGAGATATTGGCAGAAGGAAAAAAATTGCTCGGTGCAAATGTGCGAGAAGTTGAAGAAAAAATAAAGGTACTCATTGGTCTTGATGCGAATCAATTCCGGCAAATCCTGATGATTCCTCAGAATGAATTCCGAAAACTGTTAACTTCCGACAGCAAGGATAAGGAACAGATTCTTCAGAAATTATTTCATACTGAACTTTATAAACGAATAGAAGAAAAATTAAAAGAAGAAGCTTCCGTCCTAAGAAAGCAAAGTGAAAAAAGTGCTCAACGAAGAATGGAATTAATGAAAAGCATCCAGCCTGGCAATCATGGAGAATTGCTGGCGCAATTACAAGGGGAAGAGCCTAATGAACAGCAGGTATTGCCTTTGTTACAGGAAGTCATTTTGCAAGCAACAGAAAAAAATGAGTATATAAATAAACAAATACAGGAAAAGCAAAAAGCTCGTGATCAAGTAAATCAAGAACTTTCAAAAGCTGTCGATTTATTAAATCGATTTTCGGAAAAAGAAACACTGCGAAAAGAAAAGGAAGCTCTTGAAGCAAAGCTGCCAGAAATGGAACGAGTGAAGGTCCAAATAAAAATGGCACACAAAGCGGCATCGCTTGAAAAGCAGGAACAATACTATTTGCGTATCGGCAAACAAGTACAAGATGCTAATGCCGAACTTCAAAAGTTAAGTGAGCAGTCCGATAAGTTACGGGCTGAGCGCATTGAGAAGCAGGATTCCTATGATAAAGAAATGCTGAAGGAAAATGAAAGAGAGCAGGCAATCCGAACTGTTCATCAGCTTGAGCAGGTAAAAGAGGCTGTCATGACTTTTGCAAGCTTGAAAGCACAGGTTACTTTAGACGAAAAAGAGTGGCAAACCAGTAAACGACTTCGTGAAAAAACTGTTTCGGAACATCTGTCGATTGAAGCGGAAGCAGAGAAAGTCGCTCAAGAAAAAACAGAAGCGGAAAAAGCCGCTGTCCTTTATCGTGAGCAGGAAATTGAAGCAGAAAGAAATAATTCATCGTTATCGAAAATTAAAAAGCTTCAAGAAGTTCTTAATGAAATCACTAATACGAAACAGGTTCTGGATGAAAAGAATAATCGGTTCCATGAGTTACAAAGAATACAAAATCAGGAGAAGGAAAAACTGGAAACCCTGAATCGAAACTGGCGATCAGGCCAAGCGGGGATGCTTGCCTCCATGCTCCACTCTGGAGAAAACTGTCCTGTTTGCGGTTCGCAAAGTCATCCAAAACCTGCGCAAATGCATGAGCATATGCCGACAGATTTGGAACTGAAAGAGCAAGAAAACAAACTGAAGTCTGCGGAACAACAAAAAAGCCAAGCGGAAAGTGAATATTATCAAGCGAAATCCAAATATGATGCTTTGGAAGAGTCTTTACAAGAAAAGCTTAGTGACTTACAAAATGACATGCCGGAGTTTAGGTCTGAGGATATTGAAGAGCATTTGATACAGTTTGTACAAAAAGGAAAAGTGCTGCAAGAGCATCTTAAAGAATTGATGCGGAAAAAGTCTGTATTCAATGATCTGGAAAAAAGGTTGCTGGATTTAAAAGAGAAAGCATCCCAGCTTAAGGAGAATCTGATCTCTTTAGAAAGAAAAGAGGACGAAGGGAAAACGAGGTATATTGAAAACTCTACAAAACTAACAGGATTAACCGATTCCCTGCCAGACGGAATACGGACAGAGGGAGAATATAATGCTGCTTACCAAATGGCTGTAAAAACACAGAAACGCTTACAATCGGCCTTGGAAGATGCACAAAAAAACCTTCAACTGGTGAAGGAAAGAGAATCGGCCATCATTGCAAAAACAGAATCCTTGAGTGGAAATATAGAGGCTTTCAAGACAGAATTGAAAGAGGAGCGCGAAAAGTTCATTACGGAAATGACCAATCAAGGCTTTTCCAATTATAAAGAATATACGGCAGCAAAAAAATCGGAAGCAGCTCTTGGAAATCTGGAGGACCAAGTTCAGCAGTATAATCAAAATTGGCAAAGTGTTTTAAGTCTGTTTCATGATTTGGAAATGAAATTAAAAGATGTGACCAAACCGGATCTTGAAGGATTGAAAAAGACTTTCGATTTCATAGATGGAGAATTGGAGTCTTTACGCCTAAATCAGAATGAGTTGCAGGCTGAAAAACGGACTAACGAAGAAATCGATGGGAAATTGGCGCAAATTAGGGAAGAACAGAAAAGTTTGGATGAAAGATACAGTATCGTTGGTCATCTGTCTGAGATTTCCAAAGGTCAAAACTCCTTCAAAATAACTTTTGAACGATATGTACTGGCAGCCTTTTTAGATGATATCCTAAAACAAGCCAATTCAAGGCTGCTGAAAATGACAAGCGGAAGATATCAGTTATTGCGAAAGCTTGATCCTACACGCAGGAATATCCAGAGCGGTCTGGAGTTATCTGTGTATGATCAATATACTGGACAAGAGAGGCATGTCAAAACCCTTTCGGGAGGAGAGAGCTTTAAGGCTTCCCTTGCACTTGCCTTGGGTCTTGCGGATGTTGTTCAGCAGAATGCTGGCGGAATTTCACTTGAAACGATGTTCATCGATGAAGGTTTCGGTACGCTCGACCCTGAATCTCTTGATCATGCAATTGAAGCATTAATGGATATACAAAGCACCGGGAGATTGGTCGGGATAATATCCCATGTCCCGGAATTGAAAGAAAGAATCGATGCCCAGCTTCAAGTTATTTCGACACAAAAAGGAAGCCGGACGTCCTTTTATTTTGCTGGGTAATCAAGAAAAAAGAATGGCTAAGGGGAGGTTCCCCACGCCATTCTTTTTATTTTTAATGAACGGACTACTCAATGTTAATATCTTCAGCTGTTTTTCCGGGGGAAAACTTATGGATGCGAATCACCAAAATCGGATTCGAGAATTCAGCGGTAATTCTGCGTGAGCAAATCGAAAAGGGGAAAGGGATTTTTCTCTGTGTGGGCAGTTTATCTTCTTTTTTTTCAAGAATTTGCTTATCAGTATCGTCAACGATGATCGATAGCTCATTATCACATAGGCAAACTTTTATATCTTTCACATCATGATTTTCCAAAACCGCTTCCACCATATACTCATCGTCACTTTCGTAAATATCAATTGAAAAAAGTTGATGATCCAGCGCACAAGTTTCCGGATCCAGAAAAAAACTTTTTACCCATTCATCAAACTTTTCAACCTCATTCATTTGCGATCCATATTGATTGTCTTGCATGTTGATACCCCCGGTTTTCCTTTGATGTATTATATGTTAGGAGCATGAAGAATGGTGAATGAAAAAGTGAAAATGGATGATGATAAAAAGTTTTCCGAAAACGTGGTTGAAAAAATGAAAATAGCATTACAATACTTTAGCGTCCTACCTCAGAATACATATCTTTCACCAAGTCATACATGAAAGTGAAGTCAATGGCAGCCTCCATTTTATGAACCAAATGGTTCGGCGGCACTAATTGATCTAACGTAATCATTTCAAGTTGATCTCGCAAAATAGAGTCATGTTTAGAAAGTATCCTCATCACCTCAAGTTTTAGTACTTCTATTTTAAAACAAAAAGGACTCTAGGCAAAAAGGGTTCTATCTAAAAGGTAAAACAAAGTTGATAGGAACGGAAGGTACGAGACTCCTGCGGGAAAAGCGCGTCTAGGGGAGACACCGCAGGCAAAGCCGAGGAGGCTCCCCGACCGCCCGCGGAAAGCGAGTGCCTGGAGTGGAAATCAACGGCCACATTGTCCAACTCATAAAAATAGACAAACTCGATTTTCATCGAGTTTGTCTACAGTCTGAAAGGAAGCCTAGGCTTCCTTTTTTTATACTCAGATGAAGCATTTGAAGAGCTGATTTCATGTATTATTGTTTTATCTGCTTTCTGATTGTTTATTTTGCTTTCTTACTTCCTGAGCATTGGTTTCACTTGCAAATTCAGTTTCAGATTGAGCAGCGTTTTGTCTAAAGTTACCTGTTTGATTTTTCTTTTGCATTTGAATTCACCTCCACGATAGTAACATAACCAACATTCTGAGGTGGTATCCGGAAATAGCTTTCCTTTAATAAATCTATTGGGGTTGGGAATTTTTCTACATTATCTATCGGGCAGATTATGTGTTTAATAAAATCTTGACCTTGTTGATAAAAAAATTCATTTTACAATACTGTAATATCAATTCTTAACTAGAATTAAAAATATAATAAAGGTTAAAGAAACAAAAAGTTTTGCAAAGTTTCAAAAGTGATTCTGGTTTAAGAAAAGAATAGTTTGAAAATAAAAATCTAAAACCCTGACAGAATTCCATTTTTAGGGGAGAGACGGACAGATTCCCACTGAGAGTTTGTCACTTTTTATCGTACGCATGGATTCTAGTCCTTCAAAAATTCATTTACATGTTCGGAAGGAGTTCAATCCAAGCATGTAACGTACTCGTTTTATGGTAAAAACCTATTTTAAAAATCGTTAGAAAATCTATAAAAGCCTGATTTAATTCAAAAATGATTTATTGGCATTTCGATGAATCCCCTACAGAAAGGCATTATATGCTAATAAAATTCATTAATGAATTGAATGTTTTTGATACTAAGCGATTTTACACAAAAGTAGGACTTGGCATGCTAGTTGCATAATCATATAAGTATAAAACAAACATGCACGATATGAAATTCGTTTATGTGTGGAGGGATAATGGTGCGAAAAACGATAAATAAACCATGGGAGCAATGGTATGTTAAAAGTATGAAATCTATGAAGCTACCGGAAATATCCGTCTATTCACTGCTTGATATAACAGCAAGTAAGTTTCCACACCATACAGCCATCATTTATGAAGATCAGTCAATGGATTATGAGAATTTAAAAAAGCAGGTAGACAAACTTGCTGGTAAATGGAGAGAAATGGGCTTTGTTAAAGGTGAACGGATTGGTCTGATGATGGCTAACCATCCTTATTTCATTATCAGTTATTACGCTGCCCAGGCACTGGGTCTGTTGGTTGTACAAATTAATCCCATGTATAAACCGCGGGAACTATTGCAAATTTTAATAGACTCAAATACCAAGAATATTGTATTTGACCAAACAGCTGCAAATACAATCGAAGAAACGAAAGCGATATATGAATTTGATGTTTGCATTGATGCGGAAAATGATCAAAATGGTTCTTATTCCCTTCAAACGATGATTGAAACCGGGGATGCGATTAAGAAGCCCGTAGTGATAAGCCCCCATGAAGATACTGCGGTCATCCAATATACTGGAGGCACCACTGGGAAAATGAAGGGTGTCATGCTTACTCACCATAATTTAACCTCCAATGTCGTGCAGAGCTATGAAATGTATGGGGATTCCCTGAAGCCTGGGGAAGAAATCATTTTGGCAGCTACCCCTCTTTACCATGTTTATGCCATGACAAGTGCAATGAATCTAGGTATCTATATTGGAGCTGCCATCCTCTTATTTCCTAAATTCGAACTTGAAGATGTACTTGCAAAAATAAAAAAGTATCGTCCGACTTTTTTTCCAGGGGTTCCAAAGATGTATAACGCTTTCGTCAATCATCCAGGAATTGAAAACTATGGATTGAATTGTTTGAAAAGTTGTTCTTGTGGATCGGCGCCCCTGCCGGTTGAAGTAATTAAGCGATTTGAGGATCTGACCGGTGCCAAAATCGGAGAGGGTTTCGGTTTGTCGGAGGCTTCACCCTCCACTCATCGTAATCCGCCCTTCGGAAAAAGGAAAATAGGAAGCATTGGCATCCCATTTCCAGGCACGGACTGTATGATCATTGACGATGAAAATAATGAAGTGCCTAACTCATGCGTCGGGGAGTTGCTCATAAAAGGCCCGCAAATCATGAAGGGTTATTGGAATAACGAAGCGGAAACCAAAAAGGCCTTACAGAATGATTGGCTATATACTGGCGATCTTGCTGTGATGGATGATGAAGGATATTTCTATATCGTTGGCAGGAAAAAAGAAATGATCATCGTCGGCGGATTCAATATTTATCCGCAGGAGGTAGAAGGGGTTCTGTATGAACATCCGGCCATTAAAGAGGCAGCTGTGGTTGGCATCCCCCATAAAGAAAAAGGCGAAATAGTGAAAGCATTCATCGTACCTAAAGAAAGCGCTTCCGTGGATCTTGAAGAAATAGAAGGATATTGTTATTCCCAATTGACGCCTTATAAGGTACCAAAAGTATTTGAATTGAGAAAGGAACTACCGCGAAATACAGTGGGTAAACTTTTAAAAAGATTGTTAATTAAAGAGGAATTAGAAAAGGATTGAAAGAGGGGGAATGTGGTTCAAACATCTAAGTTGAAGCTTACGTTGGAAGTCATGCCAGTTTGTAAACAAAAATAAAGAAGAGGAGGGATTCATATGCGTTGGGTTGTTCTCATTCTATTATTCTTTGGAGCCGTCATCAATTTTGCAGATAAATCGATCGTGGGTCTCGCAGCTGTTCCCATCATGAAGGAATTCAATCTTACCTATGCGGAGTGGGGTCTTGTTGGAAGCAGTTATTATTGGCTCTACCCAGTAACAGGGATTTTTGGGGCAGCATGGGCTGATCGGCTGGGGGCTAAAAAAGTGCTGGGGTTCATAATGCTGACATGGACCGTCTTGCAATTCGGGGTCTTAGCCATCACCGCTCTTCCATTATTAATTCTATACAGGATTTTGCTGGGTGCATTCGAAGGGCCTTATAGCCCGATTGCTTACAGTCATGCCGATAAGTGGTTTCCGCCGAAACTGAAAGGCTTTGCCAATTCGGTGGTTGTTGGCGGAGGAACCGTTGGTGCGATGATCGTGGCACCGATCCTCGTTTCCTTAATTACGATATTTGGCTGGAAGGTTGCCTTTGCAGCACTTGGTGCAGCAAGCCTTGTTTGGTTCTTCCTCTTTCAATTTTTAACAAAGGAAAATCCGGTTGAAGTATACGAAAATGTACAAAAGAAAAAGAAACAAAAACTGGAAAAAATAAAAGTGAAAGACTTTTTGCTGCTATTGGCTTCACCTACTGCTTTGTTTACTACGCTCGCTTATTTTTCAACGTATATTTTAGTTGTTTGGTTTTCTGTTTGGCTCCCGATTTATTTAGTGGAAGCCGTAAAAATGACTCCAGGTCAAATGGGAACCAGCATTGCGATAATCGGAGTCGTTTCCGTATGTATTTATATGGGTGTTTCGATGGCGTCCGATCATTTATTCAAGAAAAACCAGAATTGGCGATCATCAAGGGTATTCGTCGTCGCGGGCGCCATGATTCTTGGTGCATTGTTCTTCTCCTCAATCATGGTATTTCAAAATCCAATCTGGGTGATAGTCGCCATGTGTTTGGCAAAGGGCCTTACATATGCCATTCTACCGATCGGACCAACGATCATGATCAATGAAATGCAGGAGCGGGGGGGATTGATGACAAGCATCTTAACATCATCAGGAAATCTAGCGGGCATTGTTGCACCTCTATTAACTGGCTATATCATAAGTTTAGCTGGAGGAAATCAACTATTGGGATATAACCTATCGATATTGTTCATGGCCATCCTTGTACTTGCTTTTGGCATCCTGTTTGCGATATTCGTTAAACCGGCCGGGAAACTTAAAAATAAAAGTTCTGATAACCTTGACCTTAAGTCCTCATAAGCAGGGTCGGACCTGCTTACATTCAATGAAACTAGTGAAGTGAATAGAGAAGGGATGCCTTCAAATTATGGTGTGAATATAAGGAAAAGGAGCGGATGGGAAATGAATAGACAAGCCGTCATAGTTTCTGCAGTTCGAACAGCAATTGGAAAGCAGGGAGGTGCACTTGCATCGGTTCCTGCCCATGTATTTGGAGCAGAAGTGATGAAAGAAGCCTTGAAACGAGCGAATGTCGAACCTCTAATGATAGACGATGTAATCATGGGGAATGTGTTAAGCGGGGGTGGAAACATTGCCAGGTTAACCGCACTCGAAACTGGCCTCTCGATTCATCTTCCAGGACTGACTGTCGACCGTCAATGTGGCTCGGGAATAAATGCTGTCAACTTGGCTGCACAAGCGATCTGGGCTGGCGAAGGCGATGTCTATATCGCCGGTGGGGTAGAGAGCATGAGCAGGGCGCCATACTTGATGGACCGACCGGAAAAACCATACAGTTCAATACCACCGCAGTTCAGAAAGTCCCAGTTGTCCCCGAAAGCGATCGGCGATCCCCCGATGGGAATCACGGCTGAAAACTTAGCGGAAAAATATGAGGTCAGTAGGGAAGAACAAGATGAATTCGCTCTGCAAAGCCAAAAAAATATGGCCAGAGCCGTGGAAGAGGGCCGTTTCAGTGAGCAAATTACGCCTATTTACATTCCCGTCAGAAAAGGGGACGATATCGAATTTAAGTTGGATGAACATCCACGACCGCTAATAACGAAAGAAGGGCTAGCCAAATTACCACCTGCGTTTTTAGAAGGCGGGTCCGTGACTGCAGGCAATAGTTCGGGATTGAATGATGCCGCATCAGCATTGGTCATCATGTCGAGGGAAAAAGCGGTGGAATTGGGGATTAAGCCTTTAGCTACGATTAGGGCCCAGGCCGTTGCAGGGGTAGATCCAAATTATATGGGAATAGGACCTGTTCCCGCTATAAGGAAGGTAATGGAGAAATCGGGGCTTTCCTTAAATGTCATGGACATCATTGAAATTAATGAAGCATTCGCCGCCCAAGTCATTGCTTGCAATCGGGAGCTTGATATGAATCCCGCCAGAGTGAATGTGAACGGGGGAGCCATTGCACATGGACATCCACTAGGTGCGACGGGTGCCATCCTCATTACGAAAGCGGTTTATGAATTGAAGCGTTCTGCCGGAAGGTTTGCTCTTATTACGGCTTGCATTGGTGGCGGGCAGGGAATTGCTACGATAATTGAACGTGAAGCCTGATTTTGTAAGAGTGAGGACTCTAATTTACCAGAATACAATGAATTCCATTGCATGATTAAATGATAACAGTCCTATATGCCCTATATGCCCTATGAAGAAGCCTGTATATGGCTACTCATGAACAGACCTAAGGAGGAATAAACTCATGACAATCACTTTAACCAAGGAAATGCAGCAAATGAAGGAAATGATCCGTAATTTTGTTGAAAGGGAAGTCGAGCCGTTCGCCATACAAATTGAAGAAGAAGATGCCATCCCGGAGCATTTGGTGGAAAAAGCTAAAGACCTTGGCTTATTCGGAATAAGCATTCCCGAACAATACGGTGGGATTGGCTTGAATGCTGTTGGAAAGGCTACCGTATTAGAGCAGTTAGGAAGGACCCATAATGGATTTGTTTCATTAATAAGTGCCCACACCGGGATTGGCAGTACAGGTCTTGTTAAGCTTGCATCCGAACATTTGAAAAATAAATATTTGCCTGAAATGGCAGCAGGCACGAAAATTGGCGCCTTTGCTTTATCTGAACCAGGAGCGGGATCGGATGCAACCAATTTAGCAACAAGTGCAGAAAAGAAGGGTGATTACTGGGTGATGAATGGGACGAAACATTTCATCACGAATGGGCCGATAGCTGATGTTTATACCGTATTTGCTTTAACGGATAAAGATAAAGGGGCAAAGGGAGGGATTACAGCTTTTTTAGTAGAAAGAGATTTTCCTGGTTTAATTGTTGGCAAAAAGGACAAAAAAATGGGGTTAAGGGGATCATATACCTCACAGGTCATTTTCGAGGATTGTATCATACCTGAAGAAAATGTTATCGGCGAAGTTGGAATGGGATATATCTCTGCTCTGAAAATTTTAGGTGAAGGGCGTGTAGGTTTAGCTGCAAGATCAGTGGGATCAAGCGGTAAATTGATTGAATTATCAGCAAAATATGCAAAAGAGCGCATTCAATTCGGCAAACCAATTGCGGACAACCAAGCGATTCAATGGATGCTTGCTGATATGGCAACTGAAACGGAAGCCGCAAGAGCATTGACGATGATGGCGGCACAAAAGATTGATGAAGGAAAAAAAGTGATCAAGGAAGCATCAATGGCAAAGCTGTTCGCTTCAGACGTTTTTAATCGGGTCGCGGATAAAGCGGTTCAAATTCATGGCGGAATGGGATATATGGCTGAATATCCAGTTGAACGTTTTTATCGGGATGCTCGCATAACGAAGATCTATGAAGGAACGAATGAAATCCAACGTTTAATCATAGCAAGGAATGTCTTGGAAGAGTGTTAATTTCTTAAACTTTTTGATTCGGGCAGGTATGAATCTGGAATTTCAAGGGGGAGAAACAAAATGGGAGAAGATATTGTAATCGTTAGTGCTGTTCGAACACCGATTGGAAGATACGGTGGAGCATTTAAAGAGATTAGTTCCGGTCATTTGGCGAGCATAGCCATCAAAGAAGCGATCAAGCGAGCGAATATTGCAGCAGAACAAGTGGATGAAGTCATTTTCGGGGAGGTTAGGCAAACGACCGAATCCTCGAATGTCGCGAGAGTGGCAGCTCTGCGCTCAGGGATTCCCGATTCTGCACCGGCTTTTACGGTAAACCGGTTATGTGCATCCGGAATGCAGGCCATCACCTCAGCAGCACAGCAGATAAGCTCAGGTCAAGCAAATATTGTCGTTGCCGGCGGTACGGAAAACATGAGCCGTGCACCGCTTTATTTAAGAAGTGCCCGTTTTGGGGGAGACAGGACTAAGTTAGTGGATTCTAATACTGAAGCAGGACAGCAGCCTCAAGAAATTTACGGAAAAAGTTTGGGGATGGGGATTACCGCTGAAAATGTCGCACAACGATACAGCATTTCCAGGGAAGAACAAGACGCCTTTTCAGTGGAAAGTCAACGTAGAGCGGCGCAAGCGATAGAAGAAGGAAAGTTCAAAGCTGAGATCGTTCCTGTTCAGGTCTCTGACAGGAAGAGTACGATTATCATTGAAACGGATGAATATCCGCGTCCGGAAACCACAATGGAAAAACTTTCAAGCTTAAAACCGGCATTCAGGGAAAACGGAACCGTCACTGCAGGGAATGCTTGTGGCCGTAATGACGGGGCGGCTGCATTGGTATTGATGAAAGCGAGTGAAGCGAAACGGTTACAAATAAAACCAATTGCAAAGATCGTCGAATGGGCGACCGCGGGTGTTTCCCCTGAAGTGATGGGAATTGGTCCAGTACCAGCCGTCGGAAAACTTATGGAGCGCACCGGGAAAAAAGTAGAGGAAATCGGGCTTTTCGAATTAAATGAAGCGTTCGCTTCACAGGCATTGGCAGTAATCCGGGATTTATCGCTAGATGAAAACAAAGTGAATGTAAATGGGGGAGCGATCGCACTTGGACACCCAGTCGGATCGACGGGCTCCAGGATCGTGACAACGCTAATATATGAACTGATTCGAAGGAAAGAAAGATACGGAGTGGCTACACTATGTGTTGGCGGCGGACAGGGAATGGCTATCATGATTGAAACGATATAGGCCAACGATAAAGGAGTGGAAACCCTATACGTTTCTGCTCCTTTCCGTATATAGGTTGAATCGCGCATATATGAGGGGGGAGAAAGGTTGCCAGTTGAAGTGGAGGATATTCGGAATCAATTCGAAAGTAGTGCATTCTTTTCACATATAGGGTTTGAAATCATTCGGTTTGAAGAAGGGAATGTAACAATAAAGCTCAACATTGAAGAACATTTGCTTAATGTTAATGGAACACTGCACGGGGGCATTCATGCCACCATGCTGGATACCATTCTAGGAATGGTGACTCGTTCCGTTACCAAATGTAAAGTCGTGACGACAAGCTTGACTGTACATTATTTAGCCAGCATTTCAAGCGGGGAACTATTCGCGGAAGCAAAAGTCCTTCAAAAAGGATACAAAATTGCCTTTACTGAAGGAGAAATAAAAGATACTGAAGGCAACATCATTGCAAAGGGCACGGGGATTTTTAAAATCATTCGTGATAAATGAGGAAAGGATGACCAAAGTTGGCTTGCCTATGTTCCATTTTATTAGAAAAGAATGAGGTGTGAAAAAATTGACTAAAAATTGGCATGGATTTTATCCGAAAGAAACTCCTGCTGAAATTGACATTCCAACATTGTCATTATATGGACTCCTTGAACGTTCAGCCCAACTTTACCCAACCTGCAAAGCCGTAATAGATGGGGATCGGGAAATGACATTTATGGAATTAAAGGATGCCTCAGATTGTTTTGCTGTGAATTTAGACAACCGTGGATTTCAAAAAGACGATCGTATAGCAATCATGCTGCCAAATTGTCTAGAATATATCATTGCCTATTACGCCATTCATCGTTTGGGAGGTATGGTTGTTCAAGTGAACCCACTGTATCAGTCGTGTGAATTGGATTATATATTACGGGATTCAGAAGCCAATTGGTTCATTGGGCGTGAGGAACAGCGGGGAAAATTATTGCTAACAAGTTTTTCCAATAGGTTAACCTTCATATCAGCCGAGCAATTAATGGAAACTGGAACGGATTTATCAAGGAAAGATAAGGAACTTCCTGCCCTGGCTATCGACCCCAAGGAAGCTGTGGCTGTACTCCAATATACGGGAGGGACTACTGGGAAATCAAAAGGGGTCATGCTCACGCATTTTAATTTGATCTCGAATGTATTTCAAGACTTTGCCTTCACGGCAAATGCGCATCAACTCCAAAGGCCTGGGGAACGGATGCTTGGATTGACTCCATTATTCCATGTGTTTGGTAATGGACGATTGAATAGTGCCATATATGCCGGATCGACCTTTATCACATTAGAGAAATTTGAAATAAATAAAGTGGTAGATTTGATTCGAACACATCGGCCAACCATTTTTCCTGGTGTCCCGACCATGTATATTGCTTTACTGAATCACCCGGATTTAACGGCGGACGATTTAAGCTGCTTAACGTACTGCAGCTGTGGTTCTGCCCCGCTCCCGATAGAAATCATTCAACAGTTCGAAAAAAAATTAAGGGTTACTATATTTGAAGGATTTGGAATGTCTGAAACTTCCCCCACTACCCACCGAAATCCAGTCATAGGACAGAAAAAACCAGGAAGTATCGGAATCCCATATCCAAATACCGACGCTAAAATCGTCGACCTGAAAACAGGTGTCGATGAATTGCCAGCAGGAGAAACAGGTGAACTGATCATTAAAGGTCCCCAAGTAATGAAGGGATATTGGAAAAATCCAGAGGAAACGGCAACGGCTTTGCGGGATGGATGGCTTTACACTGGGGATATCGCGAAGATGGATGAAGACGGATATTTTTATATCGTAGGCAGGAAGAAAGATATGATCATTGCAAGCGGTTATAATGTTTATCCAATTGAAGTCGAGGATATTATATATCAGCATCCAGCCGTAAAAGAGACTTGTGTATATGGGGTGCCGGATTCTTACCGAGGGGAAACGATAAAAGCGGTTATAGTCTTAAAGAGAGGAAAGGAGTCAGTCTCGGAGCATGAAATCAGGAAGTTTTGCATGCAACGATTGGCCAGATATAAAGTGCCGCGAAGTTTTGAGTTCAGGGAGCAACTGCCAAAATCAGCTGTCGGGAAAATATTGCGCAGAATATTAATGGAGGAAGCAACGCAGAGCCCTACTGTCGGGGGGAGATAAGCAAATCAGTAATAATATGGGAGTTCTGATGAAACCTTAAATAAGTGAAACCTTTTTCGAGGTTCCCCTTATTTAGGGTTTATAGACTATTAAACTACTTTCCTTTTAGGGGAATTTCAAATGAAGTCCCATCCACTAATAATTCATGAGACTCACCATCCGCAATATCATCGGTAGTGAATGAAAAGGAATCGAGCCGATCTATGTTTGCCCCGGGATCAACCAATAAACCAATTGTGCCTTTTCTCAATTCTCCTGGTTGGTAATCTGATCGACTTACTTTTTTTGTCCCTATAAAAGTATCCCCGGAATGGATGAAATTTTTAGAAGGCACATCATATGTAAGATCATTATTGAAAGTAACATTTTCCATGCTGAAGAACTGAAGTTCCTTCGAATCATTATTTTCGACAGAATAAGTAATCTCTAGATAAGAAACCTCTTCATCGATATCCGTTTTAGACAACGCCGCCTGTTGATCGATTTCCTCCATGGATAAATTCTCTTTATAATATATCGAATAGGCCTCTTCAAAACTCAATCCCGTATAGGACTTGAGCTCCTCCCTTGCTTCACCTGTGAGTGATGATAATTGAATCCTACGGATATCCTTGACTGTGATGACCATGGGTGCCAATTCAAATGACTCATTAATAGGCTTCGTTTCTTGTAATATGAATGTTCCCCAATTTTTTTGGCGAACCTTATCGCCGACTTTTTTAAGATGGATCCCGCCATAGTCCTCCACCTCAGGAATTTTGGATTCCTTGGTTTCCGCATTTTTCCCTTTTTCGGTTTTATCGCTCTTGAAATAATTGAAGGCAAGTACACTTAAACAAATAAGCAATAATCCAACCATTGCTGAAATGATCCACCGTTTACGAATACTTCATCACTCCTTGTCTTAAACCATTGTTGTCAAAGGATAATATACCATTTTTTTTGCAAAAGAAGGAAAGGGGAGTGCCTGAAGATTGAACCTTTTTTGATCACTAGAATAACTTCTATTTTTATCCAAATAATTCAAAGTCCCTGTCCATGATAATGATTTCTCAGCTACAGTACAAGCCGTTTTATAATAAAGTCATACTATATAACGAAGGGGAATCTTGAAAAACTGAGAATATGATCGGTAACGGATCCATGGATGATGGATATGGTTTAGGAACGACAAATAGCATACCCTTACTTATGAAACTTCTTGCCGTTCATGAACCTGCTGCAAATAAAATATCTTTTCCTTATTATTGATTCTTCTATGTACTTGTTTTTTCATCCCTGGAAACCCTTCTCTCTATTAACAAATATTTTGAAAAAGGAGACGTTTAGGGAATGTTATGGCCTATTAACAATAGTAAGGCAAGGATACATCAGACGAATAAGAGTACAATGCTGTCCCGGCAAGAGATAAAAGCCATTGAGTCCTGGATATCTCAAATGGGGAAATTCCAATTTTTTGAAACATCTGGACAAAAAATGACTTCAGCCAAAAAAACGCTACAGTTCAAGTATAAAATCATTGGGCATGGATTTAACCGAGTTGTCTATGATTTAAATAATGGATATATATTAAAAGTTGCATTTTCGGAAATAGGATTATTAAGCAATGAAAATGAAGCTTATATATATAATAACTGTAATGAGAAAGTCAAAAAGTATATTTGTCCGGTTGAGGAGCATGGTACGGGCTGGATTATCATGAAGAAGGTGGATACGAAAGTGCCGTTTACTATCAAGGAATATACGAAACTGATCAAGTTGGAATTAAAACTCCTGACTTACGGGATTATCCCAATAGATTTACGCTTGGATAATGTCGGATATAACGAGAATGACGAAATGGTCGTCATTGATTACGGTCTGTTCACCATGGATCTCAAAGGCCATGTGCTGCGATGGTTTGTTTGATGATGGGGATATCTTTAAGTAAATATATAATGGAGCTCACAATGAAGTGATTAGGAGAAGCGGTAAATCTTGTGAGCTGTTCTTGATTTACCAAATTATTTAATTGAAAGAAGCATGTTACGAAGGCATTTTTTGTGCAACATGCTTTTTTATCCGGTTTAAAGGACCATAACTGATGACACAACGCTTGCCACTTTTTTGTCATTTTGAAATAAATCTGCCAGTACATAAGCTGTTTTTTTTCCGATTCGGTCTACTTTTGCTTCAACTTGTACGTCTCCTAATTTTACTGGTCGATGAAAGGTAGTATGTAAATCAATCGATGCGAAGGATTGTCCGATGCTTAATTTAGATGAGATCGCATAAGCCATTATAATATCAGCTGCAGAAGTGACAAATCCCCCCATTGCTACACCATTTCCGTTTATAAATTTATCATCTACTTTCCATAGTCCCCTTGCAATTCCATCCTGGGCATAATTTGCATCTATCTGTAACGTTAAATCACAATTCGGAGGCTGTTTCCCCTCTGTTATAACTTGTAAAAGTTCGTGTCCTTTAAATGATTTTCCCATTAAATGGCCCCCCTTGAATAAGTTGAAACTACTGAATATTCTAACATATAACCTGTTGTCAATGAAGTTGTTAACTTTACAAATAACGTAATTAAAGATTGAAGAAGGGAGCGGATTATCTGAACTCAACGGGCATGTTTTTTGAAGGTTTGTAAAATATGAACGTTATTTCCACTCAAGGTACTCGCTTTCCGCGGGCGATCCCGGGAGCCTCCTCGGCTTGTGCCTCCGGGGTCTCCCTAGACGCGCTTTTCTAAGCAGGAGTCTCGTACCTTCCGTTTCCATCAACTTCGTTTGACCAAAACCAGATGAAACCCTTTTGTCCAAAAAGGGGGTTCAGATCAGGCTCATTTCGAACCATGATTTTAAAACAAGACTAGATTATCCTTAATGTTATTATGTAATCCTTACTAGTTTGAAGAAATTTGCGACACTCCTGCCGAAAAACTGGCTAGCCGAGACCCCACAGGCGTTTGCGTCGAGGATGCTCGGCAGACAGTCGGCGGAAAGGGAGCGGATTTCTGAAATCAGCGTGAATTTTTTTCTTAATATCTGAACGGCAAATTGCTGCTGAAATTTGAAGTTTATAATTATCAAAAAAATCAAAAAATATGCTTCTTTTTCTAATTAAATTGTGATAGTGTATAAAACAAAGAAGTATTTCATTCGTCATTTTATTAAAAAGAAGTATTTGATTCATCAGAAAGGAGTGATAGTGTGGAACAGCTTCCATTTAAATCATTAGTGAAAGAAAGATTTGACCATCTATCCACAGGTCAAAAAAAGGTTGCCGCTTACCTGATTGAAAATTTGGATCAAGCTGCCTTTAAAACGGCTTTTCAAATTGGTAGGGAAGCGGAGGTCAGTGAAACGACTGTCATTCGGTTTTCCTATTCATTAGGATTTGAAGGGTTTAGTAAAATGCAGGACAGAATTCAAAAACAGCTGCTGAACCAAAATCAAACGGATATATCCAATAGTGATTCCACTCTTAGCATTGATGACAAGCAAGATCCATTTACCAAAGTGATAGAAAACGAAGTTCATATTTTAAGACATCTATTAGATCATACGAACGTTCAGGATATATGGAAAGCGGTCGATGTACTGATACAGGCTGACCAAATATTAATTGTAGGTCACCGGATTTCCCATGCCGCTGCCTATTGGTTTTCCTATACGCTAAGTTCATTAAGGGAAAATGTAAGTTTATGTTCTCCAACAGGTGACTTCTATGAAAAGTTTTGTAATCTCACTAACAAGTCTGTGATAGTTGTTTTTTCCCTTCCAAGATATGCGAATGAAACATTAAAAGCTGCGGAGTGTGCAAAAGAACAAGGAGTCTGTTTAATTTCAGTTACAGACCGCCTCCTGTCACCTGTTGGCCGCATCTCTGATATTGCACTGACAACTGAAGAAAACGCAGAAACCGGAACGAATTCAATCGCTTCCGTCATTAGCTTATTGGACTTGGTTATTGCAGGCATACATCAAAAAGACGCAAAACGGATATATACCCATCAGCAAAAATTAGAAGGCCTATATTCAAGTTATGAAGTGTTTAATGAATGACTTTAAATTCATGTAAAAGGGGAGGTGGATAATGATGAACCCGATTCAATATATTGATCAGCAACAAGGATTATTGTTAAAGTCCTATCATGACCTGCATTCCTTGGCCGAGCCAAGCTGGCAGGAGGAAAGAACGTCTAGCTATATTTTAAAATGTCTTAGGGAAGCGGGAATAACCGTCAAAACATTTCAGAGCCATTATGGAATCATTGCCGAGATTCCAGGCATCTCAAAAAAGGTTTTGGCATTAAGGGCTGATATGGATGCGCTTGTTCAGGAAGTAGATGGAGTTGTAAAGGCAAATCATTCATGTGGACACGACGCACATAGCACAATGGTTTTATATACAGCATTGGCCATTGCCTCCAGCGGAATCCGGCCTAAACATACTCTCCGATTTATATTTCAGCCTGCGGAAGAAAAAGGGGAAGGCGCTCTTCAAATGATCAATGATGGCGCGTTGGAGAATGTTACATATTTATTCGGGATACATGTAAGACCCAGTACAGAGGTGCCTTATATGAAGGCTTCCCCCGTCATTGTCCATGGCTCAGCAGAAACAATTAGGGGAACAATCAAAGGCATTCAGGCCCATGCATCCCGTCCGCAAGATGGAATAAATGTAATCGAGGCAGCAGCTTTGCTTGTCCAAAAATTACAGCAGATTAATCTGGAAACTGAAACTCCTTATTCCATCAAAATGACTCAATTTGAAACAAACAATAAAGCATCAAACGTCATCCCGGAAACAGCTGTCTTTGCTATTGATGCCAGAGCCCAGTCAAATGATGTAATGAATCAACTGAATCGCTTAACGAAGGATGCTATTGACCAGACAATGGAACAAACTGAAACATCCATCTCCTGGTCTGCGGAAGAATATGTCCCCGCGGCGACCTTGCATGAAAAAGCGATAAAGCTGGCTGAGGCCGCAATAGAAGATATCCTTGGGGAGGAAAATGTCGTTCCGGTCTGCGTTTCTCAAGGCGGCGAGGATTTTCATTTTTATACAGCTAAAAATCCTGAATTAACTGCAACCATGATCGGGTTAGGCTGTGATTTAACGCCCGGTCTGCACCATCCGGATATGATGTTTAATTTAAGAGCACTTATTTATGGAACGAAAATATTAATTAACACAGTAATGATGGCGGATGGAGAATAAAATTTTTCACTAAAAAAATTATTGAAGGGGTGTTTTATGGAAAATACCGCACAAACATCACAAACCGGGGACCAAACAGCTGCTGAAGAAAAACAACTGGAGCGAAAACTCAAACCAAGGCATCTTTCCATGATCGCAATCGGCGGAACCATTGGAACAGGGCTATTTTTAGCAAGCGGTTCCATTATACATACTGCGGGTCCTGGGGGAGCTGTAGCTGCCTATATCATTGCCGGAATCATGGTTTACTTCCTGATGACTAGCTTAGCCGAAATGGCTGCCCTTATTCCTATCACAGGCTCTTTTAGTACCTATACATCAAGGTTTGTCGATCCGGCTTTAGGATTTGCGATTGGTTGGAACTATTGGTATAACAATGCAATCGTAGTCGCGTTGGAATTAGCAGCTTCCTCCCTTATTATGAAATATTGGCTGCCTTCTGTTCCGGGCATCATTTGGAGCGCATTATTTCTTGCACTCATATTTGGCCTGAATATTTTATCGGTAAAAGGATATGGAGAATCAGAATTCTGGTTTGCCATTATAAAGGTTTTGACGATTATCATCTTTATAGCAGTAGGGATATTAATGATTGTAGGAATCATGGGAGGGGATGCCGTAGGTTTTGAAAATATCACCAAAGGGGAGGCACCGTTTAAGGGAGGCTTTTTATCCATTATAAGTGTCTTTATGGTGGTCGGGTTTGCCTTTCAAGGCACCGAGTTAGTAGGAATTGCAGCCGGCGAGAGTGAAAACCCGAGAAAAAATATCCCAAAGGCCATTAAGCAAATCTTCTGGAGACTGCTCTTGTTTTATGTATTGGCAATAATCGTGATTGGATTTTTAATAAGCTATAATGATCCGCGTTTGTTAAGCTCGGATATTGAAGATATTGCGGTAAGTCCCTTTACACTAGTTTTTCAAAATGCTGGGCTTGCCATCGCTGCATCCGTTATGAATGTGGTCATTCTTACTTCTGTTCTTTCTGCAGGAAATTCCGCCATGTACGGAGCTTCTCGCGTGCTTTGGGTGCTTGCGAAAGAAGGCAAAGCCCCTTCGTTCCTAAAAAAAGTGAATTCAGGAGGCATTCCAGTGAATGCTGTATATTTTTCGACAATCGTTGGAATGGCAGCTTTCCTGACCTCTCTTTTCGGTGAAGGCACGATTTATACTTGGTTATTGAATGCTGCGGGATTATCCGGCTTTTTATCCTGGCTAGGAATTTCGATTACACATTATCGATTCCGGAAGGCATATATAGCACAAGGAAGGGATTTAAAAGATTTGCCTTATGTATCAAAATGGTATCCATTCGGTCCGATATTAGCGACATTTTTATGTGTTACCGCTATCGTGGGACAAAATTACTCTGCATTTTTCGGTCCTGAGGTTGACTGGTATGGAATTTTAATTTCTTATATCGGGCTCCCATTATTTTTACTGGCTTTTCTAGGTTATAAAATAGTGAAGAAAACAAAAATGACCCCATTGCAAGAGGCTGATTTCAGTAAAGTGGAATAACCTCTTTTGTAAAAAAAGCAGGAAAGTATTTCATTTTACGAACATGATAGCTCCGGTGCCTCGTAACGACAAGCAGTCAGCTGTGGACTTCCCCATCTTATATTGGGTCGATCAAGGCACTTGTGCTATTCCTAGGAGGTTAACCATGATGAAATCACAGGAAATTGCAATTCGTTCTATTCATCGAATTGAAGAGCTGGAGGATGTAAGAAAGCTAGAGTCCAGCATTTGGGGAGAAACAGACTCAATCCCCACACACCAAACTTTAACAGCCGTGAAAAACGGTGGTTTGGTTCTAGGAGCTTATTTTGAGGATAAGTTGATTGGATTTCAGTACAGCTTTCCGGGTTTCAATGGGCAAACAGCCTATCTTTGTTCACATATACTAGGCATGGATGAGCAATTTCGCAACAAAGGTATAGGGGAGAAGTTAAAGTCAGCACAACGTGAGGAAGCGCTAAAGCTTGGCTATTCCCTTATTACCTGGACATACGATCCTTTAGAAAGTGTTAATGGGTATTTAAATATAGCCAAGCTCGGTGGGGTATGCTCCACATATATAGCAAACTGCTATGGTGAAATGGAAGATCTTTTAAACAGCGGAATTCCTTCTGACCGCTTTCTTATAGAATGGCATATCGGTAAAAAGGAGAAAACGGTTTCTAGCGGACGGAGAATGTCGCTGGACTTTGTGATGGAAAACTCGCTTATTCAATGGGATACCAATGAAAAGGGATTGCCTGTTCCATCTTTCACTCGCCCGCTGCCTGAACAAGAATGTGAAACAGCTTTTGTGGCCCTTCCAAAGGACTTCCGAACAATAAGAGTCACAAATATTCAAGCTGCCAATGAGTGGCGGATGAAAACCAGGCACATTTTTACCGGATTATTTCAGCAAGGATGGCAGGTAACAGATTTTATTAAGAATACCATGACGGAAATTCCCGTTCATTTTTATGTGCTATCAAGGAAATAAGCAAGTTTATATTTAAATATGAATTAACAATAAGCGGGTGTCAGCTATTGAAAAAGACTGGGGTAAATAGTTTATCCCCAAAAGGAGAATCTACTAGTGAAAATTAAACAAGTTATTTTAAGGCATCTTAAGCTAGACTTGCTTGAACCTTTTACAACTAGCTTTGGGACGGAATACGATAGGGATTTTATTCTTGTGGAAGCCATAAGCGATGATGGCATTTCCGGCTGGGCTGAATCGGTTGCGATGCTCGACCCTCTGTATAATGAAGAGACCTTAAAAACAAATTGGCATATATTGGAAGACTACTTAATTCCAATAATCCTAAAAAATGAAATCAAGCATCCTGATGAAATTTCCGGAAAATTTTTTACCCATATTCGCGGAAATTATATGGCAAAAGCCGCTTTAGAGGGTGCTGTTTGGGATTTGTATGCTAAAAAGCAAGGTACTTCTCTTTCAAATGTGTTAGGTGGAACAAAAAAGAAAATTGAAGTGGGGGTAAGCATCGGAATAAAGGATTCAATCGATTCGACCCTGGATATAATTGAAGCCCGTCTCGGTGAAGGCTATAAACGCTTTAAACTAAAAATCAAACCGGGCTGGGATGTTGAATTAATAGACAAGGTACGAAAAGTATATCCTGAAATCCCGCTCATGGCCGATGCAAATTCAGCTTATACCTTAAAAGATATAGACCGGTTATCCGCCTTGGATGATTTTAACTTAATGATGATTGAGCAGCCGCTTGCCTATAATGATATCATTGACCATGCAGATTTACAGTCAAGGTTAAAAACACCTATTTGCCTGGACGAAAGCATTCACTCATTAGAGGATGCAAGGAAAGCTATTAAATTGGGCAGCTGTAAAATTATTAATATCAAAATTGGCCGTGTCGGAGGTTTGACTGAATCCAGGAAAATCCATGATTTATGTCTTGAACATGGCATTCCGCTATGGTGTGGGGGTATGCTGGAATCAGGCATTGGAAGAGCTCATAATATCGCCATCACTTCACTGCCGAACTTCACTCTTCCCGGCGATACCGCAGCTTCCTCCCTCTATTGGGCAGAAGATATAACTGACGCTGAAGTTACTGTGGAAAACGGAATGATCCGTGTTCCAGAATTGCCTGGAATCGGCTATGAACCAAGCATGGAAAAAGTCAATAAGTATACTATACACAGTCAAACCTATCATTTAAGTGAGAATGTTGCTAGAAACGGATAGGGTACTACGAGCTCGGGTTCCTTTTAAATGAAGCTGTAAAAAATCCAATTGACCAATCACCATTTCGAATGATAAAGCGAAATCTCAAGAAGTGGTTCACTTTGCAGAAGATCCCGATTTCGATATCAGAAAATTAATACCTGCACCCACGAATACAGAGGAAGATGCAGGTCCGTATATCACCATAGGCATGTGCTATGCCTCCGATTCAGACACTGGGGCCATTTTCGGAATTAGGATTCTTCAGATGCTTAAAAGCAGTGAAGTGGAGACCCATTTAATCATGTCCCCGTGGGCACATGCCACCATTCAACATGAAACATCATATTCAGTTAAAGACGTGGAGGGATTAGCTAATCATTTCTATTCTTACAAAGATCAAGCAGCAAGAATATCAAGTGGATCATACCGGGTTGATGGCATGATCGTAGCATCTTGCAGTATGAAAACACTAGCTTCCATTCGCATGGGACTAGCAGATAATTTATTAACGCGATCTGCTGACGTCATGTTGAAAGAAAGAAAAAAATTATTACTAATGACAAGAGAAACCCTCTGAATACGATTCATTTGGAGAATATGACGGCGCTTTCCAAAATGGGGACCATTATATTCCCTCCGATGCCAGCCTTCTATAATCATCCTGAGAATGTTAATGATATCATTGATCATCTTGCTTATCAGGCGTTAGATCAATTTGAAATCGATACTCACGGTGCGCAACGGTGGGACGGAATGAAATATCACACCAAAATATAACAGATTACTAGGGAAAAGGTGAAAAAATGAATGGGATGAAAATGCCAAAAGAGATATTCGACTTGTTAAATGGTAAAGAACTTGTCGACAAGCAGCATGAAGCCATGATGCTGTTGACGGTAAGTGAAGAAGGATGGCCACATACTGCAATGATTAGCGTGGGTGAGATCGTAGCGGTAAGCAGGAACGAATTAAGGATCGGCCTATGGCCGGATACTTCGACTACAGCCAATGTCATTCGTACCCATAAAGCTACACTGGTTTTGTTTTGGAAAGGTAAAGCACAATATATTCGCCTTTCATTAGAGAGATTAAAAGAGCTGCCAAATGTCCAATACAAAAGAGAAAGATTCCACGCCCAAATAGTAGAGGCACGGGAGGATATGGCTAAGTATGCTGAAATAACCTCTGGTATTAAAATCGACTTGAAAAACCCTAAAGAAGTTGTTGAACGTTGGAGTGAGACCATAGAGGATCTCCTTCAATAAAATTCCCAGGTACCACTTTTAGTTATGAGAAATCTAAATTTTCAAATTATGATTGAAATAAATAGAAGTTCATTTAAAATGGAATCATTACATGTATTTATAACTTGCCTATTCATTAACCATTAAAAAAAGACCTTTTTTTATGAAAATTAATGAACGGACTGGCTATCTTTATTTCTCGATCAAGTTGCCTTGATGGTGAAGTTAAGATAGCTTTTTTTATTAAATATGCTGGTTGGTTTATGTTAATAATCATGGAAATGGAGGGGTGTCACTATGGAAATGTATGTAAAGGAATTGGGGAACCGAAGAATTCAAATTGCAGATTATCCTGGAAGGAAAGGGCCAATCATCGCCATACATGGTTTAACGGGTAATCATAAGCAAATGCATTATTATGCAGAAATGTTAAAAGGCGAGTACAGAGTCATCTCGATTGACTTAAGAGGGAGGGGAAATAGTTCGAGGGCAGATATGCAGACTTCTCTTTTTAAACATGCAGAAGATGTAATTGAGTTAATTCAAGAGTTAAAGATTAAAAATCCGATTTTGATCGGGTATTCAATGGTAGCTTTCATCTCAAGCGTTGTAGCCAGCAAATTAACCTCGGTACAGGCCTTGATATTATTGGATGGTGCGGCCATTTCCTCTCAACAGCAAAGGGACATAGTACAACCATCACTAGGCCGATTAAGTAAAGAATATGAATCTCAATAAAGTTATATTGCAGAAATTAAGGAAATCTATAGCCGTTTGGGTATCAAATGGACGGATCACCTGCAAAGAGTGGCGGAGTATGAGGTTCATGAAGTGGATGGTCACTGGGAGAATAAATCATCAGAAGATAGCATTTATTCCTTATTCGGCATGATGATTGGCGCCAATATATCGTCACTTATTACATATCGCATAGGACTGGGTGCCTTTGAATCTCCGTCCATACCTACTAATGCCTGGTGAGTTGAACAGGAGGTCGCGTAATGAATAAACGATTAAGAAAAAAAGTAAAAAAGAAAGAAAGAAACGAAATGATATGGGCTATTTATGGTGGTCAAGTAGAAAAAATAGAAAAATTGATAAGTTCTGGTATGGATATTAATGGAAAGGCTATTTTCTAAAAGATTGTTGCTAAGTAGACTACACCCGACAATTAGTATTTTATGGTAAAATATGTACAAGAAAATGTTATTCAATAAAGGGGCATTTCATAAATGCGTTGGCAGGGGATTTTATGATGAAGAAGAAATTGTTTTTTATTTTAGTGATTGTATTTATCGGAATTATCATTTTTACTAAGTTAAATCCACCCTTGGTTTGTGGTACAGTTGCTACGGCTAGTGGGAATAAAGCAGTTGTGATCGGAATAGGAAATGAAGGTTTTAGTAAAATCCGGATTAAAAGGGTGCTGGTAAATAATAATGAAATGCCCTTGTATCAAAAAGTACAGGTTAGCAATCCCTTAAAAGGTTTTGTTATAACAGATAATTTCAATAAAGAAGCAAGAGAATATGGATTAAATAATATAGAGGATGTAATTATAGAGACTAATACATCCCCAAAAACACAGTATGAAAAGATGGATAGCGGTACTGCAACTAAAAAGGACAAGATTTATGGAATGAGTATCGTTCATACTGAGCCAATACACGAGGTGCATATAAAGTATAGTTATTTTGGGTGGCAGCTTAAAGAAACCGTATCTTTAAATCATTAATAATTAGTTCAATGTATTCAGCTACCAGGGCTTAAATAGAACGCTTAGAGTACACAAATTACTCTGAGCGTTTTTGTAAGATATATTCAGAATCAGCATTCGTTGAGTCCTATTTTTTAGAGTTTATAACTTGTTTATATAAATACTTCTAACTCATTCAAGGAATAATTTAAAACTTACCACTTTCGGATTTGAAGTTCGACGCGGCAAGTTGTATATTGGTTCTTCATTTCATTGTTGATAAATGAGAGAAGCAGATACTACTCGAACCATAAAGGATAAATTGAAATCAGGTGCTCCAATCTTTATCGATAGTACATATTGAGACCGAGATCGTGCAGAACTTCAGAATAATAATTGCTGATTGCGCCCATTAAGAACAAAGACTACAATAAAAACAGTATTTTACGACAAAACAAGAAGACGAAATCCTTAAGATATCGCCGTCTCATTTACTACGCGTTAATATTCCTCAATTGTCGCTTATTTTAAAGCTGATAAACTTCTGCTCCATCATTTCATTCATCGCATATTTGACGCCTTCTCGGCCAACTCCGCTGTCCTTCCAGCCACCATAAGGCATATTATCAATCCGGTAAGTTGGGATATCATTGATTACAACTCCACCTGTTTCCAAGCGCTCCGCTGCATAAAAAGCTCGTTCTATACTCGGAGTCATCACTCCTGAGTTCAATCCGTAACGTGAATCATTTGCATCGTTGATGGCATCATCCAGCGTATCGAATGGGAAAATGCAGACAATTGGACCAAATACTTCGAAACGAAATACCTTAGAGTCACGATTTACATTGGTTAAGACGGTAGGCAATAGTACATTGCCTTCCACTGTACCGCCGCACTCAATTTTTGCTCCTTCCTGTACTGCCTCGTCAATCCAACTTTGTAACCGCTCCAATGATTTTTTTGAAATAACCGCAGTAATATTTGTATCTTCCTCCAGGGGTGAGCCGATGACAAGCTGTTTTGTTGCACTGACGAATCGATCTAAAAATTGTTGGTATAGTGATTGGTGGACATAAATTCGTTGAATCGAGATACATACCTGTCCATTATTCGTAAATGAACCCATTACACTTCTTTGAATGATTTTATCGATGTCGACTCCTTCATCAATGATGAACGGCGAATTAGATCCGAGTTCAAGGGTGAGCTTACGGAAGCCTGCCTGCTGCTGAATAAGGTGTCCGACCTCTACACTGCCTGTGAAAGTCACTTTTTTTACATGTGGATGGGTGGTCAATGCTTCACTCAAAACATCCCCTTTGCCCGGTATGATGTTCAATACTCCGTCTGGCAACCCTGCTTCTTTAAAAATATCGGCAAGAACCAGTGAACTCAACGGGGTTTGTTCGGCAGGTTTTAACACAATCGAATTTCCAGCTGCAATAGCTGGCCCAACTTTATGTGCCACCAGATTAAAGGGAAAGTTAAATGGGGTAATCGCAGTAACGACGCCAATCGGGGTGCGAACCGTGAAGCCAAAGCGGTTTACCCCGCCCACTGCCGCATCCATCGGGATTTGTTCTCCATAATTGTTCTTGGACGCTTCTGCAGCAAAACGATAGGTCTGAACCGTACGATTCATTTCTTCACGAGCATTTCGAATCGTTTTCGCCGCCTCTAGAGAAATGATTTTCGCAAGTTCTTCACTGCGTTCTTCCATGATTGCTGCAGCTTTAAATAAAATTTCTGCTCGTGCATGAGCCGGGTAGGATCGGTATTTCTGAAAAGCGGCATTTGCCTCAACAATCGCTTCAATGGCATCCGCTGGTTCAGCCTGTCCGATTTGTGCAATTTCTTCATTTGTATGGGGATTGAATAAAGGCTCATACGATTTAGCCTCCCGCCATTTGCCACCGATCCACAATTGCCACTTTTTCTTCATTTGACATTCCTCCAATAATACATGCTCTTTATAGTTTACAAATATAATCACCTAGTGTTTTCGATAGCTTTACATTTTCCGAATAATCCACATCCACATCAATCAAGACAATTTCCTGACTCGAAATCGCTTCTTCTAATGCATGAAGCAATTCATCGGAGTGGGTCACTTTCACTCCTTTAACCCCAAAACTTTTTGCGAATCCTAAAAAGTCTGGGTCTGTAAATTCAATTGCATTCGTTCGATCAAATTTATTCAATTGCTTCCACTCGATAAGGCCAAATTTTGAATCGTGGAAAATGACGATAACGAAGGCAAGACCCAGACGTTTGGCAGTTGCCAATTCAACCCCATTCATCAGAAATCCACCATCCCCTGTAACCGCAATGACAGGTTTATCAGGTTTTGCCAATTTGGCCGCAATGGCACCGGGAACCGCAATGCCCATTGATGCAAAGCCATTAGAAATGATCGTGTGATTAGGCTTTTCCGGCTGATACATCCTGGCAATCCACAACTTATGGGCGCCCACATCCGAAATGACAATGGCATTCCCTTTTTCCGCCTTTTTTATATCGGCAATAATTCGCTGAGGGATGATAGGGCTTCCTGATACTTCATCCGAAGAATGAAGCTTTTCAACAATCTGAGACCTTAACCTTTTAACTTCTGGCCAAAGTTCTTTTTCTTCTACACCAGTAGTCAAGGCTTCTAGCGCCTCTGTGACATTACCGACCAATTCGGCTTGAACCGGGTAATAAGCATCAATCTCAGCCGGTCGAGCATCAATATGAATAATCGGATTCTTTGCCTCATCATTCCAATATTTTGGCAAGTACTCGACGAAATCATAGCCGACGGTGATAATGAGATCAGCCAAATCAAACCCGCATAGAACATAATCCCTTGCTTGCATCCCTACTGTAAAAAGGGTCAATGGATGGTCAGAAGGTAAAACTCCTTTGGCCATGAACGAATTTACAACGGGAATTTGCTTCTCTTCTGCAAACTTCCGCAATACCTCAGCAGCTTCATCGCGAACTACGCCATTACCAGCTAGAATAATCGGCTTTTTAGCGCGATTGATTAATTCTACGGCTTTTTTGATTTCTTCCTCGGCAGGGCGAGATCTTGGGATTGGAGTAACCCTTAGTGGTTCACCTTCTGTATCCATCATCGCCACATCTTCAGGGAGCTCGATATGTACCGCTCCCGGCTTTTCAATGACAGCTGTCTTAAATGATTTACGGATAATTTCCGGAATAGTATTTGGTACCTTAATTTGTTGATTCCATTTCGTTACTTCCTCAAAAACGCCAATAATGTCCACATATTGATGCGACTCCTTATGAATGCGATCAAGGCCCGCCTGCCCTGTAATCGCGACAACAGGGGAATAATCCAGATAAGCATTTCCTATTCCAGTCAATAAATTAGTTGCACCCGGTCCCAATGTGCCCAAGCAGACGCCAGGCTTACCAGTTAGCCGGCCATATATATCTGCCATAAATGCTGCAGCTTGTTCATGATGAACCAAGATAAATTCAATATCAGAGTTTATTAGAGAATCAATAAGATCCGTATTTTCTTCACCAGGTATCCCAAAAATATACTGAACCCCTTCATTCTCTAAACATCTTACAAACAAATCAGATGCCTTCAATTTATTCCCTCCTTGGATCATTACAATTTCTTTCCTATATGTTGGCTTTGCCTATGAGAAATTATGTACATGCCTGTATTAAAACCATTTCGAACATTTACAACTCTACAATTGTCATAACTAGTAGGGGGGAATATGAAAGCCGGTTCTAATCTATATAATAATATTTGACCGAAATCAGAAGCATCACGCCATACTACTGATGCGCTAAAAATCCGGCCCGGATTTCAGCAATATTTATTTATCTGGAAACTGAAGCAAAGCCATTTTCAAGAGATGACTTCGAACAATAATGTGTACGTTTTTATATTTGGCTTTCACTAGTTGAATGTATTTGTAAACTTGTGTTTTTAAAAAAATCATTTTGTGTTTTGTTTTGGGTATTTGGTGGCGTTTGTTTTTAAATGAAAGTGTGAATAAAACGGCTTGACAATATACCCCCATAGGTATACTATAAACTCACAAGTTAAGAAAACACAAACTCACGAGTAAAACACTCAAATTCACGAGTAAAACGTGCAAACTCGCGAGTAAAATGCTCAAACTCACGAGTAAAAGGCGATTTATTTGGCAATGGGCTTATAATCTTATGAACGATAATGTTGTTGATAATGAGGGTTATGAATATTCATTATGACTATTTGTAAATAGATGGGAGGCGGACTATGGAGTATAATAAAAGCAGCATTCATCGTTTGAAGCGGATTGAAGGACAAATCAAGGGTGTTCTTGGAATGATGGAGCAGGGAAAAGATTGCAGGGAAATCGTCACTCAGTTGTCGGCTGCACGTAATGCCATCGATAGGACCATGGGTGTTATCGTAAGTGCCAATCTTGAGCAATGCGTTCGGGAAAACGTCGAGAAAGGCGAAGGCACTGATCATTTAGTCAAGGAAGCGGTTAATTTACTGATTAAAAGCAGGTAAACGAATTTGACCTGAACTGTAGAATAAGGAGTGTTTTTCATGTCTTAAATTTTACAAGTGGATTTTAAAATGGAGGGGCCATTTGGCCACGAAATGGTCAATGAATTTACTGATTTAGCAAAAGGTATTAATGATGAAGAAGGCTTGATCTGGAAGATTTGGACCGAAGACAGTGAGGCAAATGAAACAGGTGGCATTTACCTGTTTAAAACGAAGGAATCCGCATGTAAGTACTTGAAAATGCACACAGCTCGGTTAAATGGTTTTGGTATAGAGAAGGTTAATGGAAAAATATTCGAAGTGAATGAAGGATTGACTTCAATTAATCATGGACCAATTAAATAAAGAATAACCCATTCCATTCTTTTTTAGCGAAGTGGGTTGACGAACTATATTTTTTAGAATAATATATACCCCGTAGGGTATTTTGGAGAAATAAAAATAAATCAGGGGGAAAACATAATGACTGAAAAGAAAAGAACGACGATCATATTATTTAGTGGTGATTATGATAAGGCTATGGCTGCTTATATCATTGCAAATGGGGCTGCGGCTTACGATCATGAAGTGACCATCTTCCATACATTCTGGGGATTGAATGCTTTAAGGAAGGATGAGCCGAACTCATTAAAAAAAGGTTTTCTTGAAAAAATGTTTGCAAAAATGATGCCGCGTGGTTCTGATAAAATGGGTCTATCAAACATGAACTTTGCTGGGATGGGGCCTAAAATGATCAAACATGTGATGAAAAAGCATAACGCCATGTCACTCCCAAATTTAATTGAGTTGGCCCAAGAACAGGATATCAAACTTATTGCCTGTACGATGACAATGGATTTATTGGGCTTGCAGAAAGAGGAATTATTGGATGGAATTGAGTATGCAGGTGTTGCCGCTTATTTAGCTGAAGCAGAGGATGGAAATGTAAACTTATTTATATAAATTTGGTTACTGGAGTGAGTCCAATTGGGAACTATATTTAATCTCATCATATTAGGTTTCATCGTTTGGTTTTTATATAAGCGCTTTGTCCCGGCAAAGGGGATAAAAAATATAAATGCGACGGAGTTAAAAGCTTTGTTGAATAATAAAGGAAATAAGCAATTCATTGATGTCCGTACTCCTAATGAATATAGGGGCAATCACATTAAGGTCTTTAAAAATATACCTCTAAACGAACTTGGCAAAAGGGCACATGAACTTTCAAAAGATAAAGAAGTGGTTGTAATCTGCCAAAGCGGGATGAGGAGCAGTAATGCGAGTAAAGTCTTGAAGAAACTCGGGTTTAATGAAGTCACCAACGTAAAAGGCGGCATGAGTTCTTGGAGCGAATAAAAGGAGGTCTATAAAAAATGAAAGAAATCTTACCGAATGAAGTGAGTGCATTATTGAAGGAAAACTCGCCAGTTCATATTATTGATGTGCGGGAGGTGGATGAAGTAAAGGCAGGGAAAATACCAAATGCTTTGAACATCCCGTTGGGTCTGGTGGAATTTAGAATGCAGGATTTGGATAAATCAAAAGAATATATCATCGTCTGCCGTTCAGGGGGCAGAAGTTCAAGGGCAGCCCAGTTACTTGAGAATCATGGATATAAGGTGTTGAACATGATGGGTGGTATGAATGAATGGGAAGGTCCCACAGAATAATTTTATATCCAGTTATACCCCCATCCCTATAAAAGATACAAGAGGAGGAAGTAAAATGATTAAAACAAATTCCGTTTTAGATGCTAAAGGTTTAGCCTGTCCAATGCCAATCGTAAAAACGAAAAAAGCCATGAATGGCTTGGAAGCGGGGGAAGTACTCGAGGTTCAAGCAACTGATAAAGGGTCAACCGCCGATATGAAAGCTTGGGCGGAAAGTTCAGGTCACCAATACTTGGGTACGGTTGAAGAAGGAACCACACTAAAACATTATCTTCGGAAAGCAAGCGGAGAAGAAACAGCAGTGAAGAAGCATGAAAAAATTATTACAAATGAAGAACTTCATCAACTTATGCAAAAAAACAGGAATATGATTATCCTGGATGTACGAGAAGCGGCAGAGTATGCTTTTTATCATATTCCAGAAGCTAAATCCCTTCCAATGGGTGAATTGGAACAACGTATGGATGAACTTGATAAAGAGTCAGAGATTTTCGTGATTTGCCGTTCTGGCAGCCGAAGTGATCTTGCTGCACAAAAACTGATGGCGGCCGGTTTTGAACAGGTATTCAATGTTGTACCAGGCATGAGCCAATGGAACGGGCCTTCACAAAAATCTTTGAATGAATAAAAAAGTATAAAGTGTTTAACATCACAACGGCAGCAGCAACAGATCAAGAAGTGGCGATTTTCTTTACTATCGAAGGCTTTAGAAAGGCCAATGTTCCTTCCATACCAGAATTAGTTTTCATGGCACAGGAAATGGACGTCAAGTTTTTAGGGTGTCAAATGACCAAGGACGTTTTGGGCATCGAAAAAGAAGCTTTCGTTAACGGTATTGAAGTAGGTGGAACGGTCACAATTTTGGAGTTTGCCAAAAATGCAGATGTTACATTAATCTTTTAATGAAGGAAAAAATTTTGAAATCACAAATACTGTAGGGGGTATATAGAATGGCGTATAAGCAAATGACAGCCGCTGAGGTTTCAAAGAAAGTAATCAATAAAACCGACTTATTTATTTTGGATGTTCGAAATGAAAGTGACTACAATGATTGGAAAATTGAAGGGGAAAATTTTGAAATCATTAATATCCCTTATTTTGATCTACTAGAAGGCGTGGAAGAAATTCTCGATCAAATCCCAGACAATAAAGAAATACTGGTAGTTTGTGCAAAGGAAGGCTCTTCCGTTATGGTAGCTGAAATGTTATCTGAAGCTGGATTGGATGTTTCTTATTTAAAGGGCGGCATGAAAGCATGGAGTGAACATTTGGAACCAGTGAAAATCGGTGAATTGACCAACGGGGGCGTAATTCACCAATTTGTTCGACTTGGTAAAGGCTGTTTATCTTACATGGTCGTGTCCAATGGTGAAGCAGCGGTTATTGATTCTACTAGAATGATTGATGCCTACCTTGATTTCGCCGATGATATCGGGGTGAAAATTACACATGTTCTGGATACGCACTTACATGCCGATCATATTTCAGGTGGAAGACGAATAGCGGAAGTAACAAATGCAACTTACTGGCTGCCGCCAAAAGATGCGGCTGAAGTGACTTATGAATATCAGCCATTAGAAAACGGTAAGGTCATAACGATCGGTCATACAGCAATTGATATCCAAGCATTATACTCCCCGGGCCATACCATTGGATCCACTTCATTTGTGGTCGATCAAAAATACTTGCTAAGCGGGGATATACTATTCATTGATTCGATTGGCAGACCGGACCTAGCAGGGCTGGCTGAGGATTGGGTCGGCGACTTGAGAGAAACACTGTATACACGTTATAGAGAATTATCAGACGAGTTAATCGTATTGCCATCACATTTCATGATCATTGATGAATTGAATGAAGATGGAAGTGTCGCTAAAAAGTTGGATGCGCTGTTTGCTGAAAATCACGGATTGAACATTGCGGATGAAGCGGAATTTAGAGAGCTGGTAACAGGTAATTTACCGCCTCAACCAAACGCTTATCAAGAAATTCGTGAAACCAATATGGGGAAAATCGAGCCTGATGATGAAAAACAGCGTGAAATGGAAATCGGGCCAAATCGCTGTGCGGTTCGTTAATACCGATAAAAATAGAAGCGAAGAAAATAGGAGGAATGAAATATGAATTCAGATAAAGTGTTAGATGCTAAGGGACTAGCTTGTCCTATGCCGATCGTTAAAACGAGAAAAGCGATGAATGATTTGCAAACCGGGCAAGTGCTGGAAATACATGTAACCGATAAAGGAGCTAAAGCCGACTTAGCCGCTTGGTCTAAATCCGGTGGCCATGAACTGGTGGAAACGGCAGAAGAAAATGATATTCTGAAATTTTGGATTAGAAAAGGTTGATAAAGAGAAGGGAACCATTAGGGTTCCCTTCTTTTAAGGGAGGCACTTACAATGGATATCACCTTTATCATGACCATCTTTTTGATTGGTTTTATAGGTTCATACGTTTCAGGAATGCTCGGCATCGGCGGTTCGATAATAAATTATCCAATGCTGCTGTTTATTCCCCCAATCTTCGGTTTAGCGGCATTTAGTGCCCATGAAGTGACAGGTATAAGTGCTGTACAAGTCTTATTTGCTTCCATCGGAGGTATATGGAGCTATCGTAAGAGCGGACATTTAAATAAAACGCTGATTCTTTATATGGGGATCAGTGTGTTAATCGGAAGCGTGGTTGGAAGTTTCGGATCACAATCGATGTCGGAAAACGGTGTGAATATCGTCTATGGCATTTTGGCGTTGATAGCTGCTGTCATGATGTTCATTCCTAAGAAAGGGATAGATGATATCCCTTTGGATCAAGTAACCTTCAACAAATGGCTTGCGGCCATCCTTGCCTTAATCGTTGGTTTAGGTGCCGGGATAGTCGGTGCCGGAGGGGGCTTTCTATTAGTTCCGATCATGCTTATCGTTTTAAGAATTCCAACCAGGGTAACGATTGCATCATCATTAGCAATCACTTTCATTTCATCCATTGGTGCAACAGCAGGGAAAATCTCAACGGGTCAAGTTGACTTCTATCCGGCATTGATCATGGTAGTTGCTAGTTTAATGGCATCTCCGCTTGGGGCGATGGCTGGTAAAAAAATGAATGTAAAAGTGCTGCAAGTCATACTGGCTTTATTGATATTAGCGACGGCTGTGAAAACTTGGGTGGGGATCATGTCTTGAGTTTTGACCCGAAAGGAAGCAGGTGTGAAAATAATATTAGTATTCTAAAAAGAATTCTATCGCTAAAGAATTGTTCACTAATTCCTTTTCCTCCATCACTTTTTTTCTTATTAACTTGTACCAGATAAGTCAATGGGACTTCTGTTAATAGAAAAAGCTGACTGTAGAAAGTCAGCTTTTTCATATTGTAGCCGTTGACAAATAATTAAAAAATTACCGCTAAAATAAACCAAACAATCATCAATAATTGAATTACTACTTTGGCTAAACTGCCGCCTAAAAAACCGATGATAGTTGCAAACCCAACTTTAGTAGCCTTCATTATATCTTTTTGAATGATTAATTCCGAAACGAGGACCGCTAAAAATGGTACGAGAATTATTCCAAAAGGAGGGAAGACAAATGAACCAACAATCGTGGCAATAGCGGCTATTGTCTCGGATGTTTTTGACCCCCCATACTTTTTAACAAAATAACTATTTGCGATAATATCGGCCGCGATTAATACACCGCTCAACACAACCATACTGATCCAGAACCATAACGATAACCCATCAGAATTGATGAGGAATTGATAAACTGCAAATCCTCCCCAAATAGCAACAACCGAAGGAATAATAGGATAAATAATTCCTACAAAACTTAAAGCAAATAAGACGATCGTTAACCCCCACCATAAAATATCCAATAAAACTCCACCTTTTCTTACTTACTTATCATATATCTACTAAATTATATTTCTATTTAGGGACAAAAACCATTCATTCTTTTTTTGAGTGAATTGCCAAAAAGAACTTGTTGATCAATTCTTATAATAACACTTTAACTAGGGTTGTTGCGGCATCCTTTTTCTTATTCAAAAAACTGGGCAGGTTAGTTAAGGATGTTGTAATATTAAAGGAAAAGTAGGAGTTTAAGAAGATGAAGATTTTTGATTTAAAATCAGGAACAAAAGTAATAATAGACGAAAGTAGAATAGTAATAGAAAGAACAAGTGGAAAAAGTGCAATGAAGGGTTTGTTCGCAGGGCGAGCAATGGGGCAAATGACCATAAAAACGTCATCAGTGACTGGGTTAATTCACTTTGCTGACTTTTTAATGATTTGTGCTTCTGGACTCCCGACTCCCAATGATTTTAAATTATCCAGCGTAGCAGAGATAAAACAATACCCTAACTGTATTGTGGCAAAAGAAAGTGAATTAGAAGAGTTATATCAATTTCTTAATGGATTTATTAAGTAAGGTTTCCATATGGGAAAATAAAAAAACTACAATGAAAGCAGTTGTTTTCATCTAAGAAACACAACTGCTTTTAGCTTTTGAAAAATTTTTTTACGGTATAGTTCAAATACAACTTGTTGTCATCTGAGAGCAATCAATAAGGTTGAAGCTGTCTTGTCTTTAAGGCAGCTTCAACCTTATGCAACTTTCAGGGCAGTTTCATAACAAAACAATATAATATTTATAGTGCATGAATAATAAAATAAAGGAAGGATTGTATGATACTAACAGCTTCTTCCCAATTAATTCTTTTGGTTATTCTTGATTGAGTAGCTTTCATGCTCAATATTTGGGTAGTCATTCGTACGATCCCAAAGCTCCTCCATTAAATTATTTAAAACCTCCATAGGTAGTAACCCCAAACATGATTAGATGCTATATCTATTTAGGCTATTTTATTTAAGAGTGGGTTTAATTTCATCTTCTTCATGGTCTTTTAAATGCGGTATTAGAGTTGCCAAATGAGAAATATGTAAGTATCTGCTGATAAGCCACCGAGTTATTCTTTCAAGAGTTGTTAGTTCCTCATCATTATGAAATGGATCAAAAATCCTTAGTCTTTGTTTTTGGAAAGGATCCTGTGGATATTTACTAGCAAACAAGTTTACAAAAACTTTTATAATTTACAAAAAAGAAATAGCGCCACTGATTATAGCTAATACAGTTAAGATTAACGATGTCAAGATGGCCCATTTGTATGCGAATTTCTGATATTCTCCAAGGTCTTTATCAACCATGCCAACTAATAGAATGGTTGATGCAACAAGTGGACTCATTAAATGAGCGGGTTGTCCCAATATAGAAGCCCTTGCAATTTCTAACGGACTAATACCATAGGAAGAAGCTGCCTCTGCAAGAATGGGGAGAACTCCAAAATAATAGGCATCATTCGATAAAACGAAAGTGAATGGCATACTTGTAATGCCAACAATGACAGGGAAAAACGGTCCGAATGAAGCAGGTATTATCGCAACCAGTCCATTAGCAATAGCATCAACCATTTTTGTACCGGAAAAGATTCCTGCAAATACTCCAGCCGCAAAAACTAGTAGAACAACAATTAGAGCATTTCCAGAATGTGCTAAAATACGTCTTTTTTGCATTTCCAGATTAGGGTAGTTAATCATTAAAGCAATAGCGAAACCGACCAAAAATAAAATAGGGGAGGGTACCAATCCCATAATAAGAATGACCATAATGCCTGCCACAAGTAGTAAGTTTACCCACAAAAAACGAGGGCGTTTAATGTCAATATGAGGAAATGAATCAGTGGCTTCATTTTCTACAGTAGCAGCAATTTCATTTTTCAACTCTTCAATGTGTATTACACCCAGTCGTTTACGTTCTTTTCTCCCTAAAATAAATGCGACGAAAATAACCCAAAGAGCACCACCGATCATGGTAGGAATAAGTGGAACAAAAAATTCGGATGCATCAAGTCCCAATACTGCTATTGCTCGGGTAGCAGGTCCACCCCAGGGGGTCATACCACTCATAACACTTAAAGCTAGCATGGCTACTGTGGCTAAAACCAATGGATTCATACCGATTCGTTTATAAAGTGGATACATAGCTGAAACAGTAATGATATACGTTGTTGTACCATCTCCATCTAGGGCCACGAGTAAGGCAAGTATTGTGGTACCTATCGAAATTTTGACAGGATCTCCCTTGACGACTTTTAATAGCTTTTTGATAAGTGGGTCAAATAAGCCCGTGTCTATCATAATACCAAAAAACAATATGGCGAATAATAATAGAGCTGCAGAAGGAGCGACTAGCTTAATGCCTTCCATCATCATAGTGCCAATTTTACTTCCAAAACCACCAACCACTGCAAAAACGATCGGAACTAAAGTTAAAGCAACAATGGGTGATAAACGTTTGGACATAATTAAATAGGTAAAAACGGTAACCATGGAGATGCCTAAAATTGTAAGAAACATTATTAAATCCCCTCCCATATTTTGAATGCGCTTTCAAATGATTTCTGGATGTAAGAAATCATTTTGTGACTCTTCAGAAAAATTAACTGGTAGACTAATAAGTTTTACACTGTGCTTATGCGCTTTTCTTTATTAAAGGTAATACAGGGAGAACAATAAGTTAAATACATATTTTTTTTGTATTGGTATCAAAATAATTTATTCTTAAAAAAAGATTGCGGAGGAGAGCAAAGAAAGCCAAGGGATCATTGATACAATAAAGAAATTGTTAAAAATTCAATGCTATTTTTAGTGTTAAAAAGAAGGTCATCATCTAAATATTGTGTATGATAACCATCTTTTCTTTATCGATAAGACTTTTTCTTTGTCCTTGAGCAAAGCTTCCTCCTTTTTTTATTTAACATTTAGTTTTACATGACTGTTCTTGTTTTTTTTTCTTAAACTTAATTTTAATACCAATTTTAGTAATGGAGGCACTGCGGCATAAATAAAAGCCATCCGAAATAGTTGATAGCTGGTAACAGTAGATACATCAGCATTTACTTCTTGTGCAATGATTCCCATTTGATCCATTCCACCAGGGGCTAAACTTAAAAAACCCGTAATAGTCGATAAATCATAATACTGGGTCAGTAGAAAACTAAAAAACATTGTGGCAAGAATCAAAATTAGACCGTTCATCAAAGCAAATAGTAAGGTTTTTCTTTTGTTGTCAAGTTGTTCCGGTTTTAATAGTAACCCGATATAACCGCCAACCATAAATTGAGATATATCAAGAATCGTAGGGTGAAGTGGTGGTCCCTGCAAACCTAAAAGACCTATTGCAGCAGAAACGATTACTGGTCCTAAAAAATAAGGAGCTGGTAATTTGAATATTTTACCTATTCTTGCTCCGAGAAAACAAATAAGGGCGAACAGAAAGATAAGAGGAAATAAATCACTCCACTCTGGAATAACGTTATCCATTATTTTAGAGGAACCATTGGTACTATTCGCTGCAAAAATGGGACTGATAATTAAAAGGGGAACTAAGAAAACAACCATTATCACTCTTGTAACATGGAAAAAGGTTACTGTCGTAATATCAATACCTTTCATTTCTTCTGCAAACACAACGATTTGTGATAAACCTCCAGGAATACTACTCGTTAAGGAGGTAGGAAAGTCAATGCCGGAATATTTTGACATAACAAAAGCAGAACATGCACACACAAGGACAATTAAGGTTGTAAGGATCAACATTGAGGGAAGGTGACTGATCATATCAGACAGTGAGCTCTTGGTAAAGGAGATGCCTATTGAATAACCGACAATAATTAACCCAGTATTTCTCATCGAAACGGGCCAAATTAATTTAACATTTTTGAAGCGTGATGCAATTAATAGGGCTGCCATTGGACCAAGAAGCCAGGGGATTGGAAACCTGATAAGAGAGAAAAGGCTGCCTCCAATAAAAGCAGTTAGAAGTGCAGCCGAAAATTGGATTGACTTGCTTGCATTATTTAAATCCCACTTTTTCATAATAATTCTCTTCCTTTGTAATAGTTTTACTTCGTTTCGTCTTGTCTTGTTTCATTGTTTAGTATCATTAAGAAAATCAATAAATGCTTTTACTTGTGCCAAATCCATAGTCACATCCCGATAAAAAACCCATGTTTCTCTTAGCAAATAACTATTATCGCTTAATACAATGGGGAAAGTATACAGTGGATCATCATTTTTAATACAGATTTCTGGTAAAATGGCATATCCTAAACCATTAAGAACCAGTTCCTTACATGTTTCAATCCGATCTACCTCCATTGAAATCTTAGGTGGTAACGCAAATGTTTCCTGCCACCAGTTTTCAATAGTATTACTTAACGATTGGTCTGTCTGATAATTAACTCTAGGAAGAAAAGGAAGTTCTTTTAATTCAATTTTTTTACTGGAGGCAATACAAATCTTTTCTTCTTGAAATAACACTTTATTTTCCTGCCATTTGTAAGGACCTCTAACTATCCCGAGATGTGCTTCTTCCTTTTGAAGCATTTGATGAATTTGAGAACTCCATCCAGTTTTCAAACTGATTTCAACCTCTGGATATAGGGTTAAAAATTCTTTTAATAATACTGGTAGTTTATATCGGGCAAACAAGCCAGATACACCCAATCGCAAAGTTCCCTTTACTTTTTTATCCAAATTCGAAATATGTTCTTTTGCAGCTCCTAATTGCTTACGCATATTTTTCGAATATTGAACGAGGTATTCCCCTTCAACTGTAAACTCGACCCCTCTTTTGCCTCTAGAGATTAAATTTGTTTTGAACTCTTTTTCCAGCTGTTTTATACGATAGGATAAAGCTGGCTGAGAAATAAATAGTCGTTGTGCTGCCTTTGTTATATTTCTTTCTTCGTAAAGAGTAATTAATATAAGCCAGTCTTTTTCATCCATAAAATTTTTCTCCTTTAACCATAAAAAATATTTATGGTTAATTATAAAAAATGATAATTTATTTGATTTCTAAAAGTATCATACAACTATTGAAAAAAGAAATCTATCTTTTTATGTAAATCAACAGACTCACTATATTTTACGTTTTCAACGTTCTTTCATAAAATTTTTCTATGGCAATGAATAAAAAAACAATATTATTTTTATTCTTTATTTTCACTTATTATTTACATAAGAGTTATCACTACTAAACAGGAGGGGTAAAAATGTCAAATACACAAAATTATGATGTAGTTGTAGTAGGGGCAGGAAACGCAGCTTTGTGTGCCGCAATCTCAGCAAAAGAGGGAGGTGCTAGAGTTCTTGTATTAGAACGGGGACCAGTGGAAAAGCGTGGAGGGAACTCTTTCTTTACGGATGGGGCCATTCGTGTTGCATACAATAATTTAGACGCAATCAGAAATATAATACCTGCATTAACAGATGAAGAATCCGAGTTACTTGTAATGCCTGAATACACGGAATCAGATTATTACAATGATCTAATGCGAGTAACAGGTGGACAAAGTAATCCAGAGTTAGCCAAACAGCTGGTTTCTAGATCGTATGAAACAATTACGTGGATGCGTGATCAGGGAATAAAATTTGAATTGAATTATGAAAATCAATCCTTCGTACAAGATGGCAAGCGCAATTTCTGGGGAGGACTGCCTATCAAAACGGAGGATAAAGGCGTTGGCTTAATGAGACAGCTCTTCGCGCGGACTGAAGAAATCGGCATCGACGTTTGGTACGATTCACGTGCTGTGGAGCTTGTTTCAGAGCATAACACAATAACTGGCATCGTTGTTGAGAAGGATCATACAATGGTAACTGTTCAGACATCCGGTGTGATTTTGGCTTGTGGAGGCTTTGAAGCCAATAAGAAAATGAGAAGTGAAAATATTGGTGAAGAATGGGAAGCGGCTATTGTTCGTGGAACCGAGTTCAACACAGGAGACGGCATTTCCATGGCTTTGGCAGTGGGTGCTCAAAAATTTGGGCAGTGGTCTGGATGTCATTCTATTGGAACAGATTATAATGCCCCAAAAGTAGGAGACTTCACGAAGCCGGGAGATATTTTTAAAAAGCATTCTTATCCGTACAGCGTCATGCTTAATAATGAAGGGAAACGGTTTGTTGATGAAGGAGCAGATTTGCGAAATTACACCTATGCCAAATACGGCCGTGAGGTATTAAAACAGCCTGGACATGTGGCCTATCAAATTTATGATGCGCAGGTACGCCCGATGCTGCGTAAAGAATATGACCTTGAAGAGGCGACTATTTATAAAGCAGATACGCTTGAAGAGTTGGCTAGTTTACTGCCGGTCAATCAAACACAATTTCTTAAAACGATCGAAGAGTATAACAATGCGGTACAAGATGGCGAGTATAGACCCGCAGAGAAAGATGGCAAAGGAACGAAAGGAATTACTCCTCCTAAATCCAACTGGGCACTTCGAATTGAGCAAGGTCCATTCTATGCTTTTCCTGTAACGTGCGGAATCACTTTCTCGTTCGGTGGTTTGCATGTAGATGCTACGGGCCATGTGTTAGACAAAGAAGAACAACCGATAAAAGGTCTCTTTGCGGCTGGTGAAATGATTGGGGGGATTTTTTATGAAAACTATCCTGGTGGATCCGGGTTAATGTCTGGAGCAGTCTTTGGAAAATTAGCTGGATCATCCTCAGCACGCTATTCTCAAGAAAAGGTTGAAACGATCCATAATCATTGAGTCTTTTCCTTGAATGGTTTACTAGATAAGAGTGTGTCCAAAAAATAATCGAGTTACGTGTAGTAGAAGAATGAAAAATAGCCAAGACTTAAAAAAGTCCTTGGCTGTTTGTTATTTTAACAGATTAAAAGTCTTTATGCTTTGACTAAAACTCATATCATATAGAAACTTAGTAACCGTTTATCGATTGGAGTTTTTTCAGATGAGTGATTGTATAGCTTTAAGCGTCCTGATGGCAGACAATAAGATTCTTAACTACTAGCTTTAAACGAGTTCAGTACCAGCAGGAATGGATCAGATGGGCATTAACGTGAATGAAATCAGTTCTAACTTATCAATTTACCAGTTATATTTTGCTGTTTATCACTCCGATGCTAAAGTTCAGCATGAAGAAGGGTAGTGGATTTGTGTATTGGTATTTTCTCTAAACAAGATGATAGATAGTAATGAGCTTTTCTTAAATACCATAGTAACACTAAAAATCTGGTTTCAGTATTTATACCCTAATTTGTATAAGAGTTTTGGCTTTACTAGGAAAATTTTTTATTCTCATTCATAGATTATTATTGCATTTTTAAGACATTGATTAGGTTAAGTACATTAAAGTCTGGGCTCTATTGAAAACTCATTTATACAAAGCAAGGATCATTGAAGTAAACAATTTCGGAAAGAATTTTAGTGCCTTTTATATTTTTGTATAGTTCTTTCGCTTCTTTTTCTGTGTCAAATTCAAATATTTTAATATTTCCTTTTAAAAAGACAGTGATGACCCACATTTGACAAGCCTCCAGGAGATAGAAAATTTTTTTGCTGTAGATCAATTCAAATCAAGCTAATTGATAGGAATGCTCGTAATTTTTTTTCGTATACACGTATCCCTCCAAGATGATTCTTGCTGTGCGTACCACTTTAATAGCACGTATGTGTCCTGCCAAGAAATCAACCTTTGTTTCCATTATCCCCGCAGGATGGGCTAATCGGAAAATTTCGTGTTTAATGTTCACCATCTCAGATAAAACCGTTTCTTGTAAGTAAGCCCCTGCTGTTGCACAGATGGCCCCTGTAATAGCAAGCGCTTGATGGGGCTTTTGCATCGACATCATTCTGATCATCAGATCCATCTCTGACGCTTTTCTTTTAGCTCCGTTTAGATCGACGTAATCCATAGGAGGAGCAATTATGGTCATTTTAGGCACAGCAGGAGATTTCACAGTAGCTGATTTCTTATCGGAAAATTGACACATTTCAGCTGCAATCGACCGGATTTCTTCTAGTTCATTTAATTTTTCCTGTGAATAATCAGAGGGCAATTCGCTTCCGCTTAAACCAATATCCTGTGCCCTTACGAAAACAAGTGGATTGGCAACATCTATAATTGAAACTTGAATCAGCCGATCCTTGGTTTTTATCATGTCAATCGGGTTTCCTGTAGGAAAAAGTTTTCCTGTAACTGCTCCTTCTGCATGAGTAAAAGAAAGATAAATAGGTGATCCTTTACCTGGTACCCCAGGAATTGAGCAGCAGCCTTCTGATTTCACTTGTCCATTTTCAACCTCTACTTCTGCAATAATCAGTTTTTGTGTATTCACGTTAAAGATTTTCACCGTTGTAACAGGTTCTTTTACAGGGACTAAACCTTGCTCAATGGCGTAAGGTCCTACAGCAGAAGAAATATTTCCACAATTTCCTTTAAAATCAACCATTTGATTATCGATGCTTATCTGAGCAAATGTATATTCCACATCGAATTCTGGTGAATCTGATTTTTTGATAATCGCTGCTTTACTTGTCAATGAATTCGCTCCTCCAAGACCATCAATCTGTCTCCGATCCGGACTGCCCATCACGTCAAGTAAGAAACTTTCCCAGTCTGAGGGATTCGAAGGCATATGTTCAAAGTTAAGGAACACACCTTTACTTGTCCCGCCGCGCATTACAACTACTGGTACTTTCATTGTATAACCACCCTTTCTCAACCAATTAATAGCACTACCGTTCCCTTTGAAAATATAGTATGATAAGTTTAATCATAAGTAAAATACATATTTTTTTAATAAAAATGATAAAAAAACTTATAATCCAAAGACGGGAGATGCTTAAGTGGACGAAAAAGATTGGATTGCGATAAGGGTACTATATGAAGAAAAAAACATTAGCCGTGCCGCAGAGCGTTTATATATATCGCAGCCGGCGTTAACGTACCGGCTTAAGAATTTAGAAAAAGAATTTAGCACAAACCTATTCTTCAAAATAAAAGGGGGCATTGAGTTCACTTCAGAAGGGATACATTTAGCGGGCTATGCGGAAGAAATGGTGAAAAAGTTGCAAAAAACGAAAGATTATATGCTGAATATGAAAAATGAGGTAAGAGGAACGTTAAGGCTTGGCGTTTCCAGCAACTTTGCCCAATATAAACTACCAGAAATACTGAAAAAGTTTTCAACACAATATCCTCATGTACAATTTAATGTGAATACGGGCTGGAGTACCGAAATCATGCATCTTCTGGATTCCTCTAGTGTTCAATTAGGCATTCTGCGTGGAAATTATGAATGGTATGGAATCAAATCGTTACTGCATAAAGAAAGACTTTGTTTAATTTCTAAGAAAGAGGTAGATTTGGATAATTTGCCAGAGCTTCCATTCATAAATTATAAGACCGACAGTTCTTTAAAGAACTTAATAAATGGCTGGTGGCATGATAGATTCCCTGAGCCACCATTTGTAACTATGGAAACAGATCGGCAGGAAACGTGCAAAGAGATGGTCAAAAATGATCTTGGTGTTTCTATTCTGCCGGAAATATGCCTGCAGCCTTCAGATAATTTGCATACATACGGGTTATCCTACAAAAATGGGAAGCCGGTGTTAAGAAATACATGGTTAATGTATAACCAAGATTCATTAAAACTCTCTACTGTGAAAAACTTTATTGATTTCTTGAATAAAAATTCCAATCTTTAACGAAAAAGCACAATGAAATTATTGACAATTTCATTGTGCTTTTTGGATTTGTTCATTTAATATAAAATGGATTATAAGTTTTTTTTTCGTAAAAGTACAAAAAATATGTATTTCACTTATTTACTGTTATGAACTATTCTAAAAATAGAAAACAAGCAACAGGGAAGCTAAAAATATAATATGCATTGTTTTTTAATTATTCAAACTCTTTATCTAATTTGTAAGCGGTTTCTATATTGGGGGGGATTCATATTCTAACGTTACTTGGAATTTCAATGGTCATTGTCTTTACTTATTTAATCATGTCTAAACGGTTATCACCTGTTAATTCTCTTGTAGTCATTCCAATTATCTTTGCATTAATTGGCGGATTTGGTCCAGAGATCGGAGATATGATGCTCGATGGAATAAAGGTTGTCGCACCTTCAGCCGCTTTGCTATTGTTCGCTATTCTGTTTTTCGGAGTTCTGATTGACGCTGGATTATTTGATCCACTTATTAAAACTATGTTAAAAATCGTAAAAGGGGATCCGGTTAAAATAGCGATAGGAACAGCAGTAATCGCAATGACCGTTGCCTTGGATGGTGATGGTACCACTACTCATATGATTACGATTTCCGCTATGCTGCCTCTTTATTTACGACTCGGTATGAATCCGCTTATTCTTGCCACTATTTCTATGCTGGCTGTCAGTATTATGAGCGGTATGACTCCTTGGGGAGGTCCTGCTACAAGGGCAATAGCATCTTTGGGTCTGGATGCAAATGAATTCTTTGTCCCGATTATCCCCACACTATTCTCAGGAATGGCAGCTATTCTTTTTACCGCTTATGTACTTGGGAAAAAAGAGCGCAAAAGGCTTGGCGTTGTTTATATCAAGTCCGCACCTGAAATGAAAGGGGCTTTTGCTGAAGCAGCGGTAGCTTCCGCCATCCAAGATGATTTAAAGCGCCCTAAATTAATATGGGTCAATCTTTTGTTGACGCTCACAGTCATGGTCGTTCTTGTAATGGGCTTAGTACCCGTACCGGTGTTATTTCTAATCGGGTTTGTTCTTGCTTCGATCATAAATTACCCTAATATAGAACAGCAAAAAGAGCGAATCGGGGCACATGCTGGAAACGCTATAACCGTTGTCACATTAGTATTTGCGGCTGGTATTTTCACAGGGATCTTTTCTGGAACGAAAATGGTAGACGCCATTGCCAATTCCTTAGTGGCGATCCTTCCGGATTCTTTAGGCTCTTTTTTACCGATGGTCGTTGCATTCACCAGCATGCCATTTACGTTCGTTTTATCCAATGATGCTTACTATTTTGGTGTTTTGCCAATTCTTGCCGAAGCAGGAGAAGCTTATGGGGTAAGTCCTTTAGAAATTGCCAGAGCTTCCGTACTGGGCCAGCCTGTACATTTCTTAAGTCCACTCGTGGCCTCGACTCTTTTACTAGTAGGGATGGTAAAGACAGATATCGGGGAATTTCAGCGGTATGCATTTAAATGGGCTCTAATTTGTTCATTAGTCCTTATCATTGCCGCTATCTTGACAGGGGCTATTATTTAAGTGTAACGATATCAAATAAATTCTCGAACTTAAACAATTTGGGCTGTGCCAAAACCAATTTATCATAAGTTTTGGCACAGCCCATTCTTTTATTTAATTCCGGAAGTAATGATTTTTACAATTTTATTCGCCAAAGTCATAACCGTGTATAGACGAGTATCATTTAAAAATTGCATCGTTGGCAGCGGATCTATATAATTTACCATTCCTATAATATGATAGTCTCCCACTTCAGGCAATACTTTTTTTAAAGCTTTCCCTGGGACAAGAGGTCCATCCTTCAAGAAAACATAACCGACCTGGTTTTGTTCCCCTAAACAAGCATCCACACAAAAAATAAGAGGCTTTTTGAATTGTTTATTAATTTCTTTCAACGTGTCTTTTAAATTAAATGCATGAACCGGATTTTCCAAGGTACCGTAAACACGATAAGGCACCGTATGTTCTTTAAGCATCGTTCCGACTAAAGGTCCCAATGAATCTCCAACTGATCGGTCTGAACCAATACACAGAAAGATTACATCTCCGTTTTGACATCCTGAAGATTGAATGATCTCTTTGACTTTTAATGCTAAACTGTTTATTTCTTCGCCTTTTGGTTCCACAGAACAAATCTGCTCCCTCTTTTTGTGAATTAGACTCATTTTGATTCCCTTTTATTCTATTATACGAATAAAAAAGATATCATGCTTGTAAATATGAGCATACGCTTGAGACTGATGGATATTTTATATTCTTAGATTTAACAAGCTAAAAAAATGCAGTAAGGGAGATATGAATTAATCGGGTTAACAAGTATGTCATATAGTATCTGTATATTTACAAACTATTAATAAGCTTTAATATTCTGCATCGGTCTTTTTATGACAAATCCTTAGTTTTTTCTCCACTTTTGACTCAAACCATCAATTTCCACCTCTTGCATGTTGTAAATATGGTTATAAACTCCACTGTTTTTCGATAAACCGTGACTTTTGGTTTATTTTCCTTGCGAAGGAATAAAATCACACGGGATTAACAGAGCATTTAAAAAAGTCTGTTAATTTTGAGGGTAGGGTTTGCTATAAGGAATACAGCTCCCCTCAAAAAGATTTTTTGGAGGTAATGTTGATGAAATCCAGCAATAGCGGTTTAAACAGACGTAATTTCTTAAAAGTTGGCGGAATGAGTACTTTAGCATTAACACTTGGTTCAACTGGGGTATTTTCTCTTGCGGGAGCTACAAAAGGATTTGCAGCGGAAGCCAGCAATCCAACAAGTGGGTTTGGTGGCTATGGTCCATTAGTAAAAGACCCAAATGGAGTTCTTGATCTGCCAAGGGGATTTCATTACAAAATGCTTTCACGAACTGGTGATATCATGCCTAATGGTGACCTTGTCCCTTCTGCTCACGATGGAATGGCTGCCTATAAAGGAGAGAAGGGTACAACCATTCTTGTAAGAAACCATGAAAATGGGACAAATTCAGATTACCCTGTAAACGGAAAAAAACCTTGGAGTGCTGGTGCTGCCGGCGGCACAACCACATTAATCGTTGGACAAAATAACAAAATCATTGATCAGTATGTATCAAGTTCAGGTACAATCCGTAACTGTGCGGGTGGAGCTACGACGTGGGGCACTTGGTTAACAATGGAGGAAACTCGTGATATGGGACATGGCTTTGTATTTGAAGTGAATCCGCTTGATCCTGAAAACGAAATGTCAAGAACACCGATCCGTGATATGGGTTATTTCTCCCATGAAGCTGGGCATGTTGACCCTTCAACAGGCATTTGGTACTTAACTGAAGACGCAAGTCCAAGCTTCTTGTACCGTTTTACACCACATGACCGTAGTCAAAAGCTAGGTTCTCTGCAAAAGGGCGGTATCCTTGAAGCAGCAGCGATTGATGAATTGCCGGCTGCAGCTGCAAGTCAATTTAGTACTAGACAAAAATTCGGGATTGTTTGGAAAAAATTAAATCCTGAAATCGCACAGCAAGACGCTAAGGATAAAGGCTGTATTCAGTTTAGCCGCTTAGAAGGGGCTTATTTTTCTGAAGGTACTTTATGGTTTGATGATACAAGCGCAGGTTCAGCACGCCTTGGCCGTGTTTACCGCTACACGCCAGCAACAAACACCTTAGAACTATTCTATGAGTCTACTGATAAAAATGATTTAGAAGCACCGGATAACATTACAATCACCCCTTGGGGAGATCTTTGGATCGCCGAAGATGGTGGCGGTAATGATCGTATCGTCGGATTAACTCCTGAAGGAAATATTTATACTTTCGCTGAAAATATGATGAACGGTTCAGAATTTGCAGGCCCTACATTTTCTCCAGATGGAAATACTTTCTTTGTAAATATGCAAACACCAGGTATCACCTTTGCGATTTGGGGGCCATTTGCACGCAGAAATTCTACCCGCAGACGAGCTATGAACCAGGCTCTGCCGCCAGCTAGTCTTGCTCCTGTTGTTTCGGATAAACTTACTGCATTTGCAGATGAACAAGGCATGTCTATATTAGAAGCAGCAGCTTTAGAGCGTCATGGTATGCCAATTTTATAAGTGATGATCGCATTTTTGGGGTTCTTTCAAACCATCATGGTAGGAGGTGAGACATTTGTTATCTAGTATCGGCATCCCTGGCCTAATTCTCATTCTAGTCATTGCGTTAATCATTTTTGGCCCTTCCAAATTACCCGAAATTGGAAGTGCTTTTGGAAACACTTTAAAAGAATTTAAAAAGGCAACAAATGACTTGATCAGCAATGACAAAGAAGAAAAAACTAACTCTGAAGAAAAAAATAAACTAGTAGTTCTTGAAAAATCCGAAAAAACTGGGAACTAAATAACTTGTTTTACAATTTAATAGAGTAATTGCTTGGAGGGAATAGTATGAATAAAATGGGGAAGGTATTTTTGACGGGCTGCTTTTCGCTGGCGATGGCTGCCGCTTTTGTCGCTAAGCCAGTTACCGCAGATGCGGAGGAAAAGCTCAAGGAGGGAGAGAAGTTTAAACTCACCATTCTCCAGACGAATGACTTTCATGGTCATCTGGATGACATCGTTACGCTGGATGATGGAACCCTTCATCATAATTCTATTGCGAAGTATGCCACCATCATTGAAAATGTGCGCGATGAAGAGGAGAATGTGCTTTTAGTCGATGGGGGGGATGTCTTCCTGCGCGGCGAGTTTCAGGCGGGTCAAGGAGAGTTGGAGACGTCTCTTTTGAAAGCTTTGGACTATGATGCGATGGCTCTAGGAAACAACGACTTCCGCGTTTACCCTGCCGGAGAGGGCACACCGGACAGCCGTTATGAACAGTTAAAGGATTACCACCGCAACGTGAATTTCCCGATCCTTACTGGTAATGTAATGGACAGGGAAACAGGAAAGTACATACAGAATGTAAAACCTTGGAAGAGTTTTGCTTTCAATGGCGTTAAGGTCGGCATGATCGGCCTTACATCGATGAAGCCGGAAATTCGCGGTTGGGATGATGTTGCAGACCTCGATTTCATCGAACCGGTTGAAGCGTTGAATGCATTGCTTCCTGAAGTGAGTGAAAAGTCTGACGTTAACATTGTCCTTTCGCATGCCGGAAATCCTGAAGACCATAAGCTGGCTCTGGTTCCCGGAGTTTCAGCGATAATCGGTGCAGATACACACAAGGTCATCAAAACTCCCGAATACGAATTCAACGGAGAGGTGATGGTGCCAATTACTCAAGCTGGCGGAGAACAAGAACATTATTTGGGCCGCCTGAATTTGACCTTTGAAGTCGTTGACGCCAAAATGACTTTGGTCAAATCGGATGGTTTCCTCTACGACGTTACGAATGTTCCGGCAGATCCAGAGATACAAGCGATTATAGACGATTATCGTGCAGATTTGAAAGCACAATAATCAAATGCTATGAGGAAAGGACAAAGCGAGGTTATTCGCTTTGTCCTTTCTATATTAAAGATAAAGTAAAGACTGCAAGGCTTTTTAATTATTGCTCATTTCCTGCCATTTCCACTGACGAGAGTTGAGCCTAGGTAGAGATTATCTGTTTAGTTTAGCTTAATTCCACTAATTAATGTGCTAAAAAGAATCGTTAGTGAACAAATAATTTGTTAGGTTGTAGAGATTGCAAAAATTTCACTTATTACCATGAAACACCTTTTTTTGTTTGCTGAAAATCGTTTGAAAGAGTACTAATGGGTTCATTCACGAAGTTTCAAACCATTCTCGATATCCATAAACAACCAGTTATTTTTTAACCGCTGATGGTGATAATAAATAAAGAAGAAGGGGCTACTGATTACGTATGATTCACATCATATAGTAAATGAGGTGTTAGTTAAAGACGTTTAACTTAACTACAGGTAGCTTCATTAAAAAATCGATTCGCGCAAGGAGATGGTTCGCTTGCACGTAAAAGCAGAAAACTCATTCAATCATTGTCATTTATGCTTTGAAAGTTGATAAAACTTTTAAGATATAGGGGATGGTTGCTTTGGATGGAAAACTCTAGTCAGATACCCGTATTTACTCTAATGTAGATGAGGTGTTTATCGCAGAGAATTTATGCTGATTCGAAATGAAGTAAACCCCTTTTTCAGACAGGGTGCAACTTTCCGTTGCATCCTGTTTTTATGTAATTTCTTGTTATCACTAGCGTGAGCCACTTTATTTATAGTCCCTTTACTTGTATATTTTTTCATTTTTACCGTAACCTGTGCTGTTAAAAATAAAAGCCTCCAATAAGGAAAAGCATATGGGTAACAAGATGATAAAAAAATAATACACTATTATCGTGGAAGACATAAATCAAACAAGAAGGATGGGATCCTGATGGTTGATGAAAATATACAAAAAAACAAACGGGAACAATGGAAAAAGCAAGTTTTGAATAATCTGAAGAGGGAAGCTGTCAAAAATATCATAGCAGGAATGGGTGACCTAGCAAGATCAGAAGCTAAAGTCAATAATACTTACACTGTATACATCAAGGATGGAAAGATGATGAAGCAATCTTCAAATGGCAAGAGTGTTATCATTAATGGTAAAATTCAAGGTTAACTCAGAAGGGTTAGGAAAAACATTAAGAGTTCTTTTTGTCATTCAACTCCGGCTGCTTATCTATTGAGTTCATTGCGATTTGCCAGGACTGCCACAATTGTTTTAGGACGGATTCCCATTTCATTTGCGATTTTCGCTCTAGATATACTAAGTACAGTCTGCTTTGAGAGGGCATTAAGAACCACTCTAGCCGTCATTGTTGTTTTGATGATTTATTTCCCGCGTTTTAGCAGTGGCCGAAGTGCAGTATTGGGAATGGTCTTTGAAGTAGTTACAACAACTGTCTGGAATCGATTGGTAATCATGGTTACACCCTTAATTGTTATGCTGATTAACCATATCATCGGGAAGAATGATTGTGTTTTGCAAAACGATACGAGCAGCATAAGCAAATAAGGAAGGGAAGGCCATCAACCTGTTGCTTTGCGGACATAGGGATAGGTCAACATATAATATGAAATTGAAAGAGGGGGGATTTCCCTCTTTTTTTAATTCATCCAAAAATCTGATTGTATTAACTCAGTATTGAATATGTCCCTTTTTCAACTTCAGGGGTATAAACAATTTCAAATAAAAAAAATCAAACAGTCATTCACTTTTACTATCTTTTAAATGACCGGAACGGACCACTTTAGTTTTTAAATATTTTTCATTAAACTCGGAAATATCTCCCCATAACGGAACTCTGCCTGCAACGTTGGCACCTGAGTTTTGAAGAGCTTCTAATTTTCTCGGATTGTTGGTGATAAGGGTGACTGGATTAGAGCGCAGGTTTTTTAACACTCGAATGGCGTCATCATAGTTACGTGCATCATCCACAAATCCAAGCTCCAAATTCGCTTCCACCGTATCTAATCCCTTTTCTTGCAGTACATAAGCCATGGCTTTACTAAATAATCCGATGCCTCTTCCTTCGTGATTCGCTAAATAAAATAAAGCTCCGGACCCTTGAGCTGCAATCATTTTCATAGCCTGCTTCAATTGAAAGCCACAGTCACAGCGTTTGCTGCCAAATATATCCCCAGTATGACAAATACTATGCATCCGGATAAGGGCATCAGAGGAGCTTTGAAAATCTCCATACAGTAACACACTGGATTGCTGCAGTTCCGCTAAGTTGGAAGAGGCTAAAGTTTCAATGATCTTTTCTATATTATAAGTACCGTCATCACAAAAATGACCCGCCATATTCTCACATCGTAACCAGCAATACCACTGGAATATAATTGTTTCGCCCTCTAAGTTAACGGGTAATTTGATTGGGCCGACTAAATAAATGGATGTTTCATCACTTTTAATAACGTTAATTTTATCTTCTAATATCAAAGCCACTTTTTCATTAATCATATAAATTTCCTCCCGAAACTTCTAATACTAAGATAATGTTTACTAGTTCATTTCATATTGTACCCAATCCACTCTTTTGTGAATCTTTGATAAATAGAAAAAAACTCCAAATTTATTAATGCAAAAAAAGTCTTCTTTTTGGTGATGGAAAACTTCATATCCATATACTCTAAAATTTATCAATAACCTTACAACAACCTCAATAATGTAAAATTACAGTTTTCACCAACTATTTTACATTTAATTTATTTTCAAGGGTTAGATAGTGAAATTTGTTTATTGAATTTGCATATAATCGAAGAAGAAGAAGAGTTATTTAGTCCTAGGCGATAGTTGAAATTGGAAAACATTTCCGTTAACATATAATAAGAATCATATTTTAGGAGGTTGCGCATTGGTTTTACAAATTAAAGAAGTTACGAAAAAATTTGGGGAATTCACAGCGGTCAACAAGCTTGATTTAACTATCCCTGAAAAAGAAATGTTCGGCTTTTTAGGCGGGAACGGAGCAGGGAAAACGACTACGTTCCGGATGATACTCGGCCTGCTTGACCCCACTGAAGGGGAAGTGATCTGGGATGGTAAGAAAATCGATTATACGACGAGTTCATTGATTGGCTATCTTCCTGAGGAGCGCGGACTATATCCAAAACTTAAGGTGCGCGATCAAATTGTGTATTTGGCTAGATTAAGAGGGATGAACAAAAAGGATGCATTGAAAGAGTTGGAGTATTGGCTAGACCGCTTTATGGTACCCGAGTATATCGATAAGCGAGTTGAAGAGCTATCAAAGGGAAATCAGCAAAAAATCCAGCTTATCGCCTCCATGATCCATAAACCTGAATTGCTTATCCTTGACGAACCCTTCAGCGGACTGGATCCGGTGAATGTGGAAATACTGAAGAAAGCTGTCATTGACTTAAGGGACAGCGGCACGACGATCGTTTTCTCGAGCCATCGCATGGAGCATGTCGAAGAGATGTGTGAGCATCTTTGCATCATGCATAAAGGTTCCCCAGTTGTGGCAGGAAAATTAAAAGAAATCAAGCGTTCTTTTGGTAAAAAGAATGTCTCAATTAAAGCTGATTTTGATCTATCTTTCTTGGATACCTATTCAGGCGTAACAAAAGTCAAGAATACGATGGAAGGGAAAATTCTTCAAGTCACAGGTGAAGATGTGGCTGAGAATATGATTCGTGATCTTGTTCCAAGAGGTTTCGTCAGGAAGTTCGAATTGGAAGAACCATCGCTGACGGATATTTTTATTGAAAAAGTAGGTGCCGTCTATGAATAACTTTTGGATTGTCCTTTCCCATACATATCTATCAAAATTAAAAACGAAATCCTTTATCATATCTACAATCATTATGATGGCACTGATTCTCGTTCTGTCGAATCTTTCTAATCTTATTGATAAATTTGACAGTGATGAACAGGAAAAGGTTGCCGTCATCGATCAGACCGAAGGCAGCTTATTTGATCCTTATAAAAAAGCGGTAGCAGGTGTGAACGATGACCTATCGATACTATCCGCCCAGGATGAAAAGGAAGCGGAGGGAATGGTCAGCGCGGAAGAAATCGTTGGGTATTTGTTAATCGAAAAGGATGAAACTCTCGGCTTCAAGGGAACGTATAAAGCGAATCAAATTTCAGATTCTGCGGTAAGTAATGATTTGCTTTTAGCGCTAACCCAATTGAAGGGGCAAATAACCGCGAAGGAATTGAATTTGACAGAGCAGCAAATCGCTCAATTGAATACGCCGCCAGCATTTGATACGATTGCACTTCAGAAAAATGCAAAAACGGAAGAGGATCTCAATCAAGCACGAGGTCTCGTGTATGTTCTCTTATTCGTGATTTACTTCGGTGTGTTGATGTATGCAACGATGATTGCAATGGAAGTGGCTACTGAAAAAACTTCTCGAGTCATGGAAATCCTGATTTCAAGTGTCCCGCCAGTCACACAGATGTTTGCCAAAATAATGGGTGTTGCATTGCTTAGTCTTACTCAAATGATTTTATTTTTTGGGGTGGGCTATTTCTCGATTAAACAAAACTTGACAGGTATGGATGAAGGATTCTTTTCATTTTTCGGTTTCGGCAACACTGATATCTCAACGATCATTTATGCAATCATCTTCGCTTTACTTGGATATTTTCTGTACGCGACTCTTGCGGCATGCCTTGGGTCCGTTGTCAGCAAAATTGAAGATGTCCAGCAAATGATTTCACCGATGACCATGTTAGTTGTCATCGCCTTCATGATTGCGATGTTTGGACTGGGGAATCCGTCAGCCAGTTATATTACGATCACATCATTCATTCCATTTTTCACGCCGATGATCATGTTCTTGCGTGTAGGGATGCTTGAAGTTCCATTCTGGGAAATCGCCATCAGCATTGCAGTCTTGATTTTAACGATTGTTTTACTTGGAATAATCGGAGCAAAAATCTATCGGGGTGGTGTCTTGATGTATGGAAGCTCAAAATCACTGAAAAGCATCAAGAATGCCTTGCAATTATCCAAGAAAAATTAACTTGAAACCTTGGATCCTTCATTCCTGTTGGAGGTATTCAGGTTTTTTTAAGATAATAATATAGGAACGAAAAGTAGCATAGATATAAGGGAACATAAATATATTCCATTTATGCAGCCACGATTAGGAGTGAATGATTATGAGCAATCTGGTAACGATGACGATAGCTTCAGAAGCGTTTCTCTTGCTATCCTTCATCATTATTATTTTATCGACCAAGAATCCGAAAAGGAATGTTCTCTGGGTCATCCTGTTCATCATTGGAGCTGCACCGCTTTTATATTTAGCCATAGATCATGTGACAAACGATTATATGGACGCTAATATCGGATTGGGCCTTGCCTTTATGTTTACCTGGGTATATAGCGTTGCAGCCTTTATCATTGCCATCATTCTTTTAGTGAAAAAGAAAAGGGATAATAATATTTCACAAGAACAGTAATATTCCCATTATCCAATCAAGTTCCGGTTTTTAATTAGCTTTTTTGGCTTTGAGGATATTTGGGTTCCACATTCACGTTCTTAAGAGTGGAGTCCAAACTTCTCTATCATGGTAATGACTTAAAGATATGGCGGTACGATTTAACTTTTGCTAACAAATTTATTGAATGGAATAATCCTGATTGGGGGATTTAACGAGTTGAAGCTTGTCGGAATGAACAAGGTGAACTTTTATTAGTTGAATTAGAAGATTTAAATCCCTATCTTTCCTTGTTAGAATAATCTGATGCACACTGAAGAACTTTGTAGAGGCAAGGAAAAAAGTCATTCATGAACAAATCTAAAGATATATAAATGTGATTCTTAGCCATACTAATAAAGATTAAAATTTAGTTAGGAGGCAATATTATGGGAAGATCAAACAATCAAAAATCATCTAGCAGAAAAAAATCATTAGCTCAAACTCCCGATAACTTAAAAATCGAACCGGATCGTGTGAATGAAGAGTTTTCGCGTGAGCTAGGTGAAAGTGCGAAAATAAGAGCTACAAGACCTAAATGATATGACCAAAAAAAGTGAAAGATACGGATTGATTACACTCTTTTTGAAAATTTTAGTAAAACAAATCGCGCTGTTTTTTAATAATTTCTATAGAACCAACTTTGCGTTTGTTGAAGAAGACGTTTCACCAAGGACCCTATTAATATGGTCCTTTTTTCTTTGTGAAAAATCAACAGCATTTAACCAGCTTTTTTTAAAAAAATATGGCAATTGTATAAGATCAGAGCAAAAAACACGGTTTTATGCTTTGAAGCTAGACTTTTTCCCTGATGTACCTAATAAAATTACATAACTCTAGTACAACAAAAATAATGGTATGTCTCTATTAAGGTTGTATGTACGAATATACGATTAATTTTTAAAAAACAAACTAGTTCTGAAGCAGGCGACGTCCGCATCGACCACTTGGCTCTTCAAAAAAATGGCCGCATTTGGATCCAATTACCTTTATCCCTGCACAAACGACACCATTTCCTATTGATGGTGAAGAAGACGTTGATGTTAAGGTAACCATTGTCCCAAGAAGCAAAAAAACCAAGTTCCTTTTATGATTACAGGGATAGCCTATGGTATCGCACTTAGTGAACAAACAAGGCTTTCTTTGGCGGAAGCAGCAAAACAAAAACAGAAAGGTCAAAGGAAGAAGATCTTATTAAACGTACCGACATGATAGAAGTTAAGTTCGGACAAGGCGCACTAGCTGGGATGGGTGGAAAAAATTTCACCCAAAAATTTATCAGGTCGGGCTCGTAAAGTGGTGGGGTAAAGAGAATGAGGATGGAGTCTTTTTGAACATTTTTTGAAAATCAAACATTGAAAGATATTAAAAAACTAGTTATGGAAGTGCAAAAGCTGCCGGGAGGTAGCTTTTTTTTCCTTTCCAATAAGGTCGTTTATGTAATTACTATTTTTGCTAAGGTTCTGATGATTATAGATTTCCATTTCTTCTTTTTAGAAAGGATTTGTAAAAGGTGATATATCTACTCCATCTCAATTAAATGTATTTTGTTTTTGTAAACTAAAATATCTAAATTAGACTAGGGTTTATAGCAAAAGCTTGTCTCCATTCATAGGATAAAGAAAGGCTGTAATCAATGTTATTGGATTCAGCGTTCCTAAACGGGTTTTAAGTGTGGATTCCCCTTAATTGTTGTTACAAAAGGAGGTGTTTCTGCCCGTCATAGGGTTAATATGAAGGGAGAGGCTAGAATTGCCAAATGTTCAATTAGTACCATTCCAAGTAGAAGGAATAACAGAAAATACCTTGGAAGTTCCACGAGGTATTAGAATGATTCGTGCACGCTCTATTTGGAGAGAAGGGTTTAAGGGTGAGAACATAGTAGTAGCCGTAATCGATACAGGATGCCAGTCAGATCACCCTGATTTGATTGATCAAATTATTGGTGGATATAATTTCACGGACGATTATTATGGTGATCCTGCCAATTTTGCCGATAATAACGGACACGGGACTCATGTTTGCGGAACCATTGCAGCAGCAGAAAATGGTTTTGGAGTTGTAGGTGCAGCACCTAAAGCGAAGTTGCTGGTACTTAAGGTTTTAAATGGATCAGGAGAAGGAACAACAGAAAACATTACGTCAGCTATTAATTACGCTGTCAATTGGACAGGTCCTAATGGCGAAAAAGTACGGGTTATCTCGATGTCATTAGGGGGACCGGATGATGATCTGGCCTTACATTCGTCGATTATAAACGCCGTTCAATCTAATATAATGGTCGTGTGTGCCGCGGGAAATGAAGGCGATGGTAAGGCCGAAACAGAAGAGTACAGTTATCCAGCTGCATATCCGGAGGTTGTGGCAGTAGGCTCAGTTAACCGGCGTGAACGCATTTCCAGATTTAGTAATTCTAATGGTGAAGTGGATTTAGTAGCCCCTGGAGAGAAAGTTGTATCAACCTTTCCTGGTAACCAATTTGCCGTCTTATCAGGTACATCCATGGCTGCCCCACATGTGTCAGGGGCTGTTGCACTTTTGATAAATAAATTAGAAACAATACTTGGCCGTAAATTAACAGAGTTAGAAGCATTTAATGAACTCATAAATCATACAGTTTCGCTGGGCAAGCCAAAGACCGAAGAAGGGCATGGAATGCTGAAACTAAATCACCAGAAATTAGAAAATATAAAAAAAGTTTTAAGGGAGTTTAGGTAGCCTTAAGATAGAGAACAGAAAAGTGCGGTACTTTCTCTAAATCTAAAGTTGCCTTTAATTGACCAACTTCTTGATCTAATTTCTGAACAACGTCTCCCAGGGGATCTACAATTTGTAAAGAGCCTGCGAATTCCACTCCTAACTGTGTGCCCGCAATATTTGATGCTATAACATACATTCGGTCCTCAATTGCGCGTGCACGAAGTATTCAACTAAAAGGTGTGGAGTAAGAACATACTTTATTTGAAAACAAACATATCTATTAATTTCGGTGTGTTAACTATGCAATTTTAAAACAGACAACCATCTAAAAACTTGAAACCCGTTAAACTTTATCGGGATTATGCCAGCGTAGTGTTTTAAGATCCATAATCACTCATTTCTTCGGAGATGAGTGTTTTTATTTGCCTCCCTAATAGACTCATGTAGTTCATCCTTTTTTGTTTAGCTTCGCATGGGGTATTTTGTGTGTAGTTTTGTTAAACAGACTAAGGAATAGATATACTTAATAAGCAAAGAATAAAGAAATATTGACACAAAAACTTTTCTCTTTGCATAGGGTAGTAGGGTATGGTATATTAATTTCGAGGAGGGATGGTTAATGGATGAAATGATGAGTGGGCAAGAAACGATGAATGAAGAAGATTGCTGTACGACCTCTTCCCACGGCCGAAAGAGTCATCACTCAGAAGCAGTAAAAAAGAATTTAACGACCCGGTTAAATCGAATTGAGGGTCAAATTCGCGGTATAAAGGGTCTTATTGAAAAAGATACGTACTGTGATGATGTGATCACCCAAATATCAGCTACACAAAGCGCGATGAATAGTGTGGCCAAGATCTTACTGGAAGGGCATCTAAGGAATTGTGTGGTTGAACGCCTGAATGAAGGGGATACAGAGGTTATAGATGAAGTGCTAGTAACGATACAAAAATTAATGAAAAAATAAAGGAGTAGTGGTTGATATGGAAAATGTAACATTGAATGTAAGTGGAATGTCTTGTGGACATTGTGTGAATGCAGTTGAAGGGAATGTAGGGAAACTTGCAGGTGTTGAAAGTGTAAAAGTGAATTTGGATGCAGGAAAAGTGGATGTAGCGTTTAATAAGGAAAAAGTAACACTTGAGAAAATAAAAGAAACAATCGATGATCAAGGCTATGATGTCGAGTAAGTTATGAGAGTGCTGTTAAGCACTTCTTTTTTACGAAGAATTATACCCCATAGCGGTATAGAAAGGCGGGGATGATGTGAGCGGCCAAATAAAAGAAACAAGTATGCAGATTACAGGTATGACTTGCGCTGCCTGTGCTAACCGAATTGAAAAAGGCTTAAACAAAATGGAAGGCGTTGAGGAAGCCACCGTTAATTTGGCTCTTGAGAAATCGGTCATTAAATATGATTCGGAAAAATTAAGCAACAAGGACTTTGAAAAGAAAATTCAAGATCTCGGTTATGATGTAGTTAAAGAGAAAAAGGAATTTACGATTACTGGCATGACCTGTGCAGCTTGTGCTAACCGAATTGAAAAAGGGTTAAATAAGTTGGATGGAGTAAGCATGGCCAATGTGAATCTTGCGCTCGAAAATGGGACCGTCGAATATGATCCTTCCGTTGTCTCCCCAGTTGACATCATTCAACGGGTGGAGAAGCTGGGGTATGGGGCGATCATCAAGGAAGATAATATGGATTCCGTGGATTTCCGTCAAAGAGAAATTCAAAAACAAAAGAATACATTCATCTTTTCGGTCGTATTATCTTTTCCATTGTTATGGGCGATGGTAAGCCATTTTAGTTTTACTTCGTTTATCTATATGCCTGATTTCCTCATGAATCCTTGGGTGCAAATGGGATTCGCGACACCCGTGCAATTTCTGATTGGAAAGCAGTTTTATGTAGGGGCTTATAAAGCCCTGAGAAATAAAAGCGCCAATATGGATGTATTAGTCGCAATGGGAACATCCGCTGCCTATTTTTACAGTGTTTATCAGGCGATCATTTCGATGGGATCCCATCACAATACAGCACAGCTTTATTTCGAAACTAGCTCGATTCTTATCACCCTCATTCTTTTAGGAAAGCTGTTTGAAGCAAAAGCAAAAGGACGTTCTTCCGAGGCCATCAAAAAATTGATGGGGCTTCAGGCTAAAACGGCATTGGTTGTAAGAAATGGGGAAGAACGGGAAATACTACTTGAGGAAGTCATCGTAGGGGATACGATTTTGGTGAAGCCGGGTGAAAAGATACCTGTCGATGGAGAAGTAGTCGAAGGGAACTCTGCCGTCGATGAATCCATGTTAACGGGTGAAAGCATTCCGGTGGATAAAACAAACGGGGATACTGTTATCGGTTCAACATTGAATAAGAATGGGTTTATCAAAATGAAGGCGACAAAGATCGGAAGGGATACAGCTCTTTCCCAAATCATCAAAGTGGTTGAAGATGCACAAGGTTCCAAAGCTCCGATTCAACGTCTTGCTGACCAAATTTCCGGTGTCTTCGTTCCAATTGTTGTCGGGATCGCCCTTTTAACTTTTCTGGTTTGGATGATATGGGTTAACCCTGGAGAATTCACCCCGGCTTTTGAAGCGATGATTGCAGTGCTAGTCATAGCCTGTCCATGTGCTTTAGGTCTGGCCACTCCTACATCGATCATGGCAGGATCAGGTAGGGCCGCCGAATTCGGTATTTTATTTAAAGGCGGGGAACACCTGGAAACCACTCACCATATAGATACGGTCATTTTGGATAAAACGGGAACAGTAACGAATGGTTCGCCAGTGCTGACCGATGTCCTCATCGAAAACGGTATGGATGAAGAACAGTTTTTATCTCTAATCGGCGCAGCTGAAAAACAATCTGAACACCCTCTTGCGCAATCAATCGTTCAAGGAATTCAAGCAAGACAGATATCACTTGCCATGGTTGAAGAGTTTGAAGCGATTCCTGGTTATGGGGTAAGAGCTGTAGTGGATCAAAAAGTATTATTCGTCGGAACGCGTAAATTGATGAAGCAAAATAACGTCGATATTACTAAGGCACTTACAGCGATGGAGGAACTAGAAGAGCAAGGGAAGACCGCGATGCTCGCTAGCATTGAAGGGGAATATGCAGGACTCATTGCCGTTGCCGATACGATAAAAGATACCTCGCTTACGGCGATTAAAAGGTTAAAAGCAATGGATATCCAGGTCATCATGATTACCGGGGATAATCAAAGAACAGCAAATGCCATCGGCAAACAAGTCGCCATTGACCATGTGATTGCTGAAGTCCTTCCTGAAGGGAAAGCGGAAGAAGTCAAAAAACTGCAGGCCGCCGGTAAAAGAGTGGCAATGGTCGGAGATGGGATAAATGATGCTCCCGCACTGGCGCTAGCCGATATAGGAATGGCTATAGGAACCGGGACGGACGTAGCCATGGAAGCTGCCGATATCACTTTGATCCGGGGGGATTTGAACAGTATTGCAGATGCAATCCTCATGAGCAGGAAAACGATGCGAAATATCAAACAAAACCTATTTTGGGCTTTTGCTTATAATGTAATCGGAATACCAATTGCGGCAATCGGACTGCTTGCACCGTGGTTAGCGGGTGCTGCAATGGCCTTCAGTTCTGTATCAGTCGTATTGAATGCACTTCGCCTTCAACGGGTAAAGCTCTAAAGATATAATGAAGGTATTTGTACTGACTGAATATGAACATATCACGAACGTTTGGATTTTCATATAATAAAAGCCGATGATTCCTTGGGAAAGAGGATCATCGGCTTTCATCTGGAATGAGCAGATCATGTTCCCTCGAGCTTGCCATACCGAGTTTACTTTAAACAGTAAAATACATAATCAGTAGGTGCGCCACGCTCACCTTGTTGATGTAGCATCGCTGATATATTACCGCGATGATAGGTCCCATGATTCACTACATGATGGATGAGGTCGGCAAGTACAAACTCACAAACACCCATTTTGGGATGTTCAGTTACAATCGTCCGTTCGAGATCAGGCTGTGAAGTAAGAAAATTGTCATATTCTTTTGCAAGTTCATCATAGCAGGATTCCAGTTCATTTAATGAGACCCCGTCTACTTCTTTCCGTCGCTGTTCAACTTTCTTAAAAGTATCTTGAATGGAGCATCCTTTCATTACCTCCAACCAGGTAATATCTGTTGCGTAAAGGTGAACAAGGACTTCCTTGATGGATGGAAAGACACTTTTTATCGTGTCGCCATAGACTCCGTCCGGTAATTGTTTTAGGTTTTGGAACACTTGCTGATTAGCCCACACGTGGTAATCATACATTTTCCTTGCACGGTTCATTTCCATTTTTTCACTCCTTCAATTGTTACATATCCTTTTCGTCATAATTTGAAGAATACCTTCATCAAATCCCAATACTTATCTTTGTTTTGGGTTTTATTTTAGTTACTAATCCAGTAACCTTCTATTAATAAACACGTACACAATTGTTAAAAGTACTAATATGGCCAGTATAAGAATAGTACCTTCATGAGGATAGTCAATCATGCTATTTATAACGATTAATAAGCCTAACAGTGTGAAAAAAACCACCGCCTGTCACCTTCCCCAATAATCTCTTATTGTTAATTCTCTTTTCATTAAGTCCAGCTAACAACCACATTTGTTTTTTGATTCCCACTAAAAAGGAAATCCATAACAGAGCTATACCGATAATCAATAAACCATAGTCCATTTCCACAACTCCCAAAGTAAATTTATTCTTTTTAATTTTATTACGATCAATAATTACAAAAGTTTCCTTTTGTAAAAAAAAAGCAACCTTCATCAGCATTCTTTGTTTTTGATGATGATATGGAAAAATTAGAAAAAAAATGAAATAAATGCACTGAAAAATGTTAACATTAGATTGTGGTTTGTTATGGTTGGAGGGGGAATAAAGGGAAGCGAACGTATACAAACCGTAACTGGAGTAAAAGATTATAATGAAAAAGAAAAGTAGAATGATATGTTAGTAAAACAAAAAAATAAAAAGATTCGGTGATTTTGTGAATAAACGTAAAAGTTATTTTGATTCCAGTTTAGCTATGTTAATCATCTTTCTAATGGTTTTCAGTAGCGTTAGTTTATACAGTGCGCAAAAATATGCACAGCTTAATATAGATTATTTTCAGCAGCAAATTGTCTGGTTCGTGATAAGTGGTGTGATTGTACTGGCCATTTTTTATTTTGATTTCGAGACGATCATGAAACTGACTCCCTATATATATTCATTCTGCATATTGCTGCTACTATTTGTATGGTTGGGTCCCGAGAGCATTGCCCCAGTCCGTAAGGGGGCAAAATCATGGATTGAAATTCCAGGATTAGGCTCCATACAACCATCCGAGTTCATGAAAATATTTTTAATCTTGATGCTGTCCTATATCCTGACTAAACACATTGACAAATATCCGGTAGGGGAGATAAAGGACGATTTTAAGTTACTGTTTAAAATGGGAATGATAGCTGCTTTGCCAATTGGACTTACACTTTTGCAGAATGACTTTGGCACTTCCCTCGTGATGGCCGTCATCACTATGGGGATCATCCTCGTATCGGGAATCAATTGGAAAATGATTGCTTCTGTAGTTGCTTTAGTTGTCAGTATTGTAATTTCTTTGATAGTCACTTATCTTTATGATCCTGATTTATTATTGAACTTACTGGATGGATATCAATTGGATAGGATTAATTCCTGGCTGGATCCGTTTGGCCATGGCCAGGGAATCGGTTATCAATTGAAGCAATCCATATTAGCGATCGGCTCCGGTATGACAGAAGGAAAGGGCTTCAACCAAAGCAATGTATATATTCCTGAAGCACATACCGATTTTATATTTACGATAGTAGCTGAAGAATTCGGGTTTATAGGGGCAAGCTTGCTAATATCGCTTTATTTCTTTATCATTTATAAAATCGTTGCGACTGCACTGAGTTCTTCTTTTTTCGAATCCTTTATTTGTGTGGGTGTCATCTCATTCTTGACCTTTCACATATTTCAAAATATCGGAATGGTCATCGGACTGATTCCCATCACCGGAATTCCGCTGCCACTAATGAGTTATGGCGGAAGCTCGGTGATGGCAACGATGATGGGACTTGGTTTGGTATTGAATGTTTCCTTGAAGAAAAAGGATTATATGTTTTCGGATGGGTGACAAAAGCATTTGGGGAAATTTCGCAATTAATAGAAAGAATAGCATCAAGTGGAAGGTTAATAATTATGTGATTCTACAACTTTGACGGGAAAAGAAATGTTAGCAATCAGATCAAGCAATGCTTGGTCTTTTTTTTATGAATGCAAGGGTCGAAGAAACGGGGATATTGCTTTACAGATATTATGATAGCGTTTATATGTAGGTCATTTAAAAATTAATAAATTGGAAGGCGGTTCAGAGGTTCCACAAAGGCTAGCATCAAAAAATGCGACTGATCAATAGATATCGATAATTTTTAAATTCATGGTTCTTTAAACCCGTAATTTATATATATTTTGAAAAATATAAAATCAATATAGATATATTGGCTTATTAATGGTAAGGTTGAATGGTAACTAATACCCATTCAAGAGGACGCAGTATTTAAAATAGCTTATTAAATTGTATTATACTCTGAACTGTTTCGGCTTCTTCTTATACATAGATTCTTTACATAAACCTGCATGTTTCATAAGAGAATAACTTCTTTAAATGAGGGAACAATGGTTAAAACTATAAAACTGCAAAAAGGGGAATCGAATATCATGAAAAAATTGTGTGCTTTTTCAGTATCTTTGATTATTTTATTTGCTTTTGTAGCTCCTTCCTTTGCAAGTAAAGAATTTATCACCGAGACATCTACAGAACAAGAACCAAAGGAATATGTCTATTTTTTAAAGGTATAGAAATAATATAATGAAGTTATGAGTATTGGAACACCTAACACTGGTGGTATAACTGCCTATGCTCCTATATCAAGTGGATCAACCCAAACAGAAATACCTCCTATTTATAGAACCAACAAAAATACCACCGTAAATGAAGCTAAAAATCTAATTTTCGCATATATGATGAAAAAGATTCCTAAAAAATTAACAGATAGCGTATTTGCAAATTGGCTTTTTGTAAAGTTAAACAGCTGGTCTAAAATTAGTCCAACTTATGTGGGTTCTTGGGTATCAAGTTCATATAGCACCTCAGAAAAGAAAAGAAATTATCATGCGACAGTAGTTCATTATGGCAAAAGTAATTATACATCACCTAAATCAGTTCAATATTTCCAATGTAATTACTGGTTTGGTAAATAATAATCTAGGAAATGGGGAATTAGATGAAATTGAAAATATTATTAAGAATAGGTATCTTTTTATTATTTTCGTTTTTAATAATTTTTGATTATTTCCCTAATATCGTTTTTAATGCCATACCTAAGACGACACTGACAATTGGAATTATCTCATTAGCATTTATCTATATTGTCATTAATCGGGGTAATGCAAAAGAAAGTGAAAGTTCATTAATTTTAGAAGCGGTTTTTATTTTTTATACTTTAGTGCTTATAGGAGTATTAACTTTAATGGGGGGGGAATCTATTGTAGGAATCTCCTTAAAAACTCCTATCTTATGGATCGTTTTAGTATTGACATTAGTTGATATGACATTAAGGTATAGGAAAATAAATGCTTAGAAAAAGCTATACTTAAGAAATTGTGGCAATTCGGGGCAATAAAAAAAACAGCCAAAATACTGCCATTTTACATTAATGTTATCTCAGACGCAAAAGTTTTAGGAACAATAGAGGAACATCTTTCACCATGTCTCATAGCTCGGCTTAGAGATCTTTTTTTGCAATTGTACTTTAACAAGGGAGAATATATCTTTATCGTCCAACAATTCAGTAGTCAATGTCACATCTTCATGTTGTAGTGAAAGTTTAACCTCTAGTAACTCCTTCATTAAAATATCTTTAGATTTATCATTTCTATCCATTGTAAGCCACCTTGATGTCTGGTTATCTTTTTATTATAACGTCATTTTTGTTCTAGTCCCATGGCGGAATCTATACGAAATAAAACGTAGAAAACTAGTCTAGGAACTGATAGATAAAAATTAGTCCAAGAGCCCAAGAAAAGAAACGGGTTGATTTAATAAATATATTCTAAACCATTCGGTTCTTTTTGAGTCCCGAGTAAATTCAACAGTTTATCTAGTTCCTGGCTTTTATGTAATGTTTTTGGGGCGGTAAACCCATATATCAATCCAGTGGTTATTAATTCTTTCCTCAATATCTCAATTTTTTCATTTAATGCTTTCATACTCTCCAATGCAGGATCCCTCAAGTACTTTCATTTTTTATTATGAAACCATTATTACATAAATTAGGATGTTTTTAAATAAAAAGTGAGTGATTACTCATAAAATATTGGAGCATTCGTTAGTTTGATTCCGGACCTTGCTTTTATTCTACTAATTCGCAGACTTCATTAGACTTACTTAAACAGATTATAAGTTTATTAAAGAATTTTCATTGTAAAAATAACCCATGGCAGTTATTTGTAATGATTAAATAAATGATTCATGAAGAAAAAATAGGCCGAAAGACTGTCGTTATACGGAAAATTTTGTAGGGCTATGTAAATGTATGAGTGAATCAAATTTTTTTAAATGCTGAAAGAGATCCATAAGTCCTGCATGAAAATACCTAATTGGAAATTTGTTGATTTACATTTATTCATATACCTTTAAAAGGGCCATACTATACTTGAACCAGATTCAAATAATAGGAGGGAAAGATCAATGAATAATGAAAGAGCAATGGATGATTTAATTAAGAATTGGAGCGAATTAGGTAAGAATATGGACCGCCGAAATTTTATCCAGGGAGCAAGTAAGCTTGCCGGACTTTCATTAGGTCTTGCCCTTGCCCAATCAATGGGCGGGATTGAAGTGAATGCTGCCCCGAAATTCAGTGATTATCCATTTACTCTTGGAGTAGCTTCAGGTGATCCGCTCTCGGACAGTGTAGTTTTATGGACAAGGTTGGCACCTGATCCGTTGAATGGCGGAGGAATGCCAAAAGAAGCCATTTCCGTTAAATGGGAAGTGGCAAAGGATGAGAATTTCAGAAAGATTGTCCAGCAAGGCAAGGAAATAGCCAGGCCGGAACTTGGCCACTCCGTTCATGTGGAAGTAAGCGGGTTAAAACCTGATAAGGTCTATTTTTACCGTTTTAAAAGCGGAGGGGAAGTAAGTCAGACTGGGAAAACGAAAACACTTCCGCCAATAGGTTCAAGTGTATCTAGCTTGTCATTCGCGTTTGTTTCATGCCAGCAATTTGAGCATGGTTATTATACGGCCTATAAACATCTGGCAAAAGAAGATCTGGATATGGTCTTTCACCTTGGTGATTACATATATGAATATGGCCCAAATGAATATGTTTCTTCTTCAGGTAATGTCCGTGTACATAGTGGTCCGGAAATCATCACGCTTGAGGATTATCGAAATAGGTACGCACAATACCGCTCAGATACCCATTTAAAAGCGGCACACGCAGCTTTCCCATGGGTCGTGACTTGGGATGATCATGAAGTTGAAAACAATTATGCAAATGTCATTCCGGAAAAAGGACAATCGGTAGAAGCATTCATCAAGAGAAGGGCCGCCGCCTATCAAGCTTACTATGAGCATATGCCCCTTCGTAAATCATCTTTGCCTAAGGGAGCGGATATGCGGTTATACCGAAATTTCACATATGGCGATCTGGCCTCTTTCTTTGTATTGGATTCCCGTCAATACCGGGATGATCAGGCAAACGGCGATGGAAGTTCCCCGCAAACGCCTGAGTCACTTGATCCGAAACGGACATTGCTAGGTCCAGAGCAGGAACAGTGGCTAACTGACAACCTATCAAAATCAAATACGAAGTGGAACGTTCTGCCTCAGCAGATTTTCTTTGCACAAAGGAATTATGGAACACCAACCGCTCCCAAATTCAGCATGGATTCCTGGGATGGCTACCCGGCTGCACGCGATCGTTTAATTGATGTAATCAAAGGAAACAACCTGGAAAATCTGGTCGTGTTGACGGGTGATGTACATGCAAGCTGGGCAGCCAACCTAAAGGCGGATTTCGATGATCCAAATTCAAAGATATTCGGTGTGGAGTTTGTCGGAACTTCCATCACATCTGGTGGAAATGGAGCGGATAAGCGTGCTGATACGGATAAAATACTAAGTCAGAATCCACATATAAAGTTTTTTAATGATTACCGGGGATATGTCCGTTGCAAAGTAACCCCAGAACAATGGAAGGCTGACTACCGTGTAGTCCCATTCGTGACAGAGCCAGGTGCGGACATATCAACAAGAGCATCCTTTGTTTTTGATAAGGATCAAACAGGACTGCGAAAGGTTGCATCAGCAGCGGTTATGGATGGTGTCCAAAAAACGAACGAAGTCGAGGAAGATCGGACACGTGCCCATAATCGCGCACATGAAAAGCAAAGAATGAAAAAGCAGGGGAAAGTGACTAATTGATAGGGAACCATAATAATGCTTGACAAGAATATAGCAAAGAAAAATTAGAAGATCAGAGGAGTGAATAAGAATGCTTTCAAATATTGGAATACCCGGTTTGGTGATTGTCCTCGTGATTGCACTGATTATTTTTGGACCGTCCAAGCTGCCGGAAATCGGCCGTGCCTTTGGCCGTACATTGTCCGAATTCAAAAGTGCAACAAAAGGTTTGGTGAATGATTCAGATAAAGAGGAAGAAAACGAGAATAAAGCCGCATTAAGAGCTGTAAAAAAAGAAGGATGAAGTAAATGAAATATAGCGGGCGGAAAGACTCGCCTGCTTCTTTTCATGAAAAGAGTTCGAGGGGAAGTGCTATTTGCAATCGTGCAAGAAAATATCTAAAAAGGAGGAGTGAAGGTGGAAAGTAAGGATTTACACGTTATTGAACATATGGAGGAACTCCGAAGCAGAATCATTAAAACGCTGATAGGTTTTCTGGCTTTTTTCATAGTGAGTTTCATATTCGTACAGGATATTTATGAACTGCTCATTAAGGATTTGGATGGAAAGCTTGCTGTGCTCGGACCAAGTGAGATCCTATGGGTATACATGATTATCGCTGCGGTTTGTGCAATAGCTGCAACGATTCCGCTAGCAGCCTATCAATTATGGCGTTTTGTGGCTCCAGCGCTGAAACCGGAAGAGAGAAGAGTTACATTTCGGTTCATACCCGGGCTCTTCATTCTATTCATCACAGGTATCTCATTTGGATATTTTGTGTTGTTTCCAATAGTGCTGGGTTTCCTCACTTCCCTATCGGCCGGGCAGTTCGAGATGATGTTCACAGCGGAAAAGTATTTTCGGTTCATGATTAATTTGATCTTACCTTTCGGGGTTTTATTCGAGATGCCGCTTGTGGTCATGTTCCTGACCAGATTAGGCATCATCAATCCAACAGTGTTGAAAAAGTCTCGTAAGATTTCTTATTTCATCCTGGTTGTCATCTCGGTCCTGATTACGCCTCCAGATATAATTTCGGACATTTTGGTCATCGTCCCTTTGCTTGTGCTTTATGAAGTAAGTGTTCAGCTGTCCAATATGGTTTATCGAAAAAGGCTAATGAAAGATGAGGCAGCCTTACCTGTTACATGAAATGGCTAATCCACAACCTAAGAAACATTTCTTGGGAAATAGTCATTGAACACTAAAAAGTTGAGGGGGCATATCCCTCAACTTTTTTATTGCGGAATAATAATTGATGGGACTAATTAGGAGGGAACATACATTTTTCTGCATACGTAAACAGTTTTCTTAGCAGGTTTTTTGATGTCGGACTAATTCTACTGAAAGGAGCATAAAAAATGACCTTCTCCTTATACAACCCTTTGGACATTTAAATTATTTATTTGTATGTACTCAGGATACTTAAAGGCTTGTACAAAAAAATAGTGAAAATGAGCATCTTCCATTTTTAAGGGGGATGTTTTATTTTCTTTATAAGAAGGAGAGAGGATTCTGGTTAGCGAATTATTGTAATCTTGAACCCCCAAATGCATACTTCGTAAAATCATTCAAAAATATCGAAAAGGAAAAGCTTCGAATAAATTGTTGTAAGAGGTGAATGTGTATCTTATGGTTCAAGTATAAATATATATTTAGGGGGGAAAAAGCATTATCAAAATATCGAACGGGATGGTGAGAAGTTTATGAAGGATATAGTGAAAATTATCGCAGGAAACATTTCCATGACCTTTGCCTATGCTTATTTAATCGTTCCCAATGAAATTATCAATGGCGGGGTAACTAGCTCGGCATTATTATTGAATGCATTATCGGGTTATAACATTGCCTTGCTAGCCAATTTCGTTACAGGTTTACTGTTAATCATCTGTTTAGTTTTTCTAGGGAAAGAGTACTTTTTTAAGTCGATCGTAAGTTCGCTAAGCTATATGGCTTTTTTTAATTTTTTTTATTCATGGAAGATTAATTTCGATATGAATATCGCGTTAGTGATTATCATTTCGTCGATTTTGATAGCGATAGGATATTATTTATGTATAACAGCAAATGCCTCCACTGTTGGCTTTGACGTGATCGCCTTAATTTTACATCATAAAAATGAAAAAATAGATATTGCAGCGACAATCAGGATTATCAATCTTATCGTACTGATATTGGGCCTTCTTGTTTACGGTTATACATCGATCGTTAAGGGAATTGCATTTACATTGCTTTTTTCATACCTTCTAAAGATAATGCTGGATAGAAAACAGAAGGCCGTAAAGTCAGCAGTGGAAAGTGTGTTGAATGAAACCTCCAAGGTGAAAGAAGTAAAATGAAAATATTGCCGACTAACTGGAGACCGTTTATTGTATTTAAAATTTCCGTTTTGTTATCTAAATATTCTGATTTTTAAATTGACTTTAAAAAAATCAGAGTGTATTATACACATAGTAAGTGGTCCTAACATCATGACGTAGTGATGTTATATCCGCTTCGAATGTCAAAATAGCCTTAAGGAAGGGGGAATAATGATATAGAATCTTAAGTTCATAGCGTCATCTCCTGTGTTGTTTTTAAAATGCCATGTTTCCAAGTTCCCACTATCTTTGTGAAAGTGTAAAGGACAGGCAGTTAAAAAAGCCTTGTTATTACATGCAAGTAGCGATTATGTTAGTTGATTCCCCAAAATATTGAAAGTTGGTGGAGGGTATGAAACATCAACAGGAAGAACTGAAACCAGGACTGAAACAAAGACATTTAACGATGATATCCTTAAGTGGTGTCATAGGCGCTGGTTTATTCGTAGGAAGCGGTATCATTATTGGTCAAACGGGCCCCGGGGCGATATTATCATATGTTTTGGCAGGCTTGATCGTTGTTCTAGTCATGAGGATGCTTGGGGAAATGGCCACAGTGAATCCCAATACTGGATCTTTTGCCGTTTATGCAAGAGAGGGGATTGGTGAATGGGCCGGTTTTACAACAGGTTGGTTATATTGGTTCTTTTGGGTGATCGTCATTGCTTTGGAAGCAACAGCGGGGGCTGCAATCATACACAGCTGGCTTCCTTCCGTTCCCGTCTGGGTCATAAGTCTATCTTTGATTATCTTATTGAAACTGACGAATATTTTTTCCGTAAAATCGTTTGGTGAGTTCGAATACTGGTTTTCAATCATTAAAATAATCAGTATCATCCTATTTTTGTGCCTGGGTGTGGCAGTGATATTAGGGTTAATCCCAACGATAAAACCACCTGGTGCTACCAATCTTCTGAATTTTGGCGGTTTTATCCCGAACGGGTTAAGTTCTGTACTAGTTGGCGTCGCGATTGTATTTCATGCATTTGTTGGAGTGGAGATTCCAGCGATTGCTGCGGGTGAGACGAGTGATCCGGTTAAGTCGGTTAGAAGTGCATTGAATAGTGTGGTATGGCGAATCCTGATTTTTTATATTGGTTCCATCGCTATTCTAGTGACGCTATTACCTTGGAATTCGGCTTCTTTGCTGAAAAGCCCATTTGTTGCCGTACTTGAAATGATGGGAATCCCTTCTGCTGCCCTGATCATGAATATAGTGATTCTCATTGCACTGCTTTCCTGTTTGAATTCGGGGTTATATACGAGTTCACGCATGTTATTTTCACTTGCACAAAAGGGTGATGCTCCAAAGTTATTTTCAAAAGTGAGCAAGAACGGTGTCCCTATATTGGCTGTAGTCGGCTCTACATTATTTGCCTTTATCAGCACCATTTTCAGTTATGTCTCACCTGATAAAATCTTTTTCTTTTTAGTGAATTCCTCGGGTGGAGTCGGAATTCTGGTTTATCTGGCCATTGCGGTTTCCCATCTCCGATTAAGGAAGAGAATGGAGAAAGAAAATCCCGGGATTTTCAAGATCAAAATGTGGTTATTCCCTTATTTGACTTATGTAACCATATTTTCCATGATTTCAGTGTTGATATTAATGGCCTTTATTGATTCGCAACGCCCACAATTTATCTTTACCATGCTATTTAGCTTGATCGTTATCTGTTCATTCTTTTTCCTTCGGAGAAAAAAGGCGAAGTATATGGAGAAAGAATTAAATATTGTTCCTGGTTCCCCTAATTCTGAAAAATTATAGCTTTTGCTCTATACCATTTTAAGGAAATGCTTCGTTTACTTCTATGGAACTCCTCAGACAAAATTCTTCACTAAACAGCTAGAATATGATTCCCATAGAAAAAGAGAGTTGTGCCAACAGGTGCTTGGCGCCATCTGTCTTTTAAATCATGAAGGAGGGATTATGTTGAATGGTTTCCGTGTAATGACTAGTGGGGTTATCCTTGGAGCCATGTTGCTGTCAGGCTGCAGCAATTCAAGTGAACCGGACGAGGCTCAACAAGAAAATAGTCCAGTCATGAATGAAAATCCGGATGCAAATACGAGTGAAACCCAGTTTATTAAAAAAGGTGTCGGCGATGTGATTCGATCCATAAAAGAATTGGATTCAGAAATAAGTATGGAGGCGGAATCAGAGAAAATTCAAGAATTGGGTAAAGAGGTCAGTACTACTTGGGATTCAATAGAAAAGCAAGTGGAAGATGAATACCCCGATTGGTATGAACGGATTGAGAAAAACCTTTATCCATTAATTGGGGAGTCAGGGAATGCGGATAAGGACCTTGAAAAAATGAAACGTCTCTCTGAGGCGACTAAAGAAGATTTACAGTTATTTTTGGAAAAAGTGAAATGAATTCTCTTTATACCCAGGTCATCACCAGTGGGGTATATACGGGTTTAGCCAGTTTGGTGATTTTAAAGGAGGTAAGGATAAGGAGGGGAGCATAGATTGGAAAATGCAAAAGAATGTAAAGAGGTTCAGGCAGTGATCTTTGATTGGGCAGGTACGACGGTGGATTATGGATGTTTTGCGCCGGTCCAAGCATTTGTCGAGATATTCAGGATAAGGGGAATAGAAATTACGATTAAGGAAGCAAGGGAACCTATGGGTTTATTGAAAATGGATCATATAATGGAACTCCTGAAAATGAAACGAATCTCCAATCTATGGATTGCTAAATTCGGGAAAGAACCGGACGAAAGGGATCTAAAATCATTATATAAGGACTTTGAGGCTTTGCTTTTTATGGTTCTCAAGGAGAACGCCAAGCCAATACCAGGCGTAATTGAATTAGTCAGCCGTTTAAGGCAGCAGGGAATAAAAATCGGTTCGACAACAGGGTATACTCGTGAAATGATAGATGTTGTTAAACAAGAGGCGGAAAAATGGGGCTATCAACCAGATTCCATTGTTACGTCTAACGAGGTGCCGACAGGGAGGCCTGCCCCTTGGATGTGCTTTAAGACGGCGATGAATCTCGAAGTGTATCCACTCAGCAAAATCGTTAAAGTCGGCGATACGATCAGTGACATCAAAGAAGGCATTTCTGCGGGAATGCGGACTGTTGCCGTATTGAAAGGCGGCAGTGAAATCGGCCTTTCAGAAGCGGAAATCAACGAAATGGACCCATATGAACGGCAAAAACGGATGAAGCATGCAGAAAATCGTTTTTGGAATGCAGGTGCCGATTTCGTAATTGATGAAATAGGTGATTTATTGGAGATCATCGATAGAATAAACTACAGATTGACAGAAAAAAAGGATATTTTTATTCGTTAAATAAGATTCAAATACAGTGTTTAGTGACTATGATGGTAAGATTATTTAATTAAATTCAAAATATTCAATTTATTTATTGACTGTCACACCCGATGGTAGTATTATACATCTTATAACTGGTACGGACGTCGCAACGTCATTATCAGAAATAATATAATTAAGGAGAATGTGCTATGGTCGAAACAAAAATATTAAGAGGTACGAAAGTTAAAATGACACCAAGTGAAGCCATCGTTGAGACATTAGTGGCCGAGGGAGTTAAACATATCTCGGGAATTCTGGGATCTGCTTTCATGGATATGCTTGATTTATTGCCAACTGCAGGCATCCGTTTCATTGGGGTCCGCCATGAACAAAGTGCAGCACATATGGAAGATGCCTATTGTCGTGTCTCTGGGGTTGCAGGAGTTGTCATCGGGCAAAACGGACCTGGAATGACGAATATGGTCACCTCTGTTGCAGCGGCCAATCAAGCTCATACTCCAATGGTGGTCATATCACCTTCAGCTGGTACACCAACGGTTGGATGGGATGGATTCCAAGAATGTGATCAGGTTTCCATCTTCAAGGCCATCACGAAAGAAACGGTTAGAGTGACACACCCAGGCCGGGTCGCTGATTGCCTCAGGACAGCATTTCGGATTGCCTATGCCGAAAGGGGACCGGTTTTATTCGATATCCCCCGTGATTACTTCTATGGTGAAGTGGAAGATCAAATACTTCAACCACATCAATATCGCGTAGATGAACGGGGCTGCGGATCTTCTGCATCTTTGGATAGAGCGGCAGGAATTTTAGCTGAGGCTGAGTATCCTGTCATCATTTCCGGTAGGGGAACGGTCGATTCAGATGGCATCGAGGAAATTAAGAATATTGCAGAATATTTAACAGCACCGGTGGCTGTCTCCTATATGCATAATGATGCCTTTCCTGCAGATCATCCATTATCAGTCGGTCCGATCGGTTACATGGGTTCAAAGGCTGCCATGAATACACTAAAGAAAGCAGACGTCATATTGGCGGTCGGTACAAGGTTATCGGTTTTTGGAACGTTACCATGCTATGACATTGATTATTTCCCTAAAGATGCACAAATCATCCAAATAGATATTAATCCAAGGCAAATAGCGAGGACACACCCTGTGGAAGTTGGGATCATCGGAGATGCCCGTGAAGCGAGCCATGAAATCTTGAAACGGTTGAAGGCTAGTAAACCTAACCTGAAACAAGAAAAAAAGCGGATGGTCGAAGTAACGAATGAAAAACAAAAATGGGAAGAAGAATTGGTGAAACTTGCGATGGTCGATGGAACACCGATCAATCCACGTCGGGCACTTCTGGAATTAACTAAAGTTTTGCCTGAAAATGCCATCGTTACTACAGATATCGGTAATGTATCGTCAACTGCAAACGCTTACTTAAAATTCAATCAAAGCCGCAGGCATATCGCTGCGCTTACATTCGGGAACACGGGATTTGCTTACCCATCTGCACTAGGTGCCAAGTTAGCTGAACCGAATACACCTGTTTTAGCCATTGTTGGAGATGGCGCGTGGGGCATGAGCTTACATGAAGTGAGTACGGCCGTTGAAGAAAACATACCGGTCATAGCATGTGTGTTCAATAATAATGCATGGTGTGCAGAGAAAAAGAATCAGGTTGATTTCTATAATAATCGTTTTGTAGGGGCGGATATCCAAAATCCTGATTTCGCAGAAGTTGCCCGATCAATGGGTGCTGTTGGTATCAGAGTCGAAAAAGCTGACGAGTTAGGGGCTGTTATTGAAGAAGCAATAAAATCAAATAAAGCGACCGTCATTGATATACAAGTCGATGGAACACAATTGGCTCCGCCATTCAGAAAAGATGCATTAAAAATGCCTACTAGATTATTAGAAAAATATTCTCATTTAGATCATAAAAACTGGGATAAATAATGGTATGGAAATAGAGTGATAGGACAGGTGCGATGACTTGAATTTTGGGTCATTGCACCATCACCCACTCGCTCTATGAAGGTCTGTAACAGCATGGGAACTTAACTTAATTGCATTCGATGAATAATAAGGGGGGGTCAAAAGTGAAGATGGAAACTGAAACGAAAGACCTTGTTCAAATGGATAAAGACCATTTATGGCATGCGATGCATCGCTATAATGAAAAGGATGCTCCCATGATGGCTACAGAAGGATCAGGCTCATGGTTCACGGATACTAAAGGTGATAAATATCTAGATGGGGTTTCCGGTTTATGGTGCTTGAACCTGGGTCACGGGCGAAAAGAGATTGCCCAGGCAGCCTATGAACAAATGATTAACTTATCTTATTTCCCTTTGACGTTAAGTCATAAGCCGGCAATCGAATTATCTGCAAAAATAAGTGAACATTTAAAGGGCTCCTATACAACGTTTTTTACGAACAGCGGCTCTGAGGCGAATGAGGCAGCTTTTAAAATAGCCAGGCAATATCATTCCCAAAATGGCAATCAGGGTAAATACAAATTCATCTCTAGGTACAGAGCTTATCATGGCAATACTTTTGGCGCGCTAAGCGCAACTGCACAGGCAAATCGGAGAGTGAAATATGATCCTGCGGTTCCAGGTTTCCTCCATGTGCCACCGCCGTACAGTTATCGGAGTCCGTTTGGGGAAAACGTTGAAAATTCCGATTTGCTTGCAGCTGAATATATCGATCAGGTCATTAACTTTGAAGGGGCTGAAACGGTAGCTGGTGTTATTCTTGAACCATTCATCTCTGGTGGCGGGGTCCTTATTCCTTCCAAAGAATACTTAACAAGGGTTTCGGAAATCTGTAAGAAGCATGATGTTCTTTTAATTGTGGATGAAGTGGTTTCAGGTTTTGGAAGAACCGGAAAAATGTTTGGGTTCATGCATTCCGATGGAGTTCAGCCGGATATTGTTACAATGGCAAAGGGTTTGACCAGCGGTTATCTTCCCCTTGGAGCAACGGCGGTGAATTCCAGGATTTACGAGAAATTCAAAGAGAACGGAAATTTAAATCATTTCAGGCATGTGTCAACATATGGAGGCCACCCTGCATCTTGCGCAGTTGCGCTAAAGAACATTGAAATCTTGGAAAATGAAAAAATCGTTCAACGTGTATCTGAGCTTAGTGAATCGACACTATGTGAGCTCTTTGAACTGACAGCCCTGGATAGAGTAGGGGAAGTTCGGGGAGTTGGGTTTTTATATGGCATTGAATTAGTGGAAGATAAAAAGACAAAAACGCCTGTTTCCGATGCGTTCATGGGTAAAATAATCGGGGCCTGCAAGGAAAAGGGTCTTATCATCGGCCGTAATGGTGATACAGTTCCTGGATATGGAAATGTATTGATCATTGCACCGCCTTTATCTTCGACCGTTGAAGATTTACGCTTTGTCATCGAAACGGTTAAATCCGTTTTATATGAATTATGCTAATAAAAATAGATGATTGAGCTTTAGTGACTATATATAGACGAAAAGTGAAGATGGGCATGACATGTCTAACCGTTATGACATCCATGTCCATTTTTTCATGGTGGGTCTAACAGGGGGAAAACTGGAGAATCCGAAGTAGGAGGAAATATGCAATCACAACATAGGTTATTGGTGGTTCTTGCACATCCCGATGATGAGTCATTCCTGTGTGGCGGCACCATTGCCAAAATGTCTGAGCGAGGTGTTCATATTACATTACTTTGTGCGACAAAAGGCGAAATGGGCAGGCGCATGGGAAATCCCATCATTACAACAAGGGAGGCACTGCCTGAACTAAGGGTAGAGGAGTTAAAAAGAGCTTGTGAAGAATTGGGGATCAGCGACCTGCGATTTTTAAACGTAAGGGATAAAACGATTGAATTTGAGGACTTCGATTTATTGGCGGAGAGAATCGTAAAGGTAATTCGTGAAGTTCAGCCGGATGCATTAGTAACATTCCATAAGAAGTATGGGGGGCATCCAGACCATTGTGCGATTGGCCGTGCTGCCGAAATTGCTTTTCTAAAATCCGGTGACCCCGATTTTTATCCAGATCCAGTATTTTCAGCTTTTGGGGTTCATAGTCTGTACTTTGTCCTTTGGCATGCTTTTTATGATGAATGGTTTAAGGAAAACGGGCTGAGCAATATCATGGAAGTGGATATAGCAGGGACTTTACAGAAAAAAATCCGTGCCTTAAAGGCCCATCGCTCCCAGACTCTAGCCGTTCCTGAATTGTGGGGCCATCAAAATCCAAGCTTGCCTTTTTTAAAGGAATCCGAGTATTTTATCAAAGGGAATTCACCTACTAATATAGAAGAAACCGATTTTTTTCAAACGATTGAAAGGATGGGATGATACGTAGTTTGGGCTTAAGTTTGTCTGGAAAGGGGGAAGGAATGTATGGAATTAGAAAAATATGAGCCACTGGAAGAAATACCTCAGGTGCAGCAAAAAACGCTTCAAAATAAGGTGCTTTTGTGGCTGAGCGGTATCGCCTTCACCTTTTTTATTGCCCTCTTAGGCTTGGGGCTGTCCGAGATTGCAGGATTCAATCGAATCGGCCCACTTGCATGCTCGATCATCATTGCCGTGATGTATCGTCAAATTGCGGGATATCCAGAAAAGTTCCGGACGGGAATTGAATTTTCCGCAAAAAAACTTTTGCGTTTTGCCATTATTTTATACGGGTTGAAATTAAATATCGATGTGATTTTCAATCAAGGACTGCCATTGTTGGTACGTGACATAGGAACAGTAACATTTGCCATAGTCGTGATGGTCCTGATTGCAAAGTGGATAAAGGCAGACGCTTCCATTTCCCTTCTTCTTGCTGTGGGAACCGGAATATGCGGAGCAGCAGCCATCGCGGCCATATCTCCAATCGTGAAAGCGAAGGAAGAGGATACAGCCATAGGCGTTGGGATAATCGCTTTAATGGGAACACTTTTCTCGATTATATATACCCTTTTACGTCCGATCCTTCCGCTGTCTGATTTGGATTATGGAATCTGGTCTGGGATCAGCCTTCATGAAATCGCCCATGTTGCATTGGCAGGAGCACCGGCTGGTGAAGATGCGCTAGCGATTGCGCTACTCGCAAAATTGGGGCGTGTCTTTTTACTTATCCCATTATGTTTCATTTTTATGTATGGGATGAAAAAACGCACATCCGGAAAAAAGGGCCATGATGCCAAAATTGATTTTCCATGGTTCCTCGTTGGTTTTATAATCATGAGTCTAATTGGAAGCTATGTGTTTGGAACGTATATCACGGTGTCTCCTCTCGTAATGGATGGCATTTCGAAAACGACTACATTTATATTGACAATGGCCATGATCGGTCTTGGACTGAATGTAAGCCTGCAGGCACTGCGTACAAAAGCCATGCGTCCTCTTTTAGCCATGACCATTACCTCTTTGCTGCTTTCCATCATCTCGTACTTTATCGTTTAATATGTAAGCTTTCCATTGTTGTGCCAGTTAGATATGCCTGAAAATGTGATGAATAATGCATTTGGATAAGTCCTGAATATATTAATCTATTCAGGTTTTTTTTATTCATTCGAAGAAAACGTTTTTGGGAATGCAGGATTGTAAATATGAGTAAATCCTAATTTAAGGAAAAAAATAAGTGTTGACATGTTTGAATATTATAACTACTTGGTTTACAATAAAAGAACTGATACGAACATTACGATGTCTTTTCTGTTTGGAGGAAATTTTATGGAGTTAGACTTTAAAAATCCAATCCCTTTACATGCTCAATTGAAAACCATATTGGAAAATCAGATTTTGGAAGGGTATTATAAAGACAAAATCCCTAGTGAAAGGGAACTCATGGATATGTATTCAGTCAGCAGGAGCACTGTACGGGAAGCCGTATCCATCCTGGTTCGTGAGGGAATATTGGAGAAGAGGCATGGAAAGGGAACGTTCGTTTCCCTTAAACCTGTACAAGAATGGCTAAAGATGATAAGTTTCACTGAAACCACTAAAAGCATGGGCATTAAATTACTAGATCATGGCCGTGTCATGACACCTGAAAATATAGCTGATGCTAATGGATTCGAAGATGAATCTTACCATATTAAAAGGCTGCGGTTACAGGGGGACGTCCCCATAGCCATAGAATTGCATTATTATTCTTTGGACCTAGGAAAAAAATTGACGAAATTCGATTTAAGTACAACTGTATTGTATGATGCACTCGAAGGTGATCTAAACATTGACTTTTGTGAAGCGGAACAAATCATAACCTGCGGCTTTCCGACTAAAGAAGATGCAGAACATTTAGGGATAACAGAAACGATGTGCTTGCTGATAACAGAACGGATGATTTTTGATTCGGATGGTAATTTAGTAGAGTATTACAAAGGATTATTCCGATCGGATATGTACTCATTCGCAATGAAAATGTCCCGGAAGAATTGATTTTGGGCACATGACATAACCTAAGCCTTTCTAAGAAGCAGAGAGGCTTAGGTTATTTTAAACATACCAGTAAATACAATGATCCTACTTTAATGGAGAGTTTGTCTATGTTTATAACATAGGCATGTTTTAATGTAATCTATTGTTATGATCAAATTATATATGTTATTTCAAGATCTAGAATATTTAGGCTTGCCCAACATTTTCAGCCGTTTTTTTTTGGAGGGCTTGCCATCCTCCATTTTAGCAGAGATAAGCCCAAGTGCCACTCCAAGCAACGCACCTGCTCCCACTTCCACAGGCTGATGTCCGAGGAGTTCATTCAGTTCCTTCTCACGCTCCACAAATTCAAAGCTCGGAAACTCTCCCGAAAATTTCGCCATATTATCTTCAAGGTCATTCACAAGCTTAGCAATTTCGCCAGTGTGGCGCCGAATCCCCTGAGCATCGTACATCACAATCACGCCAAACACTGTCGCAAGCGCAGTTTCCGTATGCAGCCAGCCTTTATTCGCTGCCACATAGGATGCCAGTGCGGCCACACCGGCAGAGTGCGAACTAGGCATGCCGCCTGTTGTGAAAGCCTGCTTCGAGTCCCACTTTCCCGTCAGTTTATAATGCGTTAAAATTTTTAGCCCTTGCGCAATGCCGATTGCCGACAGCGCCGTTAAAATTCCCCGATTCATCTTTTCCATGAGCAACTCCTCCACTCGGCTCCAGACCAGTCCAACCCAATCCAGGATTTTATCTTCCCTCTTTTGATACCCCAATAATAATTTTTATATGCAGCAGTTCCATGATTATCGGCATTTAATAACAGCCTGATAAATGAAACATAATGATCCTTTTTGCTGTGTCTTGGTCAGTGCAAGCTTAATTTCCGACATAGGGTTTCTGGATTGCTTTTTATCTGAGAGTTCACCATTTAATAATAATATTTATAGGATGGGTCACTTAAGGAAAATATAAAACGGAAGATTATTAACAGGTGTTAAGGTGGCATTGGGATGAACAAGATCAAGGATATGAATCCGGAAGAGTTAAAAAAGATCATGGCGGTAACAGAGCGAATGTCTTTCATAAAAAACTTCAGGTCTGCTACTGCTGAAGAATGGTTTGTTTTCATTCCCGGCTTTAATGATCCAGTTACTGGAGGAGCCGCTGGAAAGGCTATAGTTCACTACAATCTATATGGAAACAAAGATATGTTCATTAACACGACGGTCATTCTGGATGACCCTGTTTTATTTGAGGTGGAAAACTTTCAGCTGGTTTACTCTATTTGTGATGAACTTATAAATCGCCTAGTGGGTTACGCCGATACTTTACTATCCGTACACGCAGGATCAAATTCTTACAATGCTGAGTACAAACGATAATGTCCGTAAGAGAACAAGGAGGAAAAACAGTGCATCGTAATCTGGTTCAGTCAATAATCGAACAATCAGTCATGCTTACAAGTGAAGCAGATTGGGATAAGCTAGTTCAACAAGTCAATAATTCCAAATTCGTTTTGCTGGGTGAGGCATCACATGGAACATCCGAGTTTTATACGGCACGAGTTGAAATAACAAAAAAACTGATTCAAGAAAAAGGGTTCACCTTCGTAGCCGTTGAAGGCGACTGGCCCGCATGCCAGGAAATCAATAGGTATGTAAAAGGCTATGACCTAGTGACTAAATCGGCAAGGGATGTACTTAAAAGTTTTAACCGCTGGCCGACCTGGATGTGGGCAAACGAGGAAATGATCGACCTGATTGAATGGATGAAAGAATACAATGAGTCCGGACAAAATCAAACGAAAGTTGGATTTTATGGGATAGATATCTATAGTCTTTGGGAATCCATGGATGAAGTCATCCATTACTTAAAACAAATTGATTCACCTGACCTCGAGGCTGCCAGACAGGCGTTCACATGTTTTGAGCCATTCAATCGGAATAATGAGGAGTACGCAGTTTCCGCAGGCATTTTTTCAGAGAACTGTATAGAGGAGGTTGCCAAATTACTGACGACCATTCAACGAAAAAAAGAAAAATACCCTCATCATGAAGAATTGAATTTGAACCTTCAAGTGAATGCGTTGGTAGCTTATAATGCAGAAAATTATTACAGGACGATGGTGGTTCATGATGATAAATCGTGGAATATTCGAGATATGCATATGGTGGATGCACTTAATGAAATTATGGATTTTTACGGTTCAAAAGGCAAGGCGATTGTATGGGAACATAATACCCATGTTGGCGATGCCAGCGCTACAGATATGAGAGATTCGGGGATGATTAACGTCGGCCAGGTCATTCGTGAACAAAACCCAACTGAAGATGTATTTATCACTGGTTTTGGAACCTATAGGGGAACTGTTATTGCATCAGATGAATGGGGCAGGGATTTTGAAATAAAAACAGTACCTCCGGCTATAAATGGAAGTTGGGAGGAGGCTATGCACCTTTCTGGCGCGTATGATAAGTTACTCATTTTCACCGATGAAAATCGTCAGCTATTTCAAGAGAGAATTGGTCATCGGGCTATCGGGGTTGTTTACCGACCGGAATATGAACAATACGGAAACTATGTACCTTCTGTAATGTCAGATAGATATGATGCTTTTGTTTACATTGATGAAACTCAGGCCCTTCATCCGCTTGTTCATGAAAAAGCACCCGTTATGTAATAAAGACAAAGCCGTTTATAACATTTCGTGTTATAAACGGCTTTGTCTTTTTGTTCGTGCTTATTCTTAATGCACCCAATGGTGGAGATATTATCGCGACGGAAGCCGAATTTATTGGTTTGATCGTTTCTATTTTTATTTGAGACTAATGAAAATCTAATGAATCGTTACGTGCAAAGCGCGTTCAGGGGAGAACCCGCAGGCGCAAAGGCGCCGAGGAGGCTCCCGGACTGCCCGCGGAAAGAGAGTGCCTTACGTTCCAATCAACGTTCAAATTATACGATCCCCTAAAAATATCGATTTTCATCGAGTTTGTCTACGTCTAAAACCATTGGTTTTTTAACTTGATATTTATTTACGTATAGACTGGTTTCTATAAACTGCCAATTAATATTATGAAGTAATTAAGAATCGGGCTTCCTAAACAGACGGTTAGTTAATAAAGTTCCGGTATCTATTGGTCCACTTGAAAGTGATTGTCAAAACCAAAAAGAATAGATAAATGAATGAATGTTTTTGAATATAGTGTATTCATTCCAGTTTGTTAAAGTTTGTTATACTCACATTTAGCACACTTTTCATTCATTCATTCTTTTTATCATTAAAAGATGTGGGCCGCCATCTTCCATAAAGACATCGGATGAAGTATGATAGCCGAGTTTTTTGTAAAAACCCTCTGCCTGTGTTTGCCCATGTAATTTAACCTGGGATATTTCCATTTTCTTTGCGATTTCTTCCAACGTTTTAATGATTATTTTTCCAAGACCAAATTTACGGTAAGGCTCTAAGATGCAAATTCTCTCCAATTTACCTAAACCATCAACAACTCTTAACCTACCAGTTCCTACTGGTTTTTCATTATAATAGACTAATATGTGTTCAGATAAAGCATTAAGTGTATCGTATTCATCAAATTCACTTTCTAAAGGGAAGCCTTGTTCCTCGACAAATACTTCTTTTCTGATTTGAAAGGCTGCTTTTAAATCACTTTCTGTAGTTATTCTCTTTGAATCCAATGTTCTTCATCCCTTTTCTAGATTTATTCAGTAGAACAAGTCATAATATATGTATAACTTTTTTATAGTATATACGAAATAATTTTTGTTGTAAATACAACAATAAAGTCAGGGGCTTTTTGAATGAAGGAAATACTCCGTGAAATTGGAATGATAGCAAGGGCATTGGACTCTATAAGTAATATCGAATTTAAAGAATTTGACCTAACAAAAGGGCAGTATTTGTATCTAGTTCGAATATGTGAAAATCCAGGAATCATTCAGGAAAAGTTAGCAGAAATGATAAAGGTTGACCGGACGACAGCAGCTCGGGCCATTAAAAAACTTGAAATTCAAGGTTTTATTGAAAAGAAAAATGATGAGGAAAACAAAAAAATTAAAAAGTTATATGCAACCGATAAAGGTGATAAGATCTATCCCTTTTTGAAAAAAGAAGGAGAGTATACCGACAAAGTTGCATTATCGGGATTTTCTTCGGAAGAAACGGAAATGATGCTTCTTCTTCTTCAAAGGGTCAGAAAAAATATTGAGGTAGATTGGGAATTTGTGAAAAAGGGCAATAAAAGGGGATATTGATACAGGTTATAAGTGATTACAGATTCATGATTGGAAAGGTATTGGATAAGAATTTTGTAAAGAGAGGCTCGATTTCTATTGGAAATTGAGCCTCTTTCTTATTATCCCGCTACATTTTCAGTGAACTGACTATTGTATAGCTCTGCATAGAAACCATTCTCCCTTAAAAGGTCTGAATGCGTTCCCTTCTCTATCACTTTTCCTTGATCCATAACAAGAATCAAATCTGCATCCTTAATTGTTGAGAGACGATGGGCAATGACAAAGCTTGTTCGTCCTTCCATCAGTCGGTTCATGGCCTTTTGGATAAAAACTTCTGTCCGAGTGTCCACACTAGACGTCGCTTCATCCAATATCATGATTGGTGGATCTGCTAGAACAGCTCGGGCGATTGTCAAAAGCTGCTTTTGGCCTTGTGAGATGTTCGAAGCTTCTTCGTTTAAGACTGTCTCATAACCATCTGGCAGTGTCCGAATGAAATGGTCGGCATGTGCCGTACGAGCAGCTGCAAAAATTTCTTCATCAGTTGCTCCATTTTTGCCATATGCGATATTTTCTTTAATCGTGCCATTAAAGAGCCAAGTATCTTGAAGAACCATCCCAAAGCTCTTTCGAAGATCACTACGGGACATACTCCGTGTATCGAGACCATCAATAGTAATCTTTCCGCCATTGAGTTCGTAAAATCTCATTAAAAGATTTATCATGGTCGTTTTTCCAGCACCAGTCGGTCCAACAATTGCGACCGTCTGTCCAGGCAAGACATCGATGTTCATATCTTCAATTACCATTTCTTCCCCATATCCAAAGTCCACATGTTCAAAAGATACAGCACCTTTTGCTCTTTTTATATTAGCTGTTGTTTGTTCTTTCATTTCCTCTTCTTCATCAAGTAGTTCAAAAACACGCTCAGCGGCTGCAACCGTCGACTGAATAATGTTAGCGATGTTAGCCGTTTGTGTGATTGGCTGGGTGAACTGCTTTGAGTATGTGATGAATGCTTGAATATCACCAATTGAAATCGAACGTTGCGTTACCAATATTCCGCCGACAACGCTGATGAGGACATAGCTCAAATTTCCGATAAAAAACATTATGGGCATGATGATACCCGATATAAACTGGGCTTTGCTTCCCGCTTTATACAATTCTTCATTAACCGCAGTAAATTGGGCACTCGCCTTTTTTTCATGTCCGAATGCTTTAACGACCTGATGGCCGGTATACATCTCTTCAATGTGCCCATTTAATTGTCCGAGCTTACGCTGTTGATCTGCAAAGTATTTTTGGGATCTTTTTAAAATAGGACGAATTGCAAATATGGACAAAGGTAAGCTGACTATCGAGATTAATGTCAATAACGGGCTTATAGAAAGCATCATGATGATAATCCCCAAAATCGTAACAATTGATGTGATGAACTGCGTTAAGCTTTGCTGAAGGGTGCTCCCGATTGTATCAATATCATTTGTCATTCGGCTAAGTGTTTCTCCGTTTGGACGTCCTTCAAAATATTTGAGTGGAAGTTTCTCGAGCTTGTCGTTCACATCTTCTCGAAGATCATATACCGTGTCTTGTGCAACACTTGACATAATGTATTGCTGTACATAGTTGAAAAGGCTGCTTAAAGCATAAAGTCCGGCAAGGAGTAGAAGGATCTGGCCAATTTTATCAAAGTTAATGGCCGCTCCTGGTATACCCTGGAGTTTTCCGTAAGCTCCTTCGAATAATTCTGTAATTGCATTTCCCATGATCTTTGGTCCAACAATCATAAAAATCGTACTCATGATTGCAGCGAAGAACACGGCAATCAATTTGTTGCGCCGAGGTTTTAAATAGGTCAATAGTCGTTTTAGTGTTCCTTTAAAATCTTTTGCTTTTTGACCCATCATCATCATGTTACCGCCACCAGGACCATGCCCAACCTGACCGCCGCCTTGAGGTCTTTTTTGATTACTCATGCAATTTCCTCCTCTGTGAGCTGTGATAAGGCGATCTCACGGTAAATGTCGTTTGTACTAAGCAACTCTTGATGTGTTCCCATACCTACAATTTTGCCTTCGTCTAACACAATGATTCGGTCAGCGTCCACAACCGTACTGACACGCTGTGCAACGAGTAATACCGTCGAATTTTTCGTTTCATCTTTCAGGGCTGCGCGAAGGTTGGCATCCGTCTTGAAGTCAAGTGCCGAAAAACTATCGTCGAAAATATAAATATCGGGTTTCCGAATGAGCGCCCGTGCAATCGAAAGCCGTTGTTTTTGCCCTCCTGATAGGTTCGAACCGCCTTGATCGATTTCTGCCTCATAGCCGTCTTTCATTTTGCTGATAAAATCTTCAGCTTGCGCGATCCGGGCCGCATGCTCAACTTCATCTTGTGTGGCTGTTTGTTTTCCAAAGCGAATGTTTTCAGCGATCGTACCTGTAAAGAGGAAGGCCTTTTGTGGTACAAAGCCAATTCTTGAACGAACTTCATCTTGTGATGACTTACGAATATCAACACCATTGACGCGAATCGTTCCATGTGAAATATCATAGAAGCGAGGGATCAAATTGACGAGCGTCGTTTTCCCTGAACCTGTTCCACCGATTATTGCGGTGATTTCACCAGGACTTGCAGAAAAACTAATATCCGATAATGCATGTTCTTCTGCTCCTGGGTAACTGAACGTCACATGTTCAAATTCAAGTGTACCGTGTTCACGATCTGCCTTTTCTGTCCCCTCATCCAGGAATGAAGGTTTCATGTCAAGGACTTCGTTTATCCTTGTTGCCGACACGGCCGCTCGTGGAACCATAACGAACATCATGGATGCCATAACGAGAGCGAACATAATTTGCATAACATATTGGATAAATGCCATTAAGTCCCCGATCTGCATACCGCCGTTATCAATACGAACTCCACCAAACCAAATGATGCCAACAACCGTCAAATTCATTACAAGCATCATTACAGGCATCATGAAGGCCATGATTTTATTGACTTTGATCGAGACATCAGTCAATTCTTTATTTGCTTTCTTAAGTCTTTCTTTCTCTTGTGTTTCACGGTTGAAGGCACGAATGACGCGAATACCAGTTAAATTTTCTCGTAATACAAGGTTCAACCGGTCTAATCGTTTTTGCACCGTTTGAAAGAGAGGCACACCTTTATATAGAATAAGCAAGATCGAACCAATCAATAAAGGCATTGTGACAACAATGACAAGGGATAATTTTGCATCCATGGATACAGCCATGATCACTCCGCCGATTAACATGATAGGCGCACTGATAACCATACGAAGCATCATGATAACCACTTGCTGGACTTGTGTTATATCATTGGTCGTCCGTGTAATCAATGAGGCCGTACCGACTTCATCAAATTCTTGTAACGAAAATTTTTCAACATGATTAAAGACTCTCAGGCGGAGATCGCGTCCCATCCCCATTGCCGCTTTGGACGAATAGTAGCTTGCGATGATGGATGCAAAAGCTCCAAGTGCTGAAACCAACAGCATCAAACCACCGATTTTCCAAATATAAGGAGTGTCTCCTCGAACGACGCCTTTGTCAATAATACCGGCCATTAGTGTAGGCAGAAAGAGGTCGGACATGGACTGAATAAAAACTAGACCGATAACTGCAGAAATAATCCACTTATAAACGGATAAATTTTTCAGTATTTTTATCATTTTGTACACTCTCCCTGTTCGGTTGCTTGTGCTTCTAAAAAGTTTGCAATTTGAAGATGCCTTTCTAGCAACTCTTCAAACTGTTCATCAGAAAGCATTTCGATGGCCGCTTGAAAGACTTGGTGAATGCTTCCTTCGTGAAAATGAATCGTTTTTAATAAATCTTTCCCCTGATCTGTGATTGACAACTGAATCTCACGCCGATTGCCCTCCACATGCTCACGATGGAGCATGCCTGCGCGAACGAGTCCATCGACTGCTTGGCTCAAGGTGCTTTTTGGAAGAAATGTTTTCTCCCCGACATTTTTTTGAGTGGTCTCTTTGTAAAGGGTAATGGTCATCAAAATGGAATATTGAGGAACTGTTAATCCATTTTCTGCGGCAGTCTTTTGAACAAACCTCATTATATTTTTCTGCACGTTCCAAAATGAACGCAATAGATGTACGGAACGCATTAATTGTTTTTCATTCTCCACTCAACTTCACCATTCTTTCTGTTTTGAACTGTTCCATTAAGAACATTTAATTTTATGAATCATTTTAATTTACAGCTATATATCCGCTCAGTCAACAAAAAAATAACTTCAACACCTCAGTTTTTAGTCTTTGTGCATATAGAGTTTTCATCTCAGGAAAGCTTTCGCGTGAAAACAACTCATACAAAGTGAAATTAACTTGAAAATGTGAGAGGAAAAGTGTTAGGATAATATTGCATTCAGTTAGTACCAGGTAATAATACTAGATGATAACGCTTTTGAGGATGTACGGATCTTAAATGGCAAGCATGTATGACATAATAGAGTTTTTTCTTCCTTAGATACATAACAGAATTTAAACTTGCGAGACAAACAATTAAAAAGAGAGATTAGTAAATAAAGAGCTCATTTTTATTACGTGACAGCATGTGGGCAATAATCTGGTTTTAACAGAGAAAAGTATTAATTATTAGGAGGGATGATGACATATGGTTGAAAATCGTCATCTACAGGCAGGTCTGAGTGATGAGCAGGTGCTTGAGATGTTTAGAATAATGTTGTTGGCAAGACGGATGGATGAACGGATGTGGCTGTTGAACAGATCTGGAAAAATTCCTTTTGTCGTTTCTTGTCAAGGACAAGAAGCAGCTCAAGTGGGTGCAGCGTTTGCATTGAATCGTGAAAAGGATTATGTCCTTCCTTATTACCGGGATCTAGGAGTGGTGCTTGCGTTTGGGATGACTGCCAGGGATCTGATGTTATCCAGTTTTGCCAAAGCGGAAGATCCAAATTCAGGCGGGCGTCAAATGCCTGGGCATTTTGGGCAAAAAAAGAATCGGATCGTGACGGGATCTTCGCCAGTTACCACTCAGGTGCCACATGCAGTGGGGATTGCGCTCGCAGCAAAAATGGAAGGAAAAGATATTGTTTCATTCGTTACATTCGGAGAGGGTTCATCAAACCAAGGCGATTTCCATGAAGGAGCGAATTTTGCAGGTGTACATAAACTTCCGGTCATCTTGATGTGCGAGAATAATCAGTATGCCATTTCCATCCCGATTGAAAAGCAATTGGCTTGCAAGAAAGTTTCGGACCGCGCCATTGGCTACGGCATGCCAGGGGTGACGGTTGATGGAAATGATCCGATCGAAGTATACCGTGTGGTGAAAGAAGCGGCTGAGAGAGGAAGGCGTGGTGAAGGCCCAAGCTTAATCGAAACGGTTTCATACAGGCTTACACCACACTCAAGCGATGATGATGATAGTCAATACAGGTCGCCTGATGAAGTATCGGAGGCAAAAAAAAATGATTCGATCATTACTTTTGGTGCCTATTTAAAAGCAGTGGGAATCATGGATGATCAAATGGAGAAAAAAATGAACGATGAAATAATGGAAGTTGTGAACGAAGCGACGGATTATGCAGAAAATGCTCCATTTGCGAATGAAGACACGCTTTCAAAATACGTTTACGCAGAAAGGTAAGGAGGAAAGAAAATGGCAGTGATTTCTTATATAGATGCGGTGATAATGGCGATACGGGAAGAAATGGAACGTGATTCCCGTGTATTTGTTTTAGGTGAGGATGTAGGGATAAAAGGCGGCGTTTTTAAAGCGACTTCAGGATTATACGAACAATTCGGGGAACAGCGTGTCATTGATACCCCGCTTGCAGAATCTGCAATCGCAGGAGTCGGCATCGGCGCGGCCATGTATGGAATGAGGCCGATTGCGGAAATGCAATTCGCTGATTTTATCATGCCTGCAATCAACCAAATCATTTCAGAAGCTGCAAAAATCCGTTATCGCTCCAATAATGACTGGCATTGCCCAATCGTCATCAGAGCTCCATACGGTGGGGGCGTACATGGGGCGTTATACCATTCGCAATCCGTTGAAGCCATATTTGCCAATCAACCCGGACTTAAAATTGTCATGCCCTCTACACCCTATGACGTGAAAGGGCTATTGAAAGCAGCCATTCGTGATGATGACCCGGTCCTCTTCTTTGAACATAAGCGGGCCTATCGCCTAATTAAAGAAGAAGTGCCGAATGATGATTATGTTTTACCCATTGGTAAAGCGGATGTAAAACGTGAAGGCGAGGACGTTACAGTGATTACTTACGGACTTTGTGTTCATTTTGCGCTTAAGGCAGCTGAAAAGCTGGCCAGTGATGGCATATCCGTTCATATACTTGATTTACGAACCGTTTATCCATTAGATCAAGAAGCCATTATGGAAGCTGCATCTAAAACAGGAAAAGTCCTATTGATTACTGAAGATAATAAGGAAGGAAGCATCATTAGTGAAGTATCGGCGATCATTGCAGAAAACTGCCTCTTTGATCTCGATGCCCCAATCATGAGACTCGCTGGCCCGGATGTTCCTGCCATGCCATATTCACCATCATTAGAGAAATCATTCATGGTGAATCCAGAAAAAGTGGAAAAGGCACTGCGGGACTTGGCTGCCTATTAAACAATTCTTCAAATGGAACAAACAAAGCATCCTCATCTAGGGGGATGCTTTGTTTGTTCTCGGGATTAATCGTGCCGAAGAAAAACCAATTAAGGAAATCGCCAAGAATGTCCGAAAGGGTCAAAAAGTACGCATGAATAAAAAAATCATTGAAACGCCATCTGAAATGCGTGGTATTATATGTAAAAGGATTTTAATTAAAGGAGCTTAAGATGAATACTGGACAATTATCCAATAATAAACTATTAGATTTGGTGTTTGAGAGTACATATTATGGAATTGTAATTGTCGATAGTAATGGGAAAATTCAATACATTAGCAATAAATATTGTGAATTTTTAAATGTTGAACGCGACACAGTGATTGGTGAACATGTGACAAATATAATTGAAAATACAAGGCTACACCTTGTAGTGCAAGTAGGTAAATCCGAAATTGCTGATATACATTTTCTTCGTGGTGATTTTGTTATCGCAAATCGCATTCCTATCATTGAAAATAATGAAATAATTGGTGCAATCGGGACAATCATGTTTCGTGATCTTGATGATTGGAATAAAATGAATAGTCACATTAAGGAGATCCTGACAAAGCATAATTTTTACAAAAGTGAAATAGGTGTTACAAATGGAGTGAAATATTCCTTACATAACTTAATTGGAAATTCTCAAGAAATACAACAGTTAAAAGAACGTGTGAAAAAGTTGGCTAGAGGTGATATATCTGTTCTAATTAGAGGAGAAAGCGGTACAGGCAAGGAAATAATCGCACATAGCATTCATCAGCTAAGTGGAAGAAGCGACAAACAGTTTGTGAAAATAAATTGTAGTTCAATTCCGGAACACTTGTTAGAATCTGAACTTTTTGGTTATGAAGAAGGTGCCTTTACAGGGGCAAAAAAAGGAGGTAAAATAGGGAAATTTCAATTTGCTGATGGCGGAACGGTTTTCCTTGACGAAATTGGTGATATGCCTCAGCAAATGCAAGTCAAGTTATTAAGGGTCCTTCAGGAGAAAGAGTTTGAGCCTGTAGGTTCGCTTTACCCCAAAAAACTAAATGTTCGAGTGATCGCTGCAACAAATCGCCCTTTAGAAAAATTGGTTGAAGAAAAGCTATTTCGTGAAGACTTATTTTATAGAATTAACGCTGTCCAATTATTTGTCCCTCCTTTAAGAGATAGAATGGGAGATATCCCTTTACTTGTAGATTATTTTTTCAAAAAAATCACAGCTCGAATAGGAAAACGAGTAACCTCCATACACCCAGAGGTGATTTCATTAATAGAGCAATATAACTGGCCAGGGAATATCAGAGAACTAGAGAATGTGATTGATGCAGGTGTTCACCTATCAAATGAAGAGGTAATGGGAAAGGATGCTTTACCTGAGTATCTTAAACACCCTAATGTGAATAGGAAAGAATTAAGTTTAAAGGATTGTGTAGAGGAAACAGAAAAGAAGGAAATCGAAAAAGCGTTAAGGAGGTTTAAGTTTGATAAAAAAAGGGTTGCGGAAGCTCTTGGGATAGGGAATTCTACCCTATACGATAAAATTAGAAAATATAAGATTTCTGACCAATAAAAATAAATCCGGGATTTCAGAATTCATTCCGAAATCCCGGATTTATTTTTTAATTTCCATATTAGTGTTGATACAGATTACATTACAGGAGAAACAAGGCTATAAATTATGAAAACTATGAATGAAAAATCAGCTGATCTTACTTAAGTTAATTTTTTTCTTGATTATTTTCCGAAAAATCAGAAAATTAGTCATCGACTTTTCCTCGATTATTAAGGACAGTAAGTCTGTAAGGGTTTTTTTCGTTTTGGAATGAATCTTGCATTCAAATTAGAAGAAAGGAGGGAAGAAAACAATAAAGGCGAGTGGTCAATTTAAAGGCATGTAAGAGGGACTGTTTAGAAGTTTGAGAATTGATTTGAACATTATTGAATTTAGCGGCCTTGTAGCCTGAATTTTGTTTGTATTTTTTAAATTGAAAAGGAGGAATTTCATTGGATGTCGGTTTTATCACAAGAAAAATGGCGAATGATTTTAATAATATAAATCCTAGAAAAATAGCAATACAAGAAGAAACAGGAAAGTCGATGACGTACATGGATCTTCACCTTATATCAAATGCGTATGCAAACAAGCTTTACGAAATAGGAGTGCGAAAAGGCGATCGTGTCGGTATTTTACTTTACAACTGTCTCGAATATTTTAGTCTATATTTTGCCATTGCAAAAATCGGTGCAATTGCAGTTCGACTTAATTTTAGGCTTACAAGTGCAGAGCTTGAGTATGCATTAAATGATTCACAGACAAAAATATTGTGTTTCCATTCTAACTTAGCCAATCAGCTGGAATCAGTTTGTAATCATGTTTCTGTTGAGCGTTATTTTAGTCTTCCTCATAATGGCTCAACCCCAGGATGGTCTGAGTCATGGAGTGTATTAGAAAGTGGTTCCGTAGATGAGGTCAAAGTAGATAACATTAAATTAAACGATCCAGTCATGCTTATGTACACATCAGGAACAACGGGAAGACCTAAAGGTGCGATTTGGACACATGATACAACTTTCTGGTTTTCCACGATACAAGCACTGAAATGGAAATTTAGTGGGCGAGAAATTGCGATGACGACAGGACCACTATACCATGTTGGGGCGATGGAAGATATCGCACTTCCCATTCTACTGATGGGTGGAAGGGTAATAATTACAAAAAGCCAAGAATTCGAGATTGGAAGAATTCTTTCCGTTATTGAAGAGGAAAATGTGACCGATTCTTTTTTATTCCCTTTCATGATTTATGAAATGCTAAATTTGCCTGAAATTGAAAAGTATCAGCTGAAATCTTTAAAAACCATTTATACAGGTGGTGACCCGCTAATGCCATGGGCACTGGAACAATTAAAAAAGAGGTTTCCTCAAATTGGAGTTGTTCAAGTTTACGGGTTAACTGAAGGACAGCCAATTGCGGCTTCGCTTGAACCAAAGGATGCTTTTACAAAAGGGCATACCGTTGGGAAGCCGATGCCACTTACAGAAATAAATATTATCGATGAGGATGGAACGCCTTTGCCAGCTGGTGAAATTGGTGAAATTGCTATTAAAAGTCCAGCGGTTTCTGAGGGGTATTGGAGGAAACCAGATGCCACAATGGAAACATTCGTGAATGGGTGGTGTAAAACAGGAGACATGGGAAAGTTCGATCAAGATGGGTATCTATCAATTGCAGGCAGAAAAAAAGATATGATTCGGAGCGGTGGTGAAAACATTTACTCAGCGGAAATTGAAGATGTCTTATACCGGCATGAGGAAGTGAAGGAAGTTTCTATAATTGGTATTCCTGATCCCAAATATATTGAGGCTGTATGTGCTGTTATTGTTAAAAAAGAAGGAGCCAAACTTACGGAGGAAGATGTTGTTAATTACTGTAAGGAACATCTTGCTAGCTATAAAAAACCTAGAAAGGTCACATTTGTTGATGAAATACCACGTACCCCATCCGGGAAGGTTCAAAAGTTTATTCTTCGTAAACAATTTAGTGGTATGGATAAATAAGGGGTTTATGGAAGGTTGAAAAAGGCTTTGTGCATACATTATTTCACTTTGTTTTAAAAATCACATAACCACAAAGGATTCTAGCACAGATATCTCGGGTCACCCACAGATTCCCGTTTTTTAATAATGCCAGAGTATTTGGAACCCACAAGTACACTTTAGGTTTAGGAGGAAAGCCGATGAAGAAGAAGGACCAAGTAGTTTCATGGTCAAAACAGAGTAATATTGCAACGATTATTATTGATAATCCACCAGTTAATGTATTAAGCGCAGATGTTATAGAACAATTGAATTTTGTGGTGGATGAAATTGAAAGCGATTACAATGTTAAGGTCATTATACTTACCGGTGAAGGAGAAAGAGCTTTTGTTGCTGGAGGAGACATTAAAGATTTTCCAGCATGGATTGGAAAAGGAGTGGAAGAAGGAAAGGGGAAATCACTTTGGCTTCAGGAACCACTTAATAAAATTGAACGGTTATCAAGACCAACTATTGCTGCAATCAACGGATTAGCACTAGGTGGAGGATGTGAACTTGCCTTAAGTTGTGATATTCGAATTGCTGAGGAACATATTAGGGTTGGGCTCCCTGAAGTTAAATTGGGATTGTTTCCAGGTGCGGGGGGAACTCAAAGACTTCCTCGACTGATAGGTAAAGCCAAAGCAAAAGAAATGATCTTTACTGGAGAGCCACTGAATGCAGAAGATGCCAAACAAATAGGGCTTGTTAATCATGTTGTGCCAAAGGGTAAATCTTTAGAAAAAGCAATGGAAATTGCAAAATGTATTTGCAATTATTCTTTACAATCTTTAACTTTTGCAAAGCATTCTATTGATTTTGGTTATGAACAAACACTTGAAGATGGACTCGTGATTGAAGCTGAAAATTTTGGTCGTGTTTTTCAGACTAGGGACGTAAAGGAAGGAGTTGAAGCCTTTATAAATAAAAGGGAGCCAAACTTCATTGATCAGTAAGCCCTCATGACCAAACCAGTGGCAAGTCCGATTTTTGAAAAAGATCCTGATGCCGGGGTTGGAAAAGTGGCAGATTCTAAAGTAACTCATCTTTGTTAATATACAAAGTCGTTTAAGGATTCACTCGGGAAATTAATGAGGTTCTTTACTAAATGTGCACTGGAAAACTGTCCTATAATGCCCATTAAGTCTTGGGGCAAAGCATTCAAACCAGCAACAAATGATAACATATATATTTGGAGAAAAAGGGGGAAGTCGAATTGGATGTAATGATCATTATTATTTCACTAGGATTACTTATGTTTCTAGCATATCGAGGATTTTCCGTTATACTTTTTGCACCATTGTGCGCTTTATTTGCTGTATTTTTAACGGATCCTGGACATGTTTTACCTTTCTTCTCTAATATATTCATGGTTAAGTTGGTTGAATTTGTTAAATTATATTTCCCGGTTTTTCTACTAGGTGCTATTTTTGGGAAACTGGTTGAAATAAGCGGTGTTGCAAAGAGCATAGCAAAAATTATTGTCCGGTTTATCGGGGCTAAACAAGCCATTCTAGCCATTGTGATAATGGGCGCAATCCTGACATATAGCGGAGTTAGTTTGTTTGTTGCAGTGTTTGCCATCTATCCATTTGCTGCTCAGCTGTTTCGCGAGGCTAATATTCCAAAGCGATTAATTCCTGCGACAATCGCAGTTAGTGCATTTACCTTTTCCATGGATTCACTTCCAGGATCTCCACAAATTCAGAATGTCATTCCAACTGGTTTCTTTAAAACTGACATTTATGCTGCACCTACATTGGGGATTATTGGGGCAATATTTATCATTTCCTTAAGCCTATTATACTTAAATCATTGTCGACATAAGGCAGTTAGAAATGGTGAAGGGTATTTTGGAATTGGTGATAAAGCTATTGATAAGGAAGCTGCTGAAGCAGAATTGGCAGCCAGTTCTGCTATAGCAATGGAAACGACTAATAAGTTGGGAATGGATTTTGAAAAAGGTATAAGTAGAAAAGACTGGCTTGCTTTTATTCCGTTGGTGTTAGTCGGAGTGATGAATAAGTTTTTTACTGAGTCTTTTCCTCTTTGGTATGCCAAAGGATTCGATTTTGCTACGATTGGATTAAAAGATTTTGGTATTGTCGATATGTCTAAAGTTATTGGTGTCTGGTCTGTGGAGATGGCTCTTATTCTCGGGATAATAGCAATCGTCTTATTAAATTTTAAAGCTGTCAAATTAAATTTCAATTCGAGTATTAATATTGGCATTAGTGGGGCATTGCTAGCAACCATGAATACGGCAACCGAATATGGCTTTGGGGGTGTGATTGCAGCTTTACCCGGCTTTACTGTGGTACAAGATTATCTCACTGGAATGTTTTCGAATCCTTTAATTAATGGGGCGATCATGACAAATGTTTTGTGTGGCATTACTGGATCAGGATCTGGTGGGATGAGCATTACGTTGAGCTTAATGGCGGATACGTATATACAAACTGCTGCTCATTTTGACATTCCGTTGGAAGTTTTACATCGTGTCATTTCTATGTCAGCAGGTGGATTTGATACTTTGCCACATAACGGTGCTATAATAACTCTTTTAGCTGTTACGGGACTTACACATCGCCAGGCATATAAAGACATTTTTGTTATTACCATTATAAAGACACTTGCTGTATTCTTTGTAATTGGTATATTCAGCTTGTTTGCTATCGTTTAACTATTTCCCCGTTGAACATAGGAAAATACACTTCTATTTCTAGCTTTACCCGCTATTTATATGGAATAATACGTCTCCTAAATGAAAAAAAAATTTATTCGTGTTGATTTTAAGAAATATCATTAAATTATATAGTCTTTAATATTTAATATCTGAATATTCAGGCTTTTTATTCGGTCACAAATAAAGGAGATGAAAAAATGTTTAATAAATATTTCCATCAATATGAAATCGGAGAAACATGGATGTCGAAAGGACGTACTATAACCGAGGCTGATTTAGTAATGTTTTCTGCATTTAGCGGTGACTGGTTTCCCCTCCATACTGATAAGGAGTATGCAGCAAATACACAATTTAAGCGACGTATAGCCCACGGAATGCTTATACTTTCGGTTGCAACCGGCTTATTTCATTTTGAACCGGGAATCGTTGTTGCATTTTACGGCTTGGAGAAAGTTCGATTTATAAACCCAACCTTTATTGGGGATACGATACATGTAGAATTAAAGGTGATTGACCTTTTTGAAAAAGGCTATCAAGGTGTTGTAACAGTCATCCAAGAAATAAAAAAACAAAACGGAGAAACTGTAGCCATAGCCAACATGAAAATAATGGTCAATTCTGATGCCAATGTAAAAATATAGTAGTCAATTAAGGTGAAACGAGCTTTGACTACTATCACTATCATTAGTCTAGTCAATCGAATTAGCCTATGGATAGAAAGGAATTCGAAGGGAAAGTATTACCGCAAAAGAAATAATACGTCCTTTCTCATTTTTCAGATTAAGGCAAGCCTATAGACCGGCTTGCCTTCTTTAATGTTCTCCAGCTTTTTTAGTTTTTTAAGACATGAAATAAACATAAAGCAACCGAGCTAAAATAATAGGAGGAATCGCACTGAAGATTCCTCTCTTCATTGACCTGCAACCGCTAGAACACCAACAGACTGGTAGCCTTATAAAGATAGGATAAAAATGCCACAGATTTGGAAGCTAATGAATGATTAGTTTAGCCATGCTTTTGCAATTGCAAAAGATTGTTCGAACGATACATGCCGCTTCCTTTATCTTGAAAGGTTTGTTTATTCAATACCGAATTTGGCGGAAAATAACTTTCAATACTTAAAAAGCAAGATTTTATAGGAAATTCATAACAATGTTTGTCATAATAAGAAAGTAGGGAGGGGGGAACATCATGCTTCGATTATACGGGGCTTTAATCGGTCTTAGTTTGATATGGGGTTTATCGTTTGTTTTCATGAAGTGGCTGCTCCCGCCAGCGGGCATTTGGGGGATTGTGTTTCTCCGCTGTTTGGCGGGTGCTGCTGTCCTGCTTCCCATTTTATGGTGGAAGCGCAGTGAAATCAACTGGAAATTACCATGGAAATCACTGGTGGTTGTCGGAATCTTCAATTGCGGATTAGCATGGGGATTAATTGCTTTAAGTGAAACAGAGATTAACAGCAGCACGGCATCGATTCTTAATGCCACCACTCCGATCTGGACGGGAATCATCGGATTTATCATTTTTTCTTATGTTTTAACCGCCCGACAATGGATGGGCATTCTTATCGGTTTTTTCGGAATTCTAGTATTGATGGATTTTCAAGTCGGTCTGCTTTTCGGCAAGGAATTCATCGGGATAGGGACAATGCTGCTTGCATCTACCTGTTATGGTTTTGCCGGCCAATATACGAAAAGATTTCTTTCCAGTACCAGCATATTGGTCATTACTACGTTTACGCTGCTTACGGGTGCCTTTATCGGTTTGATCGGGATGCTGCTAACAGGGCCGATTAAGCCAGTGTTGTTGATGGACCCGCTAACGATTTTCTCCATAATCGGTCTTGGATGCTTTGGCTCTGGGCTCGGCCAGCTGATCTATTTCTACATCAATAAAAATGGCAGCCCAGAGTTAGCCGCAACGGTTACATACCTAATTCCTGCAAGCGCTATGGTTTGGGGCTATGTCCTGCTTGGAGAAGCGATTCATCCTCATGTAATTATTGGCCTGCTGATTATTTTCGCAGGGGTTTATCTTTCTTCAAAGAAGTCTAAAGAAAAAGATGGTGCTAACTCTTCATCCGGAAAACAAGGGGAATTGCGTCATGTAAAATAAGGAACCAAAATGAAATAGCCCTCACGTGAAGGTTTTGTCTTTACCTGGGGGGCTTTCGTATTGAAAAACTGATTCAATTCAAGTGATCGGGCGTCTTTGCCGCGACTTATAACTATTGATGGTAACCCATATTCAGAATGGCATTTGCTTAAAGATATTTAGAATTAAAATGAGAATTGACAGAGTCATTTTAGAAATTATTTTGATTTTGAGATATATTAATTTGAGGTATTTTTGTTGACAGTGAAGGGCATTCGTGATAAATTATCTTTAAGTTAAGATATATTAATTCGAGATAAAAAGAAGCATGTAAACCCTTATCAAACCCCTTTAATGAATAGTCATTCTTTTTGAAGGAAAAATATAGGGGGTTAATGAAAAGCTGAACATCAAATTGAATCGTTTTAATGGGAGGAATAATTGATGAATGGATTAAAAGGTATACACCACGTAACAGCCATAACAAGCAGTGCTGAAAAAAATTATGAATTTTTTACAAATATATTAGGCATGCGATTAGTCAAGAAAACGGTTAACCAAGATGATATCCAAACGTATCACCTGTTTTTTGCCGACGATGTTGGCGGTGCAGGTACTGACATGACATTCTTCGATTTTCCTGGAATTCCTAAAGGAGTGCATGGGACTAATGAGATCTCTAAAACATCCTTCCGTGTACCGAATGATGCGGCATTGGAGTATTGGGTTAAGCGCTTCGACCGTTTAGAAGTAAGGAATACAGGAATCCAAGAACAATTTGGCAAAAAGATCATTTCTTTTGTGGATTTTGATGATCAGCAATATCAATTGATCTCAGATGAAAATAATACAGGGGTTGCAGCTGGGATCCCTTGGCAAAAAGGACCGGTTCCTCTGGAATACGCTATTACAGGATTAGGACCAATTTTCATTCGCATCGCCAACTTCGATTACTTTAAAGAAATGATGGAAAAAGTCCTTTTATTTAAAGAAATAGCCAAGGAAGGATCATTTCACCTATTTGAAGTAGGAGAAGGCGGGAATGGTGCACAAGTGATCGTCGAGCATAATTCGATCCTTCCTCAGGCACGGCAGGGTTTTGGGACTGTTCACCATACAGCCTTCCGTGTTGAAGACCGTTCCGTTCTGGAAGAATGGATCAAACGAATGGAAAGCTTCCAATTTCATACGTCCGGGTATGTTGATCGTCACTTTTTTGAGTCGCTTTACGTACGAGTGGCGCCGCAAATTTTATTCGAGTTTGCCACGGATGGTCCTGGATTTATGGGGGATGAGCCGTATGAAACGCTTGGGGAAAAGTTATCTTTACCACCGTTCTTAGAACCAAAAAGGGAGCAAATCGAAAAGTTGGTCCGTCCCATTGATACAGTAAGAAGCACCAAGGAATTCATTAAAGAATAATGGACGATCCTTAACGAATGATATATTCGTTTATGACCATACTAAAACAGGTAGAAATAAAAAATGGAACAATCATTTTAAATAGAAAAATGCTCTGGAGGAATGTATCATGACTAAAGATTTTTACACAGCCATTAAAGAGAGACGTTCATATTATGGAATCAATAAAGAGGTCGGAGTATCGGATGAGAAAATTAAAGAAATAGTCGAATTTGCGGTAAAACACACGCCGTCGGCTTTTAATTCCCAATCTACCCGCCTTGTTGTTTTAACTGGGTCGGCACATGATAAATTATGGGATATTACGACGCAGGCTTTAAGGAAAGCCGTTGGTGAGGGAGATTTCTCTGGCACTCAACAAAAAATGGATTCCTTCAAAGCGGGATATGGGTCAATATTATTCTTTGAAGATGAATCTGTTGTGAAATCACTTCAAGAACAATTTGCAACGTATTCCGATAATTTCCCTATCTGGTCACAACAAACATCTGGGATGCATCAATTAGTTGTTTGGACTGCACTTGAAGCAGAAGGATTGGGAGCAACTTTACAGCATTATAATCCTCTAATTGATGATGAAGTGAAAAAAGAATGGGATGTTCCAAGTAATTGGAAATTGATTGCGCAAATGCCATTTGGAAATCCAACAGCTCAACCGGGTGATAAAGAATTCAAACCACTTGAAGATCGTATAAAATTTTATAAATGAATGAGTTGCAAATTAGTCTACAGAGAGCCAATTCCCAATGGCTCTTTTTTCGTTCGGGGATATCTTGACAAGGAAAATGCCATATTATATATTTGTGACAGTCAATACTGACATATGAAAATTGATAGAGGTTATATAAATGAATGGTAATAGAAAACAAGACACTTCTGATAAAATTATGATCGCTGCTATAGAACTTATGGCAGAAAGAGGATACAATGGCGTATCCACCCAGGAAATAGCGGATGTGGCAGGTTTAAGCGAAAAGACGCTATTTCGCCATTTCGGCAGCAAACAAAATCTTCTTGAAACCGCATTTGACCGATTTCATTATGCCGAAGAGATGAGAAGCCTTTTTGAGGGGAAACTCGTTTTTGATTTGTCTCAAGACTTGCTTCTGATCAGTCGAAAGTATCACGAAATGATGAATCATAACCGAAAACTGATCCAAATTGGAATGAAAGAGCAAGTTAATTTGCCAGGTTTACACGAAAAAATGCAAAAGCATCCTCAACAATTAATGAAGATCTTATCCGATTATTTAAAGGTTATGTCAGGGAAAGGAAGAGTGATTGCGGCAAATCCGGATTTGCAAGCCGTATCATTTATGATGATGCATTTTGGTGCATATATGAACGATATAGAATCCAGTGCTGATTTTTCAAGCATATCACTGGATGATTTTATCAAAGAGAGTGTCACCATATTCACTAGGGCTTTAACCCCTTAATATATTTTTAAGATATTCCTATATTAAAATCATTTTCCAAGTGCTTTTCCATAAAGGAGAATTCACAAAGGCTGGCCAAACTATAAAAAAACAAAGCAACAGGCAATCTTTTAATTAAGAGTGCCTGTTGCTTTGCTGTTACCTGTCTTTGCAAAAGAAGGATGCCGTGTTTTTACATTCATTCATCCAACGGCTGTGGTGTGATTTTTTCCATCTTCATTATAATGAATCCACTCCAGGCAAACAGTAAGGAGGCAATGTAAAAGATGCTGCCGATTGTTAAAAAGTCGACTAAATATCCGGTTGCAATCACCGCAGCTGCAGCACCGATGGATGTCCAAACATGGTAGTTTCCAATTTCCTCACCCGCTGTTTTCTTCGTAACATATCTTGCAAGTACCGTTTTTTCCGTGTTTTTTTGTACTGCCCCAAGTACCCCCATAATGATTTGCAGGAGATAGACATGCCAAATTTCATAGGCGAGAGGAAAGGCAAGAAGGATTAGTGCCATCCCCCATGAATAGATAAGGAGAAATGCTTTGTCACCGGATTTGTCAGTGAATTTTCCGATTAAAGGATAGCTAAGTGCTGCAGTAAGTGAGAATATTCCGTATGCCCACCCGAATTGCGAATAACTGGTGCCTACATTTTTGATTAGCAAAATATAAAAAGGGAAAATCATGCTCGCAGCCATTCCAACAGTGCCTTGGTAAAAAACAAACCGTTTATAATTCATGGATGGTACTCCTCATAGAAAAGATTCAAAAAGCGATTATCAGGATCGTACTTCTTCTTTAATCGAAAGAATTCCTCAGTGCGCGGATACGCTTCAAATAATTGTGTCTTGGTTGGATATCCATAATAGGGCAAATAGTAGCTGCCGTTATGGTCAAGCGTCACATCTATCATATTGCGGATGACCCTTCCCGTATTTTCCTTACTATCGTTATCTGTCCCTTGATTGATGAGCATCACAAGAGCGAACATATCATCCTTGGCATAGGACATGAGTGATTCATCATTATGTTCCACATAACGAATTGTAATATTTAATAAATTAAAATCTTTCTCATCAGATAAGGTATTTCTTAAATCATCGATATAATCAGCAAATTGATCAATCGGAACGAAGTATTCTTGCAGCACTTCAGTTTTGTTCGGATTGCTGTAATCCATAAAGGCTGAGTCCGACCGCATCACATTATTCCTCGAAACCAAGTTGCCATCAATATTGGCCGTGTAGGTTTTTTGAGTTTCCCAAAACCTTTTTTTACCCCAGTCATTAAAACGTGATAGGCCAAGAAAGAATTTAGGCACGGCAATGATCGTTTCCCGTTTGAGAGTATTGTAGTCAGCTAGCTGTGTTTGGTCATTTGCCTTATAATAATCCGTTACATACATTTCATCCAAATAGGAGCCAGGAGCAACCGATATTCTTGCAAGATGCATTTTAACATCATCGTTTTGGAGAACTTCTCTTTTAAAATACGAAGTATATTCATCATAATGGAGTGATTTAGTTTTGATGTTATAAAGTTCGTCATCGGTAAGGTGGAGTGTTACATCGAGTATTACGCCAAACAAACCATACCCGCCAATAACCGAATGGAAGAGCTCCGAATTTTCTTGGCGGCTCACTGTTAGGATTTGTCCTTTTGCGTTAAGCAATCTAAAAGATTCCACGGTTTCTATCAAGGCATGATGACGGATATCGCGGCCATGGACATTAACGCTCAAAGAACCGCCGATGGTAAAAATGTTTTGAGATTGACTGACCTTCAGAGCAAGTCCATATGGGTTGATATATTCCTGGAGAGCAGCCCAGGTTGCACCGCTTTGGACCGTAATGCGTTTTTCTTTTACATCCAATTCAAGTATTTTATCATAGTGCTTCATATCGAGCAGGATCCCATTTGGATATAATGTCTGCCCTCCTTGGCTATGCTGCATTCCGGCAATGGAAATGGGATCATCGTTTTTTTCGGCATCCAAAACGACCTTTTTGATTTCTTCTTCACTATCTTCCGCCTTAATCGTTTTCATTTTAACCGGCATCAGCCGGCTGATATCTTTGGCAATAGGGTGGTCAAGCTTGAAATTAAAAGCCTGCAGCGATAATCCAAATAATAGTGCATATAGGATGATGAATAACAATCGTTTCATGATATCTGGCTTTCGACTCCTCGTTTAATATGTCTGACACTCAATTGAAAATAATGATAAAGTATGAACTTTATAGGTTAATGGAGTTACCCCTGAACATTCAGTGAGATTGGGGTTAATAATGAATAATGTCAGATTTATGAAAATGAATCTTTTGATTTATGTATTAGTTCTTAGTTTTCAGCCCGTTAATGATTGTTTTGGTTAGCGGTATGGATAGTGATTCCAAGCTTTGTTCTGAGTTGTTAAATCCCCAATGATAGATGATTCCCATCAGGCTTTGGGTGATAAGTTGTGAAATGCCGTTAACTGATTGATCAGTGCCAATGTCGTTTTGTTCTTTCGCCTCTTCAATTAATGAACGAATAATTAGGAAGAGTGAGCGATTTGAATGTAAAAAGTAAGTATGTTCTTTTGAATCTAAAGCGGAACTGTAAATCACTTTCATTAAATCTTTGCCCATTTCTTCTTCCAGAAAACGCATCAATGTGCGTATGAAAATGAATAATTTCTCGGTAGCGTCCATATCGACCGGGAATGAACGGAAGACTTCACGATAGTAATCATCGACTTCTATAGAATCTCACTAAAAAAATATCCGATTTCGTTGAAAAGTGTTGGTAAAATGACCCTTTTGATGTGCCGCTTTTTTCACGATTTCGTCAAGGGTAACTTTATCAGAACCTTTTTCGCTAAATAGCTTTAAAGATGTTTTTACTATTTTTTCACGAGTCTTTTCTCCCCTAAGCTGTTTCTTTCTAAGCCTGTATGATAATTGACAGAATATTCCTATATGGTTTAATATCAGACTACAGTCTAGTTAAATGATAGGTGGTCTATTTAATCTAACGTAGATCATCAATAATCACAACGCTTTCTTAATTGCATTTCGCATATTTAGAAAGCGTTTACAAATTTTAGGATCAAGTATGGGGAAGGTTAGTTCCGTTTAAATTAGGAGGTTTTTCAAGTAGAAGATTAATGGAAGGGGGATTGGGATTAATTTAAAGACCTAGGAATGAACCATAGTATCGGGAAGTAGGAAATTTTTTTTATAGGCTATTTCTTCTTTGAAGTTCCTAGCAATATGATCATGCATAAAGTGGGAGCTAGGATATGGATTGCCCGCATAATGATTTCGTGGGGACTCGTGGTAATATTAACAGGTTTTGCGCAAACAACGATGCATTTATATATTCTCCGTTTTTTATTAGGTGTTGCCGAAGCTGGGTTTTTTCCTGGTATAATTTTGTATTTAACTTATTGGTTCAGGGCCCGCGAGAGGGGACGGGCAACAGCGGCCCTGCTTTTAGCCTTACCGATTGGCGGATTGATTGGTGCGCCTGTGTCGACATGGATTCTTGACAATATTACCTGGTTCGGTATGGCCGGCTGGAGATGGATGTTCATCCTTGAAGGCATTCCGGCCATTTTTATCGGTGTTGTGGTTGTTTTCTATTTAACTAATAGACCGACTAACGCTAAATGGTTATCTAAGGAAGAAAGTGATTGGTTAGAAGGGGAATTGAGTGCGGAAAGAAAAGTCAGCTCGAAAATAAATAAAGTCACAAAGCTTGCTATGATGAAAGATGCGAAAATTTGGAAGCTGGCCCTATTTTATTTCACGGGGTACACATCTATCTATGGATTGTCATTCTGGATGCCAACCATCATTAAATCTTTATCGGAAAATGCAACAACCAATTTAGAAATAGGCTGGCGATGATTCCATCGTTAGTAGGCATACCTGCCATTATGTTTGTGGGCTGGAATTCAGATCGGACCAATGCACATAAATCGCACTTGCTCGTTTGCCTCATGGTATCAGTTGTCGGATTTATCGGGTGCGGCTTTTCAGATAGTGTTTTTATGATGGTGCTGATGTTAACGATTACATCTTTCGGGTTATACGGGTTCACTGGATGTTTCTTTGCCTATATGACTTTTTTCTTCACTGAGTCCACTGCACCAGTTGGAATAGCCATTGTCAATTCATTTGCGGCTTTAGGCGGTTTTGTAGGACCGATGATTCTCGGAACTGTTGCATTCACTCAAGGTATGTTTATTTTATCTGGATTACTTGTAATAGGAGTTATCACTCTATTATCATTAAAATTGACAGATGCTTCAGCGGAAAACATCTTACAAGAAGTTGAAGTCAATATTAATCGATAATAAAGGTTCTGAATGTTTGGAAGATGAAAAGTGATGAAAAAAGAAACATCATTGGAAATCACAAAGTTCCTATGATGTTTCTTTTTATATTTTCATATTTTCATATGGCTACTTTGCGAGTAGATAAAAATAACGGCTGAGCATATCAAAAATTTAATCTTAATCGCAGGTTCTGCCCAATAAGACTTGTTTGTAGTTTTCGGCGGGATTAGAATGGAGATGTGATGCAAGCGCATTCGAAAAGACAGGGCATTCCTTTTCTCTTCAAGTTGTGCCTTCATATTTATTTTCATTACAGGACTATCAGCGGAAATGAGGTGATGATGTGGAAATTCATTTGGTGGCAAAAGATGAGATTGAGGCTCAAGGAATTCGTTGGATAGTCGAGTCCCACCTAACGGGAGTTAGACTGATCCTATGGAAAACGATTGAAGAATTTGAAAAGGGCATCCGCAATCAGCAACCGGAATTCGTTATTTTGGATATGGATATTTGGACGGATGAAAGTGAGGCGATGGGTGTTTCGTTAAAGCGAAGGGGAATTCGATGGTTAGGCATTTCATCTGAGCGAATTTTTCAAACGGCTTATCGAGCCTTACGTTTCCGTGCTGAAGATGTATTATTCCGTCCCTTTTCTTCGGCGGATTTGGTAAAACATATCCAACAATTGCGTTTTCAATTGAGAAATGGTCCAAATCTTCTCTCGTCAAACACCATGGATGATGGGAATGCTCTGGATATTGGGTATCCTGATTTCTTCTTGACGGATCGGAGGCATGAAAGTCGAATAACCATGGTCGCTTTTTTGACACCAGATAACAAGACCCTTCCTTTAGTTTATGATGAACTGCAACGCTATTCTTTTACTGGGAATAATCAAATCTTCGCTTTATCGGATTTTATTTTATGTGTCCAGGAAACAAAGGAAGTTGAAGTTTATAAGGAAGAGTACCAAGCGTTTCTTGCCCACTGGAAAGAAAAAATGGATGAGCCCCTTGCCATCATTATAAAAGCGGCATCTTCAGATGAGTCTTTAAAAAGGATGTATCAGCAAACACGTGAATTTACGAGACAAATCTTTTTCGATGGATATGATATCATTTTAGCCGAAAGTCAACAAACTTCGCCCCAGGAGATGGATCCATTCCTCACGCCTCTTGAACAAAGACTTTGGATAGAAATGCTCGAACGACGGGATGCTAAAGCCATCAGGAACTGGATTGAACGTGAATTTCTTACCTTTGAACGACCATACCCCGACCCGGAAATCGTTCGTATCCGCCTTACAAGCGTACTCGCGCAGATTCGTAGGCATATGAAATCATACAACTTGCAAACTGCCTCTATAGAAGCAATATACTATGATGTATTTCAGCAAATTGTACATAAACCCGTCATTCATCAAATAGTAAAAGAACTGCATGCGTTCACGACCCATATGCTTCTGCAGGATCATGGACAATTACAGGAAGGGGCACGCACAATTAGTGAAAAGGCAAGAGAGCTGATCGAGTCCAACTATTGGGACGCCCAGTGGAATCTAGCGAGCTGTGCAGAGACTCTGCGTATCAATAAAAGCACACTCAGCCGTCGATTTGCGGCTGAATCCGGCGAGTCTTTTCGAAATACGCTGCATCAAGTTCGAATTAGGGAAGCTAAACGTTTATTAAAGGAAACGGATTTATCATTGGAGGAAATCTCACAATTGGCCGGCTATTCACATCAAACTTATTTCAATGCAAAATTCAAATTGCTTGAAGCTTGTACACCATCAGCATATCGGTCTGGTTTATAAAAAAGGACGATTCAATAAATGAATCGTCCTTTTTTATTTATTTCATAACAATGTAATTCATGAAATTATTCATAAAAAAATAAAGATAACTACAAAAAGTGTAAATAAATTATAAAATTATCATTAAATTATAATGAATTATTCTGAATTTTTCTTATAGAATGAAAATATAACAAACCAAGGGGGAAAGTGAAAATGAATACGATTACAAATAAGGTTATACGTTATAGAGGTACTGATTTGCATACGAAAGGCTGGCAACAAGAGGCAGTGCTTAGAATGCTGATGAATAATTTGGATCCTGAAGTCGCTGAACGTCCTGAAGATTTGGTTGTATACGGAGGGATTGGGAAAGCAGCACGTAACTGGGAATGCTTTGATGCAATCGTCAAATCACTAAAAGAGCTTGAAAATGATGAAACTTTACTGGTCCAATCAGGGAAACCGGTGGCAATTTTTAAAACGCATACCGATGCACCCCGTGTCCTGATTGCCAATTCAAATATCGTCCCGGCTTATGCGAACTGGGAAACATTCCATGAACTTGATAAAAAGGGCTTGATGATGTATGGGCAAATGACGGCTGGCAGCTGGATATATATTGGCTCTCAAGGAATCGTACAGGGTACATACGAGACATTTGCCGAGCTTGCAAAACAACATTTCAATAATTCGTTAAAAGGTACAATCACTCTTACGGCAGGTTTAGGCGGCATGGGTGGGGCACAGCCACTGGCAGTTACGATGAACGGTGGAGTCTGTATCGGAATCGATGTTGATGAGACAAGAATTGACCGGAGGATCGAGACTCGTTATACCGATGTGAAAACGGATTCTTTGGATGAAGCTATTCGTTTAGCCAAAGAAGCTAAACTTGCAGGAAAAGCATTATCGATTGGTTTGATTGGGAATGCTTCAGATATTCTTCCAGAAATGATTGCAAGGAACTTCATTCCGGATGTCTTGACCGATCAGACTTCCGCCCATGATCCGCTAAATGGATATACACCTTCAGGTTTGTCAATGGCGGAGGCGGCAGAATTACGAAATGCGAATCCAGAAGAGTATATTAAACTCTCTAAAGCTTCAATGGCCAAACATGTTAGCGCGATGCTTGAAATGATGGAAAAAGGAGCCGTGACGTTCGATTATGGCAATAACATCCGTCAAGTTGCGAAAGATGAAGGCGTAGAGAATGCTTTTGACTTCCCTGGCTTCGTTCCAGCGTATATCCGTCCACAATTTTGTGAAGGAAAAGGTCCATTCCGCTGGGTCGCTTTATCTGGTGATCCTGAAGATATTTATAAAACAGACCAAGCCATTTTACGCGAATTCGCGGATAATGAACATTTATGTAACTGGATTAGAATGGCTCAAGAAAAAATTCAGTTCCAAGGTCTGCCTTCCCGCATTTGCTGGCTTGGTTATGGGGAGCGCGCACGCTTTGGTAAAATCCTTAATGATATGGTTGCCAGCGGTGAATTGAAAGCTCCGATAGTAATTGGACGTGATCATTTGGATTCAGGCTCTGTCGCTTCGCCAAATCGTGAAACGGAAGCCATGAAGGATGGATCGGATGTAGTGGCTGACTGGCCGATCTTAAATGCAATGGTGAATGCAGTGGGCGGCGCAACTTGGGTATCCGTACATCATGGCGGTGGCGTAGGAATGGGATACTCCATGCATGCTGGCGTGGTCATTTTGGCTGACGGCACCGAAGAAGCGGCAGCCAGGATTGAGCGAGTGCTGACAACGGACCCTGGGATGGGCGTAGTGCGACATGTTGATGCAGGATATGAACTTGCAGAGGAAACAGCCCGTGAAAGAGGTATTAATATCCCGATGCTTGATAAAGGAATTGATAAACAATGACAAAGCCAATATGGATAAAACATGCCGCTCAACTTGCTACCCTTACCTCTGAAAGGAAAGGACCGCGTTCCAAAGAGGCAATGTCGGAGCTTGGTTTGATAGAGGATGGAAGTATATGGATCGAATCTGGCTTGATTCAAGCTGTCGGTACAACCAAGGAATTGGAAAAACTCTATGCTGATAGAATGCATGAAGCTGAAGTTTTCGATGCAACTGGCCATTTGGTGACACCAGGGCTTGTAGATCCCCATACGCATGTAGTATATGGCGGAAGCCGTGAGCGTGAATTCGAAATGCGTCTAGAAGGTGCAACGTATATGGACATCATGAACGCAGGTGGGGGCATTCATGCAACCACCCGCCTGACAAGGGAAGCAAGTGAAGAAGAGTTGATGAAACAAACCATACGCCGCCTTGATTCGTTTCTATCTCATGGCGTGACTACTGTAGAAGGTAAAAGCGGTTATGGAATGAATTTGGAAACCGAATTGAAGCAGTTGCGGGTGATGAAGAAGTTACAGGAAGAGCACCCGATTGATCTAGTTCCTACTTTTATGGGAGCCCATGCGGTTCCAAAGGATTATAAAGGCCGTGAGGATGAATTTGTCGATCATCTGATTAATGATATGCTTCCAATCGTCTCTGAAGAAAAGCTTGCAGAATTCAATGATGTGTTTTGTGAAAAAGGGGTTTTTACCCCTGAACAATCAGAGCGGATTTTAAAGGCGGGGAAAAAGTACGGCTTGATCCCTAAAATTCATGCTGATGAAATTGAGCCATACGGGGGAGCGGAACTAGCTGCCAAAATAGGGGCTATATCAGCTGAGCATTTATTAAAGGCTTCCGAAGAGGGAATTCAGGCCATGGCTAAGTCAGGAACCATTGCCTGCTTGCTTCCAGCCACAGCTTTGTATTTAAGAGAAGATGCGGCCCCAGGGCGCCGGATGATTGATGAAGGTGTAGCTGTTGCCATTTCGACCGATTGCAATCCCGGATCCTCGCCGACGACTTCCATGCCACTTGTCATGAACCTGGCATGCATCTCGATGCGGCTGACCCCTGCTGAAGCGCTTACGGCGGCAACATACAATGCTGCTTGTGCAATCAACAGACAAGAAAAGGTAGGTTCGCTTGAAGTGGGAAAACAAGCGGATGTCGTTTTATGGAATGTTGAAAACTATCAGGAATTGCAATATTTATTTGGGGTTAACCACGTTAAGGCTGTATGGAAAAACGGTGTTCAAGTTGTGAATGATAAAGTGAACACTGATACCAAAAGCTTGACGGGCCTTTAAAAATCACTATTCTCAATCAATGTTTACCCATTCCATCCGCTAAAAAATTTAGGGGATGGAATGGGCTTTTAGAAGTATTCAATAAATGGAATAATGGTACTGAATAGTAGGATGATGATTTATCATCCTGCCCATTTATAGCGATATACACTTTACTGCTTTACAGTGAAATTAAATGAAAGTGTTTTATGGAATTCGTGGAAATGAATCTTCCATGTGGAGGGGATTTTATGTGGATAATCACTATCCATTCGAAAAATGGCATAAAAATGTTTGAGTTACCACAGAAAAGGAAGCTAGGGAAAAATTCGAGGTAATGGAAGGCTGTAAAATACTTAGTGAAGTCCTTTATTTCAATGATAAACAATTGATCGAATCTTAAACGATATTTTTATATATTAAATAGAAATTAAAAGGTAGAATGATTTGATATAGTTTATAAAAAGAGTGTTATTTCATAATATTCTTTGCTGAAATTTTTATAGTATGAAGCTAAATCGAAATAGTGTTTTTTTTGAATCGAAATAACTTATAAATCAAAAAGTGGAGGGGATTCTTTGAACGAACAAAAATTCACGATTGACGATGCCCCATTTAATAGGTTTCATTTTCGAATTGCAGGACTTACATTCGGTTCCAGCTTTTGTGATGGCTATTCTCTAGGGATCATTGCGATGGCCCTGACTGTATTCGGGCCTCAAATGAATATGAATTCATTGTGGACAGGGCTGATCGGCAGTTCTGCTTTAATCGGTCTGTTTGCGGGATCTTTAATACTTGGGAGACTTTCTGACCGTGTAGGCAGACAGAAAATCTTTCTCGTAAACTTTTTACTTATCACGGTAGCTACTATTTTACAATTTTTTGTTAGCAGCCCAGAAGAGCTTTTTATTTTACGGTTGCTGATTGGATTTGGACTTGGAGGAGATTACGCTGTCGGTACGACTTTACTCGCCGAGTTTTCACCAAAAAAGTATCGCTCCTCTCTCCTCGCGTCTATAAACGTAGTATGGACGCTTGGATATGTCGCATCAAACTTTGTTGGTCATTACCTGGGACACGCAGGTTCAGACTCATGGCGTTGGATGCTTGTCAGCGCTGCCATTCCGGCTATTGCGGTTTTAATCTTGAGAATAGGAACGCCTGAATCACCAAGATGGCTTGTCAGCATGGGGCGTGTCGAAGAGGCTCGCCAGATCGTAAAAAAACACCTTGGATCGAACGTTGAAATGGGAGAAACGACGACTGGCACAGAAAATCAAAAGACACTGGGATTTCGTGGACTTTTCAGTAAAAGGCTTCGTAAGCGTTTGGCTTTTGGTGGAATATTCAAATTGACTCTTGTTATTCCGTACTTTGCCATTTACACTTTCCTGCCTTCCATACTTAGTACAATGGGTTTTGAACAGAACTTTTTTGCCGATACAATGTTAAATCTATTCTTGCTTGTTGGGGCAATTGTGGGACTATGGCTGCTTGCAAAATTTTCTCGTAGAGGATTTACCATCGGGGCTTTCACGATCCTTACCGTTTCATTGTTTTCACTCAGCTTCTTGCACAATGGTTCTCAATTCTTAATGTTGACAGCCTTCTTGATCTTTACTTTTTTCATGTCAGCGGCATCGAACCTTACATTAGTATACCCAGCAGAACTTTTTCCAACTGAGATCCGTGGCTCGGGAATAGGTATGGTTACGGCAATCAGTCGGATTGGTTCTGCAATTGGAACATTTCTGCTGCCTGTTTCTTTAAGCTCGTTTGGATTAAGTGCCTCAATGGCAGGAATGGCAGCCATTCTGCTGGTCGGCTTGATCGTATCGATCGCCTGGGCACCTGAAACGAAGAATCTATCATTACATGAAGCAAGTGACCCTTTGCTAGAAGCGGAGAATTCTCCGAAAGGAACCGCTATTCCCTTTACAGAAAATGAAAAAATAACATAAGATTAACTTCCAGCAAATAAATGAGAAGGACCAAAAGTTTTTTCTCCTTCTTGATGAGTCATATGAGAGGAGATGTATAAGGATGACAACTACCGATTGTTTACATCCTATGGATATTAAAGAGGTTTTACTAGGTGATGATGCCATCTCAATCCAAGAGGTAATTGCAGTTGCAAGATATGGTGCAAAAGTTACTTTCACCGAGGCATATTGTAAAAGGGTGGATAAATCACGAAGCTTAATAGACAAGTTTTTAGAAGATAATAGATTGATTTACGGTGTAACGACAGGTTTTGGCAGTAATATGACGGAGGTGATTTCTCCGCAGGACGCCGAAACCCTTCAACGGAATATTGTTCGTTCACATGCCGTTTCTGTTGGGGAAACTCTTGAAAAAGAAGTCGTAAGAGCCATTCAATTGATGATCCTCGTGAATTTAGGCCAAGGGTATTCAGGGGTCCGTTTTCAAATTTTAAAGCTTATCGCTTCACTGCTAAATCACGATATACTTCCCTATGTTCCAGGTGATGGGTCAGTGGGGTATCTTTCTCCTGAAGCTCACATGGCCTTAGTGGTGATTGGTGAGGGGAAGGCATGGTATAAAGATGAGCTTATACCTGGCATGGAAGCTTTAGAGAAAGCTGGATTAGCACCTGTTACGTTGGGTGCCAAAGAAGGATTGGCACTTACAAGCGGGACTACTTCCGTTACTGCGATGGCTGTCTTGGCTTTATACAATAGCTTGCAAGCCGCAAAAACCGCCGACATTACGGGAGCTATGTCCTTAGAAGTGCTAAAAGGTACAATAAAAGCATTTGATCCCCGTCCCCACGCATTGAAAAAACATGAGGAACAGGCTAGGACAGCCAGAAATGTTACAAGGATTCTTGAAGGCAGCAAAATCGTTGAAACTTACAAGGAACATAGATTACAAGATGCACTTAGCTTACGGTGCATTCCACAAGTACATGGAGCCATAAAAAGAGTATTGAAGGACGCTGCTTTTTCGATCGAGAATGAAATGAACTCTGTAAGTGACAATCCTCTGATTTTTCCGGAAGAGGAAGATGGAATGGCCATGATGGCGGGAAATTTTGATGGTTCATTTGTTGGGATTTATACGGATGCGATTTCCATCGCGTTAGCAAACTTAGCAAAAATAACAGAACGCAGAATAGATCGGCTTGTAAACCATCACCTTAGTGAATTACCTAATTTCTTAGTGGTTAATCCAGGTTTAAATAGTGGCTACATGATTCCGCAATATACAGTTGCCGGGTTATTGAATGAAATCAGGGTGCTCTCGCATCCAGCCACAATAGATAATATCCCTACCTGCGCAAATCAAGAAGACGTGATAAGTTTTGCCTATTTCGCTGCGAAGAAAGCCTATTTGATTTCGAAGAAAATTGAATATATTTTAGCCATTGAACTGATGACGGCAACCCAAGCAATGGACTTTCATTTGCCCTTAAAACCGTCACCGGTTACGGAGGGGGTGTATCATTTAGTTCGGAGCGAAGTCCCGATGGTAGAAGAAGACCGTTTTTTCCATCCTGACATTGAAGTGATATATAGGCAAATTCATGAAGGGGAAATAGTGAAGTTCGTTGAAACGGCGATCGGGGAACTAGAATTCTAAAACCATGTGGAAGCTGTTTTACTTTATTAAATAAGGTAAAATGGCTTCCTTTTTTTAAAATGAAGGATCATATTTAAAGGAGGAGGGATGAAGATGCATTATGATGCAATTGTAATTGGAGCTGGATCTATGGGAATGTCTGCAGGTTATTATCTATCAAAAAATGGACAAAAAGTATTAATATTGGATTCCTTTGCTCCTCCTCATAATAAGGGCAGCCATCACGGGGAAACAAGAATTATTAGACATGCTTATGGTGAAGGCAAGGAGTATATTTCATTGGCACTTAAATCCCAGGAGCTATGGGGTGAATTGGAAAGAAATTCGGGGAAACAATTATTTCTTCCAACGGGGGTCCTGAATGCTGGTAGCGAAAATTCCAGTTTCATTAAGCAAGTGATAGCGGGATCAAACGAATATGGGTTACCTATGAAAATCTTGGATTCAGGCGAAATTCATGATAGATGGCCTGGAATAACACTGCCGGAAGACTACATTGGATGCTATGAATCGACTTCGGGCGTATTGAAAAGTGAAGAGTGCTTAAGAGCGTATCAGCAACTTGCTATCTCTCATGGTGCCGACGTCAGGGTAAACAGTGAAGTGAAGAAGATAGTTGTTCATGGCAATGGTGTCACGATTAACACGGATGAACAAACATTCCACTCAGACTCTTTAGTGGTTGCTGTCGGGGCGTGGGCACCGAAAATATTGGCGATGTTAAATTTAAATCTGCCGCTGCAACCCATCAGAAAAACATTTGCTTGGTTTCATGCAAATGAAAGATTATATAATCATAATGATTTTCCTGCTTTTTCTTTTGATACTTCAGTTGGTACATACTATGGCTTTCCTAGTATAAATGGTTCTGGAATGAAAGTAGGGAGACATGATGGGGGAACCCATATAAATCCTGATGGCTGTATGGAAGGTTTCGGTGAATTGGATGAAGATGAGGGTGATTTGGTGAAGTTTTTGGGGAAATATATGCCTGCTGATCAAAAATTGAACTATGGGAAAACTTGCATCTACACCATGACCCCTGATGAGCATTTTATAGTGGATAAACATCCTTATTATCCACACATTGCCATAGCAGCAGGTTTCTCTGGACATGGTTTTAAATTCAGCAGTGTCATGGGAGAAATTTTGAGTGACTTGATTATCTCCGGTACGTGCAAGGAAGATATTTCATTGTTTTCTATTAATCGTTTTAAAAATTCATTGTCATAATATATTCCAAACTTTAGTTGTGTAATCAGCCGTTGCTTCCTTTCAAAGGAAACAACGGCTTTTTTTATATCCAGCTATAATGTTAGGTTATCTAACAAACTATTGTCGAAATAATTAAAATATGCTAGAATGAGAATATTCCGAAATTTGAAACTCGAATTCCGAATTTCGGAACTGATGCATTTAAGTGATTGAAAGAGTACCTACATAATTTTTATTTACTGAAATTTCCGTTAATGAAGGAGAGGGTCGTATGAACACGGTTGATTTGAATTGTGATTTAGGAGAAAGTTTTGGCGCCTACCGGATAGGTAATGATCAAGAGATTTTGGACTTTGTAACATCTGTCAATATAGCTTGTGGATTCCACGCTGGTGATCCTACAGTCATGAGAAAAACGGTCCAGCTTGCTTTAGGGAAAGGTGTCAAGATCGGAGCCCACCCAGGTTTACAGGATTTAATAGGATTTGGCAGACGCAATATGAATATTTCACCACAGGAGGCTTATGATATTGTCGTCTATCAAATTGGTGCATTGAATGGCTTTCTGCAATCCGAAGGCGGAAGTATGCAGCATGTGAAACCGCATGGGGCTTTATACAATATGGCCGCAAAGAATAAAGAGTTATCCATGGCCATTGCCGAAGCGGTATATAAAGTGAATCCCGACCTTATCTTATTTGGTTTGTCGGGCAGTGAATTGATACGTGCCGGACAGGCCATCGGATTGCAAACCGGGAGTGAAGTTTTTGCCGACCGTACCTACCAACATGATGGTTCATTGACTTCCCGATTGGAAAATGATGCATTGATCGAAAACGATAATGATGCCGCTGCCCAAGTCATTCGCATGGTGAAGGAGGGAAAGGTGCTGTCTCAGCAAGGCTCAGATGTGGCTTTAAAAGCGGATACCATTTGTATTCACGGGGACGGGGCACATGCTTTATCCTTTGCTCGGCATGTTAAGGAATCTTTGCAATTATCTGAAATAACAGTAAAGTCCTTTGCTTGAAAAAAATAAACAATCAGGAGGCAGATTCCATTGGAGCCAATCAAAAATACAACAGCAGAGAAAAAGAATCCGACTAAGCCAAAAACAAACCGAACTTTATTGTTAGGTGCCGCATTCCTTATGGCAACATCGGCAATAGGACCTGGTTTTTTAATGCAAACAACCGTTTATACCCAAAGTCTTGCGGCAAGTTTCGGTTTCGTTATTCTTATTTCGGTCATTCTTGATATATTTGCCCAAACAAATGTATGGCGCATTATTGCTGTATCCGAAAAACGGGGTCAGGAAATTGCAAACATGGTCCTTCCTGGGCTGGGTTATGTACTGGCAGCACTGATCGTTATGGGCGGGCTGGCATTTAATATTGGAAATATAGCAGGAGCTGGATTAGGTATTAATGCAATGACGGGAATATCCCCAACAGCGGGGGCGGCAATAAGCGCAGTCATCGCCGTCCTGATTTTTGTAGTGAAAGAAGCAGGAAAAGCGATGGACCGATTTACGCAAATTGCCGGATTTTTCATGATTTGTTTGATGATTTATGTCGCTTGGACAACCTCACCTCCAGTCGGGGAAGCGGTAGTGAGGACCTTTGCACCTGATAAAATCGATATTATCGCAATCGTTACATTAGTTGGTGGATCTGTAGGCGGCTATATTACATTTGCAGGGGGACACCGTCTCTTAGATGCAGGCGTGAAGGGCGTTGACTCATTACCTCAGGTCACGAAGAGCTCGGTAATGGGGATATTGATCACGACGGTCATGCGTGTCGCGTTATTTCTAGCGGTACTGGGTGTTGTATCGAAAGGTTTACAAATTGCTTCGGATAACCCTGCAGCATCCGTTTTTCAACTCGCTGCCGGTGATGTAGGGTATAAAATCTTTGGAGTCGTCATGTGGGCAGCAGCTATCACATCTGTTGTTGGGGCGGCATATACTTCCGTTTCATTTATCAGAACTTTCAGCGAAAAGATAAATAAGAAGGCTAACTGGATAATCATTGGTTTTATTGTCGTTTCGACCATTTGCTTTCTATTAATTGGTCAACCGGTTAAAGTACTGCTAGTAGTTGGGGCCATTAATGGACTCATCTTACCAATTGCCCTTGGAACATTGCTGATTGCCGCATACAGGAAAAACATCGTGGGTGATTATAAGCATCCTTTATGGTTAACGATTTCAGGCGTATTCGTTGTAGTCATCATGACTTTAATGGGCGTATATACATTAATGAAACAACTGCCAGGACTTTTTTAATGATTAATGAATGAAAATCAATAAATAAAGGTGGAAGTGGCGTGCCAGTTCGTGACTGGCTGCCACTTCGTACTAGGAGATGAATACTAATGATCGATCTTTCTCAAGCTACACCGGCTGAGTTGCGTACATTGATTCGAAACAACGAATTGATAAAACCGACTGCTGGCATGGCTAACGGTTATGCACAAGCGAACTTAGCCATCTTAAAAAAAGAGCATGCTTTTGATTTTTTATTATTCTGTCAGCGCAACCCTAAATCCTGTCCATTGCTGGACGTTACAGAAATTGGATCACCCATACCTAAATTTGCTGCTCAGTCTGGAGATATACGGACAGATATTCCAAAATACCGCATATATAAATATGGAGAATTAGTGGAAGAAGTAACGGATATCTCAAAGTACTGGGAAGACGATATGGTTGGATTTTTAATTGGGTGCAGTTTTACATTCGAACACGCCCTTTTGAATAATGATATATCGATTCGTCATATTGAAGAGGGATGCAATGTACCTATGTATAAAACCAATATCCCTTGTATTGAAGCAGGGATATTTCATGGGAAAATGGTGGCTAGCATGAGGCCGATTCCACAAAAGGATGTGGTGAGGGCAGCACAAGTGACATCGCGGTTTCCTGCGGTTCATGGTGCTCCGATCCATATTGGCGACCCTGAAGTAATTGGTGTTTCCAGCATTCAGCATCCGGATTTTGGTGATCCAGTAACGATTCGTGAAGGCGAAGTCCCAGTCTTTTGGGCATGTGGTGTAACGCCGCAATCCATTGCTATGGAGACTAAACCGGAGATCATGATCACGCATGCACCTGGACATATGTTCATAACGGACATTCGTGATGAAAAACTAGGAGTTTTATAACTGACAGAAAGAGATGAGTCCTATGCCGGAAAAGCTATTGAATATAACTGCATGTACACTTTCTCCATTGGGCGATTCCGCAATCGTGATTACATTCGGGAATGGAATGGAATACAGCATACACAAAAAAATAAAATTATTAATGGATGTACTTGAAGATGAACCTTTTGCAGGATTTATAGAATGTGTACCTGCTTTTACTAATTTGACGGTTTTTTATGATCCACTTGTTGTTTATAAGGATCAAAAACAAAGCAATGATACTGATCCCATATCCCCTTATGAAGTGGTCCGTTCCATCCTGGAAATGAAATTACAGGATTTAAAAGAAACAAAGAAACTCTCACACCGGACAGTTTCCATTCCCGTGTGCTATGGGAAGGAATATGGACCGGATTTGGAATATGTTGCCCGTTATAATGATTTAACTACTGATGAAGTCATTCATATTCATTCAACAGGGGAGTATTTGGCCTATATGATTGGGTTCGCACCAGGTTTCCCGTTTCTTGGCGGAATGTCAGAAGAGATCGCGACACCTAGGCGATCCTCGCCCCGAATGACGATTCCGGCAGGGGCAGTGGGAATCGCCGGTATGCAAACGGGTGTATATCCTATATCAACACCTGGTGGATGGCAATTGATCGGACAGACGCCAACCAAACTATTTTTACCGAATGTAAATCCTCCAAGTCTATTACAAGCAGGAGACATTGTGAAGTTCCATCCGATTTCGGCTCAAGAATATAAAGAAATGATCCTTAAGGAGGGATTACAGTGAGCCTGCGCGTAATCAAATCGGGATTATTGACTAGTATACAGGATCTTGGAAGAAAAGGATTCCAGCAACATGGGGTGATTGTAAGCGGGGCAATGGATGGACAGTCTTTACGAATTGCCAATATGCTGGTTGGCAATAAAGAAGGTGAAGCCGCCTTGGAAATTACATTGATGGGGCCGACCATTAAAGTCGGGAAAAGTTGCCTGATTTCGATAACGGGTGGTAACTTATCACCTACAATTGATAATCAGGCTGTACCGATGTGGAGGCCTATTCTTGTGAAAAGTGGATCGATTCTTCGATTTGAAGGGTGTAAATCAGGTTGCAGGGCTTACTTAGCAGTGGCGGGCGGCTTCGCTATTCCTGAAGTGATGGAGAGTAAAAGCACATATCTAAGGGCTGGGATTGGCGGCTACATGGGGAGGGCATTAAAGGCTGACGATGTCTTGGAGATTAATGAACCTTCGAAAAATCTTGATGTTCAGGCGTTCAAAGGTTCATTTTCCTTCCCAAAGTGGTTTGTAAATGAGAAGGAGTTCATGCCAGGAGGAAAACCTCTCATCCGTTTCATCGATGGAAGCCAATATGAAAGTTTTTCAGATTCCAGTAAAGATAGTTTTGTAGCGGGGGCTTTTAAAGTTTCCAATCAATCCGACCGCATGGGATATAGATTCTCAGGACCGACACTGGAATTAAAGGATAATGGGGAATTATTATCAGAAGCAGTCACAAATGGGTCCGTCCAGGTTCCTCCTGACGGAAACCCGATCATCCTCCTTGCGGATAGCCAAACAACGGGGGGATATCCTAAGATAGCTCAGGTGATTACGGCAGATTTACCAATTATCGCACAGGTTAAACCAGGGGAATCTCTTCAGTTCTCACGGGTTACCTTAAAGGATGCTGAACGGCTTTTCCTTCAAAAAGAATGGCAATTGAAGGAATTGCAAGTTTCGATTTCCTTGGCCCTGAACAAATGGATGGATATATCATTCCTTCGGTAAAAAACACGAAAAAAGGAAAGTACTCTTTATGAGTGCTTTCTTTTTTGTTAGACCCCATTATGCAATTCGGAAGTGGGAAGAAGTCGAAATACATCCTTCACTCAAAAAAACTTGGATTTTCGTAATGATCAAGTAAATTAATCCATTAAACGCTTCAGCATTTCCCATTAATGCTCGTTCCATGGGCTTATTCAATCAAATTGAAAATAATGCCTGAAAATCAAATGAGAATACCGTCAGAGCATTCACGATAAAATAATGAATACGGTTATTTCCATTACATCCTTTCTTCCATGTTTTATAATAGAATGATAGGTAAGGAAACATGTATCATGAAAGGAGACAATGTATGCAGGCACATAACAAAACGGTCGTGAAATCCATGCAAATCCTAACCCTTTTCATAAATCATCCAAAACTGACCTTTAATGAAATGATGGAGCTTTCCAATTTGCCGAAAACGTCATTACACCGTATGGTAGGATCATTGGAAGAAATGGGGTTTTTAACAAAGGACGATGATGGCCACTATTCACTTGGACTGATATTCCTGCAGTTTGGCCAACTGGTAGGGGAGCGTTTGGATATCAGGTCAATCGCCTATCCCATCATGAAAGACCTTCGGGATGATGTTGAAGAAGCAGTGAATTTAATTGTGAGGGATAAGGATGAAGCGATGTATATTGAAAAGGTGGACACCCTGCATCCTGTTCGACTTTATACATCCATTGGAAGGCGTTCGCCATTGTATGCTGGAGATTCTCGAATCATCCTAGCGTATTTGCCAGAAGAAGAGCGTGAAAATTATTTGGGAAGCATTCAATTAAAACCAATCGCCATTGGAACGATAACGGATAAAACTGAACTCCGTCACGCTTTGGATGAAGCGAAAATGAAGGGTTACACGATAACTTCCTCAGAACTTGAGGATTATACAAAAGCGGTGAGTGCACCGATACTCAATGGTAAAGGTGAAATAGTAGCTGGAATTAGTGTCGCTGGGATTGAAGCAAGATTTCAGGAAGATCGCTTGCCTGAATTGATTGACAAAGTAACGAAAGCTGCCAAAGCCATTTCCGTGAAACTTGGTTCTCAAACACATTAATTATTGGAAAATATTTTTCTGAAATAAGATAACTTACATAAAATGGTCGATTCTCACATGTATAAAACAGAACCACCGCTTATGGTGGTTTTTTGTCATGCTGGCATGGTTTGCAGCTTTATTTGGAAGTGCTTATCTGCAAACATTTCTTAAAAAGAATCGTTCTTGATTTCGGAGGAAATTGAGCCAGGACGAAAAGGTGAACCATTCGGGGTTCACCTTTTCTAACATCGCAATAGCCGTTACATACGCACAAAGTCTGATTGATTTATATTCCTCGGCACCCCGATGTCGGCCATTGTAAGTAAACCTGGTTTACGGAGCGCATCAATTTGCTTAGCGGTATTGATAATCATTGCAGCAGTTGCGGTATCTCCAAAGATGCCGTTTGGAACAATCATTCTTTGGGTTTCGTTACCCTCAATTACGATTTCATCTTCCTGTTTAATACCTGCAGACATCGTTAAATCCAAGGAAATTTCCTTTCCGTCCACAGTCTTGCCAGTGGAAATTTGATGAAGCCCCATAACATCTCCTGACTTTAAGGCAGTTAGCGGAACAGTCATATTTTCGCTTGCAATTACTGGTTCGATGGTATTGATAACACTTGAAAGATTCCAATTCAGTCCATAAGCGATTAACCTGACAGACTCCTCAAGACCTACATGCCCAATTTTATTCCGTTCAGCTAAAAATTCAAACTCTTCTCTGGTCATCCCGATTCCGACCTTTTTTTGTAAGGGGAGGCGCCTTTTCGAAACATCTACTTTACGATTGACCTTAATTTGGTTAACCGTAGTCAATACTGTTGTAAATGAAATGGCCATAGTATCCATGATGTACCCTGGATTGATTCCCGTCCCAATGACACTAAGCCCTTTAGCTTTAGCATAATCATCTATTTCCTTTACAAGTAGGGGGTAGCGATGCCAAGGGAAGGAAAGTTGTTCACAGGTGGAAACCACTGAAAAGCCGTGATCTAGAAGCTCTTTGATTTGGGGCCATACTTGTTGTGCGTCGGAACCGGTTGCATGTAGGGCGATAGGGTGTTCACTTTCAATATTTACATCCCGTATATGAGAGACTACACACTTGTTCGTTTCCTTTTCATGGAGTAGTAACCCAATGTCCTTTCCAACCTTATCGGGATCAATATCGACAACACCGATAATCGATTTCGGGTTCGTTTGATAAGCGGAGCGTAGAATTTCAATTCCGATGGGGCCCAGCCCGAATACTGCGAATTCAGAATAGTGCATAGCCATTCATCTATCATCCTTTCAAATAACTTATAACAAAATGCTAACATTGGCAGATAAATAATAAAAATAGTTAATTTTTATATATTTATAATGAATCGTTATAAAAGGAAAGACGGCAATGAATGAGGTGAAGTAGTGGAGAATCACTTCTATGTCGCTGGCGTTTCCATGGGGCTCGCCATGGGAACTCAAGGAGGAATGTTTCACCTGACCAATTTCTTCATCATCAAATTTTCAACACCTGAAACAGCCGGCCGCGCAGCCGGTTTAATGGGATTCACAAATATTATGGGTGGATTTTCAAGCTACATTATGGGGTGGAGCCGCGATTTGTCTGGCGGTGATTTTGGTCCCTCCATTGCCATGCTGATTGTAGCAGCCATTCTTGGGTTTGTGGCGTACTTATTCATGATTAAACAAGAAGTTGCCGAATATCACCTAAGTAATGCGACAGGAAACAAAGTATCACTATAAGCGCTAAAAAGTTAAGATGTTTTTTAAAAGGGTTTCTCGGTAAGAGGGGCGCTAGAATCTTACTGAGAAACCAAAAAAAAAAATTATACTTCTTGACGAGTGCCACAGTAGTAAGAATAACCGCAGATTGATATGGATCGTGTATTCCCTAACGATTGTTTCAGTTTTTTTACATTGACAATAAAGCGATTACATTTTAGAATTATTTATATAAAAAACACTGTTTTATGTATAAAACACAATGTGATCGTTATGAAAAAGAAAATGCTCGCTTGCAAGACCGTAAACTTGAAGAAACCGATCTTAGGATAACCGTTCATAACGGTTGAAAGATAGCAGAAGGGGTGGAGACAATGGACATGGCCTTAAAAGATAAAGTCGTATGGATTACAGGGGGGGCTTCTGGAATAGGGGAAGCTGTCACACGCCGTTTTATACAAGAAGGAGCAAAAGTGAGCATTATCGGCCGCTCCATAGACACGTTAGCGAAAATGAAGGAAGAATTTGGAGAAAATATCCTTACATATCAGGGAGATGTAAGCAAATACGAAGACAATGAGCAAGCGGTCCAAGCTACTGTTGAGCAATTCGGAAAGTTGGATGTGTTCGTTGCGAATGCCGGCGTGTTCGATGGATTTGCCAAATTTGCCGATGTGACTCCTGAGGCGCTTTCCGAAGCGTTTGATTTCCTTCTCAATATTAACGTAAAAGGCTCTTTTTTCGGGGCGAAAGCCGCTCTTGAAGAACTGAAAAAAACTAATGGCAATATTATTTTTACCGTCTCCGGTGCAAGCTTTTATCCAGATGGCGGCGGTGTTTGGTATACAGCAAGTAAACACGCCCAAATTGGATTGATGCGCCAGCTTGCGTTCGAACTATCTCCTTCCATCAGGGTAAATGCGGTAGCCCCAGGGGGGACATTGACAGCACTCACGGTGATCCCGCCGCTGCGCCCCTTTGTGAAAATCGTCGATAATGATACGAAAGCAAGCAGCATTAAAAAACGGAATATTCTTCAACTTGCCCAGATGCCGGAAGATCACGTTGCGGCGTATGTACTGTTAGCTTCCGACGAATCACGAGCAATTACCGGTGAGGTCATTTCCAGCGATGGCGGATTGTCAGTGCGAGGACTTGGCTAAGCTGGCACAGTTTTTAATACTGTTTTAGCTAAATTAGTAGGGAACGGAAGTGGAATTTCCTGCTTAACTTCAGGATAGGAAGCACTTTCATAATAGAAACGAAAGCTAGTTCCAAGCGAAATATAAAATTTTTTTAGAAAGAGATTTCAAGTACAGGTGTTATAAGAATCAGAGATTCACCTTAAAAGGGGATTGATAGTATGCCATACGTAAAAGTAAACGATCTAAGCATTCATTATGAAATAGAAGGTTGTGGAGAACCATTAGTATTATTACACGGCATGAGTAATAATTCACAGTCATGGAAGGAGCAAATCCAAGATTTAAAGGAGCATTATACAGTAATTGCTTGGGATGCACCGGGTTATGGGAAAAGTTCAGATCCAGCAAAAGAATTTAAGTATTTTAAAGAGTTTGCACGTATTTTGAACGGTATGCTAGATCAGCTAAAGTTGGAAAAAATCCATCTGCTTGGCCATTCAATGGGAGCGGCAATCGCAATAGAGTTCTGTAACCTGTACCCTGATAAGATTAATAAACTTATATTAGCCGATTCGACCAGAGGGGCTGCTGCTCTAACGCCAGAGGAGAACGAGACGAAATTGAAAAATCGATTATTTTCAATTGACAACCATTCTACTGAGGAGATCGCGGAAAAGAGGATACATGCATTGCTATCTCCCCATGCTTCAGAAAAAGTCTATAAACGAGTAAAAGAGATTATGACACAGATAAGACCGGCAGGATATCGTTCGGTAGCAAACTCACTTTACCATCTAAATCAAATGAGTTTGTTGTCTCATATAAATGTCCCTGTTCTTGTAATTTGTGGTGAGTTGGATAGGGTAACTCCTATAAAGGAGTCGGAAGCAATTCATGAAGAGTTAATGAACTCCCGGCTCGTGATCATTCCAGAAGGCGGGCATTTGTGTTATCAGGAAAATCCTCAAAAGTTTAATTCGAGCATTTTGGAATTTTTGAAAGATATTGAGTAGGAAAAGGCTTCTATAAATACTTTAGTGAAAAAAACAGGGCCTAGCTTAGAGAGAGGAATGGATAGAAAAAATGGCTAATTATACAATCGTGGATAAAGAAACTTGTATTGCTTGCGGAGCTTGTGGTGCTTCGGCGCCGGATATTTATGATTACGATGAGGAAGGTATTGCGTTTGTTATATTGGATAATAATGTTGGGGCAGCGATTATACCTGAAGAACTTGAGGAAGATATGATAGATGCTTCAGAAGGATGTCCAACTGATTCTATTAAAGTGGCTCAAGTATCCTTTGGTGGTAATCCTAATAAATTTGAATAATATTTCTTTGTGCGTTTGTGACAGATAATAGCTTTATAGATTTATAAAGTGGTGACATATCCAGATTGTCCTTGAAAGGGTGGATATTCAATTGCTCTTATCCATCATTTCTGGAATTGGAAAAAGGAAGAATTACTTGTAGGCTAGTACATCCCTTACAACCAATAAATTATATTTAGTATGAGCAATCAACTTAGAAAAACTAGGAGTGATTACATTGACAGAAGATAAAAAGGTCTATGACATAACAATTATTGGCGGCGGCCCAGTTGGTTTGTTTACGGCGTTCTATGGCGGAATGAGGCAAGCGAAGGTGAAAATCCTTGAAAGTCTTCCTCAATTGGGAGGACAGCTTTCGGCTCTTTATCCCGAAAAATTCATTTATGATATAGCTGGATTTCCAAAAGTAAGGGCGCAGGAATTGATAGAGAATTTAAAAGAACAAATGAAAGTATTCGAACCAACCATTTGTCTTGAAGAAGCAGTTGAACAGATGGAAAAGCAAGAAGACGGAACATTTAAGATCACCACAAACCTCGATACTCATTTTTCTAAATCAGTAATCATTACTGCTGGAAATGGAGCCTTTCAACCCCGTAAACTGGAATTGGAAGATTCAACACAGTTCGAAAATAAGAATTTGCATTATTTCGTGAATGATATGAACCAATTTAAAGGAAGAAAAGTGGTGATTCTAGGCGGTGGGGATTCTGCTGTTGATTGGGCCCTTATGTTAGAGCCGATTGCAAAAAAGGTAACATTGATTCACAGAAGAGATAAATTCCGTGCCCATGAACATAGTGTGGGAAAATTAGTGAATTCCTCCGTTGAGGTCAAAACACCTTATATTCCCTCCGAGCTGGTTGGAGCAGATCAAATTACTCAAATTGTTTTAGAGCATACAAAGACGCAACAAAAAGAAGTGGTTGACGTAGATGATTTAATTATTAATTACGGCTTTGTCTCTTCTCTTGGAGCGATTAAAGAATGGGGTCTAAACATCAATAAACATGCAATTATCGTAAATTCCAAACAAGAAACGAACATTTCAGGCATTTACGCGGCCGGGGATATTTGTACGTATGATGGAAAGGTTAAATTAATTGCTTCCGGATTTGGTGAAGGTCCTACGGCAGTCAATAATGCCAAAGCCTATATTGACCCGATGGCGAAAGTTCAGCCGTTGCATAGTACTTCCTTATTTGGCTGACCTCTATCTAGCTACAAGGCTCTTCTGAAGAAATGAATTAGTACATAGGCGAGACCCTTTAAGATGGATAGGGGTGGGCGATTGTCCTGAATTTAATGGAAATGAAAAGTAAATAGAGGCTTTTCAGGTTTTGTTGCCTAATGAACTAACAGGTTGATAGTTCAACAAAGGAGACAGGCTATGATGACTGTAAAAAATAAAAGTCGAATTCCTTCAAAATTAGGAATTCGACTTTTTTTAAGTAACTCCCCTTTAACGATTCTTCACAATATTAATCCGAGACGTGAAAATTTTTCGATAACGGGTATCCTGTCTAAACTCATTCAAATGTCCCTTTTATCAACGGAATTCCCTTGTCTACCATAACTTGTCCTTTTGCCATTACAGTGACAATTGCCATAGTTTCCTTTTGCAATAGCACAATATCTGCATCATTGCCGGTTTGGATCCTGCCCAATGGTGAAGGAAGGGTTACGGCAAATTATCCCGTCTGTGAAAGTATACTGGAAATTCATGAGCGAATTTTCATCTTGGAAGTAATCAAGCAATACAACGATAAGGAAAAGCGGCAAGTCGAGAACTTATTGCTAGTCAGAGTCAAGAATCGGACTTTGTCTTGTCCCCTCCGCAAATCCGCCGCCGCTTGGATATTTTGGAAATCGAAGGATTTGTCGTCAAAGGCAGAGGAAGGGCCGGCACTAAGATCACTGCTGAAGGGATGGAGTATTTATATTTTCTTAAGTCAAAGCATGCTATGCATGGATATAATTAGTCACTACCTATAAGAAGAGTTTGCAATTTCAAGGTTTTAATAAGTGATGGAAGGGGTCCCGCCCCAACGCCAATAAGAAGCTTAAGAGTTGATATTACAATTTTTATAGCCCCATTTCTCAGTATCACAAGAGAAATGGGGCTTTTTTATACAGATTATAATTGACCCTTTTTCACTCCGAATTTTTTTCGCAACATTTTTACTACCTCATATATCTTTAAAATCGTGATCATTCTCTAACGTTTTCAAAATATGCTTGGTCAGAATGGATGCATCCGTGCTTTTCCATACTGCCGATATGGAACTGGATAATTCCGAGTTATCGATGTTCAAGGCTTTGACTTGGGTTTTTCCCAACAAACTCACCATATCTTCCGGCATGAGGGCTACGCCGAGGTTATTGGATATTAGATTGGCGATCGTCAGTAATTCAGAGCCTTTACATAATTCTTTAGGTGAAAATCCAGCAGTCAGGCAAGCTTTTTCCAAAAGGAATTGAAGGGAGTGTGCTTGATCGGCATCATAATGGATAAAAGGTTCGTCTTTTGCTTCGTATAAATGTATCGCATCCTTTTGGGCCAGTGGATGATCAATGGAGACGACTAATTGTAAAGGGAACCTCATGAATTCAATCATGCTTAATCCTTCATTGGCAATGATGTTACTGTGAATGGGCGTTCGGATGAAACCGATGTGATAATTTTGTTGGTTTACGAGTTTTACAGCCCTTGAGGATGTTGTTTCATGCACGTGAAATTCTGTATCCGGGTATTCCCCCACTATCTTTTTCAATAACTTCGGGATATATATACTAGCTGCAGAGGGGACGGTAGCAATCTTCAATTTAGGCTTGGGGAGGGCTTTATTTTCAACTATGTAATTCACTGTTTTCTCAATATCTTCAAAGGAAGGAGCAAGTTTTTTATAGATGTACTCTCCTTCTTCCGTCAACGTAATTTTTCTTGTGGTTCGATTCAATAGTTTAAAGCCTAATTGTTTTTCGAGGGATAAAATCTGTTGGCTAAGTCCGGGCTGGGATATATGCAGGGTTTTGGAAGCCTCGCTGAAACTAAGATGGTTAGAAACCTCTATGAAATAGCGGAGGGATAGGAAATTCAAACAATCACCCACTTCAGTTGGATTTGAAAATACTGAGCTAGAATGGCGGGTAAAAGAAAGGGTTGGATAGTTGATTCCCTCTCAAACAATGCTGGATATAACGATTAAAGGCTAGGAAGATCACTTTTATAACATCTACTTATAAGTTTATAACAATAATATATTTCTAAAATGGAAGAGTCAATATTATCCTTAAATAAAGGAAGAATAGGTAATAAAAGGTAAAATATGACTATTTGATAGCGGATTTTCCTTGTTTTTAATAGGTGTTTTTACACATTCAAGCTTGGAGATTTGATTTCTATATGACTTATTAATATTTTGTTAGTCCTTATGGGGCATATGTCCAATTTTGTAAAAAAAGGGAAATCGAGATGGTCGGTAGAATAATAACATTATCATCTTTTACAGATGATGAAAACACATGAGGGGGAGTTTTATGAAAAAATTTCATAAGTGCTTTTTATTGGTCATGATTTTGACGGTATCCGGTATAATCACTGCCTGCGGAGACAGTAAAACAGGTGGCTCGGACAGCGGAAACCAAAATTTGAGTTTGTTGACTGGTGGTACGGGAGGTACATACTATCCGCTCGGAGGACAAATTGGAAAAATCATTTCCGATAAAACAAAAGCGAACATAACACCTCAGACATCTGGAGCCTCCGCCGAAAACATGGAAACGTTAAGGGCTGGAGAGGCTGAAATCGCTTTTTCGCAAACGGATATCGCGGCATATGCACTTGAAGGAACGGAAATGTTCGACGGGAAACCCATTGACAATATAATGGCGATCAGCTCTCTATATCCTGAAACTGTTCAAATTGTAACGACTGCAAAAAGCGGAATTAAATCAATTGAGGATTTAAAGGGTAAAAAGGTCTCAGTAGGTGCTCCGGGTTCCGGTGCATATATCAATGCCATGCAAATCCTGGAGATTCATGGTTTGTCTGAGAAAGATATTAAAGGACAAAATCTGTCCTTCGATGAGTCGGCCGAAGGAATTCAAGCAGGAAATATTGACGCAGCTTTCATTACTGCCGGAACACCAACAGGTGCAGTTGAGGCGCTATCCGTACAAAATGATATCATGATCCTGCCTATTGAAGAGGACAAAATTCAAGCATTGGTTAAAAAGTATCCATACTATGCTGAAGATACAATTCCAAGTGGTACGTACAAAATCAAATCCGAGGTAAAAACAGTTGCAGTTAAAGCGATGTTAGTGGTTACAAAGGATCTTGATGAAGATTTAGTTTATGAAATGACTAAAGCTGTTTATGACAACACAGATCAAATCACACATGCAAAAGGCAAGTTCCTTACAGCAGAAACTGCCCTAGAAGGATTAGGGGAAATGGAAGTGCATCCTGGAGCAGCAAAATACTTTAAAGAAAAAGGTGTTTCCAAGTAATGCAATTGTGTCGGTAGCTCGCTCTATGTGGCCTATCGGCTTCGTTTTTTTCTGAATGGGAGATCTGATTTTGAAAGGGGTACCTATGAAATTCAAGAGATTCATGGCATTTGGTATACCTCTGCTCATCGCTTTATTATTCTTTATTCCTTATAAGCATGTAATTGCCTTTTCCTTTGAGGATCAAGGGGAATTAATCGCATACGTTCCTTTGAAAAAAGAAAAAGAATTCAAGATTGAGTATACACACTCCATCCACCTCACGGATGTTTTGGAATCATATCGTTTATCGGATAAGCAAATCGAACAAACTGAACTTTCTTATCATGATTTTGCGGTCGGTATGCCTTCTAATGCGGAGGGGGAAGAAGTATTTGAAGAAAAAGACGGTACCTATTTCATAAAGAATATGAAACGCAATTTCACCCATATCGATTTACGAGTAGGACAAGTTAAAGCTGACCATCGTTTAATATATGATGAAAAAACATACACATTGGCAGACTTCATTAAACCAGGAACATGGGTCAGGATTTCATCGGAAAGAATTTCATTGTGGGAACAGTTGAAGGGAGTGAAGATTAGTGTCTGATAATGAAAAAATGAAATATTTAACCGAAGCGGAACAGCAGGAGTTATTGGAAAAATATGATCCGGAAGCCGGGACTAGGAAATTAACTGGTGTCTTGGGCCACATCGCGTTTTTTGGGCTCCTCGCTTTTTCGCTATTCCAATTATATACGGCCATTTTTGGTGTTTTTACAGCACAAATCCAACGGACGATACATTTAGGGTTTGCACTCTCCTTAGTATTTTTACTATTTCCCGCAAACCGGAAGAAGCGTGAAAAAGGAAAGTTTCAAATTGCCTGGTACGATATCATATTAGCGATCCTTAGTATCGGGGTAGGTGCATATTGGCCCTTGTTTTTCGAAGATATCGTCATGAATGTAGGACGTTTGGGCGCATTGGATTTTGCCGTTGGTTTAATGGCCATTCTCCTCGTTTTGGAGGCAACCAGGCGTGCAGTGGGGCTTCCCATTATGGTCATTGCTTTGATATTCATTTTCTATGGAATTTTTGGACAGTATATGCCAGGATTCCTCGCACATCGCGGTTTGACTCTGGAACGGATGGTGCAAACGATGTTCTTCTCGACAGAGGGCATTTTAGGCACTCCGTTAGCGGTGTCATCGACATTCATCTTCCTATTTTTACTGTTTGGATCCTTTCTAGTCCGAACAGGTGTCGGTCAATACTTCAATGATCTTTCTACCGCCATTGCCGGCAGAAGGATAGGGGGACCTGCAAAGGTCGCGATTTTTTCCAGTGCTCTTCAAGGAACGATTAGCGGAAGTTCTGTAGCTAATGTTGTCACTTCGGGAGCATTCACGATACCGATGATGAAAAATCTTGGATATAAGAAGGAATTCGCTGGGGCAGTGGAGGCAGCCGCTTCGACAGGCGGTCAATTGATGCCTCCGGTAATGGGGGCGGCGGCATTCTTGATGGTTGAGTTCATTGGGAATGGGATAACGTATTGGGATATAGCAAAGGCGGCTGCGATTCCAGCAATCCTTTACTTTTCAGGAATTTGGATCATGACCCATTTTGAAGCGAAACGACTTGGGCTGCGTGGGTTAACGAAAGAAGAGATGCCAAGTAAAAAGGAAGTGTTCGGCAAATTTTATTTACTTATACCGATCCTTGCCATTATTTTATTGCTCATGCTGAATATCACGGTTACACATGCAGCACTATATTCGATTGCAATCTCGGTTCTTGTGGGTTTCATAAACAAGGATGTCCGCATGAAATTCATCGATATCATTTATGCATTGGTGGATGGAGCCCGAACGGCACTTGCAGTTGCAGCTGCTACCGCAGCAGCAGGCATTATTGTAGGAATCGTTACGAAAACCGGATTAGGGCTGAAGCTGGCTAATGGTTTGATCGATTTGTCTGGTGGATATTTGATTCCAACACTGATGCTAACTATGGTGGCGGCACTTATATTAGGAATGGGTTCACCTACGACCGCTAATTATGTCATCACATCGACGATTGCGGCTCCTGCGATCATTTTGCTTGGTGTTCCTGATTTATCTGCACATTTATTCGTTTTCTATTTTGGCATTATAGCAGATATTACTCCCCCAGTTGCTTTAGCCGCATTTGCAGCGGCAGGGGTGGCAGGCGGTGAACCGATAAAAACGGGAATTGAGTCATCCAAACTTGCTATCGCTGCATTTATCATTCCATATATTTTTGTTCTTTCCCCACAAATGCTGATGATCGATACAACTTGGATGGAGGTTGCCTGGGTCGTACTTACAGCAATGTCAGGCATGATAGCAATTGGTGCGGGTGTTATAGGTTACTGGATGAGGGGGATGCACTGGTTAGAAAGAGTCCTTGCTGTAATCGTTGGTTTACTATTAATCTATCCTGAAACGATATCCGACATCATTGGGGTATCCACTTTTATCGTATTACTGGCTTTACAATATCTTTGGAAGAGTGACAATCACGACAGCCCCAACATCATGGGAAATAACCAAAGCATAGAGAAAAATTGAGTCTAAGAATATTATTCTTAAAAGTAAATGATAGAGCAGAACCATTCGGGGGGGATTTTTTGAAGTGAAACATTATTGAGAACACAATGCCCAATCGGAATGTGCAGACTGCTTTTCTCGAGAAAAACAAGCATATTCCTACTAGCGTCATCTGCTCGTATTTTCAGTTTCATTATGGTAAAACCCTAATTGGTTTTAATTTGAAAGGAGACTAATTCATGAAATGTATAAAAAGTTTTATTTTAGTTACTTTCAGTTTCTTTTGCATGATCACACCAGCTTTTGCAAGTGTCCCTGGAGTGGATACTTCAATGAAAAAAGGAGCAACAAAAGGAATCGTATCAGTTTCCCACCCTTTAGCGGCTGAAGCGGGCATAAAGATATTAAAACAAGGTGGAAACGCAGTCGATGCAGCAGCAGCCATCCAATTATCGTTAAATGTAGTTGAACCGATGATGTCTGGAATCGGCGGCGGTGGTTTTATCATGATTTATAATAAGAAAGAAAATAAAATAACGATGATCGATAGCCGCGAAATGGCACCGCAAAATGTTACGCCTAAACTATTTTTAGATGAAAAGGGAAAACCCGTACCTTTTAGTAAACGGCACACAACTGGAAAAGCTGTCGGTGTTCCTGGAACCCTTAAGGGGATGGAAGCTGCCCTGGAGAAATATGGAACATTGAAATTATCTCAAGTTATGGACCCTGCCATTAAACAAGCTGAAAAAGGGGTTAAGGTCAATTGGATAACGGCGCAATATATCGATGAAAATGTAAAAAAATTAGAAAATAACGAAGAAGCCGCAAAAGTATTTGTGCCTAACGGAAAGCCATTGGAAGAGGGAGACACCCTCATTCAGCCTAATCTGGCAAAGACTCTTAAGTTAATAAAAAAACGAGGTTCAAATGTTTTTTATAAAGGTGAAATAGGGGAAGCCCTCACAAAAGAAGTTCAAAAACGTGAAGGGACGATGACAACTGAAGATTTGGAAAACTATGTGGTGAAAGAGAGGGAGCCAATTAAATCGGAATATAGGGGATTTGAAGTGGTCGGGGCGGCTTCCCCAAGTTCAGGCAGCTTGACTGTCCAACAGATTCTTGAGCTTATGGAAGGATACGATGTGCAAAAGATGGGGGCGAACTCTCCTGAGTATCTTCATCATCTAACCGAAGCCATGCATTTGGCTTTTGCCGATCGAGCTGCATATATGGCTGATGAAGATTTTTATGATGTACCCACTAAAGGACTATTAGATGAAGAATATATAAAAGAAAGAAGAAAACTCATCAATCCAAATAAATCAACAGCCGATGTCAAAGAAGGCGATCCGTGGAAGTACGAAGGTCAAGAACCGGTTTCAATGGAGAAGGTAAAAGAAGAGAAAACACCGATCGGACAAACGACTCACTTTTCTGTAATGGATAAGTGGGGAAATATGGTTTCTTATACGACTACGATCGAGCAAGTATTCGGTTCAGGTATCATGGTACCTGATTATGGCTTCATGCTTAATAATGAAATGACTGATTTTGATGCCACACCGGGTGGCGTTAACCAGGTGGAACCAGGAAAAAGACCAAGAAGCAGTATGTCACCGACCTTCATATTAAAAGATGGCAACCCTTTCATGGCCATCGGGTCACCGGGTGGAGCCACGATTATAGCATCGGTATCTGAAACGATTATGAATGTGATTGATCATCAAATGACCATTCAAGATGCGATACTTACGCCGCGTGTTTACTCTGCTGGCTATCCGACAGTTAGATGGGAACCGGGAATCGATCAAAATACAAGGTTAGAGTTAATGGCAAAAGGGCATGTTTATGAAGAAAAACCGCAGCATATCGGAAATGTGCAAGCTGTTATTTATGATTATGAAAGGGAAAGAATGTATGGGGGTGCCGACAATACAAGAGAAGGAACAGTTCTCGGTGTGGATGGGTTTTCCTATAAATCGAAACAGCCAAGAGAAATGAAAGAAGAAAAAAAGGGGCCGTTTACCTTAAAAGTGAATGGAGCCGTTTATCCTTACACAGCAAAACAAATGAAACTGATTGATGGAAAACCATATATCCAATCAGACAAATTGCTTCTAGGTTTGGGTGCAATTGAATCAATGGATTTAAAAACAATTAAACCAGATAAAAAGTCCTACTTACCGGTGCTAAAAGTCGCAAAATCATTAGGATATAAAGCAAAATGGAACGAAAAAGACAAAGTTGCACTTTTGGAAAAAGATCCGGCTGATATTGAAGATCCAGACGATGATGGCAGTGTCACGAATTAATTTTATCCTGGAAAAATAGACTGAAATACCTTTACCAAGATGTAAATGGCGCCAAGAGCAATATAACATTCCCCTTGTGCAATGTGCATAAGGGGAATGTTTTATTGCTCATTATTCAATGAACCGTTGAAATTCTTTTTTAGGAATCAACCTTACCATCATTCCTAAAAAAGCAATGTATGTCCTCGACTAACTTACATACAGCAGGAGATAGATATCGATCTTTCAAAAAGGCCAGGTAAACCGTCCTTTCCAAAAAATTCGAATCAATCGCACGAATTGCAGTATTGGGGGTTGCAGCGGATTTTATATAGCTTTCCGGTAAAATTGTAACCCCAAGACCTTCTTCCACCAAACTGCAAGCCGTTTCAAGTCTTTCTATTTCGTATAGGATATTCGGAATTGCATTTTCATCCTTAAATGCTTTTAAGATATCATCTCTTGTTTGAAATCCAGTTGTGCTGATGATCAATTCTTTCTTTGCAATGTCTTGGAAAGTGATGGACTCTTTTTCATTTAACTCGTCATCTTTATGGATCAAAAGCATGAATTTTTCATTATAAAGGGGAGTGGACAGAATTTCATCATTGTTGATGGGCTGGTTCGTGATGGTGAAATGAACATTATACCGATTTAACGAATCGAAAACTTTCTCTTCCCCTAATATTTCCTTTACTTTTATATGAATATTAGGATAATTGATTTTGAAATTCCTGATTATCTTCGGGAACCAAAATTTGAATGATTCTATGGAACCTATAGATACTGTTCCGCTTCCAACATCCTTCATTTCCTTAAGCTCCACTTGCATATTATCGAATCTTCTTAACAGATCAACAGATCTCGCATAAAAAAGACCTCCTGCTTCCGTAAGATCAAGACCCCTTGTGTTACGTTCCAAAAGCTGTAAACTAACTTCATTTTCTAATTTCATTATGGCATTACTTAGGGAAGGTTGTGATATATGCAGCATTTTTGCCGCTTTTGAAAAATTCTTTTCCTGGACGGTGGTAGTGAAATACCGAAGTTGACGAAGATCCATTTATCTCTCCTTACTATAGCTTTAAACTATAGATATATTGAATTTTTGTATTGGTAATTATATATTATCTCATTTATAATTTTTAAAAAAGATATTTCGGAATTTTTTAAATAAAGGAGAAATTATGTATACAAATCCGACTTCAAACTATTGGAATGGAAGAATGGACTCCCAAATTGACATGGACAGCTTCAGATACCACCAAAGAGTACGGTTGGCTCCGATATCGGAATTAGCCATCTCTTCCAATGCATCAAAGACCTTTGGGTTGATTGGCTTCAAATGTGATGAAGGCGTCAAAAGGAATAAAGGCAGGGTTGGTGCTGCAGAGGGTCCTGATCATATTAGGCAGTACTTGGCGAAATTACCCTGTCATTTACCGCCCCATACCGAGCTGGTGGATGCTGGCGATGTCATATGTGAAAGTACGGAGATGGAGGCCGCCCAATTCGAATTGGGATCGGCTATTGACAGAATATTGGAGGCTAAAGCGATTCCTATCATACTTGGGGGAGGACACGAAACCTTGTATGGCCATTATCTTGGGATTAGGAAATCCATTGGACCAACAGCTAAATTGGGGATCATTAATATTGACGCGCACTTTGATATGAGGCCTTATGAAAAAGAAAGTTCATCAGGAACGATGTTTAAGCAGATTTTGGACGAAGATCAAAGTTGTGGATATTTATGTGTCGGAATTCAGAAGCAGGGGAATACGAAGGCACTTTTTGAAACGGCTGAGAGAAGTAAGGTCGACTACATATTGGAAGAAGATTTGTCATTGAACGAAATGGATGAAACAAAGAGGCGGATAAATGAATTCGTTAATATATATGACTGCATTATGCTTACATTATGTTCGGACGTTATTGATTCAGCCTACGCACCTGGGGTAAGTGCACCATCTCCGTTTGGACTGAATCCGAAATTGGTCCGTGCGATTATTAGGCATATCGTATCAAATGAAAAGATTCTCTCCTTTGACATTTCGGAAGTGAATCCTTCGTTGGACGAAAATAATAAAACCGTAACATTGGCAGCACATTTAATAAATGAAGTTTTGCTGCATTTTAAATAATGAATGGACATGGAAGAGGGCAATTCGAATTTGGTCCGTCCAGATTTCCTCCAAGTTATCTCCATGATCATTTATCAGTAGAGGCTAAAACCTATGACAGCACCAGGGCTGTCCGTGAATCATTCATGGACGGTCTTTTTTACGCTTATTTACACGGGTTAATGGTCCAGTCCAGGCCATTGCTTGCCTACCCGTTATAGGATTAACTATGACTCTGCCAAAGTTCACTACTGATACTTGTGGGTTTTTGGTTTATAATAACAACCATCTAGGGGGGGTTTTTTATGAATGAATATAAAGTGACGGTCAGGAATGGCAGTACCTTGATCTTGTCGGAAATCATTAAAGCTGAAGATGAAAGAGAAGTCCTTGGAACTCTTTTGATTTCCAGCGAATTATTTAATCAACCATTTACCGACATCAGGATTTTAGAACGCTGATTTGTGCCTGTCCGAGCGATTTGTTACACTGTAATAAATTCTAATACGGCAGGCGATAGTATGTGTGGACGTTTTACTCTTTTCACTGACATTGAAGAAATAAAAGATCGGTTTGATATTCAAGGATCGTTTGATGAGGAATACCAATTCAGCTACAATATTGCTCCTTCCCAATCCGTGCTCTCCGTCATTAATGACGGGGCAAGGAATCGACTTGGATATCTTCGGTGGGGACTCATTCCTTTCTGGGCAAAAGACGAAAAAGTGGGCTACAAGATGATCAATGCCAGAGCGGAAACCATTGCAGAGAAAGCAAGCTTCAGGAATGCGTATATGAGGAAGAGATGCTTGATAATCGCTGACTCTTTTTATGAATGGAAGAAGACACCGGAAAGAAAAATACCGATGCGAATAAAACTGAAGAATCATGCTCCATTTGGAATGGCGGGTATCTGGGAATCCTGGAAATCTCCTGAAGGCATCAGCGTCTATTCGTGCTCCGTTATAACAACCGTTCCTAATGAGCTAATGACTAGCATTCATGATCGTATGCCTGTCATCCTTAAACCAGAAGATGAAAAAGATTGGTTGAATCCAACCAATAATGATCCAGCATATCTGCAGCAGTATTTAAAGTCATTCGATTCGGAACAGATGGAAGCCTTTGAGGTATCGACTGATGTGAACTCGACCAAGAATAATTCATCGACCCTAATACAACAAATTTGCTGAGAGGTCATTAGACCTCTTTTTTATATGAACTCTGTCCGATAAATGAAAATAACTGATTAACTGCATATGTCAAGATCTCTTTATAACCAGTAAGGAGTGCATGAGAAGTAATGTAAAACTAATCCTTGCGAAAATAGACAAAATGCTGTACTCTTATATTTGCTTTTCAAAACGACTTTCCAGAAACTAGATTGGTTTTGGCAACTTTTCATCCTGGTTCTTTTCTGGTTGACATCGTAATTTTGATAAATTATATAATTTAGATCTTCTTATCAAGAGAGACGGAGGGACTGGCCCGAAGATGTCTCGGCAGCGGACTTAATAGGAGTGCTGTGCCAAATCCAGCAGGCTGAGTTTCGCCTGAAAGATAAGAAGAGTGTTTTTTATAAATTAAAAGACCTCTTCTTGTTGTTATCATAGAAGGGGTCTTTTTTATGCTGACAGTTTCTTGGCTATAGCTCCATGACTTGATAATCAAATTCGAACTGGTGTTATTTGCAAAATCTGTTAATAGGATAAGAGCTGTGACACATGTCACGGGGAAAATAAAAAGAGGTGTACATCATGATTGCAAACAATAAAGGGAATCCATGGGCATTGATCCCATTTGTCGTATTTTTAATTTTATTTATAGGGTCCGGAATCATCACTAAAGATTTTTATTCATTTCCGGTGATTGTAGCGATTTCAATTGCTTCGGCAGCTGCATTGGCAATGAATCGGAAAGAGACATTCAATCAAAAGGTTGATATCTTCTGTAAAGGTGCCGGGGACGCCAATATTATGTTAATGGTTATCATTTTTCTTTTAGCTGGCGCATTTGCCGAAGTTGCCAATGGCATGGGGGCAGTTGAATCAACAGTGAATCTTGCCTTAGCTGTTTTTCCGCAAAATCTATTAATGGTAGGGATTTTCATTATTGCTTGTTTTATTTCTTTATCCATGGGGACAAGCATGGGAACGATTGTTGCACTGGCACCTATCGGGGTCGGGATTAGTGAGCAAACAGATATTTCGCTTGCCCTTTCAATGGCGGCCGTTATTGGTGGTGCGATGTTTGGGGATAACCTTTCCTTCATTTCAGATACGACAATCGCTGCAGTTCGAACTCAGGGAACGAAAATGAAGGATAAGTTTAAAGTGAATTTTTTCATCGTTTTACCTGCGGCCATCATCACATGTGCCATCCTGGGAATTTTAACGATGGGTGAACAAGCCGACATCTCCCAACAGTCTTATAATTGGGTGAAGATTCTTCCATATCTTTGCGTATTGATTACTGCATTGGCAGGAGTCAATGTGTTCTTGGTCCTTTCCATCGGAATCGTCTTTGCCGGAATTATCGGGTTGGCAGACGGAAGTTATCAACCATTGGGTGTCATCCAAAAAGTTGGAGAAGGAATGGCGGGAATGTATGAAATCTCCTTCCTTGCCATTTTAATTGCAGGTATGGTAGCTGTCATCAAACATAATGGTGGCATCGATTATCTACTCCACCTAGTGACCCGAAATAGCAAATCAAAAAAAGGCGCGGAATTCAGCATCGCGGGGCTTGTTGGTTTGACAAACCTTTCAACGGCAAATAACACGATTTCGATTATCATTGCCGGGCCACTTGCCAAAAATATCGCTGAAAAGTATGGGATTGATCCGCGTAAATCAGCGAGCTTGCTTGACATATTTGCATGTTGTATCCAAGGGTTGATACCATATGGAGCACAACTGCTTGTTGCAGCAGGGGTAGCAAAGATTTCTCCGATAAGCATCCTGCAGTATTCATATTACCCAATACTAATTGGACTTTGCGGCGTCATTGCCATCCTGATTGGTTTTCCACGGTTTCAGCCGGGAAATGATGGATCGAAGAACTAAAACAAAGTTGATTGGGAAGGATGTGCGAGACTCCTGCGGGAAAAGCGAGTGCTACGTTCCAATCAACGTTCAAATTGTACAAACCCCTAAAAAAACTGTAGACAATCTAGATTTTCATCGTGTTTGTCTACAGTCTGAACACCCTGAATCATTGGATACAGGGTGTTTTCTGTATGGGTTACATACATAAACATAATCGAGTTTTATCGCACGAATATAGTATCAATGTTTAAAAGTAATTAAGTGAGTCTTCAATTTATCTGCTTAATTCCGGTCCAAAATGATAATGGTTGTGTGTGCGAAATTTGTCATGAATAGAGGACGACTCCAACTAAACCAGAAAGAATAATTACATAGGCTGGGTGCCAGCGTAATTTCATTAGGGCAAATAACGATAATCCAAAAACGAGTAATAAACTTATCGTATGCCATGAAAAGTTCAACGCTATCATATGATTGGAAAGTGCAAAGCTGATCGCTGCAAAGAGGATTAAACTAGTGACAATGGGTCTTAGTCCATAGAACATGGATTGAATAATTGAGTATTGATTCAATTTGCTAAAGAAGGTGGCTATAACGGTTACGAATATAATAGCAGGAAGCAAGATTCCGACAACAGATGATATAGCTCCTGCAAATCCGGCAGTAGAATAGCCAACGAGAATGGCACTATTGGCAGTGACAGGTCCTGGGGACATACCGGAAATGGCGATGACATCAGCAAATTGCTGCGTCGTCATCCATCCATGCTGTGAGACTTCCGATTCTATTACGGGAATCATGGCGTATCCGCCTCCAAACGATACAAAGCCGATAATAAAGAAGGTGCTAAACAACTCCCACAACTCCATCATTCTATCACACGCTTTCTTCAAAATTAGTTAGACCCTACTTTTGATATACCTATATGCCAGCACCCATAAAAGGTTCGAAATCATTTTCTTCATTTCCTATATCTTTTCTGTCCATCTTGACATCGTAACCTAATTTTCTCTTAATGGAGACGGTCACAATACCAGCTACAGCTCCTGCTATTATAACCATCACAGGGTGCAGAAAGAAAAGGACTGGAATTCCTGCTAGTAAAATACAGAAAGTTGTTTTATCTACAATAGCCGTTTTACCAATCTTGATGGCCGCATAGGCGATGATGGCTACTATGGAAGCTCTGATCGCTACGAATGCGGATTCTATCTTCGGGTTATCATGAATGAAAAAATACAAAATGCCGAGGAACAGAACAATTAAAAAGGTAGGTAATGAAACACCGATCATGGCTGCCATTGCCCCCTTCATTCCGGCAATCCGATGGCCGATAAAGGTGGCGGAGTTAATGGCGACTGCTCCCGGTACGGACTGAGATAACGCAAAAACATCCGTAACTTCTTCGCTTTTCATCCATTTTCTCTTTTCGACCACTTCTTTTTCGATTAAAGGAATCATCGCAAACCCGCCTCCGAATGTGACAGGTGCTATTTTAAAAAAGGTCCAAAATAATTGGAATAGAATTTTCCATTGCCCTTTCATTGACCTCAGTCACTTCCTTTGCATGCTTTGTTTAAATCTTATTATTAACATATCAAAGAAAAAGGGATGCGTAAATTGCAACAAAATCATCGGGTATAACAAAACGTTATACCCAGAAGATTTATCCGTTTTATAAAGAATGCCGCCAATAATTGAATAGCCTCAGAATGTATCACACTATTTTCATTTCACCATTTACCTAATGATGCTATCATTTAAATAAACTATCTAAAAAACATGGAGGTTGTTTTCTTGAAATTGGAAAATCTGAAAATGTTTTGTTTAGTGGTGGATGAAGGAAGTATAAGCCAGGCAGCTAGGTTAAGTTTCCTATCTCAACCCGCTGTAACACGACAAATCCATCAACTTGAAAATTATTATAACACTTTGTTATTCGACCGTGAGGAAGGAAGGCTGAGAGTTACTGAAGCAGGAAAGCTGTTATACCCTTTTGCAAAAGCTATTGTAAATGACTTCAACCATTCAAAAGAAGTGATTCAGCAATCAACGGGCGAGTACAATGCAAACCTCATAGTAGGGGCATCTTTGACTATCGGTGAGTATTTGTTGCCGAGCTTGCTGGGGAGATTTAAAAAACAACAGCCTGAAATAAAAGTGACCTTAACGATAAAAAATACCCCCCGGGTTCTGGAGGATCTTTCAAACGATGTCATTGATTTGGCCTTGGTGGAAGGACTTGTGGAAAACACCGATTTTATTGTAGACAAGTTTGCCGAAGACGAATTGATATTGGTATGTCCAGCCGACCACCCATGGAAAGACAGAAAAGAAATTCAGCTAGAGGAATTGGGAAATGAAAGGATGATTTGGCGTGAATCCATTTCCGGAACGCGGCTTATCGTAGAAAACATGTTAAGAGAGCATGGGGTTTTAGAAAAAATAGAAAGCTACATGGAGATTGGCAGTACACAAGCGATAAAAAGTGCGGTTGAAGCTGGACTTGGAGTCAGCATTTTGCCAAGGTTGACAGTGGCCAGGGAATTGGAGCAAGGCTTTTTGCGTAAAGTGGGCATTTCCAGAATAGAAATAACAAGAAATTTATGGCTAGTCAGGAAAAACAAGCGATTCAATAAAATAGGGGTGTCTAAATTTGTTGATTTTCTTCGATAAGGAATGAAAGCTACCTTCGTTTACCAATACAATTTGGCAGCGTTATTCATTAAAGCTCTTCCCTATCGGGAGGGGCATTTTGTATTTGGTTGTTCAGCCTTCGGTTAGACAAATAAAAGGATTGTTATTTTTTATATAAATAAAATTGAAGTTACCATTAGAAATAGGAAATATACTTAAAGGCAAATTAATTATAAAATAAATTCACATTATTGTAAAAATTTATGAAAAATGAGAAAGTTTACTGCTGCTACATTCGGAATAGATACATGATGTCTAATCAGAAAGGGGTATGAAATGTCCAAAGTATCTTTTATTAAAGGAATTGTATCCGTTCCCATTGTTTTTGTTTTACTGGCAGGGTCTTCTGTTACAAAGGCTGCGTCAGATGAGCCGATGCCGGCGACAGATGCAACAATTTCAGCAAATAAGGCTTTTTATGAACAGTTGAATTTTAAAGATAAGGAAGATTTCAAGAATGCACATAAAGGGTTCATTGCGCCTTTGAATATGAATCCAATGAATAATTCAAAAGGTGACGTAGTTTGGGATAGTAATCGATATTCATTCATCAACGAAGATCAGCCGGCAAGTTTTTCTGTAAATCCAAGCTTGTGGCGGCAAGCTCAATTGCAAAATATAACAGGCTTATTTAAAGTGGTAGATGGTGTTTATCAAGTTCGGGGCCAGGATTTATCAGTGCTTACCATTGTGGAAGGAAAAACAGGATTAATAGTTTTGGATACACTTTCTACAATTGAAACGGCCAAAGCAGCCATGGAGCTTTATTTTGAACATCGGCCCAAAAGTCCGGTGAGTGCAATTGTAATTAGTCACAGTCATGCGGATCATTTTGGTGGTATGAAAGGCATTGCTCAATACGCTGAAAATCCAGCTAAGGTGCCGATTATTGTCCCAGCAGGTTTTAACGATGAAGCGCTAAGTGAAAACATTCTATTAGGCAATATAATGTCTCGCCGTGCTGGTTATATGTTTGGAAATCTCTTGCCCGCAAATGAAAGGGGATTTGTTACTTCTGGTATTGGCCCTGGATTAAGTAACGGAACTTTTAGCTATTTACCTCCAACAATGGAAGTCAAGGATGATATTCAAACGGTGGAAATAGATGGAATAACATTTAAATTTTTATTGACGCCGGATTCGGAAGCCCCATCTGAAATGCATTATTATATCAATGAATACAAAACTTTAGTGGTAGCGGAAAATACCGGACACACGTTACATAATATTTATACATTAAGAGGAGCTAAAACCAGAGATACTTTAAAATGGGTGAAAGCACTTGATGAAACAGTTGATCTGTTTGGAAACGAAGATATAGATGCTATGGTTACGGCCCATACATGGCCCATATGGGGAAGGGACAATGTTTTGGAGCAGTTGGAAAGTCAGCGTGATTTGTACAAATATATTCATGACCAGACCATACGATTAGCTAATTTAGGTCTAACACCGGATGAAATCGCGGAAGAGTTAAAGCTTCCTGAAAAGTTGGATAAAGTCTGGGCTAATCGGGGGTATTACGGAACATTGAAACACAACGTAAAAGCGGTGTACAACTTTTATTTAGGATATTTCAACGGTAATCCATCAGACTTGGATCCATTACCACAAGAGGAATCGGGCGCTAAATATGTACAAAATATGGGTGGGGAAAAGAAGGTCATTAAACGGGCAAAACTTGATTATAAAAAAGGGGAATATCGCTGGGTAGCTCAAGTCTTAAAGCATGTCGTCATGGCCAACCCGAAAAATACAGAAGCAAAAAATTTATTGGCTAAAGCATATGAGCAATTAGGATACACAGCTGAATCTTCTGTGTGGCGTAATTTCTATCTTACCGGCGCAGATGAGTTAAGGAATGGTGTGGCAGACTCGAAAGGAAGTGGCGGAATGATGAATATCGATACGCTGCTCAATATGCCAACGGATGATTTTCTGAAATTCTTGTCCATTAAATTAAACGGAACAAAAGCGGAAAATAAAAATATGACATTCAATTTGACATTTACAGATTCGAAAACCAAATACACGATTGAACTGAATAATTCTGTATTGAACTTCAAAAAAGGGGAGATGGCATCCAACCCTGATGCAACATTAACATTAGATAGAATAACCTTCTATCAGATTGCTCTGGGACGTGAAGATGTATCTAAAATGGAAACGGCTGGTAAAGTTTCCATTTCCGGTGATATAAAACAGTTTGAAGATTTCCTGACTTTGCTGGATCAATTCCAACCAAAGGTTAATATCGTAACTCCGTGATAATAAAACTACTTCATATTCTTAAAACCAGGATGGATCGGTTACCCACTAGCCTACATAGTAGTCTCGTGGGTTTGAATGCATTAATCCTGTAGGCATCCAGTTTCATTTTTAATTTCTTATAAAACGCTCCTAATAGTTACAGAACATAAGTCAATAACCGTAAAAAAAATTTCAAGTTTTGTCATTCGAAAGGAATTGTAAGCGCTTCCTATGTGGCTGAGGTTTTGTGAAAATATAAAAAAATGGAGTGATGGGGAATGCAGTTATATGCAAGTAAGAAACGAAAAATAATGATTAGCGGTCTTTTATTTGTTGGAATGATTTTAAGTTTTTTTGATCGCGTTGCCATAAATGTCGGGATCATTCCTATTGCAGATGAATTTCATCTCAATACATCCCAGACAGGTATTTTAATTAGTATATTTTTTGTTAGCTACTCACTCATGCAACCGCTTGGCGGATGGATGACCGATAAGTATGGCGCCAGAGTCATGGTTGCTGTCTCTTTGTTTAGTTGGTCCTTGTTCACTGTAATGACTGGGTTTGCTTGGTCATTTATGTCTTTATTATTCATCCGTTTTCTGTTCGGGTTAGGTGAGGGGCCTTTCTATCCTGCCAGTATGTCCACTATAAGAGATAACTTCCCGGAAGATGAACGGGGCCGGGCAAATTCGTTTTTCCTGTCAGCCCAAAATATTGGCGGGATATTAGGTACTGCACTTGCCGCTTCCATGGTGGTGGCATTCGGTTGGCGGGGCATGTTTACCATTGCCGGAATTCTAGGGATATTAGCTTCTTTCGGAATTTGGTTCATTCTAAAGCCTCAAGGAAATCAAGAGGTTAGAAAAGACAAACCAAAACAAAAAAAGGTTGCTCTGAAACTGTTATTTAAAATCGAAAATATTTGGAAACTCATAACATTCAAGTTTATATCAAATATTATCAACTATGGTCTGATCACTTGGATGCCTATATATTTGGTTAAAGAAAAAGGGGTGGATTTAATAGCCGCCGGAGGTCTATTGGCAATTCCTTATATATTTGGTTTCTTGATGTTTAATGTAAGCGGGTGGCTTCTGGATAAGCATATGGCTAACCGGGAGAAGTATCTTGCCGCTGCAGGCGCTTTATTATCGGCAATTTTTCTCTTTCTAATGTCTAACGCCACGTCTATAGCACTTATCATCACTTATCTCACTCTCAACTCCATAGCACTGTCTTTCTTTGGAACGGTTCTTTATACGATCATCATAAAATACTCACCAAAGGAACTAACGGGCTCTGCTTCCGGACTCGTAACTTTTGCCGGTCAAATTGCCGGTGCGGTTTCTCCTTTAGCCCTCGGTTTGATTATCAGTTTGTTTAATGACTCCTATAATGCCGCTTTCCTGTTTTTGGTGATAATAGCGTTATTGGGAACGGTTGTTGCCGTATCTATTAAAAATAATCGGGCACAACCCGCAAAAGACTATGAAAAAACAACTACTATTATATAAAACTGGCATTCTGCTTTTGGTTTGAAGTGTCCTGAATCCACTTCTCTAAAATTGAAAGGGCTTTCTGTTCGAGGTATGATATTAGTAATAGGCTAGAAGGAGAATGAATCATGAATATTGAACAATTGGAATATATCATCAAGGTAGCCGAGGTTAACTCGATTTCCACGGCTTCAGAAAGCCTCCATATCTCCCAATCTGGAATCAGCATGGCCATTACGAGTTTGGAGAAGGAATTAGGTATAAAAATCTTCAAGCGGTCAAGGTTAGGAACCATACCTACAGAAGACGGAAAGGAAATCATCCAGAAAGCTCTTGAAGTATTAAGCAAATTGGAAGAAATAAGAGACAGTGCCCAAATACATACAGATACGATGGAAAAAGAGTTACGCCTATCATCTACACAAGGGTTATTTCTAACGGTTTTGCCTAAATCCCTGGCCTTATTTAAGAAGAAGTATCCCGAGGTGAAAATTGTCATTGAAGAAAAAGGGGGACAAGAAATAACCGAAGAAGTACTGAATGGTAAGATAGACATCGGGCTATTGAATATCCCAAAGATTAAACCAAAAGAAATTGAGCTGGAATTCCAGCCCTTGATGGAAGCTAAAGTGATTGTGATGGTCAGTAAGAACTCCCCTTTAGTGAACCGTAAAAGCATAACCCCAAAGGAACTAATGGACCAAAATTTGGTTATTTACAATGGTCCCAGAATGAAGTCGTTCATTAAAGGTTTTTTTGATCATTACGGTGAGATGAATATTTTGTTTTTCACAAATAATACAGAGATCATCAAAAAAACCGTCGGTGAGGGATTAGCGATTGCCTTTTCTTATGATATTGGAGTTAATAGCGACCCCTATTTCCTAAGCGGGGAGCTTGTGGCCATTCCTTTGGTGGAACTGGAAAATAATACAATGGAATTCGGTTACGTTCGCTCTAAGAAGCAGTATTTTTCAAAAGCTTCCAGGGAATTTATTAAATGTCTCGATTTCTATACTACTCTTAAATATTAGTTTCCTATGATGATAGGGAACTAATATTTTTTTTATTAACTTCAATATTTTTTATATTTATATCATATATCCTTATTTTACTTCAATATTATTTACATTTAAAATTAATTTTATAACATTTTAAATAGTTAAAAAGTTCAACGATAATAAACATCGAAAGGGGAAACTTATGGTTACGTCCCAGGAAGAGAAATTAGAGGTACTTCAAACAAAGTTGCAGGATTTTATCCAAAATGAATTGCTGCCATATGAACAGGAGCATGGATTGAACGCTGAAGAGGATGTCCCGATGGAAGCCATACAATGGGCAAGGAAGCGATCCAGGGAATTGGGCTTTTACGGAATTAACCTCCCTGAAACTTATGGCGGACAAGATGTTAGCTTAAAAGGCTTATGCATGTTCAAAGAAGAATTGGCCCGTTCCGGAGCGGTTTTATGGGGGCAGGTTATCGGCGAGATTGGCGGGCCGCTAAGAATTGGTCAGATGTTGGAAAGTTTTACACCGGAGCAAATAGAAAAATATGTGATGCCCGTTGTAACGGGAGAAGCGAGCTGCTGCTTTGCCCTAACAGAACCAAATGCCGGTTCGGATGCATTCGCTATCGAAACAACAGCCTTTAAAGACGGAAATGATTATATATTAAACGGAAAAAAACATTTTATCAGTGCTGCTCCCTATGCTGATTTTGCCATTGTGATAGCGAAAGAATCCCGGAAAGGAGAAAAAGAAAGAATCACTGCTTTCCTAGTTGATAAAAAAACACCCCAACATCCGGGGTTTGAACTAGGAGACATTCAAGTTCCCCTATCAGGAGAACGCATACATGCTGAATTGAATTTCAATCAATGTCGAGTGCCTGCCGCCAATATAATCGGAGAACCAGGAAAAGGGTTACTGCTCGGATTGAAAAGAATAAACACAAATCGCGCCTCCCATGCCGCCGGATTTATCGGAATGGCTCAACACCTTCTCGATTTATCTATTGAACATGCCAAAACGCGGGTCCAACATGGCCGGCCCATCGGTGACTTCCAGGCAATTCAGCATATGCTCGCAGATATGGCAACTGAAATCTATGCAGCAAAGTGCATGGTCTATGATGTGGTTGAAAAAATTGATCAAGGAAAAGAGGATCGAGCCGGCACGTCCATGGCTAAGCTGTTTGCTTCAGAAGTAAATTGCCGTGTGGCTGACAAGGCTGTCCAAATCTTTGGCTCCAAAGGCTTGGTAAAAGGGCATCCAGTAGAAAAAATGTACAGGAGTGCTCGGATGTATCGTATTCTGAGCGGAACCTCAGAAATTCAAAAAAATACAATTGCCAAAGCATTATTAAAAGGGTAAAACCTTTTTCGAGGGAGGAAATATACATGCTGCAAAAGATGACATTTCAGTCACTGTTGAATAAAGGAATGAAACGATTCGGCGAATTGCCGGCTATTACCTTGTTGCCAAACGGTGAAACGCTAACCTACGGCGAGTTATGGAAAAAAACAGAACTTATCACTTCTTATCTACTTCGTTTAGGTGCAGGAAGGGGTGTCCGCATAGCGACCATCATTCCAAACAGTTTGGAAAGTGTGATGTTTGGTTTGGCCATCCAGCAATGTGGAGCCACCTTAGTGCCATTAAGTGAAAAACTGGGGAAACGAGAAATACAATTCATTTTAAAGGAAGCAAAACCAGAAGTGGTAATAATAGCTACACAGACACACTTTGACACCTTTTTTGAGTATTTGGAAGAAATGAAGAAGGAAGATGTCCATGTCATTGGGCTCCCAGGCTTTCATATTAATTATCCGGAGGAGTTTGAACAGTTTCAATGGCCTCGCGACATAAATAATCTAGACTTGCCATTAGCGGAAGAGGAAGACATAGCCCTTCTGTCATATACAGGCGGGACAACGGGTACACCAAAAGGCGTCATGCATTCCCAGAAAGGACTCGGCGCCGCCATACTTTCTGCCGCTATCGAAGACCCTCTGGACGACAGTGACCGGGTATTGCTAAGTACGCCCATTGTGCATTCAGCCGGTTCATTACTTTGGAGATCCCTTGTTTCGGGCGTCCATGTCCATGTGATGGGCTCATTCGACGCTGCAGCATTCATACAGGCGATAAAGGAACATAAAATCACGACGACATTCATGGTACCGACCATGTTATACAGGCTCCTTGATCAGACAAAGAAGATGGAATATGATATGAGCTCCATGCGCAATATCTTCTACGGCGCGTCACCAATTTCTCAAAAGCGCCTTAAAGAAGCTTTTGAAGTATTCGGGCCTATCATGCGCCAGCAATACGGCATGACAGAATGCAATATTGTCATTGCCAGACTATCGAAGAGCGCTCATGTATGGGCTTATCATAACAATTCTGAAATTTTGAAAAGCTGTGGGAAACCATGCATTCTTACCGAAGTTCGACTGATTGATGAAGATGGAAATGATGTAAAACCAACCGAGCTTGGAGAAATAATCGTAAAATCACCATCCATGATGGCAGGCTATTATCAAAGACCGGATCTTACCCAACAATACATCCGTGATGGCTGGTTCTACACTGGGGATATTGGTAAATGGGATGAAAGCGGTTACCTTTATATTGTAGATCGGAAGAAAGATATGATCATTTCAGGCGGGATGAACGTATATTCTTCAGAAGTTGAGCGGGTGGTGAACCTGCACCCATCTGTTGCATTAAGTGCTTGCATAGGTGTTCCCCATCCAGATTGGGGAGAAGTAGTGTGTGTCGTTGCATCACTGCAAGAAGGGCTGGACTGTACTAGTAAGGAATTAATTGACTTTTGCAAACAAAGAACCTCAAAGTATATGGTTCCTAAAGTAGTCTATTTTCTTGATAAGTTTCCATTAACGCCGATTGGAAAAATTGATAAGAAAGAATTAAGAAAGAAGTTTGCACAAGGTATTCTAACGATCTAGCAACAATGACACCTATAGCAAATAGAAGATAGAGCAGAGGAATGCAAAAAAAGCCTCGCACGATAACCTGAGATCAGGACGTGTGGGGCTTTTTTGTGCTATATCCAAGGTGTGTTTGGAACCGCGGCGGGTCCTGCGTATTATATGGAAAAAGCGTTGAATGCACGCTGGATGGGCATCACGTTCGCTGTGTTGATTTCGCTTACATTTGGACTAGCTTTCAACTCGGTACAAGCCAATACGATTACGAGTGCATTCAATGAATCGTTTGGGATTGAAAAGTGGGTTACGGCAATCATCTTGGCTTTGGTCACGGCTGTCATCATTTTTGGCGGGATCAAAATGGTTGCAAAGGTCTCTGAAGTCATCGTTCCGATCATGGCAGGAGCCTATGTGATAGTGGCATTGATTATCATCATCATGAACATTACCGAGTTACCCGGTGTCTTTGCTTTGATTTTTCAAAGTGCATTTGATGGAATAAAAGAAGTGGCTGGCGGAGTACTGGGAGCTGCCATGATGCAGGGAATCAAGCGCGGCCTATTTTCAAATGAAGCCGGGATGGGTAGTGCACCAAATGCTGGTGCCACGGCTGATGTCAGTCATCCCGTCAAGCAAGGTCTCATTCAGTCTCTAGGTGTTTTTGTCGATACGCTCATCATTTGCAGCTCGACAGCCTTCATCATTTTGTTTTCAGGTCTTTATACATCGAAGGAAACGGATGGAATCGTCCTTACCCAAAATGCCCTTGGAACGGCATTGGGATCGTGGGCCGGTATTTTCCTTGCCATTATTGTCCTGTTATTCGCTTTTAGCTCCATTGTTGGCAACTATTATTATGGAGAGTCGAACATCGGCTTCATCAATGAAAATAAGGTTTGGCTGAATATCTATCGTATCGCAGTCGTAGGGATGGTGATTTTCGGTTCGCTTGCCTCACTGGATTTTGTTTGGGGACTGGCTGACTTGCTGATGGCCCTTATGGCCATTATCAACCTGATCGCCATAGCATTATTAGGGAAGATTGCATTTGCTGCACTGGCGGATTATCAAAAACAAAAGAAAAGTGGGAAAAATCCTGTCTTCCATGTGAACAATATTAAAGGTTTGAAGAATGTGGAATGTTGGGGTGACCCATCCGATTATGTGGATGGGAAGAAGGAAGCCTAAACTCTCAATAAGCTTACATGTAAAGTCCTTGAAAGGGGATTTTACTTGTAAGCTTTTTTTCCTTTTTCCTCCTTTTTTTACATGATTGAATATTGCTTCATTTTTTACACAAAATACCTTTGACTTTTATAATGCTGTCAAAATGTTTGGATAATTTAAAAACTAGGAGTGAATAAAATGGATAGCAAGCAATCAAAAAATGAATCTTCAGAAGTTGCCGGAAGAATATATGATGTCAGCGATTATAAACGGGAAGATCCATTGTCCTCTGGGCTGGCCAGAACTCACGAACAAGTCTCCGATACTTATGCGGAAGGCGAAATAAAGGCAGTCATTGATGATGTAAACGGAAAAGATATTGAAATTGCAAAAGAAAGATCTAAAGAAGAAAGGTAATAAAATATGATTTTTTAGAAAGAATTATGGCCTCTATTTTATAGAGATCTCGGTTTTCTCCCCTAGCTTTTGGAAATATGAACAAGAGCTAGGGGATACTTAATTAATAAATTCTTTCTGTCTCCAACTTTTGAAGCAATTGTTCCTTCGTTCTTGGAAAAAAGTCCCTTTCAGCAGCGCTCCTTGATTGAAGTAGTGCTTGAAACATTTCAAAAACCCACGGTTTCTCCAGATGTGCCTGCAGCAAAACGTCTTCATCATGGAAAACGGAAATAGGATCCCCTTGGTATATGACCTTACCATCGTTCATGACAACGACTTCATCAGCCCATTGATAAGCTAAATTAACATCATGTGTTGATAGAATAATCGTTTTCTCAGTGTCGTGGATACTGTCCAGCAGAGCCATGATCTGTCTAGAGAAATAAGGATCCAATCCAGCAGTAGGCTCGTCCAAGAGCCAGACATCGGGTTCCATGGCGAGTATCCCCGCAATAGCGACACGTTTTTTTTGCCCAAGGCTCAAAAAATGGGTAGGTCTGTCTTTCAGTTCCGTTACTTCCGTTTGGGCCATTGCCCAATTTACTTTCTCCTGAACCTTCATTCTATCCCATCCTAAATTCATCGGACCAAACGATATATCCTGTTGAACATTAGCGGAAAAGAGCTGCGAGTCGGGATCTTGAAAAACAATCCCGACTTGCTCTCGTAATGATAATAATGACTTACGGTCATATTTCATTTTCTTGCCCTTAAATCTGATTGTTCCTGCCGTAGGTTGTAAAAGACCATTTAAATGGAGGAATAAAGTCGATTTGCCGGCACCATTATTGCCTAATAACGCTATCTTTTTACCATGTTTAATCGTTAGCGACAGTTCGTTTAAAGCGAACGTTCCATCTGCGAATTGATGGGTGAGGCCGTCTATATGAAAAATATGCTCGTCCATTGTTGGGTTGCCTCCAATTTACAAATATCCATTAATAAAGATTAAGCTTCCTAATATTACAATCGCGATCAGCCAATTGCGTGAGGAATATGTGTAACTATCCTCGATATAGGAAAGGTTCTCCTGATAGCCTCTTGCGTTCATGGCCATCGTCAATTGTCCAGAGCGCTGCAATACTCCTAAAAATAAAGACGAGATTAGTAATCCGAGAGTTCGTATGCCTTTCCTTAACGAAACATACCCCAGCCGTGAAGCTTGTGCTTGGTGAATGGCCAAAGCTGTATCTAAAAAAATAAAAATGAAGCGATAGGTCAATTCTATTAAATCGATCAATAAGGAAGGTACTTTAAATTTTCGCAGCACGGATAGGATGACGGTAATCGGTGTAGTTAAGGTAAGGAAATATAAACAGCTGATGCTGCCGAATACGACAGTGATCAAATTGGCCACTGTACCGACGCTGTCATCGCTGATGAATATTTGCCAGTTCCCGACCTTCCAGGACCACCATATATTCGATATCGATGTAAATTTATTTGTGAAAGAAAAAAGAATGGTAATGGTTCCCGATAGTATAAAAAATCCTGGCAATAGAAGTAATTTCAGATAATAGGAAAGCGGGATTTTTGCCGCAAAAATGATTAAAGCGCTCATCACCGTAAAAGTGATGAGCGAAACGGTCATATCCCTTACCGTTAACGAAAACAGCAAAAGGGAAAGTGCAAAAACCATCTTTTCCAACGGATGTACATCCTTTAGCCCATTGAAATAGGCATATTTATCAATGAGTAACATGCTTCGATTTTTCGGGAATTTCTTGTTTGGTTTGCTTATTCCTTTGTCTCGTTACACCTATGAAATAACCGATGAAACCAGCTCCGATTGCAGCTTGCAGCGCAAATAATAAGCTTTCGGTTTCTGCACCTGGCGGTTCCCAAATACTGTTGAACCATGGCTTGTATTCCGGATGGATCTTAGTGATGGCTTCCTCAGCTTCGCCGTCGGCACCGCCAAATTCCGTTCCTTGTTGGGTGATTAACGGTATGGTTGCAAGAATGACAACCAGGAAAAGCAGCAGTAGACTTTTTTTCATATTAACGGGCCTCCTTTGATAAAACTCGCAGCAATTTCAATTCACCTAGATTGTATTTTTTCAAGAAATTCATCACGACGACTGTCAATAACCCCTCACTGATTGCCAAGGGAATTTGGGTCAGGGCAAAAATGCCTGCAAATTTACTGAAAGAAGCCATGAATCCTCCTACCTCGGATGGAAAAGCAAGAGCAAGTTGAACGGAAGTGACTACATAGGTTCCCAAATCTCCAAAAGCAGCCGCCAAGAAAACGGCAAGTGAAAAAGACCACCCCAATTTAGTTGCGCCCTTGAAGACGAAGTAAGCAATGAACGGTCCGCAAACGGCCATGGAAAATGCATTGGCCCCTAATGTCGTCAAGCCTCCGTGAGCCAGTAAAACAGCTTGAAATAACAGAACGATGGAGCCGACGACACTCATGGCCAATGGCCCGAATAATATGGAACCCAAACCAACACCGGTAGGGTGTGAGGAGCTTCCCGTAACGGAAGGAATCTTTAGGGCCGATAAAATAAATACAAATGCACCCGATAGGCCAAGTATCATTTTAGTTTCTGGATTTTCCCTTACTTTGGACCTAATGGACCGGTAACCCAAGATTAAAAATGGAAGCGTCAAAGCCCACCAGAATATAGCCCATTCAATGGGTAAAAAGCCCTCCATGATATGCATGGCCATTGCCCGGTTCGGGACAAAAAGCAGTAAGATGACAAAATAAATGATTTTCCAATTGGTTCTTTTCATTCTTTCTCCTTTCAACACTTTTAAATTTTTCTGATCAATCTTGAGAAGAAAAGCAGCGCCCAACATAAAAAGCACTTCTCTCAAAGGAAAGAAGTGCGTAATGAACAGGAATTTTGCAGCATGAACCAACCATGGGCCATTCTGCCTGATCCGCACGCCCATCCTCGTAGGCTGAAACAGTTTCACGCTTCATGGCAGGTCTCCTGGCTTTGGATCATCATCCCATTACATCCTTCCCATCTCATTTGACAGTGGATTAAAGTTAAAGTAATAGGACTTCCCTTTACAGTGGCGGGACCGCACCGGATTTTCACCGGCTTCCCTTTTAAGCTGAATTCCGAGAAATTCAACACCATGAAACTTATGTAATTATTTTGAAAATTTTCTTGTATAGTGTACCATAAAGAAATAATTCCAGCTACACTATCTTTTTTTTTCGGACGAAGTTTGTTGCAAGGAAAGGATTTTAACTGGTTTTACACGATTAAACTTTTCTAAACAGTCGGAATAAACTATTGAATTTTGAAAAAGTTGTTATATGATAGATTAAGTTAGTTAGAAATGTATAATAAAACCAAATAATTCATTTTAAAAGTGCCCTTGTGTCAATAAGCAAGGGATAATAGGGAAATCGGTGAAAATCCGATGCAGCCCCCGCTACTGTAAACGCTGATGAAATTGTCGATAGCCACTGGCATTGTTGCCGGGAAGGGACAAAGTAAAATGAAGCGTAAGCCAGGAAACCTGCTTTTAAAATTGCATGATACTTTTCGGAGGGAAAGGTAGAAGGACTATGACGATTTTGGGAGGATTTGGCATGCTTGCCTTTGGCTCCTCATTCATATAGTTTTTTTAAACCTTGACTCTTATGTTAAGGTTTTTTATTTTGCCTTTTCCCTGAACGCAGGAGGAAGAAGATGACTACTTGGAACTTGAAGGGTACACATACACATCTGTTGATTTGTAATGGAAGCAGCTGCATGAAAAAGGGCGGGGAAGAAGTAACCCAAGCGATTCGCGATGAAATTACTTCAAAAGGCTTGGATCTGAAAATCCATACAACCAGGACACGCTGTAACGGAAGATGTAAGGATGCCTGCGTTGTGATTGCCTATCCGCAAGGAAACTGGTATCGAGTGGAAACGGCTGATTTCGGTCGGCAGATCGTCAGTAATATCGATGAAGGTGAGTTTGTTTCACAGATGATCTATCAATTCAATGATGGGGAAATGACACCTAATCCAGATTTTCCTGCTCATACGGGTATTTCAAAGAACAAAGCGTAAAAGGAGATGTCTTAATGAGTACAAACGGTAAATTATTCATCGTGGGCTTTGGGCCCGGGAATTTTGAACACATTACCAAACGTGCCGTCGAAGCCCTTCAAGAAAGTGATTACATCATTGGTTATAAAACTTATGTTGAACTCATTCAGGGGCTGCTTACAGATCAAACGATCATTAGTACGGGGATGACAGAAGAGGTATCACGTGCACAGGAAGCAGTGAAACAAGCGGAGCTGGGAAAGAAAGTGGCGGTGATTTCCAGTGGGGATGCCGGAGTTTACGGGATGGCAGGGTTGGTTTATGAAGTATTGATTGAAAAAGGCTGGAAAGAAGAAACTGGAGTGGGCATTGAAGTCATTCCTGGCATTTCTGCCATCAACTCATGTGCGTCTTTACTTGGGGCACCAGTCATGCACGATTCATGTACGATCAGCCTCAGTGATCATTTAACCCCTTGGGAACTGATTGCTAAAAGGGTTGAAGCGGCTGCGATGGCAGACTTTGTCATTGCACTTTATAATCCGCGCAGCGGCAGGCGGACCCGGCAAATTGTTGAAACACAGAAAATTCTCCTTCGCTACCGTTCGCCCGATACACCTGTCGGGTTGGTGAAAAGTGCTTATCGCGACAGGCAGGATATTGTCATAACCAATTTGCAGGAAATGTTGAATCACGATATTGGAATGTTGACCACCGTCATCATCGGTAACTCATCCACCTTTTTATATGATGACAAAATCATCACACCAAGAGGCTATCAGAGAAAATATACTTTGAATTCGGAAAAGCAAACATTGAAGCCGCATCAGCGACTGCAAAAAGAAGCGGAACCGTGGGCATTAGATCAAGAAGCCTTAACCGAGTCCGCTGGAGGAGTTGGATTGCTTACAAAAGCACCAGAAAAGAAGCCAGCTTCCTTTGAAATGGCAATGGAGGCCCTGGCAAGAGTCAAGGGTCAAACCGTTAAGCAATCCATTCAGCCGATTGTTCAGCAAAAAATGGAGTCGGTATTCGAACTTGCCGTTAGTCCAGGTGTGGCGAATAAACAATTCACTCCCAAGCAAATGATGACACTTGCGGAAGTTGTCGGGGAAAAGGGAACGATGGAATACACGCCAAATCATAAAATCGTTTTGAAGATTCCGACAACGGATCCGGAAGTCATTACGGGGAAATTGCAATCAGCAAACTTTCTTTTGTCGCCGATTGGAGATGTACTGACATTAAAAGCTTGTGATTTCTGTGATGGTGAAAAAGCGGAATCCATTCCTTATGCGGATGAAATACACAGGGTGCTTGGCGGAATGAAAATGCCCAAGGAACTGAACATCGGTTTTAATGGGTGTGGGATGGCTTGTTATAGTGCTGTGATGGATGATATCGGGATTGTCTTCCGAAAAGGGAAGTTCGACTTATTTCTTGGAGCTAAACCGGTTGGAAGAACAGCCCATCCGGGTCAGCCGGTTGCGGAAGGCATTGAACCGGAACAGCTTGTTGAACTGATCACGGACATTGTCGGGGAGTATAAGCAAAATGCTCATCCAAATGAGCGGCTCTTTAAATACTTCAAACGTTTGAAAAAGATACAGAATTTTTCTTATCAGGACATCGCTCCCAAAATAAACATAGAGCCTGCGCCTTGTGAAGACTAATCAAGAGGGGGAAAGTAAATGAAAGCAGTTTTGTTCGTAGGACATGGAAGCCGGTTGGCTTCGGGAAATGAAGAAGTCCGTCATTTTATTGAAAATATGATTCCGGCAATGGACGAGCGTTTCCTGGTGGAAACGTGCTTCTTGGAATTTGCGGCACCGAATATATCCAAAGGAATTGATAATTGTGTAAAACGAGGGGCTACTGAAGTTATCGTCATACCCATCATTTTATTGCATGCAGGACATTCGAAATTACATATCCCAGCTGAAATAGAGGATGGGAAAACCAAGTATCCAGAAGTGAAATTCACATATGGCCAAACGATCGGGGTCCACCATGATGTATTGACGATCCTGACAGACCGTCTGGAGGAAGCGGGATTCGATACGGCCACTGAACATTCTGAGACAGCGATATTGCTAATTGGCCGAGGTGGCAGTGATGCTGATGCAAATAGTGATATATATAAAATTTCACGGTTATTATGGGAAAAATTAAACGTGAAATGGGTCGAAACTGCCTTCATGGGTGTAACGGACCCGCACGTTGATGAAGGTATTGAAAGATGCATCCGATTAGGGGCAAAAAAAGTAGTGATGCTGCCATATTTCCTCTTCACAGGTGTGTTGATGGAAAGAATGGAGGATATGCTGAAAGGCTATCAAGAGCAATACCATGATCGAGAATTCACTTTGGCAAAGTATTTTGGATATCATCCAACCTTACAGAACATTCTGCAAGAACGAGTAATTGAAGCCAGTGAAGGCAGGTCAAGCGGCGCGCGTGATTTGGAAAACTATCGTAAACATGTCGAGGAACATGGACATGCTCACCATCATCACCATCACGACCATGATCACGACCATGATCACGACCATGATCACGACCACGACCATGATCATCACCACGACCATGATCATCACCACGATCATGATGGGCAAGTGGTGGGGACATCAAAATGATTTTGTTCTTGGCGGGTACAAGTGATGCAAGGGAATTAGCGATTGAGATGCAGAAGGTAGGGTTCAAGGTTTTGGCAACTGTTGTAACTGAATCGGCGGCTAAGAGTTTGCAGGATGCTGGGATATCCACCCGGATAGGCCGATTATCGGCAGAAGATATCACCTCTTTAGTCTCTGCAAAAGGTTTTCAGGCTGTAGTCGATGCAAGTCACCCATTTGCCGAAGAAGCATCCAAAAACGCCCTTAACGGAGCAAAGGCAGCAAATGTTCCTTATATTCGTTATGAGCGTGAAAGTCAACGGTTTCAGAATGATAAATTGATAGTTGTCCGTGATTATGAGGAAGCTGCCAAGCTTGCCGCTGCAAAACGGGGAGTCATCATGCTCACGACCGGAAGTAAAACACTATCCGTGTTCGCAAAAGAATTGGTAGGGCTCGAGAATACCAGAGTCATAGCGAGAATGCTGCCACGCATGGACAATATGGAAAAATGTGCACAGCTGGGCATCGAACAAAAAAATATCGTTGCGATTCAAGGGCCGTTTTCCAAAGAATTGAATAAAGCCCTATATGAACAATATGGGGTCACATTGATGATAACGAAAGAAAGCGGCAAGGTCGGTGCGGTTGATGAGAAATTGGAAGCCGCGTTGGAATGTGGAATTGAGACGATCATGATATCTCGACCGGATGTTGACTATCAGAATGTTCATTCCAGTTTTGAACTTGTCATTGCCGAGTTGAATAATCAGTTAAATGAAAAATAGGAGGAATACAAGATGGATTTTAAAACGGATTTTAAACCACTAACGGTAGACCCTGACAAAATATATGATTATAGCTTTTCAATCATCGCTGAAGAAATGGGGAATCATGATTTTTCTGAAGATGAATGGAAGATCGTCCGCCGGGTCATTCATGCTTCAGCGGATTTTGAATTGGGAAGAAGTGTCATCATCCATCCAAATGCCATTCAAGCTGGTGTGGAAGCCATTCGCAAAGGCAGACATGTCATTGCGGATGTGCAAATGATCGAGAGCGGTACAGGCAAAAAAAGATTTCAAAAACACGGCGGGGACGTTCATTGCTATATTTCAGATCCGGATGTGATGGTCGAAGCAAAACGTTTGAATACGACAAGGGCGATCATTTCGATGCAAAAAGCGGTAAAAGAAAATGAAGGGGGCATTTATGCGATCGGCAATGCACCTACCGCTTTACTTGAGCTCATTCGCCTTATTAAAGAAGGGATTGCAAAACCGGACTTAATCATTGGAATGCCTGTTGGGTTTGTTTCTGCAGCAGAATCAAAAGAGGAACTCGCTAAGATCACAGAAGTGCCATTCATTACGAATATTGGCCGAAAAGGTGGAAGTACTGTCACTGTTGCAGCATTGAACGCGATTTCCCTTTTAGCTGATAGTTAAAAAACATGGAAAAGAAAGTGAAAAAAGACCCCTCACAAATGCGTCATGGATATACGACGGGAGCATGTTCGACAGCCGTGACCAAAGCGGCATTGACTGCTTTGATCACGGGGGATGCACTAGAGGAGGCAACCATTTCCTTGCCAATCGGCCGAGATGCGACTTTCACTATTGAGAAATATGAAATATCGGAAAATGCGGTAAGTGCAGAAACGATTAAAGATGCCGGAGATGATCCCGATGCCACACATTTGGCCCATATCATCTCTACTGTCAGCTGGTCGGATGCACCGGGGATTATCTTGGATGGAGGGACCGGAGTTGGTCGTGTAACCAAACCCGGTCTTCCCGTTCCAGTTGGAGAAGCGGCGATTAATCCTGTACCGCGCAAAATGATTTTAACCACTGTGCAACAAACATTGGAAGAATTCAAGATCAATAGAGGAGTGAAAGTCGTCATCTCCGTGCCCGCAGGAGAAGAAATAGCGAAAAAAACATTAAATGGCCGCTTGGGGATTATAGGAGGCATTTCCATTTTGGGAACAAGGGGCACCGTCGTCCCTTTTTCCAGTTCCGCCTATATGGCAAGTATCGTCCAGGCTATCAGTGTCGCCAAAGCGAGTGGGTGTGAGCATCTTGTCTTAACGACTGGCGGGCGCAGTGAAAAGTATGCGATGGGCCTTCTCCAGGATTTACCTGAGGAAGCTTTTATAGAAATGGGTGACTTTGTGGGCTTCTCACTTAAGCAATGTAAGAGGCAGGGAATTAAAAAGGTATCACTGGTCGGCATGATGGGCAAATTCTCCAAAGTGGCCCAAGGTGTGATGATGGTGCATTCAAAAAGTGCCCCGGTCGACTTCGGTTTTCTATCGGAAATAGCCCAAAGCGTCGGAGCTGATGATGATCTTGTTCTTGAAATCAAGAATGCAAACACAGCGTCACAAGTCGGGGATATGATGTCAGCCATTAATAATTTTGACTTTTTTAATAAACTTTGTGAATCCTGCTGTCACTCTGCCATAAACCAAGTGAAGGGCGGCATTGAAATGGAAACAGCGATTTATTCGTTGAAAGGACAATTACTGGGAAGGGCTGTTGGAATTGAGTCAATCGATTAAATTAATCGGGATAGGGGATAACGGTCAGGAAAGCTTACTGCCTCAATATGCCCGATGGATAGAAGAAAGTGAAGTGCTGGTCGGAGGTGAACGGGTCTTATCCTTCTTTCCGAACTATTCTGGCAAAAAGATTGTCATAAAGGGCGGTTTGAAAAAGGTGGTGGAGCAACTGCAGGATGAAACTCGTCCAACAGTGGTTTTAGCTTCCGGTGACCCAATGTTTTATGGAATGGGAGGCTATCTTTCCAGCAAAATCAACATGGATGTTTACCCATATTTCAGTTCAATCCAGCTTGCTTTTGCAAAAATGGGGGAAAGCTGGCAAGATGCCTTCCTCGTTAGCATTCATGGCCGCAGTATGAAAGGGCTGGCCCAAAGGATTGATGGGAAAGCGAAAGTTGCCTTGCTTACTGATAGTGAAAATAGCCCCAATCAACTGGCAAAATATCTCCTTTCATTCGGAATGACGGAATACCGGGCATTTGTGGCTGAAAATCTTCAAGGGGAAACCGAAGAATCTGGCTGGTATGAAATGGATGAAATGATGGAGCGGGAATTCTCCCCGCTGAATGTCGTCATTTTGAAAAGAAAATCAGAAGGTCCAAGCTGGTCATTGGGGATAGAAGATGAAGAATTTTCGCAGCGTAAGCCAGACAAAGGACTCATAACCAAAAAAGAAATTCGGGTACTAAGCCTGCATGCGATGAAACTCCGGAAAAACAGCACCGTTTGGGATGTTGGGACGTGTACGGGCTCAATGGCAATTGAAGCGGCCAAGCTCGCATCCGAAGGTCAAATTTTCGCGATTGAAAAAAATGAGCCAGATTTAGAAAACTGTTATCAAAACCAACGTAAATTCCGTACCGATATAACGGCGATTCATGGTAAAGCCCCGAATGGATTGGAAAATTTTCCTGATCCTGATGCGATCTTCATTGGCGGGACTGGCGGCGAAATGGTAGAGCTGATCAATACATGCTGCAAACGGCTTAAAGAAGGCGGCAGGATCGTTCTTAATGCTGCGACGATTGAGAATCTTTACCGGGCTAATGAGGCATTTGCGGAAGCTGGTTTTCACACCTCCATCATGCATGCGCAAATCTCCAGAAGTAAGCCAATATTGGGAATGAACAGGTTTGTACCTCTTAATCCGGTTTATATCATTACTGCACAACGAAAGGAAGACATGAATGAGTAATCTTGGTACATTATATGGCCTTGGCGTGGGCCCGGGCGATCCAGAGCTAATTACAGTAAAGGCATTTCGCGTGATTCAGGAATCTCCGGTCATTGCGTATCCGAAAAAAAGAAAAGGGAGTAAAAGCTACGCCCATCGCATTGTTGAAGTTTACATTCGTCCTGAAGAGAAGGATATGCTGGGCCTTGTTTTTCCGATGACGAAAGATCAAGCCATTTTGGATCGGGAATGGAACGGAACGGTTGAAAAGGTTTGGCAAAAATTAAATGAAGGAAAAGATGTGGCTTTCGTTACGGAAGGCGATCCGCTTTTATATAGTACGTTCATACATATGATGAAATTGATGCAGGAGTTGCATCCCGAAGTCGAAATCAAGACAGTCCCGGGCATTTCTTCCTTTAATGGATCAGCGTCAAGGCTGGGCATCGCTTTGGCTGATGGTGATGATCATGTTGCGATAGTTCCTGCAAGAGATGATTATGAAGCGATGAAGAAGGCCATCGAAGATCATGATGCCGTGGTGTTCATCAAAGTCGCAAAGGTCATCGATTTAATGATTACCGTTTTAAAAGATTTGGACTTGCTTGAAAAGGCCTCGGTCGTAACCAAAGTCACTTCCGATGAGGAAGTGATTTGGAAAGTGAGTGAATTGGAAGGACTTGAACTAGAATACTTAACATTGATGGTGGTGAGAAAATGAAGATATATATTGTAGGTGCCGGACCGGGTGACCCGGATTTGATTACAGTAAAAGGATTGAACATTCTCCAAACGGCTGATGTGATTTTATATACGGATTCATTAGTGAATGAAGAATTGATTGCAAAGGCAAAACCCGAGGCCGAGGTGCTAAAAACGGCTGGAATGCATTTAGAGGAAATTGTTGGCATCATGGTTGAGCGTGTTAAAGAAGGAAAGATGGTTGCTAGAATCCACACAGGTGATCCTGCCATGTACGGTGCAATCATGGAACAAATTGTCCTTTTGAAGAAAGAGGGTATTGGTTATGAGGTGATTCCTGGCGTAAGTTCGGTATTCGCGTCAGCAGCGGCAATAGGAGCAGAGCTGACCATCCCTGATTTAACTCAGACACTCATATTGACGAGGGCTGAAGGGCGTACGCCTGTTCCGGAATTTGAGAAGCTACGTGATTTGGCAAGTCACCACTGTACGATTGCCCTCTTCTTGAGTGCGACCTTGACCAAAAAAATCGTTAAAGAACTCAAGGAAGCCGGTTGGAAGGATGATACTCCGGTAGCAGTCATTCAAAGGGCAACATGGCCGGACCAAAAAATCGTTCGTACCACGTTAGTGAACTTGGATGAAGATATGCGTCAAAATGGCATCCGCAAGCATGCGATGATTTTGGCTGGATGGGCGTTAGACCCTGACATCCATGATAAAGATGAATACCGTTCCAAATTATATGATGCGAGTTTTACCCATGGTTTCAGAAAAGGTGTTAAGCCATGATCATTGAACTGAAAGAAGCGGAACTTGCTCCCATTAAACGGTCTCATGCTTATGCGATCGTTGCGATTACAAAGCATGGTGTTGAGCTGGCAAGAAAATTACATACCGTTTTTTCGAATTCCGATCTATATTACATGAGCAAGTTTGAAAAAGGGGACGAAGAGCATAAACAGATCCAGCTTTTTTCGGGCAGTGTCCGTATGCTATTGCCAGCTTTATTCAAGGAATATAAGGGAATCATTTTAATTATTTCACTCGGGGCAGTCGTGAGGATGATTGCACCAATTTTGAAGGATAAGAAAACGGATCCAGGTGTCGTAGTCATTGATGATAAAGGGGAAAATGTTATCAGTGTACTGTCAGGGCATCTGGGAGGGGCAAATGAACTAACTAAGGAAGTTGCTGCAGCCCTTGATGCAAGAGCTATAATCACCACGGCTTCGGATGTACAAAAAACGATTCCTGTCGACTTATTCGGCCAGCGCTTCGGCTGGATTTGGGATTCTGCAGAAAAATTGACGCCAGTAAGTGCGTCCGTTGTAAATGAAGAGCATGTTGCCGTTGTACAGGAATCAGGTGAACGGAACTGGTGGTCTTATGAAACGGCGTTACCTGAAAGAATTATCGTGTACCCATCCATTGAAGAAGCGCTTCAAGCAAAACCGCAGGCAGCTCTGGTCGTGACTCACCGCATGCTCAAGCTGTCGGAAAAGAGGATCCTGGAAAATGGAATCGTATATCGTCCAAAGGTCATTGCTCTTGGTATTGGGTGCAATAGGGGAACGGCGGCTGCTGAAATTGAGCAGGTGATTGCAGAAACACTAGCAGATTTATCCTTTTCATTAAAAAGCGTTAAGGCGATCTGTACAATTTCTTTAAAGAAAGACGAACTTGGCTTGATTGAAGTAGTTGAAAAATATGGCTGGGAATTCGTGCATTATGAACCCGAAGAGCTTAATCAAGCCAAAATCGAAGCGCCATCTGATACAGTATTTAAATACACGGGTGCATATGGTGTGAGTGAACCGGCTGTGAGGATTTATACAAAAGCTGAACAATTGGAGCTAGTTAAGAAAAAATCGGGGAACGTAACCATATCAGTTGGGATCATTCCTTTTTAAGGAGGGAGAAACAAATATGAACGATAGAAGACTGGTAATTGCGGGTACCGGAAGCGGTGTCGGTAAAACGACATTGACCATCGGAATCATGGCAGCCCTCCAGAAGAAAGGCTATACCGTTCAAGGGTTCAAATGTGGTCCTGACTATATTGATCCTACTTATCATACTGCAGTTACAGGACGGGTTTCACGCAATCTGGACAGTTGGATGTTTGAACATGACACTGTTCGAGAAATTCTTAACAAAGCAGGTGCCGGAGCTGATATATCGATCATCGAAGGAGTCATGGGCTTCTACGATGGCAAAAGTCCATTAGCCAATACAGGATCGACGGCTGAAATCAGCATCATCACGCAAAGCCCTGTCCTGTTGGTAGTCAACTGTGCCAGCATGGCACGGAGTGCAGCTGCCATTGTAAAAGGATTTCAGGACTTTTTGACCGGACCGAACATCATTGGGGTCATTGCCAATCAAGTGGGAAGTGCAGGTCATTACAAAATTGTCAAATCAGCCATTGAGCAAGAATGCGATGTACCGGTGCTCGGTTATATGAAGCGGGAAATGGATATTGATATTCCAAGCCGTCATTTAGGTTTAATTCCTGCTATTGAACGCGGGGAACTAAATCCGTTTTTCGATAAGCTTGCACAATTAGTCATGGAAACGATCGATATCGAGCAGTTGTACCGTTTATCCAAGACAAGCTCCGTTACCAGTGTAGAATCAAATATTTTTCAACCCAAAAATGAAAATGACGTGTGCATTGCCGTCGCAAAAGATGCAGCCTTCAATTTTTATTATCAGGAAAACCTTGAGCTGCTTGAAGCATATGGGGCAAACATCAAGTATTTTTCTCCATTAAAAGGGGATGAAGTACCATTGGATGCTGATGGATTATATCTGGGAGGCGGTTTTCCTGAGGAATTTGCAGCTGAACTTTCCGGTAACGTGGATGCTATCTTATCCATCAGAAGCTCCATTGAAAAGGGGATGCCGACTCTTGCGGAATGTGGCGGTTTCATGTTTTTGAGCAAATCGATTGAAACAACTTCCGGAGAAACGCATCAGATGGCAGGAATGATCCCGGGCAGGATTAAAATGCAGAAAAAGCTTGCAGCACTTGGGTATCGTGAAATTAAAGGAACTCCAGGCAATTTCTTGATCAATGAAATGGAGCAGGCAAAAGGTCATGAATTCCACTACTCGACATATGAAGCGGATGATGATCTTGCACATGCTTATGAAGCCAAAGGCAGATTCGGTTCGAAACAAGAGGGGTGTGTGTTGGGCAACCTTGTTGCTGGGTATACCCACTTTCATTTTGCTTCCAATCCAACACTTGCTAAAAACTGGATCGATGCTTGCTTGAAACAAAAAAACAGATCTGCCCATGAAACTATCAACTGGGAAAAAGGTATTTTTTGAAGCTTAAGAGGAGGCGCGAGCATGAAACCGGGAAAAGTTCATCTGGTCGGTGCGGGTCCCGGAGATCCGAAACTGATTACGGTATATGGGCTGGAATGTATCCAAAAGGCGGATGTCATTGCATATGACAGGCTTGTCAATCCAGAATTATTAACTTATGCAAAAGAAGATGCAGAACTGGTGTATTGCGGGAAATCACCAGGGAAACATCATCTCATTCAAAATGAAATACATGAACTTTTAGTGGAAAAAGCCTTACAGGGGAAAAACGTCACCCGTCTGAAGGGTGGAGATCCGTTTGTCTTTGGGCGGGGCGGTGAGGAAGCGGAGATACTGGCTGCTAACGGGATTGAATATGATATCGTCCCAGGAATCACGGCGGGAATCGCAGCACCGGCTTATGCGGGCATCCCGGTGACCCACCGTGATCATGCCTCAAGTTATGCCATTGTGACAGGCCATGGCCGTGATTACAAGGGCCAGGATAACCTGAATTGGCAGGCATTGGCTCAAGGGATCGATACCATTGCCTTTTATATGGGAATAGGTAATATGCCGTTCATCTGTGAAAAATTGATGGAGCATGGCAGGGACGGCAATACGCCAGTGGCTGTCATTGAATGGGGCACGACAGCTAAACAAAGGACGATTACCGGTACTTTGAATTCGATTTCTTTGAAGGCTATAAAAGAGGAAATTCAAAATCCATCAATCTTTCTAGTAGGGGATGTCGTCCAATTAAGAGAAAAAATCAAATGGTTCGAAAGAGTGATTGATTCAGAGTCCATAATTGAAGGGAATGAGTCGGAATGTCCATCATTCAAGAATTGAAGGAACGCCGGGCAATAAGGAATTACGAAGAAAAAGAAGTGGAAGACCAAAAAATCAGGCAGCTATTGGAAGCGGCTACCTATGCCCCTAACGATCGATTGCGTGAACCTTGGAGTTTTTATGTAATCAAGGGAGAAGCGAAGCACCGTTATGAAAGATTGGCAGAAAGGTATTTATATGAACGCTTTCCGACCAAACCAAAATTGATTGACAGTTCACTGGAAGTTGTAAACACGACACCGCTTATCATTGTCGTGACTTCTGATATTTTACCTGACGATCCAGATTCATCTGAAGACAATATTTTCGCTTGTTGTTGTGCCGTCCATTCGATGTGGCTTGCCGCAAAAGAACTTGGTCTCGGATTCGTTTGGCGCACTAGAGGAGTGGGTCTTGTCAGGGATGAACGCCTGCACGAATTTATCGGTTCACCGGAAAACAAAAAAGTGATCGGCACCATTTTTGTCGGATACCCTAAAGGCGATCAACCGGTTCCAGCTACTAAAAGGACTTCATACATAGAAAAAACAGTTTGGCTATGAAGGTAGGTGAGTGAGTGGCACGCAGAGGATTAATGCTTATTTATACAGGAAACGGGAAAGGGAAGACGACTGCCTCATTAGGGGTGACTTTGAGGGCAATCGGCAGAGGAATGACTGTTAAATACCTTCAGTTCATAAAATCTCCAGAGCGTACATATGGGGAAGCATTGGCTTTGAAAAAATTAGGAGTTGAAATGGAACAGCTAGGTATTGGTTTTACATGGACCAAAACTCCAGAAGAGCATCGCAACGCATTATCGTTAGCTTGGGAAAAGGCAAGACTGGCCCTTAGTGATCCCGGCATTGATTTACTTGTTTTGGATGAGTTGAACAATGCATTGGCGATTTCCAAATTCCCGATTGAAGATGTCTTGCCATTAACTGAAGTCATCGATGCGATTCGAAATCGTCCCGCTCATATGCATGTAGTCATTACCGGCAGGGATGCCAGACCAGAGCTTATGGAAATGGCCGATTTGGTTTCATCGATTGATGCTACCAAGCATTATTATGACGAGGGCATTGGCGCTGTCAAAGGATTAGAGTTTTAAGGGGGTGAGCGTAATGAAGGCACGATCCATCATGATACAAGGGACGTCGTCTGATGTAGGGAAAAGTTTGATTTGTACCGCATTTTGCCGGGTATTTTCCAATAAAGGATTACGTGTCGTCCCATTCAAATCACAAAACATGGCTTTGAATTCTTATGTAACCTTGGATGGCGGTGAAATCGGACGGGCTCAGGGAGTTCAGGCGGAAGCAGCACGGATCACGGCAACGACCGATATGAATCCGATATTACTGAAACCGAAGCAGGATATGGTTTCGGAAGTCATCGTGCACGGAAAGCATTTTCTTGATATGAATGCAAAAAGCTATCGGTCCCAATTTGTCCAGGAAGCCATGCCCATCATCCGTAAATCGGTCGAAAAACTTCAAGAAGACTATGACATCATCGTACTCGAAGGGGCAGGAAGTCCGGCTGAAATTAACCTGAAGGACCGGGATATAGCGAATATGCGAATGGCTAAACTCACGGATGCGGCTGTCATTTTAGTGGCCGATATTGATCGTGGCGGAGTATTTGCATCCATTATCGGGACACTTGCCCTATTGGATCAAGATGAACGAGATAGTGTAAAGGGCATCATCATCAATAAATTTCGTGGCATGCGTGAATTATTGGACGATGGCATTGAATGGTTGGAAAAGGAAACCGGGATTCCGGTTCTCGGGGTGCTGCCCTATCTAGACGTGAATATTGAAGCGGAAGATTCACTTGCCCTATCTTCCTTACGTTTTAAAAAACCTAAAAAGGCTGAGTTTCCGATCGATGTTGCCGTCTTGAGATTTCCGCGGATCTCCAATTTTACAGATGTAGATCCTTTTTTTGATGAACCCGGAGTAGGTGTCCGCCTGGTAAGCACTGTCCATGAGTTAGGTAATCCCGATCTGCTAATCTTGCCGGGTACAAAAAACACGATGGAAGATTTAGAGTGGTTGAAACGTATGGGATTGGATCGGGCCATCGATGAATTGCGGAAACGTGGAACGATGATATTTGGCATATGCGGCGGTTTTCAAATGCTAGGGACAAAACTTTTTGATCCCGACGCGGTCGAGGGTGACGGTGTGAACGCGGAAGGGCTTTCGCTTCTTCCGGTGGAAACCATTTTTCAAGCAGAAAAGAAAACGGTACAAATGGAAGGTGTCCTTTCTGCCGGGATAGTGGAAGGTCAAATGAATCTTAACGGTTTCGAAATCCATTTAGGCAGAACGACATTGAAGTCACAAGCAAGGCCCTTTCTTTTATTGAAGGATGGAAGAGAGGATGGAGCCATTTCCAATGACAGCAAGGTAATGGGAACATATCTTCATGGGATATTCCATAATCGCTTGTTCACTAGATTACTTGTTAACCAAATTCGACGGAACAAGGGGTTGGAAGAGGTGAAGGAGAACGTCCAAAGCGACTCGGAGCGCAGGGAGGAAGCTTACAATCTCTTGGCTTCCCATTTGGAGGAAAACATTGATATGGATACGATCTATCAATGGCTGCAGCTGGAAACTGCAGAAAGTTGAAAAGGGTCATTCGGTTAATGTTGATCATAGCCCTTTTAGCTTGAAAAAAGATCAATTTAGAGCGATAATTCCTTTTATTTAGCCATTTTAAGTGACAGAGGCATACAAGATATGTTATGTTGTCTACTCTACATACTTTATACAAAATAAGAGGATGAGGTGTTCATATGAATAAAACAGAATTAGTGAGCAGTGTTGCAGCACAAGCTGAACTGACAAAAGACGACGCAAAAAAAGTAGTGGACGCATTGTTTGAAACAATCACGGCTACACTTGCTAAAGAAGAAAAAATCCAATTAGTTGGTTTTGGTACATTTGAAGTGCGTGACCGCGCTGCCCGTACAGGAAGAAACCCGCAAACTGGTGAAGAAATTCAAATTGCAGCTAGTAAAGTACCCGCTTTTAAAGCAGGTAAAGAATTAAAAGAAGCTGTAAAATAAAAGAGTAACGAAAAGAACCTGGCGATGCAATATTCGCCAGGTTTTTTTGTTTACTGTCATGCGCTTCGAAGAAGAAAAAAAATCATTTTTATTTATTTGTGCCATCATCTAACGAAGGAATATAGGGAGTTCTCATGATCAACAATGAGAGAAGCCCACTTCATGAAGCGGTAATGGAATGTAACATAATTGAAAAAAATTATAGTACTTATTAGTAAGGTTTATACTGTGTCTATGTTAGGCTAAGTAATAACAAGTTGTAAAACCAATATAAAAGAGGTGAAAGATATGCTGAAGAAAATAATGAAAAAAATCAAACAGCTTTCCCAAGGCAGCAGTGAGCGAAGACATGGTCATTATCGCCGAGGCAGCAGCAGCAGCCGAGGCTACAAAAGGTATCCCATGAGTGGAAGTGACCGCTACAAGAGAAAAGGGCGCGGCAGTAGCAGTTAATTCAATTTCTTAGACTCCAATGCATCCTGCAGGTCCATTGAGATTTCTTTAATATCTGAATAAGGTTCTTGGATGCTTAATAACCTTTTCAGTACATGCACGGTTTCTTTTTCCAACGAAAGCTCTTCTGTCCAAGGAAGAGTTTTTTTACTTTTGGAGGCGTACGTCGTATAAAGTACATATAGAAGTATTTCCCCCAAGTCGTAAAAATCCTGCCTTTTCAGCTGCAGCGTGGATTCATTAGTAAAATCCGCTGAATTGAACATTTTAGACAAACCAAAGTCTATCAAAATGGGCTGATTGTTCTTTAGTAAAATATTTGGTATACGTAAATCTTGATGGAAAATGCCATGGTCATGTAGATAAGATACTAAACCGACCAGCTCATCCAGAAAAAATAGAGACTCTTTCTCATTGAATGTTCTATGATTCAAGAAAATATGGTCTTCCAAATTATCTCCTTCTATGAAATCCATCACAAAATAAACATTTCCTTCATATGAAAATTTCTCGTGAAATTTGGGGATGTTTTTGTGGTTTAACATTCGTAATATGGAGATTTCATTATCAAACTGTTGTAGCTCTTTTTTGCTGCTTCGTTTACTTTTCCGGAGCTGCTTGATCACTATATTTTCATTCATTTTCAAATCATTGCAACGATAAACAATACCGTAGCTTCCTGTACCGATTACAGCCTTTACCTCATAGCGGTCATTCAAAACCACACTCTTTTTTAAAGGAATATCCACAATCAATTGGTAAAACTTTCTAAAGGAACGCAAAATTGAAACTTCCCTCACCACTTTCATTTATTTGAATCAAGCACACATATAACCATTTTGATGAACTGAACATGGATAGTTTAACATTGATTTTTGATCATGCGGTAATGAAAGTCTTTACTTCGGGGAGTTCTTTTATAAGATGATTAATAAAATATGGATCATATGCCTATCGTAATGATTTTTGCCAATGAAAAAAGCAAAAAAAAATTTTCGTAATTTCATATTATGAAATTTGAGCAATAATAAAATTTTTAAGTTAACTATAATGAAATCATAATCAAAGAGTAGGAGGTGACAAGTTGGATGGGCGCGAGTTGAGAAATTGCTTTGGTACATTCCCGACAGGAGTTCCGATAGAGCGTTGGTTTGATTGGGTTTCCTTGGATCCTCCGCTTACTTAATTGTCAATTCATAAAAAAGCAAAAGCCTGAACTGGCATGAAAGAAAAATCTTTTACCATTGAACAGGGATCCATTGCTTGGAAATTTGCGGGCAGCATCCAGGGAACACTTGAAATCGACTGCGATAACAAGGGGGTTTCTAATGGAAGTGTTGCCTGGATGGATTGCAAACCATGGAAAGAGAATGATGCTGGTGATCATGTCAAGCATCCAGATAAGATAGCGATTATCGATAAAAAAAGTAGTTTTACTTACAAGCAGCTTGGTAAGTTGGTCGATCGAATCGCATTGGGTCTCTTGCATATAGGATTGGGTAAGGGGGATCCTTGATAAGAGTCCTACTGCGCTAAAAATGCTCAAATATTCCTTGCAGCTAGAGTAGGATCAAGTGGAGAGGCAGTTTATTCGGCTGCAAAGGGAGGGGTGATTGCCTTCACAAAAACGATAGCAAGAGAAATGGCACGTCACAAACTCAACATCAATTGTATTGCGCCAGGTCCTGCTAATACGCCCCTATTTCAAGAAATAGGCTCTTATAATGAAGGTATAGCAGGCGCCTTGGAAAAAGCGATTCCATTCCGCCGGCTTGCACAGCCAGAGGACATTGCTAGTGCTGTTGCCTATTTCGTTTCGGAAGATGCAGGATATATTACGGGGCAAACACTTTCCGTAAATGGTGGATTAACAATGGTTTAAACGATCATGGTAAGGGTGTTATGCAAGATTGAAAGGTTAGTAACCATAAATCATTAAGTTGAAAACTTTTTCTAATACGTTTGACAATTGGATTTATCGTGTTAATATAAAGGCAAATGAAATTTAATATACAATTTGTACCACTAGGGGTGCTTTATAGGTGAAAGTTGATTTTTACCGCAGAAGCTGAGATTAAAGTATGACTTTAAGACCCTTAGAACCTGATCTGGTTTATACCAGCGTAGGGAAGTGGGGTCTGGAACAATACGTTTCTGTATTATTTCAAGTACAACCACTTTCTTTACGTTTAAGAAAGTGGTTTTTTGTTTGCAAAAAATAGGGGTGATAAAAGGTTTATATTCGTGAATTTTCTTAAAAAATATCATTTGGGGGTAATGGACATGAAGTTTTCAGAGGAAATCCGTCAGGAAGCTGATCATATTTGGGAAGCTAGTTTTAATCACCCGTTTGTTGCAGGAATAGGAGATGGCACATTGCCATTGGAGAGTTTTCGTTTTTATGTCATGCAAGATGCCTATTATTTATCTCATTTTGCTAGAGTTCAAGCTTTAGGGGCAGTTAAAGCTACTGATTTACATACAACAAGCAGGCTTGCCGGCCATGCACAAGGAACATATGAAGCGGAGTTGAAGCTTCATGAGAATTTTTCTGAGAGATTAGGCATCACAAAAGAAGAACGGGATAATTTCAAACCTGCCCCGACTGCTTATGCTTATACTTCCCATATGTATCGTGCGGCTTATTCGGGACATTTAGGGGATGTTATTGCAGCTATCTTGCCGTGTTACTGGCTGTATTACGAAATAGGTGAAAGACTGCAAGGGTGCCTGCCCGAAGAGCCGATTTATCAAGAATGGATAGCGGCTTACGGAGGGGAGTGGTTCCGCACGTTGGTGGAAGAACAAATTGCGAGGCTTGATGAAATTGCTGAAAAAGTGACAGACGAAGATAAGGAACGAATGAAAGAGCATTTTATCCTCAGCAGCCAATATGAATACTCATTTTGGGAAATGGCTTATCGTTTAGAGACATGGCCTGTGCATAAGGAAACACTAGAAGTATAAAGGGGAATGAAACAATGAAAAAAGGATTGAAATTAACGGACATATTGGTAACGATCGTGATTGCGGTAGCATTTGGAATCGTTTATATCCTTTGGGGTTCGATTTATTATTCCGTTAAACCGTTAGGATTACATTTGGATCAACTTATTTATGGAATGTGGTTTATAGCCGGCCCCGTCGCCTTTTTAATTTTACGGAAACCGGGTGTGGCACTTTTGGCGGAGATAGCAGCAGCTTCCGGGGAGTTCTTTCTTGGTTCACCATGGGGGCTGACCGTACTTTTATATGGGGTGGTACAAGGTTTGTTCGCGGAACTGGTGTTCATGGCGTTCAAATATAAAAAATTCAATATGCCGGTGGCCGTTTTAGCTGCGATAGCTTCCTGCCTGGCATCAGTTATCATGGATTTTGCATACGGGGAAATAGGTGCGCTTTCTACTTGGAATCTATCGTTATTCATGATAGCGAGGTTTGTGGGTTCCATATTCTTTGCAGGTGTTACCGCTTATTATCTAGTTAAAGTCCTGGAAGCAACAGGCGTAACTAATCTTGTGCGTCCGGTTTCAAATAAAGATTATGCAGAACTGGATCAAAAGTAGAGGTTGAGGGCCATGGAACCAATCGTTTCTGTTGAAAAGTTAAGAATGAAATTTCCCGGTGATGAATCTTTGATATTCAAGGACCTATCACTATCGTTTGATCAGGGAGAAAAAGTGCTTTTGTTGGGACCGTCAGGATGTGGTAAGTCGACTCTTTTACAAGTGTTAAGCGGATTGATTCCGAATTCCATCGAAGTACCGATGAAAACGGAGAAATTGAAATGCCCTTCTTCATGGGGGTATGTTTTTCAAGACCCTGATAGTCAGTTTTGCATGCCATTTGCCGATGAGGAAATTGCCTTCGTCCTAGAGAATCTTTCCGTCCCGAAAGAAGAAATGAAAGAGAAGATTCAAAATCATTTCCGTAAAGTAGGATTGAACCTGGGCCATACAAGTATTGAAACATTATCAGGCGGGATGAAACAGCGTCTGGCAATCGCTTCAGTATTGGCCCTTGAACCAGAAGTGATATTTTTAGATGAACCAACCGCCATGCTTGATCCCGAAGGAACGAAAGAAATCTGGGAATTGTTAAAGGAAGTCGGAAGAGACAAAACGGTTATTATCGTCGAGCATAAAATTGACCATGTTTTAGAATTCATCGAAAGAATCGTGCTTTTTAACGGTGACGGTCAAATCATAGCTGATGGTCCAAGAGACACCATTCTTTCACTATATAAAAATGAAATGAAAGAACATGGAATTTGGTTCCCGGGTGTTTGGGATGAATATCTACAGAAGTATGCACCGATTCGGGAACACCCCTTTATAGATGGCTCACTCCTTATGGATGTGCAAGGCTTTAGCGGTTTTCGAAATAAAGAGGAAAAAATCAAGGTTGATGAGCTGATGGTACATTCAGGGGAATGGATTGTAGTCAGGGGTGAAAATGGCGCGGGGAAGAGTACGCTTTTGCATGCATTGATGCAGTTCATAAAAACGAATGGTAAATATGAATTATTGGGAACACCCATTAAAAGGGTGAAAAATCCAACGGATCATATGACGTTTGTCTTTCAAAATCCTGAGTTTCAGTTCGTTGCAAATACTGTATATGAAGAGATTGCTTATTCATTGCGAATTGATAAAAGGCCGCAGCAAGAAATAGATGAGAGAGTCCGCTCATTGCTTAAAGTGTTCCGCCTGGAGGCACATCGGGATAAACATCCGTTTCAATTATCAATGGGTCAAAAGCGTCGATTAAGCGTAGCCGCCTCAATCGTAATAGACAAAAAAATCATTCTCCTCGATGAACCAACCTTTGGCCAAGATTCGAAAAATACCTTTGCATTACTGGTATGGTTTGAGGAATATCGAAGGCGCGGAATAACAGTGATCATGGTGACTCATGACGATCATATTTCAAAAAACTTTGCAACTAGGATCTGGACGGTTAAGGATGGAAACGTAATATCTGATCAAAACATTGCGCAATCAGGATTTGTGAAGACCAAAGGTAAAAGGAGTGTCATGTAGATGAATGATTCAAATGCAGAAACATGGCTCCATAAAATTAATCCAAGCCTTAAACTTGGTGTACTGATTGTGTTATGCATCGTGGCGTTATTCATTCATGACCTGAATTATATGATGAATATCACCTTTGGCGTATTACTTTTATTTTTGTTTTTTACCGGACATTCGATAAAACGCATCTTACTTTTGTCGATTCCCTTTTGTTTCATTTTTATATCCACCTCTTCTGCAATGATACTATTCGGGCAAGGTGAGACGCTTTGGTTTGAGTGGGGCCTTATATCGATTACGGAAGAAAGTTTCATGAGGGGATTATTGGTAGGCTTTCGAGCTTTGTTCTTTGGGGTCCTTGGTTTAACTTTTTCCTTAACGACGAGACCAGTGAACCTGTTTTATTCGTTAATGCAGCAAGTTAAGCTTAAACCGAAATATGCCTATAGTTTCATGGCGGCATTAAGGCTGATTCCCATCATGATGGAGGAGTTCCAAACGATACGAAACGCGATGAAGGTACGCGGCTTTGAAAGGGGAAGAGGGATAAAAGCGTTATATTTTAAAATGAAAGCCTATTCCATCCCGTTGTTATCCGGAAGCATCAGACGTGCTCACCGTATCGCGGTTGCGATGGAGGCAAAGCGATTTACAGATACACGGGATCGAACATTCTATTATGAATTCGGTTTTTCCAAAAAGGACCATGGTTTCATTTTGTATTTTATCATCCTGTTGTTGGCCGGCTTTTATCTGTCGATTCAATTCCCGTTAGTTTCTATTTGATTTTATGATTGTAACTTTACTTGTTAGGGGTCCTTAGTATGAATGCACATGAATTGCATATTATTTCTACTGGGAAACAGCCAATTGAAAAGTTTGTGGAAATCGCTTCAAGCATTCAGGAACATGTTGATTTCTTTTATCTAAGGGAAAAGCATATGAGTGCATCGGAACTTTATCGAGCAGTGACCTTACTACATGATAATAAGATTCCGCTTTCTAAGATCATCCTTAATGACCGGGTGGATGTAGCTTGGGTACACAAAGTATTTGGTGTGCAATTGGCTTTTCATAGTTTAGATGCGGGAGTTGTAAAAGGAGCTTTTCCAGGGATGAATGTTGGCTGTTCGATCCATTCCATGGATGAAGCGAATGCCGCATTCAGCAAAGGGGCCGATTACGCGATTTATGGACATGTTTTTGAAACGGATTCAAAAATCGGCCTTCCTCCTAGGGGAGTTGAGGAGCTTCATGCAATCTCAAGAAATGTCAATCTTCCGATAATTGCGATAGGCGGAATAACCCCTTTCAATTGCCAAGTCGTGCTGGATGCGGGGGCATGTGGAATTGCGGTCATGTCAGGTGTCCTTGAAGCAAAAAATCCGATTGAAGCCGTTAAAGAATATTCGAAGTCTTTGGGAAAGGAGACTTAAGATGAATTCCATATATGATGCAATCATTGTTGGGGGAGGAGTAATAGGCGGATCCGTTGCTTTTCAATTAGCCAAACGAGGTAAAAAGGTCCTCTTATTGGAAAAAGATAGACTGGCCAGCAAAGCATCTAGTGCTGCAGCCGGGATGTTAGGGGCACAAGCCGAGTTAGATGCTGATCATCCGCTTTTTACATTGGCAAGCCGAAGCAGGGAGATGTTTCCTGCACTGTCGGAAGAATTAAAGGACATAAGTGGAATAGACATCGAATTAGTGAACAAGGGCATGTTTAAGGTGGCACTAACGAATGATCAGGTAGCCGAGTTGAAAAACATGATCAGAGTCCAGCAAGATGCGGGACTTGAGGCTGAGTGGCTTTCGACTGCCGAAATAAGGAAAACGGAACCGCTTCTATCAGATGAGATTAAGGGAGCCATGTTCATTCCGAAGGATGGACAAGTTTCAGCCACTAGGCTGTCACTCGCTTTTACTGAATCTGCCGCTGCCCTTGGTGTAGATATAAAGGAATTTGTTCATGTCTCCGACTTAGTTACGGAAAACGGATGTGTAACGGGAGTGGTGACGAACATAGGTGCATTTTTAAGTGGAAATGTCATCGTGGCAGGTGGAGCTTGGAGTGCTTTCCTCCTTGAAAAATCAGGGGTGAAACTCGACAGTTATCCTGTAAAGGGAGAGTGCTTTTCAGTCCTGACCGATCGTCCATTGCTTGGAAAAACGATCTTCTCGCATGGCTGTTATCTTGTGCCCAAAGTTGGCGGAAGAATCATTGTCGGGGCAACGGTTAAGGCGGGCACTTTCGATCAAAAGGTAAGTCTTGACGGGATTTCTACATTAATAGAAAGAGCAACGCAATTGCTTCCGGCGATTAAAGGAACCGAATTGGAAAAGACATGGGCAGGTATACGCCCACAAACTGGGGACGGCTTGCCGTACTTTGGTGAACATCCGGCATGCAAAGGACTTTTCATTGCAACGGGGCACTACAGGAATGGCATCCTGCTTTCCCCAATTACAGGTGTACTTATAGCGGATATTTTGGAAAGGAAGATAAATCCCGAATGGTCCGCTTTTCGATTGGACCGTTCGATACAGACCCTTTTATCTTAATGGAGGTGGTTGAATTGGAATTGGTCATTAACGGCGAAAAAATACGGATTCCTGCTGATGAATCAACAGTTACAGGACTTTTGCAACACTTTAATTTACATCAAAAAGTAGTGATTGTTGAATTGAATGATGAAATATTAGCAAAAGAAAGTTTAAGTGAAACACTTTTGTCTAATGGAGACAAGGTAGAGATTGTACATTTTGTAGGAGGAGGATGATTATGTTAAAGATTGGTTCTTATGAATTTTCTTCAAGATTATTATTAGGTACTGGAAAATATCCAAATTTCGATGTTCAAAAGCAATCAGTGGAGGTTTCGGAGACGGAAATATTAACATTTGCGGTCCGGAGAATGAATATTTTTGAAGCAAGTCAGCCCAATTTTTTAGAAAAGCTTGATTTGAAAAAATACACACTCCTTCCCAATACTGCAGGAGCTAAAACTGCCAAGGAAGCAGTGCGCATAGCCCACCTTGCAAAGGCATCTGGATTATGTGACATGATAAAGGTAGAAGTCATTGGCTGCCAAAAAACACTGCTGCCTGATCCGATTGAAACATTGAAAGCTGCTGAAGAATTAGTGAAATTGGGATTCACCGTATTACCCTATACTTCGGATGATGTGTTGCTCGCTAAACGCCTGGAAGAAGTGGGGTGCCATGCAATCATGCCTGGAGCTTCACCAATTGGCTCTGGTCAAGGCATTATAAACCCACTGAACTTACGATTCATCATGGAACAATCAGAGGTTCCAGTAATTGTTGATGCAGGGATTGGGACGCCCTCCGATGCGGCAATCGCCATGGAATTAGGGGCGGATGGCGTATTGCTAAACACTGCTGTTTCGGGAGCAAAAGACCCAGTCAAAATGGCGAAAGCAATGAAACTTGCCATTGAGGCAGGTCGATTAGGGTATGAAGCAGGAAGAATCGAAAAAAATGATTATGCAATAGCAAGCAGCCCAGTTGAAGGATTGAGCATTGGATGAGTGAACGTTATTCACGTCAAGAACTTTTTGGCCCTATAGGAGAAGAAGGGCAATTGAAAATTTGCAAAAAACACGTTTTGGTGATTGGAGCAGGTGCTCTCGGTACGGGAAATGCGGAAGGTCTTGTACGTGCCGGAATTGGGAAACTTACCATTGTGGACAGAGATTATGTAGAGTGGAGTAACCTTCAAAGACAACAGCTTTATTGTGAAGATGATGCACAAAAAAGAATACCGAAAGCAGTGGCAGCGAAGAATCGTTTGAATGTGCTAAATTCGGACGTTATCGTAAAATCGCATGTGGCGGATGTTTCGGTTGATGAACTGGAGAAGCTGGTTGAAGGCGTGGATTTAATATTGGATGCCACAGATAATTTCGATACCAGGATGCTTATAAACGATACTGCGATAAAATATAAAATACCTTGGATTTACGGGGCCTGTGTAGGGAGTTATGGGATAAGTTACACGGTGATCCCAGAGGAGACCCCATGTTTGAATTGTTTGCTGGAAACGGTTCCAATGGGGGGACTGACATGTGATACGGCGGGAATCATCAACCCTGCTGTTCAAATGGTCGTTGCCCATCAACTGACGGAAGCATTGAAAATCCTTGTCGAAGATCATGCATCGCTAAGAAACAAAATCGTTTCGTTTGATCTTTGGAAAAATGAACATTCATCCATAAATGTAGCGCAATTAAAAAAAGATAACTGTTTGTCATGCGGGTCAAATCGAACGTATCCACACCTCTCTTATTCAAATCGAACAAAAACAGCCGTTTTATGCGGAAGGGATTCTGTCCAGATTCGGCCGGCAATGAAGCTTGAACGAGACTTAGCGGAACTTGAAAAAAATCTTCTCGCACAAGGTGGTAAGATCGTCAGGAATCCTTATTTACTTTCATTTACTACCGGAAACCATAGGTTGGTCGTTTTCAAAGACGGAAGGGCATTGATTCATGGAACAAAAGATATTGCAGAGGCTAAAACGTTATATCATCGTTATATTGGCTGAAATGAATGGCGAACTTGAAATTCACGTTTAAACTGTGAAGGAGTGACAAAAAAAGAAGCCCTTATAATAGGAAGGAATCGAACATTTTCCATGTGATTTATTTGCTGCACAAATATAAAACGAAAGCGGTGTCTGCCTTTTTGGGGCGGCACCGCTTTGTTTTGGAACGTTTATTTAAGCAGTCTACATATCATGACTGCTATTATGCTTCTGACGGGAGTGCTGTCGGTTTTTCACCTTATGAGAACCGCTTAACGGTGCAGGTTGACCTGAGTTATTTCCTTTAGGTGCATTTTTTCGAATATCTTTACCATCGTTTTTGTTCATGTGCGATCCCTCCTATCTCTTAAGATAATCAGTCCGTGAAATTTTATTCACATACATATATTTGCAAACCTCGTACATGCTATGGATGGACACTAAATAAGGAGCTGAACCAAATGCAGGATAAACAAGATAAGCGAAGGACTTTCCAGGAAGCCCAGCAAAGTTATCAGCAAGTATTTGATGTATACTCATCCATTGAGAAGAACGAACCGAATTACGGAACGGAATTGAAACATGTGAAGCAGGAAGTGAACGAGGCCTATCAGCAAATACAATCTGCTTTAGTCACCGCTTCCGAACATCAGAAAGAACAATTGAAAAAATTCGAACAGGATATTCAGGCAATCGTCAATGAGGTCAATTCAGAGGACTATTGAGTGACAGGTTCCATCATCCTGAGTTCATGCACTTTACTTCTGCGTTTCCTGATTTTAGAATGGAATAGGCTTTTTGAAAAATGCAGTCAACTGCCCTTTCAAAAAGCCTATCCTGTTTAAAGCCTAGAAATGAAGGAAATCATTGGTTTTTCTTTCTTTTTTTATTGTTTTGCCTTTGCATTTCCGATAATGGCGGTTCATTTCCCATTTCATCATTGTATCCGGCTCCATTACCTTGCGCTTTTGCAGCATTCATACCCGGTATAACATGATTTGCCTTTTGTTTTGTCATTTCGACACCTCCACCCATAGAATGCGATAATGTCGAATGATTATGTATGAAGTACTAATATGTTTTACTGGAATAATTTATCAGGCCGTAAATACGGGTATTTCAATAAAAATCATATCAGCAAGGCTTCCTAAATGCACTTTAATATGTGGGGGATTTTTTTCTATAAGAGAAACTTATCAAAAACAATAACTTTCTTGTTATTTACTTATACTCATTTCTATATTAGTATTAAGTTGAAGGAAGAGTTAGGGTGGGAGAAGAGAGAGAAAATTCGACAAACTAACTTTTTTACTTATATTTATAGTAAACATGGTTTCAGTGAACCAGGTTTTACTTTTATGTGCAGAATACGTTCTGACAGTTTAATAGGGGGTAATATTCATGACGAAAAATGACGTATACCAAGCGCGTAAGTCCTTTGAAATTGAAGGGAAACGCTACAACTACTACAGCCTAGACGCTATTGAACAAGCAGGGGATGGCAAAGTATCACGCCTTCCATACTCCATTAAAGTATTACTTGAAGCGGTACTTCGCCAAGTAGACGGAAGAGTAATCACTAAAGAACACGTTGCGAACCTTGCTAAATGGGGAACAAGCGAGCAACAAGATATAGATGTTCCGTTCAAGCCATCACGTGTAATCCTACAAGATTTCACTGGTGTTCCAGTTGTTGTTGATTTAGCTTCTTTACGTAATGCTTTCGCAGCTCTTGGTGGAGATCCTGACAAAATCAACCCGGAAATCCCGGTTGACCTTGTAATTGACCACTCTGTACAAGTTGATAAAGCAGGTACGATGGATTCCCTTGATGCCAATATGGATCTTGAATTCGAACGTAATGCAGAGCGTTACCAGTTCCTAAGCTGGGCTCAAAAATCATTCAACAACTATCGTGCAGTTCCACCGGCAACGGGTATCGTTCACCAAGTTAACTTAGAGTACCTTGCGAACGTTGTTCATGCTGTTGAAACTCCAAACGGCGACTTCGAAGTATTCCCTGATTCTGTTTTCGGTACAGATTCACATACTACAATGATCAACGGTATTGGTGTTCTTGGTTGGGGTGTCGGCGGTATCGAAGCAGAAGCAGGAATGCTTGGACAGCCATCTTACTTCCCAGTTCCAAAAGTTGTTGGTGTTAAACTGACTGGTCAACTTCCTAAAGGTACAACAGCTACTGACCTTGCATTGAAAGTAACACAGGTTCTTCGTGCACACGGCGTAGTTGGTAAATTCGTTGAGTTCTACGGCCCAGGAGTAGGATACCTTCCACTTGCTGACCGTGCAACAATCGCTAACATGGCTCCTGAATACGGTGCTACAGTTGGTTTCTTCCCTGTTGATGCAGAAGCTATCGATTACATGCGCTTAACAGGCCGTGATGAAAAACAAATTAAAGTGGTTGAATCATACTGCAAAGAAAATGGATTGTTCTACTCTCCTGAAAACGAAGACCCAGCATACAATGATGTTGTGGAAATCGACCTTTCAGCAATTGAACCAAACCTTTCAGGCCCTAAACGCCCGCAAGATTTGATTCCACTTTCTCAAATGAAAAAATCTTTCCATGACGCGATCAATGCACCTATGGGCAACCAAGGTTTTGGCATGGACAATTCTGAATTGGATAAAGAAGTAACTGTTAAATTTGCCGATGGCAAAGAAACGGTAATGAAAACAGGTGCGATTGCAATTGCTGCAATCACAAGCTGTACGAACACTTCTAACCCGTACGTAATGCTTGGAGCAGGTCTTATTGCTAAAAAAGCAGTTGAAAAAGGCTTGACTGTTCCGGATTATGTAAAAACATCATTGGCACCAGGTTCTAAAGTTGTTACTGGTTACCTTCGTGATGCAGGTCTTCAACCATACCTTGATCAATTAGGATTCAACGTAGTTGGTTACGGCTGTACAACATGTATCGGTAACTCAGGTCCATTGGCTGACGAAATCGAAGCAGCAGTTGCTGAAGCAGATCTTCTAGTAACTTCAGTGCTTTCTGGTAACCGTAACTTTGAAGGTCGTATTCATCCACTAGTGAAAGCAAACTATCTTGCTTCTCCAACTTTGGTTGTTGCATATGCACTTGCTGGTACTGTGGACTTCGATCTAAACAATGATTCACTTGGTAAAGACAAAGATGGTAACGATGTATATCTTGCTGATATCTGGCCATCACAAGAAGAAGTTAACGCTGCTGTTAAAGCAACGGTTACACCGGAATTATTCCGTAAAGAATACGAAACAGTATTCAACGATAACAAACGTTGGAATGAAATCCAAACAAGCAACGAAGCGATTTATGCTTTCGATTCTAAATCAACATACATTCAAAATCCTCCATTCTTTGAAGGATTATCACCAGAACCGGGTTCAGTTAACCCACTTTCCGGCTTGCGTGTAGTTGGTAAATTCGGTGACTCAGTTACAACTGACCACATTTCTCCTGCAGGTGCAATCGGTAAAGATACACCAGCTGGTATCTATCTTCGTGAAAACGGTGTGAAACCGCGTGACTTTAACTCTTACGGTTCTCGTCGTGGTAACCATGAAGCGATGATGCGCGGAACGTTCGCAAACATCCGTATCCGTAACCAAGTTGCTCCAGGTACAGAAGGTGGATACACAACTTACTGGCCAACTGGCGATGTAATGGCTATCTATGATGCTTGTATGAAATACAAAGCTGATGGAACAGGTCTTGCAGTCATCGCTGGTAAAGACTATGGTATGGGAAGCTCTCGTGACTGGGCTGCGAAAGGTACTAACCTTCTTGGCATCAAAACAGTCATCGCTGAAAGCTTTGAACGTATTCACCGTTCAAACCTTGCATTAATGGGTGTTCTTCCACTTCAATTCAAAGAAGGCGAAAACGCTGAAACACTTGGATTGACTGGTAAAGAAGCGATCGCAGTTAAAATCGACGAAACAGTTAAACCGCGTGATATCGTAACAGTTACAGCTACTGATGAAGCTGGAAACGTAAAAGAATTTGATGTACTTGTTCGTTTCGATTCCGAAATCGAAATCGACTACTACCGTCACGGTGGTATCCTTCAAATGGTATTACGTAATAAATTAAAAGGCTAATTTCAGCTTTTAGGAAGCGGTAAACCTATTTATCAGGTTTACCGCTTTTTTTTGTGTCAAGTTTATGAAACAATGTGACATCATGTTATGATTTAAAGGAATTGCACTTTTCCGCAGGTCCTTTTATTGTTAAGATGGAATAGGGAAGTTGTTCTATTTCTGGAAATGGACTAATACTTTTGTTGTAATGGGACTAGGGGGACGAGTATGCTTAAAAAAATTATTGCTTCGGTGGCCTTACTATCACTTATTACTGTAGCGATCGTGCAGGCGATGGATAATGACTCAAAGGAAAATGACGAAAATGATGCTCTAGGCGGATTGAAAATAGGAGCTAAAGCTCCGAATTTCTCCCTGAAAACTTTAGATGGGAAACAAGTTGAATTATCCGATTACAAGGGCAAAAAGGTCATGCTGAATTTTTGGGCAACGTGGTGTCCGCCTTGCAAGAAAGAAATGCCGGATATGGAGAAATATACACAGCAAGCGGGTGATGATGTCGTCGTACTTGCCGTCAATATTGACCCTGAAAATGATGTACAAGCTTTTGTAGAGGACAATGGAATTACTTTTACCATTCCGCTGGACAGTCAAAGTGCAAAAAATCCAGTGAATGAGCGCTACAAGATTCTTAGCATACCGACCACTTATTTCATTGACAAAGAAGGCATCATCAGGAATAAGGTCATTTCAGCCATGCAATTAAAAGATATGGAACGAAATATAAATAGTATGCAGTAGGGGAAAAACCCAGCTAAATACTTGTGGCTAGGAAATTTGGCGGCAGTTAGAGGGTTCTGAAAACAAAGAATATTTTGATTACGTTTTGACGGAACCTTTATGAGGTTCCGTTTTATTGTATGTTAACAAAGTTGTCAAACTTTAATGGGAAAATCAAAAAATTTAAAAAATTATGGTTAATGTTCATGGAAAAAGGGTTAAAGTATAGAGAGCGGATAAATGGAATTTTAATCAGAATAAAAATCTGATAATTATGATAATTTAAGGGATGCGAACCATATAGTCATAATTTTACGTTAATTTGGCAATACTGAAAATTATATTAAAAATAAGTAGGTGAAAAGCATGAAAAAAAGAAAAAGGACATTTGAAGAATTAATTAAAGAAAACAAAAGGGAATTATTGATGGACGTTAAGCAAATGGAAAGACTTGAGGAACGTCTTGAAAAAAAACATATGCAAAAGGCTGAATAGCTTTTGCTTAAAATGAGCCAGTGCCATGAAGGTCCCTTCAAGGTAATGGCTCTTTTTTCATGGCTTTTTCAAAAACTGGCATTCATGAATTTCCTCTTTTTTATCCATGATAAGAGAAGGAGGCGATAAGAATGGGTAATCCAAAAAAAGATTCAAAACACTTTAGACCGAGCCATCAAGGGACACAACCAATAGCAGCGGGTGGGAATAACGGTAAGAAAATGCAGGACAAATCAGGCAAACATGCTCAGGTCATTCAAACAAAAGGCGAGTAATCTAAGCTAATAAAGTAATCGTAATAATATTATGTAAATAAAAACATGAGGTGAAATTAATGGGCACAAATAAGCACAATCCGGATAATCGTTTGGATAATGTTGAAAAAATTCAAGATGCAATAGAAAATACGGAAGAGAACATGACCGCTGCAAATGAAACGTTATCATTCTCTTCAGGTGTGGAGAAACAGGCAATTGAGGCTAAAAATGAACGAAGAAGAAAGAGCATCGATGGTATGAAGGAAGAAATGCAAGATGAGCAGGAAGCACGGGAAAGCGGTTATAGTAACGATAATATGTAATCAAATAAGGGAAGGGGAGAAAGACGCGAGAAATCTTTCTCCTCTTTTATTTAGGTTCATCGAAGGGATACAGTCCAGATTAAGACAGCTTAAATGAAATTTGCACAATTGTTATGGTAAAATGTTTATTGCAATAGAAATGAAAGCGGGGAAACAAAATGTTCATAGCTGAAAACGAAATTGAAGTGCGGTATGCAGAGACAGATCAAATGGGTGTTGTTTACCATGCGAATTATTTTATATGGATGGAACTGGGCAGGACAAAATTGATAAATGATTTAGGGTTTTATTATGCTGATATGGAAGCGGATGGTATCCTCTCGCCTGTTATGGATATTCAGGCTTCGTATAAAACCCCTGTTAGATATGGCGATAAGGTAAAAGTTAAAACCTGGATTGAAAAATATGACGGCTTGCGGGTCGTTTATGGGTATGAGATCGTTAATGGGAAAAATGAAGTGGCAGCTACAGGTCATTCTTCCCACGTTTGCGTTAAAAGGGAGAGCTTCCGCCCGATATCCATTAAACGCATGTATCCAGAATGGCATGAGGCCTATGAGAAAAATAAAAAACAGGATGATTTAATTTAATTATAATGATTGAGGTGATCAAAAATGGCTTTTGGGATAAAACGGGTAGACGTAGTAGCGTGGAAGCAGAAAATCGATCAAGGCCAAATAGCTTTTTTGACACATTATTGGCTGGATGACCGATTTCCCGGCTGCAAGACGGTTACAAAAGTCGGATGCAAAGATTTACGGCTTTTATCGGAGTGGGGTAAGCAATACGGGCTTAAAAAAGAGTGGATTCATCACAGGAAGGATGGTTATTCACATTTCGATCTTTTAGGGGAAAAGCAAGCGGAAATTCTTAGGGCGGAAAATATTAAAGAGCGTCTGCTCGATTGAACAAGAAAAAACAGCAGTTTACACCGCTGCTTTATTGTCAAACACTCTTTTCATAGTGAAATTCTGGTTCAGTCAGTTTTTCATTAAAAGTAATAAGTAAATCATGACCATCAAAGTACCATAAATCTTTTTCTTCTACATAAAAATTAATCTCATTCATAGTTGTTGCGGCTGCTGCAGTTTCAGGTTCTTCCTGCATGATACCTAAAGAAAAGCCGCTTTGGACGGTACTATGCCCGCCATATCTTACATAAAAGCGTAAATGAGAGCCTTCTTGAAGCCCCAGCTCATCCATATACCACTTAGCTGCTTGATCGGAAATGGTCAGTTTCATACTCATTCTCCTTCCTAGAGGTTCGTTATTTAAGTATAAAGTAATTATGAAGTAGATGCGAATAATGTGCGTTCAAGAAAGGAAATAACCCATGGATATTATCTATAATATTTGTTTCATAACGCGAAAAAAATTCAATGAAGTCGAAGTGTTGATGCTATTTCGCCAAAAGAATCCCAATAAGCATAAATGGAATGGTATAGGCGGGAAGATAGATCAAGGTGAAACCATCGATGAATCGATGGAACGCGAAATTTTTGAAGAAACTGGATTGAAAGTAAGGGGGATGGCCTTTCGGGGGATCGTGACTTGGAATCAAACGGGTGGAATGTATGTTTACAGAGCTGAAGATGCAGGGGGCGGGCTATCTGCCTGTGATGAAGGGGAACTTGCCTGGAAGCCGTATCAATGGGTTATGGAGGCAAGTGATGTTGTGTCCCATATAAAGTATTACCTAAAAGATATATTACAGGATGAACCACCACAAGAATTTGTCTGTACCTATGAAAATGAACAATTAATATCAGTCAAAAAAAGGCCATTGCCTGATTGGGCAAAAGAATTGACTTTCAATTGAAAACCGCCCATGTGCGGTTTTTTGCTTTTTTTGATTCCTAAGCTAAATATAACTAAGTAGCAGATACATTAGGTCATATCCCGATTTATAAGGCAAGAGTATTTAATTAGTAACTGGGAGGATTCCATAGGGGACCGAAAAGAAAAACTATTTATGCGACGAAATTAAGGTCGTTTTGCACACATAGAAGTATTGTATTCACTAAAATAGCTGCAGATTCCTGCAGCTATTTTGTATTTCCTTTTTCTTTTGCTTCAGCCTCGGCAAGCTTTCTCAGCAAAACAGGTGTAGGCATATGCATGATTTGCTCTAAAGGCAAGTTTAGTGACTTGGATAACTTTAATGCGGTTTCTGGTGATATTTGCAATGGCTTCATGGCATTTTCTCCTATCGATATGTAATAACTAGTTACAGTGTAGCCTCTGTTCCACTATTATTCAATCCTTATTTGACCATTTCTCCATTGAACGAATACCAAACCATTCTTTCAATTTGAAGTTAATGTGGAAATGATATAGGTCCTTTTACCTTGACAAAAGAATTACATGAAGTCCAGAATAAAATAAATGATGGATTCTGCAGAAATGGAAATGACAATGACAATCCAGGGATCAGTGTCAATCATCCAGGAAATCGGTAACACTATTGAAAAGGTTTCGAGTCCCGGTATCCTGAATAACACGGCAAATGAATGGTGGAAAGTAAAATAGGCCCATGCATACGGGCCTATTTTCACTTGGATATGGTGTGTATTACAACCACTTTACCTTCGGTTCAGTTTTATCGATAATCCGCTTGATGTTTGCGCGATGCCGGTAAAAAATGAAGATCGTTATTATACTGATTACAATAATGAGCGCCGTGTCATCAATATGAAAAACTAAACTGTAGATGAGAGCAAGCAAACAAGCAATCATGGATGAAAGCGAGACATATTTGGATATGTATAAGGATATAAAGAAAATGATGACGGCAAAGACAAAAAACCATGGTTCATAAGCAAGAATGACACCCGCAGAAGTTGCCACCGCTTTTCCGCCCCGAAAGTTTGCAAAAATGGGAAACATATGACCGATGACCGCAATAACTCCGGCTAGCAATAAATGCATGTCCACGCCTAGAATATGCGGCAGGAAAGTTGCTAGGGTACCCTTAAGTATATCCATGATGGTAACAGTTAGTCCTGCCTTGACACCAAGTGTCCTGAAGGTATTTGTCCCGCCCAGATTTTTACTGCCATGCTCCCGGATGTCGATTTTGTAAAATGTTTTACCAATTATTAAACCGGAAGGAATCGAACCGATCAGGTAGGCAGCCAGTATAGTGATAAATGTAAGCATTCTATTTCCCTTTCTTTTAAGAAAAAATCTTCTTTTTTTATCACGTTCAAGGGACGATTGTTTCCCTTTTCAAAAGTAAACGTGTTGAAATAGCCAAAAACAGCCTTAAAATGCCTGTTAAGCTTCTCTTATTGTAACATTTTCGTGACAAAATGGTACGGCTGTCCAAAAAAAATCCATTAAAAAAATGAATTTTCCTTGATGAACTTACATCTTTTGATATACGTTAAGTTCATGTAGGGAAAAAGGTTTAGGCTTCCTTATTTTCGTAAATATAAAATGAAGGATGCCTCCTTGTATAAATTGCTACTATACGTGGTAGTCTGTAAGAACATAAAGGCAGTTAAGTGAGTCATGCCTTTTCGAAACCTATTATTTCTTGTATAATGGTTTTTCTTAATAATGGTAATCCGTAAAATACGCTTGTTAAGGAATACTCTTTATTCAAATATTACATTTTATTATAAAGGGGATTGAAAAAGAATGATAGAAAATCCAAGCAGAGCAGAAATGGGAAAAATGTTGAAAAATTCGAAGCGCATCGCTGTCGTTGGTCTATCTGATAACCCTGAGCGCACTTCATATATGGTGTCGAAGGCCATGCAGGATAGCGGTTATGAAATCATCCCGGTAAACCCTGCCGTATCTGAAGTGCTGGGTGTGAAGGCAGTTAAAGCCCTGAAAGATATTGAAGGGCACGTCGATATCGTCAATGTTTTCCGCCGTTCAGAGTTCCTTCCTGAGATAGCCAAGGAATTTGCTGAAATCGATGCAGATATCTTTTGGGCGCAGCTAGGGGTGGAAAATGAAGAAGCGTATAATTTTTTGAAAGAAAAAGGATATACTGTCATCATGAATCGATGCATAAAAGTCGAACACGCCCTTACTAAGTAAAAATGAAGAGCGGAACTTCCGCTCTTTTTTTAAGGTATTTCTGTATCTCAACCCGGAGATACACTAAAATGCAGCGAAAATTTTATCCATTAAAGCTTAATTTCATTAAAATAATAAAAGTATATTTGCCAAATGAAAATTTACCGCTACAATTAGAATGGTAGCTATGATACGTTTTCATGTTCCAATCAAGGTACTAACGCTAATAAAAGGGACGAAAAAAATAGAACACTTGTTCTTTATTCGTAAAAGTATTATACTTTTTATATGATAATAACGTATGAATGGATTTATTAAGCTAGTGAGTCATTTCATTGCAGTATGATTTGGCCCGGAAATTGTGTTTAGTAAGGAAAGGGGAATTTCTGTGGCAAAGAAAGTAAAGACAATCGAGTACAATGATGATGCAATTCAGGTACTGGAAGGACTCGAAGCGGTCAGAAAACGTCCCGGTATGTATATCGGCAGTACTGATGCACGCGGACTTCATCATTTAGTGTACGAGATTGTAGATAACTCCGTAGATGAGGCTTTGGCTGGTTATGGAGACCAAATTAGTGTGAAAATACATAAAGATAACAGTGTAAGTGTGTCTGATAAAGGGCGCGGAATGCCTATTGGCATGCATAAATTGGGTAAACCGACGCCTGAAGTCATTTTGACGATTCTTCATGCTGGAGGTAAATTTGGACAAGGCGGATATAAAACGAGTGGAGGCCTTCATGGAGTCGGTGCTTCGGTCGTTAACGCGTTGTCTGAATGGCTTGTCGTGACGATCAAAAGGGATGGGTTCATTTACGAACAACGGTTTTTCAATGGCGGAAAGCCAGAAACCACACTGGAGAAAATCGGTAAAACCAATCAAGCCGGTACCAAGATCCATTTCAAGCCCGATCCAAAAATATTTTCGGTGACTACTTTTAATTATGAGATCCTATGTGAGCGCCTTCGCGAATCAGCCTTTCTTTTAAAAGGCATGAAGATAGAATTGACGGATGAGCGTAACGACCATAATGAAGTTTTTCACTATGAAAATGGCATTGAAGCGTTTGTTGATTACTTAAATGAAGAAAAAGAGACCCTTCATAGTGTAGTCAGCTTAGAAGGGGAACAAAATGGAATAGAAGTCGAACTCGCCTTTCAATTCAACGATGGCTATTCAGAGAATATTTTAAGCTTTGTAAATAATGTTCGTACAAAAGATGGAGGCACCCATGAGATTGGCGCAAAAACGGCCATGACACGGGCATTTAATGATTATGCCAGAAAGATGGGTCTATTGAAGGAAAAAGATAAAAACCTCGAAGGTACCGATATACGTGAAGGCTTGTCTTCAATCATTTCAGTACGTATCCCTGAAGAACTTCTTCAATTCGAAGGACAAACCAAGAGCAAGCTTGGAACAAGTGAAGCCCGTTCTGCAGTCGATTCCATCGTATCAGAGCACTTAGCCTACTTTTTTGAAGAAGATCCGACCACGAGTACCCTATTGGTAAAAAAAGCGATTAAAGCGTTCCAAGCAAGGGAAGCGGCACGCAAGGCTCGTGAAGACGCAAGAAGCGGGAAGAAACGGAAAAAATCCGATGCCATCCTTTCTGGGAAATTAACACCAGCTCAATCGAAAAATCCCGAACGGAATGAACTGTATCTTGTTGAAGGGGACTCTGCTGGGGGATCCGCTAAACAAGGGCGTGATCGCCGTTTCCAAGCAGTGCTGCCATTACGGGGTAAAGTAATCAATACGGAAAAGGCAAAACTGGCGGATATTTTTAAAAACGAGGAAATAAATACGATCATCCATGCCATCGGCGGAGGTGTCGGTGCGGAATTCAATACGCCGGACACTAACTATGATAAAGTGATCATCATGACTGATGCCGATACGGATGGAGCCCATATCCAAGTGCTGCTGCTGACATTCTTTTATCGCTATATGAAGCCGTTAATAGAGGCAGGAAAGGTTTACATTGCCTTGCCTCCTTTATATAAAGTGAGTAAAGGGACCGGGAAGAAAGAAGTCATTGAATATGCTTGGAGCGACGAGGAACTTCAGGGAGCGATAGACAAAGTGGGGAAAGGCTATATGATTCAGCGCTATAAAGGGCTGGGTGAGATGAATGCCGATCAATTATGGGATACCACGATGAACCCGGAAACAAGGACATTGATACGTGTGAAGATCGATGATGGTGCCCGTGCGGAAAGACGTGTGACAACGTTGATGGGAGATAAGGTTGAACCGCGTCGTAAGTGGATTGAAGCCAATGTCGCTTTTGGTCTCGAAGAGGAATCGAATATTTTAGATAATGAAAATATGTCGATTGAAGAGGAGGTCATTAACGATGGTATTTGAAGAAACGTTTCGAGATTTGCCGCTAGAAGAGGTAATTGGTGACCGCTTCGGGCGTTATAGTAAATATATCATCCAAGATCGGGCACTTCCAGATGCAAGGGACGGTCTAAAACCGGTGCAGCGCAGGATATTGTATGCGATGCATGTCGAAGGAAATACCCAGGAAAAAGGATTCAGGAAATCCGCAAAGACGGTCGGGAATGTAATTGGTAACTATCACCCTCATGGAGATTCATCCGTTTATGAGGCAATGGTTCGGATGAGCCAAGACTGGAAGCTGCGGAAGGTCATGGTCCAAATGCACGGAAACAACGGCAGTATTGATGGCGATCCGCCTGCTGCGATGCGGTATACAGAAGCAAGGCTTTCATCGATTGCCTCCGAGATGCTGAGGGATATTGAAAAAAGGACGGTCGATTTTGTACCGAACTTTGATGATACTTCGGAAGAACCCATTGTATTGCCTGCAATGTTCCCTAACCTGCTTGTAAATGGCTCTACAGGAATTTCAGCAGGCTATGCCACTGAAATCCCGCCACATCAACTAGGTGAAGTCATTGATGCGGCCATTATGCGAATTGATAAGCCGGAAGCGACTGTCGCTGACTTAATGACGGTCATTAAAGGGCCGGATTTTCCTACTGGAGGTATCATTCAAGGCATTGAAGGCATTCGTAAGGCCTATGAAACAGGTAAAGGGAAAATAATCATTCGCGGGTTGGCGGAAGTGGAAACGATTCGGGGCGGCAAACAGCAAATCGTCATCACTGAAATCCCATATGAAGTCAATAAAGCCAACCTTGTTAAGAAAATGGATGAGTTCCGCCTAGACCGGAAAGTGGAAGGTATCGCGGAAGTAAGGGATGAAACCGACCGTACAGGACTGCGTATTGTCATCGAACTGAAAAAAGAAGCAGATGCAAATGGAGTTCTGCATTATTTATACAAAAATTCCGATCTCCAAATTGCATACAATTTCAATATGGTCGCGATTTATAAAAAACGGCCAACATTGATGAGCCTGCCAAAAATGCTCGATGCATATATCGAACACCGTAAAGAGGTAATCTTGAATCGTTCACGTTATGAGTTGCAAAGGGCGCATGACCGGGCACATATCGTCGATGGTTTAGTGAAGGCTTTGTCCATATTAGATGAGGTCATCGCTGTCATCCGGGCATCTAAAGACAAACGGAATGCCAAAGATAACCTCATTGCTAAATTCGATTTTACAGAAGCGCAAGCTGAAGCCATTGTCTCCTTGCAGCTATACAGGCTGACAAATACGGATATTACAGCACTTGAAGCAGAGGCAGCGGAATTGAAAAACAAAATTGAGGAATTGACAAAGATTCTTGGCAGTGAAAAAGTTCTTCTTCAAGTAATTAAAAAAGAACTTCGATTCATTAAAAAGGGCTTTGATGACGGACGGCGTTCCAAAATCGAAAAAGAAATTGAAGAAATCAAAATCAATCTTGAAGTCTTGATTGCGAGTGAGGACGTGATGGTGACCGTGACGAAAGAAGGCTATGTCAAACGGACTTCGTTACGATCTTATGCCGCATCAGGCGGTCTTGATTTTGGCATGAAGGATTCCGATCGCCTGCTCCAGAGGCTGGAGATGAATACAACGGATGTCCTGTTGCTATTCACATCCAAAGGGAACTACCTCTATTGTCCGGTTCATCAGCTTCCTGATATACGCTGGAAGGAAACCGGTCAGCATATCGCGAACATCATTCCAATCGACAGGGAAGAACAAATCATAAAAGCGATTCCAATCAAAGAGTTTGCCGTGCCGGAATTCTTAGTGTTCATCACGAAAAATGGTATGGTGAAAAAGACAGAATTAGCTTCCTATAAAGCCCAGCGTCATTCAAAACCTCTGGTTGGTGTCAATTTAAAAGGTGACGATGAACTTGTCGATGTCCATCATACCAATGGACAGGCTGACCTTTTCCTGGTCACCCATAACGGGTATGGTTTATGGTTTGATGAAGAAGAAGTAAGTGTTGTCGGTGTTCGGGCAGCAGGAGTCAAAGGGATTAATTTGAAAGAAGATGACTATGTCATTGGCGGAAAGGTTTTGGCCAAGGATAGTAAAGAATCGATCTTTATCGTTACACAGCGCGGTGCCATAAAGAAAATGAAATTAACAGAGTTTGAAAAAACGAGCCGGGCAAAACGCGGTGTCGTGGTCTTGAGGGAATTGAAATCGAATCCTCATAGGGTCATTGGATTTGATATCATTAACAAAACGGACAGTCTATTCATTCTTTCTGAAAAAGGAACCATTGAAACGATTCATGCGGCTTCATTAAAAAACCATGATCGATATACGAATGGATCATTTGTTTTTGATGAAACGGTCAGTGGAAAAGCGAAAGAATTATGGAAAATATCATTGGAAGATGACTCCGCCATAGAGCAGTGAATCATTTTTTAAAACGGGATGCTGATTTTGATCAGCATCCCGTTTTATTTTCAAAAAATAGCCTTCAAGAAAAAAAACCACATGCCCCGCACTACAAGTTGAGTCCTTTTACTAAAGCACCTCTAAATTCAAAAATGACTTATTGAGTCAATTTTAAATCCTAGCTTTATGAACCTAATATTATTAAGGGCGCAGCAAATAATTCAATTTTGAATTGTACCATTGATTGAATCAGCGTAACACAACAAATTTATTTTGGCACACTCCTTGCATATTGATTTAGTATGACTTCTTTATTTATTTGAATGAAGAAAGGGGAGGGCCAATGGATAGACCTTGGAAAAAACATATCCCGCAAGGAAATCCAAAAGAGATTGATATTCCAGACATGTCTTTGACAGAACTATTTTATGAATCAGTCGAACAATATTCGGATAAAACAGCGGTTACGTTCATGGAGCAGAGGTATACATATTCAGAGTTGGGGAAGTTAGTGAAAAGATGTGCCCACTTGCTTGCTGCTGAAGGGATTGGAAAGGGAGATCGTGTGGCACTTATGCTTCCTAATTGTCCCCAATATCCAATTGGTTTTTTTGGAACCCTATTGAATGGGGCCATCGTTGTCCAAATCAATCCAATGTATAAGGCGAACGAATTAATCCATGTCCTGAAAGATTCAGGTGCAAGGCACATCATTGTGCTAGATGAATTACTGCCAATAGTTGAAGCCGTTATAGCTGAAACCGATGTTGAAAAGGTGTTGAGCGTGTCGCTGGAAAAGGGAAAGTGTGAAATGACAAAAAAACTGCTATCAGTAACAGAAGCGGATTTCAGTGTGAAGATTGATCCTGCTAGAGATATTGCCGTTCTTCAATATACAGGAGGAACGACAGGTCGTTCTAAAGGGGCGATGCTAACCCATCGTAATATCGTAGCCAATACGCTGCAAAGTGCAGCCACTTCAAGAATCAATACTCAAAAGGGTAAGGAAAGGATACTTGGCGTTTCCCCATTATTTCATGTTTACGGCATGACTTCAGGGATGAACCTGACGTTTTATAATGGCGGGGAATTAATTCTTGTACCCAGGTTTGAAGTGACCGAGATTGTCGATATTATCAATAATCTTAAACCGACTATTTTCCCAGGGGTACCGACGATGTACATTGCTTTATTACAATATTACCAGTCCCATCCATTTGATTTGCATACATTGAAATCTTGCGTTTCGGGTTCGTCACCATTGCCATTAAATGTATTGTCAAGGTTTAACGAACTGAGCGGGACAAAGATTGCAGAAGGCTATGGCCTGTCCGAGGCGTCACCAGTCACGCACCGAAATCCAGTTAGCGGCCTGCAAAAACCCGGAAGTATCGGGATTCCGATACAAAATACGGATGCCGCCATAATTGACAGTATTACAGGAGAGCCCGCCCTCTTGGTTGATACACCAGGTGAATTGGTCATAAAAGGTCCACAGGTAATGAAAGGTTATTGGGGCATGCCTGAAGAGACGCGGCAGACGATTCAAAACGGGTGGCTGCATACCGGTGATATTGCCAAGATGGATGAAGATGGCTTCTTTTACATTGTGGGCCGGAAGAAAGAAATGATCATAGCAGGCGGATTCAATATCTATCCAATTGAAATTGAAGATATCCTATACAGCCATCCTAAGGTTCTGGAAGCTGCCGTCTTTGGCGTTCCCGATCAATATCGCGGTGAAACGGTACATGCAGCGATAGTTCTAAAACCAAATGAAAGAATAACTGAAAACGAATTGAAGGATTATTGCCGAAAGCAGCTCGCTGCCTTTAAAGTCCCAAAAGCAATCACATTTGAAAGTGAACTTCCGAAGACGGCGGTAGGTAAAATCTTAAAACGCAAGCTTCAGGAAAAACATATCGCTTATTCGGATAATGCATGAAAGCGCTAACAATCAATTCGCAGATAAAGGAGAATGCAAATGGACTTTCGCTTAGATGAAGACATCCTGCTATTAAAAGAAAATATACGCCAATTTATCGAAGAGCAAATCGATCCTTTTTCCATGCAGATAGAGGATGAAGATCATATCCCGGAATCCATTATAAATTTATCGAAGGAAATCGGTCTATTCGGGCTTAGTATCCCGGAGAGGTATGGCGGGCTCGGAATCGGGATGGTGGGAAAATGCGCTTTATATGAGGAAATCGGGAAAACCCATAATGGATATACCACTCTGATTGGGGCCCATACCGGCATAGGTACGGTAGGGATAGTCGAAATGGGCAATGAAATGCAAAAGGAAAAATATCTACCAGATATGGCGAGCGGTAATAGAATTGGCGCTTTTGCTTTAACTGAGCCTGCAGCGGGTTCACACGCTACGAATCTCAAAATGACGGCAGTCAAAAATGGCGATAAATATATCCTAAATGGGACAAAGCACTATATAACGAATGCAGATGTAGCAGATATTTTTACAGTTATGGCCGTAACGGACAAAGCTAAAGGGGCAAAAGGAATCACATCATTCATAGTAGAAAAGGATTTTCCGGGTTTTAGAGTTGGTAGCCTGGAAAGGAAGATGGGTCTTCGAGGCTCACATTCGGCCGAATTGGTTTTTGAAGATTGCGAGGTTCCTGCCGAAAACGTACTGGGGGACGTTGGACAAGGGTATGTAAATGCATTGAAGATCCTTGCAAATGGCCGGGCAGGCCTTGCTGCCCGTAACTTAGGGTCCTGTCAGTACTTGCTCGATCTATCTACTAAATATGCCACAGAACGTGAACAATTCAATGTCCCGATCATTGATCATCAAGCAGTATCCCATATGATTGCCGAGATGGCAATGGAAATAGAAGCACTTCGCTCATTCACATACCGGGTTGCATGGATGGTCGATCAGAAAGAAAAAATCATTAAAGAAGCGGCAATGCTAAAGTTGTATGGTTCGGAAGTATATAATCGTGTCGCTGATAAGGCCGTTCAGATTCATGGCGGTATGGGATACATGAAGGATTATCCAGTTGAACGTTTCTATCGGGATGCCCGAATCACTAGAATATATGAAGGCACGTCCGAAATCCAAAAAAATATCATTACCGGACAATTGAAGAGAAAATATCAAAACTAGTCTAATTGGAAAGAGGAGGGGTTAACATGGATTTACGACTATCGGATGAACAAAAAATGGTACAAAAAACAATACGCAAGTTCGTGGAAAATGAATTGATTCCATTGGAAAATGAAGTGCTTCGCAATGAAATGGCGGGGAAACCTAGTTTACCGGAGGGGACATTGAAAGAATTACAGGAAAAAGCAAAAAATGCTGGATTTTGGGGGATCAATACTCCGGAGGAATTTGGCGGGGCGGACCTAGGGCAGCTTATGATGGCAATTGTCTTGATGGAAGTGTCAAAAACGTTTGTACCATTCAGCTTTGGAGGTTCGGCTGATAACATCCTTTATTATGCAAATGAAGAACAGAAACAGAAATATCTGATCCCTACGATTAATGGTGAGAAAAAGTCCTGTTTTGCCATGACGGAGCCGGGAGCTGGGTCCGATACGCGAAATATTAAAATGACGGCAGTAAAAGAAGGGAACGAATGGGTGCTTAACGGTGAAAAAACTTTCATTACCGGAGGAAACGATGCCGATTTCGTCATGGTCATTGCAGTAACAGACAAAGAACGTCATCAAGCGACCGGGACGGAAGGGGTAACCTGTTTCATTGTAGACCGTGATATGGGCTGGAGATCAGAGTATATCAATACGATGGGAGAATGGGGACCGGCCGGTTTAGTTTTTGATAATGTCAGGGTACCCGAAGAAAACATCTTAGGGGAAGTGCATGGAGGTTATAAATTAGGCTTGGAATGGATTGGGTTTGCAAGATGGATCGTGGGCGCACGCGCTGTGGGTTCTGCAGAAAGATTGCTGCAAATGGCTATAGAATACGCTAAAGAACGAGTCACATTCGGTAAACCGATCGCTGAGCGCCAGGCCATTCAATGGCAGATAGCTGATTCGGCTGTAGAGATTGAAGCTGCACGATGGCTAGTATTGAATGCGGCTTTTACACTTGATAATGGTGAAGACAACCGCCATTTAGCTTCAATGGCTAAACTCTATGGAGCCAATATGGGGAATCGGGTCGTGGATCGCGTATTGCAGATTCATGGTGGCATGGGCTATACGAAGGAGCTTCCCATCGAGCGATGGTACCGCGAGGCTAGGTTATGGAGGATTTATGATGGTACGGATGAAATACAGCGTATGATCATTTCCCGGAATTTGATTAAGGGGCATGTTAAATTAGGACAATTTTTATAATAGATTAGGAGGAAACGATTATGACAGGGAGATTTTCAGGGAAAACGGCTTTAGTTACAGGTGGAAGCAGGGGGATTGGCGGGGCTATCGTTGAACTATTCGCCAGTGAAGGCGCAAATGTAGCGATTATCGATATCAACGAAGAGGTTTTGACATCAACAGGAAATGAATTAAGGGATAAGGGGTATACCATTTATACCAAAGTGGCCAATGTGGTCAATTCCGAAGAGGTGGAAGCCTCCATAACAGAAATAGCCGACACATTCGGATCGCTTGATATTCTCGTGAATAATGCAGGGGTCATCCGGGATAATCTACTTTTCAAAATGACCGATTCAGATTGGCAGACGGTAATGGATGTGCATTTAAAAGGTACTTTCAATGCAGTACGTGCCGCCCAGAAGCATATGGTTGCAAATAAATACGGAAGAATCATCAATATTTCATCGACTTCGGCCCTAGGGAACCGCGGTCAGGCTAATTATTCAGCCGCTAAAGCCGGACTTCAGGGGTTAACAAAAACACTGGCGATCGAACTTGGCAAATACGGGATAACGGCTAATTCGGTAGCACCAGGATTTATAGAAACCGAAATGACGAAAGAAACAGCTAGGCGGGTCGGAGTGAGTTTTGAGCAATTCATCCAGGATAGGGCAAACAGTATTCCGGTTGCCAGAAGCGGTTTGCCAAGTGATATTGCTCATGCTGTTGCATTCTTTGCCGATGAAGCATCTTCATTCATTAGCGGGCAGGTTTTATATGTTGCGGGCGGTCCAAAAAATTAAGGAAAGGCGGGATGTTATGTTCAACGAAAGTATTGGAAAACGATCCACCCCCGTTAAAAATATAGTTGAACGGGGAGCCGTTAAAAAATTTGCATTATCGATTGGTGATCCCCACCCGATTTTCATTGATGAAGAAATAGGCAGGCAATCAAGGTACGGAACGAATATCGCTCCACCAACTTTCCCAAGGGTCTTTGATTTCGGGACGATCGAAAGCTTAAATCTCCCGAATAAAGGGTTGATTCACGGTGAGCAGATATATCGCTATAACAGGCCGCTGAAGGTAGGGGAAGAAATCACCTGTTATACGGAAGTGAAAGACTATTACGAGAAAAAAGGAAAACAAGGGGAAATGGGATTTCTAGCCTTTAAAAATTATGGGACGGATGCAAATGGGGAAATTGTCTTCACTGCTGAACAGCTTGTCATTATAAATGAAACGATCAGAAGGATGGTGATGAGTAAGTGACGACATTAACCGAACTTCATATTGGTGACTTGTTACATTCAATCGAGCTTGCACCTGTAACGCGACTGGACCTCATTAAATATGCCGGGGCATCAGGTGATTTCAATCCCATTCATACGATTGATGAGGAAGCAAAAAATGCTGGTCTTCCCGGTATCATTGCTCATGGAATGTGGACGATGGGAAACCTCGCAAAGCTTTTCAGCAATCTTTATGAAATTGGTTTTATCGAAGAATACAAGATTCGCTTCAAAGGTATGGTTTTCTTGAATGATGTCATAACTCTTCAAGCGGATCTAAAAGAAAAAAGGGGGGATAGATATTTTTTCAACGTTGCCGCCACTAACCAGTCAGGTAAGGAAGCGATTAGCGGAGAGGTTATTTTTAAGACTTACTGAGGGAAAGTAGTGATGAAAATTATTTCATCACTACTTTTTTTCGAGCGAAATTCGACAATATTAAAGGACTTTCGAAAATTATCCAGAATTGTACTTAAAAAGAATTCTTTTTGCGGCGGTGAATAGTAATGAATCAAGTGAAACAGGATTCTCAGATTAATTTGCTCAAAGAGTGGACCTTTCCTGTACTAGTCGTGGATTCTGCAAATCGGATAAAGGATTGGGGCAACTATTTTAATCAATCGTTAAGTCAGGATGGAAATAATACACTAACCGAACAATTTGATGAGTGGCAATTTCTCGATAATAAAAGGCTTGCAGCTGCAAGGCTGCAAGATAAGCGGTTTTTATTTTTATTAATGAAACAAATGGATGCTGACAATATTCTATATATAGGCAGTGAAACAAAATTTTTGGACGATTTATTGATTGATGCGCATGAAACGGATAAATTGAATCGCGCACTGGATGCCATTATCGAAAATTCCTATGATGGAATATACATCACAGATCAAGATGGAATCACACTTTATACCAATTCGGCCATTGAACGGATCACTGGCATACCAAAAGAGTATTATATCGGCAAATCTGTGGACCAATTAATTAAACGCGGCATTCTGAATGCTTCGGTGACGCATAAGGTAGTGAAGCTGAGACGAACGGTATCAGTCGTACAGGATAATTTTGCTGGAAAGGAAACATTGATTACAGGAAGTCCCGTTTTTAATGCAGAAGGGGAAATAGAGCAAGTCGTTACGAATATAAGGGATCTATCCGATTTAAATGAACTGATGCACGAGTTGACGAAAGTTAATGAACTGAATAATCAATATAAGCAGGAAATCGAAAAATTGCGGAAGATAACAAGCAAGGATGGAGTCGTATTTGTCAGTGATAAAATGAAAATGATTTATGAAATTGCTGAAAGAATATCGGATATTGATGCGACAGTACTCATTCTGGGAGAAACGGGTGTTGGAAAGGATGTCCTTGCCCGCAATATTTATAATCGGAGCATCCGATCTAAAAAAGGAGACTTCATCAAAATAAATTGTGGGGCAATTCCCGCTGATTTATTGGAATCCGAGCTCTTTGGATATGAAGGAGGGGCATTTACCGGAGCCAATCAAAAAGGCAAACCAGGGATGTTTGAGCTTGCAGAGAGTGGGATCTTATTCCTGGATGAAGTTGGTGAGCTTCCCCTGCAACTTCAAGTGAAGCTGCTTCGGGCCCTTCAGGAAAGGGAGATTCAAAGAATTGGTGGTACAAAGCCAAAGAAGATCGATGTTCGCATAATAGCAGCCACGAACCGAAATCTATCGGAAATGGTCAAATCGGGAGACTTTCGTGAAGACCTCTTTTATAGGCTGAATGTCATTCCGATTACGATTCCTCCTCTACGGGAAAGAAGAGAGGATATATTGGCCTTGACTGATTTATTTTTGACAAAAGCAAACGAACAATATAAATTCTCAAAAGAAATAGATTCGCGGTTGAAGGAATATTTTTATCAACATGATTGGCCAGGTAATGTCCGTGAATTGATTAATATAGTGGAAAGGCTCGTCGTGCTGACGGATAATCAAATATTATCGATTAACGACCTTCCGGAAGAATATCAGCCGGAAAATCGGAATCAGCCGAACCTCAATGCTGCCCTAACATTAAAAGAAGCGGTGGAAAGAGCCGAAAAGGAAATCTTGATAAAGGCGGCTCAGGCCTACCAAACTACATATGAAATTGCAGAAGCCCTTGAGTCCAGTCAGGCAACAATAGTGAGGAAACTTAAAAAATATCGATTGAAGGTCAGCGGAAAAGAATAGGTTAGTAATGAACAGCACCTCCAAGGTTGGACCTAATCCAACAATGGAGATGCTGTTTTTTTGAGCATTTTGCCTGTTATTACAAAATGATTGTTGTTGTGAAGGGGATTTTTGGTTCCTTTTCATCTTATATCATCCTTTTAATTTTTTTATCGATTCAGAAATGATTTTTTCAGTCAATAGTGAATGACGTACATCCCGTATGGAATCGTTACTTTTGATTTTTATAATTCAATAATGAATTCACTGACTGGTGAACAGCCTTATTGTCGGTGATTTAGCATTGGCACGGCACTTGCATTTATATACAGGAAAATATATACAGGGAATTAATCCGCGTATTGGACCTTTAGAGGTGTGGAAGGGGTGAACGAACCAGACGATTACCATGGGGAAACCGTTATTTAAGAGAAGATGGAATCATGGACTATCCCAAAAACAGCATATGCTTGTCTGTACAATCGTATTGCCTAGATTCATTAGCACGTGAGGTACATGTACTGTAATAAGTGGTCATTATAAATGAAAGCGCTAACAACGAATCGAGTGTTTTTTCGCTACACCTTAGGCTATATCTGTAAGTGGAGAATTTAGGGAAATAATACTTACTGTTCCTCCCCGAAAGGTAAGGCATGTAAGGAATTTTTCATCGCAGAGGTGTGCTTTCAAAATATGGACAGGATGGTAGGCCAGGGAATGAACAGCAAAGTGAAATTCAATAATTTTCAAGGAGGAAGCAGATGGAAATTTTGATCCAGCAGCTTTTTAATGGTTTGACGATTGGCAGCGTATATAGTCTTGTTGCCCTGGGATTGACTCTAGTATATGGAATCTTGCATATCCCGAACTTTGCCCATGGTGCCCTATATATGTTGGGTGGATATATCACGTTATCAATGATGACCTTATATGGGGTCAATTACTGGATTGCCATGTTCGTATCCATTATCGTTGTTGGTTTGTTGGGAGTCCTTTTGGAACGTTTCGTGTTCCGCCTGTTAAGGGAGGCACCTCCATTGCACGATAAGATAGCGGCAATCGGAATTCTTCTTTTTCTTGAAGCATTTGCCCAATTTGTCTGGGGTGCCGACTTCCATACAATGACTTCTCCATACGGCCAAGTGGTCAATATCATGGGGCTGACGTTCACACTACAGCGATTATTGATCATCGTATCAGCTATCGCAGTGATGGTTTTACTATACCTATTCCTTAAGAAAACTTATGCGGGTTCCACGATAATAGCCATGTCCCAAAGCCGTGAAGGGGCGTCATTAGTGGGAATCAACATTAATAAAGTCGCGATGCTTACCTTCATGATATCGGGTGGATTAGCAGCGATCGCTTCATCCCTTGCCTCACCGATCAACCTTGTTTTTCCAGGCATGGGGCATTTAGTCATCCTAAAAGCATTCGTCATTATCATATTGGGCGGGATGGGGAGCATCCCGGGGGCGATCGTAGGCGGATATATCCTAGGTTTCAGTGAGAGCCTGGGCGCAACTTATATTTCAAATGATTATAAAGACATCATTGCATTCATTCTTTTAGTCGTAATATTAACCGTGAAACCAACAGGTCTTTTTGCCAAGGGGGAGAGGTAGCGTGAAGATATTAACGAAAAGAAATGGGATTATCGCACTTATCATCTTTGCTTTTTCATTCCCCTTTATCGCGCAAAACGACTATTATCTCCATATGCTGACACTTTCGTTCATCTGGGCGATAGCAGTTTATGGAATCAATTTATTATCAGGATATACTGGATATCTCTCGCTTGCACATGCTGGATTTTTTGCGATTGGAGCATATTCCCTTGGCCTCCTGACGGTGAAAGCGGAAATGAACTTTTGGCTGGCACTTGTATGTGCATGTTTAATCACATGTGCAATTGGGTTTTTAATCGGTTTGATCGCGCTGAGGACAAAGGAACACTTTTTCGCGATTTATACACTATGTGTGGGTTACATCATATATCTGGTCATCGATAAATGGGAGGGACTTACAGAGGGGGTTAGGGGATTGATCGGTATCCCTGCTCCTGGGAATATAGGGCCTATCACATTCGATACTGCCGCATCCCAATATTATCTAGTCCTCATTTTCCTGCTTGCAGTGATTTTAATCGTGTATCGAATTATACGCTCGTTGACCGGCAGGACGTATATGGCCATCAGGAACAGCGAGGACCTTGCACAAACCATTGGTATATCCACAATGAAGAATAAGTTAACCGCATTTGTCCTATCCACATTCTTTGCAGGTTTGGCAGGTGCTTTGTATGCTTCATTCATTCGTTTCATTGGACCTGATATCGGATCAACTGCCATAATGTTCGATCTATTGATGTATTTATTGGTAGGTGGAATCGGGACACTTTCAGGTCCGTTGGTAGGAACATTATTGTTAGTAATCCTTTCGCAGAATCTGCAATTCCTTCAAGAATATCGAATGTTGATATTCGGGCCATTGCTTACGGTGATCATTATCTTTTATCCGCGCGGAATCGCAGGGGCCTTGTTTGATTGGCAAAGAAAACGAAAAGATAATGAACTTTCCAGGGTGAGAAGCGAAATGCACATAAAAGCTGAGGAGGGATGAATTTGCTAATCGAAACGAAGAATTTGACAAAGCGGTTTGGAGGATTGGCGGCCGTCAATCATGTGGATTTTACGATTGAAAAAGGCAGAATCAATGCAATAATCGGCCCAAATGGTGCTGGAAAATCAACTTTTTTCAACTTGATCAGTGGCTTTCATCGACCAACTTCCGGGACGGTCCTTTTTAAGGGGATTGATATCACCAAACTTCCTGCCAATGAAATAGCGGGGCTCGGAATTTCAAGAACCTTTCAAACGACAAGCCTTTTTGATCAAACGACCGTGTTGGATAATGTCATTGTCGGTCATAGGCTGCGAACCAAATCCAATCTGGTGGATGCCATTCTAAGAACAAAACGTTTAAAACGGGAGGAAGCCGCTTGCAGGGATAAGGCAATGGAGGTTCTTGATATTGTCGGATTGACGGAATCGGCTGACAGAATGGTCTCCAGTATCTCGCAGGAGGAAAAGAAACGGACAGCCATTGCCCTTGCCCTTGCGACTGAACCGGAAATTATCTTTCTTGATGAACCCGCTGCGGGAATCAATCCGGATGAAACGGAAGGCTTGACAGAACTGATTAGAAAATTGAATAGATCGGGACTGACCGTTTGTTTAATCGAGCACAAAATGCATATGATCATGAACTTGGCAGACCACATCATGGTCCTTAATTACGGAGAAAAAATTGCCGAGGGCACACCTAAGGAAATCCGCGGAAATGAAGCGGTGATTAAAGCCTATTTGGGAGGGAGTGCCAGTGCTTAAGTTAACTGAAGTCGCCGTGAATTATGGAAGCTTCACTGCGATAAAACATGTGAATATCGAAGTTGCCAAGGGAGAGATCGTTGTTTTGTTGGGAGCTAATGGGGCAGGAAAAAGCACAACTTTTCGTTCCATAAGCGGAATCAGTAAGCTGTCCAAGGGGGAAATTCATTTTCTGGGCATGCCGATAGGGGGCCGTGCTCCGGATAAGAATGTTCGGGAGGGAATCGTCCAGTGTGCCGAAGGACGTAAACTGTTTCCACAGATGACCGTCCAGGAAAATCTGCGGATGGGTGCTTATGTGCATCGAAAGAAGAAAGCGGAGATCAAGGATTCCTTGGAATACGTCTATCACTTATTCCCGATTTTAAAAGAAAAGCATCACGATGAAGCGGGAAGCCTGAGCGGCGGCCAACAGCAAATGCTCGCAATTGGAAGAGCCTTGATGTCGAAACCGAAATTGTTGATGCTTGATGAGCCTTCTGTGGGACTCGCTCCACTTATTGTCGAACAAATGTTTCGGGTCATTCAAGAAATAAACCGCGAAGGAATCACGGTCCTGCTTGCTGAACAAAACGCGAATGCTGCTCTCGGCATTGCAGATAAAGGATATGTTTTTGAAAATGGGGAAATTGTCGTTCAAGGGACCGCAAGTGAGTTATTAGCCAATGATGAAGTAAGGAAAGCGTATATTGGGGCCTGAAAAAAATGGAATGGGGGATTTTTATGAAAAAACTAAAAGTATTATTTATTCTTCTCCTGCTAATGATCACTGTGTTGACTGGGTGCAATAATGGGGACAGCCCTGTGTCAAGCAGTGGCAGTAAAGGCAAAAGTGACAATGTCGTTAACATCGGTTTTAGCGGTCCTTTGAGCGGGGCAGCAGCGTTATATGGGAAACGGACATTGAATGGTGTGGAAATGGCTGTCAATGAAATTAACGATGCTGGTGGGTTTGAAGTAGATGGGAAGAAATACACATTAAATTTAGTTTCATTGGATGATAAATACCTTCCCAATGAAACAGGGTCGAATGCTAAACGGTTAATTCAGGAATATGATACGCCGATCATTTTCACCCCTCATAGCGGAGGTGTGCTGGCACTTCAGGTTTTTAATGAACAAGAGGAATTCATCATTGGGGCATATACGAGTGAACCGGCAGTGACCGAGAGCGGAAATTCATTAACCGTTCGAATTCCACCGAATTACGAGGGATATATAGAACCATTTACAACATATGCAATGGAACATTTCGGCAAGAAGATTGCCGCATTGCCAACATCTTCGCAATACGGTAAAGACTGGACGGAGGCAGTGCTCCCACATTGGGAAAAGCAAGGCGGAAAAGTCGTTTATAATTCCTCGATTGATTTCGCTAAAGAAACTGATTTCTTTACGATTGTCACCAATGCCTTGAAAAAAGATCCTGATGTGCTATTTATCGGTGGTGCTTCGGAACCTACGGCAAAAGTAGCGAAGCAAGCTCGGGAGTTAGGATTTAAGGGCGGTTTCATCATCATGGATCAAGCAAAGCTGGATCAAATGAAGCCGATTGCAGGTTCATATGAAACATTGGAAGGCTCGATTGGCGTTCTGCCACTGATGGACTCAGATGAAGAAGCAATACCTGCTTTCGTTGAGAAATATCAAAAGAATTATAAAGAAGATCCAAGCTCAGAAGTAGGATTGAATTATATCGCCATGTATGCGTTTGTGGAAGCGATGAAATCTGCAGGCAGCGTGGATGATGCCAAGGCCATCCGTAAACATATGCAGGATGGACTTACAAATATCGGGCCGGATCAAAAAATATACGATATTCCCTCGATTGATGAAAATGGAGGATTTGCATCAAGTATTGTCGTCGGTGCAGTAGAAAACGGGAAAGTAGTCCCTATCCGTTAACGGGTAAGAATGAGGTATCCCGAGGTCGGAGTAGTATACAAGTTTGGCATTTTGTTATATTACTTGCGCGTGTATCGTTCCCAAGTTTGGGGACGGTACACGTTTTTTATTGTTGAAAAAATTTTTTGGGGTAATATCCTCAAAAATATCTTGTATTCGAGTAATGAAAACGCTATCATTGAATATAATATGAAATATAATTTCATTATTTTACATTGAAAAATGAAATTATATTTAAGTAATTGTTTATGGGAGGATTTAATTGTCTATGGAAGAACACTTGCGTTCATTAACGACTGAATTACGGAACGAAAAGACAATGAATATCGACAGTGTAACTACGATGGAAATCATCTCTGCAATCAATAAAGAAGATTTTAAAGTGGCAGCAGCGGTTGGGGAGGTATTGCCAGAAATTGAAACAGTGGTTGAATGGGCTTACGAATCGTTAAAAAAAGGAGGGAGACTCATTTACATCGGCGCAGGAACGAGCGGAAGACTCGGTGTGCTGGATGCGGTGGAATGTCCCCCGACTTTCAGCACACCGCCTGATAGGGTCCTGGGAATAATCGCAGGAGGGGAAAAGGCGTTTGTTCGGGCTGTTGAAGGAGCAGAGGATAAAGAAGAGTTTGGGGAATGTGATCTGGTTGATGTGGACCTTACAGCAAATGATACGGTTATTGGCATTGCGGCTAGCGGCCGTACCCCTTATGTGAAGGGGGCTTTACGTTATGCAAGAAAAGTTGGGGCTAAAGCGGTCGCTTTATCATGCAATAAAAACGCGAGCATCACCGAAGCAGCTGATATAGGGATTGAAGTGATTGTCGGACCGGAAGTGTTAACAGGATCCACGAGAATGAAAGCGGCAACCGCACATAAAATGGTACTTAATATGATTTCAACGGCAACCATGATTCGGCTGGGAAAAGTCTATGAAAATCTGATGGTTGATGTAAATGTCAGTAATCAAAAACTGAAGGACCGTGCAATAAGCATCATAGAAACTGTAACGAATGCTGACTATGATCAAGCATTGAATACGCTTGAAAAAGCAAATAATCAAGTTAAGCCAGCAATTGTCATGATAAAAACGGCAACAGATTATGAAAGAGCAATGGAGTTACTGAAAAATGCAGATGGAGATGTCAGAAAAGCCATCTCAACCTATGAAGATTAAGGAGGGAAGAAATGGCTACAGGAGGATTATCAATCATACAGACGATGTTGAGCAAGCTGCCGCAATCTGAACAAAAACTAGCAGAATATATTCTCAAGAATCCTCATGAAGTTGTGAACAGTACTGTACAGGAATTAAGTACGTCTGCCCAAACAAGCGGGGCTGCTGTTATTAGGTTGTGTAAGTCGCTTGGCGTAAAAGGATTTCAAGATCTGAAAATAAGGATTGCTGGAGATTTGATGAAGACTGTTGAACAGGGCTACCGGGATATCGAGCCTTCCGAATCACTGTATCGGATTGTGGAGAAAACAACGAGTAATTCGATTCAGACCATCCGGGACACATCTGAAATAATCGATCACGATAATCTCAAACATGCGATAACGCTGATGCTGAATGCTAAAACCGTCCACTTTTGCGGTGTCGGTGCTTCGAATATAGTTGCGGCTGACGCTCAGCAAAAATTACTTCGCATCAATAAAGGGGCAACGGCTTTTACAGATATGCATTTAATTGCAACCTTGATTGCAAATGCAGATGAAAATGATATCGTTTTTGCCATTTCATTCTCAGGGGAAACACCAGAAGTTGTCAATATATTGAAGCTGGCAAAAGAACGTGGAGTCAAGACGATCGGGCTGACTCATTATGGCCAAACAACAGTATCTTCTTTGTGTGATGCCAAGCTGTATACATCCTTTTCGAATGAAGCACCATTTCGAAGTGCAGCCACATCATCACGATTGGCACAATTATATATGATTGACATTTTGTTTTTGGGGATGGCTTCAGAGCAATATGAAGAGACTGTCCAATATATTGATAACACCAGGTCTGCCATTAAATCGATGACAGATCGATATAAATGATTGAAACGAGATTTGACAAAGGGGGCTTTTGAATGGGTAAGGGGGATAAGTACGCCAGTTTAGCCGAAGAATTATTGGGGAAATTAGGCGGGGCATCAAATGTTGCCGATGCTGCGCATTGTATGACCAGACTAAGGGTACTGCCAATCGATCGTTCGAAAGTAAAAATGGAAGATATAAAAAATACGGAAGGCGTTTTTGGCGTCATTGAAGAGGAAACGATACAAATCGTCCTCGGGCCAGGCGTGGTGAACAAGGTTCATTCGGAATTTGAAAAGCTTTTGGAAGATTCTTTAGGCAAATTGAACATAAAGGAAGTAGCCTCTAAGAATAAATCAGAGATTGATAGGAAAAATGCAAAACCTTTTAAACTTTTTTTACGCAGGATTGCAAGTATTTTCATCCCTTTAATTCCCGCCTTAGTGGCATCAGGTTTGATTACCGGTATTACAAAAGCAATCGTTCAAGCAGGCTGGCTAGCAGCAGAATCACAATTAGCCATCATTTTAACCGTTATTGGATCGGGGCTGTTTGCCTACTTGGGGATTTTGGTTGGGACCAATGCTGCAAAAGAATACGGTGGATCACCTGCACTTGGTGCACTTGCAGGTATTTTGGTCATCAACCCCGCCGTCGGCGACATTTCATTGTTCGGTGAAAATTTGCTCCCTGGCCGCGGTGGATTGATAGGCGTCCTCTTTGCAGCTATTTTCATAGCCTTGGTGGAAAAACAGGTCAGGAAATTCGTTCCTCAATCACTGGATATCATTTTGACGCCAACCATCGCTTTACTCATTACAGGGATTGTCACTTACATTGTATTTATGCCGGTAGGTGGGTTTTTATCTGATGCCATTACGACTGGGTTGTTGAATGTATTGGATTTCGGCGGTGTTGTAGCTGGATTCGTCCTTGGTGCGGCCTTCCTCCCTCTCGTCATTACTGGTTTACATCAAGGTTTAACGCCTGTCCATCTAGAATTGATTAATTCGATTGGAGATGATCCACTGCTTCCTATTTTGGCGATGGGTGGCGCGGGCCAAGTGGGAGCGGCATTTGCCATCTATATGAAAACGAAGAAAGCAAGTTTGAAGAGGGCAATCGGAGGAGGCCTTCCTTCCGGGATGCTTGGTATCGGCGAACCTCTTATATTTGGAGTGACCCTGCCATTGGGCCGTCCTTTCTTAACGGCATGTTTAGGTGCAGGAGTAGGCGGAGCATTCCAGGCTCAATTCGGAATCGCAACGTCTTCCATCGGTGTGTCCGGACTGCCGCTTACCTTTTTAGTTCATCCAAACCAAATCGCTCTGTTCCTCGCTGGATTGTTCATTTCCTATATAGCAGGATTTATTTTTACGTATCTGTTTGGATTTAAAGATGAAATGGCGGTTGAGTTCAAGTGATCGGAATCTCTTTTTATCTACAAGACCCGCATGCAGAAACACAAATCATACATGCTGCAAACCTTGGAGTGAAGAGAGCATTTACCTCGCTTCATATTCCTGAAGAAAAGGGCGATCTCGTGAAGAGAATGATCATGCTTTTAAAGCTTTCAGAGTCCTACGGAATGGAAATCCATGCAGATGTCTCGATAAACACGCTTGATCATTTGGGGATTAGCAAATTTACGGATTTATGGCCATTAGGTATTAAAGGTATTCGCCTTGATGATGGATTTGATAAAGAAACGGTCATATCATTATCCAAGGTGTTTTCACTTTCACTGAATGCAAGTACGTTGAATGAAGATGAACTTTTAGCCGTGCTTGGAGGCGTGGAACCGGAAAATCTGATAGCTTGGCACAACTTTTATCCAAGGCCTGAAACGGGTCTTGAGGAAGAATTTTTTCATGAACAAAATCGAATGTTCAAGAAATACGGCATTCCGATCTTTGCTTTCATCCCGGGTGCAGGAAGTAAACGCGGTCCAATTCATGAAGGTCTTCCAACGCTTGAAAAACACAGGTTGATGAATCCTTACGCTGCCGGTATCGAGCTGTTTCAGCATGTGGAAGGAGTTTACGTCGGAGATCAAGGAACGGAGAATAATCTGCTTGAGTATCTGACCGCCTATAAAAATCAAAATATTCTAACTGTTAGAGCGGAATCCCGACTCTTGCAAAGCGGTCAGTACGAATTGAGGCCAGATGTTTCTCAAGATGTTTTCCGGCTGCAGAATACCCGGGTCACAGCAAATGTTGAGCCGAGTAATACAGTGGCACGCAGCCTTGGATCCATAACGATGGACAATGATGGTTACGGAAGATATCGGGGAGAGGTCCAAATTTGCAAGAGAGACCTAGAGGCAAATCACCGAGTTAATGTGATTGGGCGAATTATAGAAGAAGATATTCCCTTGCTGTCCCTTCTAAAGCCTGGTCAAACGATAAAACTTATAATTGAGTGACCAATTGGGCTCTATGAATCAATTTACAGGGATAAATGGATATATTTCATGATGGCTTGTTTAAAAGAGGCGGCTGACGGGATTCCCAATGCTGCCTTGATTTCTTTATAGGATCTATATAGTTCTTTCCATAACCCCTTCATGGAAGTGGTTATGGAATTGCTGCTAAAAGAACTGAAATTTATACAAGGGAGGAAGCCTAAATGATAAAAAGGATATGTGCCCCTGCTGGAATCGCATTATTCTTGGTTATATCCATTCTGGGAGGGAATGCGGCAGCAAAAGGATCAGAGACTGAAAAAACGGTATCGGATATTCAGGAAATCGTAGCAAATATGACAGTCGATGAAAAAATCGGACAAATGATCATGCCGGATTTTCGTAATTGGCAAAAACAAGGAGAAGCGAAGGCGACGGGGTTTATTGAAATGAACTCAGAAGTTGCAAGCATTATCAAAAAATATCATCTGGGCGGTGTTATTCTGTTTGCTGAGAATGTAGTCGATACCGAACAAACGGTACGACTCACCGATGGTTTGCAGATGGCAAGCCCGGAACTTCCGCTGTTCATCACGATTGATCAGGAAGGTGGAATCGTAACTCGCCTTCAAACTGGAACGAACCTTCCTGGTAATATGGCACTTGGTGCAGCCAGAAAAGAGAGTTATGCTTATCAATCTGGAGAAATCATTGGCAAGGAACTGTCGTCACTTGGAATAAATGTCAATTTCGGGCCGTCCGTCGATGTCAATAATAATCCTGGAAATCCCGTTATTGGCGTTCGTTCCTTCAGTTCTGATCCGGAACTTGTAGCTAAAATGGGCATTCAGACGATAAAAGGATTGCAAAATCAAAACACGATAGCAACAACCAAGCATTTCCCCGGCCACGGAGATACAGCAGTCGATAGTCATTATGGTCTCCCCCTTGTTTCTCATGATAAAGAACGTTTGCGTTCCATCGAGTTGATGCCATTCCAAAGGGCCATAGATGCTGGAGTTGATATGATGATGACTGCACATGTTCAATTCCCTGCATTCGATGACACTACGTATATCAGTAAAAAAGACGGTCAAGAGATTATGGTTCCTGCAACATTGTCACATAAGGTCATCACGGGTCTATTACGTGAAGAAATGGGTTTTGACGGTGTCGTGGTTACAGATGCATTGAATATGAAAGCCATCGCGGACAACTTCGGACAGGAAGAAGCTGTTGTCCTTGCCTTGAAGTCTGGAGTTGATATTGCATTAATGCCTGCACAGGTTAATTCGCTTCAAATGGAAAAGAATATAACCTCTGTATTCAATGCAGTGAAGGCAGCAGTGGCAAGCGGCGAAATTCCTCTAAATCAAGTCAATCAATCTGTAACAAGGATACTTGAACTGAAAGAGAAAAGAGGGATATTAAACCCTGATGAAACCCCGATCGATAAAAAAATCGAAACCGCGCTTCAAGTGGTAGGGAATGAAGATCATTTGAAAAAAGAAAGGAAAATCGCGGAAGATGCCATCACCATATTGAAAAATGAAGACAAAACATTGCCTTTCAAACCTAAGAAAAATGATAAAGTTTTAATTCTTGCTCCTTTTGATGACCAAGTTGAATCCATGTCCAGGAGCATCAGCGAATTAGCTGTTAAAAAGAAAATAAAGAAAGTCCAAATAACGGGTATGAGTTTTTCAGGAAAGTCATTTACAGATCAAGTGGCCAGACTCATTGATGAATCGGACTTCGTCATAACTGGTTCCTATGTTGTCAAAAACGATCCGGCTGTCAATGATGGAGTGATCGATGATAGCATTCAAGATTCTTCGAAGTGGGCAACAGCCTTCCCTAGAGCGGTCATGAATCATGCTAATAAAAAAGATAAAGAATTTGTTTTAATGAGTTTAAGAAACCCTTATGATGTTGCAAACTTTGAAGAAGCGAAAGCCGTTCTTGCTGTTTACGGGTTCAAAGGGTATTCGAATGGGCGTTATAGACAGCCGAATATCCCGGCAGGCATCTCGACCATTTTTGGAGAATCAAAACCTAAAGGCACGCTGCCTGTCGATATACCATCAGTAACTAAGCCCTCTGAAAGTCTTTATAAATTTGGATATGGATTAGATATTAAATCTGGAAGACCCATTAAAAAATAGGGAGGGAAGCATTTTGAAAAGAATGATAATCCTATTTACCATTTGCATGCTTTCTTTCGGCATCGTTTCCTCAAAAAGTGTAACCGCTGTTAAAGAGAAGAAAAAACAAAAGGTCAGTCCCGGTATTGAAGTCCTTTTAAAAGAAGAAAAGGACGTGTTAAGCGGAAAGAAAATCGGCTTGATTACGAACCCAACTGGCATCGATTCAAAATTAACCAGCATCGTCGATCTACTTCATGATGATCCGGACATTAATTTGACAGCGTTATTTGGTCCTGAACATGGAGTTCGTGGAGATGCGCAAGCTGGTGCAAGCGTTGAATATTATATCGATGAAAAAACAGGGTTGCCCGTTTATAGCTTATATGGCAAAACGAAAAAACCGACGCCTGAAATGTTAAAAGATGTTGAGGTCCTTGTTTTTGATATCCAGGATGTCGGAACACGCTATTACACTTATATCTACACGATGGCATATGCAATGGAAGCAGCCAAAGAAAATGATATCCCCTTTATCGTGCTGGACCGGCCGAACCCACAGGGCGGGGAGTCGGTAGAGGGGCCGGTACTTGAACCTGAATTCTCATCGTTTGTTGGATTGTACCCAATACCGCTAAAGCATGGGATGACAGTTGGGGAACTAGCTACTTTGTTCAATAAAGAATTTAATATTGGTGCAGATCTAAAGGTCATCAAGATGAAAGGCTGGAAACGAGATATGGACTATGATGATACTGGTCTCCCTTTTGTCTTGCCGTCACCGAATATGCCGGCAGTTACCACTACTTTTGTATATCCGGCTACAGGCTTGATCGAGGGAACGAATGTCTCGGAAGGCAGAGGAACGACTAAACCATTCGAGTTGATTGGTGCTCCTTATATAAACAGTGATGAGCTTGCTGGGAAATTAAATGCATTAAGGTTACCTGGTGTAAAATTCAGGGCAGCCTCCTTTACACCTACATTTTCAAAACATGCAGGTAAACTTAGCCACGGAGTGGAAATTTATATAACGGATAGAGAGGCATTCAAGGCTGTCCCTACTGGACTTCACATCATCAAGACCATTCAGGATTTATATCCTGGTGAGTTCGAATTCCTTGCAGCCAACAATTTCAATTTATTGATTGGCAATGGCTGGGTAATGTCAAGAATTGAAGAAGGTTCATCAGTAAATGAAATCATGAAAGAATATCAAGCAAAGCAGGATGCTTTTAAAAAGGTTCGTAAAAACTACTTGCTCTATAAATAAGTTAAAAAAGAAAAGTCCGGTTGGACTTTTCTTTTTTTTATGGAGGAGTAAATCGCTAAGACTTTATTCCTGAATATAGCCAACTTTATATATGAAATGAAGTTCTAAAATGGAAGAAACCGTTGTCTAATAGAATATGGGGTTTGCCCTAAATCAGTAATTGACAGGAGGAAAGCGGGATGAAAAAATATCTTCAAAAAATTGGACGTTCCTTGATGCTGCCAGTAGCCGTATTGCCGGCAGCCGCCATTTTAATGGGGATCGGTTATTGGATAGATCCGACAGGATGGGGGGCGGGAAGTCCGTTAGCGGCTTTCTTAATAAAAGCAGGTTCTTCGATCATTGACAATATGGCTATCTTGTTTGCTGTTGGAGTGGCGTTGGGGATGTCGAAAGGAAAAGATGGAGCTGCCGCTTTAAGCGGGCTGGTAGCCTATCTAGTTGTAACGACATTGCTTTCCACGGACTCTGTAGCAATGCTGCAGGGAATTGATGCAAAAGATGTAAATCCAGCATTTGTGAAAATAGAAAATGCATTTGTCGGAATCCTCTCGGGCCTTATCGCGGCAGCTATGTTTAATCGGTTCAGTAAGGTCGAGCTGCCGGATGCACTCGCTTTCTTTAGCGGTAAACGCCTAGTCCCGATCCTTACTGCGGTTGTCATGTTACTGGTTTCTCTTATATTATTCTTCGTATGGCCACTCATCTACTCCTGGTTAGTTACATTTGGTGAAGGCATAAGTGAATTAGGTGCTGCTGGAGCAGGACTCTATGGATTCTTTAATCGGCTTTTGATACCAACAGGTTTACATCATGCGTTAAACTCTGTATTTTGGTTCGATGTAATAGGACTTAACGATATCGGTAAATTCTGGGCTGGTACGGGAATAAAAGGAACCACAGGCATGTATCAAGCCGGATTCTTTCCCGTCATGATGTTCGGTTTGCCGGCAGCAGCCCTTGCCATGTACCATACGGCAAAATCACGGAAGAAAAAACAAGTTGCCTCATTAATGCTCGCAGCCGGTTTCGCTTCATTTTTCACAGGCGTTACTGAACCGTTGGAATTTGCTTTCATGTTTGTTGCACCAGCACTATTCGTTGTGCATGCCTTATTAACAGGAATATCATTAGCTATTGCTGCGACCTTCCAATGGACAGCAGGATTCGGTTTTAGTGCAGGATTCATTGACTTTGTTTTAAGTTCAAGGTTGCCAATGGCAAATGAACCATATATGCTACTTCTTCAAGGACTGGCTTTTGCTGTCATCTACTATTTCTTATTCCGATTCTTGATAACAAGGTTCAATTTAATGACTCCTGGCAGAGAAGATGATACAGAAGATGAGCTTGATGGCGGAGGAGCGAGTGCGGAAGCAGACAGCAGTCAAGGAGGGAAAAATGAGAGTAAATTCTTTGGAATGGCTTCCGCAATTTATGAGGGACTAGGCGGAGACGCAAACGTTACATCTGTAGATAACTGCGTTACCCGTTTAAGAATTGAAGTGGAAAATATGGGAGCTGTCGATCAGAATAAAATCAAATCAACAGGGGTTGCTGGAATCAATATCGTGGGTCCCCAAAGCATTCAAGTCATCGTAGGGACACAGGTACAATTCATAGCTGATGAAATTGAAAAGATCCGGCGGCAATAGCTGATATACTAAAATCTACGATCAGAATTATGTTTTCTGATCGTAGAGATTTTTATGATAAATTACTGATTTTTAACTCACAAAAGATTTATCTTTATAAACTCTGCCCATAAAATAGAATAAAACGAATCAATGTTCTATAATATATAAGGGTATTGAATGCAGGATTTGCCATGAAACTTGGAGAACTAGTAATGAAGAACGACCGCCAATCATTGATACATCGGTGATGAAGGCTGTAATACATACATATCAACCTAAAACACGATTGTATAGGGTACTAAGATACTGAGCAAGCGATATCTTATGAATATTTTCTGCCTTTTAATATAAGGGAGGTTTCGGTCATGTATAAACAAAAAACCAAAGAAACTGACAGTAGTGTCATTGAGTTCATTGAGAACGTCGATAACCCGAAAAAACGTGAAGATGCATACGAATTGCTGGATGTTTTTACCGAAACGACAGGTTATGAGGCAAAGATGTGGGGGCCGAGTATCATTGGGTTCGGTACCTATCATTATAAATATGAATCAGGTCACGAAGGCGATGCCCCCCTGGTAGGCTTTTCTCCTCGAAAAGCAAAAATCAGTTTATATTTTGCTCCGGGGGACAAAAAAAGAGAAGAATTGTTACTGGCATTTGGAAAACACACTTCCGGCAAAGCGTGTGTGTACATCAATAAAGTGGCAGATATCGATATTAATGTATTGAAAGAATTGATTAATCAATCTGTCAAGTTTTTGAGAGATGCATACCCGGACAATGAAATATAATAAAATGTATGTTTAAGAGGAAAGCGAGTGGGAAAGAAAAATGAGAAAAATTAAAGTTGGCATAGTTGGATACGGATTGTCAGGAGCTACTTTTCACGCTCCATTACTAAGTGTTTTAGGGCAGTTTCAAATAGCGAAAGTTGTCAGCTCCAATAAGGAAAAAGTCCAAAAAGATTTGAAAGATGTGGAAGTGGTAAGCAGCTTAGAGGAAATTCTTGAAGACCCGTCCATTGATTTGGCTGTTATTACGACACCGAGTGGTTTACATTATAAAATGGCCAAGCAAAGCTTGTTAGCAGGGAAGCATGTCATCCTTGAAAAGCCAATGGTAGTGGAAGCCTGGGAGGCGGAGGAGCTCATTAAGATTGCCGAGGAAAAGAATCTGCTATTAAGTGTCTATCATAACCGGAGATGGGATAATGACTTTTTGACCGTGAAAAAACTGATAGATGACGGAGTGCTTGGGGAAATCAATACATACCAAGTCCATTATGATCGATACCGGCCTGTGGTCAGGGATAGATGGAGGGAAAAACCAGGCCCGGGATCAGGCATGCTTTATGATTTAGGATCACATCTCATTGATCAAGCACTTCATTTGTTTGGATTGCCGCAATTCGTTTGGGCAGATGTATTTTCCCAAAAAGAAAATGCAGAAACGGATGATTATTTCCATGTAATATTAGGATATGAAAAGCTGAGAGTTATCTTGCATTCAGGCTCAATCGTTCCATTAAATGGACCGCGCTATCAAGTGCATGGAAGTAAAGGATCATTTATCAAGTACGGTCTTGACTGCCAAGAGGCAGCCCTAAGTGAGGGGAAAAAACCGATTGATGACTCTTGGGGTGCAGATGAACCCGAATTCTATGGTAAGCTGGTTACGGTTGAAGGTGAAAATGAGGCTCATGAAACCATTGAAACACTGCATGGATCTTATTTAACCTATTACCAGGCAATTGCCGATAGTATATTAAGCGGGAAAAAAGCTCCAGTAACCGCCCAAGAGGGATTATCGGTCATTAAAATCATTGATGCGGCTTTTGAAAGCAGTAAAGGGAAAAAAGCCGTATATATTAAATGAAATTCATTTTCCCCTTATAACAATATAAATGAAAAAAACTGAATGATAAGCGGCCTTATTCTCTTTTAGAGGAAAAAGGCCGCTTTTTGTTTTGGTCCTAAATCATTAACTTAAGAAGCAAATACTCGTGATTTCGAGTGTTACGCAGGATTTTGAGCTGCTTTCGTATGAATATGGAGCAAATATCCAGGAGATTGAGTGTTTACTCGTGAAATTGAAGGAAATACTCGTGAATTAGGATGTTACGCAATATTTTGAGCTGCTCCAGCATGAAAATGGAGCGAATATCCAAGAGATCGAGCGTTTACTCGTGAATATGATGCATTTACTCGTGAATTTGGAGCAAATACTCGTGAGATTCACCCATTTACTCGTGAAATTCAAGCAAATACTCGTGAATTAGGATGTTACGCTATATTTTGAGCTGCTCCAGCATGAAAATGGAGCGAATATCCAGGAGATTGAGCGTTTACTCGTGAATATGACGCATTTACTCGTGAAATTGAAGGACTCGTGAATTAGGATGTTACGCTATATTTTGAGCTGCTTTCGTATGGATATGGAGCGAATATCCAAGAGATTGAGCGTTTACTCGTGAATATGACGCATTTACTCGTGAATATGGAGCAAATACTCGTGAGATTCACCCATTTACTCGTGAAATTCAAGCAAATACTCGTGAATTAGGATGTTACGCAATATTTTGAGGTGCTCCAGCATGAATATGGAGCAAATATCCAAGAGATTGAGTGTTTACTCGTGAATATGTTTGAAGGACTACAATTGAAATAAAAATCATAATGAAAAACCCCCGAATGGCGTTGGCTATTCGGGGGTTTTGTTAAGGGAGAAATGCCTTTTAAACTCTAGGATAATGCCTTTGCATGAAGTGATCGCTTTTGCCAAGCCATGGTAATCATCAAAGTAATGAATAAAAGGATAAGGCCCAACATGAACGGATAGGTAATGTGGACATCATACATCATTCCGGCAAGTGTAGGTCCGAGCACATTTCCGATGCTCATATATGCATTATTCATACCCATTGCAAAGCCCTGCTCATTCCCTGCCATCTTGGAAATCAGTGTGTTAAGAACTGGACGCAAAATGGAAGTGGAAAGGAAGATGATAAGCGAAATCAAAAAGAAAATCAGATAACTTGTAGCAAAAAGTGATAGAAGGAAACCGATTGCTGCAACACTGATAAAGATATTCAGCACATTCACTTCCCCAAATCGCTGTACGATCCGGTCGACGACAAATAGTTGCACTATTACACTGACGATACCGGTGGCTGTAACCATGACAGCGATGTCCTTAGGACTTGAATTGAATTGATTATCAAGATATAGACCGAGTACGGATTCATATGCCATTAAGCCAAAGCTCATTACAAGAGTAATGATGAGTGGAATGAAATAAGGCATTTTCACGGATAAGGCAATCTTCCGAATCATCGTTTCAGTTTTTGCATCCATGGATTGTGCAACCTGTGCCGTTTCGCTTTCTTTTAAAACAAAAATCGAAAATACCACAGCTGATAGGGATACCAGCGCAGAAATCAAAAAGGGGAATTTCAAGCCAAAGTCAGCTAAAAAACCTCCAATTCCAGGACCGACTACAATTCCAAGGGACATGGCGGCAGATACTAAACTATTGCCTTTGGCGCGTTGATCAAATGTGGTGATATCGGCTACATAAGCAAAAATTGCGGGTATAAGCAAAGCTGCTCCGATCCCGCCGATGATACGTGAAGCATATAATAACCAAATGGAATTGACTGCATAAAAAATAAACATGGATAATGTCAAACCGACCAATCCATAAATAATCATTTTTCTGCGCCCGAATTGGTCAGTCCATTTTCCGGCAATTGGCGAAAAGATAAGTTGTGCACCAGCGAAAATGGCGATCATTAGGCCAGCGGCGGTGCCGCCTTGATTAATGGAGGCCAGGTATGCTGGTAAAATGGGAATGATGATACCGAAACTTCCTATTGCTATAAACATATTGATCATGAGGATAATGATCTTTTTGCGTTGTTCTGCTGACATGGACAGCCTCTCTCTCTCTTTAAAAATCAATAACCAATTTAATTCGCATGGTTAATTTTTTGATACGTTAATTATGTTATAGTTTTAGATAGATAGTGTCAATAAGAAAGGATTGTCAAACATGAATTCAAGTGAATTGTATAATTTACATCTAGAGATCAGGGAACTAAGCAGCCTATCACAAGAATTGGTTGAACCGCTATTGGTTAAATATGATTTAACTTCTGTACAGTATCGCGCATTGCAATTAATAGTCTTGAATGAATCCATAGCTGTTAAAGATGTTTCGAATCATTTGAAGATTAAACCTGCAGCAGGAACTGCACTAATTGATCGGCTTGAACGGAAGAAGTTGATTGAGAGGGTACACAGTGAGGATGATCGGCGGGTAGTTTTTATCCAATCCACCGTAAGTGGAAGGAATACGTATCATTCGATCAATAAGTGTTTTACCAAAATCTTTCGTGACTTTTATAGCGTCCTAAATGAAGAGGAAACAAAACGGCTCAAACAAATCGTTGGGAAACTTACCGAACATCTGTCGTCATGCATAGATAAAAAAATTTAATCTTCCTGACGTGTACAGTATCGATTATAATAGAAAGAAGGAGCACGATTATTTATTAAAGCAGTGAAATCCACTGTTTTATGAAAGTAATTATCAGAATAATTAAAAAATACTCCGCGTATAAACGTCATTCAATGATTTTTTTATGGTGTAAGGAATCCATTAAAGAAGTTATGACGGCTGGAAAATGAATATGTATCTATAGGATAAGAAGTTTTTTTCTCAGGATTCATCATGACGAACGAGGCAGGGTGCTGAATGCAAAGAATTTGAAAAGAAGGAGCTGGTAAAATGTTTTCCCCATTAACCCCAATGGATTGGAAGCGCAGGGCCGTAAAATATTATCCTCAAAAAGTGGCAGTCATCGATGAAGAGAAAGAGTTTACATATATGGAATTCGGGCAGCGAACAGATCAACTTTCCAAAGCATTGCATTCTTCGGGGATTGAGAAAGGCGACCATATTGCAGTAATGTTGCCAAATACCCATTATATGTTGGAATGTTTTTATGGCATTTGTCAAATGGGAGCGGTAATGGTTCCTTTGAATTATAGGCTTGCTGCAGAGGATTTGGAATATATCATCAAGCATAGCGATTCAAAAATGTTGATAGTCGATGAAGAATTCACCGCTCCGATCGAAAAGATCATTACTAGACTATCTTTGGAAAAAATCATTATCGTGCCTGTTGAGGGACATGAAACCACTTTACCTGGGATAGACTATGAGAATTTCATTTTGCATGCAATTGATGAAGGGTTGCCAGAGTTTATAATCGATGAAAATCAACTTTTGACTATAAATTATACGAGTGGAACGACTTCAAAACCAAAAGGGGTAATGTTGACCCATCGCGGGAATTACATGAACGCCGCTAATTTCATTTATCACCTTGGAGTGAATCATGATGATGTATACTTACATACCCTTCCAATGTTTCACGCTAATGGCTGGGGTGGTGTATGGTCGGTAACGGCTACTGGCGGGACTCATGTATGTTTAAGGAAAGTGGATCCCCCTCTTATCCTCAACTTATTCGCCCAGCATAAGATTACATTATTATGTGGAGCACCTACTGTCGTAAATATGCTAGTGAATGATCCTAAAGCAAAAGAAACAAATATCAAAGTGCGTCCAAGGATGGCAACAGCAGGTGCTCCTCCAGCCGCAGCGCTTATACAAAAGGCACAAGAAATCCTTGGTTTGAATATGATTCACGTATATGGATTAACAGAAACATCCCCTTTCATCCTATATAACGAGTGGAAGGATGAGTTTGAAGCAAAATCGGCGGATGAACAAGCAATAATAAAGGCAAGACAGGGTATTGAATTGATTTTCAATGGGGAAACGATGGTAGTCAATCAAGATGGGAAAGCAGTCGCTTGGGACGGAAAGGAACTGGGGGAAATCATTACTCGCGGCAATGTTGTAATGGAAGGATATTATAAGGATCCGGAAAAGACGGCCGAAGCAATTCGGGATGGCTGGTTTCATACAGGGGATCTGGCAGTGACCCATCCTGATGGATATATTGAAATACAGGACAGGGCTAAGGATTTAATCATTTCCGGCGGGGAAAATATTTCTTCTACAGAGGTGGAAGGGATATTGTATAAACATCCAGATGTTTTGGAGGCAGCGGTCATTGCCATCCCACACGATAAATGGGGGGAAACGCCTAAGGCAATCATTGTGCTGCATCCCAATGCGGAAGTGACGGAAAATGAGATTATTACCTTTTGCCGCTCAAAAATGGCCCACTTTAAAGCACCGACAAAAGTTGAATTCGTAGAGTCTTTACCGAAAACGGCAACAGGAAAGCTACAAAAATACCGTTTGAGGGAAATCCATTGGAAAGGATCGAAAAAGGTAAATTAAAAGCATTCATTATAGGGACGGGTTGTCATAAAAGATTAAAATCAAATAAAGTGCTGCAAATAACAAGACCAAGAATGCATGTAAATAACTGTTCTGTGTTTATAGTTATGGAAAGCACCATTTCCTGATAATGAGAGTAGGAACATACAGCATTGGTTATTGGTAACAACTCATAAACAAAGGCGGGAGGAAAAACAAATTGTTTTTTCTCCCGCCTTTGTTATGCCTAATGGGATCATATTATATGAAGAAACTAAGAAACACATCGAAAAACAAACGATGGGCCATTAAAAATTCTGTAAATTCAATTCAAACATTATAACGTTATATTGATTAGTTCGAAAAAATATGATAATCTATTTTTGTAAAGAAAAATAAAATGAATTCTCATACAATTCAGTGTAACCGTATACAAAGTACTTGCAATCGATAGGAAGTATCAAAAAGGATGAGGGAAATGACAGATACGTTAGTTCTGAAAAATGTAAAGATGTTAGAGGGTAATGCAGCAGATATCATACTGGAAAATGGGATGATTAAAGAAATTGCACTTCCCGGAACTGCAACAGGGGATAAGATAATAGATTATGATCAAAAAGTGTATGTTTCAAGCGGATGGATTGATATGCATGTACATGCTTTCCCGGAATTCGATCCTTATGGTGATGAAGTTGATGAGATTGGATACAAGACTGGTGTAACTACGGTCATTGATGCGGGAAGCACAGGGGCAGATAGGATATCTGATTTGATAAGCAGCTGTGAAAATTCCAAAACCAATGTTTTCGCCTTTCTGAATATTTCACGGATTGGATTGAAAAGGATTGATGAGTTATCTGATATTTCATGGCTGGACGAAAGGGAATTAAGAAAGGCAGTTTCCAAGTACGGGGATTTTGTCGTTGGGCTTAAAGCGAGAATAAGCAAAAGTGTGGTTGGTCCAAATGGTGTCGAACCATTAAAATTAGCTAGGAAGTTCTCGACTGAAACTGGTTTACCATTAATGGTCCATATCGGTTCAGGGCCCCCTGATATTAAAGGAGTCCTTGAATTACTTGAGGAAAAGGACATCATTACACATTTCTTAAATGGTAAAGCGAATAATTTATTTAATGAAAAAGATGAGCCGCTGCCTGAGTTCAGTAAGGCGATTGAACGTGGTGTCCATTTGGATGTAGGTCATGGAACGGCAAGCTTTTCTTTTAAAACTGCTGAAATCGCGAAAAAGCGGGGAATCCGCTTCAATACGATCAGTACGGATATATATCGGAAAAACAGAGAGAATGGGCCAGTTTTTAATATGGCAAACGTGCTTACAAAATTTTTGTACCTCGGTTATCCGTTAAAAGATGTAATAGATGCAGTTACGGTCAATGCAGCAGCTTGGTTGCATAAACCAGAGCTTGGCAGGATTTCATCTGGGGATATTGCGAACTTGACCTTATTCTCGATCGAGAATGAACCGATTCTTTTATTGGATTCCGAAGGTGAAAAAAGGATGGCAGAAAAAAGAGTTGTTGTAAAAGGAGTGGTTATAAATGGAGAATTCATTGAACGCTAAATACGGTTTGAAAAGAGTCATCAATGCAAGCGGAAGAATGAGCATATTGGGGGTTTCTGCCCCAACTGATACAGTGATGGACGCGATGAAACAAGGTGGGCAAAATTATGTTGAAATTTCTGATTTAGTTGATAAGTCAGGGCAGCATATAGCGAATTTGCTTCATTCTGAAGCAGCGGTCGTCGTAAACTCAGCATCAAGTGGAATTGCGCTTTCAGTAGCGGCGATCGTGACTGAAGGTAACAGAAGGAAAAGTGAAAGGCTTCATCAAGATCTCATTAAAAAGAATGAAATCATCATGCTGAAAGGCCATAACGTTCAGTATGGTGCACCAGTTGAAACCATGATTTACCTTGGTGGCGGAAAATTGGTTGAAGTTGGGTATGCAAACGAGGGGAAGGCGGAACATATTGCGGATGCCATTAATGAAAATACTTCCGCCATTTTATATGTGAAATCGCATCATGCTGTTCAGAAGAATATGATATCGGTCGAAGAAGCATGGGAAGTGGCCAAAAAGAATAGTATCCCTCTGATTGTTGATGCAGCAGCTGAGGAGGACCTGAAAAAATATGTGCAATTTTCCGACTTGGCGATCTATAGTGGATCAAAAGCCATTGAAGGACCCACATCAGGTATCGTTGCTGGCAGAAAAAAGTATATCGAATGGGTAAAGGTTCAACTGCACTGTATCGGAAGGAGCATGAAGGTTGGAAAGGAAACTACCTTTGGGCTGCTTCAGGCATTGGATGAGTATTTTGTCAAGACAGATAATAGCGAAAAAGAAAAAGCTAGTTTACAAGTTCTCACATCACTTGACTCCATTGATGGCGTAAAAGTAACGACAGTGCAAGATGAAGCCGGCCGTGCCATTTATAGAGCCCGTATTTCCATCGATCCTTTGATAACGGAAACAACGGCGAAAGAAGTGAACGAGCAGCTCAGAAATGGGGACATTGCCATTTATACACGTGATTATGGGATACGGCAAGGGTTTTTCGATATAGATCCGCGTCCATTGCAAGGTGATGATATACATGTCATTGAAGCACAATTAAGAACCATATTAGGAGGAAAACAAGGATGACAAACATAAACAAACGGTTATTGAATGATCGTGTAGCCTTAAATGTACTTGCAAATAGTGTAGAAAATGCAGTGGAAGTCTTTGAAGCGGCGGAAGGCCATGTATTGGTTGGCGTACTCTCAAAAGATTATCCAACTGTGGAAGCTGGAGTTACAGCAATGAAAGAATACGGGGAAGCCATTGATGAGGCCGTTTCAATAGGATTGGGCGCGGGCGATAATAGACAGGCAGCAGTTGTCGCAGAAATAGCAAAATCCTATCCAGGCAGTCATATTAATCAGGTTTTTCCGGCTGTTGGTGCTACGAGGGCAAATTTAGGTGAGAAAGATAGCTGGATAAATTCACTTGTTTCTCCAACTGGGAAAGTCGGTTATGTGAATATCTCCACTGGTCCAGTAAGTGCAGGTGTTAGTGAAACGGCCATTGTGCCTATCAAAGCTGCCATTGCGCTTGTTCGCGATATGGGAGGAAATGCATTGAAATACTTCCCGATGAAAGGCCTGAAGCATGAAGATGAATATCGTGCTGTTGCAAAAGCTTGTGGTGAAGAGGGATTTGCATTGGAACCAACGGGTGGAATCGATTTAAATAATTTCGAGACCATATTGGAAATTGCATTAGAAGCAAAAGTGCCTAAAGTTATTCCCCATGTATATTCTTCCATCATCGATGAAGAGACTGGTAAAACGAATGGTGAGGATGTACGGAAATTATTGGCCATAACAAAAAAATTGGTTGGAAAATATGCTTAAAAGGATTGTGGCATTCGGGGAAGTAATGATGCGTTTGCAGGTTCCGGGGTATGAATTGCTATCACAGGCTAACACTCTGCAATACTCCTTTTCAGGCACGGGAGTAAACGTAGCTTCTGCGATGACAAAGCTAGGCCATGATGGATATGTTGTGACCAAGTTACCGGATAACCCCCTTGGGGATTCAGCTATTTCAGCTTTGCAGCACTTAGGAATTGGAAGGGATTTCATTTCCAGAGGCGGCAAATACATGGGGATGTACTTTTTGGAAAATGGTTTTGGACAGCGGGCGAGCCGTGTCACATATTCCAATCGACTCGAAAGCAGTTTTAATACAGCCACCTTATCTGATTACGATATGGATATGATTTCGGAAAGTACGGATATCATCCATTTTTGCGGAATCACGCTTGCAATGGCGGAAAATGTACGGGAAAGTATGAAGGCGCTGGCTGGAAAAGTCAAAGAAAAAGGCGGTACAGTTTGTTTCGATTGCAACTACCGTCCCACTTTATGGGAGGGAGGTTACGCTGACGCAAAGCCTCATTATGAAGAAATGCTTTCTTTGGCTGATATCGTCATGATGAATGAGAAAGACGCCCAATATATTTTAGGTATGAAGTCAGAAGGCTCCACAAGGGAAGAGCAGCTTATGGAGTTGATCCCTGAAGTGGCCAAGACATTCAATATTCAATCGATAGCAGGAACACATCGTTCGATCAACAGTGATAATAGCCATACATTGAGGGGGTATATATACAAGAACGGGACATTTTACTTTTCAGATATCCTATCATTTTCCGTATATGATAGAATAGGTTCAGGCGATGCTTACACCAGCGGAATCCTACATGGCGAATTGCTAGGATATTCCCCTGAAAAGACAGTTCGGTTTGCGGCTGTTTCAGGAATGCTGGCGTGTACTGTCGTTGGAGATACTCCATTGGCAACCGAAAAGGAGATACTCTCGGCAATGGAAGGTAAAATGGAAGATATTAAGAGATAAAGGCAGGAGATTAGGAATGAATGTGAACAGAAAAAATGGACCGATGTATTTACAGATAAAAGAAATATTAAAGGATCGTATTTTACATGGGGTATATGCCATTGACACAAACATTCCCTCTGAGCCTCTTTTGGAAGAAGAATTTAACGTAAGTAAGGTCACTGTCCGTAATGCAATCAAAGAACTCGTGCAAGAGGGCTATGTTGAAAAGAAAAGCGGCAAAGGCACTAGGGTCATAGCTAATGGTGCATTTGTCAAACTTTCCAAAGGAAAGCGTTTCACAGAACTGTTGGTGGAGGAAGGGCACTCCATCTTAAAAAAGGTGTTAAACATAAGTCATGTTGACCTTTCTTCAGACTCTAAGTTGCATTCTTTATTTGGTGATCATTGCATAAGTATCGAACGGATATATTTATTGGACAATGAACCTTATATTTACTTTACACATTATATTTCACTCGATATGAACGAAGAAGATATGAAAGAGGTCCAGATCAATTCTTTGTACCGCTTTTTGGAAGATCAAAACGTCAAACTTGAAACATTCAGAGATGAGTTTGCCGTTGCTATCGCTCCGGATCACATTTGCGAAACACTGAAAATCGAAAACAATAGTCCTGTACTAAAAAGGATTCGGATTTCCAGTGATGGGGACGGAAATGTTATGGAATACAGTGAAGGATATTACAACACGGCTAAACAGAACTACATCGTGACATATAATGAGCCGGTACAATAATTCGATTATTGTAGTGGATTGATTGTAAGCGATTTCAATGGGATGGGGAGAACATATGGATCTATATTTATTAGGAATCACGCTGATAGCTATCGTAATTGTTATTTTGGGGGTATCATGGTGGAAATGGCATGCATTCATTAGCTTGACTGTAGCCAGTTTATTTTTAGCGGTGTTTTCTGGACTGCCGATGGACAAGATTGTAGGAGCATATGAAACGGGTGTCGGAGCGGTCCTTGGTCACCTTATAGGAATATTGGCTTTAGGGACCATCTTAGGAAAGATGATGTCCGACTCTGGAGCTGGTATGCAGGTTGCTGACTTTTTCATTAAAAAATTCGGCGTGAAAAAACTGCCATGGGCCATGCTTTTATCTGGTTTCATCATCGGCATTCCGGTATTTTTCGAGGTTGGTTTAGTAATATTGCTTCCTTTGGTCATTTCCATTCGGAAATCTACCAAAGTGAACATCTTGTTAATTGGTATTCCAGTACTTGCTGGTTTATCGATCGTACATGGACTGGTACCTCCGCACCCGGGAGCCATGACAGCTATTGGAATCTATAATGCTAACATGGGGCAGGTACTTTTGTACTCATTGATCATCGCTTTCCCGACTGCTATAATTGCGGGACCTCTATTCTCAAAATGGATTCATAAACGGGTTATTCCTGTCGGAGAGCCGGAATTGATCCGTGTGGAAACAAAATCAAGTGGATTACCAGGCACTGGAGTTTCGTTCTTCATTATCCTTTTGCCAGTTTTGTTGATGGTTTTAACTGTATTGGCGCCTTATATGCCGATTCCGGGTTCCATTGAAAAATTCTTATTGTTTATCGGAAGTCCAGTGATCGCCCTATTAATCTCCTGTTTTGCAGCTTATTATTTCTTGGGCTACAGACAGGGAATGGACAAATCACTAATTAAAAAGTTGACGGAAGAATGCTTATTGCCATTAGCTTCCATCATTCTTATTATCGGTGCTGGCGGGGGGTTCAAGCAAATTTTAATTGATAGTGGCGTAGGGACTGCGATCGCTTCCATGTCTGAAGAAATTTCTTTATCCCCGATCGTTCTTGCATTCCTTGTGGCCGGATTGATTCGGATTGCCACAGGTTCTGCAACCGTCGCTTTGACCACGGCAGCAGGGATCGTTTCACCGGTCGTTACCAATATGACGGGTGTTAATCTAGAATTGCTCGTTATTGCCACGGGAGCAGGGTCACTTATGTTTTCCCATGTTAATGACGCCGGTTTCTGGTTAGTAAAAGAATACATGGGACTAACCGTTAAAGAAACTTTCAAAACATGGACAGTGATGGAAACATTACTTTCCTTCGTAGCATTCGGTTTGGTTTTAATTTTCGATATATTCATTTAATTAAAGAAAATTTTTGCAATGTCTGATTAAGTAACATTTACCTCCGTGAACTGTCTTCGGTTGGCAGATCACGGAGGCTTTTATTTATTATGAACATATTGAGGAGAGAGGAAATGACCGACTTTACATGTAAGGATCGGTCGTTTTTCGGAAAAAACAGAAACTAAAATCATTCACAATTGGAAGTAGTATGACTAGTGACAAGGGTGTAGTTTCACCCAGGGGACGTTTGCTTGGCTCCTCGAAGATATAAGTCCTGACAGAGACTTCTATATTGCAAGATTGACAGCTTCCCGTTTACATATTCATTCTGAATATAATCCAATAATTCATTGGCATGGTTAGGCTTTTGACGTTTTTCCTGAATATAATGGAGAATTAAAACTTCTATATTCACACACTCACCTTACTTGACATGTATTTTTTTCCATTAACAATATAACATGGGTAATCAAAAAAATATCATTTTTTGAATATTTTAACTATCGACATATTTATACAAATAAAGGAGTGATTCGGAGTAAGCGTTGAAAATTTTATCGGGAAATGCATAAAGAACGATATGGACTTGATTTTAAGTCGGCACAAAAAAAATCCCTTGATGATTCAAGGGTTTTTTTTGTTGATTTAGGTGATGAAATTGATCTTTCAAGGACTTCATGCTTGTATCTTTTGTACTGGTAAAGGTGATAAGCGCAGTTCTGCTGATTCTCTCTTAATGGAGAATAAATAAGCTGCCAAACCTAGGAAGGCTGTAAAAATCAGCATCGCGATCGATGAACTGAAGTCCCCGCCAGACAAGTCACGAAGCCATCCCATGATATAGCTCGAAAAGCCGCCCATGATATTCGTGAACCCAATGAGACCAGCGGCTCGACCTGCAGTTTCAGGTGTTGAGTATTTTACCATGAGCATATTACTTAGATGGAACACACCGCCTTGACATCCCATTGCCAGTCCCATACATAGTCCTGCCAAAATAGGGTTGGGGATGAAGACAGCTACAGTCAAAAAGACAGCCGTTAATGAAAATAGAATCGTGGCCATCAAACTTGGACGTCTGGTTTTGTCAGCAAGAAAACCGCATGCCAAGACAAATCCTAGAGCGAATAGCCAGGAAAGTGAAGTAATGCTCGACATTCCTTCCTTTTGGAATCCTTTTGCCTCAATGAGGTAGGTAGGAAGCCAAATGCTGATTCCGAAGAATAAAAAGGAGCATACGAGCATGCCGAACCAAACAATCCAGAAACGGTAATCTTGGGCGAAACTCTTCTTGTTCTCGGTGGGGGTGGTTCCTTTCAATTCATCATCCATTTGGCGAATGAAAGCCAATTCTTCCTTACTTATACGGGAGTGCTCTTCTGGCGTATTCCTCGTCATAAAGATGAACATCGGGATATTTATGAATAAGTTGAAAGCTGCAAGCATAAAGAAAGCTGCTTGCCAATGGAGTAAAGATATCACGAGCACCAAAACGACGGCTCCCATTGCCGGTCCTAAATAGTTTCCGGTAAGCCAAGATGCCTGGGCCCTCCCCAATTCGCGTTTATTAAACCAGTTAGAAATGAGCTTTCCGGAAACCGGAATCATCATCCCTTCACCAAATCCAAGAATGATCCTGCTAATTAAAAATATTTCATATGAATTTGCCAGGCCTGACATGATCATCGTGAGTGTCCAAACGAATAAACCGGCGATGGCTGTTTTACGGGCACCTAATTTATCAATGATGAAGCCCCAAAAAAGATTTGAAACTCCATAAGCAATGGTGAATACAAATGATAGAAGACCGATCTTTGCATTTTTGTCATCACCTGTCATACCGAGTGCATGCAGGAATTCTGGATCTGTTTGAATGATGGAAATGCCAACCTTATCAATTTGCCCGAAAAACCAAAAGAAAAAAATTGGAACGGCAATATACAACCATCTTTTTTGCCCATTTAACATAATACCATCTCCTTATCGCTTTTTAACATTCCGTAAAACACGTATATGTGAGAATAAGTGTTTTACGGTTATCCCTTTAGAAAGGTACTAGTTTTGATTTTTCCCGCCTTTCTTTATAATTTTGATAGATAAAAAGGAACAGAAGTGTTTTGTAAGGAAAACGAAGTTTTACTTTCTTAACGATAAATTAAAATAAATTGATTGTCAATTTAATATTTTGACAATTTTATATTTTTTGAATAAACAATCTTATAAGCGCTTTCAATCAGAATCCGAACTCTGTTTCATCTTTTTTGAGTAGATGGATCTCTGTCAAGCAAGTACTTATATTGGCTGTAAATCTAATTCTTGATGTCAAAAAAACAAATTATTATCAAATTATTAAAAATTCTGACATGTTGATATTGAAATTAAAATCAGGAAAATCTATAATTCATTTATATTGTTTTGTATATGAAATACTTAATATTGGAAAATTCCCTGATTCGGCAAAGAATATCGGTGTCTTCATTGTTTTTACTTGTATATTTGGTTATATAACAACGAGCTTCCCTGTCGATAAGTCAATTACGCTAGGCCTTCCAAATAGTTTTATATATGTAAATATGCTTTAATTGACACATATACACTATTCTACTTAAATATGACGGGTAAAGGATTGCGAGGTAGAAATGGTTGCCAATTTGCAGTACTGCCCGATTCATTATCAGTAAGGAATGAGCTTGTTATTCTACAGTGCTTGGGAAACAAGGAGCTTGGTTATCGCTACTAGCCGTTATCCGGAAGCCGTGAAAGAGTTGATTATATCTGATGTGACTCGCGGACCAGCTGTTGTTAGCATGAAAGAAAGTAACGAAACGTTTGAATTGATTACAATCCATCGAAATATAATCGGATGAACTTGATAGCAGAGGGAAGAGGCAGCTACTGGCGCCAAAGTTCCTGTCAAGTTAAGGAAGCAAAAGAAAACAGGCTACCATTGAAGTATGCATCAAAAACATTCACCAAATGAACGATCAGAAAAAAATGTACATATACTGCAAGTTCTTCTTTCTAGGTCTAAAGAAAGCTTTACTGAATGGTTATAGTCAGGAGAAAATGAGATTTATTCACAACGGGGGGAATACTCGAATGGCAAGCGAAGAAAAAGAGAAAGAGAAATATAGTGCTAATTCATTGGTTAGAGGTTTGGAAATCATTAAGCTCTTTAATGAAGTACAGCCGAGCTTGTCTCTTTCAGAAATAGCAAAACAACTGGGAGTAAGCAGAACGGTACCATATCGTTTATTATTCACATTACAAAATATTGGTTACTTGTCTCAGGATGAACATACGAAACGTTATAGTTTAACGCCAAAGGTTCTTGAATTGGGATTCAGCTATTTGAATAGCTTGAAATTCCAGGAAATAGTCCAACCCTATATGGAGACCTTGCGTGATGAAATCGGAGCCTCCTGCCATCTGTCCATTTTGGATGGACAGGAAGTTGTTTATGTTGGAAGTGCCCCGATCAGAGGTGTATCCGCTGTCAATGTAAACATAGGTTTACGGCTGCCGGCACATGCTTTGGCCAATGGAAAATTACTTTTGGCATATCAACCGAAAGAAATGCTAATGCAAATGTTCAAAATCTCAAACCTAACTCCTTATACAGACAAAACACTCACTGCGCCAGGTGAATTTCAAAAACAATTGGAATCGATTCGGCAAAATGGTTATTCGATGACAAGCGGGGAATTCCACCCTGGCATCCGGTCTGTTGCCGCCCCGATTTTTGACAGGACAGGGAAAGTATTGGCTGCCTTGAATGTCGTGGCAACAGAGTCTGCTTACCAGGAGGATTTCATCGATAAAATTGCCTTGCCGAAACTGTTGGAAGTTTCTCGGCAGTTATCCGTTTATATGGGATATAGCGGTGTTAAGCCTTATCAACATGAAGATGTCTGAACGATTTTAAATCTATTAATAAATGAATAACCGCTTTCGAAAGTGTGGATCCCCAATAGGGAATCCACACTTTTTGTGTTAATAAAAGCAAAGCCTTACAAGTTTATCCCGTATTGGCGAACGTTCGGATTATAAAAATAGTTTTAAATATTCTAAAAACTAATTGACAATGAAACGGTTTCATTTTAGACTTAATTCATAGACAAAACAATGTTTTGCTTATGAAACACAGTGCGATTTGGAAACAACAAATAAGGGAGGAATTTTAAAATGACTAAAGAAACTTTTTCAGTGAAGGATTTTGAAAAAAAATATGTTGCCCGATTGAAAGACCGTTCGCTTGATTGGGATGTCTTGAAGTTCCAAGAAGAAATTGATCCCGCTTATAAACGCGCACAGATGAGATATATCGGACGTGGTGCCACTGCCAATAATGATACGAATGTAATTGCAGGTGAACATTTCACTTTAAGTACAATGGTGCTTCCTCCGGGATGTATCGGTCCTTTGCACCTTCACGACGATGTTGAAGAAGTGTTTTTCATTCTTGAAGGTGAAGTCACGGCATTAATTCAAGAGGACAGCTACAGTGAAGTGCATGAAATTAAATTAAGTGCGAGAGACTGCATCAGCAGCCCACCAGGGGTTTATCGGGGAATCAGGAATGACGGGGATGTAGAGGCGCGCATGCTAGTGATGCTAGGGGCAGTGAAGCCTAACTTACCGACATATCCTGAAGGCAGTGACCTCGAAGAACTGCGTAAACAACGCTCTAAAGAAAGAGAAGCCATCATTAAAGACTGATCATTTAGCCAAAAAAGGGCACCTGCATTATGAAAATTAATGAGGCGCCCTTTTCGATTAGATTGTAAAAGATGGCCAATGCAAATGATCTAAGGGCAATCTAAATATGGGAGGTATAAAAAATGCTTGGGATTACTCATTTACGACATATAAGCATGATAACTCCGAATTTCGACGATCAAGCAGAGTTTTATGAAAAGGTTTGGGGTCTGGATAGAGTCGATGTTCCGGATGAGGAGAATACGGTTTATTTCCGCGGGGCGGGACCGGAACATCATATTTTAAGCCTGCACAAGGGAGAAAAACGTGGATTGCACCATATAGCTTTTGGCATGGTCGATAAAAATGCGGTGGATCGTGCTGCTGGGATATTACAATCGAAGGGCGTTCGAATTATTGAACCGCCTGGATATTTGAATGAAGCAGGTGCCGGTTATGGCCTGCGGTTTATTGATCCGGAAAACCGCGTGATTGAGCTTTCGGCTTGGGTTGAAGTGCAAACGTCTATTTGGAGCAAGAAAAATGTTGATCCAGTGAAATTGAATCATGTTGTGATGAACACGAAGAACTTAGATATGATCGTTGCGTTTTATACGGATGTACTTGGTTTTAAAGTTACTGATTGGAGTGAGCACCAAATGTCATTCCTCCGGTGCAACAGAAAGCATCACTCCATAGCCTTCAATCAAGATGAGCATGCGTCAGTCAATCATATTGCATACGAGGTCGATTCCGTGGATGAATTGATGCGAGGAATAAGCAATGTGCGAAAAGCGGGCTTGTCAGAACTTTGGGGACCTGGACGTCATGGGCCGGGAGACAATATCTTCTGTTATTTTCAAGACCCAGGCGGTTTTGTCATGGAGTATACATGTTATCTGGAAACGATTGAAGATGAATCTGAGTGGAGAGCACGTGTATGGAAACGGGTTCCGCATTTAATGGATCAGTGGGGGATTGCAGGGCCGCCGAGACCTGAAGCCCGCAAAGCAATGGGAGGAGATCCCGATCCAGGCTGGGTTGATTCTCATATAGATGGTTCTGTCATGGCGGAAAAATGAGGAGGATTCTTGATTTCCTCCCATGATTCTTGCACATAGTTACAGCGTTTGAGGAAAATGGCTTTGAAAAGGAGTGAAGAGAGTGGATTTAGGATTGCAAGGAAAAGTGGCTGTCATTATGGGCGGCACGTCGGGAGTGGGATTAAAAACAGCAGAAATGTTTTTAGCTGAAGGAGCGAAAGTGGCAATTTGCGGCAGAAGCGCTGAGCGTATGGAAAGTGCACAAAGTCAATTGCTCCCATTTGGTGAAAAGGCAGATATTTTTGCATCAACATGTGATGTCACATCAAAATCGGATGTGGATTCTTTCATTAATGGTACTGCTGAGAGGTTTGGCGGAATCGATATATTGGTGAATGCAGCCGGTCAAAGCGTGATGGGTCACTTTTTTGATATAACGGATGAGCAGTGGGAAGAACAGATTCAGTTAAAGTTCTTTGCCATCATATATGCCGTTCGTGCTTCGCATCCTCATTTAGTGAAAAGGGGAGGAGGGCGGATCATTAATATTAATGCAACGCTTGCTAAAGAACCTGAACGTCATATGGTAGCGACTGCAGCAGCAAGGGCTGGTCTCCTTAATTTAAGCAAAACTTTGTCCCAGGAATTGGCCTTTGACAATATATTGGTTAATTCAGTGAGTCTTGGGTTGATCCGGACGGATCAATGGGAGCGAAGAAGATTGAAAAATGCACCTGATATGGACCCTGAAGAGTATTACGGAGACCTTGCGAAAAAACGTAATATCCCTCTTGGCCGTGTAGGTGAAGCGGAAGAAGTGGCCAGTGTCATCGTTTTTCTTGCTTCAGACAAAGCAAGTTATGTAGCGGGTTCGACGATTGAGACGGCAGGAGCGATCGGAAAAGCACTATAAATATATTACTAAAAAAGGTAGGATAACGCGATGAAAATACACGAAGAAATAGAGTTTACGACCGCCGATTCCATCGTAAAGGAGCTTGTACAAGCAGGAGTGGAAACTGCTTTCGGGATTGTCAGTATTCACAATATGCCCATCTATGATGCAATTCTTAGAGAAGGGAGCATCAAACTCATTTGTTCACGCGGTGAGAGCGGTGCCGTGAATATGGCTGATGGATATGCCCGCGCCACTGGGAAACTGGGTGTAGTGATTACAAGTACCGGAACAGGGGCAGGAAATGCTGCTGGTTCTTTAGTGGAAGCATGGGCAGCTGGTGTTCCCCTTCTTCATCTTACCGGTGAGGTGGCTTCTTCTTATCTTGGTACAGGTAAAGGATACATACATGAGTGTAAAGACCAGCTATCAATGATGAGCGGAGCTTGTAAAAATGCAGTGAGGCTTAGAAATCCTGACCAATCAGCAGCAGTGGTAAGGAAGGCGATCCAAGAAGCTTTAACTGCACCAACCGGTCCGGTTACATTGGAAATCCCGATTGACTTTCAATCGGCGATCATAGAAGATCTTTCACTCGAAGGGTTGCGGTCTTCAACATCTGAAACAAATTCATTGCCATTTATTCCTGAACAAGCCGTGCAAAAAATGGTAGGCGCACGCCGTCCTGTAATATGGGCTGGTGGTGGAGTCATCAGTGCCAATGCTTCGCAAGAGCTGCAAAAATTAGCGGAACTCCTTGGTGCAGCGGTTATAACAAGTCAGTCAGGAAAAGGGGCTATTCCAGAAAACCATGAACAATGCATCGGACATTTTGCAGCATATGAAACAACTAAAGAGTTTTTAAGAAATGCAGATTTATTGATTAGCGTAGGTGTAAGGTTTAGGGGGAATGAAACATCCAACTGGAAAGTGCCGGTGCCACAAGAACATATAGCGATCGATGCGGATTTGCAGGCCATTAACCGGAACTATAAAGCTTCGTTAGGTTTGGTTGGCGATGCGAAAGGTATGCTGGCTGCCATCATTCAAAAGCTCGAAGACCATTCAGTTCATGCGGAGCCTTCTTATTTAGAAGATGTTCTTTCGCTTAGAAATGAAGTGCGCGCCCAACTAAGGGAAACGCTTGGGCCTTACGAGCAATTTGTGGATGGCATGAGGGAGATATTACCAGACGATACCATTTTGGTTCGTGATGTAACCGTACAGGCAAACGTTTGGGGCAGCCGTTTATTTGAAATCTATGAACCGAGAACATCCATTCATGCATCAGGCGGCGGAATTGGTCAAGGTCTTCCAACAGCAATCGGTGCCCAAATGGGGTGTCCAGATAAGACTGTCGTTTTAATGGCTGGGGACGGTGGGTTTATGGTGAATGTCGGGGAAATGGTCACGGCAGCCGAAGAAAACTTACCAATTATCATCGTATTATTCGATGACTCAGGCTATGGGGTTCTTCGAAACATTCAAACAGCCGCATATGGTAGGAAGGTAGCCGTGGATTTATTGAGTCCTGATTTTGTGAAATTGGCTGAGTCCATGCATTTTGATGCTGTTCGTATTGGTTCTGGAGATGAATTCTTATCCGAAATGAAAAAGGCAAAGGAAAGACGTAAACCTACAATGATCGTTGTTGATATGGAAGCTGTTGGGCCAATGGCCAAGCCATTTGGCGGACCGCCCGGAGCTGCGGAAGCATTCAAGCCCAAAAGACTATAAGGAGGATTGAGAATGATTTCGACATACCCATTTGTTTCAGGGAAATATCTAGTTAATGGAGAATGGTTAGAAATATCGGAACAAGTCGATGTAGTAAATCCGGCAAATACATCAGAAGTAGTTGGCCAGGTGGCAAAATGCTCTGAAGAAATAGTCAATGACGCGATTGAAGCGGCAGAAAATGCTTTTGAAACATGGTCCCGATCTGATATCGGGGAACGGGCTAAGCGGATGAACACTGCTGCAGACGAACTTTCAAAAGTAATCGAGGAAAATGTTACAGTGTTTGTACGTGAAAATGGGAAAACACTTGTAGAAGCTAAAAAGGATTTACTGCGCTGTGTTGAAGTCATGAAGGGCTGTGCAGCAGAGTTACTCCATTGGTGGAAGCCTGAAGTGCTCCCTGGAAATCAAAAAGTCCAGATCCGAAGAAGGGCAAGAGGTGTCACGGCCATTATCACACCGTGGAATTCTCCGATGATATTAACATTTAAACGGGTCATTCCTGCTGTTTTGGCAGGCAATGCCGTTGTCGTAAAACCTGCAACGAATTGTCCTTTAACAATAATGACCTGTTTAAAGGTAGTTGCTGAACATTTTCCTCCAGGAGTCATCAATATAGTCTCGGGATCAGGAAAAGCAATTGGCGACAAACTATGTTCCGATTCACGCGTACGGACATTGGCGTTTGTCGGTAGTACGGAAACCGGAAAAGATATCATGCAAAAATCAGCTGGAAATCTGCAAAAAGTATATATGGAACTTGGCGGTAATGATCCTGCCATCATTTTGGAAGATGCCAATATGGATGAAGCCGCTATCAAACGTTTGAGGATGGGGATTTTACGAGCAGCGGGTCAGGTCTGTTCTGCAGTAAAAAGAGTGTACGTCCAAAAATCACGTTATGAAGAGGTTGTGGAAAAGCTGACCAAAGAGTTTAGCCGGATGGTAATTGGTGATGGCATTCAGCCTGACGTGACCATGGGCCCATTGAATAATAAAGCACAATATGACTTTGTGAAGGGCTTGATCGAACGTACCGCTAAATCAGGAGGAAATGTAATCACGACTGGCATTCAGTTGAATCCTGAGACTTGGGATAAAGGTTTTTATATGCTTCCTTCCATTATTACTGGTGTCGATCAGCAAAGCGAATTGGTTCGGGTAGAACAATTTGGACCCATCATTCCAATTTTACCTTTCAATGATATTGATGAAGCTGTAAAATTAGCGAATGATAGTGAGTTTGCGTTGCGTGCATCTGTTTGGACCGAGAATGAAGATATCGCTGTCGAAATGGCAGATCGCCTTGAAGCTGGTGCGGTTTTCCATAATAATCATACCGTTTTCAGCGACTTGGCTCTGGATTTCCCTGGCTTAAAAGAAAGTGGTGTTTCTCGGGAAACAAGACATTGCGGGTTGGAATTCTTTGCGGACTCATACGGGTTTGCTGATTGAGGAAGGATGAAACGAACATGAAATTAGGTTTAATCGGGTGCGGTAATATCGGAAAATTTCTGCTTCAGGCCATTAACAATGACGGGCTTCTTCCGGGTGGGAAAATCGTTGCGATTTATGCCCGCCGTGAAGAAATCGCGGAACAGCTAGCTGAAGAATTCAGGACACAGTCATTTAGTGATGTCGACGAACTCCTTAAAACCGATGTGGATTTAGTCATAGAGGCTGCTACGATCGAAGCAGCTGAAGAGTATGCATTGAAAGTGCTTAAAAGCGGGAAGGATCTCTTGCTAAGCAGCATTGGCGTGATGGCGAATCCTGCATTTGAAGAGCAATCAAATCAGATTTGCAAAATGAATAATGTGAATATTCTCCTTCCGTCCGGTGCGATTGGAGGTCTCGATGTACTTAAGTCGGCAAAAGCGGTGAATGGCCTTGAATCTGTTTGCATCACCACAAGAAAACCGCCAAACGCATTGCCTGCAGGTTCTACAGTGACAGAAGAAACGGTATTATTTGATGGAACTGCTGCAGAAGCGATTAAACAGTTTCCGAGAAACATTAATGTTGCGATTGTGCTGTCCTTGGCTGGCCTTGGATCTGAAAAGACGAAAGTGAAAATCATTGCCGATCCGAATGTGTTAAAAAACAATCACCTCATAGAAGCGTCAGGTTCGTTCGGGAAACTGAAACTGGAAGTGGAAAATGATCCGATGCCAAATAATCCAAAAACGAGTTATCTAGCGGCATTAAGTGTTTTGGCTACTCTGCAAAATAAGGAAAAGAGCGTTCAAATCGGGTAAAGACCTATGATTTAAAGCTTGGAAGGGAGAGAAAAAGTATGCTTAAAACGGATAAATCCTTAGAAGAAATGTCGAAACAGCAAGTTATTAACCATCTGAACGATACGGTTAAACCAGAGGAAGGCGCTATACCTGCATACCTCCTTGGAGACCCAAAGGTTTATGATATAGAACATGAAAAAGTGTTTTTGAAAACATGGGTTTTTATCGGTCATGATTCTGAAGTACCCAACAAAGGAGACTTCATGACCCGTGAACTGGCTGGCTACTCGCTCATCATCACTCGTGATGCTGAAGGGGAAATCAGGGCGTTTTATAATATGTGCACACATCGCGGAATGAAACTATGCCGTGCAGATAAAGGGAACAAGTCATTATTTACGTGTCCTTACCATGGGTTTAATTTCAAAAACACTGGTGAGCTCGTAGGGGTGCCATTACAAAAGGACATATATGGTGGCAACCTTGACCGGGCGGAAATGGGCCTTCACAAAGTGAAGCTTGAATCCTATAAAGGTCTTTTATTTGGAACTTGGAATGAAGATGCAGAGCCGCTTGAAGAGTTCCTTGGAGACATTAAATGGTATTTGGATATTCTCGTAGGTCGTGCAGAAATGGAAGTAATCGGGGTTCCGCAAAGATTCGTTGTCAATTCCAACTGGAAAGTTGGCTCCGATAACTTTGTTGGTGATTCCTATCATACGATGGTCACACACGGATCGATTGCCAAACTTGGCATGGTGCCCAATGCTACCTATTCAAAGCGTGGTTTTCAAATCCATACGGAAAATGGGCATGGACTAAACTTAGGGACACCTAACCCTGAATTCGCTTTCCCGGAAGAATTGAAGGATGAATTTAAAACTAATTTGTCTGAAGAACAATATGGAGTGTTATCAAACTTAAAGAATATGATTGGGAACGTTTTCCCCAACTTATCATTTTTAATTTCCCATACAAAAATCAAAGACCAATTTATCTCCAACACTTCAATTAGAATGTGGCGGCCAATCGGTCACAATAAAATGGAAGTGATCGCTTGGATGCTCGTGGAAAAGAACGCCTCCCAAGATTGGAAAGATAGATCAAGAGATTCATTTATATTGACCTTTAGCCCATCCGGTATTTTCGAACAGGATGATACGGAAGTGTTTACGGATATTACTGAAGCAGCCCAAGGCCCAATGCCTTTCCTAAAGAATTTAACCTACAATTATACAATGGGGCTTCACCGTGAACCTGTTGATTTTATAGGACCGGGTGTTGCTTACGATGATAAATTCACGGAAGCGAGCCAAAGGAATTTTTACAAGTATTGGCTTGAGTTGATGACGAAATGATAAGCGGGAGGGGGAATGGAAATGAATGTGGAGAAAATGTTGCTCAAATGTGAATTTGAACAGTGGCTGTATGATGAAGCTCAACTTCTGGATGATATTGAATTTGATGATTGGTTCGATTTAATGCATTCAAGCTTACGTTATCAAATGCCTGTACGTGTTAATAAAGAAGGGGTGGAACGCCCGGATTATTCTACGGACATGTTTACATTTAATGATGATATTGAGCTGCTGAAACTGCGCGTGGATCGTTTGAAAACGGATTATGCTTGGGCGGAAATACCGCCATCAAGAACACGGCGTTTTGTCTCTAATGTACGCGTTAAGGACTATGTTGAAGGTGAAAAGGCTGTCGTAAAGAGCTACCTGCTCATCTATCGAAGCCGCAGCACGGATATTCAACATGATTTGATTTCGGGGGAACGAAATGATGAATTCATTTTCGAACAAGGTAAATGGAAACTATCCAAACGGATTTTCATTGTTGATCAATCAACGATAAATACTAGAAATCTTGCTATCTTCGTATAATATTGACTAGGTAAAAAGAGGAGGCTGGTTACAATGGCAATGGCGTTAAAGGATAAAGTAGTGTTGATTACCGGGGGCAATTCAGGTATCGGGGAGGCTGTCACTAGACGTTTCATACAAGAAGGGGCAAAAGTCAGCATCATCGGCCGCTCGATAGAAACGCTAATGAAAATGAAGGAGGAATTTGGTGAAGAAATACTCATAAACCAAGGCGATGTAAGCAAATATGAAGACAATGAGAGGGCTGTACAGGCCACAGTCGAGCAATTTGGAAAGCTGGACGTTTTCGTTGCCAATGCAGGTGTCTTTGATGGATTTGCTAAATTTGCCGACGTAACTCCCGATGCACTTTCCGAAGCATATGATTTTCTGATCGATATTAATGTTAAAGGATCTTTCTTCGGTGCTAAGGCCGCTCTTGAAGAATTGCAAAAATCGAATGGCAATATTATTTTCACCGTATCCGGTGCCAGTTTTTATCCGGATGGCGGCGGGGTGTGGTACACAGCAAGCAAGCATGCCCAAATAGGGCTGATGCGCCAACTTGCCTTTGAACTCGCTCCTAACATCAGGGTGAATGCTGTTGCGCCTGGTGGCACTCTGACAGCATTATCGGTGATTCCTCCCCTACGTCCATTCGTTAAAATCGTGGATAATGAAACGAAGGCCAATAGTATTAAAAAAAGAAACCCTCTTCAGCTTGCACAGATGCCCGAAGATCATGTGGCAGCTTATGTCCTGTTAGCGTCGGACGCAGCACGTGCAATTACCGGCGAAGTCATCTCCAGTGATGGAGGATTGTCAGTTCGCGGACTGGGTTGAGTTCATTACAAAATAAACTATGGGAAGAAGGTTTATAAGTATGGCTGAATCACTATTGGGCAATAGGAATATGAATCAAATTGCATTTGTTGTAAAAGATATTGAAGCTGCTAATATAGCTTTCACAAAACTGCTGGGCATTAAGAAGTCAGAACCATTTCTAACTGGTGACAGTGCTGTATCGAAAGTCACTTTTAGAGGTGTACCAACGGAATCACAATCCAAACTGGCTTTTCTGAATACACCAACCGTCCAATTTGAACTAATAGAACCCGATAAAAATCCAGGAACGATGCGTGAGTTCCTGGATGAAGTAGGTGAAGGGATTCACCATATTGCTTTTGATGTAGACTCTATCCAAAAAAGGCTGCCAATCATGGAGAAAAGTGGATATCCAGCCTTGCAAACGGGAGAATTCACTTCAAGTGACGGCCGATATGTATATGTGGATACACTGGATGATCACAAAACGTTAATTGAAATGCTTGAAAGTGCAGAGCCGAGAGAAACGGCATGGGAAAGACCAGAAGATGCTAGCGTTCAGCCGTTATTAGGGACTAACAAAGTGGAACAGTTAGCGTTAGTTGTAAAAGACCTCGATGCGGCTGCAGAAGCATATTGTAAGTTGTTGGGGATTGAAAAACCTCCCATCATCCATTCTGGTTCAACCGATATTACAAACGTGATTTACAAAGGGAAGCCCACTGAAGGAAAGTCAAAATATATGTTCATCGATACGCCGTTCATTCAAATTGAATTGATCGAGCCTGGTGAATCACCCAGTACGTGGAAAGATCATCTTGAAACAAATGGTGAGGGTGTTCACCATATCTCATTTGTCGTAAAAGACTTGGAGGCTAAAATGAAGATGTTAGAAGAAATGGGCTATCCGGTCATACAGACAGGTAACTTTTTTAACGGAAAAGGCCGATATGCCTATATGGATACAACATCGACTTATAAAGTTATTATTGAATTGCTAGAACGCTTTGATGAGTAAAAATGGACCAATTGATCATCAAAAGGTGTTCCGGATGTAATTGTCTGAGCATTTGGAACTTACATAATTTGTAATAACGAACCCCTGCACCCATTAAATCAAAACCTGGCTATTTTTCCACCTATTCCGCTGATGAACTAACTAGAAGTGAAACCGTAAAAAGCATACAAGGCAATGGGGAGGAAGGGGACTTCAACCATGGCCTTGTACGGTAGAAATAAAAGTGAAAAATTTAACAACAAACAGAAAAAATATTGACAAATAATTCAGAATATTAATATTATTGAAAGTAGTCATTTGTTTGGTTTTTTTAAACTAAGGTGTATACATGTATGCAGGAGAAGTATTTCCCGAGTAGGATTATAATAAGCGGTGAAATTCAATGTTTGCACGGCTTGCCGCTATTCGGTCATTAGTATTAATTGCCTGCTGCAGTTTTTCCGTTGCCCATTCCAGTTTTTTTAATTCCTCTTCCGTAATTCCTTCACAAGCTTTTTCTATCGAATAGTTTTCGAGCATTTTCCGGATTTCCAATTCCTGCTGTAAAAGTTCAATATCCACATTGGATATGACCATCCCTATTCCAGGTTTCACCTGAAGCAAATTTTCCTGTTCCAATTTCCTCAAAGCTTCACGAACCGGTGTACGGCTACAATTGAATTGCTGGGCAATATCATCTTCCGTTAAACGGTCCCCGGGCAAAAATATTCCTTCGATGATGCATTTTATATAACAAAAAATTTAGCTTCCCTTAAGGGCTTAGAAGAATAATGTTCTATTTGTTCTGTAATATATTGATAGTGATTGGTTTCCATGGTGCTCCTTTCTAAAATCCAATTATATACAAGTATATTTATTTTATCTTCAAAAATGATTTAAGTCATTTCAATGCTTCATACTTTTGATTATTTATACAATTCAATGTGGCGAGACCATTTCTGTTGCGGCACAACTAATGATATAGAAAAGGAGGGGGATGTGCTCTATGAAACTATTATAACCAACGACTCTCACAAGGCTATCTGTCCTTATTGGCAGGGGAAAAAAAATCAGGGAAGCCCCCATCCATGCTGAAATTGGGGAACTGCTGATGCTTTTGTTAGATAATCAACGGTTGATATGCGTCACATTGCCATGATGAATGATGTATATGGGGATTTTTTTACAGATAACCATGCAAGAAGTGAGATCCATGTTGCTCGATTTCATAAAGATGCTATGATTGAAATCGAAGATTATACTAAAGAAATGAATACATAGATTGATAATTTCATTTCTTTCATATACATAGGATACAGGAGGAGCTTTAAAATGAATTTAGCACAATTTCCTAGAAAGAGATATACACCGACATATACACCAATTGAGAGGTTAGATCATTATTCTGATGTTCTTGGTGGACCATCCATTTACGTCAAACGTGATGATATGCTTGGTTTGACTGCTGGGGGAAATAAAACAAGAAAACTGGAATTCCTTGTGGCCGATGCATTGGAAAAAGGCGCGGATACGTTGATTACATGTGGGGGCATTCAGTCAAATCATTGCCGCTTGACACTGGCTGCTGCGGTTAAAGAGAAAATGAAATGCATTCTTGTGTTGGAAGAGGGACTTTCAAAAAATTCAGAGCCGGATTTTAATGGTAACTATTTTCTCTATCATTTATTGGGGGCTGACCAAATTATAGTTGTACCTAATGGAGCGGACTTAATGCAAGAAATGCAGAAAGTGGCTAAAGAGGTAACAGGGAAAGGACACCGACCTTACATCATTCCTGTTGGGGGATCCAACGTCATTGGTGCAACCGGATATGTTGCATGCGCTCAGGAGATTTTGGCACAGTCCTTTGAGCAAGGGATTGATTTGAAAGCAGTTATTTGTGTAAGCGGCAGTGGGGGAATGCATGCTGGCTTGGTGGCAGGTTTTCATGGAAATCAAAGTGGAGTGTCAGTAATTGGAATAAACGTAAGCAGAGGAAAAGCGGAACAAGAAGAGAAAGTTTTTCAGCTTATTAAAGAAACTTTAACACATATCGGCATTCCAAATTCAATCCCTCGTGAAGCGGTTACGTGTTTTGATGAGTATGTCGGACCTGGTTATGCTTTGCCTACACCAGAAATGGTGGAAGCAGTCAAGCTCATGGCAAGAACGGAAGGGATATTGCTGGATCCGGTATATACGGGTAAAGCGGCAGCGGGACTCATTGATTTAATACAAAAAGGCACATTTAAGCCGGAGGATAACATCTTATTCGTTCACTCTGGTGGTGCTTCATCTTTATATGCCAATACTTCTCTATTTAATTGAAGTCCTTATCAGCAGGTGGCCTATTCCCACTTTTTTCATTAAAATAGGCATGGTTATTAAGCGAAAAACATATGTCTACCGCAGTGGTTGCAGAATAGACAATTGTCCATGGACAAAGGAGGTTTCTACAGTTGTAGAATCCTCTTTTAATGATTATATTACTTTTCGATTAAAAACTTCGTATGATCAAAAACTACTTTTCCTTCAACAATCGTTAGCTGTACCTTTGTATTATTCTTGTTGGTATAGCCAGTAGTGGGAAGATTTGTAAAGCATCACGTCCATAAAATTGCAGTCACGAACTTACCGTCCATTATTCGATTTAAGCCTGGTTTAAAGGCAATGGACGTTCAATAAGACTAAAAGTTTAGTTGCAAAATGAACTGGATTGCATGAGGAATTTGTAATGAGGGAACGTATGTTTTATAATGTACTTTGAGTAAGTAATTATCTAACGAAAAAGGGGAGGTATTATATGTATAGTTCAATTTCTGATCTTATTAAAGAATGGAATAGAGAAGCCATACTGACTCAAAATGTTTTGGACGGTTTGAATGATGATTCCTTAGATCAACAAGTTTATCCCGAAGGTCGCACTTTAGGAAGAATTGCGTGGCATTTCACTACGAATATTCCAGATTATCTAGCTCATTTCGGGTTAAAGATAGACAGGATAGAAAGTTCGGAAAACGTTCCTTCTTCAGCCCAGGAAATTGCCATCACTTTTAAAAATGTAAGTTCTCACGCAGCCAAAATAATTGAACAACAATGGACGGACGAATCCCTCGAGCAAATACAAGAAGCGTTTGGAAGACAGGAAACAAATGCATCCATCCTTATGGGGCTAATCAAGCATATTGTTCATCATCGCGGACAAGTTACGGTTCTGATGCGTCAAGCCGGAATAAAACCTTATGGGGTTTATGGACCGCCAAAAGAAGATTGGATTCATCTAGGTGTGGAGAGTCCACCACTTTAATAACTTTTGCATGCTTAAATAATGACCTTAACGAAGGGACATTTGCGAATAATTAAATCCCAGATCTCCATTTTATAACCGAATTAAATAATATGTTATAGCATCCTTTGAAGGGTGCTTTTTTATTTTGCCAAGCAGGGTTAAAATGAAACCTGCTAATTGGAGAAGATGTTTTAAATGGCAGTTTCCTTTTTTGGGTTAAAGTTATCAAAGTAAAAGTAAAAGCTGCAATAGATTCCAGTCTTTCCCTTTATTAAGTGTCCATATCATCCTGAACTCCCACCGTGATTGCCACAACCATATCCGTCAATGATAAGGAGTTGAACAAAACGACTACAATGACGAGATCTTAACCAAATCAATGAAAGCTGACTGAAAGTGTATAGATATCGTGCAGGACTTATAAATATCAGTATTTTGTTGAAAAATGTCGTTATTTGCGAATATCATTATCGTCAATTCTGAGTTATTATAATATTGAATGTACTTTAATACATTGAAGTGATAATGCAACTTTTATGTCGTGACTCAACATAGTGAGTGGGGGAAAATAAATGAGTGTAATCATCGAGAAGAAACGAATGGAAAACTATGCTCATATGGAAGATGTAATATTGGTTGGGAAAATCCATAATGGTGATGAAGATGCACTGGACTTTTTAATCAAAAAATACAGATGTGTCGTTCAATCAAATGCTTTGAAGTATTTTTTAACAGGTGGAGATAAGGAAGACGTCTATCAGGAAGGGATGATTGGACTATATAAGGCCATTCGGGACTACAAGAATGGCAAAAAGTCATCTTTCAGATCATTTGCGGAACTGTGCATTACAAGACAAATCATAACGGCTGTTAAAGCGGCTATTTGCCAAAAGCATTCTCCCTTAAATAATTATGTATCATTGTATAAGCCTATCTATCAAGGGGAGTCGGAACAGTGCCTAATTGATCTAATCGCTGAACAGAGACAAAATGACCCAGTCACGATCTTAATTAAATCAGAAGAAATTTGCGATATTGAGCTAATTTTACCGGAAGTCCTTAGTGAGTTGGAAAGTAGTGTTGTGGACTTGTACCTGGAAGGAAAAACTTATTTTGAAATATCAAAGGAATTGAACGTTCCAAAAAAGGCGATCGATAATGCACTTCAGCGGGTAAAAAGAAAGTTGGAGCGGTACTTCGAGTCCAGGAGGTTGGAAGCATAATAACGATAATTCTTTAAATTGTCATTCATTATTATTTGCAGCAACATCAAAACGATTCAGTTATGAAGGATAAAAACAATAGTTAAATGCATTCATTCTGGTAATGGGGCTATTAGTGCAGTGCTATCCTATGGGAAAATAAAAATCCCTCTTGGTAAATGCCTGTGATAAATTCCCTCAGTATAAACACAAAAAAGCCCAACTGTAACAGAAGGGCTTTTCCTATGTTCATTTTAAATCAATTCACTCTATTCAACTGGAGATTATATCTCAATGTTTCTTCGTCTGAATATAATTTGTATCCAAGTCCATCACTGTAGTTAAGAAAGACTTTTTCCGGAAGATGCTTTTTAGACTCATTTGATATTAAGATGGGAACCCCATCGATTAGGAATCTCTCATCATCTTCGTTCTTCTCATCAATTTTCAATTCGTGTTCCACATAAATCGAACAGCTCCCAATATAAATGGCTTCGATACGAACACCTTCATTGTCTTTATAATCCACCTTTAATAGTTGTTCAATCGCTGCTTCTTTAATCTCAATATTCATAAAACCCGCTCCCATACAAAAATTGATATTATTTTTATCTATACAAGGAAAACAAAAATCAATCCATGAAGAATCTACTAGTTATTCCTATACCCAATTGTTTATAAGTTCATGTGTATAGGAATGACAAGTTGGGATTTCTCTGACTTCTTAATGAAGTATATTTCCTTAACGTAGGAAAACCCTCGGCTTTAACGTAGAAATTTGCTTAATATAACTTTTCCGGGTTTTGTGAACATAAGCAACCAGTCAAGCAGCCTGCTCCCGGATTCCTCAGTCTGTAACTTCATTCATAAAACAGCATTCTTCGCAATGATCATCCTATCGTCTTTGCTTTCATGGGCCATTTTTTGTTTAATTCAGTTATAAAAGTCTTGACATTCTTCTTATCTTCCATAATTGGGGAATAGACGTACGAAAGTGTCCTGTTAAAGGATTCATTTTTTACCTGAATAATAGAAAGGATTTTATTTTGTACATCCCTTTCAATTACACTTCGGGAAAGCAGAGCCAGCCCTGCGCCGTTTTTTATAAGTGTTTCTTTAATTCCTTGATTACTGCTTATCGTGAGTATCGATTTAATTTTCAATCCATTGGAACGTATGACGTGGTTAAGGTATTCACGAGTACCCGATCCAACTTCCCTGGTTACCCATGCTTGGTCATGTAAATCAGTAATCTCCGCTTCGCCTTTATTAGCGAGTTCATGATTGTTAGAAGACACAATGAATAGCTCATCTTGCATGAATGGGTGAACAGAAAGCTCTTTTTCATTAGTTTGACCCTCGATTAAACCAATATCCACTTTGTATAGCCGAACGGCTTGAACGATTTCTTCCGTGTTCCCAATTACGACTTGAAGTTCAAGTTCAGGATAGTCCTCTTGAAGGTCGATGAGTAAAGAAGGAAGGATATACTCTCCTATTGTAAAACTTGCCCCTATCTTTAATTCGCCTTTGATGGAACTATCGTGTTCCTGAATGTCTTGTCTGGTCTGTTCATAGATTGTGATCATTTGCTTTGCCCGGTCATAAAGAATTTCTCCCGTCAAGGTGACTTTTAGGAATTTAGGAGAACGGAGAAATAATTTCGTTTGGAACTCTTCCTCCAATTTTTTTATATGTAAACTAACACTCGGTTGGGACATAAGAAGCATTTCTGCTGTTTTTGTAAAATTCTTGACCTCCACAAGGGTCACGAATGTTTTTAGAGCATCATAGTACATAGAAATTTCTCCTTATTATTAATATTTTTAATAGTTATAATAAATTATATATATTTTACTAATGATGTGACTTCCAGTAAAGTTTTAATGAGAAACTTATTTTAGGAAGAGTATAGGCTGTGGATGGCTATTGTCCTTTATAACCTTATTTTTTTTATTTGTTGCGTGCTATGAACCTATATGACTATTTTTTTTGCAGTTAAAACCGACTTGGTCTATAGGAGTAAACGAGTTAATTAATTTATTAATGGTTATAAAAATGTTTAAACCCACTCGTTATACATAATAGTCAACTAAGATAAGTTAATATCCCTTGTGAGGTGGAAATCGTGCAACTTCAGGTAAGTAACAGTCCCTTTAATCAAGAGCAGGCAGAGCTCCTTAACAGCCTGCTGCCAGGATTGACAGAAACACAAAAAATTTGGTTGAGCGGTTATCTGACTGCATCTTTGTCAGTTTCGAATATGAGTTCAGCCGACGCCCCGGTATTGGAAGCTCAAAGCGGCGGGAAGACAATTTCAAAAGAGGTCACCATTCTTTTTGGTTCACAGACGGGTAATGCTCAAGGGCTGGCAGAAAATGCGGCGAGTAAGCTTGAGGGTAATGGCTTTCAGGTTACCATTTCATCCATGAGTGACTTTAAAGTCAACAATTTGAAAAAAATCGAAAATCTTCTGATTGCCGTTAGCACGCATGGAGAAGGTGATCCGCCGGATAATACATTGTCCTTCCATGAGTACCTTCATGGCAGGAGGGCACCAAGCCTTGAAGGTCTCCGCTTTTCGGTATTGGCGCTAGGGGACAGCTCATATGAGTTTTTCTGTGAAACGGGAAAACAATTCGATAAACGCTTGGAGGAACTTGGCGGGACACGGTTATTTCCGAGAATGGACTGTGACCTTGATTATGATGAGCCTGCTAGCGAATGGCTGGAAGGAGTACTTTCTAGTTTAAGTGAAGGGGAAGTCAACTCAATTGCTGCAGTTCCCGCAGCGAAAGCCTCAGTAAGTGAACAAACGTATTCGAGAACAAATCCGTTTAAGGCGGAAGTGTTGGAAAATATAAATTTGAACGGCCGTGGCTCCAATAAAGAGACACATCATCTTGAGTTATCTCTTGAGGGCTCAGGTCTTACATTCGAACCTGGTGACAGCCTTGGTGTTTATCCGAAAAATGATTCGGATTTAGTCGATATGCTTCTTACGGAACTCAATTGGGACCCTGAAGAAACCGTGCAGGTCAATAAGCAGGGAGACCTTCGACAGCTTAGGGAATCGCTCATCTCCGATTTTGAAATTACGGTTTTGACAAAATCTCTCATTGAACAAGCGGCACAGCTTTCAGGTAACGAGGATTTAAAGGAGCTTTTAGAGCCTGGTAATGAAGAAAGGTTAAAAGAATATCGTGAAGGCCGTGATTTGCTTGATTTTGTCCGTGATTTTGGCTCATGGGGCGAATCGGCGCAAGAGTTCGTATCGATACTCCGGAAAATGCCAGCCCGTTTATATTCGATTGCCAATAGCTTATCCGCATATCCGGATGAAGTGCATTTGACAATCGGAGCTGTCCGGTATGAAAGTCACGGACGGGAAAGAAACGGTGTCTGCTCCATTTTATGTGCGGACAGATTACAGCCAGGGGACACGCTGCCCGTTTATATTCAGCATAACCAGAACTTCAAGCAGCCGAATAACCCGGACACTCCAATTATCATGGTTGGACCGGGAACGGGCATTGCTCCGTTCAGATCTTTTATCCAGGATCGCGAAGAAGCTGAAGCGAAAGGAAAAACGTGGCTCTTTTACGGCGATCAGCATTTCGTGACGGATTTCCTTTATCAAACCGAATGGCAAAAGTGGTTGAAAACAGGTGTACTTACGAAAATGGATGTTGCCTTTTCACGAGATACAGAAGAAAAAGTGTATGTTCAAAACCGGATGCGAGAGCACAGCGGGGAATTATACGAATGGCTTCAAGAAGGGGCAGTTGTATACATTTGTGGTGATGAGAAAAACATGGCACATGATGTCCATAATACGCTTATTGAGATCATTGAAAAAGAAGGTAATATGAGCCATGCTGATGCTAAGGCTTATCTTGAAGAAATGCAACAGAATAAACGTTATCAACGTGATGTGTACTGAAATTTAGATGAAAAGGAGATAACAACATGGTAAAAACACTATTAAAAGCACCAGAAGGCCCGCCAAGTGATGTTGAGCAAATTAAAGAAAAAAGCGATTATTTGCGAGGTACACTTGGAAAAGTGATGCAGGATCGCATCAGCGCCGGTATTCCGGATGATGACAATCGATTAATGAAACATCACGGCAGCTATTTGCAGGATGACCGGGATCTGCGTAATGAGCGTCAAAAACAAAAACTGGAGCCTGCCTATCAGTTTATGTTGCGTGTCCGCATGGCCGGCGGGGTAGCACAGCCTTCTCAATGGCTTGTTATGGATGACCTCGCTCAGAAATACGGTAACGGAACTTTGAAATTGACAACAAGACAGACGTTTCAAATGCATGGTATTTTAAAATGGAATATGAAAAAAACCATTCAGGAAATCCATGCTTCCATGCTGGATACAATCGCTGCATGCGGAGATGTAAACCGGAACGTAATGTGCAATTCGATTCCATTTCAATCCGATATCCATTCCGAAGTATATGAATGGTCGAAAAAATTGAGTGATTATCTATTGCCGCGTACAAGGGCGTACCATGAAATCTGGCTGGATGAAGAAAAAGTGGTTGGTACTCCTGAAGTGGAGGAAGTCGAACCAATGTACGGAAAGCTTTATTTGCCAAGGAAGTTTAAAATAGGCATAGCCGTACCTCCATCCAATGACATTGATGTTTACTCCCAGGATCTTGGCTTCATAGCCATTGTTGAAAATGGTAAACTTGTCGGTTTTAATGTGGCAATCGGCGGCGGAATGGGAATGACCCACGGTGACAAGGCGACATATCCCCAACTAGCAAGGGTAATCGGCTTTTGCCAGCCAGACAAAATACTGGATGTGGCTGAAAAAATCATTACGATTCAGCGAGATTACGGGAACCGATCCGTAAGGAAAAATGCTCGGTTCAAGTATACGGTAGACCGGCTTGGGCTCGAAGCGGTAAAGGCTGAACTGGAAAATCGTTTAGGCTGGAAGCTGGAGGAAAAGAGAACTTATCATTTTGACAATAATGGTGACCGCTATGGATGGGTAAAAGGGATGCAAGGAAAATGGCATTTTACACTATTTGTCGAGGGTGGCCGAATTGCCGATATCAATGATTACAAGCTGATGACCGGTTTGCGCGAAATCGCAAAGATCCATACGGGTGATTTCCGTTTGACGGCCAATCAAAACCTTATCATTGCAGATGTGTCAAGCCAGAATAAGAAAAGGATCATAGAATTGCTTGAAACATACGGTTTGACGGATGGTGCGCATCATTCGGCGCTCCGACGCAGCTCGATTGCATGTGTGGCGCTTCCAACATGCGGGTTGGCAATGGCCGAAGCAGAGCGTTATTTGCCGGTTCTGCTTGATAAAATCGAGACAATCGTTGATGAAAACGGCCTGAGGAACGAAGAAATCACGATTCGCATGACCGGTTGTCCGAATGGATGTGCCCGGCATGCACTCGGGGAAATTGGTTTTATCGGTAAGGCACCTGGCAAATATAATATGTATCTCGGTGCGGCATTCGACGGAAGCCGGTTAAGTAAAATGTACCGTGAAAACATCGGTGAAGAAGAGATATTAAAAGAGCTGCGTGTACTTCTTTCCCGGTATGCAAAAGAACGTCAGCAAGGAGAGCATTTCGGCGACTTCGTCATCAATGCAGGCATTGTCAAAGAAGTGACGGATGGAACGAATTTTCATGATTGATTAAAACAAACGAGATACAATAGAAGTTCGGAATGCTTTCACCCCGAATATAAAAGAAAACTTGATTTTCATGCATGATTTTTTGTTTGAATGTATGATGGAAACCCTCTCTAAATTAAAGAAATATGCGACACTCCTGACGAAAAACTAGCTAGCCGAGAACTCACAGACGCTTGCTTTGATAAGGCTTGGCAGACAGTCGGCAGAATGGGAGCGAATTTCTGAAATCAGCTGGAACTTTTATAACAGGAAAATTTGTAGGTGAAGTGGTTCTATCTGTGTGTAAACAAAGTTGATTGGAACGGAAGGTACGGGACTCCTGCGGGATAAGCGAGTCAGGGGAGCCTCCGCAGCGCAAGGGCGCCGAGGAGGCTCCCGGACGGCCCGCGGAAAGCGAGTTGCCCTACGTTCCCAACAACGTTCAAATTGTACAGTCTGTGAGACAGGAATAACTTCCTGTCTCTTTGGCATTCAAAGGTTTTCCGGTGTGCCTGGAACACCGGTATTTTCAATCATAACCATATACACCTATTGTCTATTTATTTGTTTTGCTATTATTTTTATAGGCTACTTCTGCTTCTTCCTCAATGAGAAAATCCGGCGAAACCAGACTTTCAACACCTACTGTTGAACGAGCTGTTTTCACTGGATTTTCTTTCGTATTAAAGAACAGAGCATAGGCATCGAACCAGCCTTGATAGTCTGGTGCATCACCCTTTGCTTTGATCTGGCGCGATATACACACGCAGATAGGTTACATCAGCGAGGGATAGCCCTTTTGTTTTCAAATCTGCTTTTAATTTCGCTAGAATTCCGATTGCCTGCTTTTCTGTAGTGCCATATCTCTCATAAGTGGTTTTTCCATCCTTGTTTAAAAGAGGAGCAACTGTTCCGCTAAACAATATCCGATTATAACTTTGAGGTACAGCAACTGAACTGGAAATCGCAGAAGTGGGAGACCCAAAGAAGGTCACCTTATCTGATTTCCATTCATCTTGTTCGTTTTCTGCGGAAGCAAAAGAGAATCCTGCGATTAAACTTATAACTAATACTGAGGCACGATAATCGGTTTCATAGATGTTTTCATAAAGTCAGCTCCTGTTATTTATGTAACAACGATAGGTAGATGAATCTGTTTCATTAGTCCTGCTTTAGAAGGGACTTTACCTTCTTTTAAAAATTCTTCATGAATCCGGCTAACCACCATTCTTGCTGTTTCAAAACAACTGTCAGCCATCCAGTTAAATAATCGAGCTGTTCACCAGCACTTTAATATGAAGTAGTTTTAGCAATCATATGAAGAGTTCTAAATGGCCTATCGAGAATGTATTATTCGGAAACCCCGGTTTGGATGATGTTAACTTTAGTTTCTATATTAATGTCCATCACCGGATAAATCTTTTTCCATTGTTCATAGGTCATTTTTTTATTTTTGGTGTGATATTTTTCCTTCAGGCCTATCGGATCAAGTGATTTTTTCTGGAAATCTTTCATAAGACGGTTTGCTTGCTTGGTTAAATCAGCTTCCATTTCCTTTTCAATTTTTTTTATCATCTTTCTATTGGTTAGGTTTTCACTTCGCATGGATTCTTTGATTTGTCCTTTGATGTTGATCTTAATCGTGATCGATGGATTTTTCTCTGAGTCGGATACTTCAAAACTTGAACCGCTTCGGATACTTTCCACTACGATATCGCTTTCTTTCTTATCATTTAATTTGAATTTGTATATTCCCCGCCTATGATGTTGAACTAATGTCTTAAAAATGAACATATCACCTGTTCGGACTTTCGAGACCATCTTATTTTCATGAAAAAGAGCCACTCCAGAAACCGCAACTTCATTATTAATCAATTTAAATAAAGGAAGATACGAATCGCCGCCAGTTTCTAGGGCGTTTCCTAAAAAAAGATGGAGGTTAGTATCCGGTCCGTTGCCTGTTTCATTTTGTTGATTGATTAAATCTGATAAATAGATTCCAATATTCACATTCGTATTTGGTGGTTTCGTATTGATGACATTCTTGACCTTTCCTTCAACGATGGTCAAAATAACCCTGTTTCCAAGTTGTGGCTCACGGTAGAGATAATCGGTCAGTTCTGTTATTCCGATTTCACGTACCATTTTCTCGCTAAATAAAATGATGCGTGTCTGTCCAAGCAATACCGGCTTATCCGCTTTTTTAGAAACGACAGCCTGGACATCACTCGTTGTCGTCGATGTTCCAGTTAAAATTTGATATTTGCCCATTTTGTCCTGTTGGAAGATGGGGATGACGAACAATCCTTCGACATGATCATTCTTCAGTATATCGTAGCCAATGGCCTGGGACATATTGACTTCATCAACCACCCTTGGCTGGGCGCAGCTGCAAAGGAGGGGAAAAGCCAAGATAACAAGAAATAATTTTCTCATATACGTTTCCTCATTTTCTTTATATAGATGATGACCAAAAGAAAAGGCAAGTATAAAACAAGGAAGAGCACGCCGTATGGATCGATTATCTTATTCAAGATATATAGGGAATCGACATCAAAAACAAATATATTGATAATCAGGATAATAATCAACATCCCCCATAATGGATACTTTTGCTGAACATAGAATAAGCGTTTGAAGGCTCGGCTTGCTGCCCACAAGGCGATGGTCATGTTAGGTATGATAACGATGGCCCACCAAGAAACATCTATGTATTCAAATCGCTGGATAAAGGGCAATTCGACAATGCTGGTCAGTGACAGTGTCGGCCATATAGTCAGTTCCAACTGTTTGTGTGAATAAAAAACAAGTGAAACCAAATAAATGAATACTGTCATTAAGGTTGTCGCTAAGGCCCCACCATGAGCATATTTTTGTGAAGTTTTAGCATCTTTAATGAACGGGTAATATAGCAGGATCACTTCAAAACCCAGCATCGTTGATGAAGTGCTTCTGGTTCCTTTCAGTATATCCATTAGAGTGTGGTGGAAAACAGGAAGCAAATTGGTGAATTCAGAATATTTCATGGCATAGAATAGGACAAATAAAAGCCAGTATGTCAAAATGACGCTTAAAAAGGCAATACCTGTAATTGTTCGGAATCCTCCCGTATGAATATAATAAATCAAAACCAGGAAGACCACTGAAAACGCCCAAGATGGTACCTCTTCAAACATCCATACATGTATGACGTTTATATAGCTAATCATGACAGTCATCCCAATGATCAAAAAGTAAAGAATGAATAATAGACTGAAGAAATTCCCCATCCATTTTCCGAATGCTTGATTATTGGCAGAAATGATATCACCAGGAACGAAACTGAAGATTTTATAGATGACCCAAATCATTATATGAACGATCAGGCCCGCAAGCAGTATCGAAATCCAGCCATCCGTTCCCGTTGACTTCGCTAAAACTCTTTGAAAACTCAAAACGCCTACTCCTGTTTGCATGGAATGCACTAAAAAAAATACATAGAACGGTGATACTTTATACTTTTCATTAACTCCAGCTTGGTTCATATAGGACCCTCATTTAGATCATTCATTAAAATCATTTTTCTTGATTCTTGCTTTTTTTGGATGTGGCTGTCTGGATATATCATCAGGACGTAAATTTACAGGCCGTGACTTGAAAAGATTAAAAGGAAGCCGGACAAAGCTGTCTTTCCAATCTTGCATGCGAAATGGGTATATCGGTTCGAGGTAAGGGTGACCCATTGACGTTAATTTGATAAGGTGGGTCATCAAAAACACGGCTGCTATGGTAATGCCCAGCAGCCCCCAAATTTGGGCCCCGATTAAGAAGGGGAACCGCAGCAGCCGAATGGCATTCCCCATTTTATAAATGGGAGTAACAAATGATGCCAATGCCGAGAGGGCAACGATGATCAATAAGATATTACTGGTCAAACCAGCTACAACGGCTGCTTGACCGATAACGATACCGCCGACGATACCTAATGTCTGACCTACCTTTGTTGGCAGCCTGGCAGCCGCTTCCCGTAATAACTCAATGGAAATCTCCAGGAATAATGCTTCGATCAATGGCTGAAAAGGTATTAAGTTCCTTGAAGTGACGATCGTTTCCAATAGATCTTTAGGAATCAGTTCATAATGATAGGTCAGCACGGCTACATAAATGGGAGTGGCAAATATGGAAAAAGCGACCGCGAAGATCCTTAATAAACGGAAAGCAGATGCCGAAATCCACGGCATATTATAATCTTCCATCGTGATAAAGTATTCCAAGAAAATGGTTGGAGTAATAAGTGCAGAAGACGACCTATCGATTAACAGGGCCACTTTACCTTCAGCCAATGCACTTGCGATGCGATCAGGCCTTTCCGTATTTAGAAAAAGGGGAAACAAGGTATTTGAATTATCATATAGCATTTGTGCGAGATAGGACCCGTCCAATATTTCATCAAACTCTATGTCCATGATCCTTTGGATAACATTATCAACATTTTCCTGATCAACGATTCCTTCTATCGATAAAACTGCCACTTTCGTTTTAGACAAGTATCCCACAGTCATTTCACTTACTTGCAATCCGGGGACAGGAAGTCTTTTTCTGACTAAATTCAGATTGATATCAAGATCCTCGACAAATCCTTCTTGAGCACTTATGATTCCAAATTCAAGTTCAGGTTTCTCAACTTGTCTTCCTTGTTGGGCCGCAACATTGATTAATAGGCATTCATCAAGATTTCCATCTAAACGAAGTGCGATTTCGCCTCTCATGATTCTTTCTTCAATCACAACTTTGGTACTGGTTATCAGTGTATTTTCAATAGGAACGTTTTCTTTTATTTGCTCCAGATTTATCATTTCCAGAGTAGGTATGACAGAAAGAACACTTTCATGAAGTACCTGTGCATCGATCAAAGAGCGATAAAAAGAGACCCAATAGCCTATGCCATTATATGTTCCTTGATGGTTAATGAAATCAGTGGATGAAGATAGGGTATTGAATAGATCCTTTACTTCCGAAACCGTATTTAATTCATCATTTTTTTCGTTTGGTTGATTTGGCTTTTTTTTGAATGTTCTGCGGTTAAACAATGTTGTCACCTCTGCACTAAAACTTATTACCCTAGCATTTGCAATTTAATTACAAATTAACCATTTTGGATGCTAATGTTGCTCACTTCATAGTGGAATTTCATATAAAAATCCTTGGTTTAAAAGGCTGTCCCATATCCTGTTCGCATAAAAAAATGAAAATAGAGGAAACTGAACAATAAAGCCCCATAACCAAAGGAGTTCTCCATGAAAAGTAAACCCTTGCATATAAAATTGGATCAAAAACAGGAAAATTTGAAATCTGAATTGAATATGCAGGCTGATGTAGTTTTTAAACAGATATTCATTCCCGGTTATGAAGTTTCGGGATTATTTGTATTTGTCAATGGTACGATGGATTATCCTGCATTCAATGATATAGTCCTAGATTTATCGGCTGCCCAGGTTGAATCCAGACATCCGGTTTCAATCGAGCAGCTGGTCGTTTCCAAAATCTGTTCAGTCAGGGAACAGGATGTTGAAACCTATGAAACAGCCATAGAACATATTTTTGATGGGAAAACGCTTTTATTTATAGAGGGAATGGCAAATGGTTATGTCTTGAACCTGGAAAAGGAAAAAAACCGAACGTTTGGTGAGCCTTCGACAGAGAGGGTTGTCCGTGGACCGAAGCTAGGGTTTATCGAAAGTCTCCAGGAAAATATCGGCTTGATAAGGCAATATTCAAATCATCCCAACCTTATCGTCCAACAACAGAAGTTCGGGACGATGGAAAAACGGGAAGTTGCGTTGATCTATTATGAAGGAAAAGCGAGCGATTCTTTATTGAAAGAAGTGAATAAACGGATAAATGAAGTGAAAGCTACTGATCTTCAAGACTCGGGGATGCTTGAGGAATTAATTGAAGATACAGCGTTAACCCCTTTCCCGCAGATCCAGAATACGGAGCGTCCGGATAAAGTATTGGCTGCACTGCAAGAGGGCAGGGTGGTCATCATGGTTGACGGATCGCCATTTGCGTTGATGGCACCAACGACGATCACGATGCTGCTTCAGTCACCTGATGATTATTATGAAAGATGGGTTGCAGGATCTTTTTTGCGAGTACTTCGCTACATTTCTTTATTTATTACTGTATTTCTTTCAGGGATTTATATTTCCCTGGTATCGTTCAACCCTGGAATGCTGCCGACAGAATTAGCGATGACGATCGCGGGTACAAGGGAGAACGTGCCATTTCCACCGTTTGTTGAAGCTATCATCATGGAATTGACGATTGAACTGCTTCGTGAAGCAGGTATTCGGCTCCCATCGCCGATTGGTCAAACGGTTGGATTGGTTGGCGGTGTCATTATTGGACAAGCAGCCGTTCAAGCGAATATTGTTAGTTCCCTGATGGTCATAATCGTTTCGATCACGACGATTACCTCTTTTACGGTACCACAATATAGCTTTGGACTGGCGTTTAGGGCTTTAAGGTTCGGGGCGATGATTTTTGCCGCCGTTTTAGGTTTATACGGTACCACATTATACTTTATCATCGTTATCAGTCATTTATCAAAATTGACAAGCTTTCAAGAACCTTATTTTCAACCAATGGATTTTATCGGTAAAAAGACATGGAAGGACGCTTTCTTAAGGTTACCGAAGCGGAAAAAAGAGGGGGAACTTTCTTGAGCCAAGCTGACGGCAAAATTCTTAGTGGCGAATTGGCTGCGATCATTTCTTGCAGCATGCTAGGAATTGGAATGCTGACCCTTCCTAGGACGATAACGGAAAAAATCCATTCGGCCGATGGATGGATCGTCTTGATTTTTAATGGGATCGCTATTGCCCTTTTGATATGCTTATTGGTTGTTCTGTTAAAAAAACATAAGGTGGCTAACTATTATACATACATGGAGGAGGCCTATGGAAAGTGGCTCTCCAAACTTATTGGAATGATCGTAGTCGTGTACTTTATAGGCGTGGCCAGCTTTGAAGTACTTGCCATGAGTGAGATGGTCCGGTTTTATTTGTTGGAGGACACCCCGGTTGAGATTGTGATACTTACCATGATTTTAGCGGGTGTGCATCTTTTGACAGGAAAAATTAAAGCCATAGCAAAGGCGTGTGTTTTCTTTCTTCCTTTGACAATAGTCATCGTCTTGCTCATTTATTTGTTCAGTCTCAGAGTAGTCGAGATAAAAAACCTCCAGCCTGTTCTTGCGAAAGGATTTCTTCCTGTGATGAAAGGAATGGGATCCGGAACTTTGTCTTTTTTTGGAATAGAGCTTTTCATCTTTTTGTTTGGTGTCGTTAAAAATCAAAACAAAATAAAAAGTGGCGTTTTAATCGGTTTTTTCATACCGCTGATTTTATATGTGATTACATACGTATTGGTAGTGGCTACACTGACTGTCCCTGAAGTCAAAGCAGTTACGTGGCCAACCATTTCTTTTATTCAGTCCTATGAAGTAACTGGCATATTTTTGGAACGTATGGAGCTATTTCTCTTAATAACTTGGATTCTTCAGTTTTTTTTAACACATGCGATTTACTATTACTTCGCAGCAGAAGGACTGACGAAAATTTTTAACAATTCATATAAGACTAATCTCATTGTACTGGTTCCAGTCGTTTTTTTTCTGGCCAAAATTCCTAAAAATACAATCGACATCTTTAAAATGAGCGATTTGCTGGGATATCTATTTCCGGTTATATTGATTGGCTTGCCCATTATTACATTCGTAATCGTTCAATTGAAAAGGAGTAGAAGAAGCGGATGAAAAGATTATGGTTGATTTTGCTTATTCCTTTGCTTACAGGCTGTTGGGACAGTGTAAATATAGAAGAATTATCGCTTGTGGTTGGAGTGGGAATCGATAAAAGCAAAAAGAAAGACGAAATCATGTTAACAGAGCAAATTCTGGTGCCTCCAGGAAATAGTGTTCAGGAGAATCAAGCCCAATTAAAATATAAAAATGTTTCTGTCAGTGCCAAAACGCTGCATGAAGCAATAAGGGATTCGTTACTCATAACCAATACGGTTTTAACCAATCATCAGCGTATCATCCTTATTAATGAAGATGTATTAAAGAAATTCCCGATGGAAGCGATCATTAATCAGTCGATACGTGATAATAATACAAGGAGAAGCTGTCATGTTTATTTAACAAAGAGACCGACGAAAGATATTTTGGGGCGATCCGAAGATGGGGAGATCCCTTCGAATGTAATCTATGGATTGAAAGATAATGAGAACAGAACGAATAAGATCCTTCCCCCTTTAACACTAGGCAAAGCATCCTCAAATTTGCAGTCAGATGGAAGCTTTGCCATTCAGGCCGTTGATATTAGGGGTGGGAAATTAATTTTGGAGGGTGCAGGGGTGATCAACAATTCAAAGTTGGTCGGGGTTATGAATGATGAAGATATAGCTGCATTAAATTGGTTAAACGGAGAGGTAAAGGGCGGAATAATCGAAGCCGTTCAACACGGTGAGCCTTTAAGTGTTGAAGTGATCAATAGGATAAGGAGGAAAATCACGACGGAATTGAACGGTGATCATTTGACGATCAATATTCAGGTTGGTTACACAGGAAGACTTTCGGAAGATTGGTATGGTAAGGAAAACTCATTTAAGGAAGGCTATTTAAAAGATGTTGAGCGTGTTGCTGAGGATGAAGTGAAGAAAGATGTCGAGAAAATCGTATACAAATTACAGCATGATTATAAAACAGGGGTAGCAGGATTATATCGTTATGTGCAAAATCAGCATCCAAAGTATTGGGAGAAAAATAAGAAGAAATGGGACGAGGTTTTCAGTAAAGCTGATATTCATTATGAAGTGGACATAAGGATCGTAGACTTCGGTTCAAAAGGAGGGATAAAATGAATGATCCTAAGTAGAAAAACCTTCCAAACGGGAAGGTTTTTTGTCAATGGACTTAAATTATCGATCATTTATTATTCAAAGAAAAGGTCGATTCAAGGCTCACCGAACGTTCTTGGCAGATTCGTCACTTCATGTGCAACCCTGATGCCGGATTGAATGGCTCCTTCAATCCAAGCAGGTACGGTTGATGTATGCTCACCAGCGAAGTGGACCCTTCCTTCAGGGGTTGGGATGTATGGAAACAAGTCCGTCTCCTGACCAGGTTTAAACATGGAGAAAGCGCCGTAGGCATACTGATTAAGTGTCCAGCTATAGGAAGCTCCTGATAAAAAATGATCATATACTTGTTTCCCATGGATCACTTCCAAATTTTTCAATGCGTGTTGTATACGATCATTTTCTGGAAGTATATCCCATAAAGTGGCGTCATCTTCCCAAGTATAACTTGCTAAGATTAGACCGGACTCACTCTGGTTGCTCGTTCGGCTTGGGTAATATGAAAATCTAATGGGTAAATCGGTCGTCAATTTACCTCCGAAGATACCTTCCTTTTCCCAAAACCTATGTGTAAATTGAAGTCCAATTTTCGTGGAGGCAGCATAATGGAGTTCTCTTATTGCCTTCCACTTATTATGGGAAAATGAATTCCGGGGTTCAATATCCATAAATTGCAACAATTGAAGTGGGATCGTCACGATGGCAAGGTCACAGGTAACCGTTAAGGGGTTTTGGCTTTGAGTATGTTTAGAGTGGATGGTGACTTGATTATCATGTTGGATGAGCTTTGTCACTTCATATCTGAAGTTTAGATTATCCTTCAATTCCGGTAGAAAAGCATAAGGAAGCAGGTCGTTTCCTCCTTCGATTGCAAAAAATTCCATGTCTGGATTTAAGAGTGGCATAAGCTCCCGAAGTATGGCAGGAAAAGAAAGTTCCGGGAATCCTTCTAATCCTAGTAGGACTTTGATGCTTTCAATTGCCCCTGTTGAAAGACTCATTCCTACTGGATTGTACTGTAAAAAGAAGCTCATGGAGTATTTATCAAACTCTTTGATGACTATTTCCCAATTTCTACGTGGGTTTTGAAGGATGAAGTCAGTCACAGGCTTAATTGCCATGTTGAGTAATTCTTCAGCTGTTTTACCTCTTTCATGGGGAGCTACAGGGTACCTCAGTATATCCGGGTTCCGTTGATATATGGCAGCGGTTGTCTTGATTCCGTTGGCATAAATGGGATCATTTGGAGTCGCATTAACAAAAGTGTTGACTCGTAAACCATACTTCTTGATGTATTCAGCAACTAAGTAATGATAATTCGGTATGCGCATGGCACCGGCTTCAAGGTAGGAACCTTCTGAAAATGGCTCACGTATGGTCAAAACACGCCCTCCGACCCTCCCGGTTGCTTCCAATATCGTAACCTCGTGCCCCGCTTGTTTTAAAAGGGATGCTGCAACCAACCCAGACATTCCGGCACCAATGATAATGATTTTTTTGGGGATTGGAGAAGGCCCAAGGCCATTTCTGATAACAGCAAGCATTTGCTCGGGTGATAGCGGATCTTTGAAAAGGGACAAAGTGTTTTTCTCCTCTCTTGTTACACCTTCTATATGGGATTTACGCTATCTTATTCCTATTGGGTGACCATTTATGAAGGATCTTCAATAATTTGTCATGTAAGTGCTTAGTGAAATTTTTAGGACAGGATAAGAATTCCACTCAATATATATATCAAAAATAACCTCGGTAGAATATATAATAAACATTCAACCTAAAACATCATTAAGTAAAAAGCTGACCTTCTGTAAAACCTATGAAAACTTAGTTTGTGGGATATTATTAAATATTTTCCTTTCTAGAGGAGATACTACCAAGAGACAAAGGTTAGAAAGGAAGACAGTATGGATCATATACAAATGGCCCGTGCGATGTTCGGGACGAATATGGCTGTACATATCATATTTGCAACGATTGGCGTCGGGTTGCCGATGATGATGTTGGCAGCGGAATTAATGTATCAAAGGACAAAGGATTTACAGTATGTCGTCATGGCTAAACGCTGGACGAAAACATTAGGAGTTTTACTTGGGGTCGGCATTCCGACTGGTACGATTGCTGGTGTGCAGCTGTCGTTATTATGGCCTGGGTTCATGGAAGTGATTGGACGTGTCATGGCGCTTCCATTCCAGATCGAGATTTATGCATTCATGGTTGAAGCGCTGTTCATGTCAATCTACGTGTATGCTGCTGAAAAAATTAAGCCATGGGCCCGTATCGTCAGTTTATTCTTTGTTGCATTCGGAGCATTGGCCTCGGCTGTATTGATTTCGAATGTCCATGCTTTTGAGGGGACACCGGCGGGGTTCAGGTTTGAAAATGGGGAGATCGTCGATGTCGATCCTTGGGCGGCATTTTTCAATCCAAGTTTCTTGGTGACGGCGGGACATACGGCCCTGACAGCTTATACTACAGGAGCTTTTGTCGTAGCTGCTGTTGCAGCCTATAAGATGCTCAAAAATAAATACGGCACTGCTGAATTTAATTTTCACCAAAAAGCACTGAGGCTCAGTATTGTATTGGGTTTGGTTTTTTCGTTTTTGACGGCATTGAACGGTCATGCCACTACACAGCATTTATATAGGGAACAGCCGGAGAAACTGGCGGCTGCTGAAGGGTTGTTTGAAACAAAGGACCATGCCGGACTTACCTTGTTTGGTTATACCGATAGGGAAGCCCAGGAAGTGAAGTATGGGATTGAATTCCCCTGGTTATTAAGCTTCCTATCTGGTAATAGCTTTGATACGGTCGTGACCGGCTTGAACGATTTTCCAGAAGAGTATTGGCCCCCGCTTTATGTCCATATCTTATTCAACGCCATGGTCATCATCGGTTCCGGCTTAATCGCCTTAGGACTGTTTGCATTGGTATGGAATAAATGGCTGAAAAAGGAGACATATCCGAAATGGATTCTATGGCTGTTTGTTGCGTCAGGGCCGCTTTCGGTGATTTCAATTGAATGCGGTTGGATTTTTGCCTGTACAGGCAGGCAGCCATGGACGATATACAGGATGCTGACCACGGAGGATTCGGTCACTTCGTACGAAAACCTTGGATTTTTATTCACCATGTTCATTATTGTATATATCATTTTATGCGTTTCTGTCGTATTTACACTTTTGTATTATTTCAAACGTCATTCCGTGATGGATGATATATATAAAGCCGAACAGAAAGATGTAAGGCTTTTCGATTCGAATTCATAAAAGGGGGGAAGGCGAATGAGTGATGCTCTTCTTGCAATAACACTGGTCTGGGGCTTTATTTTTCTTTATGCCATCATGGCCTCTATGGATTTTGGAGCTGGCTTCTGGGCAATGACTTACATTAAAAAGGAAGAAACGAATGCTACCAAAATCGCAAATAGCTATTTATCACCAACTTGGGAAGTGACCAATACTTTTGTCGTTGGTCTTGTGATTGCGATTTACAGTTTATTTCCAGGTGCTGTTTTCCCGATAGGGGTAGCCTTGATCGTTCCCGCGAGCCTGATACTTGTCCTGCTATGTATTAGGAGTGCTTTTTTGGTTTTCTCTCATAGCGTGGACAAATATGAAAAAGCGTTAACGTATATTTCGGGATTGACGGGGTTGATCATACCCGGGCTTTTGATCAGCGTATTGCCAATCACCCACCTTGGATTTGTCGAAGGCGTGAGAGGAAATGAAGAATTGAATCTATCTAAACTTTTCACGAGTCCAAATGAGTATGCATTTGTGGGGTTCGGAATTATGAGCACCCTTTTTTTATCATCTTTGCTCCTATCCGATTACTCAAAACAGGCCGATGAAATGAAAGCATACAAAATATATCGCAGGGATGCGATGATAACGGGCCCGCTTATGTTAGTCATGGCTCTGTTGGTTATGCTTACGTTAAGAAACGAAGCGAATTGGATTTACCAAGGAATGATGAAAAACTCTGCATTGTTATTCGTCTCGCTCATTTTTTTCATTATTAGCGGGATAGCACTGTACTTACCCTATTTTTCTAAGCAGGAGGTAAAAGGGATGCCTCGCGTCGCTGTAATAGCGATCATCATTCAGTATTTAATCGGCAGTTATGTTTATGGTATCGCACATTTACCTTATATCATTTATCCAAATGTCACGATTCTTTCAGGATTTACCGATCCAACCTCATTCCGGGCCGTGTTTGCCACATATATCGTGGGCTTTGCGATATTAGTGCCAGGGTTCTATTATTTCTGGTCCATCTTCATGAAAGATCAGCGTCGAAAGTTCAAGCGGCGGCAAATGTCAAATTAGTTCATCCTTGAAAAGAGAGGTTATCACTATGAAAAAGTTAGATCTGCTAAAATATGCGGTTTTAGTCATCTCACTATTTTTGAGCTATCAAGCGGTTGAAGCGCATGATAAAAATTTTCAGGTAGATGGCACATATATATCAACAAAAAGAGATGTAACAGGGGACCAGAAAATAGACATTATCCAGGTTCGGGGACTGCCATTAGAGGAAGGAAGCAAGTTTCTGAAGAAAATTGAGTTAAGTGTGGAAAGCAATCGCCGTACAATCAGCGTCCCGCTTGAAGCTGGGTATACTCCAGATCTAAAGGTGGCGGACTTGAATAATGATGGTGTCCAGGATGTATTGGTCACGGTTTTGAAGGAAGGCAGAGAGCGGTTGATAACCAGTTACGCCTATACGTTTAAGGACGGAAAAGTGAAGGAGCTGGAAGTCCCTCCTTCCGTCCCCGTAATCGCACAATTTCTTGACGGATACAAAGCGGAAATCATTATCGAAGGACAAAAGCCTGTGGTGATAGATGTCAGTTCCAGAAAACAAGCGTATGATGAATGGGGCATTTATCGAAATGGAAAACTGAATGAACCGACAGAGCTTTTGGTTGATCCATACTCCTCACTGGACCCCAAGACCGTTTTTGGAAAAGGAAAAGGACTTATGGGAGTCCAAAACGTAAAAGGGTCCGATGGACGTCTTCCGATTTTGAAGATCAAATCAGTATGGAAGTATGACAATGGATGGCAGCTTGTAAAAGTCCAGGTTAAACCGGTCAAGGGTAGTGAATGACAATATGTATCACATGCATTACTAAATAAAGTAGGTTGACAGCTCTTGATTATGAGGGCTGTTTTTTGTTGATAATTAAAAATTGACAATTTTTAATTATTTGGTAAAATCTAAATAAATCCAGTTAACTACATAACCACTTCTCTTTATGTTGTTAAATGTAAGCGGATACAAGAAGGGGGTGCAGTCTTACGGAGTTAAAAGAAAAAATAATTGAAACATCGTTGACGCTCTTCGATCAGCATGGTTTTCATGGTGTCTCCGTTAACGAAATCGTTAAGGCTTGCGGAACTAGCAAGGGGGGGTTTTATCACCATTTCTCTTCCAAAGATGAACTTTTATTTGTCATCCATGATTACTTTATTTCATATGTTTTAACAAAAGCACAGGAAGCCATCTCAGAAAGTACCCATCCAACAGAAAAAATGCAAATGATCATTCAATCATTTGTTAAAGTTTTTGACCTCTATAAACCACACATCTCAGTTTTCTATCAAGAAAGCATTTACTTAAAACCCCCCTATGTTGAAGCAATCAAAAAAAAGCGTCAAATGTATAAGGAAATCATTTTTTCCGTTATCAAAGAAGGTATTGACAAGGGAGTATTCCGCAGCGAATTGCCAGTGGAAATCACCGGAATGTCAATTCTGGGCATGGTGAACTGGTCCTACAAATGGTACAAAAGGGACGGTGGAAAATCGATTGATGAAATCGGTGATATTTACGTAGATTTAATTCTGAATGCCCTATTGATAGATAAACAAAAAGAAGCGGAAATCACCCAGCCATTTTTACTGAAGAACAAAGTTGTTGTGGATTAAATAATAAACTTGATTTGCACAGACCAACTAGTCGGTCTCAATAGAAAGGGGAATGAATATATGGATTTTTCACTTACAAAAGAACAGCAGATGATTAAGGAAATGGTTAGGGAATTTGCCGAAAAGGAAATTAAACCCATTGCGATAGAGTTGGATGCAAAGTCCATGTTTGCGGAGGATGTATTTAAAAAAATGGGGAAACTCGGGTTGCTTGGAATTCCGTTTCCTGAAGAATATGGCGGTTCGGGCGGAGATACGATTTCGTATGCCATTGCAGTTGAAGAGGTTGGGAAGGCATGCGGGGGAACCGGCTTAAGTTATGCAGCAGCCGTTTCGCTCGGGGCAAGTCCAATTTACTATTTTGGAACCGAAGAACAGAAGCAAAAATACCTGGTTCCAATCACGACCGGTGAAACCCTGGCTGCTTTCGGGTTAACAGAGCCTAATGCGGGTTCCGATGCTGGCGGTACAAGAACGACTGCCGTGTTGGAGGGTGATGAGTATGTGATTAATGGCGAGAAAACATGGATTACAAATGCCAGCTATTCAAGGACGGTTACCGTCACGGCTGTATCGGGCAAAGATTCAAAGGGCAAAAATATCATCTCGGCATTCATCGTGCCAACCGATACCCAAGGGCTAACGATCAATAGCAATTATGAAAAAATGGGAGTTCGAGCTTCCAATACTTGTGAAATCATTCTGGATAATGTCCGGGTGCCAAAGGAAAATTTATTGGGAGATCCAGACAAAGGGTTCAAACAATTCTTATTCACGCTTGATGGAGGTAGGATCTCCATTGCAGCTTTGGCCGTCGGTATCGCTCAGGCTGCCTTTGATAGAGCTTTAGCTTTTTCAAAAGAACGCATTCAATTCGGTAAAACCATTTCAAATTTCCAGGCTATTCAATTCAAGCTTGCAGACATGGCGATGGAAATTGAATTGGCGAGGAATATGGTATATAAGGCTGCATGGTTAAAAGACAATAAAAAGCCTTTTGCAAAGGAAGCGGCATACGCAAAGCTTTTTGCAAGTGAGACCGCGTTCCGGTCCAGCAATCAAGCGATTCAAATACACGGCGGCTCTGGTTACATGCGCGAATATGAGGTGGAACGCTATTTAAGAGATGCCAAGTTATTGGAGATTGGTGAAGGGACATCCGAAATTCAAAGACTCGTTATCGCCAGGCAATTAGGCTGTTAATTTTTACGGAACGTGAAATGAACAATGATGCAATTGGTTCATTTTGGTGAAAAGCAGATGTTATCTATACAGCAAAAAGCGTTCATTCTTACTTTTATTTGATTAGGAGGAGTTTGATGTCTGATTTGCTAAATGTTACTATCGGGAAACTGCTTGAAAGGACAGCTGAACAATATGGTGATAATGAAGCGGTTGTGTACCATGAACTAGGCCTGCGCCATTCCTATCGCGAATTTGAAAAGATTTGCCGAAAGGCGGCCAGGGGGTTCATGTCACTAAATATTAAAAAAGGGGAACATATCGCCATTTGGGCATCCAATAAACCCGAATGGCTTATATCCCAATTTTCGACCGCGAAAATGGGCGGAGTCCTGGTAACTGTCAATACTAATTACCGCACAAGTGAACTGGAATACCTGCTCAAACAATCCGATTCCACGACGATCATCCTGATGGAACAATATAAGGACCATTCTTATATAGATACGCTGTACGAAATCGTTCCTGAATTGAAAAATGCAAAACCAGGAAAATTACAATCTGAGAAACTGCCAAAACTGAAAAATATCATCGTTTTAGGTGAAAAGCGTTATCCCGGAACGTTTTCGTGGGATGAAATCATTAGCGGGAGCGAATCCGTTTCAGAGGAATCGCTGGACATGAGAATGGAGGAATTGGCTCCCGGTGATGTAATTAACATGCAATATACATCAGGGACGACAGGATTTCCAAAAGGAGTGATGCTGACTCATTCCAACTTGGTCAATAACGGATTGAATGTCGCGGAGTGCATGAAGCTTACCGAAGCTGACAGGCTTTGCATCCCGGTACCGTTTTTTCATTGTTTCGGCTGTTCCCTTGGCACGATGGCCTCTGTTTCTGTAGGGGCAACAATGGTGCCGATCGTGGAATTTAATCCACGCGTTGTCCTTCAGACAGTTGAAGCCGAAAAATGTACGGGGCTTCATGGGGTACCGACGATGTTCATTGCTGAACTTAATCTCGATGACTTTGACCAGTACGATTTACGTTCGTTACGGACTGGTATCATGGCAGGATCCACATGTCCGATCGAAGTCATGAAAAGCGTGGTGAATAAGATGGGCATCTCGGAAATTACGATTACTTATGGTCAAACGGAATCTTCTCCAGGAATTACGATGACAAGAACGGACGATCCAATCGAACTTCGTGTTTCCTCAGTGGGAAGGGCTTTGCCGAAAGTGGAAGTGAAAATTGTCGATCCAGCTACTGGGGAAGAAGTCCAGCGGGGCAAACAGGGTGAGCTCTGTTCAAGGGGATACCATGTAATGAAGGGATATTATAATAACCCGGAAGCCACTGAGCAGGCGATTGACCGGGAAGGCTGGCTTCATACGGGAGATTTGGCGGTGATGGATGAAAGGGGTTATTGCAAGATTACAGGCCGGCTGAAAGATATGATCATTCGCGGAGGGGAAAATATTTACCCCCGTGAGATTGAAGAATTCCTCTATCAACATCCTGCAATTGTCGATGTCCAGGTACTCGGCGTTCCAGATCAGAAGTACGGGGAAGAGGTAGCGGCATGGATCATTTTGAAAGCAGGAGAAACCCTGACGGAGAAAGAATTGATAGAGTATTGCAAAGGGAAAATATCTTTTCATAAAATTCCTCGGTACATTCAATTTACCGATGCTTATCCAATGACTGCATCCGGAAAAATCCAAAAGTATAAGCTTCGGCAACAAACTCTTGACCTACTAACGGAACGCACTAAATAAGGAGGTTATCGAATGATTCGAAAAATTCTTATCGCAAACAGGGGAGAAATAGCATCACGCATTATACGTACATGCAGGAAGCTGGGGATACATACTGTCGCTGTCCATTCGGAAGCAGATTCGGATTCGCCATTTGTGGGATTGGCGGATGAGGCATATTTACTGGGTGGCCCTAGAGTACAGGAAAGCTATTTAAACGTTAATAAGATTTTGGAAATAGCTAAGGAAACCGGAGTGGAGGCCATTCATCCTGGATATGGATTTCTTAGTGAAAATGCAGATTTCGCACGTTCCTGCGAAGAAGCAGGCTTGATATTCATTGGTCCCAAACCAGAGATCATCCAGCAGATGGGCAATAAAGTCGAGGCGAGGAAAAAGATGGAGCAAGCGGGACTTCCGTTGGTGCCTGGATTTTCACGTCCGTTAATTGATAGTGCAGAAGCGGCAGCCGTTGCTGACAAAATTGGCTACCCAGTCATGTTAAAAGCAGCAGCAGGCGGCGGGGGAATCGGCATGCAGGCGGTTGCTAATGAAGATGAACTGACCAAGGCCTTCGAGGGGAATCAAAAACGTGCCCAATTGTTTTTTGGCAATGGAGATATGTTCATAGAAAAATTGATTGAGAAGCCTCGTCATATCGAAATTCAGGTATTGGCGGATTCCTTTGGGAATGCTGTTTACTTATGGGAAAGGGAATGCTCCGTTCAAAGGCGCCACCAGAAGGTCGTGGAAGAGGCTCCCTCATCTTTCCTTGACGAAGAAACAAGAAACAGGATGGGGACGGCTGCAGTGAAAGCGGTAAAATCCATCGGTTATAGTAATGCGGGCACCCTCGAATTTTTAGTTGATGCAAACAAAAATTTTTATTTCCTGGAAATGAATACGCGCCTTCAGGTGGAGCATCCTGTCACCGAAGAAATTACTGGGTTGGATTTGGTTGAACAGCAAATTAAAATTGCATCTGGAGACAAATTGGAATTTACGCAAAGTGAGATTAAACAGGATGGACACTCCATTGAAGTGCGCATATATGCTGAAGATCCGAAAACCTTTTATCCAGCACCGGGGAAAATCACAAGCATGGAACTACCGGAAGGTGAAGGGATCCGTCATGAATTGGCTGTTCATGGAACTTCGGTCGTATCCCACTTTTATGATCCGATGATCGCCAAATTGGTGGTGAGCGGCGATTCAAGGGATAATGCGATCGAGAGATTAAGAGAAGCGCTCGCAAGCTATAAAATAGAAGGAATCAAAACAAACCTTCCTTTGCTGATGGAAATCATTTCTCATGAAGCTTTTTCCCAAGGAGATACGACTACGGATTTCATTGCAAAATATATAAAAAAATTGACTGTATAACGCATATTTTAAAACATAATGATCAGGAGGAATGAAAGATGGCAGAATTAAAGGCAAGCATGGCAGGAAGCGTTTGGAAAATCGTGGCGAACGAGGGGCAAAGTGTAACCGACGGACAGGATATCATAATCTTGGAATCGATGAAAATGGAAATCCCCATTGCAGCCGAGGAAGCTGGCACAATTAAAGAACTTAAAGTGAATGAAGGGGATTTCGTAAATGAGGGCGACGTTTTGGCCGTCATTGAATAAGGGGACGGAGGGGTAAGATGAATTGGCCTGAAAATGTGACAATTAAGGAAGTGGGTCCGCGCGACGGGTTGCAAAATGAAAAGGTCATGATACCTGCAAAAAACAAAATGGATTGGATCGATCAGCTCTCTGATTCAGGATTATCTTATATAGAAGTTACTTCTTTCGTCCATCCAAAGTGGATTCCCCAATTGAGTGATGCCGCCCTGGTCGCTAAGGGAATAAAGCGCAATCCCGGTATTACTTATGCGGCCCTTGTACCTAATCAAAGGGGACTGGAGTCGGCTCTTGAAGCCGATATCGATGAAATTTCCGTGTTCATGTCATCCAGTGAAACGCATAATCTTAAAAATATCAATAAGTCGATTTCCGATACCTTACCAATAATGAAGGATGTCATCGGGACAGCAGCTAACAGCGGGAAAACGGTTAGGGGCTATATTTCAACCGTTTTCGGCTGTCCTTATGAAGGGGAGGTTTCGACCGAACAGGTTTTCCGTGTTTGTGATCAACTTTTTGAATATGGAATCAATGAAGTCTCATTGGGTGATACCATTGGGGTCGCTTCTCCAAGACAGGTTGCACTATTCCTTGAACAGGCTGTAAAAAGATATGATATAAGCCGGATGGCCCTCCATTTTCATGATACAAGGGGAATGGCACTCGCAAATGTTCTTGAATCACTTAATTATGGTGTGGACACTTTCGACTCTTCGCTCGGAGGTTTAGGAGGATGCCCGTATGCACCAGGTGCGAGCGGAAACGTGGCTACGGATGACCTGGTTCATATGCTACATAAAATGGGGATTCACACGGGTATCGATCCAGAAAAACTAATGAAGGCTGCGGCATTGATGCAAGGGTTTTTGGAAAAACCACTGCCTAGCCATCAGATGGCTGTTTATAACGCACAATAAGAGAAATCGAGGTGAATTTATGACTTCATTAGTTGAAATAAGTACGGAGGAAAAGGGAATTGCCCTCGTGACGTTGAATCGTCCTGATGCTGCTAATGCCTTATCCACGGAATTGCTTCATTGCTTGGTTGAAGGGCTGGAGGAATTGAAAAGTGATTCCACTTTACGAACAGTCATTATAACGGGAGCAGGTGAAAAGGCGTTTTGTGCAGGTGCGGATCTTAAGGAACGGGCAGGTATGAATGAGGATAAAGTCAGGGAGACAGTCAAGTTGATTGGAGATACGATTACGGCTGTAGAAAACCTTCCAGTTCCGGTCATCGCCGCGATTAACGGTTCGGCTTTTGGCGGAGGGCTTGAGTTGGCACTAGCTTGTGACATACGCATCGCATCGGAAACGGCGAAGGTGGGACTGACAGAAACATCGTTAGGCATCATCCCAGGCGCCGGCGGTACACAGCGACTGCCGCGGATAGTCGGAATGCCGACTGCGAAAGAACTGATTTATACGGCTAGGAGACTGGATGCAAAAACGGCATATGCCTTGAAAATCATCAGTCATGTATATTCACCCCAACATTTACTTGAGGAAGCGAAAAAATTGGCTAAGGAAATTGCGGTCAATGCCCCATTGGCACTCAGGGCTGCAAAAGCGGCAATCAATCAAGGGGCTGAGACTGACCTGAAATCAGGATTGCAAATTGAAAAAGACTGCTATCAGACCACGTTAAAAACCCGTGACCGACTGGAGGGTCTGTCAGCATTCAAGGAAAAGCGCAAACCGGTATTTAAGGGGCAATGATTTCAATTGAAGGAGGAAAAGGGATGGTAACGACGGATAAACTAACCGAAACGGTTGAGACGATTAAAAAAGGCGGTTTAGAAAAATATCATCAAAAAAACGCTGAAAAAGGAAAGCTTTTCGTACGTGAACGGCTCGAGCTGCTTTTCGATGAAGGGGTTGAAATAGAGGACGCTTTCTTTGCTAATTGTGCCAGTGATGGTCTGCCTGCCGACGGTGTGGTTACAGGCATCGGGAAAATCAATGGTCAGAGGGTCTGTGTCATGGCCAATGATTCGACTGTTAAAGCTGGTTCCTGGGGAGCAAGAACCGTCGAGAAAATCATTCGCATTCAGGAAACAGCTGAGAAGTTACAGCTGCCCCTTCTTTATTTAGTCGATTCTGCCGGGGCACGAATTACAGATCAAGTAGAAATGTTTCCGGGACGCCGCGGAGCGGGACGCATCTTTTACAACCAAGTAAAGTTATCAGGAAAAGTCCCGCAAATTTGTCTATTGTTCGGTCCGTCTGCCGCGGGCGGGGCATATATCCCAGCTTTTTGTGATATCGTCGTAATGGTTGATGGCAATGCATCCATGTATTTAGGTTCACCGAGAATGGCAGAAATGGTTATTGGAGAAAAGGTGAGTGAAGAGGAAATGGGCGGGGCGAAAATGCATTGTTCCGTTTCAGGATGCGGGGATGTGCTTGTCAAGTCAGAAGAAGAATCGATCGCGTTTGCGCGCAGGTACTTAAGCTATTTTCCAGGAAATTATCAAGAAAGGCCGAAAAGCGTAAAACCTGAGCTGCCTGCAGATTTCGAAAAAACGTTGGAAGACCTGATTCCTAAAAATCAGAATGCAGCCTTCAATATGTATGACCTGATCGATAGGATTATAGACAGGCAATCGTTCTGTGAAATAAAGAAGCTATTTGCCCCTGAATTAATCACTGGGCTTGCAAGGCTAAATGGACAAACGATAGGGATCATAGCCAATCAGCCGCGTGTCAAAGGCGGCGTCCTGTTCCATGATTCAGCTGATAAGGCAGCCAAGTTCATCAATTTATGTGATGCTTTCCATATACCGTTGTTGTTCCTGGTGGATATTCCAGGATTCATGATTGGGACGAAGGTCGAACGGGCAGGAATCATTCGCCATGGTGCGAAAATGATTTCGGCCATGAGTGAAGCCACGGTTCCCAAGATTTCTGTCATTGTCCGTAAGGCTTATGGTGCTGGACTATACGCGATGGCCGGTCCAGCTTTTGAACCGGACTGCGTTCTTGCCTTACCGACGGCATTGATAGCGGTCATGGGGGCAGAAGCTGCGGTCAATGCCGTCTATGCCAATAAAATCAATGCAATGGAACCAGAAGAGCGCCCTAAATTCATCGAACAGAAGCGCAATGAGTATAATGAAGACATCGATATTTACCGCTTAGCTTCCGAGATGATTGTTGATGGCATCATCCAGCCAAATGACCTGCGTGATGAATTGAGCGCCCGCTTTGAAGCGTATAGCAGTAAGCAATTGACTTTTACCGATCGTAAACATGGGGTCTATCCCGTTTAAAGAATTCAATAAACAAGCCCGGTCATCATGACTGGGCTTGTTTTCATGTGATAAAATAAATGATTATTTAAATAATTAGAAAATTTTTCTGATTTAGAGTTGCTAAATCACATAAGGAAGAGTACTATAATTAGTAATTAATGATTTACTAATTACTTGAATTCCATACTTAGTGAAAGAAAGTGAGAGTTGCCCATGGCTCAGCAGGAAAAAAAGAAATATATTACACCAGATGGATACACAGCAGATATTGCGATCTTTACGATTACTACGAAGAAAACGGCAGAGAAAGCCCCGCCTGAAATGTTTTTGAAGCTATTATTAATCAAACGTGCCACAAAAGATAAGGAAGGAAGCCCCAATGTTGAAGGAGATAAATGGGCATTGCCCGGAGGCTTTGTCAATGCTGGAGAGACTGCCTATGAAGCAGCCAAACGGGAATTGAAAGAAGAAACGGGCGTAGCTGGATTCCATGTCAAGCATTTTGGGGTTTATGACCGGCCAGGACGCGATCCCAGGGGCTGGATCATTTCCAATGCTTTTTATGCCATTGTCCAGCAAGAGTTTCTTCATCAAAGAAAAGCGAATGACGACGCAGCCGAGGTTGAATTGTTCACGATTCAGGAAGCCTTACAATTAGATCTTGCATTCGATCATTATACAATTATTAACGATGCGATGAATTTAATGAAAAAAGAAATGGTGCAAACGACGATAGCCCAAAAATTCCTGCCGGATGAATTTACGCTTTCTGAGCTGCAACGGGTTTTGCTGACAGCCAGAGATGATGCAAAAATCAGTGCAGACTCACTCTTTTATGCAAAAGCCCCGAAGCTCCCGTTTTTGGAGAAAGTGTTGGATGAAAAGGGAATGCAGAAGAAAACGAAACGGAATTCGTATCGGCCTTCACAGCTTTACCGATTTAATGCAGAGGTTGTCATGGACTCTATTTACTATTGAGGGGGAATGGGTGATATGGGGAAAAAGGCATTGATCACTATAGATTATACGTATGACTTCGTGGCGGACGGGGGTTCATTGACCTGCGGGAACGTCACATTATATTGTTCTTGCTCACCCTTTAAGCATGGAAAATGACGGATGCTATCTCCAAAATTTGTTAGTGAACCCCTAACATATTATGTCCACAATAATTATCCGGACTCTAAATCTATTAAAACATACTGAATACGTTCTACATTTAATATCCATACTTTATTCCCAAAAGGGATACATTATAGATTAAGCTGCCAATTAATGGTGGCTTTTTATAGCGATGGCTTCAGGACGTATGGATTCATGGAGATATTTTTGTGATTACAATTTTTAAGACACTAGCAACATTTGTAATTATTCTAGTCTATAGCTTAACTGGATTAGTCTAATAATAAAAAGGAATTAGAAGATCATATCATGATAAATTGCACTTAAAGTAACGATTCTTTACTTCAATACCAGGAGTTGACTAGCCGCTCTTTTATGTATGAAAACAAATAAGCCCTCTATAATCGTATTTTGATTAGGGATGGAAATGTTGCCATCCCCCTTTATGATTGATGAGAACTTTCTGTTTGTCACCCGCCTATGAATGACATTTCAATTTTTTCCTGTTTTTTCACTGTTCCCGCTGACCGATCATCCGAATAGCGGTCGTCCCTCTGGTTCCAAAGTGAAATGATGAAGCAAGTCAATTCTTCATCTGAAATCTTGGAACGGAGCAATGTCTTTAAGTCATGCCCCTTTCCATTAAAAAGGCATGTATACAAACTTCCGTTAGCAGAAAGACGGGCACGAGTGCAACTGGAACAAAAAGACTCAGACATGGATGTTATAAACCCCAATTCGGTTGTAGTTCCCTTATACCGGAAGCGTTTTGCCACTTCTCCAAAATAATCTTCTTCAACAGGTTCAAGATCGAATTTTGCTTGGAGAATCTCGAGTAACTCTTTTTTTGTAAGTACATTCTTCATCTGCCAGCCATTTGTATGTCCGACATCCATGAATTCTATATAGCGTAATTGAATGCCCTCTTCTTTACAAAACCGTGCCATCGGAAGGATTTGGGATTGATTGGTTTCTTTTTTCACTACCATATTCACTTTAATTCCAAGGCCTGCTTCTTTAGCAGCAGCTATACCTTCCATGACAGGCTTTATCCCGATACCCCTGCCGTTCATCTGCTTAAAAAGTTCATCATCAAGGCTATCTAAACTGATATTCACCCTCTTTAATCCCGCTGATTTCAAATTCCTGGCTTGTTTTTTCAGAAAAACACCATTTGTAGTCAAACCGATATCTTCTATACCTTCAATTTTGACGAGCTTTGAAATAAGAGTTGTAAGGTCTTTCCGCAGTAAAGGTTCCCCGCCTGTCAATCTTAGTTTTATAACTCCCAAGCTTGCAAATATTTTAGAAAGCCTTAAGATTTCCTTAAATGACAAGAGCTCACTTTTAGGCAAAAATTGAAAATTATCATGAAAAATTTCAGCAGGCATACAATACTGGCAGCGAAAGTTACACCGATCAATGACGGAAATCCTTAAATCCCTTAGTGGTCTGTCCAATGAATCTTTTATATGACGGTTCACTTAACCACTCCCATCCCCAAGTATTAGAAAAAAACAGATCATAAAAAGTGGCGTCACGGTCTAAAGCTTTTTGGCGTTCACTTTCAGTTAAAGAGCTGATGATGAATAGTTTTCTACTTCCAATGTATATGCATCTAACATCAAATAATTAAGAGTATCAGTAAAACTTCTTACAAACTCCTCAAACTCTTTGCTTCTTTGCTTATTCTTAACTCTTTCAAAATCCTCATTACCTTCAATTTGTAGATTGGTTTAGGTTTTCTGACAGACGACTTGAAAGTTAACGGACTAGCTTAAGGTAATCCGGTTATTGTTAAAGATACAAGAAGGACCCCATCAAGATAGGTCCTTTTACTGAAAAAAACTTTACTCTGGGAAATAATTCGGGAAGTGGGGACGGTCCACTATTAAGGCAGCATGTAAATAGTGCTGTGCGGCGGCTGTTCCAGTTTTGATTGTCGGAGGCGTCCTTCTTGTACAAGTTCCTGCAATCCTTTTTCGATATGGGAGATGGAGGTTTCTAGGAGGTCTGCAACTTTCACCGTAGAGATGCTCATGTATTTTGGTTTCTTTGATGAGGACATGATCATTGATTGAACTAGTTGCAAAAGAATTTCTTTTTCCATAGCTTCGGTTCGCCTGCCTTCAGTTAAATTTCTTTATATATGTAGACTCGATTCGCTTTCAACAAATCATCTCCTATAAATTTGCCAAAAAAGAAAGGATTAATACACAGAGGCTTTAGAATAATTTTTAAGGGCTGTAAAAACATATTTTATTTTATTCATATCCTTTTTGGGAATACTAGGATGAATCAACAGCATTTGCTGGTGTATGGCTTAATTTATAAAATAATTCAGCTTAACGGCAGCAAGATAGGAGGAATCAAATGTCTGACCATTCTTTTACCATCCGAATCAACGAAAAGGAATTAACAGCACAGCCAGGACAAACGATATTGCAAGTCGCCCAAAGTCATGAATTGTACATTCCAAGCATTTGTTATCATCCCGATCTGGGGACAATCCAGACCTGTGATACATGTTTTGTGCAGGTGAGCGGGGAATTAGTCCGTGCTTGCTCGACAAAGGCTGTTCCAGGTTTGACGGTTGATACAATGTCAAAGTCTGTTAAGGATGCCCAGTATGAAGCGATGTCACGGATCCTAGAAAATCATGAACTGTATTGTACTGTTTGTGATAATAATAACGGCAATTGTACTGTCCATAATACTGCTGAATACTTAGAGATTGAGCATCAGAAATATGAATTTAGAGAAAAACCCTACCCTCCGGATAATTCCCATCCTTTCTATAGGTATGAACCAGATCAGTGTATTTTGTGCGGCCGGTGTGTTGAGGCCTGTCAGGATTTACAGGTCAATGAAACCTTAACGATTGATTGGGGAAGAGAAAGACCAAGGGTTATCTGGGATAATGATGTTCCAATTGATGAGTCTTCTTGTGTATCTTGTGGACACTGTGTGAATGTGTGTCCATGTAATGCTTTAATGGAGACATCCATGCTCGGTGAAGCAGGATTCTTAACAAACCTGCCGGCTCCAATTTTAGAGCCTATGGTTGATTTAATTAAAGAAGTGGAGCCTGGATATAAAGAAATATTTGCGATATCAGAAGTAGAAGCCGCCATGAGGAAAGCACGGATTAAGAGGACTAAGACGGTTTGTACATACTGCGGTGTAGGCTGCAGCTTTGAAGTATGGACAAAGGACAGGCAGATTTTAAAAATTCAGCCTACCCATGAAGCTCCCGTTAACGGTATTTCCACCTGTGTAAAAGGAAAATGGGGCTGGGATTTTGTTAACAGTGACCAGCGCTTAACCAAGCCTTTGATTCGTAAAAACGGAGAGTTTGAAGAAGCGACCTGGGATGAAGCGTTAGATCTGATTTCAAGTAAGCTTACGGAAATAAAGGAAGAGTATGGCCCGGAATCCATTGGAGTGATCGCTTCTTCCAAGTGCTCCAATGAAGAAAACTTCGTGGCGCAAAAATTTGCACGTGCAGTTATCGGGACAAACAATATCGACAACTGCTCTAGATACTGCCAATCTCCGGCTACTGCAGGACTCTTAAGGACAGTAGGATTGGGGGGCGATTCTGGAACTATCCAGGATATTGAAACTACAGACTTGGTTATTGTAATTGGTGCAAATCCAGCAGAATCTCACCCTGTCCTCGCTACACGTATAAAACGGGCTCATAAGCTATATGGACAAAAATTATTAGTAGCTGATATAAGAGAGCATGAGCTAGCACAACGTGCGGATTTCCTCTTGCATCCTAAGCCTAGTTCTGATTTAATCTGGATTTCTGCCGTAACGAAGTACATTATTGATCAAGGTTGGCATGATAAAGAATTTCTGAAAAATCGTGTATCAGGCGTAGAAGGATATATTAAAACACTGGATAAATTCACCTTAAGCTATGCAGAAGAGATGACCGGACTTTCGCAGGAAGAAATAATCAAGGCAGCTACAATGATTCATGAAGTTAATTCAGTCTGTATCCTTTGGGCCATGGGAATTACCCAGCATTCCGGCGCAACAGACGCAAGCACTGCCATTTCAAATTTATTGCTGATTACGGGGAATTATGGCCGTCCAAGTACAGGTGCCTATCCCTTAAGAGGCCACAATAACGTACAGGGAGCCTGTGATTTCGGTACAATGCCATCATGGTTTCCTGGGTATGAGCCAGTCGGAAATGCAGAGGTTAGAGAAAAGTATGAAAAAGCATGGGGCGTTGAAATTCCAAAAGATCCTGGAATGGACAACCACCACATGGTAGAGGCAATCCACAAAGGAAAATTAAAATCCCTGTATCTATTTGGAGAAGAAATGGGGCTTGTGGATGCAAACTCGAACCATGTTCAGAGTGCATTTGAAAAATTGGACTTCTTTGTCGTACAGGATATTTTCTTCTCGAAAACGGCACAATTTGCCGATGTTGTTTTACCGGCATCACCTTCACTTGAAAAAGATGGGACATTTGTAAATACGGAAAGGCGCATTCAAAGGTTCTATAAGGTGTTTGATCCGCTGGGCGATTCGAAACCGGATTGGCAGATCTTCCAGGAAATAGCGAACCGGATGGGTGCCAATTGGGATTATTCGCACCCAAGTGAAATTATGGATGAAGCAGCCAGTCTTGCTGTCCTATTTGCAGGTGTGAGCTATGACCGGCTTGAAGGCTTTAACAGCCAAGTTTGGCCGGTTCACAAAGATGGAACGGATACACCTCTATTATATGAAGACAAATTTGCCTTTGCGGATGGAAAGGCAAGGCTGTTTGCTGTTGATTGGACTCCTCCATATATGGCAGGAGAAGAATATGATCTCCATTTAAACAATGGACGTTTGCTTGAGCACTTCCATGAAGGAAATATGACGTACCGGACAGAAGGACTTATCCATAAGGTACCTGGCACATGGCTGGAGGTATCGCACGAATTGGCGGAGGAACGCAATCTCAGTGACGGTACATTAGTTAGATTAAGTTCACCATATGGACAGGTTAAAGTAAGGACGCTTGTTACGGACCGGGTTAAAGGCAAGGAAATTTATCTCACGATGAACAGCTTTAAGGACGATGAAGCTGTCAATTACCTGACAAGTAGCTATCATGATCTAGTTACACATACTCCTGCATATAAGGAAATCGGTGTTAAAATGGAGATTTTAGAAGCAACAGGTGAACCGCCATTGCCTAAGCATAACCACCGGTTCGGTAACAGGAATCCGCAGATCAGCGTTCGGGTTGAGGAAAAGTGGCAGCGTGACGATTTTCAAGCGATAGAAGAGTTATTTGGAAATGGAGGGGAAGCATATGGCGAAAGCGATCAGGCAAATTAATAAACAGGTTCCAAATCCGATGGAAGAACAAGCTCAGTCAATCGGAGAAATATTAAAAGCTCTTAATGATAACAAAGAAGGGATTCTTTCTGCACTCGCCATATTAAAGAATCTACAGGAAATTGGGATTCTCGATGCGCTTCATGCCATTTTGGAAAATCGTACAGACGTCGGCGTTATAGCCATGCAGCAAGTTAACCAGCCTGGTATGCATAACACCATCAAAAATGCCATTTATCTTTTCAATTTCATGGGCACCTTAAAGCCTGACCAGTTACAATCTATGCTGGGCGGTGTTACAAAAGGTCTTGACCATATGGGCGAAAGCATCAAAAACCATGAAAAACATAGCTTATGGAAATTAGGTAAAAGCTTGAGAGACCCAGAAATCAAAGCGGCGATGACAACCATGGTTGAATTCCTGCATGGCATGGGTGAATCATTTACACAGCATCCTTCACAGGAACTTCATCCAGAAGGAGGACAAGGGTAATGGAAGAACAAGTTGTTATCAAGATTCATGGACCGCTATCGGAAAAAGATTCCGACGAAATCATTCGGTCATTAAACGGTGTATGGGGCATTCTCCGGGCAGATGTAAATAAAGAAAGCGGAGAAGCAAGTATTGACTTTGATAAAAATGCCGCTTCATTCCAGGATTTTCAACAGGCCATCAGAGACTCAGGCTACGATATAAAAACGGAAAACCAAAATTCACCTCATTAAGAGGAGGAAAATTATGCAGATTTGTGAATTATGCGGCAGTGAGCAGGAAATGGAAACAGAAGAAACCGAATCAGAACGAACCAGAATTCTTTATGTCTGTGAAAACTGTCAGAACGACCGAGCGTTCAACTATTTTGATAATTAAAAGAAGACGTGAGAAAAGGGAATCCGATTATGGAATTCCCTTTTTTTATCGCAAGGCAGTAAGTGCAGCTGCCTGTTTGGCTGTATAAAGCTGTGAGGTAAATCAAATAGCCAGTCATCCGCATATGAGCAAGAGTACTTGAAGCTGTGACAGTCAGCATAAACCAACGCGGATTGCGATATTAAGAGGTGTAGTAGCCACCTAAAATTGCAGTATGGCTACTGTTAAGCTTAGACTTACCGGGTTTAACTTTACGTTCCATTCCATACCCCAAGAAACCAGAACCTTCATAAAAAAAGCGATATAAAAATCTATATCGCCTTCCATTTTTATTGAGCATCCTTATATAACACATCTTCTGCCAGCGATCGGAATAGCTCACCTACCAGTGAGTCTTCGTCATATACAGAAGAGCCTGCTGCTTGTACAGGAGTAACAAAGGGGACTTGTGCGATTACATCTGTTTGAAGCCTTTCAGCCAGGCGTTCTCCGCCGCCTCTTCCAAAAAGGTAATTCCGTGTGCCATCGCTTTCTTCATAATAGGCCATATTTTCAATTACGCCTAATATGTCATGTTTCGTATGACGCGCCATGACCCCAGCTCTTGAGGCAACATGCGACGCTACATTATGAGGAGTAGTCACGATCACTTCCTTTGCCTGCGGGATCATGGCAGCCACATCAATTGCCACATCTCCTGTACCTGGAGGCAGGTCGAGAAGCAGATAATCCAGTTCGCCCCAATAGGTATTGGCAAGGAAGTTTTGAATCCATTTATTCAGCATCGGCCCCCGCCACATAACCGGGTTATTATCCTCAGCAAAAAAACCCATGCTCATTACCTTCACATCATGACTGAGAATTGGTATTGCAGTTTTGCCGATCATAGTCGGCTTTTCATTAATCTGCATCAAGGACGGGATGCTGAATCCATAGATATCCGCGTCCAAAATTCCTACCTTTTTCCCCATTCGGGCTAGAGCAGCAGCAAGGTTGATGGTAACGGTCGATTTCCCTACGCCGCCTTTGCCGCTGGTTATCGCGATAAAGCGTACCCCCGAATCATGGCGCAGCAACGACGGCATCCCGCTTTCCGTTGTTGAATTCTTCTTTAATACTTGAATTAATGAATCTCTTTCTTCAGGACTCATGACCACAAAGCTTACATATACATTTAAAGCACCAATGCCTTGAAGAGCACTTTGAACATCTTCTTTTATCTTTGCTTTTAAGGGACAGCCCTTAATGGTTAATGCAACCTCAACACTAATATCTGATTCTTCTATTTTTACGTTTCTAACCATTTTTAACTCAACTAGGCTTCTATGAAGTTCTGGATCCTGCACATCACTTAAAACTTGCATCACTTGTTCCTGTGTCAGCATTTTATAACATCCTCTATGTTTTTATCCTCAGTATGGTCATTTTTAATAAAAAAAAGACTGAAAAGATCAGGTGTCCTTTAAATCTTTCATCAAAAGTTGTGTAAGCGGAAGGTAGAGAAAAGCCAAAACATATATTAATCAGTTATTAAAAGCCAAGGTTAGCGATTTTTGTATAGTCGCTGACCTTGGCTTTTTCGCATGCATCCGGCATTGTTGCAATTCCCCATTGGTGTACGGTTAGCTTAATGAAGGAGTGTCTACTCTGAGGGTGGAATTTCCCCGCAATTAACATCTACAAAAGCAGCTTCAGATCGATGGCTAAAAGCGTGTATGGATTGGGCGAATCACTCTTTGCCAGTACCGCGCTCTCACCCTCAATTAAAACGGGTAAATCAGATTGGCCATTGTATGCGCCTCATTGATAACAGATTGGAATTCCGAAGATTTCCCAATCATATTTGTGAAGGAGTACTTTGTACTAAACCCCGTTTTATTTAAAGGTTTGACTTTTGAAATCGCATGTATCATAAAACCAATAGGGAATCCTTGATGATAGAAAGGGACTGACTCAAAAATCAAGCCGTCTTTCGTGCCTTCTGAGCCACTGCAATCTGATAATGAATTTATTAATCGGTTATTGTAATAAATCCAACCTTTGTCATACCATTGGGTGGATGCTTTAATGACTTGATGTCCAAAATCGAGCACAACTACTATTTTAATGTGGTTTTTACGAGTTGTTTCAATATAATGTTCAAGTAGCAAAAAGTGCTCAAATTTGAGCTGGCTTTGGAACTTTTCTTCGATTGTTTGAGTGATAGAAACAACAGCGGAAAGAGAGGGGAGATGTACCACGTCCCAAATACCCGTTAAGTTGACCGCTCCAAGAACTTTTTGTGTTGCAGGATCTTTAATCAGCGAGGCTGAGCATACCCAATTGTGAACAGGTTGGCAAAAATGTTCTCCCCCGAAGACTTGCATGGGGACTCCTGTAGCCAAAGAAATGCCCGTGCATTTGTCCCTACATAGCACTCTGACCATGAAGTCCCTGCTGGAAAAGTTTTGTATTTTCGGCTTTCTTTTTGAGAGAGGCATTTCCATCTAGATATAATAATTCTCCTTTATGATTACAAATCACAATTAAGTGACCTGCATCTTCTAATAAGCATCAATTGGCCTCAATTGAGGAGGTTCCAAATGCAACAATTTCCTTGACCAGATTGTCGGAGGAATTGAAGGTGATGATTTCTCGTTCCAAAGCTTAACTAAAAAAATGCCCCGAAGCGATACCACATCTTTTCGGAATGAAATATTTCTAATGCAATGTGCATATGCGAATATGTGGTTGTGGCATAAAAAACATATCTCAGACGTCATATTTTACCTAGTTTGGTATTTGTATAAATCACAAGCAACGGGAGAAAATGAAATAAGGAATAATAAAATTTGAAAGGGGATGAGAAATCACGAACTCAATAATAGTAGAAATAAATGAGGCTTTTAAAGATGCAGAAGACTTTTTTATAGAACCGTTTATTTTGGATGGTGAAGCAGTCCTTTTACTTGGTTTACATTCAATAGTTAACGTTATAAAAACAAAAGAAATATTAAAAAAAGATATGAATAACAGTGAAGTGATTCATTCACTAAAAGTAAAAAGAACTCTTTTCAACAGAAAAGGTGTTGAAATAAATAGTGATGAAGCAATAGAGTCTATTCTTCAGGGTAAACTCATTGTTTATTCAAAAGAAAAAAATATAATGTTGCAATTTGAACCACTTCCCAAAGAATTGACTCGGTCAATTGAACCGCCTTCTAATGAAAACGTATTACAAGGTCCTTTAGATTCTTTTATTGAAGATATGTCAACAAATATAGGAATAGTTAGAAAAAAAGTTTCCTCTGCTCAGCTCTCAGTTAAAACCTATACGGTAGGAAGTGATCAAAAAAAGAGTTTATCAATAGTTTATTTGAATGACCGAGCAGATAAAAGCATGATCAAAAAGATCATTTCACATATTGAAATGAATCAACACACAAATATTCTCTATCTTCAGCATCTTTGTCGTTTTATGGGTGTGCGGAAATGGGAGGTTATCCCTCAGTTTAATAACACAGAAATGCCATTGGAAGCAGTAGATGGTTTAAACAAAGGAAGGGTCATTATATTCGTTGACGGTTTTCCCTTTGCGCTTATCTTGCCACATTTATTATGGGATATGTTCGCCCAGGCGAATGACCGTAACTATGCTTACCCAATCATGAGCGCCATGCGATTTTTACGTGTTCTTGGCGCTTTGATTACCCTTATATTTCCAGCTCTCTATGTGGCCCTTGTTGCTGTAAATCCTGAGATATTAAAAATTGAACTGGCTTTATCGATTGCTCAGAGCAGAGAGGGAATACCCTATCCCCCTTTTGTTGAAATTACAATTATGCTCCTTATTTTAGAGTTAATTATTGAAGCGAGTATAAGGCTCCCTCTCATTATCGGTCCAACGATAACAATGGTAGGGGGAATTGTCATTGGACAAGCAGTAGTAGACGCAAAGCTGGTTAGCAACCTTTTAATTATCATTGTAGCAGCAACCTCGATTGCGAATTCAAGCGTTGTAGGGTTTCAAAATGCGTTAATCCTGCGCTTACTTAAATATGTCGTTATTATTTTTGCTTCAATCTTTGGCGTGTTGGGCATATTATCCGCTCTGGTATTCATAAGCGCTTACTTTGCAAGTCGAGAGATATTTGGAATTCCATACACTAGTTTAACTAAGGGGAGGGGGGGACTTGGATAAAAGCCTTCAGGTTATATGCATGGGGTTAATGTCTCATTTTGGTCTTATTTTTTTCATTTATCCGGAAAGAATAATTGCCAGCACACAAAAAGGTCACTGGGAACCGATTTTAATTCAATGTCTCATATTTATTCTATTTTTATGGCTTTACCTAAAGGGTCTATCTTATTTTCCAAAACAGGATATTATCGGTATTTTAAAGACCTTAGGTAAAGCTTTTTCTTTCACATTACTTTTTCCTGTTCTTCTTTACTTAGTCATAACTACTATTGAACTTGTTAGCGCCTATGCAGAAGTGACCAACATTATCTTTTTAGCGAATACTCCTACATGGGCAATTATTACATTAATGATTCTTATTTCAACTTATATCGCCGTAAAAGGAATCGAAACCATCTTACGTACAGCCTTATTAATATTCTGTATCTTTTTCCCGTTAATCTTACTTATGCTTTTGATTTGCTTTCAAGACGTTGATTTGCATAATGCCTTTCCGATTATGGATACCGACTTTAATTTTTTTCGAGAACCTCCCTTTTATACAAGTTTTTTTTCTTTCGCCATTGTTTTTTCATTTTTAGGTTTTATTCCTGAAAAAATATCGTATAACTCTAAAAAAATCATGTTTGCCGTCTTTTTGCTTATCCCATTTTTTTTCTTATCCGTTTATTTACCTCTTTTAACCTTTGGAAATGAAACGGCTAGTACGCTGCTTTTTCCCTTTATAACCACATTGGATACAGTTCAGCTTCAATGGCTTGTGTTTGACAGGGCAACCTTGTTTTTTGCGTTAAGCCTAGTTACCTTTATCATGTTGCTTACTTCCTTACTTTTATGGCAGTCCTCTATAATAATGAGTCAATATTTCCCGGGATTAAAGCAAAAATATCATATTGTAGCCTTATCTGTTAGCGTTCTTATCATTAGCTTATGTATTCCTAGTTGGCATGAGACTGAGAAGTTGCTATGGTGGAATACTTCTTTCCGATTTTATATTTTAATCGTACTCCCTTTAATTATATTTCTGATCGGTGTAAGGAGAAAAAGACTATCATGAGAAGAATTATGATTTGTTTTAAACTAGTACTTAGTCTATGTATATTGATGCCATTAAGTGGTTGCTGGGATATTAAAGACATTAACCATCGAGCCTTTCCTATTGCAATGGGAATTACAAAAGAGGGAGAAAAATTCAAAGTCTTACTTCAAATTCCTATTTCTTCAGAGGGTGTTCAAAAACAGACAATTGTCAAAGGAACAGGGTTAACCATTTTAAAAGCTGTAGAGGATATTAGAACTAATATGGAAAGCAGTGTAGACTTATTGCACATAAGGATAGTCATATTTGATCGAAAATTAGTAGAAGAAGGCGGGATGGAAGAACCGATTAACACGTTTATGAGAATTCGTGAAATATCTTCAAAAACATTAATCGCAATATGTGATGAAAATATAGATACTTTTTTTTTAGCACTCAAAAAGAATCTAGAAAAAGGGATAAATCTTTATGACTTTTTTGAGAAATATGCAGGTTGGACCCCACAAATATCTTTAACACGTCTATGGCATGTTTATCGAGCCCTTAATTCCTACACTCAAAATGTAGCAATTCCTATGGTCAAATCAGGGGAAAACACTGCAGTTACTTATACAGGTACTGCAGTGATGAAAAGAGGAAAAATAGTTTCTAAAATGGATCCTAAAGAAACCCTCCTTTTTAATGCCTTTCATGGGAACAGTATGAAGGGAAGGGTAGAAGTAATGGAACATGCAACCATCATGATTGTTGGAAATACAGGTTTTCATAAAGGTGAACTAAGAAATCATATTCCATATATGTTCTCAACGATTCGTTTAAATGTAGTTATTCAAGAGAGAAGAGGAAAAGTTTCCAATGCAATAATTAAAAAAGAGCTGGAAAAGGTAATGGCAAATCGTTTTGATGAAATGCTGGAACGATTTCAAAAGCAAGAAACAGATGTCTTCGGTTTGGGACAATACTATAGAAATAAAATTCCTTATGAGGAATTGAAGGACTGGCGAAAGAAGTATTATCCCAATCTAGAAATGAAGCTTACCATTCATGCTACTATACAAAACGAGGGAAATATCAAGACTATAACTGACAAATAGATTTTGGATATCATACAAAAAATGGATAGATTTAACATCCGTACTTTTTTCACCTACTCATTTTACTGTTTTATTAGTTAAACCTTGATTGCAATATTCTACCCGAGCTTTCTATAAATTGTGCTTTTATGAATGAGAATACTAATATTGAGAAAAGGGGCTGTCTAATAAGTCCCTAAAATAAAACAGGTGAAGAAAAACGAATCGTTTTTCTTCACCTGTTTTTCTAGTTTTATAATTACAGTAAGTAGCTGGCGAAAGCCAGCTACTTACTGTAGATTATGAACCATGGCCTACGATGCCAAACTCCGTTTGGACTTTCCCTAAGCCCCGAAGCGAAAATCGACGGAACGACCTATTGCCCTTGATGTGACCAAAAACACTCTCAGCCTCGATTTTTCGTCGAGCGTAGATTCGTGTTTTATATGATAAATATGGAGTTATCAATTACTCTTTAATTTAACTATGTCTCCACGAACTCATAATAATCTAAGCTCATTGCTTTTAACCTTTAATGTATTTTCAAGGGTTATGAAATCCTGGGAATAAGGCAGTATTCGAGAGATATGGCTATTATACTGAGGGAGTTCAATAAGAAAATTTACTCATTAATGTCACATTAAAATGCGACACGACAAAAAGAAGTACAATTAATCAGATGTATATTTAGTTAATTCATCAAATTCTACACCAGAGACATACCGATTCACATAAAATTAAAAACAAAATTATTAAACTGTTTTTTATACTGGTAATTATATAGAAAGGTTACAAGTACAAGGATTTTTAATAAAGGATATAAAAGACTTCTATCTAATATTGTTTTTTATATAAAAATAGCAAAAAATAAATAAGGAAACTTTATTTTGATATGAAAAAATCAAAAGGGATGAATATTTTGAAATACTCTGAAATTTTATGAAATTTAATTGCACCATAATTAAATTTATGATTCAATGTTTTAGACGGTGGTTCCAGAAGGTATTGAAAACTAATGGAATGAGGAAATGAGTCAAATTATTCTTGGAGGGTGTTTTTTGAAGGCTGTTTTCGCATACTTTGTTGCTATTCACCAAGTAATGCGGTGTGGTTGATTTCCCCTCCAATGCTCGCTTTCCGCGGGGCGGGCGGTGAGCCTCCTCGGCATGAACGCCTGCGGGGTCTCACCTGTCCCGCTGCTCCCGCAGGAGTCTCGCACTTCCGCTCCAATCAACCTTAAATCGTTTCGTTTTAAAAAAACAATCTTTACGAAAAGAGCATTTTTGAAACATTATTCAGTCAAGGAGGTTGCCATTTTAATAAATAAGAGCGAAGAAACTGTTCGGAGGTGGTTGCGTAAAGGCGATGTTTTTCCAAATGCCCATAACAATTCTGATAAAGAAGGATGGAAAATACCAGCGGCGGATATCCAATTATCAAAACGATCGATTAATGAACAACCAAAAACAAATAATCAGACATTAACAGTATCACAAGTCGCTTCTAGACTTGGCAAAAGCGGGGAAACCATTAAACGTTGGCTCAGGTCTGGTAAACATTCCCTAACGCTTTTAAGAACAGCGATGTACAGGGATGGCGTATCCCTGAAAATGACTTAACTTACATGAGTTTCAAACAAGTACCCCCCCAATCTCCTTCATTGCCATCTACCAATGTTATCCATCAAGAAAATAATCAGCACAACGGAGACCTAGTTACACTTGCATTTCAAGCAGTAACATTATCCTCACCTACAGAAGACATGGTTGCATTGTTATCTAACGTGGGCATTCAGAGAAGTTTGGAAGTACTTCTGATGTAGGCAGCCAGAAATTTAAATTGCATTTTAACCTGAAAAGTTAAATCGATAAAAGACAAAAGCACAACTCTCCCCAGAATGGACCTATAATCGGTGATGTATTAGTGGATAGATCACTCCACTCTCTGGCATAGCTTCGGATTCCTGCCACAGACTTACTGGAAGTCAGCCAGAAAGAGTAGTATTGAATTACAAAAAGGTTTTAACAGGTGTTTACAGTCTGTTCGTTGGAACCCTGTCAAGATTGTAGTGAACAGCCAGTGCATTGACATTGATCGTCTACAAAGAAAACGCCGGGAAGAACAGGAACACATGAAGCATTTATAGGAAGAGAGTGACCATTATGAATATTTTATTTGAAGAATTATTTGATGTTGATCTAGTCGGGAAAGCGACTACAAAAAAGCCTAATTTAAAAAACTTAAATTCTAATCCAACAAGTAATAAAGAAGTGGCTGTAATTGGTATTGACTTTCAAAATGACTTCTTGGAAGAAGGAAATCTGGCTGTTGCTAATTCTTATCAAGATGTAAGAAACTTTGCTAAGTTCATTTATGAAAATGTTGATGCTATAGATGATATTTTTATGAGTTTGGATATACATCAGCCGAAACAAATCTTTCATCCTGTTTGGTGGGTAAATGATAAAGGACAGTATCCTGAGCCATTTACAGTTATTACTTATCAAGATGTATTGGAAGGTAAGTGGGCACCTATTTTCCAAGAACAAGAAAGTTTAGAGTATCTTCGTGGACTAGAGGCAACTGAAAAGAAATCCTTGATAATTTGGAGTTACCATTGCCTACAAGGTACATTTGGTGCAGCAATAGAAACGCAATTATCTAACTTGTTATTTGCTTATTCTTTGTATAAAGAGAAGGATGTACATTACGTGACAAAAGGGTTAAATCCTATTTCTGAAATGTATGGAATAATAAAACCTGAGTATTCAAGAACGGATTTAACAGACAAAAATCTTTTAAGTCAATTGCAAAATTATAAAACAATAGTTATTGGCGGAGAGGCTAAGTCTCACTGTGTACTTGAGACTATCAAACAGATTGTGGAAGAGTTTGAAATGAAAAATCACAAGGATTACTTAATTTATGTGTTAGAAGATTGTACATCTTCCATCACAGGTTTTGAAGAAGTCACAGATGATGAATACAAAAAATTAGCTTCAAAATACCCAATTATACTAACTGCAATTAAAGAACTAAAATTTTAATTGATACCTGAATAGGGAGGGGTCTCTCTTCAGATACATACATTTTTATAAACGTAGGAGGTTGAATAATATTGAGGAAAACTTATTAAGATAATAGCTTAGCTTCGTACACCGATGCTTGCCGAGTAAAATGGTTGAGACATATTGGCAAGGTAATATGCACTACAAACAGGCGTTATTTGAACTGTTCATTAGAAATTCACCTTTTAAAAACGGATATGGGTTATTTATTGGATAGGAAAGTATTGCGAATAATATCAAAGAAATTAAGTTCACAGATAATGGTATGGTATAGATAATTTGAGAGATGTATATGGCTATGAGTGGTAAGTGTGACTACGATCACTTGAGAAATGTTGATAATACATTGGATAGTACTGACAGATTAAGAGTCGTCATCCAGATTTATACAAATTTACAATCCTTCTCATAAATTGCATTATAATAGCACTTGTTTCTTATTAAAACAAAAGTACACTGACGCTCCTATAAATACTGTTTCAAGACAAGTACATCAACTGAGAAGGTTTTTGGATTTCCTTGAGTTTTGGAATATTGATTTGTGAGAAGAAGATATCTTTACAGTTGTTGAATCCTTTGTTAGTACTTGCGTTTATTAAAAAGTTTAAGTGCCACACCCAACCGGGCAATTGAATGGTCATTACTGAAACAGGGGCCTTTGCATGAAAGAGCAAAACATTTCGGTAAAGTATCCTCTATAAGTTTGAATTTCGAGGGAATAATGATTCAAGACAGATTTGAAGCCTTTTCCCATAATACTATAAGGGCTTTGTAGAAACAGCATGTAAGTATTTAGGTTTTTTAAAAAAAGAAACCCATGAATTCGAATCTATAGACCTTACGTCTATTCCGGTAAAGCAAAGAGCATTCACGACTACCACTACAGGTACAACAGGGAGAAAAACGTATGTAATAGTAACCAATGTACACGCCATACTGAGTGAAGCTGGTTTTAAAATTCCAAATACTTCAGCAGGCCACATTCAGCCTTTATTGGAAGAAGTGATGACTGAAGAAGTTATAAACAATTTCATGTCATTGACTCCTTCAGGCGATATCCAAACAAGATTTTTGTTTTACATCTTGAAGTCCTTCGGACTTAGAAGGTCTGAGGCTCGAAACCTTCTTTTTGTCTCTGAAAACGTACCTAAGGACTTTTACCTTTGGGATTTTAACAAAGCACAGGAATGGTTAAAGAGCGAGATACATGGTGATTTATCGTATGATAACACTCTAAAAGCATGCGTTTGTGATGTAGTAAAAAGAGAGGTTACCAATTTTCAATCTCAAAATAAAACTGTCAGACGACGACTAATTCCTAACTTCTTCTCGCAGCAGGAACTCACAAACTTATTACTTGAGCATATCAAGGAAAGACAATTGGTAATTGACATTGCTTCTTTTACAAAAGACGTATAGGTGCTAAGCGAAGAGAGTTTTTTCAACAATGCTACTATGGTTATTGATGCGGTGGAAGATGAAGAAAACGCTAAAATCTTTATAGACAAATTGTTACAGGAAATAAATGATGTTGATCTTCAGGAAGAACAATTGCAACCAAAGGGATTCCCTATGAGAACTCATAATTGCAACGCTCATGAGAGGGTAACTTGTTTTCACCACACATTAAAGTGTTACAAGTGTAAGAAGTATAGTCCTGATGAAGACATGTTACTGGAACATAAAGCGGAGCTTGTTAGATGGGTTGTTTTTGTTCATCACCAAGAAACTTTATTAAAGAAGACCAAAGATAGAGTAGAGAAAAGAACGCTTCCCGTAAGGATAGACGATATTAAGAAAGACTTAAAACCAGAGACGTTTAATGAGCTATTCCGAAAGTTTAAGCATCTTTCAGAAAAAGAAGCTAAAGCTGTTGAAAAAGAGGTATATAAACCTGCGCAAAAATACATAAAAAAGCATTATAGGAAGTTACCGAGTCCAACAGCAAAGCAAATGGATGAGTTTGTGAAGAGCGGTGTTATCAGTGGCTAAGAAACAAATATCCCATGCGGATTTAACTCGAAATACTGCCAGTGCAAAAAGAACGTTTATTAGGAGAGCCCAGAAGGGGATATATCTCACTAAAAAGCTTAGCAAGGAAGAAGTTTTACAGAGGATAGCCTCGACTTTACAATTGATACCGAGGAGCTCGTATACTGGCGACAGAAAGTTATACTTAGAGAAATGGTATCAAACTCTGCTTATAGAAATTAATGAAATTCATGAGGGTTTAAGGGTTAAAAAGAACCTTACTTCTGTAAAAGAGCTTAAAAACCTAACTGTAGAACAACTAATCGAAGAAGTTTTTGACCTAAAAGAAGTGTTAATGGCTTACCATACGAAGTGTGCGGAATAGGCGAAAAAATGATGAAACAAGTAGTGAAGAGACATGAAAGAGTTGAAAAAATATAGCTTATTGACCATCGAAAGGCGGTCATTTTTGTATACCATTTTGTACTTATGAAGTAAAATTGTATAATGAGCTTAGAAAAACCTTGCCCTGACAGGTACAAAGCGGGTTTTGGATATACTATCTATTCATATTGATGCATTTTGCATACGGCAATCGGCGCTTATAATCTGGCTATAATTTCTTTGTATATGAAAATGCAGTGGCCTCGTTCAATGATGCCGGTCACCATTGGACGCTTGGACATTTTAAAGGATCTCTTGGAGCAACCATTCTTTAATATCCATTCAAGCAACAGAATAGAAGGGAAGCGAATGCTTCTCTTTTGGGAGGAACTATCCATGGAAAAAAAGTACAACGACGACAGTTACGCATTACACACTGACCTTTACCAAATCAATATGGCACAAACTTATTGGCAGGACAAAACACATAACCGAAAGGCAGTTTTCGAGATATTTTTCAGAAAGCTTCCATTTAATAGCGGATATGCGATTTTTGCGGGACTTGAAAAAATTGTCCATTACCTTCAAAACTTTTCCTTCTCGGAAAGTGATATCGACTATTTAAAAAATGATTTGCACTATGATGAAGAATTTTTGAATTATTTGAAGAACATTCGTTTCACGGGAGCGATTCGCTGCATGAAAGAGGGAGAGCTCGTCTTCGGCAATGAACCGATATTACGCGTGGAGGCACCGCTTGGTGAGGCTCAACTCATAGAAACTGCGCTGCTTAACATTGTGAACTATCACACACTCGTGGCAACAAAAGCTTCACGCATCAAACAGGTAATCGGTGAAGAATCAGCCCTTGAATTCGGTTCAAGGCGGGCGCAAGAAATGGATGCTGCAATTTGGGGAGCGAGAGCGGCCTATATTGCTGGCTTTGATTCCACTAGTAATGTACGTGCTGGAAAGCTGTTCGGCATTCCGGTTTCAGGGACGCATGCACATTCCATGATCCAAGCTTATAAAGATGAATATACCGCTTTTCATAAATATGCTGTTTCCCATAAAGACTGTGTATTCTTGGTTGATACTTATGATACATTGCGTTCTGGCGTCCCGAATGCAATCCGTGTTGCCAAGGAACTGGGCGATAAAATCAACTTCATTGGCGTCCGTCTTGACAGCGGTGATTTAGCTTACTTATCAAAAGAAGCACGGCGTATGCTTGATGCTGCAGGGTTCCATGATGCGAAGATTGTCGCTTCGAATGACTTGGATGAATATACGATCATCAACCTGAAACAACAAGGAGCAAGAATTGACATTTGGGGCATCGGAACCAAATTGATTACGGCTTATGACCAGCCAGCGCTCGGTGCTGTTTATAAAATGGTTTCAATAGAGGGCGAAGATGGGAATATGAGAGATACCATCAAAATTTCTTCTAACCCTGAAAAGGTTACGACACCTGGCTTAAAACGAGTATATCGCATCATCAATAAAGTGAACCATCATGCTGAAGGTGATTATTTGGCGATGGAATATGAGAAGCCGCAGGAACAGGAGAAATTAAAAATGTTTCATCCTGTCCATACCTTCCTAAGTAAATTCGTCACGGATTTCGATGCGGTTGATCTGCATGTGGATATTTTCAAGGATGGAAGTTTGATTTATGAATTGCCAACCATAGATGAAATCAAGTCATTCACGCAAAAAAATCTCCAAGTATTATGGCCGGAGTACCTGCGTGCACTTAATCCTGAAGAATACCCGGTAGATCTAAGTCAGGATTGTTGGGATAATAAAATGAGGAATATAGATGAAGTTAAAGCCAATGTAGAAAGAATGCTAACGAAATGACAATCCTATTTTATTAGAAAGCGGGGCTTTGCCAATGCGTCCATTACAAAAAGAAATCGTAAAAAAACTACTTGTCCAACCAACGATTGATCCTGAAGTCGAATTTAGGAAAAGTGTTGATTTATTAAAAGGGTATATGAAGAAAAATACGTTTCTGAAAAGCTTTGTACTTGGAATATCTGGAGGGCAAGATTCAACACTGGCGGGGTATATTGCCCAAACCGCTGTAAATGAATTGAATGAAGAAACGAATGGCAGCGACTATAAGTTTGTTGCTGTAAGCTTGCCATATGGAGTACAGGCTGATGAGGATGACAGGCAGCTTGCTTTAACATTCATCAAGCCAAGCCAAACGGTTACAGTCAACATCAAGGAAGCGGTGGATGCATCAGTAAAAGCTGTGGAAGAAGCAGTTTCTGAAAAGCTATCGAATTTCTTAAGGGGAAATGTTAAAGCACGTGAGCGAATGAAGGTACAATATGATTTAGCCGGACTTTATAAGGGCGTCGTGCTTGGTACGGACCATGCAGCAGAAGCGATCACAGGATTCTTTACGAAACATGGTGACGGCGCAGCGGATATCCTTCCATTATACCGATTAAATAAAAGGCAAGGAAAAGAAATCCTGAAATTCGTCGGTGCACCTGAGCGTCTTTATACGAAAATACCAACGGCCGATTTGGAAGATGACAAACCGTTACTTCCTGATGAAGCGGCTTTAGGCGTTAGCTACGATGAAATTGATGATTACCTTGAAGGCAAGGAAATAAGAACGGAAGCTGCTGAAATCATCGAAGGTTGGTATACTAAAACCGAACATAAACGCAATGAAGCCATTAATGTTTATGATACTTGGTGGAAATAAAAGAAGCTGATAAGTTTTCCCGCATCACATAAGATGCGGGTTTTTTTGCAAGAACATAACGAGCACCTTGGCCAACACATCAGTATTGAAATTTTACCGGCAAAGGGGAAAACTAAATGTCGACTCAACATATGGATTTATCCAGGATCATTGAAGAAACATGCAAGGGAATTGAATTCTCGGGTGTAATCGGTGTGAAAGCGGGAGATGACCTGGTCCATAGCTCTGCACAGGGCTATTCCAATCGAGCGGATGAAATCATGAATACGACCGAAACAAAGTTCGGAATTGCTTCCGGGTGTAAACTGTTTACGGCGATAGCCATTTGCCAGATCATGCAAAAAGGGACTCTTAGGTTCGATTCTAAGCTTAAAGACTGTCTTCCGATTGTGTTTCCAAATTTTAATCAAAATGTAACCATTCATCACCTCTTAACACACACTTCGGGCATTCCTGATTACTTTGATGAAGATGTGATGGAGGATTTTGAAGAGCTATGGCAGAAAAATCCGATGTACCATATAAAAAGATTAAAAGATTTCCTGCCATTGTTTCAGGACGATATGATGATGTTTGAACCCGGGGAAAGATTTCATTACAATAATGCAGGCTATATTTTATTAGGATTGATTGTTGAGGAACTTACTGGACTTGAATTTTCCGAATATATCGACAAGAACATCTTTCTTCCTTGTGAAATGAAAAATTCCGGTTATTTTTCCATGGACCGGCTTCCTAAAAATACTGCAATAGGGTACATTGACGAAGAAAATGGAGCATGGAGAACAAATGTTTATTCCCTTCCGATCAAAGGCGGTGCGGATGGAGGGGCGTATATTACCGCATCAGATATGTTCAGGTTTTGGGAGGGGGTATTTTCCAATCAGTTACTGAATCAAGCATATACCACTCTCTTATTGGAAGCCCATATTGCTACTGGAGAAGAAGGGGAATACTATGGGTATGGTATATGGATCCGTAAAAAAAATGACAGGATTTTCAAATATCATCTTATGGGATATGATCCGGGTGTAAGTTTCAATTCTGCGGTATATCCGGCAAATCGATTGAGAACCGTCATTACTTCAAATGAAAGCACGGGTCCATACCATATTACTTGCGCGATTGAAAAAGAACTATAAACAAAGGGAACCTTTCTGCTTGTGAAGGGTTCCCTTTGTTTATAGTCAATGTGAATTCATTCATGGAGAACCTGTTTTAGATTTAAGAAAGGGACGAATTCGCATCCAATTGCTCCATTGTTTCCATAACTTCTGAATGGTGAAGATACTTCAACTGTATCTGTATCAAGACGCGGCGTATTAGGTATCAAAGCTTTTTCAAACAAAGAATTTGTATATTTAGATATCTTGAAGTAAAGTATATTTAATAAACATTATTTTAACCGGTATTTTCCGATGGAGGTTCCTTTTACTTTATGAAGGCAAGATATGAACTCGCGAACATGAACTTAACAGTAAGCAATGTGACTTTACGTAATGCGGCGGATAGTTATGTCCTCTTGAAAGCGGCAGATGATCAAAATAATGAAATTACGATCAAGCTTTCCCACGAACAAGCAGAATTTCTGGAAGCGGAATTAAGGGATGTAAATCGCCGTCGCAGGGAAAATAGTCCTGATATATCTGGAAATGACCAGCAACGTATTAATGACGACGATTCTTTCAATCTGTTTAGCATTGATTTATTCAATGAAAGTGATCCGAAGTAATTGATAATATGCTTATTTACCCCGAATCAAATTTTCTTCTCTGTAACCTTCCTTCCGGTTTAAGTTGATGCTACAGAGATTTTATCATTCCCGCCAATACAAAAATCCGAATTTCAAGTTATTAAAGGCCATTTGGAATGTTTTAAGCAAGGTGACCTATCGTTACCTTTATTTTGATTGCTTGAAAAAATTCTTCACCAAAAGGAAAATGGATGATAGTACTGCAAAAACCATGAAAAATACGATGAACCCCCAAAGTCCTATCGCCGCATCTTGAAACTCCATATTCCCCCTGCTGGTAAGGGCTTGCTGTATTTCAATGGCGAATACTAAAACAACCATGACTGTAAAGGTATAAAGGAAAGAGAGTATCGTTATCCCAAAACGCATCCGGGAAATTAAATTAGATAAAAATAACACGAACAAAAATATGATGATACCGATGATTCCCATTATCCAAAAATGCAAATCTTTGTCCGTTGCATTTGAATTTAATGTGTCACTCACAAAGAATAGGATGAAATCGTGAAGATTATTGACGATTTCAGCTAATATCTGGATGATTTCTTTCATTTTTCACACCTCCATTCCTTAGATTATAGCAGGTTATAAATCTATATAGAAGTGGGGGGGTGCCAGACTGACCTTCGATGGAAGTAATGTGAAATCATAAACATGCTGGGAAACGAAAAAAACATAAATGAATGAAGAAGTCATTACATGCACGTCAGCTAAATAAGGGTAGATTGAACAAAGTACATAGAAAAATGAAGTATAAGCGAATCATGGAAAGTAGGATGCCTATTTCCAATGTTTTAACACCTTAGCTATCTAAGCAATGATTGTTTTAATCGGTTCCTTTATTTAATGCTAGTAAAAAATATCTTTACTTCATGATTTCTGTTTGGAGGAAAAAAGGATGAATGATATACATAATCATGAGTTAACCGTAATTGATTTTATGAAAACCGGACACAAAACTTGCTTTGTGAAGGTCCTCGGTTTTGATGCTGAATCCGGACAGGATTTTGAAGGGGAAGTTAAATTTGTCGGTGATTTGCCTTTTGGTGATTTGATACATCCCGAGCGTTCACATTTATCTTCCTCTTGCAGGGAATTTGTTCGGGATGGCTTGCTGCGCAGATACAATCAAGGGCAATTTGAATAAAGTATTGAAATTTTTATAGAGAATCTAATAAGATGACATTCTGTTAACTTGTTTAAAATTGGTAAAATGACGGGTATAAAGAATATGGTATGTAGGAACTTTTTTATGCCAATCTTCTCTTTCAACTGACAAAATAGCATATTTCTCCCTATTTAACTCTTGGACTATAATCCTTATAATATTAAATAGGAAAATATGACATTTTGTGTAGAATTATACTGTTTCTGAGGTGAGTTTCATGGTATATGCAGATATTCTGAGTAATATACACTCTGCTATCTCCAGTAAAAAAGCTGATTTACAAGTGAAAATTGAACGATTAGAAAATGCGAAAAACGATATTATAAAAGAACAGAGCATGTGTCTGAACGAGATTAGGAAAATAAAAGACCCTGAGCTTGGTGACAGCTGGACAGGGAACCGTTCGGATCATTTTCAGGATGCCCGTCATGATGCCTATAATGTGATGTTCAGTATCATTCATGACGATTATGATGATTACCAATGGAAAATCGAGGCAATGATTACAAAGCTGAATGCCGAGAATACGCTTCTGAGCATAGCGGGGAATATAGCCCATGAAGCCGATTCCCTTTTGAGCAAAGGCGAAGAGGCATTTGAGCAGCTGGAAAGTAAAATTTCAGATTTAAAAAGGCGGTTGTTTTAATGACGACAATCAAACTGAATCATCCTGCCGTAACGAAGCAAGTCGATCAGGTGAAGACGGCACTTGGTACAGTCACGCTTGGAAATTTGCCGGCAGGCGAGTTAGGTAACAATAAATTGGAATTCACCTCGAAATGGATCGACCGGGAAACGAACCTGGAGAAGGTCTTCGAGCAATATATCAAAATCGTACAGAAAAATGTGGAAGATACCCGTGCCAACATTGACTTATTAAAAGAACAGGATGAAGCCATCGCCCAAGCGTCTTCACATGGGTATCCTACGCGATGAAAATATATGAAGCCGAGACATTGACGGCCGTAACCAAGTCGCGCGCTAAGCAATATGAAGAACTAAAGAAGGAAGTCACAGCCCTGAAGAAAGAATTTCAGGGCATCGTCGGTCTGGATAACGAGTTTCAAGGAGCCGGTGCTGCCGCCATCAAAAGCTTCTATGAAGCACAAATCGAGGTGGCGGATGCCTGGATGGAACTATTCACGACCCAAATCAGTTTTTTGGAAGGCATACCGGCCACCCTGGAAGAGGCGGACCTCTCCGGAAATACGGTAGTCGCGGTTCCCTTTTTAGATGGCGAAGTCTCGAACGGCATCAACCAAGCGAAGTCGCTTGTCGATCAACAAGCAAACGATCTCCAAAGGGTCCTCGACAGCATTGACGATATTCTGCCTCTTGATAGGTTCGACCAAAAAGACTTTAATGAAAAAATCACGCTGGCCGGGCACAGGCTGGATGACACCGTGACAAAGGTCGAGAATGTCGACCGGCAATTGGTCGAAGAATATGATGTGTCCATCGGGCAGGAGAACGTGGCCGTTGGCCTTTTCCGTGCCTTGCTTGATGCCACCAAACAGGACGGCAACGTTTCGCCGATGACCTTCAACCAAACGGCATTCAAAAATAGTGACGTCTATCAAGTGAAGGATGAAGTCGCCGGTCAGATGAAAGACTATCAAACCTTCAAAAAGCAGCAAGCCGAAGCCCTGAAAATCGAACAAGAAATGGAAGAACTCGAAAACCGCCCATGGTACGAAAAAGCCTGGGATACGACAAAAACCTTTACAGGGGAATTCACGGGATATTATGATTCAATCAGGGCCTCAACAGGAGTCGATCCAGTAACGGGCCGCAAGCTGTCCGATGCCGAACGAATCGCCGCCGGCGCCATGGCAGCCGCTGGATTCATCCCCGTCGTCGGCTGGGCCGGCCGGGCCATCAAGGGCGGCAGCGCCATCTACAAAACGGCCAAAGGACTCAACGCAGCGAACCACGCGCTCGATGCCTATAAAACGACAAAAGGCTTTAGCCTCCTCCAGAAAACCGAATACGGGATATACGGACTCCTCGCAGCCAACGGCCTTGGCGAAGCAGTCACAGGCAAAGACATGTTCGGCCATCAACTGACCGAGGAACAGCGCCAGAACGGGCTGTTGATGGCACTTGGAATCGGCGGTGTGGCAGGTGCGGCTAAGGTCGTTGATAAAGTGGCGAGTGGTACAAAGTTCGTCCCTTACAGCAAGGAATTTGCGCAAAGGCAGGTTAAGAAGGCTCAAGCTACAATAACAGACATAGCGAGATCAGGAAAAACCACGTTAAAAAATATAGGTAAAGCAATCGGTAAAAAAGAAATCCCTAAACGGATAAGTATGGATCAAGTATCCCTCACAGGAGGACCAACCATTCGCCAAGTTATGATGGAAAAGCAGACAATTAAGGAAGCCTATCAGAAATTTATGGTGAAGGATAGCAAAGTAGAGGCTGTTTCAGGGGAGAGTATTCCTAAGGGTACGGGTAAAGGTAGTAAGAGTGTTGGTGATATAATTAAAGACGGTAGTCATTTTTTAGATGAGTTTAAATTAAAGCCAAATGTTAAATATGAAACAAATGGATATAGATATCAAACAGACGATTTAGGAAGAATTGAGAAGGCTTCAGGAGAGTTAACGTTGGAAATGGGTGTTCGTGATACCAAACACCAGTTAGCTGCTGGAGGGGATGAGAGAATTATAGCTCCTAGTACTAAAGGGGATCATGGAGGACATTTAATCGGTACTCAATTTAACGGTTCTCCTCTTATCGATAATATAGTTGCGATGAATGGTAATGTTAATGTAAGTGCTTATAAAAAACTTGAATATGCTTGGGCAAAAGCTTTAAGAGAAGGTCAACAAGTTTCGGTAGATATAAAACCAATATATGAAGGGCAGTCTTTACGACCAAGTAGATTTGAAATAAAGTATAAAATTGATGGTAAAAAAGCTGTGGAAGTCTTGGAAAACATATATGGAGGTAAATAAATGAATAAAGAAAAAATGGAGCAACTATATCAAAATGTAGGACGACAATTAAATTTTATAATTCCTGAATCTTGGGATAAAGTATTATTATATTCTGAAGTAACAGAGTGGAGTAATCGAACCTATTTCTACTATTTTCCTCATAATAAAGAAATACCTATTTATAGTTTAGATATTGAAGATATGGATAATGTTAATGAGGACGAAGTTAATAGACAATTACACCAATTATATGAATATCTAAGAGAATTATGGGATGAATTTAAAAATCAAAAACAAGAACAGTGGACTAATTTAACATTAGAATTGACATCAAATGGAAAATTTAATATTGATTATAATTATAGAAATTTAGAAAATGATGATAGCTATGAGCAACAAGTAATTTGGGAATATGAAAAATTAGGCATAATGCCAAACGCGAATAGAAAACGGGATTTCACGATAATTGAAGAATATAAAAAAACTAAGAATACTACTAAATAAACATACCTGTTAATAAAAATCTAATTTATGGTTGACTATGGTTATGAAAATCTTTCAGATGGAGATAATTACGAAAGAAGGGGTATTTGGGAATATACCTGCTTGGGTCTTTTACCTGCATCTGAATATGATAAGAATATTTTAGAAGAATACCTTAAGAATGAATATTGGAGGACAAGAAGAGCTTGTTCTTTTGTATGACCTTAACTCAAAAGTTAAGGTCTTTTGTCTTTTCATTGTTGAAATATGAAAATGTATTATCTTACGCCATATCGGGCTCCTCCGATAATAGGCCGTAAGGACTTAAAATCATACAGATTTACTTCAAGGCGAGGTTGCTTAGGAAAAAGTAGCGAGTGGTACAAAGTTCGTCCCTTACAGCAAGGAATTTGTGCAAAAGCAGGTTCAGTACGCAAAAGCATTCGGCCGGCAAATCGGCAATGTGGAAGTACCTCTTCGTATCAAGGTCGAAGAGTTAGCCACGGCGTATGGAAACAACTACAAGCATGTCACTTTTGATAAAACGACTATTAAGGATATCGTACAGAAGTTTGCGGTAAAGAGTGATGGTGGTTACGGTGTAAATAGAACTGGAAGTAAATCGGGTATTAACGTTGGGAAAGAGGATTTGGAAAGTATTGGAAAAAAACTAGGTGTTCCTGAAACTCAAACAATTGCTATTGGAAAAACAGATATAAAAGGTTTAGAAGGTATAGTATTTGAGGGTGGCTCTCCCAAAGTTGAAAAGAAGCAGGTTTACCAAGTTTGGATGAACTATATCCTGGTCGTGAAATTAAAACTCCTTATAATAGAGCAATAAGAGGACATGCCCAGTTCATGGATCATGCAGAAGAAGGTATAATAGCTGAATTTGAGGATGCTGTTAAAAAAGCACGACTTAAACCAGAAGATATGAAGGGAACACTATATATCCATCAGTCTAATCCAAACGGAATTTGTAATAAATGTACAAAAGGTTTGTTTGATCCTGTTCCAAATGATGAAAGAGGAATATTTAAGCAAATGACTGATATGTATCCTAATTTAAAAATTAAAGTATCGACTGAAATAAATCCAAGTTTACCATATTCAAGAGATACATTATCCTTTGAGGTAATAAATGGGTTGCCAGAAAATGTGGTTAAAAAAAGAAAATAAGTAGGGAATGATAGTTATGGATTTTATCAATAATCTCAATGCAGTGGCTAAGGTTGCAGTAGGATTGGTAATAGCTGAAAATATGTATAATATAATTAGTAAGAATGAACTCGGATATAAAACTGGTAGAGAAGCTCTAGATTCCTGTTGGAAATGGCTAGAAGGTGAAAAAATCAATGCGGATGATTTGTGTAACTACATAGATAGCGAAGATTATGTAGATGTAGCTGAGTTTGCAAATAAAGAAAAGGATGTACAAAAACAATATGCATGGTATTCAGTTTTAGATGCAGTTTCTTTTACAACTTATCAAGCATATAAAAAGGAAAAAAGAGACTTTGTTCCTCAAGTGATTGAAGTGATTGATGATAAAACGTTAAGAATATTAGGTGAAAATGCGATTGAATCTAGTTATTTTAAGATTGAAAGTCTAAATAATGTAAAAAAATACTTATTGGAAAACTACTCATTAAACGATAATATTGAAAACTATAATTATATAAAAAGGGATAGCTTACCATTTTTCTAAAAACATAAAATAGACCTTCTTCCTAAGGGAGAAGGTTTTTTACTTAACAATCTTATTAGGTGAACCTGAGAAAGTTAAGAACATTTGAAAATAGAGTAGGGGGATAAAAAATTGAACGAATCAAAACTAAATGATTATTATCAGAAAATAGCTCAAACTATTAATGAAACTATACCAGAGGAATGGTCAAAGGTATTAATGTACGGTGAAATTGCTGAAGGTACCGGTACTGCATTCTTTTTTTATTATACTCCTAAAAGTGAAGTGCCTATTTATAGTCATGATATACCTGAAATATATAGTTTTAATGAAGAAGAATACGATAAATTATGGTATCAATTATTAGATGAATTAAAACTATTATCAGATGAATTTAAAAATAATAATCAAGAACAATGGACCAATTTAACTTTCACTTTAGAAAGTACAGGGAAATTTAAAGTTGACTATGATTATGAAGATCTATCAGATGCAGATGATCACGAAAGAAGGGTTATTTGGGAATATACACGTTTGGGCCTTTTACCTGAATCTGATTATGATAAGAGTATTTTAGAAGAATACCTTAAGAAAGAATGATGTAGGGCAAGAAAAGCCTGTTCGAAAGACCTCAACGTAAAAGTTAAGGTCTTTTCATTGTTGATATGAATATCAGCTAGATTTAGATTTAACACTGTTTGCCTTTTATGCAACAGCTGCTTTTTGTTTTTTTAAAGAAGAAATTCAAGTGTAAAACACATTAAAGAAAGGAATCCTCATTTAAAGAATTCCTTTCGTTACATACTATTTGTTAAGAAATGATTTTTCGAAAAATTCCAGAAGATGTTCTAGAGTGATTGGATCACTGTAGGTGGATGCTTTACTATTTATTTCAAATATACGATCGTTTTTAACTGCAGGTATATTTTTCCACGTTTCGGTCTCCACAAATGAATTAACTACGTCCGGGTTTTTACTAAAGATAATATAATCTCCAGTATATTCAGGAAGCACTTCAGATGAGAGGACATAAATGCCGGATTTAAGTGCCTTTTCTTTTACTTTTTCAGGCATTTTCAAATCCATTGCTTGATACAATATTTCTGTTCCGCGTGCATAATTATTTCCAAATACATAAAACTCTTTAGCATCATTTTCAATCACAGAAACGGTTGCATCTTCACCAATTTTTGCACGTATCGCTTTTCCTGCTGATTCTGCACGCGTTTCGAAATCATTAACCCATTCTTTTGCTTCCTTTTCTTTGTTTAAGAGTTTTCCGATTTCTATTTGCTGTGATAAATAATCTAATTTTCCCCAAGTGAATACTACAGTTGGAGCAATTTCATTTAGCTTTCCAATATTTTTCATCTCGGATCCCGCAATGATTAAGTCCGGTTCCAGTTCAATGATTTTCTCGAGGTTATCTTCTGATACGACTTCCACACCCTTTAGTCTTTCTTTAAAAAGTGGATTCATATTAGTCCATTGGTCTATCCCAACGACATTGCCTTCTAAAGCCAATACATTAGGTCCATTAGAGAGAGCTATTATTCTTTTTGGGTTTTTAGGAATCTCAATAGGGCCAGTTTCTGATTGATATGTAACTGTTTCTTTTTTAGCCTTGGATGCATGATTTTCGTTCGCTGTCTCTTTGTTCCCGCAAGCACTAAGAATAAGTACGAACAAGAGTAGGAAGGGGATGAATAGCTTGTTCATTCTGATTTTTCTCCTTATTAATAATAGAGTAGATTAAAAACATATCAAAAAAATATCTAATTAATAATGATATTCATTTTCAATTGCTACATCAATATATTAATAGTAATGATAATCATTGTCAATAACTTTCGCCAGATGACTAAAACAGTGTACTAAAAAATTGCTGTGTTCCCAGTCATCATTTTCTGCCTGCGTCGTTAAATCCTTGTTGAAGACTTCCTTAAATTTTTATTAATCTATTTTATTTGATTAATCCTTGTTTACATAACTATATTATGGTCTAATCGTTGTAAAATCATACTTATTTGAACTGAAATTTGGAGGTATATATCATTCTATAAATATAGTATTGAAAGAAAGCAGTAATGAAAAAGTTAAAAAAGGGTTTTACATCATGATTGGCAAAAGAATTCAATTATCCTATGCCTGATCCTTCACTGGATTCGATGGCATCAACTTTAAATGTTGGAAATATGAAACAAAAGAATTCGGGGATAACTGATGAAGCTATCATGAAAGCTTGGCCAATAACGATGATGAATTTAATGTATGTATACAAAGATTCAAAAATTGTTATTCCTAGTCATAAAACTTGGGGAGATTTCGGTTTTGCTTCCACATACATTGGAAATTGGCTAGAATCAATGAAAAAATTGTTTTCGGATTCACTCTAAACTTTAATTAACTTGTCCACACCTATAATCAGTACAGGCATATACAATAGTAAGGAGGGTGTTAGGATGCAGATATATTGTTGTTTTGAAGAGAAATGTTATGAGAATAACAACCCGAGTACAGTATGGTTTCCTGGAAAGCGTTGTAAATGTAAGAAGTGCAAAAAAAACAAGCATCGTTTTTATTAATTACAAAAGAATGAAGCAGCTGTAAAACAGTTGTTAAACAGGGGCGGTCCTAGTGACCGCCTTTTTTATTTGGACATGGAATTGATGGTGAGTAATGCTCTGAAATATAAAAGCTTAAAAACACTCAACCGTGATGGCTGAGTGTTTTTAAGCTAGTCTTTCTTAAGGATTTGCCTGCTTTGCTGAATGACTTCATTATTTTTATTAGTCAGTGAGCCGCAAGTATAAATGGAGAAGCGAGTGAAGAAACGAATAGATCTCTACCTTCGTTCATTTGCCATGCCCCCTTCCTCTTTAATCGCTTCATTATATAATGGATAAGATTGGAAGTGGATGGAACAAATGAATGAAAATAGCTGGTTAAATCGGTTGGAGAAGCGTGTGCTGGTAGCTGGTTGATTTTTGGATTGGTTTTTGATAATTATTTTGCATAAAAAATAGGGGCTACCCTAAAATAGATAGCTCCTCATTTGTTTTATGCCCATTACTAAACTGATCCATTAAGGATCTCTATAGTGATGTGAAATTTTGCAAGGGATATAGAATGATAAAAGTTTATTGAACTAAAGTTAATCCCTAAATAAAAAGGCGTATCCACACAATGAGGTTTTCGAACTAACTAAATTAGTATCTACTACAGGAACTCCCAAGAAATTGAACTGCAACCTGTATTAGTTTTTGTAACGGATAGCGCAGCCCCAACCCCAAAGTCTTATTTTAGATTAACCAAAATAAGACTTTGGTCATCTTTACGTTGGTCAGTGTCCTCTTCATTTCTAAGCGATTGTATAATTTCCTCTTTTAGTGTAGATAAAGGGGCAGCCGAATAGGTCTTTAATAAGGAGCATAAACGGTCTGAACCTAGAGGTTCTTCAACTCCATCTGTATAAAGGCAGAGCTTACTGTCCTTATTGTATGTAAGGGAGTTTGTTTTAAAAATAATTTCTTCAAACATACCGAGTGGAGGCCGATTAGAACGCAACGGATATTGTTTTCCGTTTTTATCCTGTAAAAGAACAGAAGGATGGCCTGCATTAATATAATGAATTTCTCTCTTATCAGTATCGATTAAAAGGTAGACGGCTGTGCAGTAATGCCAAGTTTCACTTGTGTTTTTGAATAAAGAATGTAGGTGATCATCTAATTCTTTCATCACCGTTTTCACTTCAGAACCTTTTAAAATTAATCTCTGAAATATGGAATGTAGTGACATGGTTATGAGAGCTGAAGAAAGCCCGTGACCCATCACATCAAGTAGGATAAGCCCATACCGTTGGGCGTCAATTTGGTAGAATCCATATAGATCACCTGATAATTGATTGGAGCCTTTATAATACGCTTGAATTTCAAGATGTTCATTACTAATAGGAACCGTTAATAGCGTCTCCTGGATTTTTTTAGCAAGGTTCAATTCTCTTTCTGTATCTACTTTGTATTTTTCGTTTTTTTCGTTTAATTGGATAAGTTCATCCTTTTGCATTTTCATCGTTTCATGAGCAGTCTCTAAATCGCAATAAGCCTTATTCCTAGCATTTAGAGCTGTCACTGCCTCTTTTTTCGCTTTAAGAAGCTCATTTTCTAATTCGTTTCTTTTTCGCATTGGAATCACTACACACTCAATAATAGTTCTTCCATCTCGCTCTCTTTGAACAGCATTTAGTAACACAGGTAATTCTTCACCGTCTTCAGACTTTAAGGATATATATATTTCCTCAATGTGATTTTCTATCTTAATTAGAGGAACCAGATAAAGCTGATGAAAGAGTATAGCAGAAGCCGAAAGGATAAAATTAATGGGATGTCCCTTCAATTCATCGATATTATACCCCAATAGTTTAAGTAAGGTTTGGTTAACGGATAAAATAGTATCTTCTTCTGATAAAGTTAAATATCCGCAGGGTGCCTCATTTAGTTGTTCATTCACAAAAATTCACACCCATCTCTTTCTATAAATCGTTTGTCGGAAATTCATCCAAATACTGGCGAATTAGGTATATCGTTTCTTCAGGATGACTCAAATGTGGACAGTGTCCTGTTGCTTTAATCAATTTCAATGTACTATCAGGAAGATGCTTATGGATATAATCACCTACTGCTGAGGGAGCAATAACATCTTCTGAACATTGCAAAATGAGTGATGGTACTTTTACTTTTGGTAAGTCTTTACGGTTATCAGCAAAAAAGGTGACCTCCGCAAATTGTCGAGCGATAATAGGATCAGTAGAACAAAAACGATTCTCTAGGTCCCGTTTAAGCTCTGGTCGATCTGGATTATTCATTACCGTTCCAGCAAAGGCGGTTGCCCAGCCTATATAATTTTTGTCCATCATATCAATCAATCCTAAAAGTTGTTCTTCTTCGAATCCCCCGTAATAATCATTAGGCAGATTCAGGTAGCAAGGAGAAGGACCAACCAGAACAAGTTTAGAAAAATATTCAGGATGTTTAATTGATGCCAGCATGCCAATCACACACCCAACAGAGTGTCCAACAAATATAGCATCCTTTAGGTCTAATGCGGAACAAACATCAAGTACATCTTGTGCATACCCTTCAAGAGTACTGTATCTTTCCACGTTATATGCCTGTATATCTGAATTACCTGACCCAACATAGTCAAATAGGATAATTTGGTATTCATCTTCGAAGTCTTTTGCAACTGATTGCCAGACATTTTGATCACAACCAAAACCTGGGGCAAATATCATTGGTCGTGTACCACTTCCTTTAAACTTTACATTATTGCGCAATAAAATATTGGGATTCATGATTAGCTCCTTCATTAGAAGATACACACTATATGTTAACACTAACCTTATTCGAATTAAAGAATTACACTTTAGCACAAAATCGGTGGAACTTATCTTTAACATCACCAAGATTTACTGGAACTGAAAATTGTCTTAGCATCAATTTACCTTTAAGTTCTGTCAACTTTTTACCCTGGTAAGTAATGATCGGTTTTCATAGTCTTAGATTTTCTCGTCGGTGAGTACGAGGAACCACATTATCTCCTCAAACCATCATGTAAGATTTGTTAATAAAAATGAATAATCAAAAGCACTCGTTTTAAAATGAACTTGAATGGGATACACTTCGTGGAGTTTCACACGAACTTCTTATAACCGGAAAAGGCCGACAACGTTCCTTTATCATTAGCCTTCGGAAAATGGAGATCATTAAAATGTGGCTAGCTTCAGTTTTTTTAAGCAAAATAATTATGTAAATAATAAATCAAAATCGGACGCCTTCTTTGTTTTTTCTGTATAATAATACTATATTTTACATTTGGGAGGAATTATTTATGGACCAAGCCAGTAGTTTAATAGGGCTTTTTGCAATCATACCGATTTTGTTTTATTTGGGACTTCTTGTATTAAGTGTTTATTTCATAATTAAGATTATAAAATTCATCAATGCAAAGACAAGATTAGATCAAGAAAGAAATGAAAAGCTGGATGAGTTGATAAGGGTAATCGGGAAAGAAAAAGAAGATCAAAATATGCCTTTATAATCGATCAAAAGCACAGCCCCATTTAGGGTTGTGCTTTTTTTTATTTAAGAACGATTTGTAACGTCAAGGTAGGTGTACAAGCATTTCCTAATTAGCACCATAACATATTAGGAGGTGATTAAATTGACAGTTAAATTAGAAACTTTATTGGATCGTTCGGAAAAGAATATGGGCAGCGGCATTCATCCAGTCGTAAAAGAATCAGCATTGGAAATGGTTAAACGGGCATACAAAGAAGGGATTTTTGTCCAAATCAGCGCAGGTTATCGGTCTATGGAAGAACAAGCGAAGCTATATGGTCAAGGTCGCCTAGGTTATATCTACAATGGAAAAAACTATAGTGATTTATCGAAACCAAGAGTGACCAACGCAATGCCAGGTCAATCTTACCATAACTATGGACTAGCCATTGATTACTTCATAGTCAGCGATGATGGAAAGAATGCCATATGGACTGTTGATGCAAAATGGAAACGAGTAGCGGCTATTGGTAAATCCTTGGGCTTTGCATGGGGCGGGGATTGGTCAAGCTTTAAAGATTATCCGCACTTTTATATGACGGGCGGACTAACTTATTCTCAGTTAAAAGCGGGAACAAAGCCTAGACTGATATCAAAAGTGAATGGAACCACTCCACCAGCAACACAAGTCGGATCGGAAGTCATTGTAAAAGATACGCCTGCAAAGGACAGCGGCAATCAAACTATCAAGTCCATTCAAAGGACATTAAATAGCAAGTATAATGCAAAAATAGATGTTGATGGTTATTATGGTCCCAATACTAAAAAAGCGCTGATCAAGGGTTTTCAAACAGAATTGAATAAACAATATGGTGCAAAGATTAAGGTTGATGGAATATGGGGACCCCAAACAAAAGCGGCTTCACCCAATGTCAGGAAAGGGGCGGAAGGGAATATCACTTATATCCTTCAAGCTGCACTTTATTTGGAAGGACATGATCCACATGGCATAGATGGTATCTTTGGAAGCGGAACGGAAATAGCGGTGAAGGCATTTCAAAGGGCCAATGGATTATCTGCAGACGGGATTGCCGGTGAAAATACCTTCGCAAAATTATTTGGATGAAATATATAAAATGTAATGGAGTATAATGCTTACATGCAATTAGCTTAGCAAAAAAGTCCTTAAAATGAGGGCTTTTTTTGTATAATAGCTGTAATTAAAAGTGAATACCCCAATCTCGTTTAAAATCAAGCTGATGATAGATATTAAGGTGAGGAAACAAAAGCAGCTGTGAAAACTTAGCGGAAGCGAAAAAGGTTAGTTGCTGACGGACACCTCTAAAAAAACCTTTACGTATCCTTTAATATCTCAAATTAAGTAGTCATGTCGTTTCCCAACCATTTCTGCAACTTCACGACTATCTATGAGCAATTGTTCCTTTGGATTTACAGACTTTAATTCATTTACCCATTTTAGGAAATTCGAAGGCTTCACTTTACATATCCTCAGGTTTTCTTATGCGGTCTTTGTAGTGACCTAAAAATGATGTAAAATGAAAGCGTTTTTAACACTTTGAAAGCGGGTATAGACAGCATGGAAATCATTTCTAACATCTTGCATAAACCGGAAACAAATAATGAAATACACTTTATAGGAAATACCGAAGATGAGATTTCGTTTGTGAATAGTAAAATCAAATTTTGGGGTAAAGGAAATCGGTTAATTATTGAACACGGAGCCAAATTTAAAAATGCAACACTAAATTTTAATGGCAACAACTCGCTCATAATCATTGGGAAATCAAAACGCGGTGCAACAATGAGCGTCAGTGTTTGGAATGATAATGCATTTTTCCTTGGTCGCAACTATTCATTTAATGGTTTAGCGAAATTTATTCTCTCTGAGCAAAAGAATCTATTCATCGGTGATGATAATATGTTTTCAAGTGGTGTAGTCGTTCGTTTGGCAGATCCACATTTGATCTACGATATAACAACTCAAAAACGGATAAATCCAACAAAGAGTGTGTACTTAGGTGACCACATTTGGATTGGGCAGGACGTCCTGATTCTAAAAGGAGTAGAAGTAGGGACAGGTTCAATTTTAGGGGCAAAGTCACTCGTGGCAAAATCTATCCCATCAAATGTAGCAGCTGCAGGAAGTCCTGCACGTGTGGTGCGGAAAAATGTTTTTTGGGCACGACCATCTGTACATGCATATACTGAAAAAGAAACAGCTGAATCACAAAATTTCCCGGATGGACGTTTTGTCTATACACCAAAAGGCTCGATGGCGAACCATTTTGCGGAAATTGAAGAACAGCTTAATACCGCAACTTCTGTAGAGGAGAAGACTGACTTATTAACGCCTTATCTTAATGTAACAAGTAAGAATCGTTTCTTTCTTCCTGTACCTCCAGAGAATAAGAAAACATTACTCGATCGAATCTTTCGCTAAGGAGGCAAGAAGTAGATGAATGGATGTATCTCAAAAAATAATCAAAACTATGAGTTGTTCTCGTTATTTTTTATATAAACGGGGCAACTTTCTTTTAAAACCATAGAATTGTATAAATATTTTTTGACAGGAATACATGTAACTCACTATAGACATCACTACCAAAATGGAATAAACCGAAAGACCCTTATCGTACCAAAAATAAATCCAGTTTGGACATCTATTGCATTTTTCTTCAAAGGAAACATTTTTATTTACGTTATTAAAGGGAGGATATTCTAAAAGTTGTCCTTTCACAAATATGAATTGTAATATTAATCGAGTATTTATGCTCATTTTTGTTCACTTAAAATTGACTGAAATATAATAGTCTTTTTAATTTCCCATCATATTCCTCCAATAAAGTTAAAGCAGGACATAACTTTATTGGAGGTAAAAAATGAAAAAATTATGGAAAAAGCCGATTTTGCCTATCGCCACTATTAGTCTAGCATCTGTGATGATTGTAAATGCCATTCCAGAAACTCCAGTTCAAGCAGAATTGAATGCTCCATTACAAGTGAAGAATCATGTGCTTCCGTTAGGAGCATCTAATTTGATTGAGCAAAGAACTTCCATGAATCCAGCACCAGGAGTGACGTATACCAAAATCCATCGTGGTGAAGCATCTCCGAAAGACTATTTTACAGTGGATGTGGCATTTGTAAAAACAAAGAAGCAGGCAAAGATATTGTTGGGAAATTTAAAGAGAGATGGTTTCAAACATGCTCGTATCATAAGAGAACCGGATCGGGCCATGGATGATGGGGGAAAAGGTCCACTAGGATACATTGTCCGCATCGGCCAATATCAGCGGGAAGCGGATACAGCTGAAATGAGAAACAAGTTATCGGAAAAGGGATATTCGGGTCTACGGACTGTTTATACGGGTGAAGACGGAGAGAAAACAACAGGCCCATGGGTAGTGAATGTCCTTGAAGTGGATCAGGATCGATTTCAAGGGCATGTGGAGCCTGAATTGGCAAATGATGCAGTGACAGGGAAAGAAACATTGACCCAAATTGCTGACAGAAATGATGCCATTGCCGGAGTTAATGCAGGATACTTTGTTGTAGGAGAGAAGGATGGAACACCAGGCGATCTTGCTGGTATATTCGCCAGCAAAGGTCAACTTGTCAGTGAGGCGATAAATGGCCGCTCTGCCCTGATTTTATCTTCTGTTGAAGAGAAGGCAAACATTGCGTCCGTTTCCACGTCAATTCAGGCTACGTCATCTGATGGTGCGGTCAGGGAAGTGGATGGATTAAATCGGAAGCCAGGATTAATTCGCAATTGTGGCGGTGTTGGAGGAGATACGACAACAGAACGGGCGAAACATGATTTTACTTGTAAAGATGAAAGTGAGCTTATCCAATATACGTCCGTATTTGGAGAAAGTACAGAATTGGGTGACGGTATGGAAGTGGTCGTAAATCATGCCGGAGAAGTGGCGGAAGTTCGTAACCAACGTGGAGGAGTCATTCCGGGGAATGGTTTTGTTCTTGCGGGAACTGGGGAGGCGGCAGAGTGGCTTCGTGACCATGCCCGACTAGGGATGAAGGTTCAGGTGAAGAGTGAAATCACCGGAGATGGAAAGCTATTAAAATTGAACCGAACCACCAGCATGATAAATGGGGGTCCTCGATTATTGGAAAACGGAGAAATTTCCATTCATGCCGTAGAGGAAGGCTTTCACTGGGAAGAAGATCCTGGGTTTTATTATCGTTTTGGGGAACGTCGTAATCCTAGAACGCTTGCAGGAATCAAAGAGAATGGCCATCTATTATTTGTCACCATCGATGGACGCGCACCCGGATGGAGTGTGGGAGCTAATTTTAAAGAAAGCGCGAAAGTCATGAAGTCATTAGGAGCCGTAGATGCCATCAATCTCGACGGCGGCGGATCGACGACCATGACAGTTGGAGATGACCGAGTCACAAGACCATCAGATGCAGCAGGTGAACGCCCAATTGCCGACGGTATTCTGTTAGTAGAATAGATCGGCAGGGATTAAATAAACGTTAAATCTCTTCAGATAGGTTTCTGAAGAGATTTTTAACGGACTCATCCAATCAAGATCACAAAGAATTCAGCCATTAATTGTGTGAACTTCAGGCATAATATAAGGTCTTTAGATGATCCTGGGGATTGTTTTTTTGTTGACGAGCTTTTTGCTATATTTTTATCGCCCGATTGAGGAAGTTCCTAATTTAAACTTTATTCAAGGTATATCCTATTAAACGGTATACTAGTTACAAAACTCACTTTCTCATTTGCATTCTGAATCCTATCGCAAGTAATTTTTTGAAATTCTCCCCGAAACAATGGAACGGCTATGGCATGAACAAACCCCTGAGGTAATAGCTGACGCAGCTACAGTATACAATATGTTTGCAGAAGGAGTATTGGCGGAAACTGGATATAAATCATTTTACGATGAACTGAAAACGATCGGTAAAATGCCCGGACTAATAGACGGCATTGACCACTTAAAGAAAGATGAATCAAGGCATATTGCATATGGAACATTTCTTCTTCAGCGCTTTATTTGTGAACATCCTCATCTTTTTGACAGGGTGGTTAAGAAGCTTGAGGAATTGGCACCACTTACTATCTCCTTCAATGCAGAGGGCGTTATTGGAGACGGGCAAAAAAAAAAGGAATACCATTCTGATATTGAGAAATTCTCAGAAAAACAGTTAATGGTAAGAATTGAAATCCTGGCACGGGCGAAGGGACAGACAATCGAAGAAATTTATCAATCTACTGGAGGAAACTCAAAACTATAAAGGATTAGAATGACAGAGTTAGAAATCACCAGTCAATATGATTGGTGATTTTTTATATAAAATTATCATTTTTTTACTTTTAATGATAAAAATACATAAACACTATTTAATTTGTGTTTTTTCCCAATTAAAATTTGAAAGGGAGATGGACAAATTGATCCTTATGAGATATTTGAAGAAAGATTAAAAGGTTCCAATGTTCTATTGATTAACTGGTAAGATTTATATAATCCTTAGAAGTCTCATGATGCTCTGTATTGGTTTCCAATAAATTTTATATAGAATTATATAGGGAGTAGTTTAATGGCCAATACAGAGAGATTATTAATCCCATCTAATCCATTTAGATTTAGATGATTTTGAGGATTAATAACTTAACTTATGCTCAATTTTTTATTATAAGATAAAAATTTAATATCTATCTATATGGTTACTTAATAGTATAAGATTATTTGTTAAAAGTTTATGTTAATATAATAATGGTTAGCTTATCCATAAAAGGATGTAACTGAAATGAGTGATAATCGATGACTCGGAGGAACTTATCATGAATAAATTTAGATGGTCAATGTTTGGACTTATAGTAGCTGCCGCAGCTATCTCAGTAATAATAACAATCCATCAGAATGCTAAAAATTATGAAGAAACGCAAGAAGATACATCTCCTGTTTTGGAAACAACGGACGAAGAGGTGGATTTTGAGACAACTGACGAAGAATATACGGAAGAACCAGCTTTAGAAAATGAAGAAGTTCTATATGAACTAGGACTTGGACCAGCTTCAATAAGAGAAGACGTTATGAAAACAATGCATAGTATGACTCATCAAAAAGTAGTTTCTGAAGAAAAATGGTACAACCTTGAAATGAATTCTGAAAACATCAATGCACTCTATAATTTCATTGATGATAGTGAAATTATCGACTATAAAAGTGAATTGCTGAGAATCGTAGGAAAATGGAAAGAAGGAAACTTCGACGATATTGTGGAAGAACACAATTACCTTTGGGGAGAACAAAATGGAAATGTAGGTAAAGCAACCGGAGTTCTTACTCCTGAAGAAGAAGCTCAATTTGTTAAATTAAACTTTGAATAAGCAGTAAAAAAACGAGCCTATCGAGTAGGCTTATTTTTTATTTTAAAATCAATATTTTATTTAGGGTTCTATTGGATCCAATTCTGATAAAAAGAATTAGACCGTATAAATGTGGTGGTTATTCTTCTTTAATACGTAAACAAGCCTCCCGCAATAAATAAGGAGGCTTGTTTACAATTAATATTGATAACGGATGGTGAAAATTGGGTCATATTGCATCCAATATGCAATAACATGTCGACCGATACAATTGGATGCGTTAGTGAAATTTCCAATGTAAAACCATCAAAGCCAACAGTTAATAATGTTGACAATAATGACAAAGTATTAACTGGAAAAGCAGAGGCTAGTTCTACGGTTACTGTTAAAAATGGAAGCAAAGTGTTAGGTTCTGCAAAGGCAACAACTAAAGGAACATTCTCTATTAAAATAGCTGTTCAAAAAGCAGGAACTAAATTGACGATCACAGCTAAAGATAGTGCAGGGAATGTGATTTCAAGTGCATCGGTAACTGTTGTGGACGTTGTCGCACCAAAGAAGCCAACAGTATATAAAGTCGATGATAACGATAAAGTAGTAAAAGGAAATGCAGAAGCAAACTCAACTGTAACTGTTAAGGCAGGAAGTAAATCCCTCGGTTCAGCAAAAGCAACGTCTAAGGGCAGCTACTCAGTCAAGATTAAAGCACAGAAAAAAGGGACTACACTTTCTATAACTGCAAAGGATAAGGCAGGGAATACCAGTTCAAAGGCAACTACTAAGGTTGTAAAACACTAAACACAATGTAAGAGTCGAGGGTTAAGTCCTCGGCTTTTTGTATATATAAGGGAGACAATTTTCAGCTGATTTATAACGGTGCAATTTAAGTTTATTTAAAATCAATACATAAAATCAAAATTATGAATAGAAGCACTAGGATGTTTGATTTAGCTAGTTCTTTTTGCATGAATCTTTATAATTACTTATTATGAATAATTTTCTAAAAAAGGATAGAAATAGATGTGAGGAAAACGTATAATAATAGAGCTATCGTCTGTTGCAAATACTTCTGTGGAACTAAAGAACTACTAAAATTGTTTGCAAATCAAACACTATTAAAGAGGAGGATTCAAAAATGAAAAAAGTCACCCTGTCCCTGTTTGCTCTGCTAGTAGGTCTATCGACGTTCTTTATAATTGGTGTTCATACATATGCAAAGGAAAATAAGCTTTCTACTGAAAAAACAAATGAAATCGATCAAGTCATAGTGACGCTTAAAGAAGATGTGGAAAGTAATTTGAAGGGAATTAAAACGTTAAAAAATCAACCTGGTGAGCTTGACCCACTTATAACCATGAAGGTACCAAAAGATAAAAACGTGGATACGTTTATTGATGAATTGGAGAAAAGGAAAGATGTTGAAAGCGTCGAACCTGATAGGTTACTGAAACTGGAATATACACCAAACGATCCATATTTTAGATATTTTCAATACCATCATAAAAACATAGAAACAGAAAGAGCATGGGATAAGACGCGAGGAACTCCCAATGTCGTTGTAGCTGTGTTGGATAATGGAATCGATCTTAATCATCCGGACCTTGTCAATCAACTTGTTTCTCCCTATGATGCGGTTTCTCGTACTTACAATAATTTGTCTGAAGGAGAGCATGGAACCCATGTAGCTGGAATAATTGGAAGCTCGATTAATAATTATTTGGGCGGAGCGGGAGTAGCCCCTAGTACGAGCATAATGCCGATCGATGTATTTGCTGGTGAATATGCTTATACATCTGATGTAATTCAAGGCATCTATCAAGCTGTAGCGGCAGGAACGGATATCATTAATATGAGTCTAGGAAGCTACTATTACTCTTCCTCTTTCGATAATGCCGTTCAATATGCTTATCAAAATGGTGTTGTTATAGTGGCTGCAGCAGGGAATGATGCTACAACTAGTCCACACTATCCATCATCCTTCACCAATGTTATATCAGTAGGTTCTACGACTTCATCTGATACACGATCTTATTTTTCAAACTATGGTTCAGATATAGACCTTACAGCACCTGGCAGTAGCATTTATTCAACTGTCCCAAATGATTCATATGGATCGATGAGCGGAACTTCGATGGCTTCTCCTGTCGTGGCGGGAGTCGCAGCGCTTTTGTTGGCCAACGAACCATCCCTTACTAATGATCAGGTTGCCAGTAGGCTATATGAAACAGCCGATGACATTGGCAATGATGGTAAAGATTTCAATTTCGGGTTTGGACGTGTCAATGCAAAAAAAGCGTTAAAAATTAAGGACATCCCTGTTCCTAATGTCTTTAGTGTTTACGACACTTCCGACAGCGTGGGGGGATATATTCCCTTTGAGATAGAAAATGCGAAAGTAACTGTGAGTAACCAAAGTGGAGACGAGATAGGTTCAGATACTGGTTATTCTGGTTTCGCCTATTTCTCTATCAAGATACCAAAACAGATAGCGGGTACTAAACTATATGTAACCATCTCCGATAATGATGGAAATAAGAGTGAAAAAGTAGAAGTCACTGTAGGAGACATTACCCCTCCTTCAAAACCTGTAGTCAACGATGTAACCGATCAGTCAACCAGAGTGACTGGATGGGCGGAGATTGGCACAACAGTATCAATCTTTCAAGGAGAATCTTTGATTGATTCAGCTCCAGTCGATTCTAATGGGACCTTTGAGGTTCGAATAACGAAGCAAAAGGCTGGTACGGAGTTAGACATAAAAGCGACGGACGAGGCTGGCAATGTAAGTGAATCCACTAAAGTAACGGTTAAAGATGTAACAGCTCCATCTGTTCCAAGTGTGAATGAGGTAACGGAAAGTTCAACGAGTGTTTCTGGAACGGCTGAAGCAGGTTCAACGATTACCGTTAAGGCAGGAACAGCGGTATTAGGAACAGCGACTGTTGATACCGAAGGCAAATATACAGTAACGATAGAGAAACAAAAGGCAGGAACGAAGTTAACGGTTACAGCAACAGATGAAGCTGGAAATATCAGTGAAGTGAAGGAAGTTACAGTAAAAGATGTAACAGCTCCTAGCGTTCCGACAGTTAATGCTGTATATGATAATGCTACTGCTATTAGTGGCAAAGCTGAATCAAATGCAAAAGTTTATGCAATGGTGGGAAGCAAGAAAATTGGCGAAGCAACTGCAAAAAATGGTGCATATAGTATTAAAATTACCAAGCAGAAGGCAGAATCAAGCATTTCTGTTTATGCTACAGATTCTTCAGGAAATAAGAGTGCAAGTAAATCAGTTAAAGTTATAGACAAAACTGCACCAAGCATTCCAACAGTTAATGCTGTATATGATAATGCTACTGTTATTAGAGGTAAAGCGGAATCAGGTGCAAAAGTTTATGCAATAGTGGGAAGCAAGAAAATTGGCGAAGCAACTGCAAAAAATGGTCAATATACGATTAAGATTACGAAACAAAAAGCAGATACAAGCATCTCTGTTAATGCAGTAGATACAGCTGGTAATAAGAGTGCAAGTAAAACTATTAAGGTGATAGACAAAACTGCACCTTCTGTCCCAACAGTCAATAATATTACAAGTAAGACAGTAACGGTAACTGGTAAAGGCGAAAAAGGAGCATCTATTTATATTTACAATGGAAGTAAGAAGATTGGGCAAGGAATAGTGGATAGTCGAGGATATTTTAAAGCGAAAATTAAGGCACAAAAGAAGGGTTCGTCATTAAAGGTATACGCTCAAGACAAATCAGGTAACAAGAGTAAGAGCAAAACAATGAAGGTAAGCTAGGTTTAACTAGGATTATATTTGTATCTGAGTATGGAATAAAACATAATACTCCTGAAGTAATACTTCTATGAGTATTACCTCTCTTTTTTAGCTTTGTTTTTAACTACCGTAATATAACTCGATATGGATAAAAACTTGTTTAATAACATGTTAAAGTATTAAAAGGTCCTTTCTTTATGCAAATCTTACAAATATGAGTTTCTATAATTTATCCTTATTACACTAAATGGCATTTATATTCTTTTGGATTAATAAACATAGAGAGTATACTCTAAAGGTGTAGCTGAATAAGAGGAGTGGTGGATTAAATGGTGAAAATTCGTAAGGCTTTATTTAATGAAGGAGAAATGATTCGTGAACAGAGACTGAAGGCTTACGAAGAACATGCTCAAAGCATTCCTGAAGGGCATTGGGATGCTCTGAAAAAAGCTATATCGTCAGATGCCGATGAACAGAGGGATGTTGAACTTCTAGTTGCTGAATTAGATGGGGAAGTGGTAGGAAGTGTTGCTTTGTTTCCTGCGAAATCAGATGCCTACAAAGGACTTGTTGACATGTTAGATTATCCTGAGATAAGAATGCTTGCAGTCACACCACAGGCACGACACAAAGGTGTTGCTGAGGCATTAATCAAAGAATGTATTCGTCGAACAAAAGTAAACGGTTCACAGTACATCGGCTTACATACTGCAGATTTTATGAAAACTGCTATGCGATTGTATGAACGTATGGGCTTTGTACGATTGCCGCAATTCGACTTCCAACCTGCTGATGATGGTATCATTGTGAAGGCCTATCGACTAACTATCGAATGAATAAGATCAAAAAACAATCACCTTATGATAAGGTGATTGTTTTTTGATTGTAGAATAACAAAATAATGACATCCTAAAAGTTAATCATTTTATACTAGATCAATTGAAATTGAATCTGCTAATTAATTAATAACAAGAAATTTCATAGATTAAATATTACATAGAAAACCACGACAGAATACATATTTAATACATAGAAAATAGCATTTAAGATATTAAGACAAGATAAAATTTACCTAATACCTCATCGGTAATAAAATACTTATGAGGTGATATTTGTAGTGTTAAGAATAAATGAGCTCGATAATGCAATTGATTATTTAGAAAAGGCTAGCTTTCATTATAAGAACCGAGAAGACAAGTATTCGGATGTTTTTTTATTTGGTGTACTTCATGCATAGAAAAGCACTTAACCTAAATGGTCGAGTGCTTTTTGATTCTTATTTAATACTTCTTTATTCTTATTAATGAAAACTTTATTTCTTAATATCATTTCTTTATTATTAAGCTCATCATTCAGTCCGGTAGTGTTGTCCAGTTTCTCTAGAAGTGAGACTATTGATGGCATTGTTAATAATTCATGGAAAGCTATGTTTGTTTTAGTAGATAAGATTTTTAGCTCAGTAAGTTGACGAGGAGATAATAAAGACTCAAATGGTTGCCTTTCATTTATTTCCATGTTTGTACCCTCCATATGATGATGAATTATTAAATTGTAATTTTATTATAAAATAGATAAGTTCAATAAATATATTAATTATGTAAAGATTTAATGAATGGCAGAAGGTTGGATGAAATTAGGGTGATATTCCTGTTATTATGGTAAAATATCGATGGTGAATAGGGGGAGATTTTAATAGATACAACTAAATACTCAGATAATTTTTCTGAAGATTCATTTTGGAAGAAGATTAAAAAATTCGGCAAAAAAGCAGGGGTTAAAGTTGTTTATGTAGCTTTGTTATTGTTTTACACACTTCAAAAGCCAACTACTCCTGTTTGGGCAAAAACAGTAATTGTTGGTGCATTGGGATATTTCATACTTCCGATTGATTTAATTCCTGACCTAGTCCCAGGTGGATATACTGATGATTTTTCAGGGTTATTTGGAGCATTGATTACTGTTTCAATGTTTATCGATGAGGACGTTAAGCTAAATGCAAAAGAAAGAATTGGGATTTGGTTTGGTGAAAGTGCAATTTCTGATACAGATTCAGTTGATGATAAATTAAATAAGAAAACTGATCAGGATGAGCAAGATAAAGATGAAGATAAGGATAAATAAATTCAAAAAGAGCACTTAACCAATAGGGAAAGTGCTTTTTTAATTTGTGAGAATGAGATAAAATAATTCCCTACTTTTCTGTACGAACTCCTTTAAATTTCCAACCAGAAGTCTTTTGATCCATAAAACGTCCTGTAGATGCATCTCGTTTAACATAGTTACCATTTGGAGCTTTGAATTGGGTTCTGTTTTTTACCGCTCCATCACGATGATTTATACCTGAATTACCTGCCAGCACGTTGGGATGATACATAGACTAGATCAGTTTACAAACATGATACATTTGGAGCTGGAAAATGAGAAGGGATATATTATTAAGGTGAAGTTTGAAGATCTTGTAGCGGTAGAAGTAATGGAGTGAAAAAATGACTAAAGCAAAACCAAAAAGAAAACTGTGGATTAAGAGTAGAAGATTCCTAAATGAATTTACAGTAGATGAATACTTGAAAAAAGAAGTGAATGTAATCTTAGCTAAATATACAAAATGAATAGAAATCACCAGTCTATACGATTGGTGATTTTTTATTTACTATAATTTTACTCGTTACTATTTTCATAGATAATTTAGTGAAATGTGAATAAAGATATTTTGTTTGGAGATTATTATGTAGGACAGGAGAGTGATATTGATTGGATAAAAAGTCAAAGAAAATTAATCTTAATGATGTCGATATGACCGATGTAGAAGTTATTTCAGCGGATAATATCGATATTAATGAATATTTTAGAAGGAAGCTTTTCGAGTGTATAGCCAAAGAAGAAAGTAGGCTGTTTTTGTATAAGGAAAAGAATAAATAGTTTAATTGAAAGGACTATTCTAATGTGAAAAAGAGTAAACCAAGAAAAGAACTGCGAGGAAATGGCTATTTTGTAAATGAACCTAACTACGAATTAATGGCTTAGGCGTTTACGGAACTATACTTTAGTTTTACTAAAGGTGGATCTGGAGATGTAGAATTCGACAAATTAGGCACAATAGCTTTATAGGCTATTGATGAAGAAGGGAAACAAAAGGAATTAGATAATTAGGCACGATAGCTTTATTTTCTGCATTGGCAAATGATGAAGAAGGGAAACAAAAGGAATTAGATAAAATGAGAGCTCACGTTAAAAGACTTAAGAATGAAAAAAAGAAATAGATAAAGTCTTGTCGTGGTCATCTAGTTTACCCTCTGCATGCAGAGTACCGATAAAAAGGGAAGCAAACAAAACATAGCCCCAAAATACACCATCCATGTAGTATTTGGGGGCTACTTGACGTTTACCTTTATAGCGAATTTACTTAAAATAGGGAACCTTTTTCAAAGCCACACAAACTGGAACGGCAACGATAATTCCTAATATATTTTGAACGAGATCTCCAGGTATCGAAGCTAAAGGTGCAATCCAATTACCGTATAGAATCCCTTCACCAATATAATAAACAGCTATCATAAATGGAATGGAGACGATTGTTGCTATTACATTGAAAGCAGTGCTAGTACCGTTGCGACCCTTTGACCAAGCGATTTTACCAACTATATATCCTTGCAAACCACGCGCCACAATGGTGATAGGTGCCCACAATGTCCACCCTCCAACTATATCAAATAACCCCATTCCTATCGCACCAGCAAGAGCTGCTTTTTTAGGACCAAATAAAATAGATGCAATAAAAAGCATAGCTGTTCCTAGATGAACTAACCCTCCATTTGCGGCAATGGGCAGTTTAATATTCAAAAAGAAAGTAGATACGAACACAAGTGCAATCAACATTGCGGTAATAATTAAATCCATAGTTTTTTGACTTGACCTTGAATAACTTTGTGTATTTTGCATATCTGTAAACCTTCCTAACTAGAATTTTCCTATAATTTTAGCAAAAGACTGGTGTCTATAAAAGTGTCAATTTATTAAAAAACTATGAGGTCAGTTGATAAAAAATACAGATATTATACGTATTGAAAAGAGAGAGGACTGTTTTTAGCTGATTTATGATAAGATAAATAAAGTTTATAGTGGATAGGCCATATGGAGGTTATTATGAAAAAAGTTGCTGTACTACAGGATTTATCATCTTTTGGAAAATGTTCATTAACAGCTGCAATTCCGGTTCTTTCGGTCATGGGCGTGCAGGCATGCCCTTTACCAACGGCCATATTGACTGCGCAAACCGGATATCCAAGTTTTTTTTGTGAAGATTTTACATCCAAAATGAAATACTTCATAGAAGAATGGAGCAAGCTTAATGTAACCTTTGATGGAATCTATACCGGCTTCGTTACTGGTGAAGAGCAAATTAATAATATTTTCCATTTTTTAGATAAATTTTATACAAAAGAAACCATTTTACTTGTTGATCCAGTAATGGGGGATATAGGAGAAGTCTATAAACTTTTTACCGATGAATTACTGGTACTTATGAGAGAACTGGTGAAGCGTGCAGATGTCATTACACCAAATGTTACAGAGTGCTGTTTATTAACCGGATTGTCTTATGAAAAGCTGCATAGCTATTCAAACGAAGAGGACTATATTAAAGCGATAGAAGAAGCAGGGAATATGTTGCAGCAAGAAACGGGAGCTCAGGTTATCATCACTGGAATGAATCCACCGTCAGCAGTTTCAGAGGAGCAGTTTATCGGAAATATGTATTTGGACGGAAATAGAACCTTTTATAGTGCGACGCAGTATAACGGTGAAAGCTATTCAGGTACTGGTGATTTATTTGCATCTGTGATTATGGGAAGCATGATGCGTGGAGAGAACCTAGAAAAATCCGTACAGCTAGCAGTTGCATTCCTGACAGAGGCTATCAATGATTCCTCCTTGGAGCAAATTCCTAAAGTAGAAGGAGTTAACTTCGAAAAATATTTACGAATGTTATTATGAATGCTTTAAAAAATGAAAAAAATAGATAACAAAAGCTCGGCTTTTTGACTAACCGAGCTTTTTGTATAAATCAAATAGTACTTATATTATGCCGAATATTGTAAAAAATCACTTAAATAATAAGGAAACTTTCTATTTACCTCACAACAGCCAGTATTTATGTTCGTTAAAGTTTGAAAATATTTAACTTCCATAGACCTTTACAAAGATTAAGAAAAATTACTTGAAGAAAAAACAATATTATCTACAATCGAGGAATTAGTAGCTCTATTTCCTGATAAGGATAGATCAGAAATTATAAAGAAAATGCGTCAATTAGGTTGCTTAGAATTAAAAAAGAAGATAGACCGCCTTGTAAAATTACTTATGCTAATGAGCCTAATATGGAATTAATGGCTAAAGCATTCACTCACCTATATTATGAACTATTAAAAAAGGGTAAACTTAACGATAAACCTTTGCTTGAAGAGGAATGAAAAAAGCTAAGGAATATACCTCAGCTCAGTTAAGGGGAATAATAAAGAAAGAAAAGCTAGTGATAATAATATCTTCTACAATAAATTTCCTGTTTATACAAAAGACCACCAGTAATTGCTATTGGTGGTTTTCTTCAGTTTGAACTAATTTTAGAAAAATAAACAAACTGGAGAAACTACTAACAAAAGTTAGTAGTTAGATTTAAGAATATTAATAGTATTTTAAGGTCTAAAATTGATTACATACTGCTCACATTTTTGCTCACAAAACTCGGACTATTTCTTAACTTTTATTTATTATTTTTTCAATTAGAATTTGCAAATCATCCGGCCTATGAAATTCAATCGGCGAAACGCCTTTATCGAACTCTATCGTATCGGATTCTATCATCAATACATACTTTCCATTAATCTTTCCTAAATGGATACTGTCGCCGAAATCGGCTAACAGTCCTTTGATGGATGTACTGCCAAGCTTCATCCGCAGTTCGGCTTCAGGTGTATGCTCGACAATCTGGGCTGTGGCTTCGACGACCTGATGGGTTTCAAGGCGTTCCTGAATTTCCCGTTTATCGCTTGTTTCCCAGATTTCCAGATCCTGTTCGAATTTCTGCAGTTCGTCACTGTTTTCTTCGAATTGTGCGGATACATGTTCATGGACCATGTGGATGACCTGGTTTTTCATGATTTCCGGCATCGATTCGCCATACTCGACGAATTTCAAGAAGTCCTCGAAGTAGCGGGCATGTGAGGCCTGGTGGATTTTTAGTTCGGCTTCTTCGACCATTCCTTCTTCGGGCATGTAGGGGTATTGAATGGATTTCATATTTTTAGTGGTGATTGCCATTTCAACATGCCTAATCAAGGTCCGTTCATCAGAAATGGACGCAACTTTCGGCTCGAAATCACATTTTAATAAGAAAACGAATGGTTCATCAAGATATTTCGTTAATTTTGCCGAAGCGATTATGAAGACACCGCCACGGACGGCACTTGTATCAATATAAGACCGCGTGAATTGTTCATTTTCCTCTTGGAATTCTTGTTTTGTTTTTGCATATCGAACACGGTTAAATACATTGTAATTAGGGTTGGAATCAAGTGCATGTCCTTCTTCGACAATAAAAGAACCGATTTTCGTCGGTATTTGTTCAGTTTTTGGATGACGGTCTACTTTCCGTTTGGAAATCTTCATCAATTCCCCATCCAAAAAATCCTTTAGAGGACTTTCTTCGTATTCTTCAGTATCAAGAGTTTGGAAATGTTTAAAACGCTTATCAGCCTGATCGCCTTTTCCTTCGACTTGGATTAAATAAAAAGACAGATAGGTAATCGCAAAATCCATGAATGTCACCTTCTTCTATTATTAAGCATGATTCCCGTACTTTTTTTAAGACTTAATAAGTATAGTTATGTACTTTGATTCCGTCAAACGATTGGTGCAAGAATGATTAGCATAATTTTGGTGTATTATTTCATAATAATACATAAGAGAAAATAAATAATGATTCTTTATAGAATTAAAAAATTAGAATGTTTATAAGATAAATTAATGGAATACTTCAATAGCTCGCTTTATCGATATTAAAATAATGAATTATATATTGTTAGTGATGCATAATTCTGTTGAATAATAGAGCTTTCGTTCTAAAAAAATTCAAAAAACAGAATTTTACAATAATAAATCATTGACGGTAAAAAGGTTAATGCGTATAATTTGAAAGTCAGATAATTCAGGAATTGCAGAAATTTGTTGAAATTTCTTCGATATAAATGGTAAGTGAAATTATTTGTCTATAGTTTTCAGAATAGTTTATAAAATTACGGAGGAGAGAACATGAGTATTTTTAGAAAGAAGTCCATTGAGGACTTGTTGAAAACCGCAGGTTCCGGCGGAAAGGGATTGAAACGGGAACTGGGAGCATGGGATTTAACGATGCTAGGAATAGGAGCGATTATTGGGACAGGCATTTTTGTTCTAACAGGCACTGGTGCAGTGAATGCTGGTCCTGCACTTTCCATATCGTTCGTCATTGCTGGTCTTGCCTGTTTTTTCGCTGCACTTTCTTATGCAGAATTTGCCGCTTCCGTGCCGGTATCCGGTTCGACTTATACGTATGCTTATGCAACTTTAGGTGAATTCGCCGCTTGGATAATCGGCTGGGATTTAATCCTTGAATACTTATTGGCTGTCAGTGCCGTATCAGCGGGGTGGTCGGGCTATTTCCAATCATTTTTAAGTGGATTCGGAATTAACTTTCCGAAAGAATGGACGGCGGCACCGGGTTCGGTCGAAGGTGTCACGACTTATATGAACTTACCAGCCTTGTTGATAGTCATGGCGATTACCTTTTTGATTTCCATAGGTACGAAACAAACGACTAGAATCAATAATATAATGGTCGTTATTAAAGTGTTGGTAGTCTTGTTGTTCATCGTTTCTTCTATATATTATGTGAAACCGGAAAACTGGCAGCCATTCATGCCATTCGGGATCGATGGGGTATTTTCAACTGCCGCATTAATGTTCTTTGCCTTCATCGGCTTTGATGCAGTTGCATCTGCAGCTGAAGAAACAAGAAATCCAGGTAGGAATTTACCACGCGGAATTCTCGGTTCATTAGTCATTTGTGTAGTGCTTTATATGGCGGTAAGTTTGATCATGACAGGTGTGGTACCGTATGCACAATTCAGCAAGGCTCTTGACCACCCGATTTCTTTGGTGCTGCAAAGTGCAGGACAGAATTGGGTTGCAGGTATCATCGATCTAGGTGCCTTCCTCGGAATGACAACGGTAATCTTGGTTATGTTGTATGGACAAACCCGAATCATGTTTGCGATGTCACGAGATGGGCTGATGCCTAAATCCTTATCCAAACTTCATAAAAAATATAAAACCCCTTATGCGGCTTCATGGATATTCGGTTTGATAGCGGCATTATTGGGGGCATTCATACCGCTTGGTGAATTGGCTGAGCTGGTCAACATTGGAACATTGACTGCGTTTACGATGATTTCCATTGCCGTCATCGTGTTACGGAAAACAAGACCTGATATGAAACGTGCTTTTTATTGTCCGGCTGTACCGCTTGTTCCAGGACTGGCAATCGTTTTTTGCGTATTCTTGATGGTCCAGCTAGGGAGCCATACATGGATAAGGTTCTTGATCTGGATGGCTATCGGAATAGTCATTTACTTCACTTATTCCCGTAAGCACTCGAATCTTAACCAGCAGGAAAATGAACATTGAAAAAGACACTCTCTGGAGTGCTTCAGTTTGAAAACAAAAAGAGGTTCGGAATCTTCTCACCCCGAACTATGAAACTTAAAAGAAAACTTGATGATCCCTCAATGGATTGAATAAATTTGCGACACTCCTGCCGCATAATTGGCTAGCTGAGACCCGACAAACGTTTGGCAGACAGTCGGCGGAAAGGGAGCGGGTTTCTGAAATCAACTTAATATTTTTTTAAAAAAACTGTAGGTAAACAGACTTTTCTTTGAATTTGTCTACAGACTTAGACACTCTCTGGAGTGTCTTTTTTTATTTGGACATAAATAGTTCATAAGTCTTGTGTGTAAGAAGAAAATTTATCAAAGTGAATTAAGATTAGCGGACTTTATGTCGAAATAGTAAATATGGGTAGAAAAAATGGGAGGCAATTCAATCATGAAAAGTATATGGAGAAGTAAAAAAGAGATAGATTCGCTAGACTATATGCAATATAAGGAACACGTCGGTATCACGATCAGGGAATATCCGAGCGTATTGAATCAAGTGGAAATGATTCATTTGACGATGGGGGATTTGTGCATAATTCGTTCTTTACAGGAAGAAGTGAAGAAACATTTGACCCAAATAGTAGGGAATTTCTATAAAAATCTAGAACATGAACCCTCATTAATGAAAATCATATCAGACAATAGCTCTGTTGATAGGCTGAAAAAGACACTTCATCGTCATATGTACGAAATGTTTAGCGGGAACATTGATGATGCGTATATTAAACAACGTTATATTATCGCACAAGTACATGTGCGAATTGGATTGCAGCCAAAATGGTATATGAGTGCATTTCAGGATTTATTGCAGTCATTAATCATTCATGTAATTTCAAAAATAAAGAATATAGAGCAATATCAAGAAAACATTCTGGCTGTTACAAAAATTTTTAATCTGGAGCAGCAAATAGTTTTAGAGGCATATGAACTTGAAAATGAGAAGATTCGCCAAAAGAACCTAGCAGAAAAAGAAACAATCAAACTTCAGGTCAATCATAATGCAGAGGAATTGGCAGCAATCAGTGAAGAGACTAGTTCAGCCACTCAATTAATGGCAAATAAGGTAGTCGAAATTCATGATTTCACTCAAAAGGGCTCAGAGATAGCGATACATGCAGAGGGAAAATCAAAAGAGGGAGTCGAACTGTTACAGGGATTAGAGAAAAGGTTGGTAAAAACGCAGGAGCAAATGACGATCATCTCAAAAGATATGGAACAGCTATCCAATACTTCAAAGGAAATTGAACGAATTGTCACGATCATCACTTCAATTGCAGAGCAAACGAATTTGTTGGCGTTGAACGCAGCGATCGAAGCGGCAAGAGCTGGTGAAAATGGGAAAGGATTTGCGGTTGTGGCGGGTGAGGTAAGGAAGCTGTCGGAAAATACTAAGGACTCAGTTTCGGAAGTAGTGAAATTGGTTAATGGAATTGCTCATTTTACCAATGTCATGAACACGTCAATTTCCATGGTTAGCGGGGAAATTACTAAAGGAACGAAACAAGGAAAAGAAACTGGCATATTTTTTACTGATATAGCAAAGGCCATGCTTTCTGTTAAAGAGCAGAATATTAAAATCACCAAGGAAATGACAGAACTGAATGATATATTCGACGAAATTAATGAAGCATTCAATCAAGTGGCCGTTTCCTCGGATCAATTGACTCAAATGACAATGAATTTGTAATAAAGTTCAACATTCTTGTAAGAACAGCCTAATGGGGCTCATTAATATTTTAATAAACAGCTCGATAGAATATTTATGAATAAACCACAAGCCGTTTATAGAATAAGAACATACTTTGAAAAAATTAAAATCAATTCCATGAGATGCCGTTAACAGGCTGCTCAATAAATCACTTGATATCAAATAAGTTTAATGTTATATTAATAAAGCGATGAGCTAATTTGTGTAAGTCGAAGAACATGCTTTTAGCTAAACGTCGGGATGTGGCCTGACGGTTCTGCGCCACAAACGCATCAAAGACGCCTGCTGCGTGCAGGCGTCTTTTTCATTTTATCGATTCTTTTCTTGCCGCTTGTACGTCATCCTTGAATTCTTCTTGTATTTCTTCTGTTATTCCCTTGGTAGCATCCTTAAACTCCCTAAGAGAAGTGCCGACTGCCCGTCCGATTTGTGGTAGCTTGTTCGGTCCAAAAACAATTAAAGCTAAAAGAAGGATTAAAATTAAACCGGGAAAACCAATGTTTGAAAGCATAACTAGTCACTCCAATCAATTCTGTTAGTTAATATTATAGACTCCTTCCATGTATTTGCAAATGTTATTTAGGATATATTATAAAGTTCAGCAACTGATGATCCTTACAAGACAAACACTTTCCTTTCCGTCCAATTTTATCTTGCACATTCTATCTAAAAATATTACTTACCCAAGTATGCTATTACTTAAAAGATATCAATGAAAGTAGGGGACGGTAACAGAAATCAGAGTGTCACAATTAGTTTTGCTTTATGGTCATGAATAACTTGGCTCCACCTGCTAAATGTGTATCATGATAATTTTTTTATTGTCTGGGAATAATTAAACTTGCATGATTGAAGATATTTCGGTATTATAACTATACAAGCTGCGTTGTTCGTAATGATAATTAAGTTTTAACCTTTAAGCTGTAATAGGGAGTTTTATATCGAAACAGGAATGTTATGCCTCGTCACTGACTTGGACAACAGGATTGCTTCTGCAAACACCCACTTTGAGGAGTGGTGGTTTAAAACTTTCTTACTTTAATACGGCAATGGCGGCTTCCTATTTTACTAATTAGAAACCAGTTCCGATAAGGGACTGGTTTTTTGTTGTTTTTACGTATGTTCAAAACGTGTAATTAACGATAGCATCAGAAAACATATTAAGGTTTTGTGAAAGTTTTTGTTGAAAAAACTGATAATTAGCATTTATAATAATAATTAGATAACTCGGTTCACTATTTGTATAAAAATATGTGAGTCGAATATTTTTATAATGTTTACGTAAGCGCTATCATTTGGCTGGAATTACTGCAGTCACCTAGAGAGGAGAAAGATTTTATGGCTAAAATTAATACGACCGAGGTAATTAGCAACAGTAAATTTAACCGCTTTCATTTCGGATTGCTGGCATGGTGTTTTATCATTATTCTTTTTGACGGCTATGACCTTGTCGTTTACGGTACGGTCGTCCCGTTATTGACGGAGGAATGGAACCTTACTTCCGTGGAAGCGGGGGCTATGGGCAGCTACGGTCTATTTGGTATGTTGTTCGGGGCGATTTTCTTCGGGACATTAGCAGATCGGATTGGCAGAAAAAACGTAATCGCGATTACACTCATTTTATTTAGTTTATTTACGCTTTTATGTGGATTTGCGGATACGCCTACGATGTTTTCAACTTTCCGATTTCTAGCGGGATTAGGGCTTGGGGGCATCATGCCGAACGTCATTGCCTTATTGACGGATTATGCACCGAAAACGATGCGGAGCATGGTCGTTTCAATCGTATTATGCGGTTACTCATTCGGAGGAATGCTTGCTCCGATACTGGGTATACTGGTTATGCCGACATTAGGTTGGGAATCAATATTCTGGTTTGCAGGGATACCATTGTTATTTTTACCCTTCATGATGAAGCGCTTACCAGAGGCTTCGACGCATCTGATCAGAATGAACAAAAAGGAAGAACTGATCAGAATATTATCCAAAGTAAGTCCGGAAAGTAAATTCGACATCAAGGACGAACTTGTGGAAGTGAAAAAAACAGAAGCCAATATGCCGATTGTGGGATTGTTCAAGGATTCCCGTACTCTTAGCACATTGATGTTCTGGATCGCCTTTTTCATGTGCCTATTGATGGTATATGGATTGAATACATGGCTACCAAAGCTAATGATCGAGGCAGGGTATGCGCTGAATTCAAGCTTAGGTTTCTTGATCGTCCTTCAAGGCGGCGCTATCGTAGGCACGCTTATCATCGCTAAACTTTGTGATCGTTATGGTTCCAAGAAAATGCTTGTGCCGATGTATGCGATTGGGGCTGTAAGTTTGACGCTATTGGGAATGGGCGGAAGCTCGTTTGTGATTTACACATTGGTAGCGATTGCTGGAGCATGTACCATTGGTGCTCAAAACCTTGTACAAGCCTATGTTTCGCAGTACTATCCTCCAAATATTAGATCGACTGCACTAGGGGTGGCATCTGGAATCGGCAGGATTGGCGGTATGCTCGGGCCTATACTCGGCGGGTTTTTATTATCCATCTCGCTACCCATCCAATTGAATTTCATTGCCTTCGCCATTCCGGGTCTCATTGCCGCGGTTGCCTTATCATTCGTTCCAGTGAAAATGGCTTATTATAAACATGAACATTCGGAACCAACTGAAGAAATGGCCGTAGAATCCAATAAAATGAACGTCTTATGAAACTACATGCATGAAATGCAGTGCAGGGATACCCTCGCTGTCATTTCATGCATATTTGTTTTATTGCCCTTTTATGTCGTAGTAATAGGTCTAGATGAAAACTGCAAATTGCAAGAACTGGCGTAAAGTTTTTCCAGGAATTGTTTGGCTTGACCTATTTTTGAGGAATGTTGCTTAAATGTTCATAATTTCGCAATATGAGTCACTCTTAATATAACGAATAAATGTTAGAATGATGGTACGGATAATTAATTCTCCCTTGAAGTGGAGCGAACTAGAAATTAATCTCATCTTTTGTGAGGAGTCATTACTTTGAAAATTTTAAAACATGTAATTTTTTGGTTAAGCATTATAGGGACATTATTCTCTATGATTTATTTCTTTGTAGCGGACATTCCGTTATATGTTAAATTGTTAGGCGGAGCCATCATCCTTTATCTCGGTTATGATCTAATAACAGAATCAAGGAAAAGAAAGCGTAAAGAAGCCTTGGAAGCTTAATCCTTATATTCATTGAAAGCCCTCTTTGATAAGAGGGCTTTTTTGTTGGTTAATATGGCTAATTGACTTTGATAATCGACAATATTCTAAAAACTAAGATGATATATAAATTGGCGGACGTTCTGAATAAGTGCAGGTAGACGGGCAATACACCATGAATGATCATTATGTCCTGCAAGAGCAACTCAAAATTGAAATGAAAGGGTTTCCAGTTAAACAGTTGTTTGAAAATGGAAGGACTTTGAGCACCCTCATGTTCTGGATTGCATTTTTCATTTGTTTGTTTGTAAAGTATGGTTTGAGTACATGGCTACCAAAAATCATGGGAGGAACAGGATATGAGCTAGGATCAAGCTTGACATTCTTAGTCATATTGAACCTCGGAGCGGTTTTTGGGGCGATCGTTGGAGGGAAGCTTGCAGACAGATATGGTTCCAAGAGGATTCTGGTTACTTTCTTGGTCATTGGATTCGATACCCTTACAATGCTGAGCTTCAAGCCAAGCATGATCATGCTAGATAGACTGATTGCCATTGCAGGAGGTACGACAACAGGTACACAAATTGTAACGAATGCATATGTATCCCAGTATTATCCGAATGAAACCCGTTCTACAGGAGTCGGATGGGCATTGGGTATCGGCAGAATTGGCGGAATACTCGCTCCTACTTTCTGCGGGGTCCTGCTTGATATGAAGGTATCATTGCAAGGCAATTTTTTAGCTTTTGCCATACCATACATCATAGCAGCACTGGCGATTTGGTTCATTCAAGATAACTTCAGTTATATGACCGTAAACAGGCAGGAAAAGAAATTGATATAATAAACACCCAGCTGAATCACTTATGGAAAAGTTCAAATGAGGATCAGCCAAAACAAAACGTGGAGATCTTGGTAAAAGAATGAAAGGGCCTTATGCCCTTTCATTCTTTTATTGTCTAGGGCCCCATATAATGACTGAAACCCCGACCAAGCAGATTAAAGCTCCAATCCAATCATATAAATCAGGGGTTTTCTTATCGATGCCCCATCCCCATAAAACCGATAAAACGATGAAAACCCCGCCGTATGCAGCATATACACGTCCAAAGGTAGGGAACGTTTGGAAAGTTGCAATGATGCCGTATAACACCAACCCAAAACCTCCGGCTAAACCTAGATAAATGGATTTACCTTCTCTTAACCAAAGCCATATAAGGTAACCGCCGCCAATTTCAGCTAGACCAGCCATAAGGAATATTACGGTAGTAACTAACATATATGTATACCTCTCTTCCTAGTTGAAATTTTATCATATATGAAACTGCAAATGACATACTTTACAGAGTCCTTACTAAATGAAAGTTAACTGGCGCATAACCGGTAAGGCATGGAAATGGTCTTTAAAAAGTTATTAGTAATAGGTAAAAATGACATTTTTATTTTTTGACTCTAACTTGGATTGCCATACAGATGCAAAGGGTACTATACCTAAATAGGAATATAGTAATTTAGTTGAGGAGTTGCAGCCATGAAAACCCGAACATTTGCATACATGTTAGCACTATTTCATTCAAGTATTGTCGGCTTATCTTTCTTATTCACGAAAATGGCGATTGAAGAATCGAATCCGCTGGATACTTTGGCGTTCCGATTTTCCGTTTCTTTCGTCATCATTTTATTCCTAGTTGCCGTTAAAGTCATTAAGGTGAATTATTCCTGGGAGTCGGTTAAACATCTTGTTCCGTTATCTTTGTTATTCCCAACTCTATTCTTTGCCTTTCAAACTTTCGGACTTAAGTATTCGAAATCCACCGATGCTGGAATTCTGTCAGCCGTCACCCCGATTCTAACATTGATGATAGCTGGATATTTCCTTAAGGAGAAAACATCTTTATATCAAAAACTTTCGATTGTATTGTCGGTAGTTGGGGTCATATTTATTTTTGTGATGAAAGGGAGCACAATCAATTTTTCCGACATGCTAGGGATGGTGTTGATCCTGCTATCCTGTATTGCAACTGCATGTTATACAACGATGACCCGTTCCCTTGCCAAGGACTATACACCAGGTGAAATGTCCTTTTTCATGATGGGAACAGGCTTTGTCATTTTTAACGTGGCTGCGCTCTTCACCCACTTAAAACAAGGAACGATGCCGGAATTCTTTACACCATGGTCGAGCATCGAATTCATCAGTTCCATTTTGTATTTGGGAATATTGGCTTCATTGGTCACTTCGTTATTATCCAATGCGATCTTATCAAAAATCAAAGCGTCCCAAATGAGTGTGTTCGCAAACCTATCCACTGTTGTAACGATTGCAGCAGGAGCTCTCATTCTAAAAGAAAAGATTACAATCTACGATATATTGGGGTCGATTCTCATTATTTTAGGTGTAATAGGCACGAATTATTTTGGAGTGAAAAAAGAGCATTCAATAAAAGTGAATCTTGAATATAATGAAGGCAAAATGTGAAATAAAAATGGTCCATCCCGTTTGGGAAGGACCATTTTCATTTCCACCATCTTGTTTGAGGGAAATCCGTTGAACCAATCACTACTGGTTCGCCTAATTGAGGTGTGCAGACCTGGACACCAAGATCATTGGCCGCTTTTGTTACCCGTTCTATCGGATCTGTCCAGTCATGAAAAGATAATGTGAAACCAGCCCAATGAATGGGGAGCATCCGTTTTCCTTGTACATCGATATGTGCTTGAACAGTTTCTTCTGGAATCATATGGATGGTTGACCAGCGTTCATCATATTGGCCGCATTCCATTAAAGTTATATCAAAAGGCCCGAATTTTTCGCCTATTTCTTTAAAATGGCTGCCATATCCACTATCTCCGCTGAAAAAGACCTTTTCTTGTTTGCCTTTAATTACCCAAGAACACCATAGTGTCGTATTGCCATCGCCTAAACTTCTTCCAGAAAAATGCCTTGCAGGCGTACAGACAAATTGCAAATCCTTGAATGAAACCTCATCCCACCAATTATGTTCCTGAATCAGTTCTTGTTTAACGCCCCATCTTTCAAGATGTCCGCCGACACCTAGTGGGACAATGAACTGACTGACCTTATCCTTTAATTTCTTTATTGAGAAATAATCCAAATGATCGTAGTGATCATGTGAGAGCAGGACGGCATCGATAGGAGGCAGCATATCCAAATCAATAGGCAGCTCCCCGCTAAAACGTTTGTTCCCAAACCAAGGAAAGGGAGTTGGTGCTTTGCCAAACATGGGATCCACTAAAATGGTTTTCCCATCTAACTCCAACATGAATGCAGAATGACCAAACCAGGTGATTTTATTGGAATTCATAGATCCAGGTTCTTTTGTTCCAATTACGATTGGCTGGTCGGGCCTCCTTTTTGGATTGGGTTTTATGAAATCACGTAAAATCGAACCAGTATGCTTAAGACTCATCGCTTGACTGGCTGGAATCTGATTTTGGAATTTTCCCTTGGAAAAATTCTCTTTTGTAGTGTAACTTTTCACTTTTTCTTTGTTTATCCTTCTTCCAAGTGGAGGATAGAGGTTTAGGAAAAGTAATAATAGTATAAAAGAAGAAATGAGGATCTTAATAATTTTCATCATGATAGCTTCCTCCCATTTTAATCATGCCTTTTTATTAAAACATATCATATCACAGAATATATAAAGTTATTTACTATGATGTCCCACAAGAAAAATGATTAAAATATACCCTTCTGAAAAAAGGGGCAATGGAGCTGAAACATTTGATTCATTTGCTGTAAACCAGCATGGGGAAGCGTGTTTTTCTGCTAGTGAAAATTTCTGGCAAGCGTTAAAGTTTCACCCGTCTTAGGCAGGGAATAGAGGTATATATAATGAATAATATAGAGAGATATGGAATGTAGCAGCTGAAGGGTAGGGTGATAAATCGATTGTTAATGTTTTTCAGAGTCTTTGTGTGGGTAGTATTTATTGCTTTATTAGCTTATGTCATACTTTCTTGGAAATATAAGGATAAGGTAAGTAAAAGGATTGAAGCGATTCGAAAAACCTGGTATATCATTTTTATACTGGGAGCTTTGATTTATTGGAATTTCTATCCGATGAGCATTTTTAATGAGTGGAAAAATTTCTTGATTATGGCTATCGTATTCATCCTGATTGATATGTTTGTGTTCTTGAGCATGTATATATCGAAGATTGGCGATAACGAGCTGTCCTATGCAACAAAAGCGGTTGCGGAAAGTGACAAACTTTTAACGGATAATAGGGAAAAGGTCAAAAATATGTTTCATCTCCTAAAGAAAGAAGGAATACCTGAGTATTATCAATCGAATAAGGAATACTTGGCTTATTTGAGCATTCTCCTTCAAGCGTATGCAGCTAAGGAAGGGATGAACGTGGAAATCCTTCCTTTCAAAACGGAACAGGACAAGCAATTGGTGATTAATGGGCATCCGAACTTGAATGGCAGTACCATCCGTGCTACATTGGAAAGAGAAGATACGTATTATAATGATGAAGAAAAAATGGCTTTGCAGCCTGTAAGCATTTTAATGGAGCCTTATATCCTTGACGTTAAATCGGAAAGCTTCGTTTCAGAAGTCGATTGTTTATTAATAGCATTATTAATCATGATGTTCGATATGGTCATAAAACAAAAACCAGGTGGTGAGGATAAATGAGCATTTATGATAAAGCCGGTAATGACGTGTCAGTTGCCGTAATCAAACCACAGGTGAAAATACCCGATGTAGGTTTAAGTCCCCACACTAAAAAAGTGATGAAACAGAATGAACGCATTATCCTGAAAGAAAAAGAAAAAGCTGCACGATTCAGCCGATTAAAAAATGTTTTATAAGATGGGAAGGGGTTTTTCCTTTCCTGATGATATTTAATGGAGAACCCGCATATACTATTCAAAATCAAAGAATAGGAAGGGTCTTTCAGAATATGAACAAAAAACCCGAGAGAGTTAACATCCCGGTCCCCTCCGCTTCACCATCCGAAAAACGGATACATAAGGGAAATGCCGATCTGCTTAAGCTTTTGCAGAGGCTGAGAGCTAAACGTTGGATTTTTTTAAGGTAAAAGAAAGCCAGTCTCCAAGGAGAACTGGTTTTTTTATTTTTCAGATGATCACTGCTGGTGGAAGTAGTGAATTTTCTTGCGTCCAGACTTCTTGGCCATATACATGGAACGGTCCGCTTTTTTCAAAAGTGACTCCATTTCCGTACCATTATGAGGATAAAAACTTATCCCTATGCTAGCTGATTCAAAATGATCCTTTCCATTAATGGTAATGGGCATAGTGGATAAACGGTTCAAGATTAATTCAGCGTTTTGCTGAGTGCTTTTCATTAAATCCTCACAATGCGCGGGATGTAATAATACAATGAATTCATCACCACCAATTCGAGCCACATGACTGCCTTCGGGAACCGTTTGCAAAAAACATTCAGCGGCCTTTTTAATAACGTCATCACCAGTATCATGACCATAGGAATCATTGAAAAATTTAAAATCATCAAGATCAATGTAAAGAAGGGCCATTTCATCGTTTGTTTTATCTTTATGATAATCAAAATAATTATAAATGAAGTTCCGATTATAAAGACCTGACAAAGGATCCCTGATAATCCCTTTTTCAAGATTGATGCTATGACTAATCAAAGCTGCCAAAGACTTAAGGAGGATCAGATCATATTCTTTAAAATCATGAATTTTAATGTCGAATGCACATAATGTTCCAATGATTTCACCCTCAATAGTAAGGGGAGCTCCCATAAAACACCCATTTCCTATAAACTTCGTTGCGGGGTGGCCACTAGTCAATTCATGTTCCCCCAAATTCGGGATAACAAGTGGTTCCAAGCCATTCTCCACAACTAATTTGCAATAAACCATATTATAAGGAAGGATGTCACCTTCACAAATTAATTTTGCATTTCTATTGAAGGATTTGATCATGAAACTATTTATCGGGCTCAATATAGAAACGAAGAATGTATTGACCTCAATGGTTTGACCTAAAAGTGCTAATACTTCTTTAGCGATGGAATCGAAATTCTTATAATAGTTGATATCTTGCTGAATCATTCTCAGGCTCCTCATTTATTTATAGTCTTTTTAGATTTCCGGATTAATTCTCATATGAAACACCAAGGACACAAAATCGGAATCTCAATACCGTGACAGTTGTCCGAATTTCCACTAAACTCAATTAAGTGGATGGATTCGTTTTATGGATGAATAATGTTATCGAGAAAGTTTAAAAATTGACCTTTCCTTTATTTTCGGCTTTTTTTTAATATCATTAAATTGTTATTAGCCTGTTTACAAAATAGCTAAACCTATGTATCCATTTCTGGATTTCCGGGATGGGCATAAACCATAAAGTCCAAGTCAATGATCAGTCAAGAATTATACTGTAAATGAAATGGTAAGAGTAACTCCGATGTACATTGCAAGTAAATCATCTAGGCATTTCTTCACTTTCTCATGATAACAGAGCACTTGAATTTAAATAGATAAAACGAATGTACCCGCGCTCATTTTAAACAAAAATTTGGGGAGGATAAAAGGAAGTAATAAAGTACATATTGGATAATTCAAAAGGGGATCATTATGGGAAAATTAGAAAGTATATATCCTATTGCGATTGAGAATACAAAAGAAAAGATAATCCAGGATATGGATTTTTATTTAGAGAATCAAGAGACAATGCCTTCTTTTTCATCATATATATCTGACAGGGCGACCTTTATTGAGCAAATTTGGATAAATGTTTGGATAAATAAAGCATCAAATGATGTGCCCAGAAAGGAAAAAAGGGCTTTTTTAAGCGAAAGGGGCTTTGTAACGGAAGGTTCAGATCATAAGCTGATCAATAGCATGTTCCGAAACGAATTAAAGAAGTATCGCCCGTTTGATGGCTTAACATGGATTAAAAAAACCTTTGCTGACAATCAAGAAGAGTGGGAAAAGAAATATAAAAAAGCAAGGGAAAAATTCTTTAGACGACAAGAAGAACAGAGGCTTGCCAAGCAGCGTTGGAAGATACGCGCGAGGCTTCAAGAAGAAGCCCATACATTTTTCGAAAATAACTCCCTTCAATTATATTTACATGTCAGGTATTATATTGCCGGTATATTGACAAAAGATATTAAGAATAAGCCTAAATTCCAATATGTCGATCCATACTTGCTTGAAGAACAATTGGTGGAAGAGGGGGGCTTTCAAGCTGCCGAATACCTAATGGTCACTGATTTTTTTGAAGAGCTGACAGGCGATATTCACTCGTTAGTCGGTTGGGGAAGGAATCGTTATGAATATGAAAATTACTTCTTCAGGTATGAAAGATTAGTTTCCGAATTCATAATGAAAGTAGCCCCTGACAAATACTTGAACCATCTATCTGCTGCATTGCATCATGATTTTTTGGAGTCATATGGGGAAAGGCTGACGGTTGCTGCCCTTCAAGGTATACTAAGCGATGAATTGGCCGATTTGTCTCAGTCCTGTTTTGATGAACTTCAAGAAGAATACCTGTCTGATTTACTGAAGCTTGAAGGAATTCCTTTTAATGAAACATTGCACGAAGAAATATACGAAAAAGACGTGGAGAACAGGGAGAGAAGAAAAGCTGAAGTATTGGCAGAGCAAGCCAGGAAGCGGGCAGAAGAACAAAGGATGATCGATGATATCATCGGTAAGGCCTATACTCCATCATTAGGGAAAAAAGTTCGATATGTTTTGCATATAGGAGAGACAAATACCGGAAAGACGCATAAGGCCCTGGAAAAAATGAAAGATGCGGAAAGCGGTTTGTACCTGGCTCCCCTTAGACTGCTGGCACTTGAAGTGTTTGATAAGTTAAATGCTGACGGTGTACCTTGCTCATTAAAAACAGGTGAAGAAGAAAAGGCAGTGAAGGGTGCTAAACATGTCTCTAGCACCGTTGAAATGTTTCATGAAAAAGACTACCACGAAGTAATCGTCATAGATGAAGCCCAAATGATTGCCGATAAAGATCGAGGCTTTTCATGGTTTAGGGCAATCACGCAAGCTAATGCAAAAGAAGTACACATAATCGGGAGCAATAATATCAAAATGATGCTTCTGAACCTTCTGAATGAAGCTGATTTGGAACTCCACGAATACAGACGTGAAATACCGCTTGAGGTAGAACAAAGGGAGTTTGGACTGAAATATACGAAAAAAGGGGATGCGCTCATTTGTTTTTCGAGACGGCAGGTACTCGAAACCGCGTCACGGCTAAAAGAGAGTGGACATAATGTCAGCATGATATACGGAAGTATGCCTCCTGAAAATAGGAAACGGCAAATAGAGCTATTCAATCGGGGTGAAACATCAGTTGTCGTAGCCACCGATGCAATCGGAATGGGATTGAATTTGCCAATACGCCGTATCGTCTTTCTTGAAAATGAAAAATTCGATGGGACACGAAGAAGGAGGTTGACTTCTCAAGAAATCAAACAAATCGCAGGTCGAGCAGGTAGAAAGGGAATTTATGACACTGGGAAGGTAGCATTTACTGCAGATATCAAAATCATGAATAAGTTGCTGGAACAAGTTGATGAGCCAGTTCAAACCTTTACAATCGCCCCAACCTCTGCTGTATTTGAACGATTTCAGAAATATTACCGGAACCTAGGGACATTTTTCGAAATGTGGGAGAGGTTTGAGCCCCCTAAAGGTACGAAAAAGGCATCGCTTTCGGAAGAAAGGGAGCTTTACGAACTGATACGGGATACTGAAATCGAAGCGCGTTTTTCTTTAATGGATTTATATGGTTTCCTGCATATTCCTTTTTCGGCAAAAGAACCAAGTCTTATCAGGCAGTGGCTGGAAACGGTCGAAGCGATTGCCGAGAACAGTGACCTTCCTGAACCGGTCATCAAGACAAGGAACTTGGAGGAATTGGAGCTATCTTATAAAGCGATAGGTCTTCATCTATTATTTTTATATCGGATGGGTAAGCGGACAGAAGCTGTTTATTGGGAGCGTATCCGTGAAGAAATCAGTGATGGCGTTCATGATCAGTTAAAAGACGAAATGTTGAATTATCAAAAAAAATGCAAGCGCTGTGGAAAAAGGCTGCCGGATGACTCGCGTTTCCAAATATGTGACGCTTGTTATCATAGAGGGCTTAGGAAGACGCACAGATTCAATTAAACAAATTCTTTCAATCGTAATAACCCGAATAAAATGCCCTTGGCGCTTCATTCGGGTTATTAGTGGTTGTCTAAATCACTTAGTTGTTTGTTTCGATTTAGCAATAATTGCTGCTTGGTGCTTCATTCGTTTATCAGCATTCTTATCATGCACCACTAAGATTGCATGAATTAAACCAGGGACATAAAAAAATAGTGTGAGTACCAAATTAAGCACAGCCTGAACGGGCTTACCGGCTAATAATACGGCTAATGGAGGGAAAATAATCGCAATTAAATAAAGAATGGCGAACACTCTCCAATATCATGATTTTTACTGACTATTACGGTTTGACTCTTAGTATCGACTTGATAAATATATGCTCGTGAGCCGGATACATACCAACTGAGCATTCTGGTTCAAAAGAAGCAGTCTTTTGCCCCTCATAATGGCAGGGGGGGGCTAGATAATGATTTGTTTTCCCGACAGCGGTCAATGTACCGCTGCTTTTTGTGTTAGAATAATCAGAATACCAACTGATGAAAGCGGGAGATTTATGAAAAAAAGGATAGGCTGTTTGCATGCACACTATACAAATATAAAATACATAGAAAACGCATTCTCGAAATACGATATTGAATGGCTTCATTTTGTAGATCCGGGATTGATGCATCGGGTGTCATCGGATGAAACGTTCATCAATTCGGATGCTCAAAAAAGGGTAAAGGAACAAGTCGAATGGATTGCCGAATGTAAAGTGGATGCCATTCTGATAACCTGTACAAACTACATCGCCTTTTTAAACGAAGAACAACCCTCCTTACCCATGCCGATCATTAAAATCGATGAACCATATTTTGAGCAAATTTGCCAATCGCAGCAACCGCAAATGATTTTATTCACGAACCCAGCAACTGTAGAAGGAACAATCAACCGCTTAAATACCCATGCTGAAAAATATGGCGCTGTGGATTTTGAAGTTATCATTATCGATCATGCCTTTGAATTGATTATGCAGGGATTGAGAGAGAAATATAACCAGGAAATCATGAACTTCCTATACCAGTTTAATAACGAAGAAAGACCGCTGTCGGTGGCTCAACTATCCATGGCCGAAGCAGCTATGAGTTATGAGCTTAAGACAGGAAAGATAGTTTTAAATCCATTGCATGCATTAGTGGATTACATGATCGATCGACTGGAACTAAGGTCATTGAGTGTCGAATAAAGGATTTCTGGTGCCGCATGAACGTAAATTCAAATATATGTGTTTGTATAGTAGGAAAGAAAAATTCCTGCTCGATCAGGTTAAATCCCAATGCAGGGATTTTTTTATTATCCCTTTGTGCGGATTTGTTCACGGATGTTTTCAAGCTCTTCAAGGGATAGATCAGTCAGGGAATTTTTTATTTCTTCTTCGACCCGTTTTCGATCAAGCTCTCTATATTCGCTCCACCAATCCCGCAGCCCTTCGGTGTTTTCGAGAAGATACTCTATATCAATTTCTTCTTGCTCATCATCAGATAAATATCGCATGACCGCACCTAATAATCGATTGAGTTTAGCTGTTTCACTTTCCGTAGCGGGTGAATCCGGGGTATCTTTCACTTCTACATCATCTTTAGCAGGAACATTCCGAGGTGTCATAATATCCTCCTGTTTTTAATACTAGTGTGCCTAAAAAAAGGGGTTTCAATATCTGTTTTTGGTATTTTAAAAATTTCATCTGTTAAAATATTTATTGCCATTAAAAATTTTAACAGATACCTCGCTAGAATATACATAATTTATCATCATCCTTTAATAGGTTTAACAAAATAATGGGTAGGTAAGAGGGGGGCATATTCTATAAAACTGACTGGACAAGTGAAGGACTTTAGGGAATGAATGGACGGGACAGTGCATAAATTTAAATGAAAGGAGTGGATATATGAAAATGTTTATTAAATTAAGTGTTGCCAGTGTCTCCGGAGCCGTCGTGTATTTGATATATAATGTCAACCAAACGCTGCGTAAAGGAATGGGAACGCTTGAAGAAACAAATAAGACACTGGAAGAGGTGAGGAATGCCGTACATGGATTGACGCAAGAGTCCAAACAATTGATCCACTCTGCCAATCAAATTACAGCGGATGTAAAAGGGAAGATGGAAAATGTCGATCCATTGCTAGAATCCGCTCAAGATGTTGGGGAAATGATTCATAATGTAACCAATTCCATGAAGGAAGCCAGTTTGGAAGGCCGCCACAAGGAATTATCCGCTCCGACAGCTCCTTTGATTCGAACTGAAGCTGAAGGGGTTCAAATCAAAATCAAATAGTACCATTCAACATTAGTAACCGGCACCCCGGGATTCACTAACCTATTTGAAGTAATCGTTTCTACTATTTAATTTAGAGGGGGGCTTTATCTTGATAATTCAATATAGTGTGGCTGCGATCGCTTTAGCCTTCATTTGGTTGGTCGTATTTTTAATCAGTATCCTTCAAAAGGGAATGGTCACGATAGGAGAAGCCAATCGAACATTGGTTGAAGTGAGAAATGCCATCCACGATCTATCCGGCGAATCGAAACAACTTTTGCAAACTGCAAATGAAATCACCGACGATGTAAAAACTAAAATGAAAACGGTTGAACCATTATTGGATTCTGCCCAAGATGTTGGTGAAGCGATACATTCGGTTACAGACTCTGTAAAAAAAGCCACTAATGGTTTCCGTACAGAGTTTTCCCCGAAAAAAATCAATGCAATCAAACCCAAAAGCCAATTTAGATAAAAAGAAAATAGTAAAAAAGCGAAAGACACTACCGGGAATTGGTGTGTCTTTTTTGATGGTATGTATAAAAGCCGTACTTCTTATGCTTCATATGGATATCGCGCGTGGTTTAATCTATAACACCCATTTATCTCATACAGATCTCTTAACACCCTGTATGAGAATATGGAACAATCATAAAATTTTTATGGGTTTTAGGACAAGTACTTATTTATCTGTCTTGTCACCTGCAGCATGACCGGATGCATTTGAGTCATTGGAATGTTTGACGCCTTTACTTACATATGGTTTGGCGCTTTTTTTCTTATTGGCACTTGTTTTCCAACGATTCCAGCCCTTCTTTCCAGTTCCTGTGCCGGTACCTTTACCCGTTCCGCTCTTAGCCTTAGCTTTACTCATGAAATCACTCCATTACTATTGTACGGTTCGTTTAAACCATTTTACTTGATTATTACCCAAGTATGTTGAAATATACAGTAACGAAAGTGATATGTACAGGGAAAGGCTCAATTTTTTTATACTGAATCTTTATATTCCAATAACAGCAAGAGATTTTGCTTTGGTTTTTGCCTCACTTTATCGATATTGATCTTGATTTCGTCAGTAAGATGCTAATGCCGATTTTTTTGCAAATGGTCAAGTAGTGCATGAAAGTTAATAATACAGCACCTGTATTCATTCCTAAAATGATTCCCCCCATATTAAGGGAAGCCTGAGACCCTAGGATATACATCATTAAAAAGGCAACAATATGGGACCATACGGTATGGATGAATGCATCCTTCACTAAACCAAGGCCGATGAGATAGGCTTGCATGGGAATCACGAAAAAATGAAAAAGGAAATAAGGACATAATAATTTTAAATAGTATGCGGCAGATGTCGAAGAAAAAAAGAGGGAGGTCAAAGGTTCCGCAAAGAAATATATGAAGATCACAGCCGGAACTCCATACAGTACGGTGAAAGACATCGATTTTTGCAATAAAACCCTCAATTTTTCCTTATCCTTCCTCTTGTAAGCATTCGAAACATTCGGAATGAGCATGATCATTAAGGAATGAGCGATAAAGGCTGGGAAGAAGCCGATCGTCATCGCTACTCCAGTAAGCATCCCAAAATGCTCTGTAGCCACTACCGCACCAAATCCTGCCGAGAGAAGGGCAGTGTGGATCAAAAAAGGTTGGATCGCATTTGTTATCGCATGAAAGATCCTCAACCCCATGGTGGGCAGCGAAACCGCCAATAACTTTTGCCGGGCATGTTTACCGGTTGTTCGCGAGTTTGTACCGCGCCTCATGATTCGCATTTGAAGAATCAAAAGGTTGATCAAGTATAGAAAAACGAGGAACTCACTGCCAATCAAAACAAAAAAGGCCATCAACAATGACTTTTCCTGGTTAAAATGAAATAAATTAAAGATGAGGAAAAGCAAGCCAAATTGAATGATATCCTTTAAAAAGTTGGAAAAGGCAATTTTACCCATTTGCTGGACGCCCATGAAATAGCCTCTTGCAATCGACGAAAAGGCAACTATTGGGATCAAAGTGATGAGCAGCCATTTAATATAGGGATGGTATTTGTCCATTATGGATGAGAAGGATAGTATGAAAGGCATGACTACACACATGACCAATACGACGACTGCAGCCATTTTAAGTGCATGAATGATAAGATTATAATGCATGGCCGGTTTATTTTCCGCAACGAATTTTGAAATGGAAATATGTAATTCGAGGCTAGCGATCACATATATCAAAAAGAAAATTGGCAATATGGACATATAAAGCCCCATGCCCTCTTCGTGTAATTCCCTGGCCAGGAGCATGTTCACTAAAAATTCGATACATTCACCAAAAAACGCTGCGACAATCAAAATGAGCGTTCCTTTATAAAAAGACTTCATGTTGGTCCACTCCTAACAAGGTGTTTGTATAAAGATATGAGACATGCCATGGAATATTCATGAGGAACTGCATATCCCGGCGATACAAAATGCGGGTATCCCTAGGGCAATCCTTATTAATCGCTGTTGAAAGATAAAAAATTAAATCAGGGTAAAGGTGGGAAATTGGATGAAATCGATTGGTTATACTCATTTCTAATGGGAAAATCCTTACCCATACAATTTTCATCAAAAATTCCTTTTCAAAAGTGTCAGATGTATCATGAACATGAGAATGGGACATGAAATTCGCTTTGAAATTCATGCTATATTTTGCTATCCTTTAGCAGAGGGGATGATCAATATGAAATTCACATCTATTAGTCAATCAAATATAGATGAATTGTGCATTGCGTTTGAAAGTTGTCTTACGAAACATGACATTACATTTAAATATGTAGATATGACGGAAGAGAACGGAATCATATCGTTTATTTTTTGTGATGACCCGGAAAATGCGAGATCGGTCGACATGGAAAGTGAACGCTTCATTGGATTGGATACCGATTACATAGCCAAGGAAATTTTAGAGCCAATCCTGCCTAAATTAAAGGAATTTGCACAATATAAAATCATCGATTAAGATGATTTTTTTTGTTTTGATATTTGTTTTTATTGCCTGGATGGAGCTGGATATTTAACTTCCTATTATATGCGTATTATTAAAGAAGGGTATAGTTTGGAAAACTAAAAAAGCTGGAAGGGAAAAGGAAGAGTTCTTACAGCGGTTTACAGCTATGCAGGAAATGGTGATTATATAAAAGAAATACCCTGGGTGTGATAACATCCAGGGTATTTCTTCTTTGAAAAGCCATCAAAAGGTAAAAATCGCTTTTCACCACTTACTCCACTCCGCGGAATTCTGGATCAAATGACCATTTTTTTACCGGCATTTAATTCAACTTCCTGCTTGGGAGTTTCAATTTTCTTGATTTTCTTCACTCTAAAGTGATAAACCGCATAACATCCAATGAAGAATGCTCCCCCGCAATAAAGGGCCATTCGCTGCTCAGGAACAAATGCTAAACTGATCATGACGATGCAGTTTGCTATTAATGCAAGTATGGGGATGAATGGGTATAGCGGAACTTTAAATTTCAGATCTTCTATCTTTCCGCCTTGGCGGGTATAAGATCTTCTAAAAGCAAGAAGACTAGCCGAAATGGCAATCCAGCCAATTTGTGCACCTAACCCTGCAAGGGAGAGAAGAAAGACAAATATTGTGTCTGCAGCCACTACACTTGAAAGTAAAGACAAACCGGCAATCGCCAAGGTGATGAGCAGGGCATTGAGCGGAATCCCTCTCTTATTCACCAAACCGAGCTTCGGACTTGCCATACCTTCCCTTGAAAGCGAGTAGAGCATACGTGTCGCAGCATAAAGTCCCGAGTTCGCCACTGACAATAGTGCTGTAAGAATGATGAAGTTCATGATGTCAGCTGCATACGGAACTCCGACACTATCAAGAACAACAACGAATGGACTTTCTGAGATTCCGGCTTTTTCCCTTGGGATCAGCGCCGAAAGTACAGTGACAGAAAGAACAAAGAAGAAAAGGGTTCTCCAAACGGTTTGTTTGATGGATTTTGGTATGACCTTTTCCGGGTTTTCACTTTCTCCAGCGGCTATTCCGATTAATTCAGTGCCCTGGAAGGAAAAGTTCACTGTAATCATTGTGATGAGCAAGGCCGATATCCCATTGGGGAAAAGTCCCTCAGCGAAAAAGTTTGAGAAAAATGGAGCTTCTTGTCCACCTTTCATATCAATCATACCAAACATAGCAGCACCGCCAACGATGATGAAAAGAATGATGGCCAATACTTTTATGCTGGAAAAAACAAACTCCGATTCGCCAAATGCCTTTGCTGATAAGGCGTTTAGTGAAAAGATGAGAAAAGCAAAGATTGCACACCACATCCAGACGGGTGATTCAGGAAACCATCTTTGCATTAGCTGTCCTGCTGCCAGAAACTCTAAGGCTACGGTAACGGCCCAACCTAACCAGTATAGCCATCCGATGGCAAATCCGGTTCCAGGACCGATGAACTTAGTCGCATATGTCTGAAACGAACCGGAAACAGGCATGGCAACGGATAGTTCACCTAGGCAAAGCATGGTTAAATACATGATGAAGCCGCCGACTATGTAAGAGAGGATAGCACCAAAGGCTCCTGCTTCATGAATGGTATAGCCTGAACCAATGAAAAAGCCCGTACCAATACATCCCCCTATTGAAATCATAAATAAATGTCTTGCTTTCATGCTCCGTTTTAATTCATTTGGTTGATTTTCTGCTGTTTTCATTGAAAAACTCCTTTACCTGATGGGTGCAAACGGTTTCATTTATGTTGGGACGTTATTAGGGAATTTGTGTTTTTACAAGTCTAATAGCTTTGATTTTGATTCTTAGATAATGTCGAATTCCCTCCGAAAAGAGATTACTTCTGCATTAAAGAAGCATGAGTAAATGAACATAGGTACCTATGCAGAATTAATTTCGAAAGCGCCGCTTAATAAAGAAAGAGAAGCAAAGCGTCAGGAAACTAGGGATGTAAATTGATTCATGTCGATCATCCGCCAATGGGAAGAAGCTCATAATAGAAGTATGGGCTTTTCCCTATGGAGCATCACTTTAACGAACTCTCTATATTTCTATCAAAATCATAGGGTCCGATTATTTAACATGAGCCAATAAATCAGGAGTGATATGATCTTCCGCTCCATATAGTAATTTTTCCCCAAGCAATGAGCCCATTAATGCGACAGCAACTTCAGCCGTTTTATTATGCTCGTCCAATATTGGGTTTATCTCAACAAACTCTGCTGATGTAATGATATTAGCTTCAGCTAGCATCTCCATGGCAAGATGGCTTTCGCGGTAACTAATGCCTCCCATTACAGGCGTTCCGACCCCTGGTGCATCATCTGGATCAAGACCATCAAGATCAAGTGATAAATGGACAAGGTCCGTACGTTCTTTCAGGTAGGCAATCGATTCTTCCATCACTTTTGTCATACCCATTCTATCAATCTCATGCATCGTAAAGACTTTAATTCCTTTTTCCCTGATTAACTCTTTTTCACCTTGGTCTAAAGAACGGGCACCAATGATGACAATGTTCTCTGGTTTGACTTTTGGAGAATATCCGCCAATTTTAGTCAGTGCAGGGTGGCCAAGGCCCAAACTTACTGCTAGGGACATACCATGTATGTTTCCTGATGGGGATGTTTCGGCAGTATTTAAATCTCCATGTGCATCATACCATATTACCCCTAAGTTTTCAGAATGCTTCGCTAAACCGGCTAATGTCCCGATAGCAATGCTGTGATCTCCACCTAAAACTAAAGGAAAACGATTTGCTTGGATGACTTCATCCACTTTTTGACTCAATTTTTCATTACCTTCTGCTACGTCCTGCAGATTCTTTAAGTTTGTGTCGCTATCACTTTGTGCTCTTTCCTGTATTTCTACTTTAATATCACCTTCATCACGGACAGTATAGCCAATGTTTTCAAGTCTTTCACTCAACCCTGCATATCTAATGGCACTAGGACCCATATCTACTCCTCTTCTAGTTTGACCAAGATCCATTGGCACACCAATAATTGAAATTTCCTTCTTCATATGTAATTCCTCCTTCGATTTTTCTTCCCTAGTATAAGGGCAAAAGGAGTGATGACTCAACTCGACATTTTTTTGAATATTTATACGATTGAGAAAAGGGGAAAAGTCCTGGGTAAAAATCCCTATAATTGATTTTTTTATGAATATAATATATTACCTATTGGGGTATTAATGAAAATGGATGATTCCTTGTAAAAACTGCAATTGTTGAGATTTTTATCCCAAGAATGGAAGTGGTAGCGCTGCCAATCAAAATCTTTCGCCAAGGGTGATTCAGAAGATACTGAATATAATTTACTAGATACATTTATTCAGGAAATGGGGCCGTTACACCTATAATGTATGGAAGGATTTTTCATTTTTATATGGAATATATAAAAAAAAACTAAAAATATTTTAGTTGCATTTACAAAATCACGACTTTTTTTCATCTAAACACACTGAGTACTTTGTTTTTAGACGCAGTTTGAACTAGGAGGTATTCATGTTGAATAGCAATGATAGACAGAGTGGAAAAATGGAACCGAACCAAAAGAATGAGAGCCTTAAGTATTTATCTAACCGCTGGTCAAGCAAGATTAATAATTTTTTGGTTCTCTGCATATATGAGCAAAACAATCAATATCATGATTTCAAAAATAAATTAAAAACACACAAATTAAAAAATTCGAAGGGATTTTTAACCTTTAAAGATGGATTGAACAATAAAAGTTTCGTCATTTGGGAACAAGCATATAAAGAAAATGAAGAGCTATTTGCCAAGCTGAGGTTAACGGCGAGAAACGAAACATTGTCACATATTGCCCAACATGTCGTATTCTATCTATTAAGTGAATATGAAAGGGTTTCCACAAAAAATCATGCTGTTTTAAAAGATAAACAATTAATGGAAGATTCAATCTACCAAATGGAAAATAAATTAAAAAATGAAACTTTTTTGGCTGAGAGATCGGTTTGGGAGGAATTTTACAGCTGGTTTAGACTGCTAGTAAAAGAATGGGTCCTTGAAGAAATAGCCTTATCAATAGGCGTTAATGAAATGGAAAGACTTGATGATCAAGCATTAAATAAGTTATTTTACGATCATCTTACGAAACATTTTACTGAAAACACTGGATTTTTATCGAAAGTAACAGATATTGTTAATGAATATATTAATGAGTGGATCGATAAAATCATGATCGAATTTAATATCGGAAACAATACGATCGAAAAGATAGAAAACCTGCTGTGTTTTAAGAGGGATTTTCAAACATCAGATTTATTATTATCCACAATGAGGGATTTTGCTTTCAACTTTACCGTCAAAGATCATTTGCTTGTTATGAATAGTGCTCCATATCAGTCGGTTAGAGATGCAATTTATAAAAAAAATTTCGAAATCATTGGAAACATTCCTTGGCCTGCAACCCCAATATTAAAGGGGAATACAGAAGGCTTCATACAAATAATCCCTTTTGGTAACGATCATAAAACCTATGGGCAGACGAATGTGAAAGAAGCTTGGAACAGAGTCCACTCTATATCTGATGTGGATGTAGATGTTTTTGATGCTCTTTGCAGCCTTTTCCTGTCAAAGGCTGCTCATAATGAGGAAATAGTGGAAATTTATTTAAATGACCTCCTTTCAATTCGAGGATTAAAGCCAAAACTTGGCGGGTTAGGCCGTCGGGGTGGTTTCGAGGCCAAACAGCGTGCTCAAATATTGAAATCGCTTACAAATATACAAAGCATATGGATTAACATTAACAAAGCAACCATCTATGAAAAAGGTAAGCCTGTTCAGACAAAGCTACAAGGGAGGACGTTTATCTTTAAAGATCGTAATGGCGTGGAATATGATATATCAGAAGAAGCAGCCAGGAAAAAGATAACGTTCACGATCGACAAGGTTTTCGCCAAATATCTTAATGGTTCTGCTAGACAAGTTGCCTTACTTTCAATAAAAGCACTTCAATATAATCCGTATAGGCAACTTCGGGAAAAACGGCTTACAAGATATTTAAGCTGGCGTTGGAGGACCCAAGCAAGAAAAGGAGACTTTTTACAGCCGAATAAAACGAGTACCCTATTGGAATCGATCGGTGAAAAATTAAATGACCGAACACCATCCCGTACTAGGGAACGTTTCGAGAAAGCTTTGGATGTTCTGCGAGATGATGGCGTAATTGCATCATGGCATTATGAAAAGTGGGATGAATCCATAGCCGATTATAAAGGGTGGGCCAGTATTTGGCTGAATTCAATGATATTAATAGAACCGCCTGATATCATAAAGGAGCAATATCGCTCCATAGAAAAAAAACAAAAATCTCACACTGGGAATCGTCTTGCAAAACAAGAATCGGCTAACCTGAAGAGCCCCAATCATATTGGTGAGCAAATAAGAATCACAAGAAAAAGACTCAGCCTCTCCTTATATCAATTGGCAGAAGAATTGGAGATATCGGCCCCATATGTCAGTAACATTGAAAGAGGGATGAAAATTCCATCCTCTAAAATTCAAACGAAATTGAAGAAATGGCTGGAACAACAAGAACATATTAATTGATCATGAACAAATTAACCCTATTCCTTTATTAGGAAGAGGGTTGTTTGTGTTGCCATATACATAAAAAGCATTGGCGTTTATCTTGTTCCAATGTCGGGGCTATCAATGTAAGAAGTCGGGGCCATCCAGAACACATATTTTTCATTTTATTTTTTTGACCCTGCTGCAAAGGTGAATTGTCGTCCTTTTAAAATAATTAACTGCCTAATGTTTTAAATGAATTTAACAAACTATGATTTTTCAGGATATTAACGCCCTCCATGTAAGATTAGCTCAAAGATATCTTTTTATGTAGGGGGGAAGATTCATGATAGAAAATCAACATTCTAACCATTCCCATGAAACTCTTGAGCCGTTATTCAATCCAAGATCCATTGCCATCTTAGGTGCCTCCAAGAGTGAATACAAAATCGGGAATTTACAGGTCAAAGCTCTATTGGAGGGACATTTTAAGGGAGAGATTTACCCGATCAATCGCAAAGCAAAAGAGATTGAAGGGATAAAGTGCTATGAATCTTTGTCCGATGTTCCGTATGAAATTGACTTAGCCATTTTTTGTCTTGGGGCGGATCAAGTGCAGCAAGGTTTAGAGGAATGTGCTCAAAAGAAAGTGAAAGCAGCCATCATTTTCGCTGCTGGTTTTTCGGAAACAGGAGAAGAAGGCATTAAGCAACAGGAATTGCTAACAGATATTGCAAGAAAGAATGGAATACGGATAGTGGGCCCCAACTGTGTTGGATTAGTGAATTTGTCGAATGGTTTGATTGGAACTTTTTCCCCTGCCATTCAATCCGTGCCATTAAATGACCAAAGGGGCGTAGGATATGTCTCCCAAAGCGGTGCATTTGGTGTTTTGACCTATATGGCAGCAGCTCAGAATGGATTGAGCTTCAATTACTTCGTGAGTGTAGGAAATGAAATGGAAACTGAATTCTCGGATGTAATTGAATATATGATCCATGATTCAAAAACAAGTGTGATAAGCGGCTACTTGGAAGGTGCAAAAAACCCGGATAAATTACGAAGCCTGGCAAAAGAGGCATTGGATAGAAACAAACCCATAATTGTCATGAAAACCGGGAGGAGTTTGGCCGGAAGCAGAGCTGCAGCTTCTCATACAGGATCACTTGCGGGATCGGATAAAGTATATGATGCCTTTTTTAAACAAGCTGGTATCGTAAGGGCTGACGATTATGAAGATATCATTTCTTTTTCAAAGCTATTCCTATCAAAGAAGCTTCCAAATGGACGCAATACGGTTATCATCACCAGTTCTGGCGGGAGGGGGATAAATGAAGCGGATCGCTGTGAATCAAACGGACTTACCATCAACCCACTCAGCTTAAACACAACAACAGAAATCAAACGTAATATACCTGCGTTTGCAAGCGCTTCCAACCCTGTGGATTTAACAGCGGCCGCCTCTGTTTCCAATCCTGAGTTATTCCTTGCGCCATTGCGGGCACTTGTGGAAGACCCGGATGTCGATAACATCATTTTTACGGAATTTCCTTTTAATTGGACTGCCGAGCACCCTTTGCTTCAAGAGTTTATTGAAATTTGCAGTTGCTCAGATAAATTTGTTTTCATTACAACTTTTCCATTAGATGGCATGACACTCCCGCCTGCTACCGCTGTGCTCGTGAAAAATGGCATACCAGTCATTCCGGGAAACCTTAATCCGGTAAGAGGGCTGGCGAAACTAGTTGAATACAGTGAATATTATCGAAAAAATCTTGAATCTCAAGTTTCTGAAAGTACAAAGAAAATAGAGAAACAAAGCTTACAGGACATGCTGAAGCCCGGTGCTACATTAAGTGAATCAGAAGCCAGTCTGGTTTTGGAACGATACGGGATTGCTGCCACGAAACGTTTTATAGCTAAAAATGAAAACGATGCAGTACAATTCGCTAACAGTATCGGTTATCCGGTTGTGTTAAAGGTCGATTCGCCGGATATCCCACATAAGACGGAAGCGGATGCGATTCGATTAAATATAAGGACTGAACTTGAGGTCAGGAAAGCTTTCACCAATATTAAGCGCAATGCACTAAATTATAAACCTGAGGCTACCATAAACGGCGTTTCCGTTCAGGAAATGTTACCTGATGGAGTGGAAATCATTATTGGTGCAAGTGATGATCCCGTATTTGGACCGGTTATCATGTTTGGTCTAGGGGGAATATTTGTTGAGGTTTACAAAGATATTTCGTTTAGAATTGCTCCGCTGTCAAGACAAGATGCACGTGAAATGAATGAAGAAATCAAGGGAAAGGACATTTTAACGGGAGCACGCGGGAAAGCACCAGTTGATATCGAAGCCATCATTGATGTGTTATTAAAGGTCTCCTCGCTAGTTACAGATTATAAAGATTCCATCGACGAATTGGATATTAATCCATTGCTGGTATATGAAAACGGTATCAAGGCAGCTGATGCCATGATTGTTGTAAAAAATAATGTGAATGATAAAACCATTATTAGGGGGTAGTGAGCAATGGAACTCGATCATTTGAATGGATTAACGGGAGCTGAATTTATATTTGAAGTCGAAAAGAGGCATATCCGTCAATTTGCTGAGGCGATTGGAGATTTTAATCCCTTATATGTGGATGAAGAATTTGCTTCGAAAACTTCATATGGCGGCATTATTGCCCCGCCAACCTTCCCGATTGCCATTGGTCAGGATAGCGGTGAAAGCTTTGACCTGGGCCTGGAACAAAGGAGAATGTTGCATGGTGAACAGGAGTTTATTTATTCCCGCCCCATAAGGCCAGGTGATAGGTTGCATTGTCAGATGAAAGTATCAAATGTATACGAACGGGAAGGAAAAAAAGGAACGATGCAGTTCTTGGTACTTGATACAGAAATGAAAGATGAGTCAGGTGAAATGGTGGTCATAAGCCGAACAAATATCATTTATCGGCCCATCAAGAGTGAACATGCTCCCGTTTGAAAAAACATGACCATCGTTCATGGCATTAAAGTATCAATATCAAATGCTAGCAAACTGTTAACAGGAGGAATCAGGGATGTTGAAATATGAAGATTTACATGAAGGGCAAAGACTTGAATCTTTCATCAAGCCACCTGTAACCAAGGTTCAACTTGTTAAATATGCCGGTGCTTCAGGAGATTTCAATCCATTGCATACAGATGATGCATTTGCACAAGAGGTTGGCATGCAGGGTGTGATTGCTCATGGAATGCTTGTAATGGGCTTTCTTGGTGAATATGTAATGAAACTGGCTGGTGATCATGGTGTACCGGCAAACTTTAAAATGAGATTTGGTGCTGTCACCGTACCAGGAGATCGACTCACATGTTCTGCTTTTGTGAAAAGTTTATATGAAGAAGGAGGTCAACGCTTTGTAAGGCTGGACCTTATTGCTGAAAAGGAACCAGAGCAAATTGTAGGTTCAGGTGAAGTCGTTTTACAAATTCAATAAAGTTAACAAGTTATCAAATAGTAGGAGGGTTTATTATGGAAAGCATGAAAAACCGCTATGCCATTGTCGGTGTAGGGGAAAGTGAGCGTTCAAAGAATTCCGGTACAACCCCGTTACATTTGGCGTTGGACGCTGCTCGAGCTGCATTGAATGATGCTGGTCTTCAAGCGAAAGATATTGATGGGTTCATGAGCTATTCGGAAAACGATTCTTGTACATCTCATCAATTGGCAACATATTTAGGGGTCCGTCCCAAATATGTTAAGGATATTTTGGGCGGGGGAAGCAGTACCGAAATGCTGATAGCTGACGCTGTTGGATTAATCGAGTCAGGTCAATTGAATACGGTGTTGATTTATCGTTCCATGAACGGACGCTCAGGAGTACGGATGGGCGGAGGCGGATGGGATGTAAATATGCTTCAAACAGCCATAGAAGGCGGAAGCTTCATCATTCCTTACGGTGCTGGAAGTCCGGCTCAGTGGTTCGGACTTTTTGCGACGCGACATATGCATGAAACCGGGCTGACAGAGGAACATCTAGGGCATGTCTGCTTAGCTTTTTACGAACATGCTCAAAGGAATCCAAAAGCATACTTTTATGGAAAACCACTAACGATGGAGGAATATCTAAAAACTCCCTATTTAAGCTATCCATTTAAAAAACATGATTTCTGCCTGGAGTCCGATGAAGCGAATGCAATCATTGTCACTTCAGCAGAACGAGCTGAAGGATGCAAGTCCAGACCGGTATACATCATGGGTTTATCTGCTAGGCAGTGTGTGTCCCATGCGCATTATTGGAATGATTTAACCGAAGTGGCTGCTGACTATGTCGCTCCTGAAGTATATAAAATGGCTGGAGTAAAACCTGAAGATATTGACGTTGCATCCATATATGACTGTTATAGCTGGGTTGTACTTCGGCAGTTGGAGGCTTATGGATTTGCTCCGCGTGGAGAGGTCGGTGACTTTGTAGCCGAGGGAAACTTGCGGATCGGTGGGAAATTACCTTCGAATACCGCAGGAGGAATGTTATCGGAAGGATATACACATGGAATGAATAACGTATTGGAAATCGTCCGTCAAGTTCGTCATGAATACAAAGGAACCGATCGCCAAGTTGAAAATTGTGAAATTGGAATCTGTACTGGCTGGGCTGGACCTGATATGGCCGGTGCCATGATTTTAAGAAATTAGGAGGGGACAAAATGGAATACCAAAAACCTATTCCGCTAAAAACGCAGGATAATAGTCCATATTGGGATGGAGCAGATCGTCATGAACTGATGCTTCAAAAATGCAATTGCTGTCATCAATACTCCCACCCTCCCGGTCCGAGCTGTGCAAAATGTGGCAGTTCTGAACTTAGCTGGGAAAGCCAAGGCAGCGATATTAACGGTAAAGTCTATTCATATATCGTTTCCTATCGGCCCTTTTTACCTGGATTCCAGGATGAATTACCGCTCGTAATTGCCATAGTCGAATTAGATATGTTGCCCCAGATCAAGCTAATCGGAAATATTCTGCATGGTTCTCCTGAAGATGTTGAAGTGGGTATGCCTGTAAAGATGATTTGGAAGGAAATTACGGATGAACGTTCACTGCCGCAGTGGATTCAGTCATAGAAGTGTAATTTGCAAGCATTAAAGGAGGAAAGAATCTATGGATTTTTCGTTTACAACAAAGGAAGAAGAATTCCGTCTTGAATTGAGAGCGTGGCTTGAAGGAAATTTACCTGAAGGTTGGCTTGAAGGAACCAGTAATGTTTCAAAAGATGAAGGTGAGTATGCCGTTTTCCTCAGGAATTGGCAAAGGAAATTATATGAAGGTGGCTGGGCAGCGATTGCCTGGCCCAAAAAATATGGCGGACGAGAAGCGACGTTGATGGAGGAAATAGTTTATCAACAGGAAATGGTTAGAGTAAAGGCTCCGGCGCTTGTGAATTATGTAGGCATCCATATGGTGGGACCCACTCTCATGCAGATTGGAACGGACGAACAAAAAGCAAAATATATCCAAAAAATTCTCACTGGGGAGGAAGTATGGTGTCAGGGATATTCTGAACCGAATGCTGGATCTGATTTATCCGCCATTCAAACAAGTGCCGTAAAGGACGGAAATCGGTGGATCATTAATGGTCAGAAGGTTTGGACAAGCTTTGGCCACTTGGCTGATCGATGCTTTTTACTGGCTCGGACGAATCGTTTTGATAAAAAGCATAAAGGGATAACGGTTTTCCTATTGGATATGAAGCAGCCGGGCGTGGAAACAAGGCCCATCATTCAAATGGATGGTCAGCATGATTTTAATGAAGTCTATCTGAATGATGCGATTGCATACGATGCTGAAATAGTTGGGGAGGTAGATGAAGGCTGGAAAGTTACGATTGCATTGCTTATGCATGAAAGAACGGGAATCGGAGCGCAAGTTTTTACATTAGAGCAACAATTTAATGAACTTGTAGCATTAGCTAAAGAATGGAAAGAAGATGATAAGCCATTGTTGGGCAATCCGCTTGTTCGCCATACAATGGTAGATTTATATACTCGCTCCCGGGGTTCACTTTTGAACTATTATCGTAATCTAACTAAGACATTAAAAAACGGTCATCCTGGTGCAGAAGGTTCAATGGATAAATTGATGGTAAGTGAACTGACTAAGGAGCTCTTATCCCATTCTATTTCATTGCAAGGACATAAGGGTGTGCTGTGGAAAGAAGATGCAATTTCCTCCAACTCCTATTGGCAGGATAATTATCTTTATTCTTTTGGACAAACAATTGGAGGTGGAACGAGCGAGATTCAAAAGAACACCATTGCGGAAAGAATTCTAGGTTTACCAAAAGATATGGGACGTTAAGATGAAACGGGGGGAATAAAGGTGGATTTTTCTTTAAATCAAGAACAAGAAATGTTTCGCGGATATGTACGGAAATATTTAGATGGTGCTGGGCAAACAAAAACGGCCCGTGCATACATGGAGGGTGAAACTGGATCTCTAAGGGCCTTATTGTCAGGGCTTGCCGAATTAGGATGTACAAGCATTAATATATCGGAAGATCACGGGGGAATGGGCTTAGGTCCCCTTGATTTAATACCTGTACTTGAAGAAACCGGCCGTTCTTTATTCCCGGGCTTATATTTAGAAACGAATGCACTAGCTGTGCCATTATTACAGAAATTCGGTACGGAAGAACAAAAAGATAGGTATTTAACAGAAATTTCGGCTGGTACAAAAACATTCTCATTAGCCTGGTTAGAACCAGGTGGAAGTTACGGCCCTTCTGGCATTAACATGGAGGCAAGACCCCTAAACGGTCAGTTGATTTTAAGTGGTATGAAAACAATGGTTCCCGATGCAAAGTTGGCTAATCATTACATAGTGTTAGTCCGCACAGGCAAAGGAAACCGAAATGAAGGGATTACATTAGTTATCGTCGATCGAAACGAAACGAACTTGACGCTTGAAAGCCAGAAAAACATCGACGAAACCCGACAATTGGCAGCATTGGCTTTCAATGATGTTGAAATTCCCATCGGTCAGGTACTTGGGTCCATGCATCTAGGATGGGATGCCCTCCAAGAAGGATTACTCTCTTTCAATGCAGCTCTCTCCGCAGTAATTGTCGGATGTATGGAGAAAGTGGTAGAAATGGCAGCAGAGTATGCGAAGATTCGTGAACAATTTGGTCAGCCAATAGGAAGATTCCAAGCGATTAAACATAGAATCGTCGATATGAAAATGGATCTCGAAACAGCTAGATCTTTAGCTTATTATGCTAACTGGGCTTTGGAAAGCGGGGCAGAAGATCGTGTTCAAGCCATTTCCTGCGCACGAATATTTGCCACGAATGCATTCATACGAATTTCGTCAGACAATATTCAGATTCATGGTGGAATTGGGTTTACAGAAGAAATTGATTGTCACCTTTTTGTTAAGCGTGCAAGGTTCTATGAGAATTATTTAGGAAGTACCGAACAATATTACAAACAGGCCGCTACGGCATTAGGTTGGTAGAAAAGTAGAAAGGGTTACACTCACGTTTTACTAATCCGAAGGGTGGAGATGAACGTTGGAAATTTCATATAAAGTGAAAGAGTACCAGAATATCATTAATGGCGATCTGGTTCCAGCTTCTTCCGGGAAGCGGATTGAGAGCTACGATCCGTCAACAGGTAGGGTTTGGGCAAGCATTCCTTGCAGTACGGCCCAGGATGCCGAAGCGGCGGTAGAAGCAGCCCGAAGTGCTTTTGCCGATTGGTCTTCGAGGCCAGCTTTGGACCGGGCAGCTTACCTGAGGAAAATAGGTGACTTAGTCGTAAAGCATGGAAAAGAGCTGGCTGAGTTGGAATCAAGAGACAATGGTTGGGTGATAAGGGAAACGAGCCATGGCCTCATTCCCAGCTTAGCAAGCCTTTGGTATGATGCAGCAGGTGCTGCAGCTATTGGAAGTAAGGGAGATACTGTCCAATTGGGAACTTCAAGTGTAGGGTATTCATTGAGGGAACCTTTAGGGGTAATAGTAGGAATCCTTCCATGGAACTCACCGCTTTTTACTTTTACCATTAAAGCGGCTTATGCTATTGCAGCAGGAAATGCTGTCATTATCAAACCATCTGAATTGGCTTCTATCGCTTCACTACGATATGGGGACTTGATTAATGAAATCCTCCCGCCGGGAATACTGAATGTCGTATCAGGAACTGGAGCGGAAGTGGGGGATACTCTAGTAAGCCACCCAGATGTGAACAAAATCAGTCTGACCGGTTCTGGAGGAACGGCAAGGGCGATAGCACAATCGACCGCAAAAAACCCTAAGCCCATGATTTTGGAGCTTGGCGGGAAATCACCAAACATAGTCTTTGCGGATGCAAACCTTGAAAAAGCAGCACAAGGGGTGACGAACTATGGGATATTTAGCGGAAACGCAGGCCAACTATGTGTAGGCGGATCGAGGATTCTAATTCAAAGGCCCATATTCGATGAAATGATCATTAGGATGAAAGAAGTGATAGAACAGCAAATTCAACTGGGTGATCCAATGAATCCAGCCTCTTCAATGGGACCGATCGCTAACTCTGCTCAATATGAAAAAGTCCTCTCATATATAGATTTAGGCCAAAGGGAAGGAGGGGAAATCATCATCGGTGGCCGTCATGGAGGTGTTAGCCTATTACCTGATGAACCCAATTTAGCTGATGGCTATTGGGTTGAGCCAACACTGATCAAGGTCAATAGTAATTCTCTCCGTATCTGTCAAGAAGAAATCTTCGGTCCGGTAGCGACCGTTATCCCCTTTGATACGGAAGAGGAAGCCGTCACCATAGCAAATGACAGTGATTTTGGTTTAGGAGCTGGAGTATGGACCTCGAATTTGGATCGGGCACACCGGATGGTCCGCAAATTGGAATCGGGTAATGTGTGGGTGAACTTGTTTCGCAGGGTGGGACCTGAACTCCCATTCGGAGGCCAAAAAAGCAGTGGATTTGGAACGGATACCATTCTTGAATATACCCGTGAAAAGACCGTTTATATGGAAATAGAATGAGTTTTTATGAGATTAGCAGGGAATTCGCTGTAAATAGTGGACTGGGGGTTCTGTAAATGGCACAAGATTCTAAAGGCATTTTTTATGGATGGTATGTTGTGTTGTGTGGCTTTTTCATAATGTTCGCCGGTTTCTCGATAATAAATTCCCTGCATAGTTTGTTCATGGTCCCTGTTACAGAGGATTTAGGAATAAGCAGAACCACTTTTTCCATTGCACTTTCCATTGCAGGCCTTGGAGTGGCAGTTGCTTCTCCGATAATGGGTAAATTACTCGCTAAAGGGAATATGAAATGGATCATGTCAATTTGCGTAGTAATGGCCGGGGCAGGATTCATGTCATACTCGCTTGCCAACTCAGCTGTATATTTTAGTATCATAGGCTTTGTAATTGGCATCTGTGTTGCAGGTTTTTCTAATATTCCCATATCGATCATGTTAACCAATTGGTTTTATGAGAAAAAAGGAAAGGCCATGGGTTTGGCATTTGCGGGGTCGGGAATTGGGGCAGCAGTACTCAGTCCAATCATTACAAATTTAATCTCAAATTATGGTTGGAGAACGGCCTACGTTATAGCAGGGATACTGATAATTGTCTTAACATTACCCTTGGTTCTTCTATTTGCAAAGAAAAGTCCCGCAGAAAAGGGGCTTGATCCACTGGGTTCTGACAAAGTGGAAATGGCCGAAACTACTGGGGAATTTGAACAGAATGGCTTAATGATGGGGGAAGCAAAGAAGACAGCAATGTTTTGGATTTTCGTGCTTGGAATCGTTTGTTTTGCATTAGTTGCAGGCGGGGTGCAAATGCATATCCCAGCATACTTGATCGATATAGGGCATCCAGCCATCTTTGCAGGCACCATTTTTGGCATACTCTCTTTGGCAAATACGGTTGGTAAATTAATTTTAGGAGCTGTTTTGGATAAGTACGGCACGGCAGGCGGTGCCATTTATGTAGGCGTTTGCATGACGATCGCTATGGCAGCGCTATTGTTAGCTAAGACACAGGCATTCGCATTCTTATTCGCCATCGCCTTTGGCTTTAGCATTGTGATATCCACTCTAGGGCCTCCCTTCATGACAAATGATATTTTTGGAAAGAAGGATTTCGGTTCCATCTTTGGCATCGTGCAAGTTTTTTTTGTGGCTGCAGGCTCTTTGGGTGTGATCGTGTCGGGCTTAATCTATGATTTGACAGAAAGCTATCGTGCTGCTTGGATCTTCTTCCTTTGTTTATTCATCTTCAGCATGGTTTGCGTACTAGCGGCAAATGGCATGAAAAAAAAGACAATCAGCAAAATCAAAAATATTCCCGACCAAAAAATAGGCTAAATTACTAGAGAAAAATACCATATTGAAGGGTTTGTTCCCGTAAAAAAAAAGGTAAAGAGCGGCAGGCTAGATTGCTGCTCTTTACCTTACTGTTAAAATTCCCCTCTCCATTCTTCATCTTCAAGTGGCACACCATTGGTGCTAATATATTCTACAATCATATTTCCATGTTTAAGAACTCTATCTTTTTTTAGGGCATTGATAACTGCGGTAAAGCGGTCTTCATCTGCGTCCTGTTTCTTACGTGAAAGGGTAATCTGTATGGTTGGGGAAACATCGTAATCTTTATAGCTGGCTGGTTTATTCGGATCAATCTTCAATTCTTTCCCGACACCCTCATCAAACACCAAGAGTAATTGATTATAATCGCCTATCTCTTCTTGAATCTCCTCCCAATCTTCATTCTCTGTAATATCTCCCAGTTCCTTGGATATCAACACGTCACCCAGTTCCTTTTCAACATAAGGCCTGATTTCTTTTTCTGCATCATCTTGCCATTTATCAGATAGGAATGTATCCTCCATTTCCCCTGTTTCATCATTAAAGAAAACTAGAAATTGAGTCCCATATTTTTTATGTTTCACTTTAGCTGCGTATTCAAAATAGCCCAAGTTTCCCATATTATCGTATAAGACATCATATATTTCGGTTCCTTCATCAAATGTTTTCTCTAAATATCGTTCAGCTTGATCCCGGACTTTCTTTTCTTCATCAGGATCTGCTTTCATACTCTGTGTGAATGAAAACATAAGGATCATCACACCGGCTAAGATGATTAAAAAAACACCTAGGATAGTCAGTAAAATCTTTTTTGTTTTGCTCAAGGAACACCCTCCTGTTATCTCTGCTACTTCTCAATAATTCCCATATTATTCTAACATCTTTATCGCTTATTTTACTATGCGAAATCTAAATTACCTGACCTCCAAAATATCGGGATACTTTGTTACAATATATAAATGGTTAATACCCTAAAGGGAGAGATCGACTTGGAAACCTATCAAAGAAAAATGAACCATAATCGGGATGAATACAGAAAATTGCGGTGGGAAAAGCATCGTCTACAAGTTACAGGGTTATTCGATGCCGTTTTTTCGAAAAAAGCGTTCGTAGATAAAGTGGCTATCGTAGGTGCAGGCAATTGCGATGATTTGGATTTAAATTATCTGGCAACTAAATGCAACTCCATCTATTTATTTGATATTGATATGGAAAGTATGGAAAAGGGCACGGCGAATTTGCCTGAACGGACCCGGGAGAAAATTCAACTTGTTGCAATCGATGTAACAGGCCTCGATAAAGTGGATTTTGAACACCACCTATCTTCCATGCTGGATCGTGGTGAAACGGCAAAGGGAATTATTCAATATTTAAAGGAAACCGAGAAGCAATTAGGTCAGCTTTCTGGAAGGGTTTTTGCTAATTATTATAATGATTTTGATATCGTGGCAATTTCCGCCATTTATACGCAACTATTTTATAATTGGGCCAAGGAACTGCTTTCTGATCATGCTAACTACTATCAGAAAAAAGACGAAGAAGAGCTGAAAAATGTAATTTTAGATTTAAGAGATGAAATCGTTCGTACAATGAATCACTCTATATCTAAATGTACCAAGCACGATGGGTTCTGTATTACATGGTCTGATATCTTAAAAATCGAACCGGAGTATATGGATACCATTAATGAAGGGCTGAATGCCATCTTTGCATTGGCCTCGAACGTGGGATATGGGGCAGCATTGATAGGGGTAAAAACGTTTATTGAAAAAGTGGATAAAAGCGAGTTAAGCCTTCGATACTGGACATGGGATTTTCATGCAAACAAACAGTATTTGACCATTGGTATGATCGGGAGATTGAATCGGGTGTAAATGGAAAAATGGCGGGATAGATAAGCATATCAGCAGCTATCTATCCTTTTTTTGATTGGTTATAGTCCCCTTATCCTTTAGGCGTGATAAAAAGGGGCTTGGCCAGCAAACCATAGGAAATAAGACATAATTATATAAAAGGTATAAAAAAACGATGAAATTTTTAACTATTTGTCTAATGATTTCACTAACTTGTGTGGATATAATGAATCTGTTGAAAACAGAATATTCCGATTAGTAGTGGCGGGGAAAGCAAAGGCAGAGGAGGTGTAATGAGGGTGGCCAATAAAGAAAGGGGTGTTTGTTTGAAAGCAGATATTGTGTTCATAAACGGCGAGGTCATAACCGTAAATCAAAAAAATGAAGTCGCAGAAGCCCTGGCAATTAAAGGTGATCGTATTTCGGCAGTCGGAACGAATCAGGAAATCAAGGTATTTATCGGAGAGGAAACAAATGTGATTGATTTGCAGGGGAAGTCATTACTTCCTGGGTTTATAGATTCTCATATTCATCTTATCTTGTACGGTGTCAATCATTGGCAGTAAGTTGTAAAGCTGAACATATCCAATCTGTAGAAGATTTGTTAATCGATCTGAAGGAGAAAGCTTTGACGACCCCTAAAGGTGAGTGGATCCGTGCCTGGGGCTTCAATGAGACTGCTGTGAAAGAAAAACGTTATCCTACAATAGCGGAATTGGATGCTATTTCAACGGATCATCCGATTATAGTAACCCGAACATGCAGCCATATTAGTGTGGTGAATGGCAGGGCGTTAGAGATTGCCGGAATAGATGAGAAATCAGAGAATCCAACTGGAGGGATCATTGAAAAAGACAGGGAGGGGAAAATTACAGGCAAACTCATTGAAACGGCAAATATGATAATGGCCGACAGAGCAAGTTACTCTGAAAGTGAACTGTTGAAAGCAGTGAAAACAGCGTCTGAGCATTTCATCGCAGCAGGTATAACAAGCATTCATGAAGCAGGTGCTCATGGTCCTGAAAGTTTCCGTTTAATGCAGCAGGCCATAAAAAATAAGGATATTCGTGTCCGTATCTATGCGATGGTCGGTTCATTGAATAATTCTCATGAATTTGTAAATAAAATGGTAGATTCGGGAGTCATAACCGGAACAGGGGACGAAAGATTCAAAATCGGACCAGCCAAATTGTTTACGGATGGCAGCAGTACCGGTCCGACAATTGCTACCCGTGCGCCCTATTCGAGTGATCCTGGTTACTCCGGAATTCTATATTATAAAGAAGAGGAAATCTATCAAGTATTAGGTCAAGCACATAAAAAAGGCTTTCAGATCACAGTCCATGCCCAAGGGGACAAAGCGATAGAGATGTATTTAAACTGCGTCGAAAAGGCATTGAATGAATCGCCAAGAAAAGATCATAGACATAGGATCGAGCATGCGGGAATATCTTCTCCAGACTTACAAATGAGGATGAAAGAACTTGGAATCATCCCAATCCCCAACCCCCCATTTCCTTTTGAATTCGGTGATATATATATTGAACATTATGGCAATAGGGTCAACCACATGTACGCTGCCCGTGATTTTATTGATAATGAAATCTTGGCTGCCGGCGGTTCCGATGCTCCCGTTACTGATCATGACCCCTTATTAGGCATACACGTTGCTGTTAATAGAACAAGCAGGTCAGGTACGAAAATAGGTACGGTTCAATCGATTAGCGTTTTGGAAGCCATTAAACTATACACATGGAATGGCGCGTTTGCGAGTTTCGATGAAGATGTCAAAGGCAGCCTGGAGGCAGGGAAGCTGGCCGATCTAGTCGTATTGAATGATAGTATATTGAAAGTGGATTCTCAAAATATCAAAGATTTGAAAGTTGAATCAACGATTCTGAATGGGGAGATTCTTTATCATAGGGAAACATTGGTAGAAATATAATCTAGCGTAACTACTCTAACTCAACTAGACCTTCACTTTCTTTATTGGGCTTAAGCGAACGTAAGCGGGATGGGGCAAGGATTAAAAAAAGGGGGATATTCGCTATGAAAAAACAAAAATTATTAATTAATGGTGAGAGACTGAGTCGTTCACTAGAGAAATTTGCTGATTTTGGACGTACAGAAAACAACGGAGTCACACGGCTATCTCTGTCCGAAGAAGATCGATTAGTCCGTGATTATTTTTGCGAATGCTGTAAAGAATTGGGTATGACCATTAAGGTTGATGATATGGGGAATATCTACGCTACTTTGGCGGGACTAGAAAACAAACCCCCTATTGTAATGGGATCACATATGGATACCGTAAAAAAGGGCGGACGGTTTGATGGTATCTTGGGTGTAGCTGGAGGCTTGGAAGTCGTGCGGACACTGGTGGAAAACAATATCCAACCTAAAATCCCGGTAATGATCGTCAATTTTACGAACGAAGAGGGAGCCAGATTCGAACCTTCCATGATGTCTTCAGGAGTTCTTTCAGGTAAATTCGACAAATCCATCATGCTGCAAAAAACGGATAGCGAAGGAACGACATTCGAAAATGCTTTGAATGCCATTGGATATGCAGGTGATAGTGAGTCTCGTTTAAAAGAAGCGACTGCATTTTTGGAGTTGCATATTGAACAAGGGCCCATTCTTGAACGGGAATCACTAACGATCGGTGTCGTAGAATGTGTCCTTGGTATGGTGTGCTATGAGATAGAAGTTACAGGCGAATCGGATCATGCAGGAACCACCCCGATGAATATGAGAAAAGATGCTTTCTTTACTGCGAATAGCTTGATTATGGAGGCTCGTCAAAAGCTAGACATGCTTGATGACGATTTGGTTTTTACGATGGGAAGGGTAAATGTGTTTCCTAATATCCATACGGTGATCCCTAATAAAGTGGTCTTTTCGCTGGAAGCGAGACATAAGGATTCCAAAGTCATCGAAAAGGTGGAGAAGGTCATTGAAAGCCTTAAAACTACAGGTTCAAAAAGCGGCGGCTGCGACATCCAAGTGAAAAAATTGTGGGACAGGGATACCGTTTGGTTCGACAAATCCATTTGCAATTTGCTGGAGCAATCGAGCAATTCATTGGACCTGCCTTATAAAAGAATGGTAAGCGGTGCAGGACATGATGCACAGTTTATAGCTAGTTATATACCGACTGCCATGGTTTTTGTCCCAAGCATCAACGGTAAAAGTCATTGTGAAGAGGAACTTACTACTTGGGAAGATTGTGAAAAAGGCGTCAATGTAATATTGGAAACGGTCCTTGCCATCCAGTCATCTTAAGACGAATATATGGTTGGTTGAATGCAGCTAATGACATTAACAAAAGGGTGCTATCAAACCATCCGTTCAGTTTGAAAGTCGGCTTGACTGATGGTGATGCATCCGTGTTAGGAACCTAAATGGGGGAGGGTATGATTTTGGATGCTATTAAGCTATTGCTTTTTGTTCCATTTATAGGGTTTTTAATTTTTTTGCCCTATGCAAATAAAATAGAACCGTACATATTGGGGATGCCTTTTTTGCTATTCTGGGTTGCATTTTGGATGGTGATGGCGTCGATTATCCTGATGATTGTCTACAAGTTCGATCCTGATAATAAAGGGAGTGATTCCGAATGAATATCTCATTACTCATCATTTCCATCTTCTTGGTTCTAGCACTTTATTTAGGGATAAAAGCAAGAAATGGGAAGGATATGGACATGGAGCAATTTGCCGTAGGGGGCAGGGGCTTCGGTACATTCTTCATATTTCTGCTGATAGCAGGTGAAATTTATACAACGTTTACATTCCTGGGCGGGAGTGGGTGGGCTTACTCGAAAGGTGCCGCTGCTTATTATGTTCCCGCCTATATTTTCTTAGCCTACGTCCTATCATATTGGCTCGTTCCTAAAATATGGAGATATTCAAAACGTCATTCCATTATCTCTCAGCCAGAGTATTTTGCGTCTAAATATAAAAGCAGGTCAATGGGAATGATCGTTGCTGTATTGGGAAGCTTAGCCCTCGTGCCGTACATAGTCATACAGCTCAAAGGATTAGGCATCATTGTTTCCGAAGCATCTTACGGAGCAATTTCACCAGTTGCTGCAAGCGTCATCGGTGCTGTAGTTGTAACTGTCTATGTAATGATTTCAGGCATTCATGGTTCGGCATGGACAGCCATATTGAAAGATTTCATGATTTTGGCCGTCGTTATCTTTTTAGGGATTTACATTCCATTTCATTATTTCGGAGGCATACAGCCGATGTTCGAGACCGTCCAGGCTGCTAAACCGGAAATGTTGGTTTTGGCAAATCAGGGATTGAGTCAGTCCTGGTTTGTGTCCACCGTTTTGCTGAATGCACTAGGGTTTTATTTGCTGCCACAAACATTCATGGTCGTTTTATCGTCAAATGGGGAAAAGACCCTTCGCAAAAATGCAATTGCGTTACCGTTATACACATTGTTACTGCTTTTCGTTTTTTTCATTGGATTTACAGCCATCATGGAAATCCCGGGTTTGCAAGGAGCAGATGGGGATCTCTCACTTTTAAGGCTTGCGATTCAAACATTCGATCCATGGGTGATAGGCGTGATCGGTGCTGCAGGTTTATTGACGGCTCTTGTACCGGCTTCAGTCATGCTAATGGCAGCATCGGTGGGTCTGACAAATAGCTTTTACAAAGTTCTCGTCCCTGCTGCGACTGAAAAACATCAATTGATTGTCTCCAGGATCATCATCATAGGTATCTCTATCATTGCTTTAATTGTAACGGTAACGGGCGGCGAGGCCTTGGCCATCATGAATATCATGTCATACAGTTTAATTACCCAGCTGGCGCCTTCCTTGTTTTGCAGTTTGCCGAAAACCAATATAATCAATAAGTATGGTGCAATGGCAGGAATATTGGCAGGCGTCCTGATTGTTTTATATGCGACAATTGCAGAGGTGAAGATGGCAACATTCCTGCCGGGTATCCCGCATGTAATTAATGATATCAGTACAGGCGTCATAGCGTTGTTGTTTAATATTCTAGTAACATTCATTGTAAGTGCACTGACTAAGCATATCTCTATGCAAGGGACCGAAATGAATGATCTGGACAAGATATCCTAATTTCTTTTACAAGACTAATGGAATAAAAAGCATGATTTGGGAGGGCTTTTGTGAAAATTAAAATAACGGCTTGTCAATTTCGTGTAGAAAAGGTAACAACTTTCAATGAATTTCAGGAACAAGTAGAAGGCTTAATCAACCAAGTTCCCGAAAACTCGGATTATATCATTTTTCCAGAACTGTTAACTATCGGGTTATCAGCGGCCTTTGGAGAAGAAGATGGTTCATCCGTTATCAGGATTGATGAATATACCAATCAATACAAAGATCTTTTCCGTTCACTTTCCAGAAAAAGAAAACAAGTCATCATTGCAGGCACGCATCTGGAACGCCGTGAAAATGAATACTTTAATATCGCATACATTTTTGACAAAGACGGATCGGTCGTTGAACATAAAAAAACGCATATTTTTCCTGCGGAAGCGAATTGGCATACCTCTGAAGGTGATGATCTGCAAGTTTACTCCGTAGGTCCGGTTAAGATAGGAATAGCGGTATGTTATGAAGCGGAGATTCCTGAAATTTCAAGGATATTATCCGTGAACGGGGCCGACATCATTTTTGCCCATCCTACACATTTACAGAGGCTGGTTTTTGGCGAGTGCGCCATTGCGCACATGCACGTGCAATCGAGAATCAGGTATATTTTGTTCATTGCCCCACTGTTGGTGAACCAGGGTCACCCCTGCCGAATGGATACGGACGCGCCAGTATACTTAGCCCCTGTGACAGCGCTTGGCCAGCAAATGGAGTAGTAGCCGAGGCGGAAATGAATGAACATACAATCATTACCGGTACGGTCGATATGGACGAGCTCTATGAGAATCGAAAAAGTGGTGCAGCAACCACTTTCAAGGATCGCAATCGCCGAAAAGACTTGTATGTGAAATATAAGCCGTATGAAGGGCTGAAGTGGATCCCGAACCATAGTCCGAATAATGATTGAGAAGGTCGAATGAATTCGTGAACGGTCGAATAAAGTGCGAGGTAGCCCGAAGAATGGCCCCTGAACCCAGTTTTATTAACAATACCTAGTATCATTCTTGATTTTTCCCGTTAGATGGGTCGAATTAGTTATAGAACTTATCTATTCTCTTGCGCAGGAATCGGTAATTGACTTAATATATGAAATATATTGTCAAATGCTGGCTATATATATTAGAATATATGTAACCATTTCATATTGTAATAATATAGATAGTCACCCTATTTATACCTGTTATGATGTCTGTAATGGCAGGAGGCACAATAAATATGTTTCAGCAGAATACAGTATATATAGTCGGTGAAGCGAAGGCGGCGTCCAATAATCCAATTACACAGCAATTCAACTGCTTTTTTATCGGGTTCGTCATTGATCGTGATACGCATGAAATAGTGGATGCTGAATGCTCGACCACGATATCGATTACATCACGCTTCATTCATTCCATGTTAGTTGGTAAATCCATTCTTAGGCATGTTGAAATGGAGAAAGAAATTGAGAAACGGTACTTTGGTTCATCCCAGAAAGCACTGACCGTCGCTCTTAGAAATGCCAGCATTAAATATCAGCAACTTTATAAGTTATAGCTGCTTCATTTGTCAGTCGCAATTGAAATCCAGCTGTTAAAGAGTGTGTACGCGCTCTTTGGCAGCTGGATTTTTTTATGTAGGGCCATGATGACTTCATTGGTGTATTTGACTAGATTTCAATATCATGAAATCCCCTAAATATAAGGAGGCTTGGAATATGATTCAAGATGGGGCGCTAATACCGGTCGGGATATTGATGGCTGTACTTGGCTTCTTCTGGGCACCTATTTTGGAATTCTTACATCATATATACTCTCAAGCTTTTAAGGAAGGGTTGTTAAAATGAAGATTGAAAGATTACAAGTATCAGTGGAAACCTTGCCACTTGTCAAGCCATTCAAGACTGCATTACGTACAGCAATGGAAATTGAAAATATTATGGTTACTGTAAAGTTAGAGGATGGAACGGAAGGCTTGGGGGCCGCAGCTCCTACGGTTGCCATCACAGGTGACTCTACAAAAGGAATCATGACGGTCATTGAAGAAGTGATTGCACCACATCTAATTGGCCGCGACATCGAGAATATCAATCTATTGTCTCAGCTGATCCAACGATCTTGTGTAGGTAACACAAGTGCAAAAGCTGCTGTTGAAATCGCTTTGTATGATGCAGTCAGCAAACGATGGCAGCTCCCTTTATATCAATATCTTGGCGGTAAATCGAATGTCCTTAAAAATGATATGACCATCAGCGTTGATGAACCTGAAGAAATGGCAAAGGCGGCATTGTCCCTCATTGATGGCGGATTTTCTACGATGAAGATAAAACTGGGAAAAGATTGGGCGAGTGATGTGGAGCGGGTTGCCTGCATTCGTGCTGCTGTTGGCGACCAGGTTATGATCAGGATTGATGCAAATCAAGGGTGGACAACAAAACAAGCGATTTCCATCATTCATGAACTCGAGGAAAGAAAGCTGAATGTTGATTTGGTGGAACAGCCCGTCATAGCCCATGATATCGAAGGGTTGAAAGAAATAAAGAGGGCTGTCCAAGTGCCGATCATGGCCGATGAAAGTTTGTTTTCCCCTCGTGACGCCATGAAACTCCTGAATGAACATGCTGTTGATCTTCTTAATATTAAATTAATGAAAACAGGCGGAATTAGACGTGCACTCCAAATTGCAGATATGGCAGAAGCAGCCGGGGTGGAATGCATGATCGGGAGCATGATGGAATCATCCGTGAGTGTATCAGCCGCGGCTCATCTGGCAACCGCCCATCCAAATATAACGAAGATTGATTTAGATGCCCCATTATGGATTAAGAATGAGCCATTTGAAGGCATTCAATTTATGAAAGATCAACTTCTAATTTCCGATAAACCTGGACTCGGAGTCAAGAGGAAATCCTCATTTACTCAATAAAAACAAATTCGAAAGGGTGATTATTTTGAAAAGGTTAACCGTTTTTGTGCTATCTATATTTGCTATTGGTATTTTAGTATTCTGTCCCAATGAAGCTAGTTCAAGAGAGAAGCAGAGTATTGCCTATGTGGATGTAAGCGTGGCTACTCTTTGGACAGAGCCGGGATTATTAAGGGAAATCGATGCTCCTTCTGCATCGAATCCCGTTGATTTGTATGCATGGATCGGCTCAATGAAATATGAAGACAAGCTGTGGCTTGTAGGTAACCTGGAAACACAAGCATTATACGGTTCTAAAGTGACGATATTAGAAGATCGAGGTGAATGGGTGAAAGTAGCCGTTGCCAATCAACCGACACCCCGCAATGAAATTGGTTATCCAGGATGGATGCCAAAGGCACAATTAAAAGACGGAAATTCTTTTGAGAATCAATTTAAACGAGGATTTGCCCTTGTAAATGCCCCAAAGGCTTGGCTTTATTCGGATTCGAAACTTCGGTCCAAATTCATGGAGATCAGCTTCGATACCCGCCTCCCGTTATTGCAGGTAAAAAAAGATAAAGTGAAGGTGATGACACCGAATAATGGAGCAAAATGGATAGAAAAGCAGGAAGTATCAGTCTATCAAAATGACAAACAATTATCTGCTCCTACCGGTAAGGACATCGTTGAATCAGGTAAAGAGTTTTTAGGGCTTCCTTACCTATGGGCTGGAATGTCCGGATTTGGATTTGACTGTTCTGGATTTACCTATACCATGTATCATGCGAATGGAATAACGATCCCAAGAGACTCTTCCATTCAGGCGCAACATGGTGAAAAGGTGGAACAAGAAAATCTTCAACAAGGTGACTTACTATTTTTTGCCTATGAGAAAGGGAAAGGAAAGGTCCATCATGTCGGAATGTATATCGGTGACGGAAAAATGATCCATTCGCCTAACAGTTCAACACATGTAAGGATAGATGAAATAAAAACATCGGGATACGGAGAGGAATATGCCGGAGCAAGAAGATATATTGATTAACAAAAGTCTTAAGAGCCAAGTGCTCTTAAGACTTTTTTCGTATTTGAACGAGCCCTTTCTATCATTCTATCGGATGTAAAAATAAAGCCCCGATGTCCTTGGAATGAACATACATCGGAAAAATCGTTTATTCCTAATAAGCGGCATATATAATAACTTGAATGTTCTGTTTCCATAGACTAACTATTTACGTATATTAACCAGGAAAAATATGGTATAATTAATTACAGATTTTTCTTTATATTATAAATGTGAGGGGTTGCCAATGATGATCGCTTTTCCAAAACCTGATGTTGAGCAATTTTTACGAACTTTTTCCATTGCTGATTTTGCCGTAAGTCCAGATGAAAAACATCTGGTTTTCAGTACCAATTTGAGCGGTAAGTATAATTTATGGGGAATGGATTTGCCCAACTCCTTTCCTTATCCGCTTACATCCATTGATCAAAGCTGCCAAGCACTGATATATGATAAAAAGAGCCGGTTCATAATTGCTGGTTTCGACCAAGACGGTAATGAAAATACCCAGTTTTACGGGGTTCCTTTGAATGGCGGGACAATGAAGGAAATCGTTCATCATGAAAATACACGTAATTTCATGCCGAAATTATCCAATGACAGTAAAAAGCTTTATTACACGACATCCAGAGGAAATGCTTCCTTTCTAAATGCCTATTGTTTAGATTTAGAATCAGGACAGGAAAAGCTGGTATTGGAGGGGAAGGATGCAGCGACCTATTTATTTGGCTTCAGCCCTGATGAAGAAACCTTACTTTACTATAAACACTTTTCCAATACAAATACCCTTCTCTATGCAAAAAAAGGGAACGAAGATATCCTGCTCACTCCGCCCACTGAGAAACAGCACACAGTGAATGATGGTGTTTTTGTTTCGGATTCGATGATATATGTATTGACTGATTATGATTCGGACTTTACCTATTTGGCTTCATACAATCTTGAAACAAACAAATTCTGTAAAGTTAAAGAATTGGAGAATGAGAGTTTTACTGCCATTAATTATAGTAAAGAGAATCAACTTTTATATATAACCAGTCAAAAGGGTGTAGAGGATCAATTATATGAATTCAATCTGCAAAATGAAAATTGGAGAAACATCCCGGTGCCATGCAGCGTCATTAATAAGCTTGAGATTGCTGCATCAGGTACGCTTTACTTGTTTGGCATGGGCGCAACAAAGCCTCATAATATCTATAAAAATACAGGTGATGAGTGGGTATCATTAACTAAATATACTGTTCCTGGCGTCGATTCCGATGCATTGGTTGAACCCGAAATCATTACATACACTTCCTTTGATGGCCTGGAAATCGAGTCGTTATTATTTAGGGCAAAAAAGGAAAATGACAATGGGGAAGTCATTTTTTGGCCTCATGGAGGACCTCAAGCGGCAGAACGGAAATCCTTCAGAGCTTCATTTCAATTTTTCCTGAATCACGGTTACAGTATTTTTGCACCAAACTTCCGCGGATCTACTGGTTATGGTTTGGAATTCACGAAAATGGTAGAGGGAGATTGGGGAAATGGGCCACGACTTGATAATGTAGCCGGCCTTGATTGGCTAATAGACCAAGGACATGCACAAAAAGGTAATATCCTATTGATGGGCGGAAGCTTCGGAGGGTATATGGCACTTCTGCTGCACGGACGACATGCCGAATATTTTAAGGCAGTTGTCGATATTTTCGGTCCATCCAACCTCTTCTCATTTATCAATTCCGTTCCAGAAGACTGGAAGCCAATCATGGATCAGTGGGTAGGAAATCCGGAAAAAGATAAAGAAAAACTAATCGAGTATTCGCCTATCACCTATTTGGAATCGATGATAAAGCCAATGCTTGTCATTCAAGGAGCAAACGATCCCCGTGTCGTCAAAGAGGAATCAGATCAAATCGTTCAAGCCTTGAAGGATAAAGGAAGAGACGTCGATTATATGCTTCTTGAAGATGAGGGACATGGATTTTCCAAAAAAGAAAATGAAATTGCCGTCTACCAAAAAATACTTTCATTCTTAAAACGATTCACAGCAGTAACTGAGAAGGTATAATAATCAAGCATCTAAATACCTCAATTATTTGAATTAGAAACCCTGCCACTCACGTTCAAAGTGATGAAGCAGGGTTTTTCATGTTGTAAAACTGGATATTTATTTGTTCGGTGGTTTGGGGTGTAAGTAAATAGGGGATTTAAAATTCAGAATTCCCTGAATAAACTCTGGTCACCTAGTCATAAAGTGCTATATAATATACGGAAAAACTATTTTTTGTTAAACGGAGTTGATTCGCATTGCCACGGGAGTTATTGTTATACATACTCGTAGTTATAATAGCAGGTGCTTCAAGCCTATTCCTGTGTTTATTTGCACAGTTAAAGATCAAGGATGCACCTGGAGCAAAACCCTATATTCTCGTGACATTATTGTCTTCCATCTTTACTTTTTCTTATGCTTTCGAACTTTCCAGTACATCGTTAGAACAAATCATATTCTGGTTAAGGATCGAGTACTTGGCATTACCGTTCATCCCCGTATTCCTTTTGTTGATGTGCATGGAATATGTAGGTCAGAGAATGAAGAAGGTCTGGCAATATGCACTCTTCATCATACCGTTCATCACCATATTCATGCATTATACAAATGACCTTCATCACTTATATTACAAATCAATGGAATTGAGAAGCGATAGTCCTTTTCCAATAATTAAACTGGTGGGCGGCCCTTGGTTTTACGTACACTCCCTGTTTCTTTTTTTGTGTGTGATGATAAGTATAATAATATTGCTTAAACAGGTGAAAAAATCTTCATCCAGATTCAGGATGCAAATATCAATGATGGTGGCAGGTCTTCTTATTCCTATAATAGCAAATTACTATTATATAAATGGATTAAGCTCATATGGTATCGATGTTGGTCCTGTATCCATGAGTATCACATTTATCTTTCATGGTGCGGCACTTTTGACTTTTCAAATGTTCAATGTAGCCCCGATCGCTCGGGAAACCGTCTTTGAAAGTATGAAAGAGGGAGTCATCGTTTTATATCAACAAGGGTTGATTGTCGACTATAACCATGGAATGCATAAAGTCATGCCAATGTTGGATGAACATTCCATAGGTAAATCAATGACAAGTGTGCTAAATGGGAATCAACATCTTTGGGGAATAATCGACCTTAAACAAGACATGGACTTTAATTGCAGCATAAAAGGGGTACATTACCGTATTGGTTTTTCACCCGTGTTCAATAAAAACAACCTGCCTATCGGACAGATCATTACCTTCGCAGATGTAACTGAAAGAGTGCTCATGCTGGAAAAGATGAAGCAACTTGCCAGCTTGGACGGATTAACCCAAATATTGAATAGAACATTTTTTATCAAAAATCAGATATGTTATTGGATGCGCTAAGCATGGAAGGCGGCAATGTTTCAGTCATCATGTTTGATATCGATCATTTCAAAAATGTAAATGATACTTTTGGACATGAAGCAGGGGATGCGCTCATAACGCTTGTGGCGAATGCTGCAAAGGAACACATTCGGGATGGAGATCTATTGGGGCGCTATGGCGGTGAAGAATTTATCATCTGTTTGCCGAATACCGCTTTACCCGCTGCATATAAGTTGGCAATAATGATAAAGGAAAAGGTTTCTGAAAGTATTGCAGTGATTAATGAAGAAAAAATTTCCGTTACCTGCAGTTTTGGAGTGACCCATGCATTAATTGAAGCCGGTGACCGAAGCATTTCCATCAAAACATTGATGCCACGGGCCGACCAAGCCTTATATGCCGCAAAGAAGAATGGCCGAAATTGTGTACAGGTCATCGCCTAGATTAAGACTATTCACTTAAACCTTGAACTTGTTCTAGGTTTTTTTCATTGTGTTCAAGATTAATCCGTGTAAAAGAACTGAATCTTTATGAAACGAGAGCATTACTTTTTACTTGCTCTGTATACTCTATATCCGAGGCTGTTTCCGTAAGATAAAATGAGGCGGTAATGTTCGGCCATGACTCGTTCCAAGGATTGATTAACGGGCTGAACGAAGGTATTTGATGCAGAGGAATTCATTAATTCCTCTAAGACGGTACTTGATCTCAAGATTTTAAAATCTGTAAATCCGTTTTGTTTGAAGGCCTTTAACCATTCGGATTGCGTCAATAATTCGCTTAAATGATAAAAGTCCATGATTTCTTTTTTTGAGGCAGGATCAAGGCTGGTTTCTGCTGTCATATCAATGGATAACAAAGTTCCTTCTAGTTTAAGGACCCTGTAAAATTCTCGGAGTGATTTTTTTATATCCGTGAATGCAGTCGCTGATTCGGCTATGATAAAATCAAAAGAATTATTGTCAAAAGGCAGTTCTTCTATTGAAGACTTATAGAGGTCAATGCTTAAGTTAGCTTTTTGGAATCTTTTTTTTGCATGTTTCACCATCTCAGGGTGATGATCAAGCGCGGATACTTGGCAATGAAACGTTTTTGCCAAGTAAGATGAGGTTTGCCCTGTCCCGCATCCGGCATCAAGGATTATTGACGTATGATCGATTTGTTCATTTTCCAAGAGCTGTTTAGTCAGTCCAAATCCACCAGGGTGTGCCCCTTCAAGTCCAAGTATGGCTAGTGCGTCTTGGTATGAGTGGTTCATGGCATAATCTCCTTTGGTACATGTATAAATACATTTTATGCTTTGGTAAGGAAAATGGGAAAGACGTTTAAAGGATTGGTGGGTATTTAATCCATGCATGCTCGGCCCCGAATGCATACGATGTAAAATCGACTGACAAGGGGAGTGCAAAAAATGGGATATCATAATTATTATCATAAATGCAGGCAAGGTGTGGGAAGACCGGTTGAAATTCGTACAAGCAGAGGAACCGTACATCGGGGAATCATACACCGGGTTACACCGAACCGTGTATATATTCGTCCATTTGACGGTGGGAGAAACTTTGGGGGTTTTGGTTATGGAGGTTTTAATGCAGGATATGGTTGGGGTGCCGCAAATGGATTTGCCTTTGGTGCCATTGCATCTTTAGTTTTTCTCGCATTTCTCTGGTAAACGAATGAAGAAATAATAAAAAACCTGAAAAATTATCAGGTTTTTTATTTTGTCCCCATTGGAATCCTCCAAAGAAACTGGTAATAAGTATGAAAAGATGTGCAATTAAGATACATATAAGGACGGGGTTTTTTTGGAGATTCACTTTTTTCTGGGTCCATCATGAATACAACAGCTGATTTCTCTGTTTTCCTCCTGTAATGCGTTACTAAAACTGTGAAGCCTTGAATGAAGTTTGCTTTCTGAAGTTAAAAAGACCTGGCAAGGCGGAATCCTAGGTCGTCTATGCAAAATGTAGGATGGCTGCGCCGGCGACATGAAGCTCCACAACCCCTGGCATCCTCAGCCCAGCTACCTCCTCGAAAAATACGGTAGGTGCCGTACACTTGTTCATCATATAAGTCCCAGCACCATTCCCAAACATTTCCTAACATATCATGCAGCCCCCATGGATTCGGTTCCTTGGTTCCTACTTCATGAATCATGCCCCCTGAATTTTCGTTATACCAGGCAATCTTATTCAGTTCTCCATATCTATAACCAGCAGTCCCGGCTTTACATGCATATTGCCACTCTGCTTCTGAAGGAAGTCGAAAACCGCTTGATTCCCAATCACAAACCATGTTTTCCCCGTTTTTAGAATAACACTCTCCCAGTCCAGCTTTCCGTGAAAGTAGATTACAAAAAGAAATTGCATCATTCCAAGAAACATTCACAACAGGTTTTAGATCCCGATCAAAAGAATTAGGTGATTTATTTGTAATGGCATAGTAGAAATCCGTAGTAACAGGATTACGGCCAAGAAGGAACGGCCTTATTTCAGCTTTCCATTTACTTTTAATTCTATCGTCCCTTAATTCTATTTCTCCTCCTGGAATTTTCTCCAATGGATAGTCAATGTAACTCATTATTTCCTTTGACAATCTACCTTCCTCCTACCGACCTTCATTCCAGAACGATTAAATCAATATAAATAAATATAAGGTTGGTTTAAATTTGTATTAAAATGACTGTTTTGTAAGCGACTCAAAGAACCCATTAATTAGTTGGTGTGTGAGTAATCTGAGGGTATAGGATCAAGTTAAGGCTTCATTACGCCCCATATAATTTATATTAATATGTTTGTAGGTTTAGGAATACAAATTATAAGTGAGTTTCTTATACTTTAAATTATGGGGGGAGAAAATGAACGAGTTTTTGGAGAAAACCGCAAGATTCGAGCATCGGTTTTGGCTGCAAATCTTAGGAGACCATGCCAGGTTCATCCATGAGTCTTTAGCTCCGGTTGAAGTGGAAAACATTGAAATTGCCTCTGAATTCATTCAAATTTTTGATGCTCTCCTTGGTCAAGCCAATTCGGAAGAAATTTCGCAACTTACTGCCATCGCAGAAGAAGAGACAATAAGATTTCGAGAGTTTAAGCTAAGCCTAATTAAAGAACATCTGGCAGGTAAAATAAAAATACATCTTTCGCCCTCATTCCTTAATCATATGGTGAATGAATTAGAAGAATATTTAAGAATATTGAAATACTTCAATTCAGATCAAATGCCGCCGGTTTTTCATGAGGTTCATCATCATTTAGTTTGGCTGTTAGATGCAGCAGGACATGCAGGCGCAATATCATCCAATATGGATGACGTTGAAAAAAGGTTAAAAGAGAAGAGTGACCAATATAAAAAACACTTTAATGATTTTTATTTAAAAGCTGTTGAAATGGCTGGATTTTTACGAACCAATCTGTCAACTTTCCCAGCATTGGAAAAAATGAATGCGGACGTCACATTGGAAATTAAATTCTTCCAGCACTTCCTGCTTGAATTGGAGGAGCTTGAGCTTAGTGCGCAGGCTCTTGGAACGTTTTCGCCATTAATGGCTGATCATATGTGGCGTGAAGAATGTTATTATTTAACGAAACTCGCTGAATCGACAGACACGGAAAAGCCAGACTGCGATCCAGCGAAACCGAGGCTAGTTGATTAAAAAGTACACATGGAGCCCTTAATATAAAAGGGGCTCTAGATCTGTTGCATTTTTAACCCTAAAATCTGTAGGGTATGTATAACTCTTCGAACCAGGCGATTGGACTTTAAGTCTTTTTGATGTAATTTTTAAAGGAAGTTAATTCCTTTCCTTATGTTATACTAAAAAAACCACAATTAATTATAGAAGTATAGGAGTGCTGAAAGATGTTTGGAAATACTTCCACTTTGACAGATGGCATTTATTTTGGAGAATCGTTACCACAACAAATCGCAAAACACATTTTAAAAAAAATCATTGAAGGTGAAATAGAAGCTGGAGAGAAAATCGTCGAAGAAGACGTTTCCAAAGAATTGAATACTAGCCGTGCACCAGTACGCGAAGCCCTTTATCTATTGCAGGTTGACGGTATAGTTGAGAGAATACCGAGGCGGGGAACGATCGTCAAGCCATTTTCACAAAAGGAAATCATTGAATATAATGATGTTACGATCGGACTGATCCAGATGTGCATTGAATTTTCCCAAGGGAAATGGCACACAGAAAATAAGCAATCATTACGAAAGCATTTAGAAACTGCATCAGATGAGTGTGAAAAAGGTAATGTTATCGAGTATCAAAAAAGGGCAACACAGATATTTCGATATATTTTTTCAATCGCTAATAACAAAGCATTATCAAGATTTTTTGAAGAAGCCAGTCATATTCTCATGGTTTTTGCCCAAAGTCAATGGAATACGGAAACGATGGAAAGTTTCCATTTTAGATTAAAAATGTCTATTGAGGCCATTTTAGAAGATGATTTAGTTAAAGCAAAAAATGAAATTCATGAAGCCTTGAATCGTGGAGTGATGTAGAGTCAGTCTTTGGCTCTAAACTTAATTGTCGACAATCGACAAAAACAATGTTATGATGTAATCGTATTCAAACAAGAATATCATCACCAAGAACAAAGGGAGAAAGGGAGAATATTATGCAAGCATTTGATTTTACAGAAAAAGTGGCAATTGTTACCGGTGGCGGCGGGGGTATCGGCCGGGCAGCGTCTATTACACTTTCAGAAAATGGAGCCAAAGTGGTTGTTGTAGATCTTTCCGAAGAGGCTGGCATGTTAACGGTAAATGAAATTAAAGAAAAAGGCGGCGAAGCGAAATTCGTTAAAGCCGATGTTACAAAGGAAGACGATATAAAAAATTATGTTCACAAAACGATAGATTTCTATGGGAAAATCGATATTTTCTTGAATAATGCAGGGTGGGAAGGCAAAATCATGCCGCTTATCGACTATCCTGCAGAGGTTTTCGATCAATTAATGTCAATAAATGTACGCGGTGTTTTCTTGGGCATGAAACATGTATTGCCCCATATGATTGAACAAAAAAGCGGGGCGGTCGTGAATACAGCTTCTGGAGCTGGTTTACTGGCAACGCCAAACATGGTGGCGTATGGCGCTAGTAAACATGCGGTTCTAGGAATGACGAAAACTGCTGGTGTCGAAGTTGCTCCACATGGTGTCCGGGTGAATGCCGTCTGCCCAGGTGTCGTCAACACGGCTATGATGCGGTCGATTGAAAGCGGATTTGGTCAAGGTGATTCCGCGGCAGCTGAAGCGGCTAGAAAACAGTTGGAAGCAACGACTCCGGATGGCCGGTATGCTGAGCCGCAGGAAATTGCAAATCTAATGATGTACTTAGTATCCGATCTTTCCAGCCACATTACGGGTCAAGAACTTGTAATCGACGGAGGGGCGATTTTAATCTGATAAGCAACTAACTTAGTTAAAGGGGGACGAATACATGAGTTTAAAAGGAAATGTCATAATAATTACAGGAGCAGGCAGCGGAATTGGAAAGGAAACGGCATATAAATTAGCTGGCCAGGGAGCTATCGTCGTAGCGGCAGATTACAATGATGTTGCCGCTAAAGAAACGGCTGAAGCTATTCAACAAAAGGGTGGAACAGCATCTTTCGTGAAAGTGGATGTAGCTAAAGCGGAAGAAGTGGAAGCGATGGTCGAAGCCGCAATTGCCAATCATGGCACCATCAATGGCATTTTCAACAACGCTGGAATTGGACTAGTAAAACCATTTTTGGAGATGGATCCAGAATCATACCACAGAGTAGTTGATGTAGACCAACACGGCGTTTATTATGGCATGTATTATGCAGCAAGGAAGATGGTCGAGCTTGGTGTTACAGGCGCAACGATCGTAAATACAGCTTCAATATATGGCACGATGGTTTCTATTGGCAGCTTTAATTACCATGCTGCAAAAGCGGCAGTCATCGCGATGACTAAATCCGGTGCAATTGAACTTGCGCAATATGGGATTCGTGTTGTCGGTGTTGCACCAGGTTTTATCGAAACGCCAATCATTGGTGAAGATCAAGAGTTCCTAGACAGTTTGGCACAACTTCATATGAGGAAAAAATTGATTCAGCCAGAAAAAGTTGCTGAAGTTGTAACGTTCTTGTTCTCTGAAAAAGCGGATGCCATAAATGGACAAGTCATTCCTGTTGATGATGGATTCTTAAGCTTTAAGGGCTAATCAATATAATCTTAAAAAGGGAGTTTTGACATATGAGCAAACGATTCGATGGCAAAGTTGTAATCATTACCGGGGCAGGATCAGGTTTAGGACAATCAGCCGCATTGGAACTGGCTAAAGAAGGAGCTAAACTTTCATTAGTTGATTTAAACGATGCATCTTTGGAAGTGACAAAAAAATTAATCTTAGACATTGCACCACAATCGGAAGTGCTTCTGGTCACTGCAGATGTATCGGATGAAGAAGCAGTAAAGAACTATGTAGACCAAACAATCAGCAAATATGGCAGAGTCGATGGATTCTATAATAATGCGGGTATCGAAGGTAAACAGGCCCCTATGGCTGAATACGATAGCAACGTTTTCAACAAAGTAACGGATATCAATATCAATGGTGTATTTTATGGTATGAAATACATTCTGCCAATCATGAAGGAACAAGGATCAGGGGCAGTTGTGAACGTGGCTTCTGTAGGCGGAATTCGTGCTGTGCTTAACCAAAGTGCGTACGTTGCAAGTAAACATGCTGTAGCAGGCTTAACAAAGACTGCTGCCATAGAATATGGTCAATATGGAATCAGCATAAATGCCATTGCACCAGGAGTAATTTTAACCGCGATGGTAGAGGGATCATTCAGGCAAATAGGCGGAGAGAATTGGGAAGAAGCAATGGCTGATTTCGTCAGTGTGAATCCTAAGAAACGCTTCGGTAAACCTGAAGAAGTCGGCCGTTTAGTCGCCTTCCTATTATCAGGGGAATCAGAGTTCATCAACGGTGTAGTCATTCCGATTGATGGCGGACAATCTTCACAATACTAATTGAGCAAGGGAGTGACAGTAGATCACTCCCTTTTTAATTGTATCCTTTTAGTTAATGACCAAATGGATTTAAACTCGGAAAAAACGAAGACTTTCTCGATTTTCGTTTATTTGCATATATATGAAACTATATGAACACATAGAAAAACGCTTTAAAAGGCGATTAACAAATTTTCAAGAAACCCATCGTTACTTTTCTTTATCGTGTAGCTTATCTTCATATTCAGTTTCCAGCATACCATACAGACCATTCATTTCTTGTTCATCTGGATCTGCCCCAAACTCGTTTCTATATTTTTTCTTTTTATCATCAAGCATTTCTTCTTTTTCATTCTTCTTGTCCATACATATCACCTCCAACCAGTAGGGTGTCTCATTGTCCTAAAAATATGCACGGTGTGCCTCTGTTCCTTTTAAGATTTTTGCGGCCAAGTTAAGCGGTGGGGAAAATGTATTTATAGAAATTAATGGTAATTATTTTTGCGGAACATTTAATTGGTTATTCTAAATAGTTATTACTCTTTTAATTTGTTAAGATATAAATATATTAACTGAGATAACGGAGAGAGAATGTGAAGAAGAAACGTAAGAAATCAAAGAAAGCTTTAACCATTTTCATCCTGATTTTTGTATTTTTGCTCGTTAAGGAAATCATGCAAACCCCCTATTCCGAAAATGTTACCACATCAGTAAATACGCTCGATTCTTTTGCGAACGTGAAAAAGTATAGTTCACTTCTGCGAGACGAGTTGGCTAAATACGGACTTGAGGAGCATACTTCGACATTGATTGCTTTGATGCAGCAGGAAAGCCGAGGACGGGGCGGTGACCCAATGCAGGCATCTGAGTCAGCGGGCCTTGATCCAAATACAATCACAGATCCAACGGAAAGCATTAAGTATGGAGTGAAACATTTTAAGAGGATCAATGAATATGGCAATGAAAAGGGCGTGGATTTTGCCACGATCCTTCAAGCATATAACATGGGAATGGGTTATATTGATTTCGTTGCGAATGAAGGGGGCAAGCATAATGAAGAGCTTGCAAAGAAGTTCTCCATGCTTCAGGTTGAAAAAAACCCCACGCTCTATGATTGCGGCGGTGACAAAGATAATTTTCGATACCCATATTGCTACGGTGACTACTCATACAGCGCGAAGGTATCTAAGAACATTGAGGAGCTTGCCGACAGTATATCGGCACAAGCTGATGGTGAATGAGGGAGAACAAAAAGCCTACTGAATGAAGTAGGCTTTTTGTTCATGTTGTTGAGTGTAAAGAATCAAAGCCAAAGTCATTTGCTGATCAGCAATGGAAAGAGGTCTTTATGTTTATAGAGCTTATCGGATTCTGAAAGGGTTTGTGAAAGAATAATATCAATGGAATCAAGTAAAGAGATTAGAGCTTGTTTAACAGAACCACTCTCAAATTGCTCTAATGGCACAGGTAGCTCTTCCTCGTCTAAAATAAAATGTGCCCCATTCGGAAGCACCAAGATATCAATGATCAAATCTTCAAAGGATACCAACCTATCCGCCATATATGTATTTCTTATAATATTAAAATAGGATCCTAAATAGTTTCCGTCGTTATCTCTCCAAATGTATAAATTATAAGGACGGTCTTTCCAATAATGAGCAATCGTATAACTGCCTATAGGAATGGTTAATTTTATAGGACCTGCTTTCATCGTGAACGAATCCATGATTTCATGAAAAAGCACGACATGTTTATTTTGTCCGTTTAACAGCAAACAGTTATGTTCTACAACTATGGAGTCGTAGCGGATTTTTCTTTCCATGACTTCATCGCCATGTTGTCGTGCTGGTCTTAATATATTGTCCATTGTATCTATTTCTCCCTTAAAACGACCTAGATCATGTATGATAGTATACTTAAGAAAGTTTATCCTTTCTAATAGAGGTATCGCCAGGATGATGCGGATTTACAACTTTCAGGAAATTAAAATAACAAAAACTTAATTTCACACCTGCAATACCGAGAAACTAGGCTTTAGTTACTTCAAAATCGGATACTTTTCAGGAATGGATCCAACTTACTAGATTGATGTTCCTTAGGAACCTATCCTATATACGCCTGCTTTAAAGTTTTAATGTCAATTTTCTTCATTTGGAGCAGCGCTTTCATTACTCTTTCCGATTTTTCAGGGGTGGAGTCGTTTACCATCTCGGTTAGATCTTCAGGGACAATTTGCCATGACACACCAAATCGATCTTTCAGCCAACCGCACACTTGCGCCTTTTCATCGCCGCCTTCGGAGAGTTTTTCCCAATAATAGTCCACATCTTCTTGATCCTCGCAATTGATGATAAATGAAATTGCCTCGGTGAATTTGAATTGCGGACCGCCATTTAATGCTACGAATGCTTGTCCGTCCAGTTCAAACTCTACGGTCATCACTGATCCCTCTGGCTTCCCATGGATTTGATTTCCTGCATTTCCATAGCGAGTGATTCTTCCGATCTTAGAATTTTCGAATATGGAAGTGTAGAAATTCGCAGCCTCTTCAGCTTGTATATCAAACCACAAGTTGGTTGTAATTTTTTGGATTTTATTTTTCATATTTTTTCTCCTTTATTGTTTTTCATGTTAGCCAGGAAAACTAAACGCTGCTATTATCATGGAAATGCGAATTTATTCGATAAGATTAAATACGTTGAAGGTACCCTATTACTATATACCATTTATTATGACCCAAGAAAGTTATGTAAGGGTTAGTGTGCCGTTTTGTGTATTCTAACCCATAATTAACTAATCCCCTTAATCCTATGCTCGTTACAAGATCCTTGCCTTACGGTGATGGAAACATACAAAAGGATATAGAAACTTCTCACCAGTGAAAAGTCCTATATCCAAATTTCGTTTCTCAGCTCTCGAAGTTAAATTGCCATTGGATTCCGAATTTATCGGTTAACTGACCGTAAATTTTACTCCAGAATGTTTCTTGGAGCTCTAGCCCAACCGTGCCGCCTTCACTTAGTTTGTTAAAAATCGATTTAATTTCATCTAAATCATTACTGACATATGCCAGGCTGATATTGTTTCCTTCCACAAAAGGCATACCAGGAAAAGTATCTGAAAACATGATATTGCTTCCACTAATATTTAGCCTTGTATGCATGACTAAATCTTTCGCTTCTTCTGGAAGGGGAAATTCCGGATTAGGAGGTGTTTCCCCAAAGGTCATGATATTTGGTTGTTCCGTTCCAAAAACCTCTGCGTAGAACTCAACTGCTTGTCGACAATTCCCATTAAAATTAAGATATGCATCAACTGACATTTATCTCACTCCTATTTTCATATTCATTGCTCCAAATTTATTACATTATTATCGTACGAAAAATTCCGGCGGTTCAATCCCGAGTGTTCTTAGATAGATATAACCCTGTCCCCTATGGTGGATTTCATTTTCCAAGGCATATTGAAGTCTATCAAAGTGGCTTTGTGAGGGACCGAAAAAAGGATCCTTTTCAACCACTCCAAGCGTTTCCTCGGTCATTTCCTCCCACAGGTTCCTTGTATCATCCCTTACTGCTTCGCATGCTGATACAAGTTCTTCTTTGGTAGAAATTCCGGCAAACGAATCTGGAAACTCCCATACACCCATTGCAATTCCACGCATATATGCAGTCTCAATGTTCATGATTTCTTTAACCATCTCTGCGAAAGGGCGAAGCTTCCCGGCCGGTGTATAATGAAACAATTCCTCTTCAGGGAAAGCTTCAACCACCCGCAACGTCAAGTTCCTGTTGCCTTCCAATATATTTAACAAACCCTTTTTCGATAGAACCACCATTCCACTCTCCTTTGAGAAATACTCTGTATAAAAGTTCTGTGAAAAATCGAAAAGTCCTGCAAATTTCCGTATAAAGATTGCATAGGTTTTTTTATCTACCGGTGTAGACTTATCATTAACACTTAGATCATTAATAAAGGGGAAATGTCATATGTTCGGTTCCTTAAATAGAACAAAATTAATAAAAAATGATTTAAAAGGCAGTGCGAATTAATGTATCAGGATGTATCAAAAGATACTTGGAATCAAGAGAATCTAAAAAAGAGAAATTTAGATTTCACTATTGAAAGCATTCGCTATATAGATGCTTATTCGAAAAGATTATGTGCTACTCAAATGGGCAGTGAACTTTTAAAGAATCATTTTGATAATTTTGTGATAAGAATAGGTGCGTATATTGGAGAAACTATCAAAAGGTATATCAATCAAGATTTTAAATGGTATGAATATGATTCTGTTTATCAATTTTCTTCTGCACTTGACGGGGTGCATAGGGGCATTAAAACAGAAACGGTTCTTTACTCCAAAAAGGGAGATAAGGTTATAGTTCCATTAACTGTGGTAGCGCAATATCTGGAAGGGAAGTCGACATATACAGATTTTTTGGAATATGTAGAAGAAACAATTAAGCAAAATTCGTAAGAGATAACTGCTTTTCTTAAGCCAATGTTCAGGTTTCAAAAACCTTCCTAAAAATCAATTTTTGTAAATATTGATTAAATCTTGCATATATAATACGATTTAATCAGTTATAATTTCCAACCAACATGATGCTTATCCATAAATGATTCATTTAAAAACGGAACCAGCAGAAAGGAAGAGAAGCAAATGATTAATAAAGTCGGTCAAATTATGTTATATGTAAATAACCAAAACGAGTCATTGAAATTTTGGACGGAAAAATTCGGTTTTAGCGTCATTTCTGAAGAAGATAATGGCCAAGGGCTAAGATGGATTGAAATAGCCCCAACAAAGGAAGCAGAGACGAGTATCATCCTGCATAATAAGGAATTCATTGCTAAAATGCAGCCTGAATTAAATCTTAATACACCTTCGTTAATGTTTTACTCGGATAATCTTGATGAATTATATAAAGACTTTTCAGAGAAGAATATCAAAGTGGGTGAGCTTGTAAATATGCCATCTGGAAGAGTCTTCAATTTTGCTGATAATGAAGATAATTACTTTGCGGTCATGGAAAAGAAGTAATTCATTTGGCTAAAGATTAAAAAAACATCAAAACAATTGTTTTGATGTTTTTTGATTAAAATGCGACACTTATGAAACTATTCAGTCAGCAGGCCTTGGCCCAGCAGGAATACCAGAGTTTTCTACCGTCTTGATCGGCCGAACGGTTATGTCTCCATTCACGTAAATTTGACAAGATAAACGTAAATGATCTTCCATTCCTTTTTCCTCAAAGATCTCTTTTTCTTTATGTGTGACCTCCAAAAAATCACCTGCCAATATTTCAACTCTGCAAGTTGTACATTTAGCCTTCCCGCCGCATCGGTGGAGAATATTTATACCGTTATCTTCCAACGCTAATACTAATTTTTTTCCCATTTCAACTTCAAATGTTCCTTGGTTAAATACGGTTACATAAGGCATCTAATACCACCTCTTATATAGAATATCTTTCAACAGGTCATTAACATATCTATTCTTTTACCTTGTCCATATGACATAAAAAAATGTGAAGTCATTACTGAATTGATAGTAAAGATGAATAATTAATTATCATGAAGACAAACTTTAAGTACATCCATCATTATAAATTTAACGATGCCTTAACTAGAGCTACGAAAAATAAGATTGGTCTTTTAGAGGCCTATTAAGATTTATTGAAAGAAAGAGAGTGAAGTAATAAAGGGGAGGTGCATGACTGTGAATAATGGCAATTGTGATTTTTCACCAATGAAACAAATGTTAAAAGAGGATTTACGACAAGTAATATCAGCATTACAAGATAACTTAGAAGCAATGGGTGATGAAAATTATTGTCTTCTTGGAAATTTCGAGAAAATAAAGGAAAAATTTATATACATCGATATGAAAGCAGCTACATTTTATTTGAACTGTTATTTGTCACCGTTTACGGACAAATATCCTGAGTTATCAACTTGCGTACAAAATTTGTCGAATTTGAGACATGGCGGCTTGATTGTGATTCAACGAGGAGACCCTATTGATTCATTGATTCAACCCGGTATTTCAATAGGAGCGGAGTTAACCCATTCTTTACTCGAATCAATTTTTTTCCCTGGAAATCCACTGCATGATGGTGCCGTTTTGGTTAATAAAAATCAGATTGTTTCCGCAGCAAATGTCCTTCCGCTTTCAGACAGATCAACAGGGGGAAAAAAACTTGGAACACGCCACCGCTCTGCATTAGGTTTATCTGAACGAAGTGATGCCCTGGTATTGGTAGTATCAGAAGAAACAGGAAGAGTTTCATTTGCGTTTGATGGAAATCTGTACCCGATTAATACACATGGGCCTATATAAAATTTTTGAGACAATTAAGTTCTATCGTGATTATAAATTCTAGGTAATTCTCACCTGGAATATTCATTTTTGTGAAAAACGTAAACGCTGGCTTCCATTTTTTATTTTTCTCGGAATTACAGGTATAAAAAAGGTCATGAATTAATTAACCCGGTGATTTTTACCGGGTTTTTGGTTGCTTTTTATATAAAAAAAGGCATATGATAAACAAGGAGTCTCAATCAGAAAAGTTATAAAACGAAAGAGGATTTTAAATGATAACCATTAAAAGTGAACGAGAAATAAATTTGATGCATGAAGCGGGCAAACTTCTTGCTGCGACCCATAGAGAAATTGCAAAAATGATAAAACCGGGCATCACGACTTGGGAAATCGAAGAATTTGTCGATAAGTACTTGGCAGAGCATGGAGCTACACCTGAACAAAAGGGCTATAACGGCTACAAATATGCAACGTGCGCGTCAGTGAATGATGTAATTTGTCATGGTTTTCCACAAAAGAAAGCCTTAAAAGAGGGGGACATCGTTACGATTGATATGGTGGTGAACCTTAACGGCGGTTTGGCAGATTCCGCTTGGACATATGCTGTCGGTGAAGTTTCCGATGAAGCTCAGCGTTTAATGGATGTAACCAAGAATGCTTTATACAGGGGCATCGAAGTTGCACGGGCAGGAAATCGACTCGGGGACATCGGGCATGCAATCCAGTCATATGCAGAAGGTGAAAAGTTTTCTGTTGTCCGCGATTTTACTGGTCACGGAATCGGTAAAACCATGCATGAGGATCCAACCGTCCTGCATTATGGTAAGCCAGGTAAAGGTGCCCGTCTAAAAGAAGGTATGGTCATCACGATCGAACCAATGCTGAATGCAGGAACATGGCATATGAAAATGGACCAAGACGGCTGGACGGCTAGAACGGCAGATGGAAAGCTTTCCGCGCAATATGAACATACCCTTGTCATTACAAAAGGTGAACCGATCATTTTAACGGAACAGTAAACCAAAAGAAGAAACGGCCTTATCAAGGGCCGTTTCTTCTTTTGGTTTATAAACTATTTCATAATAAACCTCGACAGAATATTCAGTATTCATCCCATCCCACAATAGATCGAATCCGAAAAATTAGTACTAGGCATTTTAGGTATTAAAAACTTTACTATTATGTGGCAGCACAGGATAATAAGGGGAAGGAAGAAATATTTAATGATGTGTTATATAACCAGTATATAAAGGGGGTTTTGACAGTGAAGAAAGGGGAGAAACTGTCTGCAACGGTTGAAACGGTTGGGTTGAGCCAGCGGGAATTTTTAACGATTTTCTTACTTCACTCTTTGAGGATAAAAGCGAATTATCCAAGGGCGATTCATCAAGACCTGAAAAATACGTTCACTGGCAAAGTGCATAGCTATGACTACTTATGTAAAATATCCAATACGCTAGTTGATTCCAATCATTTATCCTTATATACGAGTAAGGGGAGAAATTATTATCAAATAACGGAAAAAGGCAAAGAGCTTTACATATGGTATCAAGAAAATTTCCTGGAACGGTTTTCCGAAGTGAAAAAGGTCATTGATCGCTTCATGTTCGATTTAAGGGGATCTGGTGAAAACCCACCGGTTGTTAATGAGCTTCCTGAAGAATACAGGTCGTATTTCTCGAAAATAATATCGGTGAAGGATCTTGTCCGTTATATAACCTTAAAAGCAGCTTTCACGAAAAAGCCCATTTACATGGGGGAAATTGGCGATCTGCTTAAAAACCAATTCGGTTGGATCGCTTCTAACGGTTATTTATACGATTTATCTCATGAAATGGAAGAGAACGGGCTTCTCGTCGGCAGATGGGAAAGTGAAAAACGAACTAAACGCTATTTACGAATCACCGATGAAGGACAGCATCATTACAAACAGATTGCGGATTCTGCCGCCTTTCAAGTCCAGGAAATCCAAAAATACATGGCCAGTGTCATTATGTTCTTAAAAGAAAAGAGTTAAATGAATAAAAGAAATGGGCCCCTTAATTTGTAAGGAGAATGAAGTTACATGCTTAAATTGAATCGTTCAAGGGTAAATGTTACTTAAAACACTTCTTAACAAGGGGGAATGAGTGATGGTGGGAAAACACGATGAAATGGGTAGCATATTCAGTTTCATTAAAGGCCAGGTAGATAAGCTCCCCATTTCACAATCGAAAAAGAACAAAATGCTCGACCAGCTCTTAAAGCTTAAAACGATGACAGTTGATGCAAGGGAACCACGAATTGCACTTGTCGGAAGGCGAGGTTCTGGAAAATCATCACTGATCAATGCGATGTTTGGTCAGGAACGGCAATATGTCAGTTCCGTTAAATCCGGAACGGGTAAGGGAAAATGGCTATGGTACCCGAGTGATGCCGAGCCCAAAATCCGTTTGCTGGACTCCCGAGGGCTGGGTGAGAGTGAAGCTCCTACGGAAGAGTTCGAAGAAGAAACACCATTGGATGAATTGATAAAAGCGGTAACCGAAGAACAGCCTGATGTGTTTCTTTTCTTGATTAAAGCAAAAGAAACGGATTCCCGGATTGAAGAAGATTTACAAGAATTGAAGAAGCTGCGCAAGATCGTTAAAGAGAATCACCATTATGATGTACCCGTCATCTGTGTGGTTACCCAAGTGGATGAATTAGATCCGCCACATTATAAGCAAGTACCTTTTGATGCCAATCCTAAGAAAAAGCAGAATATTGATGAAGCCATCGCTTTGATGTCAAAACGATTTATAGAGAGTGAAATACCACTTTTGAACATCATTCCTACTTGTTCTTATATTGATTTTGATGAAAACGGAAATATTGAATATGATATGCGTTGGAACATAGATTTGCTTTCTGATTACTTGATTGAGGCCTTACCCAGTGAAGCGAAGCTGAAGACAGCCAAAGCTATGCAGAGCCAATTCGTAAAGAAGAAATTCGCACGGAAAATAGTCGGAACGTTTACGGCAATCGCAGGTTTAATCGGTGCAGAACCAATACCTTTTGCCGATTTCCCCATTTTGACCGGCATTCAAGGTTTGATGATTGTGGTGATTGGTTTTATCGCGGATAAAGAAATCAATACAAAAACGGCAAGTGAATTCATTGCAGCATTAGGGATCAATGTCGGAATCGGTCTCCTTGTCAGGGAAGGTGTCAGGGCTGCTGTCCGTTTCATCCCAGGAGCCGGCCTAGCCGTTTCGGGTGCGGTAGCGGGCGCAGTCACATATGGAATCGGGCAAGCAGCGATCGCTTACTTTCTCGAAAACAAAAATATTGATCAGGCGAAGGAAGCATACAAGAACGCGAACAAAGAATATAAAAATGAAGACATCGACTCTTAATAGGCAGATTCGAACCATAAACTACAGTAAGGTGATATGATAAAGTGGAGTTAGCCGTTCTGTTTCTGCTGCTGGATGGTTCAGGATTTTTGTTTACTACAGGAGGGGTGATCTTCATGTCGTTTTTTCAATCACAGAAGCAAAAAGAATATATCCAAAAATTAGAGGAAGCGATTCAGTCCTTTTCCGGCCGATCTGACGCTCTTGATGAGTCAAAGGGATTTCCATTTGAAAACATTCAGGAGTTAAAGGAATTCGGATATCCTCAATTAACGTTAGCAAAAGAGGATGGAGGTTACGGAGGTTCCTTATATGATTTTCTCCTATGCCAAGAAAAAATAGCTCAATATTGCGGCCCAACAGCCTTAGGAATAGGCTGGCATGTCGGAACCGTCCTCTCCTTAACGGAGAAGAGACCGTGGGAAAAAGAAGTCATGAAAGAGTTGTTTGATGAAGTGTCGAAAGGCGCTCTAATCAATACGGCAGCATCTGAGGCCGGAACGGGAAGCCCGACGCGCGGAGGCCGACCGGAGACGATCGCTATCAAAAAAGGTGAAAAATGGAATTTGAATGGCAGAAAGACTTTTACTACACTCTCTCCCATCCTTGATATTTTTCTTGTAACGGCATGGGTACCCGAGGATGAGTGTTTAGGCACTTTTTTAGTTCATCGTGATGTAGCGGGTGTAAGTATAGAAGAAACTTGGGATATGATCTCCATGCAGGGGACAGGAAGTCATGATTTGGTGTTAACTGATGTTAGCCTGCCTGAAAAGTATTATGTCATGAAAAGCAATCCTGGTGAAAAAAGAAAACCTGAATCATGGCTATTACATATACCGGCTTGCTACTTGGGAATTGCAGTGGCTGCCAGAAATTACGCAGTCGAATTTGCGAAAACCTATTCTCCCAATAGCTTACCAGGACCAATCAGGGACCTTCCGAATGTTCAACGTACAATCGGGGAGATGGAATTGCAATTGGGCGAAGCACACCATTTCCTCTACTCTGTCGCAGAAAAATGGGTGCGGCAGCCTGAAGATCATGAGGAATTATCGAAGCAATTGGGGGCTGTTAAGTTATCGGTCGTCAACAAATCGATTTCCATCGTCGATAAAGCGATGAGAGTCGTAGGAGCCAAAAGCTTACAACGAAACAATCCTCTTCAACGCTACTATAGAGATGTACGCGCAGGTCTCCATAATCCTCCGATGGATGATGCGACTATAACGATGCTCGCAAAATCCGCTCTTTATTAAGTTCGCATTCGAAAAAACACTGAAAACGACGAAGTCATTTCAGTGTTTTTTTCTGTTCTTTTTCTAGCTAATCATCCTTCTATAAATGGCAGAGAGTTGGAATATGGCTTTGGGGCACAAAAAAGAAAAATGAAGAAAAACTAAACAAAAAAATATTCTTATGGTTATATTTTTGCCTTTCTTCTAGGTTTTTCTATACTTTGTTTCTTCTTCAGATTTAGAAGAAACAAAAAGCGTTTTAAAAATTCCGCTGCTCCAATAAAGAAAGAGTCAAGATCAAAAAGTTGTTTTATTTGTACTAATTTAATAACTATCTCCACAATTTCTCCACATTTTTTTTTTATAATAATTAGATAAGGGTTAGAGAAGTTATTCGATTAACAGTTTATTTACGCCCTCGTGGGTGTTCTTACACTGATTTGGAGTTAACACTTTCTAAATTTACTCATTTCAATTTAAGGACTGATAGTGTTGAGTAATAATGTAATAATCAAGGATTTTTATAAAATTAATTTGAATGGACAGATATATATTCCAAAAGCCATTCGAAATTTCCTGCCATTCAAGGAAGGTGAAATGGTTTCTGTTTATCAACAAGGTAGCGAAATAATTATTGAAAAGAGTCTGGAAGAAAATATTTATAATAAGTGTGTCTTTCACTATGGTGGAATTACAATCCCAGCTGAAATCAGGAAACTACAGAAGATAGACTACAAAAGCTTACTAGCGATGGAACTTTCAATTGATGGTGAAAAGGTAATAATCAGAAAATGAGTGCGTTATCGTACTCACTATCTTCTATAACGAAGAAAGCGGGGGTATAGCTAGTTTTCAAAAACAATTAGTACCTTTCCGTAATGGTGATTTTATAACCCCCAGAGTCACCAAGTTGATGATAAATACTATGAAACATCAACTAGGAAAGAAGTGGACAAAAATAAAAAAATTGATGTTTATGAAAAGATGGTCGAGAATAGATTTCAATTTTCAGACAAAGTCGTATACGGAGACCTTTTACGCTTTTATACTCCGAAAGGGTTTAAGCCTATAAATCCTTCGGATTACGATTATAGAAGAACAATCGAGAAACAACAGGAGATTCAAAATGAAAGTGAATAGAAGGACTAAATGTTTTAAGTTAATTCATCATTGTTATACAGTGATGAATTAACTTTTTTCTGATAGGAAATTACAATTTTGCAAAAATAGAACCTTTACGGTCTTTACCAGAAGAAGATTTTTCCCTAAACGGTATATATGGAGAAATAAGTGAACTTGATTATTACAAAATTTTGCACAAACATGTGTGGGGGGGGGAATTGCTGACCAAGTTCTAAGACTTTCATTAAATATTTTCATTTTTTCCATAAAATCTGCAAACTTTTTAGGTAAGATAAAAAAATCAAAATGAAAAATTTGTCGAGGTGAGGAAGAAACAAACTAAATGATTCATGCAATTTTTTTATTAGAACGACTCTTTTTTATCAAACTACTTTTGTCCTTAAGCCTTTCTTAATAGTGTGAAAAGGAGGGATTTTAAGACGTGATTATGTATGAATGCATGTCAGTGTCTTTAAGGGAATCATTGGAAAGGGGGTGAAGTTGATGGATAAAAAAAAGCGGCTTATTATGAGAACGGTTATCCTTATAGGGTTGTCAGCAGCAGTGGTATACTCTTTATATACCAATCTTAACAAAGATAAAATGAATTCAATCGAATTAAACTCAGAAGCTCCTGATTTTATCCTTACAGACATAGAAGGTAATGAACATAAGCTTTCTGAGTACAAAGGACAAGGTGTCTTTCTTAATTTTTGGGGTACATGGTGTAAACCATGTGAAACAGAAATGCCATTCATGGATAACCAATACCAGCATTACAAAGAAAAGGGAGTACAAATCTTGGCTGTGAATGTAGGAGAATCAGATTATGCAGTGAAGAACTTCACTGACAAATATAAACTTTCATTTCCCATTCTAAACGATAAAGGAGGAGAGGTTCAATCGGCGTATAAGGTAAATCCGTTGCCGGTTACCTTCTTAATAGATAAGGATGGAAAAGTTATTGATGAAATTACAGGGGGATTAACAGAAGAAGATATTAAAACGCATATGGAGAGAATTAAGCCATAGGAAAAGATTAATAATATAGTAATATTAAGAAGTAGATAAAATAGTTTTAAGTATAAAAAAGGACTGTCAGTAAATACATACCAAAACCAATTGATATTGTGTATGTTATTGACAGTTCCATATGGCTTAAAATTTTGTTACTAAATGTAATACAAATTCATATTAAATTAGACATGTATTTAAAAGCATAAATCACAAATCGTAATTATTACTATTTGTAATTATTAAAGGAGGACTAATGAAACAACTAGTGGGAATCATTATGGAGGCTGAAGAGGAAAATATTCGATATATCCTATTCGAACAAAATGTGGAAAATCAGGTGGCAAAAGTAAATGAACGAGAAATTGGAGCGAAAACGCTGACACTTCATAATTTAGAAGCATTAACCCCAAAAGATGTTCAATATAAGGAAGATTACGTATCATGCAAAAGAATATTGAAACATTAAGAAAGGTATTACAATAAAGAGGCTAGTAAAGCACAAAAAATGCGATCTAATAAGCAGATCGCATTTTTATATGGAAATTAAAGTTATTATTCTGGCTTGTTATTAGCAGCTGGATCTGGTGTGAAGTCAGGTTCAAAACCTTTATATTTAACCATGTTCATCATACCGGCTGAGGCATGGTGTAAATCGTGACAGTGGAACATCCAATTACCAGGATTGTCAGCTTTAAAGGCAACCACATATTCATCACCAGGTTTTAAATTAACGGTGTCTTTATAGATGGGTGAACCTTCAACGGGCTTCCCATTTTCACTTAAAATTTGGAAGAAGTGACCATGCAAATGCATGGGGTGATCATCTGATTCAGAATTATTTACCAATTCTACTTTGACGAGATCATCCTCACTTACCTCTAAGTTTTCTGTATCAGGAAACGTCTTTCCATTGATTGTATAGGCCATTTTATTATCTTTCATTTGCGTATTCAAATCCATCGTATATTCTACATCATATTTTTGGTCCAAAGTAAATTCAGTTTCTGTATTTTCTCCATAGGTAGTGTAATTGAAGACAGGAAGTTTTTCTTTTTCATTTGGTGTATCGTTTGATTCATTGCTTCCGTCGTATTGAATGACCGTTTTCATACCAGCCGTACCATCCATCTCCCCATGACACTCTAGGTACCATTGACCCGGATTGTCAGCAACAAACTCAATGTCATAACGTTCTCCTGGTGCAATAGGGAGTAATTGATCCTTTATTTCTTGAGGCTCATTTAACTCTTGGCCATCTATGGCAACCACTTTGAAGTTATGTCCATGTAAATGGATTTTATGAGACATATATCCAATATTAGCTAATCGTAATCGGACCTTCTCACCCTCTTTTACGGTTAGAGGCTCAACATCCTTTCCGCTTTTGCCATTGATAGTGAAGATGTCATAATTGCTCATATCGTGTGCCATATTATTGGCATCCTCAGTTCCTTCATCCTGGTCCATATCTGATTCAGAATCGCTATCTTCCATCCCGCTCATGTTTGAATGATCCATACCTTCCATATCATTCATGCCTTCCATATCCATTCCCTCTTCTGGGTTACTCATCCACTCATCCAGCATAAGGGAGTAATCACGATCATAAGATACTTCTTTCGGTTCAATAATTAATGAGCCGTAAAGTCCTTTATCTAATTGATTTACGCCATCCTGGTGCGTGTGATACATATACGTTCCTGGTACTGAGGCCTTAAATTTATAGGTGAAGGACTCACCTGGCTGAACGGCATTTTGGGTTACTCCTGGAATACCATCCATTTTATTAGGAAGAGGTATTCCATGCCAATGGATGCTTACAGGGTCGGGTAGCTCATTTTTTAAGTTTATTTTTAGGTCTTCGCCCTCTTTCACCCGAATTTGGGAACCTGGGACTGAACCATTAAATGTCCACGCAGTAACATTTACTGTTTCATTTAATTGGTGATTTGCTTCTTTTGCAACGATGTTGAATGTTTTACCGGTTTGAATCTCTGTATTTGATGTTTCAGGGAGTTTTTTATCCACCTTTTGTTCCTTGTTTATATCTTTCTCTTCCATTTGGCTATGATCCATATTGCCCATATTTCCAGCTGATGAGCATGCGGTTAAAAATAATATAACAAAAGTAAGAAATCCAATGATTTTTATGTTCATACTATATACCTCCTCCATTCATTTTCATTTTTAATCTTATAATATAAACTTGCAGAAACTATGAATTTAGTTTGTAGGATTTAAGGATTTTGCAATTTGTTTGGGAAAAACAAATAATAAATGGTAACACTAAATAAAAATAAATTCCGTTTGAAAAGTTGATAAGGAAATTGAAACTTTTCAACCTATAGCTATATTCTTTCATTAGAAAAACATTTAACGGTAACTGCATACACAAGCTGGAAAACAATTTGGGAATATAGACCAAAAGGAATCTGCCTATCCTCGAGTTTATAAATTTACATCTGAAATTTAGTTGGAAGGAGTTGAACTTAAGTGGTTGATTTTTTTAAACTTTAAATCCAGTAACTCAGGCATCAATTGGTACACTATTTACTTGGGGCATGACGGCACTTGGTGCTGCTTTAGTATTCACCACTAAAGCGATGAACCTTAAGCTATTTGATGGGATGTTAGGTTTCGCTGGTGGTGTAATGATTGCAGCAAGCTTTTGGTCGTACTATCTCCGGCTCTTTCTATGGCAGAGAGTGGTACTTTACCAGTTTGGTTACCTGCTGCTATAGGATTTTTATTGGGTGGCTTATTTCTATGGGGAGTGGATAAGATCGTTCCTCACTTGCACCCTAATTCTTCATTGGAGAATGCAGAGGGATTTCATCCCAAAAGAAAGCGACGGAGCACTCTACTTGTGTTGGCCATTACATTACACAGCATACCAGAGGGTCTTGCGGTGGGGGTTGCATTCGGAGCTGGAGCAGCAGGCTTTCCGTCTGCTGCTTTGTCCGGTGCCATTTCTTTAGCGATTGGGATAGGTATTCAAAACTTTCCAGAAGGTGTTGCTGTTTCAATGCCTTTGCGAAGAGAGGGAATGTCCCGTTGAAAAAGCTTTTTATATGGGCAGTTCTCGGGAAAAGTTGAACCTATTGCTGCTGTGATGGGAGTTTTAGCAGTTACTCTAATTGAACCACTTCTCCCTTTCGCACTAAGTTTTGCGGTCGGAGCCATGATTTTTGTAGTCGTTGAAGAGGTTTTTCCTGGCTCCCAAGAGAACGGAAATAAAGATTTCGCATCTATGTGCTTAATGATAGGGTTTACTATAATGATGATAGTGGATGTAGCACTTGGGTAAATGAAACAATTGATCTGTAATTCCTGTCAAGAGATATCCCATAGTTAAAAAACAGGATTTATTAAGTTGTACATAAAGTAAATAGGTATTGGGATTATCCCTGCTCGACGTGACCAATACATCCTATTATATAATTTAGTTAACGAATTATTTGGAAAAAGCCGCATTTCATTAGAAATGCGGCTTTTTATTTTAGGCTAACTCTATTCAGATAAGGAGGTTATCCCTGACTAATACAATTACCTGAAAGGAAAAGAATCATCAGCATGCTCAATCTATTTAACCTTAAATATTCTCGATTGTGGAGGTACAACTAATGTTTTACGTTCTTAGCTTTATAATTAGAGGATGTAAAAGTGTTTAATTTGAATTTTCCATACAATGATGTATTACTCACACAGGTAATTAAGGCTTACTTGAGTTTTTTTCATAAATTCTGCAAATTTAACGTGTAAAATAACCTCAACAATTAATAATAAGGAACGGAGGATGTAAGATGGGGTGCTGCAGCAAACGAAAAACCAGGAAAAAGAAAAGGATTTCACCTGTGTTTTTTTTATTATATGGTCCGTATTTATTATTTTGATAGCCTACTTTACTAATGCAATTTAGAATGTTTCTGACACTGTCAAGGAGAGTCCAGGATGGACAATAAAAAATTCTATTTTTTATAGCTATGAGATCTGGAGGGAGTATTTTGAAGAAATTACTAAGCGGTATATTATTATTTGCTTTATTATGGACTTTTGTTACTACAATTAATAAGGAAAATAGCCTAACCACTTCCGCAGAAAATTTAAATAAGATGGAAGAGGCTCCCCAAGTAAATTTTAAGAGGCCTAGTTTTACACTAAAGGCATTAGATGGAAAAAAATACTCAACGTCTGATGTATCAAAACCTTTAGTGATTAATTTTTGGGCCTCATGGTGTGGCCCATGTAAAATAGAAGCGCCGGAGTTAGTAAAATTAAACGAAAGATACGGAGAAAAGGTACAAATTTATGCTGTTAACATCACATCAGGTGACTCTATAGAAGGTGCTCGGACTTTTGCTGAAACCTATGGATTTAAATTTCCAGTCTTACTTGATGTTGATGATGCCGTGTCTAAAAAGTATCATATCCAAGCAATTCCAACTACCTTTTTTATCAATAAAGATGGAATAATTGTTGATCAAATTATGGGTTTTGCTGGAGGGAAAATATTTGAAGAAAAATTTCAAAGTTTAGTCGAAAATGAGGTTAAATAAATGGATGACGTCATAAATGTAGGGCCCTTTCTATTACAATATAAACTGCTTATAATCATCATTAGTGGAATAGCCGGTTATCTAATAATAGACTTTCGATTTAGGTACATAAAAAATCCCTTTAGGAAACAAGTGACAGACATATTTTCTGGGGCAGCATTATTACTTTTATTCGCTTGGAAATTTGGTCCTGTTCTCTTCCAACCAACAGAAGTATTTCAAAATCCCTCTCTTATTTTGTATACAAATGGCAACGATAAGTCATTTATATTAGGTGGTATATTAACAATTCTGTACTTATACATCAAGGCGAGAAAAATGATGATTGCATTAATGGAGCTTTTTGATCATTTACTTATCGGTATTCTATCCTCTTTATTTCTATACAATCTTTTCAATCCCATCTATGGATACTCAACGAATCTTCCTTGGGGGGTATCTATGGCTGATTCATCCATTAAATATCATCCCATACATCTGTATTTCGCAATTGTATTTGGGATATTCTTATTTATTGCTTTAAAAACGGGTCTTAAAAAAAGTCATGGGGAGCTTTCTAGGAAAATGGCCATTATTCTTGGGGTTTGTGGAATGTTTTTTTCTTTCCTTTATCCTCAAGAACTTATAGTTTTACAATTATCCTTATTGCAATGGATATCCATACTTTTAATAATCGTAGGTATTATTAATAAGACAGAAAAAGAAATAGTACGTACAATCTCAGATGAGAAAGCACCCTGAAAAAACTTGAATACTATTCGTATAGTTTATGCTTATCTAACTTTATCGTTTACAAAAAAACCTTATGTCTTTATAAGGTTTTTTTGTTTGTAAAACGAACAGGGAAAATTAAAGATATAAACTTCATAAATACTGCACATCTAAGCATTATAATAAATTATTAATCCAAATGAGGAAATATATACAAGAAAGGGGATCAATCATCTCATGACAGATGTGAATATTTTTTTAGCGTTCGGTGCAGGATTCTTATCTTTCATTTCTCCTTGTTGCCTGCCCCTATATCCAGCATTTTTATCCTATATTACAGGGGTTTCTGTGGATGAATTAAAGGGGAATAATGGAATTATGCAAAAGAGGGCAATTTTCCACACTGTGTTTTTCCTTTTAGGATTTTCCGTAATCTTTTTAGCCTTAGGTTTATCTACCTCACTAATAGGTAAGCTTTTCGTTGAGTATCAAGATATTATCCGTCAATTAGGGGCCATCTTTATTGTTTTCTTTGGACTAGTTGCGTGCGGTTTATTTCAGCCTACATTCTTGATGAAAGAGAAAAAGGTCAATTTCAAGAGTAAACCTACAGGTTTTTTTGGGTCTGCTCTTGTTGGTATGGGATTTGCCGCAGGATGGACACCCTGTACGGGTCCCATTCTAGCTGCTGTAATCGCAATGGGTGTTTCAAATCCAAATGCCAGTCTATTATATATGCTAATGTATACTTTAGGTTTTTCCATCCCATTTTTTATAATGGCCTTTTTTATTGGCAATTTAAAATGGATAAAAAAATACAATGTAAAGTTTATAAAATTTGGCGGATACCTAATGATTTTTATGGGACTCTTTTTATATTTCGATTGGATGACTAAAATCATATCTTTTCTCACTGTCTACATATTTAGAGGGTTTACTGGATTCTAATATTTCTTGTTTAAAAGAGTGAATATGGTCTACGGGTCAATAATGGAAAATGTAGAGCAGGCTGATTTAAACAAGATAGTTACTTCATTAAAAAGGGATGAATCATTCACCTGGTCGGAAGAAGGGGGTGAAATCCACCATAAGACTATAACAGGTGTTAAAGGAAATGATCAAGAGGGAGTTCAGATTACGATTTCCTTCATTAGCCAGGCGATAGGCCGATGGGGAAATTTTATGAATTAAGAGGCATTCGGAGGGAATGTAAGCAGAGGATTCTTAGAGAACCTTATGCTTCCGGATTTTATTATTAATCAAATGTATATAGATGGTGTCTATCATCATCCTACCTTTTTATATGAGTCACTATGGGATGTTGCAGGGTTTCTATTCTTACTTTTCTTAAGACGAACCCATTTCCGTCATGGGGAAATTTTTTTGTTTTATCTAATTTGGTATTCATTTGGAAGGTTTTTTATAGAAGGAATGCGTACAGACTCGCTTATGCTATTTGATGAAATCAGAATGGCACAACTCATGTCACTGGTACTAATTTTAGGTTCCTTTATCATTATGATAATTCGAAGGAGAAGGGGCTATGCGGCTAAAGAATATCAGGATTCCTGAATTAGAAACGATATTTAAGTAGAGAATTAATTCACCTTATCAAAGTGGGAGGGGAATATGTCTAAGTGATGTTAGATAAGTACATTAGAAAAGACTTAACCGCCGAAACGATTTCTTTTTATTAACCAATTAATCACTAAAATCAACAATGAAACTATAAATAAGGCAACTTTCCCTTCAGCTTCCTAGGATAATACTTCATAAACGGAGTATCCTTCTATTAGCATTGCCGGAATTTTTCCTATAGCACTAGCTAATGTAAAGTGAAGTAAGTTGATTTTAATTAAGGCTGCTCCGAGGTTGATCAATCCAGATGGCATAAAAGAAAAAAGCCGAAGTAATACAATTAATATAGCTGCCTCTTTTCCTTTTGACCTCATGAGTTTATTAAGATATTTTGAATTTGGTGGAACAGGATGTTTCACATATTAAATCCCTTTTCTATATAAGAGAAAGCTTATGCCAGCACCCAAGCACTCACCAATATAGGAAATGGAAATCCCTTTTTCAAATCCATAAAAAGTAATATTACTAGCTGTTTAAATAATCCGAATATACTTATAACAATATTCAGGAGATACTCACCATAATAGAAAAAGATCCCGACTCTGAAAACCAATATAAAACTAATTCTTCCATCAATGTATCCTTCCTAGTTATATTTCAATTTATATCCAAAATCCAGTTTATCGAGACATTTCATTTCACATTGTGTACAATACAGGGCTTGCTGAAAGCATTGATAAAATTCTTTAGAGTTTATTGGTAAGAATTAAATGTGAAGAAAGTTTGCAGGTTTTATCAAGATTGTAAGGATTTTTACAATTCCTACAATATCCTAAGCTATATCTGTATTTTATTAGTCTTTTTTTTGTTGGTTTCAATAGGTATGTAAAAACATACTTTTTAGGGAGGAATCCTTTTGTCTTATTCCCTGCTTTGGATATTAATCGTTTCAATAGGATTGTTGGTAGGCATCTTCAGATTGTGTGCCGTGTTGTACAAACAGATAAGACTTATGTCGGGCATGATGGTTTCTATGGCTACAGGAATGGTTAGTGGAATCGTTGGTGGTACCATCATTGCCATATATCTTTCAGGAGATTTATTTCAATCTACGGTATGGGGAGTTCTTGTAGGATTATTTGTTGGATTTATAATGGGTCTGCCCTTTGGAATATTAGCTGTAACAGATGGTGTTTTGTCTGGTCTTATGGGAGGAATGATGGGAGCCATGCTTGGGGAAATGATCCCCCCTGAAAATATAGAACAGCTGTTAAAGATATTATTTATTCTCTTTATCGGTGTCCATCTACTTATGATTTATCTTCTTTTGTCTGAAATGAGAGAAAATCAAACCAACATGATGGTTAAGCTAGTGAAAAACCCTTTATTTTCTGGTGGATTTTTGTTCTTCTCGATATATTTATTAAACTATACAGGACCAATAATAGCAAAGGACATCGGAAATGAGCAGCATCAACACAAAGAAACTGTACCAAAAGAAAACATGAGTAGCTCCTATGCCTTAGAGGTCAAGGCTCTTGATTTTAGTTATGAGCCACGAAATATATCCATTAACCGTGGGGAAGAGTATGAAATTACATTAAAAAATGTCGGGAAAGACGAGCATGATATAAGTATAGTTAGCCGTGATGAGTTTAATAAAAATAATGTAGAAGATTTTCATGAAGAAGGTGATTTTCATGTACATGCTAAAGCAGGAGAGTCTGCATCTGCAAAAATAGGCTCTTTGCCTGCGGGAAACTATATATTTTATTGTACGATACCGGGTCATAAGGAAGCGGGAATGGTTGGGGAAATTACTGTAATGTAATTAAACTAAAGGCTTCTTCTTTTAGGAGTAAAGTATATATTTATCTCATTTCATCTATACATGCTATTGTAAAAAAAAAGAGAGGATTAATGGGTCAAGGATAAATTTGCTACCTAAAAAATAACTGTTGCACTTCCATTAAAAATATTAAGATTTTATTTTTAAAATGATTCTCCATAATTTCTACATATTTAAAAACTAAGATAAGGGGGATTATTTGAAAATAAGGAGTCAAACGAACCTATGATGTTAAAAAAATTGATCAAAGATGCCGGTATGAATTTATCAGAAATGAATGTTGCAGATTTATCCATTTTAGGTGTAACGGATAACTCGAGAGATATCCAAAAGGGATATCTCTTTGTGGCTGTAAGAGGGTATAGTGTTGACGGTCATGATTTTATAAAGGATGCCGTGCGACTTGGTGCTTCAGCGGTGATTGGAGAGCTCGATATTGGAGACTTGGGGGTTCCTTACTTACAGGTGAAAAACAGCCGAAAAGCATTAGGGAAAATTGCGAAGAATTTCTATGGAGATCCAAGTAAGCAAAAAATCATGATTGGAATTACCGGAACCAACGGAAAAACAACAACAAGCTATATGCTGCATCAAATTATAAAAGAAAGTGGGATGGCGTGCTCCGTCATAGGGACGATTCAACATATTGTTAATGGAAAAACAATTGATTCAGATAATACCACACCAAGTGCGATTGAACTTAACTCCTTACTCGCTTCCAGCAAGGACAAGGTAGTCATAATGGAAGTGTCTTCACATGCATTAGTTCAATACCGTTTAGAGGGAATTGAATTTGATTATGGCATTTTCACCAACCTCTATCATGACCACCTCGATTATCACGGAACCATGGAAGAGTATTTTCAGGCAAAGGCACTACTATTTGAAAAGTTAAAGCCGAATGGAATGGCCATCGTTAATGGAGATAATTTTTGGGGAGAAAAGCTGCATGAGTACCTGAAAAAACGAAAAGTGAATACGTATACCATTGGCGAATCCAAGTGCTGTGATCTATCAATCCATGATTATGATACGGCAACTAAGCCTTTTGTTTTACTGAATGATGGGAACGAGATCGTAAGAATTAATTTGCCAATGCCTGGACTGCATAATTTATATAATGCAGCATTAGCATACGCAGTTGCTCGGAAGCTGACGATTGGAAAAGAGGATATTCTCCTAGCTCTTAAGAAATTCCCTGGTGTTCCAGGAAGATTTGAAGTGTATAAGGACGAAGATAGCCCAACGATAGTCATTGATTATGCCCATACGGCAGACGCAATTTTTCACTGCCTGCAAACAGCTAAGGAATTAGGTGTTGAGCGGATTTTTCATATATTTGGCTTTAGAGGTGGCCGTGACAAAAACAAGAGAGCTGAAATGGTCAAGATTTCTTCAGAACTGAGCGATGTATCAATCTTAACTCTTGATGATTTAAATACAGAGGACTATCACGAAATGAAAGCTACTTTAATCGATCTATATCACAAATATATTGCTGAGAATGGTCTAGTAATTCCGGATAGAACATTGGCTATACAGAATGTCCTAAAGATGGCTAAAAAAGGTGATTGGGTAATCGTCACGGGAAAAGGGCATGAAAGTTATAAACAAGACTTTTCATTGCACACTACTTCCGATAAAGAGACAATCCAATATTTATTAGATAAAAAACATGGGACGATTTAGTTTAGTAGGCACGTTCTTTTCGTATTTAAGGAGAGAAATAGAAAAACCCATTTCCAAATTAGAGTGATGGAAATGGGTTTTTTTGGTGTCTCATCTATATCATTATTGTTCAACCTTCATTAAGCGGACATTTTACGGCAAGCTTCTGCACATTTAAAGCATACTTCCGCACATTTTTGACAATGTTCATGATCGTGCTTTTTGCATTCCTGTCCACATGCTTCACAAATGTCTGCACAAAGTTGACAAATCTGATGGGCAAAGGGACTGTTGGATTGCATGGCTTTAGCTGCAAATGCACAGATATCCGCACATTCCCTGTCTATCCTTATACAAGTAGCCATCATTTTAAGATTTTCTTCCTTTAAGCATGCATCATAACATGTGTTACAGGCCTCCATGCATTCCAGACACGCTCTAATACATTCTTCATAAGTGGTATTCATAAATAAAACCTCCTAAGAATTTTGTTGTTCAACACTCATATTCTACCCAGCTCAACTATTATTTAACGAAATATCAAAAACTCCTTAAAAACTGCATAATTTTTTGATATTTTTTCATTATGATGGTCATAGTAATTCGAAAAAGCGGTGATTAATTTGAATAAAATATCCCTGAAATTCGGAATCTGGTTTTTAGGTTCCATGCTTATTCTTGAAATATTTTTGTTCTTTTTTCTCCATACAAGCATTGTAGATTCGAGAATAGAAGAAGAATTAGCTGCACTTCAGGCAAGAGGCAATAGTCATCGGGACGTGCTTGAAAATTCCTATAATGAGGAAACCTTGCATCATATTGCTGTAATGGAAGCAAAAGCTGATACAGAGGTCATTATCACGGGATTAAATCAAAACATTATTATTTCATCCTCGAATTTAGATAATGAAGAGCAAAAGATCATTACCAAAGAAATAGGACAAGTACCCCGTGATGGAGAAACACTGGAAAACAGGTGGAAAAGTGAAAAGTATATTTCAACGGTAACTCCTTTTATAATTAACCAAAATCAAAAAGGCTATGTGTACATGTTCAGGAGTACGGATCAGATTCAAAGTTTAATTTCCCGACTTAACCATCATTTTATTGCAGGTGCCATCATGATTCTTTCTTTAATGATCATCACCATCCTATTTTTATCCAAAGCTTTGACTAGGCCTTTGATCAGGATGAAGCGGGCTACTGAGAAACTTAGCATGGGTGACTTCTCTGTCAATCTCCCTGACATGGGTGATGATGAGCTGGGAGAGCTGTCCAGATCTATAAAAATACTTGCGGAGGACTTAAAACACCTAAAAGGGGAAAGAAGTGAGTTTTTGGCAAGCATTTCTCATGAGTTAAGAACACCGCTTACCTATATTAAGGGATATGCAGACGTATCAAGGAGAAAAGATATAGATGAATCCATCCGCGATCAGTATCTGAGCATTATTTTTGAGGAAACAAAAAAATTGTCTGATATGATAAAAGATTTATTTGATTTGGCTAAGTTAGACAAAAACAACTTTGTCATAAATCGTATTGAAGTAGAGCTTTGTTCCTTTTTACACTCTATTTATGAAAAAATGCTACCTGCTTTCACGGAAAAAGGAATGGATCTTGTCGTTGAATGCAAAAAAAGTGTAAAGGTCAAAATTGATCCTATGAGATTTGAACAGGTAATTTTTAATTTATTAGATAATGCAATCAAATATTCTGATTCTACTACCAAAACAAGTATATCTGTAAAAAGTGAAAAGGGATTGGTAGTGCTGATAATAAAAGATGAAGGTCTCGGGATTCCTAAAGAAGACCTTCCTTATATCTTTGATCGTTTTTATCGGGTGGATAAATCTCGATCTAGGGACACTGGAGGGTCAGGGCTTGGACTATCCATTGTTAAGGAACTAATAGAAGCTCACGATGGTACGATAGAGATAAAAAGTGAACAAGGAAAAGGGACAGCCTTTTTTATTTCGTTAAAGGAGTTGCCGTAATGAAAACCTTATTGCTTGTAGATGATGAAGCAAGAATGCTGGATTTGTTGAATATATACTTATCTCCCGTTTATAACTGTATTAAGGTGAACTCTGGACATGAAGCCATTGTTCATATGAAAAATTCATATGCCGATTTAATTTTGTTAGATGTGATGATGCCGGTAATGGATGGTTGGAGTGCTTGCGCCAAAATTCGTGAATTCTCTAAAGTACCCATTATTATGCTGACGGCTCGAAATGAAAAATCGGATGTGGTTAAGGGTTTCCAATTAGGGGCAGACGATTATGTAACAAAACCATTTGATGAGGGGGAATTATTGGCTAGAATAGATGCACTTTTCAGAAGAATGGATGATAAAGACACGAAGGCAGTTCATTTCAAGGGTTTAAAGTGGGATGAGGAATCTCATGAATTGACGTATGAAGGACAGCAGATTCAACTTACTCCAAAGGAGTTTTCCTTACTGGGATTATTATTAAAAAACCCAAACAAAGTCTTTTCTCGTGCACATTTACTGGAAAGTATTTGGGAGAATAAAGCTTTTACAGAAGATAGGACAATAGATTCGCATGTCCGTAATATCCGAGACAAATTAAGGCAGGAGAATTTTCCTATAGATCTATATCTCTCGACTGTTTGGGGAGTTGGATATAAGTGGGTGCCTAAGGAATAACGAAAATTTGTCATAAAAAATCATGAAAAAAGGGACAAATAAGACAGGAGAGGATACCATTGAAACACTTAAAATGGGGCTTATTATCTTTTACAGCTATAAACTTACTTCTAGTAGCCTGTTCAAATGAAGAGTCGAAGGAGTATTTTATTAAAGCAGGGAATGAAACAATTGAACATATCCATGGAGCGGGATACTGGAGTAAAGAGGGAACCCCAGTAATAGCAACCCATGGAGGGCCATTTGAATATAGAGATGGATCCTGGTACAAAACATCACGTAACAACCACGATTACATGGGGTTCCAGACAATAAAAGACGGTTTCTATTCAAGTGGGCACCCAGAAGAGGGTTCTGATTTAAAAAATCCCTTAGGTCTTGTGAAAAGTACGAATAAAGGGGAAAGTCTGGAAAAGCTTGCTTTCTATGGAGAAACGGACTTTCATTACTTAGGGGCCAGTTATGAAACAGGTACTGTTTATACATATAATGAAGCTAAAAACTCCAAAATGGGACCAGGCTTTTTTTATTCCAAAAATAAAGGGGAAGACTGGACACAATTAGAGCTCAACGGTATGACTTCTACCGCTATTGGGGGCCTTGATGTCCATCCATCCAAGGATAACATGATTGCAATTTATGGAGAGGAAGGAGTGTTTTTATCTAAAAACTATGGAAAGGACTTTTCACTAATCCCGACAACTTCTATGGTGACTTCATTAGCCTTTAAAGAAGATTCCATAGTTTATTCCATGCTTGAAAATGAAAAAGTGAGCCTTCATGAAAAAAGTTTGAACGATAAAAAGGATACTTCACTAGTTGCCCCTTCTTTGGATAAAGAAAACATACCGATTTACCTAGAGGCTAATCCATTGAAAGAAAGCGAAATGATGATGGTAACAACAAAGAATGATGTGTTTGTTAGCGAAGGGCAGGAGAAGAAATGGAATAAAATTCTTTCTGACGGGGAAACAGAGTAAGGATGCTCAGTTTATCTTTTTCATGAGCGTGCTCCACAATTTCTGCACATATTATTGGTATGATATTGTCTAAAGCCAAAGGAGGAATCTTTTACATGTTGAAAAAAAGAATGAAAATGACCCTCATCTTATCGTTATTTGCAGCACTTTTCTTAGTACTGGGTGCCTGCTCAAACGCGAATGATGAAAACACAGAAAACAGAGATAACACTGAGAAAACAGAAGACAAAGAGAACATGGAAGGCATGGATCATGGTAATATGGACCATTCTAGCTCAGAAGAAGTTCCTGAAGGTTTGAAAGAAGCAAAGAATCCAACCTATGAAGTTGGAAGACAAGCCATTCTCGAAACAAATCACATGGAAGGTATGAAGGGTGCCAAAGCAACGATAGTGGGTGCCTATGATACGACGGCCTATGCTATTTCGTATACTCCGACAACTGGTGGAGAAAGAGTGGAAAATCATAAATGGGTTATCCAGGAAGAGGTTAAAGATGCTGGTGACGAACCGTTAGAACCTGGAGCAGAAGTTACAGTAGAAGCTGCTCATATGAAAGGGATGGATGGCGCGACAGCTAAAATTGATTCAGCCGAAGCAACGACTGTGTATGTGGTTGATTACACGCCGACCACCGGTGGAGAAGAAGTTAAAAATCATAAGTGGGTAACAGAAAGTGAATTATCACCGGAAAAATAATGTTGAGTAAAATGAACAAATGTTTAAAACAACAATAGAGCTTATCCCTTATAAGGATAAGCTCTATTTACTTGAGGTTATTTTAAGGTATTTTAAGTGTTGAAGCGTAACCCAATGACTCTATTACCACAATGACTTTCGCTTATGTAATAGCTGATGATAAGCAAGAAATGTTAAGGAAGATCGGGGAGATTGACATGCTCCTTTCTTTTACTATTTATCCTGATTAATATTAAGATAATATTCCATTTTTTAAAAATAGTAACAAAACCATTTTCTTACCTAGATAGGAGGGATAGCAATTAGAATTCTAGTAATCATCAATTCATGCTCTACTGAATTACATTGAATAAAGTCAACAAAAGAAAAGTATTTGTGTAAGGGTTTTTCGAGGATAAATTATTTAGAAGGGATCTAGTAAAACTTGTTCCTTTCACATTTCTAGTCGCTTAAAAAGAGAAGCCTTTCTTAAATTTATAGGTATGGTATAGATAATCTCAAGATTCAACTAATATAAGAGTAAAAAATGATGCTTATACATACAAAATATTTTTTTTGCATAGGGTAGAGGGGTATGGTATATTGTATTTAAGGCGGTCGAGATATGGATAAATAGATGAAGGAAAATGTTTATCCGATTGACGATGAATGCTGTATATCCCCCTCTTCTGAAAGAAAAAGTCATCACTCGGAGGAAGTAAAAAAGAATGTAACCACCCGTCTAAATCTGATTGAAGGTCAAATTCGTGGTATAAATGGTCTTATTGAGAAGGGAACCTATTGTGATGATGTTATCACTCAGATCACGGCCACGCAAAGTGCCCTAAATGGCGCAAAGATTTTATTAGAAGGCCATCTGAAAAACTGTGTAGTCGACCGACTTAATGAGGGAGATTCGGAAGTTATTGATGAGGTATTAGTAACCTTACAAAAATTAATGAAAAAATAAAGGTGAAGTGAATAAAATGGAAAATGTAACTTTGAATGTAAGTGGAATGTCTTGTGGCCATTGTGTAAATGCTGTTAAGGGAAATGTAGGGAAACTTGCTGGTGTAGAAAGTGTAAAAGTAAATTTAGAAGCAGGAAAAGTGGAGGTTTCCTTTGATCGTGATAAAGTATCTCTAGAAAAAATCAAAGAAACAATTGATGATCAAGGATATGATGTTGAATAGGCTAGATGAGTGCTTTTAAGCACCCCTTTTTTACAACGAAATATACCCCTGGTCGGTATGTGGAGGTGAGATCAAACGGGAAGACCATTTCAATTAAAAGAAGTAAATTGCAGATTTCAGGAATGACCTGTGCAGCTTGTGCAACAAGGAAAAAGGTCTAATTAAAATGGATGGAGTATCAATAAAAAATGTGAACCTGGCTCTTGAAAAAGCCACGGTTGAATATGATCCTTCCCAAGCAACGCCTGTAGATATTATCCAACGAGTGGAAAAGCTGGGGTACGGGACGATTATTATGGATGACTGCAAGGATGCTGTTGACTATCGTCAGAAAGAATCCAAAAACAAAAGAGAACATTTATATTTTTCGTTTTTTTGTCATTCCCGCTGTTATGGGCGATGGTAAGCCATTTTAGTTTTACATCGTTTATATACCTGCCGGACTTTTTTTGATTCACTTTAGATAGGTGTTGGTGATTGTACCAACGTCTCTTATCCTAAATAATAGCTTAAGAAAAAGGTTAGTTTAATAAAGATATGGATAAAACTAAAACGTTTCTAAGGCGCGCCATTAAATTTATTTGGAAATTTAGAAAACAAAGTAATAGTAAAACAATTCAAGCAAGAAAGGGTTATTATTATGGATTTATCTGTTTCAAAAAAAGGTACGAACATTTCATATATCATTGCATTCGTGTTAATTAGCTCAATGGTAACAATGTCCGTGATGTTTGATGATCCCGAAATTATTTTGCCTGAAATTGCGGCAATGGCTATTGCCATGTGGGTTTATCGGGAACCCGGATGGGTTAGACAACCTTCGAAGATTTTCCTGGCACCATCTATCACTGCTTTAATAGGCTTCATGGTGAATCAATTACCTCTCACTTATATAGGAAAAATCATACTTACCTTAGTCCTTATGATGTTCTTTTTATACATTATTCGAACGAACTTAGCACCTTCTCTTGCAACAGGACTACTTCCATTAGTGGTGAATGCTCATGAATGGTCATTTATTTTATCGGTGTTAGTATTTACTCTCATATTGATGCTGGGTGTTATAATTTTTGAATTAAATAAAGGGTTGGAAAAGAAAGTGAAAATACAGTACAAGTACATGCTTGTTTTCTTGGTACTGAATTTCGTTTGGATCGGTATGTGTTGGGTCTTTGGATTCCAGCAACTTGCAGTTATCCCCCCTATAGTCGTTGTCGTGTATGAATCGCTTCAAAAGCCTATGTACAACGGGAAAATGGCCCTTAAGCAGGTACTAGTATTATCCATTTCCGCAACTGTCGGAACACTATTGTATTTTCTTATTAATTCATGGATATTGGTAACGTTGTTAGACATGGTTCTAATGCTTATCTTGTTACGAATTGCTGGCATGCGTATTCCAGCGGTGTATGCCTTTCCCTTGCTCCCATTTATATTCCCTGAGAATGTCATACCCATGATTCCATTAGGTGCTTTAATTTCATCTGTATTCCTGTTTGGTTCTGTATTAGTTTATAAAAAGTTTGAAATGAAATGTAAGAGAAATTCAATGGAACTGTGAACAAGAAATCCTCTTCCATAACATAAATCCGAATAATATCTTGTATTATAGTCGGGAAAAAAGGGACTTTCCATTGAATGAAAGAAACATGTTACCTTATAAAAACCCGTTCATTTTTTGAACGGGTTTTTTATAAGTTAGTAACCTTTAAGGTTATTGAATGTTTTTTTATTTAAGTAAAGATATGGTTTAAAGAAAAAGGATCAGGAAAAAAACTTACTAAATCTCCATATTTTCTGCATGAATTTTTTATATACTCGAAAGGGTTGTCCATTTTTAATTAACTAGGTAAGTCAATTGTTAATGAAATATTGGGAAACTATTATGTAGACCTTTTAAAAGTTTTTTAAAATTGCTCCTTGATCTGTTTAATTAATTCCATTTTTGCTAAAAAGGAAATATTCCTATGGAGGGTCATTAGAATGAATAGAAATGTATTAGTTGTTGACGATGAATGGAATATGTTAAATCTAATAAAGATACATTTGTCTGATAATTATAATATTGTTGTTTCGAACAATGGTCATGAGGCTTTGAAATACCTAGATAAGCAATCATTTGATTTAATTATCTTAGATATCATGATGCCATATATCAGTGGTTGGGAAATGTGTGAAATCATTAGAGAAAAATATAATATACCAATTTTAATGCTAACAGCGCGGAATGAATTGAATGATAAAGTTCGTGGATTAGAGATAGGGGCCGATGATTATCTAGTTAAACCTTTTGCATTTGAGGAATTGGCAGCCCGTGTTCATGCATTAATACGAAGGTCCATAATAAAACAAACCATTGAACCAAAAGAGCAAGTAATAATTTCTGGTGGTTTAGAAATCCATTATGAAAGCAGGAGAGTTAAAATAGAAGGTGAAATAGTGGAATTCACTCCAAAAGAATTTGATTTATTGTGGCTATTGGCAAGTAATTCGACTCAAATTTTCACTCGTGAATTATTGCTGGACAAAATATGGGGAATATATGATGAACGTGAATTTCGAACAGTGGATACTCACATTAAGAACATAAGAGTGAAGTTAAGGGATACTCAGTGCAAATCTAACCCAATAAAGACAGTTTGGGGAATAGGCTATAAATTTGAGGATAGGGGGCCATGAAGAAAATCAAAATTAATAGTATAGGTGGTAAGTTAGGCATTACTATAATGATTTTATTTATGTGTATTTTAGTGCCCTTAGGCTATGTAATAGATAGAATATTTTTCGGTTTCTATTATGGTCAAACTCATGAATATATTGATGAAGTTTCTTTAGACCTCATTAACTCCATAACAAATCTCGATGATCAAAATGAATTGGGAATATACGAAAAAATGGCGAATCATACGAAAACCGAGTTAGTGATCGTCGATAAAGCTGGTAAGGTACTTACAAGCTCCAACCTTTATGAAAAAGGTACGCAATTTAACGCTCAATTGTTGTCTAAAATTAAAAAAACGAATAAAATTCATCAGGATTATGTGGATCCCAATACTAAAAATTATTATTTTTTATCAGGACGTCCAATTATAATTAATGAAAATGTTGAAGGAGGAGTTTTTGTATTTTCCTCCTTAGATTCCATTCATGATTCGATACACATATTAAGGACGTACCTTGTTATTGCCATTTTAGGTGCATTACTGCTTGCTGCAGGTTTTACTTTCTTTGTATCCAAGAAGCTATCAAAGCCTCTTATTGATATGGAAAAGATCACAAGGCGGATCTCAAAAGGCGATCTTAATATACATATAAAAAAATCATCTAACGATGAAATTGGATCTCTCGCTCAAGCCATTAATGACCTTGCCATAGAACTAAAGGAATATCGGACGAATAGAAGTGAATTTTTAGCAAATATTTCTCATGAGCTTAGAACCCCTATATCTTATTTATCTGGATATGCATCGGTGATAAGAAAAAATCTATATAAGAATGACCAGGAAAAGGAAGAGTACCTAGCTATTATAGAGAATGAAGCCTCAAGACTGACACTTCTTATTAATGATTTGTTTGAACTCTCAAAAATGGAAGAAAACAAGATTGAATTATATAAAGAATGGATTGATGTCGAGGAATTAATTGAAGGGGTCCTCAACAAGTCCAAACTGAGAGCCAATAAGAAAGAAGTTACTTTGAAATATGAACCCGGTAAACATTTGAAAATGATTTTATCTGATGGGATGAGATTAGAACAAATCCTAACTAACCTTATCGAAAATTCTATAAGATACACAAGTCATGGGGGGATTGTTATTACCTCCCGAGCAAATAAGGATTTCGTCATCATCACTATCAAAGATTCAGGAGTAGGGATTCCTCCCAATGATTTGCCCTTTATTTTTGAACGGTTTTATCGAGTAGAGAAATCTCGATCTAGGCAAATGGGAGGGACTGGTCTTGGACTCGCTATCGTTAGGGAGTTGGTCAACGTATTGGGAGGGAGGATTGAAGTTAATAGTGCAGTTGGACAAGGGACTGAATTTATCATTACCCTTCCAATAGAAGTATAGAAATAAGTGTATGGCTAAACAAATCGTTTAGTCTTTTTTTTATTATGCTATGTTAAATTGATTGCTAAAAAAAGAAATTATCGAAATCGGATTTTAACCGATTTTCTTGATTAGGTACGATGATCTTTTTTCAGAAATTTCATTTCACAGGCTTGCTGTTCCTTTAAGCACAATAAAAAAGAGGAATCAACCAGCGATTCCTTTTTTCATCTAAACACTCGTTATTTAATTATATTTTACCTTTCATAACAAACTCTATGCTCAATTATTAGCTGAAATTTCACTTTCTATAACCCATTTATGATTTTTTACTTTTGGTCCTCCAGTAGTCTGAGTGTAGGTAACCGCATTTGCTGTTGTATCTTAGGCACGCACAATAAGAAATGATCAGTTCATTGCTAATTGCTCAATATTTTGTCTGGATAGGTCAAAGTCATATAAATGTTCAACATAAATTTGATGCCATACCATAAAGATTAAAATGGTCCATAATTTGCGGCTATTGTCCATTTTGTCTTGAACATGATTGTCCAATAGTTTTAGGATTTCCTGTTTGTTAAAAATATAGTCAGTAGGGCTATTATGAATTAACTGCATGGCCCAATCACAAAGTTCTGCTTTCAACCAATGGCGGATGGGGACAGGGAAACCTAGTTTCTTCCTGCTCCATACATGCTCTGGAACTATACCTTCTGCAGCTTTACGGAGGATATATTTAGTCGTGCCATTCCGTACTTTTTGATTGCTGGAAACTTTTGATGCGATATTAAAGACATGTTTGTCCAAAAAGGGAACTCTCACTTCTAGGGAGTTTGCCATGGACATTTTATCGGCTTTTAGTAAAATGTCTCCCTTTAGCCATGTATGAATATCAATGTTTTGCATTTTTGTAATGGCGTCATAATCTAAAGAACTAGAATAAATGGAACCCGTCACTTTTTCATTCTCCAAATTGTTTAGATAATTCACAAGTAAAAGTTTTTTCTCTTTTTCATCGAACATATTTGCGTTTCCGATATACCGTTCTTCTAAGGGTGTAACCCCCCGTTCTATAAAGCTCTTTCCTTTTACTCCCTCTTTAAGTGCTGAGGAGAGGGCTTTTAAAACATGCTTTACTGGAGACGGGATATAGGAAAACATGCGAAGGGATTGAGGTTCCCTGTATATGTTATAACCGCCGAACAATTCATCTGCACCTTCACCGGACAAAGCAACCTTGACTTGTTTCCTCGCTTCCCGCGCAACAAAGTACAAAGGCACAGCTGCAGGATCTGCTAAAGGGTCGTCCATATGCCAAATGATTTTTGGTAGCTCTGCAAGAAACTCTTCAGGGCTTATTACATAACTAATATTTTCTACATTTAGAGCGTTGGCCGTTTCTTCTGCAACGTTTATTTCGCTATAACCTTCTCTTTCAAAACCTACCGAAAAGGTTTTAATTTTAGGATTAATCTGTTTCGCAATTGAAACGATAAATGAAGAATCGATTCCTCCAGATAAGAAGGAACCAACTGGAACATCACTCCTCATATGTACGTTTACTGAGTCGATCAAGGTATCTTGGACTTCTTTGATTAATTTGGAATCTTCCATATTTGAGGGTTGGAAATTAGGTTTCCAGTATTTTTTTATATCCATTTTTTCCCCTGGTTTTTTCGTGAAGAAATGTCCAGGTGGTAGCTTTTTAATCGATTTAGTAAGCGTCGAAGGCTCCGGTACATATTGGAAACTAAGATAATGTTGTAAAGAATCTACGTCTAACTCTTCACTGATTGCCGTAAGAATACTTTTTTTCTCGGACGCAAAGTAAGTAGTTTCATCTTGCTCACAATAGAAAAAGGGTTTTATCCCAAAGTGATCCCTTGCACCAAAAAGTTTTTCTTCTTCTTTGTCCCAAATGACAAAAGCGAACATCCCACGCAGTTTACGAACGGATTGCTCCTTTATACTACTATAGAGGGCTATAATGACTTCGGTGTCAGAATCTGTCTTAAATTCGTGGCCTTTATCGATTAATTCCTTCCTTAGCTCAATATAATTATAAATTTCGCCATTGAAGATAATCCAGTATCTTTCATTTTCATATGAGAGTGGCTGGTTTCCGTTATCTATATCGATGATGCTTAATCTTCTAAAGCCAAAATTCACAAATTCATCGAAAAAATACCCTTCATCATCTGGGCCTCTATGGGTAATGATGTTATTCATCTCTTTCAACTTTTCCCTTATATCAGAATGTAAGGCTTTAGGCCCATTATGAACACATCCAACAAAACCGCACATAAAATCCACCTACCTATTGTTATTTTGAGCTTCCTTGAAAATTTTTAAGGAACTACCAGAAAGATAACAACAAAATATGTGGAAATTAAGGAGTTTACATAAAAATTGTAATTAATTTCAGGGTGCACAATAGTCATATCGTTTTTTGGAAGAATTTTGGGTAATTATAGGTGTTTTGTCATTTGTGCACACATTCTGCATAAAATTGTAACGATAATGTAAATTTAGGTAAATATGCGTGTCACTTAAGGATGATAGAATAATAAAAAAGTACTAATCGGGGGAAAAAATAGAAAATGAAAAAAATTATAGCTTCAGTTGTAGTGACGGGATTGTTACTATCAAATCCATTGGTCAGTAATGCCGCATTAGGAGATCGTACATTAAAAAGTGGAATGACTCATACAGATGTGAAACAATTACAAGAGAATTTAAAGAAAAAAGGATATTTTAAAACAGATACCACTACCTACTTTGGGACCGTTACTAAAAGTGCAGTAGTAAAGTTTCAAAAAAGCAAAGGCTTGAAAGCTGACGGTATTGTAGGTCCGAATACGTATATAGCATTGGGCGTAAAAAAGCAGACAACCAAGGTAGCTAATGTTAATAATACAAGCAATAAATCTACAGCGTTAGTGAAGGAAGCAAAAAAATATATGAATGTACCGTATGTTTGGGGCGGGAGTACGCCAAAAGGTTTTGATTGCACGGATTCCTAAAGTACGTATTCGAAAAGAGTACAGATATCACTTTGCCAAGAACGGTAGCGGAGATTTATAAGAAGGGGACAAAGGTGTCCAAACCACAAGTTGGGGACCTAGTCTTTTATGAAACCTACAAACCTGGTGCCTCCCATGCGGGTATTTACATCGGGGATAATCAATTCATACACAGCTCCTCATCAGGTGTAGGAATTTCCTCCATGGATAATAGTTATTGGAAACAGAGATATTTAGGAGCCAAAAGAATGTAATAGGAATAACGGCCAGCTCTTTTTTAAGAGACTGGCTTTTATTTATTTTAATAGTAATCTACCAATAGGTGACGATATCGAGAAGACCTATGATGATGATAACCGCCCCTGCACATTTTTGAACGGTATTGCCAAACTTCTTCCCTTTTTTTATTAAGGAACCTTCTGCGCCAAAACTCCAAATTAATAATAGGGTGATAACAAGGGGTAAAGCAGTCCCAATCCCAAAAATCGGTGTCAAGGCAAAACCATATGTAGTAGATAAAACCAAAGGCAAAAGTTGTACAAAAAATAGGACAAACATAGTTGGGCAAAAGGCGACTGAATAGCTTATGCCTAATAAAAGGGCTCCTAAATTCCCGTTTGAATTCCGGAATCCCCTCCACTTAAAAATACGCGAAACCCAACTGAATTTTAAATAACCTAATAAAAAAAGGCCGACTATAATGTTTAAGAATCCAATACTTTTGCGAAAATATGCGAAATAAGTGGTTAAGGTAGATTGAAACTCTTTTCCTAATAACCAAATTAAAACTCCTAAGAGGGAATATACCAATAGCTTTCCCAGGATGAATAAGGATATTTCCACCCAAGGGGCTTTTTTTCCCACTGCTTTATTTCCGAAATAGGCTATAGAAGTGAAATTTCCAGTGATTTGACAGGGCGCTAAGGAACCGAGGATCCCTAATAGTAAGGTCCCGATAAGGGGAAAGGCCATTGAACTATTCGTCAATTGTAAGATTGGATCAGAGAAAAATTGGCTAATTTTATTTAGGAAGTTGTACATGATGGCTCCTTTCAATTAATTGATGCCTAATTTTAGCAAACGTTTTTCAAGAAAGTATGCAGGAAGGATTTTTTATACTTCTTAACATATTTTCATTGAACAGGATACTTCATCTAAAAAAATATAACGTTAATTTCAAAAGATTATTAGTATAATAGTTTAAATATTATAATGTAAGCAGACTAGGTGCCCTTGAAAACCAAGGGGTAATAGGGAATCGGGTGTAAGTCCCAGGCGGTCATTGATTCATATTGATTCATTGATTGTGTATCGAATGATTAATCAAACAAACAAACTCGGACAATCAGCTTCAAGAGTAATGGGATGGGGGATTGTCGTTCTAGCATACGGAGTGTCCTTTTATCAAGCCTTCTCATTCTTTAATCCATGGGGCGGAGCTTGATTTTGAAATTCTAGGAGTTGTTCTGTTTCTTTCATTGACCTTTTCTTTTGTCTTATTAAGTGTACGGTCTAGGGGAAAGAATATTGAAATAAATAAAAACTAATAGTGTTTTCACATGGGCAGGTTTTACCGGTTTTTCCTATGTTTGTTACAGTGTTGAGATCTGTTCTATAATGAAGCTCGAAAGAAAACTAATGGATATAACTAAGGAAGCTTTAACGATTCTCGTTAGATTAACACCTATTCCTATCAATCAATTAGGGGAAAATCAGAAAAGACTGCCGGGCTAACTTCCTGCAATTTTGTAAAAGATTTTAACTACATTTATTTACTAGACAGACTTATGGGTGCTATGTTCCCTCCGGTCTTTTTTTGTTATAAAAAAGAAGCTAGAAAGGAGATGTCTACCTGGTATTAAATGGGGGAAAAGTCGTATTTTAATTCAGGGAAAAAACAAATCCTTTAGTGTGCTAATACGATAAAAAATTCCGTTGACATTCATTTTATTATTGTGTTAACTTTATATTACGATATTTTATCACTCTAATACATTAGTAAACTAAAGTACACAGGGTAATACTTAAGTCAAAGGTGGTTTTAATATGAAACGTATAGCGACAATTATGCTGACAATAGTAGCCGTATTTTCACTTCTTGCAGCATGTTCTTCCAAACAGGAGGATAAAGACAACACGCTGGTGATTGGCATCGACGATAAATTTGCCCCTATGGGATTTCGAGATGAGAATAACAAAATCACTGGTTTTGATATCGACTATGCCAAAGCTGCTGCAGAAAAAATGGGGGTAAAGGTTAAATTTCAGCCCATTGACTGGAAAACAAAAGAAACCGAACTAAGCAGTGGACGTATAGACCTCATTTGGAACGGGTACACCATTACGGATGAGCGAAAAGAGAAGGTTCTTTTTACGAAGCCCTATTTAAAAAATGCACAGGTGGTTGTTACACGTGAAGATTCAAAGCTTACTAAACTGGATGATTTAAAGGGAAAAGTAGTGGGCCTTCAATCGCTTTCTTCTGCATCAGATGCATTGAATGCTAATCCGGTTAATTCTAAAATCAAGACGATCACGGAATTCTCCGATAACGTATTGGCTCTAAGTGACCTGAAATCTGGCCGTGTGGATGCTGTCGTCATTGATGAAGTTGTTATAAAATATTACATGTCCAAAGAAAAAGAAACCTTTAAGATTCTTGAAGAATCACTTGCACCAGAGGAATATGGAGTTGGCGTGAAAAAAGGGAACGAAGATCTTCTGAAGCAGCTTCAAGGTGCACTTGATGAACTGAATGAGGACGGCACTGCCGCTAAAATCTCTGAGAAATGGTTCGGGGAAAATAAGGTATTAAAGTAATTGAACGTACAATATTAAGCAAACAGGATTTCCTATGGAAACCCTGTTTTGTTTTTGGGGGAATCCATTCATGTCCGCAGATTATATTTTATCAATACTTAAGCCTATGCTCGAAGGGGCACAGATGACGGTCCTCTTATTTTTGATCGCCATAGTCTTGTCCATTCCTTTGGGCTTCTTGCTAACTCTGGCTGTAAGAAGCAAAATCAAGCCTTTAGCCTGGCTTGCCAATACCTATATTTACTTGATGCGCGGTACACCGCTGTTGCTTCAATTGCTATTTATCTGTTTCGGGCTTCCGATGATTCCCGTGATTGGCGAATATATGGTTTTGGATCGCTTTGTAGCTGCATGTTTAGGCTTTATTTTAAATTATGCTGCCTATTATGCCGAGATTTTCCGAGGAGGTCTTCTAGCTATTGATAAAGGCCAATATGAGGCATCCCAAGTATTGGGTTTGACTAAATGGCAGACCATGAGGAAAATAATTCTGCCTCAAATGTTCCGCGTGGCGCTTCCGGCCGTTTCCAATGAATCGGTGACACTTGTTAAGGATACTGCGCTGCTCTATGCAGTTGCTGTACCGGAACTATTACACTTTGCGCAGACAGCAGTGAATCGTGACTTTACAATTGTTCCATTTTTCTTAGCAGGTATCATTTACTTAATCATGACGCTCATATTAACAGGATTCTTTAAATTTCTAGAACGAAGGTTCAAATATGAATAAGAAGGGGTGGCGAATGTGGCTATAATTGAAGTAACTAACCTCAAAAAGTCATATGACAAACTTGATGTATTAAAACAATTTACTTTTGATGTAAATAAAAACGATGTGGTTGCAGTAATCGGCCCCTCCGGTTCAGGAAAAAGCACGATGCTCCGCAGTTTGATTCATCTCGAAGAAATCAACGACGGTAGCATATGTATATCCGGCGATTATCTGGTGAGGGATGGCATATACTCCAAACCACAAGAGATCAAGCAAATCACCTCCAAAATGGGAATGGTCTTCCAACATTTTAATCTCTTCCCGCACCTCACTGTCAAAGAAAATCTAGAAGTCGCCCCCAGAATGGCGAAAAAGGGGACTAACACAGAGATTCACAAGCAAAGCAGGGAGCTGTTGGAGAAGGTTGGTCTTTCTGGTCGGGAGACAGCTTACCCGGAGAATCTTTCGGGCGGACAAAAACAAAGAGTAGCCATTGCAAGGGCACTTATGATGAATCCAGAAATCCTGCTGTTTGATGAGCCCACATCGGCTTTGGATCCTGAATTGACAGGTGAAGTACTACAAGTAATGAAGGATCTAGCTGAAGAGCAAATGACTATGATTGTGGTAACGCATGAGATGGGGTTTGCAAAGGAAGTAGCAAACAGGGCCATTTTCATGGATAATGGGGAAATTATCGAATCAGGTGATCCGACAGAGTTGTTTACAAACCCCCAGTTCGAGCGAACGAAAGCTTTCTTGAACCGTAGTTTAAAATAAATCCTGAAGTGCACTATCAATTGATTAAGTTATACATGTTACAATGAAATCATTTTTTAGATTAAATACAAGAAGGCGGATCAGGTATATGAACCGCCTTTTTAAGTTTGCCCTGCATGGGTGTATTATATAGGATAATAGTACCGTGCTCACGAAGGAAGGAGAATCGGTAATTTAAAGTTCTTGAGAAAAGAGATTCATTTGGTCTGAAAATGCCTCATTGAAAACGCCACCCCCCTTTTATTTCTAACAAAAAGGATAGTTTTTCGTAATGATGATACAAATTCACCTAAGCTTGATGGCGATGTGATGCTAACACAATGTTTTTCCATGTTTGAAATAAATAATAATCAAATAATTTAAGATATATCTATTTCCGAAGAATAGCAAAGGAACGACATATTTTATTAATGAATGATCAGAACGTTTAGGTCAAAAAGATGCAAACCTGGAAGTATGTTTCCCTTGGTTTTACGAACAGCCATCACCTGAGTCTTTTCTTACAGGATTGAACTATGCTGATGCAAGAATCTTGTTATCTTATCAACTTGGAAAACTAGAAAGAACGTATATGTGAGAGAGTGGATTTCAAATCACAATATTACAATTGACGGCCATGGTTATGATGTACAATAACATTTAATATAGAACGTGCGAATGAAAGCACAATTTCTTTTAGAATATAATATACTATACCAAGGTATGGTTTAAGCGATTGAAATAAATGATCAAACATAAATGGCGGATATTCCGTATCTGCAAGCTTGAACGGTAATAATGATCACACGGATACCCATGCGGCAAAAATAAATGGTAACGAGGAAAAAGAATCTATTAATGAGCAAGCACATAATGATAATCATACAAGCCAAAAAAGTGATGGTGAGGATTCAGGGCAATCAGATCATGTAGCATCTTCAAAAAGTGAAGTGGTCACAAACGTAAAGTATGAAAAAGGCTTAATTACAATCGATGTGAAGGATAAAGATCAAAATTCACCTAAATTAGAAATATCACATGAAAAGATTATGCATTTAATTATTGTAAGTGCCGACTTAGAAAATTATTATCATCTACATCCTCTAAAAAAAGGAAATGGCATGTATACTCAGAAATTCGCCCTACCTGAAAACTCTTATAAAGTGTTTGTTGATATGAAACCGAAAAACTTTGCCTATCAGGTTAGTCCAATAGAGCTGCAGGTGGGTAAAGGTCATGGTGAACATGAGGGAAATACACTAAAGGCTGATACAAAATCAACAAAAACAATCAATGAAAAGACAGTTGAATTAACAGCTACAGAGCTAGGAATAAACAAAGCTGTGACATTAAACTTTGATACGAAAGGGATTACTCCAGAGCCCTATCTGGGGGCTCTAGGGCATGTTGTTATTTTGGATGATAAGGGTGGGAAATTTGTTCATGTGCACCCTACATCAGAATATAAGACCCTATTTGAAACAAAATTTGATAAAGCTGGGAACTACAAAGTGTGGGGAGAATTTAAATTTGATGGTAAAGTCAATAGCTATCCATTTGTTATAAAGGTCAAATAAAAAGGAAAAAAGGGGAATTTATATGAACTTAGATGGGGTTAGCAAGCATCTATTAATTTGCAACGGGAAAACATGCACGAAAAATGGAGCAGAAGAAGTAACAGAGACCATTAGGGAAGAATTGAAAAACTTAGAGCTACAAAAGGAGATTCACACAACAAAAACATTATGCAACGGGCAATGCAAGCATGGGCCGATTGCTGTTCTATATCCACAAGGAACCTGGTATAAAGAAATGAATAAAACAAAAAGCGAAGAACTTATTCGTCAATTGAAAGAAAATGACAATTTTCATATAGGCTCTGAACTTTATTATCATGATGGGAAAACATTCAAGAACAATGAGAGTGAATGAACTGTAACATCTTACTTCTATATAAAAGGGTTCTGTACAGGGCGCTTTTCGAATAGGAAAAATTTTTGACAGATCATTTTATCGATCAGTTCATATTTCAATCAATAGGGTTTACTTCTATCCATTAATACTAATTGAAAATTTTTCTCTTAATAACTGGAAGTATTGGAAAAGGGATTAGCTTCTATGTAAGAAGTATTAGAGTGTCATTGTTTAATAAGTAAGTATGATGATCTTTTAAAAATCGGAATGATTGGAAATATTAATCAGAAAGCTAAATAAACTAGGACTTATAAGAATTTTAACTAGCCTAGTTCTTAGAAAATTCAACAGTTTTACCAATATATAAAAAAATACCCGTTCGTAAAAGTGTACTTTTACGAACGGGTATTTTTTTATAACATTACCTCACATTCTTTCCTGGATGGCGGAAGAGGAAAATTTTAATTCCCTCCTATTAATTTCACTAGCTTATCATTCTCTATCTTGTTATGATTGATATACCTGTCTAAATCTTCAAAAAATATCGAAAGTTCGGTGTAAAAATGAATCTTATGACAAAAGATTTACTGATTAACTTTTTAATTATCCTTTTTCCGATCTTTTTATTGCAAATGAGCTATCTAGTGAAGTACGTATACCGTTTAGAGGCATTAAAAGGATCCTTCCTATCGATTTTCCCTATTCTTTCACTTGTTCTATGCATGTTATTTCCCGTTGTTATAGAAGAAGATTTTGTTTGGGATCTTAGATGGATCCCTTTTCTATTAGGCGGTTTATATGGAGGCTACCGGTTAGGAATCATATTGATCGTCATCACTCTTGTTATCCGCTATTTATCAGGGGGTGACAATGGATTTTATATATCATGCATCACTTTTCCACTAATGGGAATTTCCCTGTTTTTTATATCTAAGTACTATCTAAAAATGTCTGTCAGTAAAAAAATCCTTATTGGTATATCATTAATATTCATTGTCCATATTCTTACGCAGTTTATTTCAACAGTCGTATTTGAACTTACTATTGGCATAAGCATATGGAAACAATACTTCACGATCCAAGTCATTGGAATCGTTGTTGTAATCTTACTATGGGAAGTCATCCTCACTAATTTTCAGGTTCTCGAAAAATTAGTGAAAGCGGAAAAATTGCAGATCGTTAGTCATCTGGCTGCAAGCATATCTCATGAAGTCAGAAATCCCCTTACAGTTACCAGGGGATATATTCAAATGTTAAGCGAAGACGTGTCTTCCCATACAAAGGTCAAATATGCAAATATTGCACTGAAGGAATTGGATCGGGCCACGGATGTCATTAATGATTATTTGACGTTTGCTGCCATAAGCCCTGAAAACACGGAGCGATTAAGGGTATCAGAAGAAATGCAGCATGTCGTGAACAGCATAAAACCCTTGGCTAGCAATAATGGAACAGAATTGAAATTATCCTTATTCGAAGATGGAACTTATTATATCATGGGGGAAAGAAAGAAATTCCAGCAGTGCTTGTTCAATATCTTAAAAAATGGGATAGAATCGATGGAACATGCTGGAGAAATATACATAGATTTAATTCGTACTGCCTCCACCATTCAAATTAAGATCCAAGATCAGGGAATTGGAATGACACAGGAACAGATATACCGTTTAGGTGAGCCTTACTTCACGACAAAAAATAAAGGGACGGGATTAGGCATGATGGTTTCATATAGCGTTATCAAAAGCATGGAAGGAACGGTACATGTGTCAAGTGAACAAGGGAAAGGGACATGTTTCTCTATTAACCTGCCCATACATAAACATGAGCCTATTTAGTTGAGTGTAAATTGACGGTTTTACACTCATAGATTACAATTTAAGTAAACTACCAATATTATGAAATAATTCAATGACGCATTTGATACCTAAGGGAGATGATTGTATGAAATCGCTTACAGACGGACAAATCATTTGGGAACCGACAAAGGAACAAATCGAGCAAACGGTATTGACTCAATATGTGAAATGGTTAAAAGAAAGAAAAGGTTTAACTTTTCATGATTATCATGAATTATGGAAATGGTCGGTAGATGAACTGGAGGAATTTTGGGCTTCAATTTGGGATTATTGTGATGTAAAAGCAGCCAGGAAATATGACAGGGTTTTAGCGGAGCAATCAATGCCAGGTGCGAAATGGTTCGAGGGGGCAAGGCTTAATTATGCTGAAAATGCATTATGGAATGAGCAAGAAGAAAAAACGGCGATTTTTTTTCGTTCCGAACATATCAGGCAACAGGAAGTCAGCTGGAAAGAACTGAAAGAAAAAGTAGCTTCTGTCGCCCATTCATTAAGAGAACTTGGTGTAAAATCCGGTGACCGTGTTGTTGCCTATATGCCCAACATACCTGAAGCTGTCATAGCTTTCTTGGCAACAGCAAGCATAGGTGCCATCTGGTCCAGTTGTTCACCTGACTTTGGCGCAAGAAGCGTCATAGATCGTTTCAAACAGATTGAACCGGTTGTATTACTGGCGGTTGATGGATATCAGTACAATGGAAATGTATATGATAAAACACCAGTCGTCTCCCAGCTTAAACAGGAATTGGTCACTGTAAAGCATACCGTGCTGGTTCCTTACATAGAAAAAAAGATTTTGGAAGTGAATCTGGCAGATACAATTCCTTGGGATGACCTTTTAAAAGAAAAGGCAGAATTATCTTTTGAAAATGTTCCATTCGATCATCCGCTTTGGATTCTCTATTCATCAGGCACAACCGGAATGCCAAAACCAATTGTACAAGGACATGGCGGTATATTATTGGAGCATTTAAAATCAACAAGAATCCATCAAGGCATGACTTCCGAGGACACTGTTTTCTGGTTTACGACGACAGGCTGGATGATGTGGAATCTTCTTATGGGCGGTTTGCTTAATGAAGGAACCATCGTCCTTTATGACGGCAGTCCTTCTTTTCCGAATATGGATGTCCTTTGGGAATTGGCTGAAGATACAGGCATGACTTTCTTTGGAACAAGTGCACCATTCCTTACGAATTCCATGAAGTTAGGAATCAAGCCAATCGGAAAATATGATTTATCGAATCTGAAGGCTCTTTTTTCAACTGGAGCTCCATTGTCTGGCGACGGTTATAAATGGGTGTATGAGAATGTCAAAAAGGATATCTGGCTCAGTTCATCCAGTGGAGGAACCGATGTTTGTGCCGGATTTGTAGGCGGCGTTCCAACTTTGCCCGTAAGAATCGGAGAGATACAAGGAAGGGCATTGGGTGTTTATGCAGAAGCCTTTGATGAGCATGGCCAAACATTGATTAATGAAGTCGGTGAATTGGTCATTACCAAACCGATGCCGTCCATGCCGCTATATTTCTGGAATGATCATGACGGGACAAGATACTACGAGAGTTATTTCGATACGTATCCTGGCATATGGAAACATGGTGATTGGATAAAGATTGACGACAAGGGCAGTTGTATCATTTATGGTCGTTCCGACTCGACCATCAACCGTTCTGGTGTACGGATGGGAACTAGCGATATCTACCGGGTCGTCGAAGCGATAGACGAAGTGATGGAAAGCCTTGTCATTGATAGGGAAGTGCTTGGCCGCGGTTCCTCACTGTTGCTGTTCGTTGTCCTTAAGCCCGGTAAAGCCCTGGATACTGCATTGACGGCAAAAATCAAGGAACAAATCAGAGGGCATGTGTCCCCTCGCCTTATTCCTGACCAAATCCATGTCGTTGAACAAATTCCAAAAACATTGAACGGAAAGAAAATGGAAGTCCCGATTCGAAAAGTGTTATTAGGGTTCGAGTTTGATAAGGTAGTGAATGCAGACTCCATGGGAAATCCAGAATCGCTACAGTTCTTTAAAGAATTAGCTCTTGAGTTGAATGAGAGAAAAATATTCTAACATTACTAATTTAATTATTAACCAAAAAAGTATTTTTTTATTGTAGCCATGACCTTTATTTATCCATGTTCTAGAATAAATTTAATAAATATGAGAGCAATGATGAAGAAGAGTAAACATTAAGAATGTTGCAGAGAGCTGATGTTTGATGGAAATCAGTACAGGATTATTGGTAATGGGCTTCTGAGCTTCTAGATTGAAATAAGCAGTAGGTCTGGGTGAACGCCTTACCGTTAAAAAGACTAAGTATAGAAACAATTTTATTGTTTCCGTACGGATAGGTGCGTTTACATAAAAAGTAAGCGAATGAAGGTGGCACCACGGGTTACTCGTCCTTTTTTGGATGGGTAGCCCTTTTTGTATTTATTTTACTAGGGATTTGACTCCCTAGTTTTTTCATAAGGAATAATGACAGTTAGCACTGACGAATCTTTTATATAAGGAATCACCGATTTTTAACGAATTTAGATAAATAATTTAAATGACAGGAGATAATGGATATTGAATCAAGTAATACAATAGTATGAAATGACGTATTTACAGCTAAACCAGGCAAACTAGATGAAGTGGTTGCTATCCAAGCTGAAGAGCTACTCAATTTTCAGAATGGATCCCAAGGTGTTCCTGGTTGGATTAGTAGCCGTTGGCATCGTTCTGTTGATAATAATAAGGCAATTATGGTAACTACCTTTGAGAGTATTGATTTTCATAAATATCGGTTAGAAAAAAGTGGATTTTGGAAACCTTTTATCAAAATACAACATCTCATTAAAGATAAAGAAAGTGGGTATTATACGTTAGTGGAAGACATTGATAATTTGTAAACTTTAAATTTCTTTTTGGTGCCAAAAAATGCCGGTAAAACATCTTATGCTTTTAAAAAATCACGGGATGTTAGCAACTGGAACCCTATAACAGAATAATTAATAGATGGAAATGTAAAACGCCTCCTTTAGTGGCATTTTGAAAAATAATGAAAGGATGAAGAGATTATGATAAGTGAATTAATGGATATGCTAGAATCCCGTAAAGTTGAAATGATTGAAATTCGTAGGCACCTACACGAAAATCCTGAGCTATCTTTTAAAGAAGAAAAAACAGCTCAATATATTATAGATTTTTATAAAGAAAAGGACGTAGAAGTTCAATCTAATGTAGGTAATGGATACGGAATTATCGTGACCATTAAAGGTGGAAAGCCTGGAAAAAAGATCGGTCTTCGAGCTGATTTTGATGCACTTCCAATCGTTGAAGAAACGGATATACCCTTTAAATCAAAAACTGAAGGCGTTATGCATGCGTGTGGTCATGATGGCCATACAGCCTACTTGTTAGTCTTAGCGGATTGCCTCATTCAATTAAAAGATGAAATTCCCGGTACAATCAAAATTATTCATCAGCATGCGGAAGAAGTTCCGCCAGGCGGGGCAAAGAGTATTGTAGAATCTGGGGTACTTGACGATTTAGATAATATATTTGGCATCCATCTGCTGCCAATGGACGAAGCAGGAGTGGTTGGATATCATGCTGGATATTCCTTTAACGGCAGGGCTTATTTGAAATTAAAAGTTCAAGGTAGAGGTGGACATGGTTCCTCACCACATCTAGCAAATGATGCCATTGTAGCTGGTGCTCATTTTGTTACAGCTGCTCAAACGATTATTAGCCGTCGATTAAGTCCTTTTGATATTGGTGTGATAACAATTGGTTCTTTTGATGGAAAAGGAACATTTAATATAATTAAAGACAGCGTAGAGCTTGAAGGCGATATTCGTTATATGACTGTTGATACAAAAGAAAAAATTGAAATAGAAGTTAAACGGCTTGTCAAAGGACTTGAAGAAGAATTTGGTGTAACATGTGATCTAACATATACAATAGACTATCCACCTTTATATAATGATCCTGAATTAACAGGAAAGGTTGCTGAGTCACTTAAGAATGCAAATGATAAAGATATTAAAGAGGTAAAGGAATTTCCAGCAATGCCCCCATCTGAAGACTTTGCTTACTATGCTGAAAAAATTCCTTCCTGCTTCTTTTACATTGCTTGTACACCTAAAGGAGTAGAAAAACCTTATTTTAATCATAATCCTAAATTTGATATCGATGAAGATGCCCTTCTCGTGGCAGCAAAGGCAGTAGGATATGTTGTTTGTGGTTATTATGAGTTAGATTAGGAAAAAGAATAGAATATTTGTCAGGTGTGGTACAGTTGTTGACATGCTTTGCTGTATTAGATAATTCTATTGATAAAAAGCAAAACGATTACCGAGATAGGCTAATAAAGATTGGTTGTAGCTGATAGACGGAGCTCCGTGCGGAGGGAAACTTTCATACATGGTGCGAGGTAGAAGCTGATGGATTCTATAAATAAAAAATCTAACCAACCTATTCTTATGGAAAAAGCAACAATAACAAAACGAATTTTCACCTATCTTTAAATAGGAAATACAAATAAATCAATCCTTTTTATAAAATAATGATTCGATTGAATTTCTAAAAGGGCGTGTTTTGATCAATCTAAACACGCTCTTATAATAGGTTATTTTATCAAGGTAAGGTATAGAATTGATCATACTTTATAAACATGTTTTAAAAGATGCTGCTAACCAAATTAAAGTCCCAGTTTGACGCTGGTAAAATGAAATGAAAGATGTTTTTGCTAACTTCTTTCTAGGTATTGGCTCCAAATCTACTTTATTATACAGCTCTCAAAGATGGCAAGCATCAATCACATCTGTCTTTACTTTTCGTAGAGATGTGCTCTTTTCTCGATAAAAGACAAGTTAATTAATGATAATTAGTACATAATCTCTTCCCTCGAAATGCTGAACAACTGGAGTATGACAATGACTAGTAGACTCTAATACGACCGTCGAATTCCTGTTAAGTTTTCTATTTCTCCCTTACTTAACAAAAGCCCTAAATGAATCTTAAAAACGCTGCATCAGCATTCATACCATCTTATCACTTCAGTGATTAGTGAATTGGGTTAGTATATTTTTTAAAAACGAGACAAAATGAGACAACAATCTCATTTTGTCTCGTTTTGTTTCGACTGAAAATAGTTAAAATCCCAATTTTACCGACCTCCCATCTTGGCACGGCATTTGCAATATATTAAATTGACTCATTATTAATGATTGGGGGCTGAAAAATGGAAACGGTTCAATCGAATGAAATAAAGTTATCACAGGACAAGGCTTATTGGATGTACAAAAAAATGCTGGAGATCAGGAAATTCGAAGACCAGGTTCATGAATCTTTTGCAAAAGGGATTTTACCAGGTTTTGTTCATTTGTATGCTGGGGAAGAAGCGGTAGCTGTTGGAGTGTGTGCTCACCTATCCGAAAAGGACAGCATTACAAGCACTCACAGGGGGCATGGCCATTGTATTGCAAAAGAATGCGATCTTAATGGGATGATGGCTGAAATCTATGGGAAGGTGACAGGGCTTTGCAAAGGGAAAGGCGGCTCCATGCATATTGCCGATTTGGATAAAGGGATGTTAGGTGCGAACGGGATAGTCGGTGGTGGCTTTCCGCTGGCATGCGGGGCAGCATTAACTGCCAAATATAAAAAGACCGATCATGTTAGTGTTTGTTTTTTTGGAGATGGGGCCAACAATCATGGAACATTCCATGAAGGGATAAATCTGGCGGCAATCTGGAAGCTTCCCGTTATATTCATCGCTGAAAATAATGGGTATGGGGAAGCCACGCCTTTCAATTATGCTTCAAGCTGTAAAACGATAGCGGATCGGGCGATAAGCTACAATATCCCGGGTGTCCGGGTGGATGGGAAAGATGTATTGGCAGTGTATAAAGCTGCCGAAGAAGCCGTTCAGAGGGCTCGCAGGGGTGAAGGCCCATCTTTGATCGAATGCGTTACTTATCGTAATTATGGCCACTTCGAGGGAGATGCACAGAAGTATAAAAAAGAACAAGACAAAAAGGAGCATAAACAAGAGAAAGATGCGATTGCCCTATTTAGGAATTACTTGCTGAATCAGAATCTGCTGGCAGAAAAAGAACTGATTTCTCTTGAGAATGCCGTAGAGGAATCTATTAAACAAGCAGTCAAGTTCAGTGAAGATAGCCCGTATCCAGAGGCATCCGATTTATTAAACGATGTTTATGTATCCTATTAAATGATAAAAGGAGGAATTGAGATGAGTAGAAAAATCAGTATGTCACAGGCAATAAATGAAGCAATGGCCATGGCAATGAGAAAAGATGAAAATGTCATCCTTATGGGAGAAGATGTAGCCGGCGGTGCAGAGGTCGATCATTTGCAGGATGACGAAGCATGGGGTGGTGTTTTAGGTGTCACAAAAGGATTGGTTCAAGAGTTTGGCCGGGATAGAATTCTTGATACACCCATTGCGGAAGCAGGATATATGGGAGCGGCCATGGCAGCCGCTTCGACAGGCTTACGACCGATTGCCGAGTTAATGTTCAACGATTTCATTGGCAGCTGTTTGGATGAAGTATTGAATCAAGGTGCGAAGTTCCGTTATATGTTTGGGGGTAAAGCACAGGTTCCCGTGACGATCCGAACGATGCATGGTGCAGGGTTCAGGGCTGCAGCTCAGCATTCACAAAGTCTCTATGCCTTGTTCACTAGCATTCCTGGATTGAAAGTTGTTGTTCCCTCATCCCCCTATGACGCAAAAGGGCTTTTACTTTCAGCCATTGAAGATAATGACCCTGTCATCTTTTTTGAAGATAAAACGCTATACAACATGGTAGGGGAGGTTCCGGAGGGCTACTATACAATCCCAATCGGCAAAGCTGAAATTAAAAGGAAAGGCTCGGATTTGACGGTCGTTGCCATCGGTAAACAAGTTCACACCGCGATGGAGGCTGCTGAAAAACTTTCAGCGAAAGGCATTGAAGTTGAAATTGTCGACCCGCGGAGCTTGTCACCACTGGATGAAGAATCGATTCTCTCCTCTGTTGCAAAAACAAATCGTCTGATCGTGATCGATGAAGCGAATCCTAGATGCAGCGTCGCAACGGATATAGCCGCATTGGTGGCGGATAAAGGATTTGACACGCTCGATGCGCCAATTAAGAGGATTACGGCACCACATACACCTGTACCTTTCTCTCCACCGCTTGAAGATATTTACCTTCCAACTTCAGAAAAAGTGATACAAGTCGTTTCAGAATTATTAGGGGAGCCTTCCATTCTAGGGGTGTAAATACATCCACATGATGCATGCTCCAGCTTTTTCGCATAGAACTGCAAAAGTTGGAGCAACAAAAACGATAATGGACACAGAAACCAATCTGAAGGGAGAGAAAAGATATGGCGGTCGAAGTGGTAATGCCGAAACTGGGCATGGCAATGAAAGAAGGCACTGTATCGTTATGGAGTAAGGCTGTTGGGGATCCAGTAGAAAAAGGTGAAGCAATAGCCAGTATCAATTCAGAGAAAATAGAAATGGAAATTGAATCTCCAGCTGAAGGTACAATTCTGAATATAACGGTTCAAGAAGGACAAGGAGTACCTCCAGGAACCGTTATCTGTCATATTGGAAATCCGAATGAAAAAATAAAGATCGATGAACCTGTTGCGAAAGAAACCCAGTCGAAAATTGCTGAACAAGAAAAGCCGAAAACAAAAGAGACACCCATTTTGCCAATGGGAGATCGTTTGATGATCACCCCGGTTGCACGAAAAATGGCACAGGCAGCGAATCTTGACATCGAGAAGATACAAGGCACCGGGCCAGGCGGAAGAATCACAAAAGAAGATGTACAAAAGGTAATGGAGAAAGGGGATTCCATGCCGGTAAATATAGAAAAAAGCATAGTTCCCCCACTCCAACCTACTTTAGAGAGTCCGAGGCAGATTCCTGTGACTGGAATGAGGAACATCATCGCTAAACGTATGAGGGAAAGCTTGCAAAGCAGTGCCCAGTTAACTATAACGATGAAAGTTGATGTCACTGATCTAGTCATTTTGCAAAAACAGGCTGCCGAAACACTGCAAAAATATGAATCAACTAAATTGACTATAACGGACTTTGTTGCCAAGGCTGTCGTGCTTTCACTTAAGAAGCATCCTAAAATGAATAGTGCTTATATTGAAGATAACATCATCTTGTATGAGCATATTCATCTTGGATTAGCGGTGGCTTTGGAGAATGGACTCGTTGTTCCCGTCATAAGAAATGCCGAAAATTATACCTTAAGGCAGTTATCGAGTAAGGCGAAGGAATTGGCCCGATGTGCACGTGACTCTCAATTGCCTATTGAAGACATGCAAGGGTCCACTTTTACCATCAGTAACCTCGGGGCATATGGCGTTGAGCACTTTACACCTATTCTCAATACACCGGAAACGGGGATACTCGGAATCGGCTCTGCTTACGAAACCCCGCTTTATATTGGCGAAGAATTGGAGAAGAGAACGATTCTGCCACTCAGTTTAACTTTTGATCACCGTGTACTCGACGGGGCACCCGCCGCTGCCTTTTTACAAACACTAAAAAGGTATTTAGAAGAGCCGATTACTGTGATTTTATAGAATAGGAGGGAAAGGTCTTGAATCGTATAGCTATTATAGGCGGAGGTCCTTCAGGATATGTAGCGGCAATCACTGCTGCCCAGCAGGATAAGGAAGTCATATTGGTAGTCGATGGGCCATTGGGTGGCACCTGTTTAAACGAAGGCTGCATGCCAACGAAGTCATTATTGAAAAGTGCCGATACGTATGACTTGGTGAAAAATGCCGGGCATATGGGAATTCGCCTGCCCTCCAATTCGATTGAAGTCGATTGGGAAACCGTACAGGAACGAAAGAGAGACGTCATATCTAAATTAGTGAACGGCATTCGATATTTAATGAGAAAGAATAAAATAAAAGTCATTCAAGGTAGGGCTTTTATCCTTTCAAGCAATCGACTGCGAATCGAGAACGATAATAAAAATGAAATAATTGAAGCTAGTAAGATCATCATTTCAACGGGGTCAGAACCAATTCCACTACCTTTTGCACCGTTTGATGGTGAATGGATCATCCACAGTGGCCATGCCATGTCACTTCCTGCCATTCCCGATTCGATGCTGATTGTAGGAGGCGGCGTCATCGGATGTGAATTTGCCAGTATTTATAGCAGGTTGGGCACCAAGGTCACCGTTATCGAAATGGGGGAAAAGCTGCTTCCAGGGGAAGATGATGATATTACGAGCATCCTTCATGACGAATTGAAAAACCAAGGTGTTACAGTCCATACCTCCACTTCAGTCAAAAACATCAATACAGCCAGTAAGACGGTATTTTTGGAGAAAAGTGATGGCGAATTGGAAGAACTTCATGCAGATTACGTACTCGTATCAATAGGGAGAAAACCAAGAGTGAACGAAATGGGCTTAGAGGGAAATGATATTGATTTTTCCCGACTTGGCATCTCGGTGGATGATCGAATGCAAACAAGCAATCCTTCAATTTATGCCTGTGGCGATGTGATAGGGGGCATACAACTTGCCCATGTTGCTTTTCATGAAGGGCGAGTGGCGGCTCTGAATGCCTGCGGCCAATTTGCACAAGTGAATTACCGGGCAATCCCTCGCTGCATTTATACCTCCCCGGAGATTGCCAGTGTAGGCTTGACCGAAAAAGAAGCGCGTAAAAAATATGGGGAAATTAAAGTTGGTGAATTCGCTTTTTCGGCAAACGGGAAAGCTGTCCTTTCCAATAAACCGGTAGGAAAAGTCAAAGTCCTGGTGAACCCACAATATAATGAAATTCTAGGTTTTTCCATTGTTGGTCAGCATGCAACAGAATTGATTGGTCAAGGAACGGTCATGCTGCATGCAGAAATAACGGCAGATATGATGGAAGATTTAGTAGCGGCACATCCAACCTTGTCGGAATCCATACATGAAGCTCTTTTAAATGTTGTAGGACAAGCTGTGCATTGCTAAAACTAAGGAGGAATTTGTATGGTTAGCGGTCAACGGACGGCGGTAGTCACTGGTGCAGGTCGTGGTATCGGACGTGCCATTGCATTAAGATTAGCTCAAGATGGATTAAATGTGGTTATTAATGACGTCAATCTGGATACGGCTGAATCGGTCGTGAATGAGATTAAGGAACTTGGACGTGAAAGCTTTGCCGTCCAAGCTGATGTAAGCAATAGATGGGAAGTATTCGAAATGGTGAAGCAAGTTGTGGAACGTTTTGGCCAACTGGATGTTATGGTTTCAAATGCAGGAATTGCACAAATAAAGCCTCTTTTGGAAGTAACTCAAGAGGATCTGGAACAGATTTTCAATATAAATGTAAATGGTGTCCTCTTTTGTCTGCAAGCCGCGGCTGAACAAATGAAAAAGCAAGAAGGCGGGAAAATCATAAGTGCTGCCAGCATCGCCAGTTATAAAGGTTTTAGCTTACTAGGTACATACTCGGCCACGAAATTTGCCGTAAGAGGCATTACACAAGCGGCAGCACAGGAATTGGCCCAGTTCGGCATTACGGTGAATGCATACTGTCCAGGAATTGTCGGGACGCAAATGTGGGATTTAATCGATGAAAAAATGGGTCAATATATGAATCTTGCTAAAGGGGAAACATTTAAAAAGTTTACAGATTCCATAACCTTAGGACGCTCCGAAACCCCAGAAGATGTGGCGAAATTCGTCTCTTACCTCGCTTCACCGGATTCAGATTATATGACAGGGCAATCCATCATGATTGATGGAGGAGTTATTTTCTCATAAACCGAAGAAAAAGCATCATGTGAATATTCACATGATGCTTTTTTTTTAAACTCAATCTATATATTGTAAGCGGATACATAATCTACTATAATTAAAAAGACCTCGATTAACATCCTATTTCATACTCCATGGTATTTTTCCTCTAGATTGACTGGTCAAATGAAGGTTTAAACCAAATGATTAGAGGAGGATTATATGCTATCCACTAGTTGTTATCTACGTACATGGGAACGCTTTGTCAGTGAAGGGGTTCTCGATTCAAATCGACTGAATAAGCGAATAATGGAATCCTGGCATCGCTGCAAAAAAGATCAAGTCAACCCATACCTTAATAAGGGCAGCCATATTTTGACGAATGAATTATTGGACATTCAAAGAGAAAAAAACTCCTTTCTATTAGAAGTGGCATCACCCCAATTATCCAGGATGGAGCGATCGATAAAGGAATCAGGAATGATGGCCTTATTGGTCGATCCGGATGGATATGTCCTTTCACTTTCCGGAAACGAGAAAATCCTCGATGAGGCAGGCAAAATAAATTTTGTGGAAGGCGTATGCTGGACGGAGGGTGAAGTCGGAACGAACGCAATTGGAACAGCGTTGAAAACGGGTGAAGGCGTAATGATTCAAGGTACCGAGCACTATTCAATTGCCTCACACAAATGGAGTTGCTCTGCCATGCCCATTTTAAATGAAGACGGTAAGATATTGGGAGTTTTGGATATATCATGTCCAGTAGATTATTTCCATCCCTCCATGCTGGGTATGGTGGCCAATTTGGCATATACGATCGAACAGGAAATGGGGGTGCGTTCCTATAAAAAGGAGCTGGCACTGATCCAGCACTCGATAGAACTTGCAGAAACCTATCCAGATCTGCCTTTTATCGTCTGTAATCATAAAGAAATGATAATCTCCGCCAGTAAACAGGTTCGCAAAAAAATTCCTCAATCCATTGGGATGGCATTGGCCGATCTGTTAAATCATGGATATCGAATCGCAAAGGAAAATCCGCTAGTATCCAAAGAGGATAATAGGATTTCCGGTAAGTGTTTATTCTTATCAGAGAATTATGGTTATGAAACCAATAGGCTTTTTCCTGCTTCCATGCCTGCAGAAAGCTTTGCCTTCAAAGGGGAAAGAGGGATTAGCGAGTCCTTTCAGAACACATTACATAAAGTGAAGCTTGTTGCACCGACAGAAGCCAATGTGTATATATCCGGTGAAACGGGGGTCGGCAAAGAGCTTATTGCCATGGCCATTCATGAAAATGGATTCCGTAAAAAAGGACCTTTCGTCACGATAAATTGCGGAGCCATACCTAAAGATTTAATGGAGAGTGAATTATTCGGGTATGTTGATGGAGCTTTTACTGGGGCTAAACGGCAAGGGCACAAAGGGAAGTTCGAGCAGGCAAATGGAGGGACCATTTTTCTCGATGAAATCGGTGAAATCCCTCCAGCGATGCAAGTTGCCTTACTGCGTGTACTTCAGGAAAGAAAAATCGTTCCGATCGGGAGCACAAAAAGCATTTCATTGGATATTCGCATTATCACTGCCACACACCGTAATCTTGAAGATCTTGTCAATGAAGGATCCTTTCGGAAGGATTTATACTATCGGTTGAATGTTTACCCCATTCATGTACCGCCCTTAAGGGAAAGGATTGAAGACATTCCTTATCTAGTCAACTACTTGTGTTTGAAGAATAATTGGAATATTCCATTAACGGAAGAATTATTGAATCGTTTAAAAGAGTACAATTGGCCAGGCAATATTAGAGAACTGCAGAATGTACTTCAGCGATTGACCATCTTACTTGCAGAAGGACCTCTGGATTATGGTAAAGTGTTGAATTCCATGCATTCTCAACCCGTTACACGGCCTGACGATTACCCTGCATGGGAGGAACCTGTTAATAAAGGCATAACGGGAAAAGAACTGACGATCCGTGAAAAAATTCAACGGGATCTAATGATAGAGGCATTACAAAAATCAAGAGGAAATGTCACTGCTGCAGCAAAGCTGATGGATATACCAAGAAGTACATTTTACAAGCGGCTCCATAAGTATGGTATATAGACATGCGTGTGTACATTTGTAATTAGAAATCCTTGAAAAATGAAAGGGGTATGGCAAATGAAAACGAGAATTACTGAATTATTGGGGATAGAATATCCGATTATTTGCGGAGGGATGTTCCAAGTTGGCCGAGCCCCGCTTGCAGCCGCTGTTTCAGAAGCGGGGGGACTTGGCATCATCACTTCGAAAACGCAGGCGACACCAGAAGGTCTCCGCGATGAAATTCGCAAAGTGAAAACTTTGACCAAGAAACCCTTTGCTGTCAATCTGAACCTGTTCCCAAGTCAAACGGCAACTCCGAATGATGAGTTCATCGATATTTTAATTGACGAAGATGTAAAAATTGTTGAAACGAGTGGCCGAAGCCCGGAAAGTTTAATGCCCAGACTTAAAGAGCACGGCTTTACCGTGATACATAAGGTAGCGAACGTCAAAAACGCAATATCGGCAGAGAAATTAGGCGTCGATGCCATTATTATTGTAGGGAATGAAACAGGCGGACATCCCGGCATGGGTGATGTAGGAACGCTTGTCATGCTCCCTAGAACAATTGACTCTGTTACGATACCAGTAATAGCAGGCGGGGGATTTTCAGATGGCAGAGGCCTTATCAGTGCCTTATCACTAGGTGCTGAAGGTATCGTCATGGGGACTCGCTTTATGGCAACCCAAGAAGCGCCGATTCATGATAACGTGAAGCAGTGGATGGTATCGGCCAATGAAACGGATACCGTTGTCATCCAAAGGAATATAGGCAGTCCGTCGCGAGTAGCATTAAATGCAGTCAGTAAAGAAGTGGACAAACTTGAAAATGAAGGTGCTACAATAGAGGAATTGATTCCGCTAATTACGGGACAAAGAAGCAAGGAAGTATACTTTGAAGGAAATTTAGACGGAGGCATCTGGTCATGCGGTCAATCCGTAGGACTCATAAAAGAAATATTGACCGTCAATGAACTAATAAAACAAATCATCCAAGAAGCAAAAACCTCGTTCGAATTCATCCAAAGCCGTATCGAATCCATTCGAACATAAATAGCCTATCTTACAAAAAGGTACAAGAGATCCAGTGCGATTTCGTGTTCCTTTTTTATTTATTAGACATAAGGTTCCATAGGTGCCCAAGTATAGGCTTTTTCAAAAATTGCACTACCCTTATTTATAACAGAAGGTTGAAGGAGAGACTGGTTTATTCGCAACGCAAAAACCAATTCAAGAAAGAAAAAAAGGTACATAATTCATCAATCCCTTACCAACCAACTTTCAGCAATTTCTTAACACATGTAAAAGAAACAAAGAAATAGCCAATTAGCAATTTCTTAACACATGTAAAAGAAACAAAGAAATAGCCAATTAAAATTTCGCAATTAATGTTTACATAATATTATTATTCCGCTTAATCAGACTACCTTAGGTTCTAATGTCATCTGGCATTTCTCATATATTGCTTTGATTCCAGAAACTTAATAATTACTTCTTTATTAAATGTAAAATTTCGACTTTTAAGATTTACTTATAAATGAATTGCATTCACGATACTCAAGAACTGATTGCTGAAGGTAGACAGTGTTTCTAAACAAATTCGTTTTAAAGGTTTACCTTATAGCTCTTGGCAGCATCCTGCTGATTCTCAGCATGTTGTTGCACATATGAAAGCGGTAAAGCTTGAACATCAATAAGCTTTAAACATTTATTAAAGGGTATTCATGCTAGTGGTTAAGTGTAATATGTCTTATAGGAGATAATGTGGCTAAACAGAGGATCTATGATCATTTTCAGGAAGAAAGCAGAACTTTCATGATAAAATATCCATTGAATTTTTATTGAAATAAATTATATTTATATAACTTTTTATTAGTGTTAACCCGTGATATTTCTCATTTTCCCATTTATTATATATATCGGAATAATAATATGGATAAATCATGTCAGTTAAGCAGGATTAATTTAGAATACTGCAGAATTATTAGATAACGATTTTTTTAAATAGGTCTTTAGGAAAGGATAAGCAAGCAGGGAACTTACCATAGCTGCTCTATTAATAATAGGCGGGGCATTCATTTATTACTTTATCTCTTCTTCGTACACAACCTCCGAAGATTTATTCGAATTCCCTGTACCAAGAAACGCTGAATTGGTTCAGATAAATGAACAAGGGAAAAGATATGAATGGTCAAGGGCTTCGAAGAAAATGGCATACCAAATGGATATGACTTAGTCCTTAAAGCGAATGGATTGGAAAAAGGGGGAAGGAGAAGCTGCTTCCGTTTTTTACACGAAGGGAAATAATACAATAGACTTGCTAACTACAACAAAGCAATGACAAATACTAATTGAATAATCAAACCTATATCATAAAAATGTCCGAAAAAGAACTATGTTAACAATTAGCAGATAAATTAAAATGCAAAAATAAAAATCAGGAAATTTATTTTTGAATGACGTAACTGATGTGAAATTAACTTAAATCCAAAAAATCTTATTACGAAAAGTTTATCCAAATTTCAAATCAAAGATCAATCATTTTTATTGCAACAAAAAAGTTTTAAAGTATAAATTAACAATGACTAATTAGATAAAAAGTTAGAGGTAAATAAACATAAATAATGGCCATGATTAAATATAAAAATTTGCATTTCGTCTCACTAAGTTAAGTATTCTTAAGATATGAGACAAAATTAACATTGAAAATAGAACTTCCTATAATATATATTATGTAAACTAGAAAAAATAATAATATAAAAATGTTCAGAGCTTCATATTCCCCTAAGATTCATTATAGTCCCCTAATTTGCCTCAAGTTGACTATATCATTCATTGTTGCTTCCGATAATTCTCAAGGTTCTTCGTATAAGTTAAGTCGGTTAGTTCTCATAAAAAATGGTTTCGAACATAATTCCTTGGGTTGGACCGAATAATTCCCAGGAGCTCTAATAATTATGAATTACGTTCAAGTTTCGGATGATTATCTCATGTACATAGAAGTTGAGAAAAATTACTCCTTGAACACATTAACTAGTTACGCATTCGATTTAAAGCTCTACGGTGAGTTTTTAACGGCTAACAACCGATCATTGGACTTAGATGATCTCACATCGTCCAGTGTGCGGCGTTTTGTGCAAGATCAGGTCAATTAATCATGGTATTAAACCAAGAACGCTACAACGCCACATTTCGTGCTTAAAATCATTTAGTAAATATTGTTTAAAAGAAAATTACATGAAGTCTGACTTCACAGCAGGTATTCAAGCACCTAAAGCCGATAAGAATTTACCTAAATATATGACCTTACAGGAGCTTCACAAATTATTTACTTGTTTAGAACATGATTCGCGTCCGCAAAGAATTAGAAATGAATTAATGTTTAAACTACTCGCAACAACAGGAATGAGACGTCAAGAATTAGTGGATTTAACATGAGAGCAAGTTCATTTAGAAAATCAAACGATTTTAGTTCGAGGAAAAGGAAGAAATGAACGCCTCCTCCCCCTTCATCCCATTGTCTTACCGTTATTTGAAGATTATCAAGAAACCCTTTTGGAGCAGCAAAAACATTACAGTGAACCGTTCTTTTATAATCAAAAACATAAGCCTTTAAATCCTCGTGGATTGCACAAAATTTTCAAGGAGATTCTAGAACGGGCGTGCTTACCCGCTCACCGATTTTCTCTTCATCATTTAAGGCATACGTGTGCTACCTTACTCTTGCAAGAAAACATAGATAAAGTGGATTTAAGGACTTTACAGGAACTATTAGGCCATGAAAGTCTTGTTACTACTAGCGTGTACACTCATATTGATTTTGAACAAAAAAACGAGCTATAAACAGTTTTTTAATTGTTAAAAATACGTGACTCATTTAGAGAAACAGATGTCATTCATTTTAATCTTTGAATGGCATTTCTGTTTTATCATTCAATGGGTTCCAATATGTATAACAATGTTACATTCAGATGGATGAATTAGCCCGTGTGCAACTTTATTTCTAAAGTTACTTCCTGTTTGTTCCACCATTAACATTACCAAATATTTATGAATTTCTTTTGAAATAGCTTCTTTAATATCCTTCCGTTCTAAAAATTCATTAAAAGTTTGTTCTTGTTGTACGGTACCTATTTTAATAACTGTTGTTGCAAATCCGATCTTACCAAAGAATTTTCGAACAACTGATTCAAGCTGTGGCACTAATATATGCATAGAACTTATTTTCACGTTCATTGGTGGAACGATACCTGTTGTCTTGGATTTCTCTTCTGTGCATTTTTTTCCTCATTTCCATTGCTAATTGGTAAAAGCAATTCTACATTCGTCCCTGATCCTTCTTTACTTTTTATTTTAATTTCACCCTTATGAAGATTGATAATACTTTTGGCAATATGCAGCCCCAAACCAGAACCTCCAGTTTCTCGGCTTCTTGCTTTATCCACTCGGTAAAACCTTTCAAAAATATTCTCTATTTCTTCCTCTGGGATTCCAATACCATAATCTTTTATATGGATTATTGCATGTTGTTGATTCCTTTCTAAGATGACTTCAATTTTGTCATTGCTATATTTAATTGCATTATCTAGCAAGATGATAATTACCTGCTTTATCTTTAATAAATCCGCATAGATAGTGATTGGATTTTCCTCGAAACGCAGTGTTATTTCTCTTTTATATACACTTTTAAGTTGTTTTAAAATGCTTTCGCATATCGATACCAATTCAACTTCATTCATTTCTAATACATTTTCTTTCTCTAAGTTAGCTAGGTCTAGAAAAGTTTCTGTCATTTTTGAAATTCTAGTTGCCTCTGAATGAATTGCTTGGATTGCTTCGTCAGCCATTTCATTATTTTGTATCCCATGCCTTCTTAAAAGATTCGCATAACTTTTAATCACGGTTAATGGCGTCTTTAATTCATGTGATGCATCAGAAACAAACTGTGATTGTTTCTTCAAATTTTCTTGGAGCCTATCTATCATCCGATTAAATGTACTTGCCATTGTATGAAGTTCATCTCTCGTCTCATTTTGAATGTTTATCTTTTTAGGAACACCGCTCTTTTCAATTTCTTCCATGGTTTTTATCATATTGGAAATTGGTCTCATAATCATATTAGCTAGCCATCTACCTCCAAGTAAGGACAATAAAGTTGCTAATATTGTACAAAATCCTAAGATCCCACGAAGAATTTCTTTTCTCGTTTCGAGACCCGATAACCGTTCCCCAATTTCCAAGCTCCCATTTTTTCCATTATTAATCGGAACACGAACAATCAATACCTCTTCTTCCCCGTTTTCCGCCGAGATCAAACGTGTTTGAGCCTGCTTTGTCTTCGTGTATTTTCCTTTAATTTTTTTTATGAGTTTCTGATCATTCGTTACTTCATGAATCACCTTGTTTTTCGGGTGTATGATTCTGATAAATGAATGGTCGGTTAAATAATCTTTTAATTTTAACTCAACATAACTAGAGGATTGATTTGTATCGATGTCTTTTAGAATATCTTCTGCCTTTTGAAAAAGGACATTCTCTTCCATATTTACTGTTGTTTTCATAAATAAAAAAAAGACCACGAAATTAATGAGCATGAGTATCCAAAGCATCCAGACAGTTGTTAAAAGATTAATTTTTGTTGTGATCTTCATCCGTTTTCTCCTTTATGGTAAAACCAATCCCTCTAACAGTCGTAATTAGAGGGGTAGAAAAGCCTTCATCAATTTTTTTTCTTAGGTGTGTTATAACGACATCAATTACGTTGGTTTCGCCCTCAAACTCATATCCCCAAATGTTAATTATAATATTCTCCCGTGTAACTACTTTATTTTTATTCATTACTAAATAAACCAAAAGGTCGTATTCCTTCGGTGTTAACAAAATGGCTTTTCCATTCCTTTTTACTTCTCTTGCATCCGTGTTTATTATTAGGTTAGACACTGTCAATAAAGGTAAGGACTCTTCTTCCTTTGATTCTACTTTATTCGGATAATTGCGAATACAAGCACGAATTCGGGCTAATAGTTCTTCAATTTCAAAAGGTTTTGTTACATAGTCATTAGCTCCCAGATCCAATCCCGCTACTTTATCAAATGTTGTATTTCGAGCTGTTAAAAGAATAACAGGAATTTTACTCCTTTCCTTTCTTAATCTCCTTAGTACTTCCATTCCACTTAACCCAGGCAACATAACATCCAATAAAATTAAGTCGATTCCAGGTTGCAAGGCGGTTTCTAATCCTGATTTACCGTCATGTTCTACTGTGACTTGATAACCCTCAAACTCCAATTCGACTTTTAAGACACGAGCAATCTGAGTTTCATCCTCGATTACAAGAATATGTATTTTCAACTTCACTCATCCCTTCTAACCACTTTCTTTATTACCCATTTTCAATTCAATACTTTTCTATAACAAGTCTTAACATTTCAAACAACAAAAAGTTAAAAGATATCCAGACACCACCATATACATATCCACCCAAAATATCACTTGGAAGTAAATCGGTCGATGCAATATTTGCAATTGTTAACCCCATTAATAATATTAACCCCATTAAAGGAAGGAATATGGACGTATAATATTTTTTCGAATGACGAATGAGTAAAAATAAGCATGTTCCATAAATAATTATTCTAATAGTAGCATTTATATCAGGAAAATTTGCGGAATGAAATTTAGCAACGAACCCTAATGATTGGAGATAGGAAAAAAACTGCATAATTGATTCATGAAACAGCCTCGCTCCTAAAACCGAAACGATAAGTAGAAAATACTCAAGCAGCCTATTCCTTCTTTTTCTCCAAATGCGTATGATCGTTACCCCAATAATTACTCCAAGTACATAAGGGGATTGAAATACTAACAACCCTTTCATCCAACTCATATATAATGAAGACGTCACTATATATTCAGCAATTATATTAAATTGAGTAAACTCATTATTTAAATAGTCTTGAGCCATTCCCAGCATCAAGGTCACCATTCCGATTAAAATTAAAGTGAGAAAAATAAGAAAGATTTCTGTTTTTCTTATGGTTTTTAGTCGATTTGTTAACCATTTAATTAAATGAATAAAAAAGTTTTTAATTTGAACTTTATAAAACCGATAAGTTAAATAACCAACTAACAATACCCCAAAAATAATTATAAAAATAATGAAATATTTACTTGCTGAATGATGGAAGTCCTCCCAGTGAGGTCCCAATACTTTTCCTAGAGTAATAAAACAAAATCCCCATAAAAATGAACCTGTATAAGCTGGAATAATAAATTTTCGAAACGGCATTCTAGAAATCCCCGAAATATAACCAGTGAAATGTCTAATTCCTGGAATGAAATAAGCAAAGACCAACAATTTACTGCCAGAACGCTCAAACCAAGCGGATATTTTTTTATATCTTTCTGGTCCCAGATGGATATACTTTCCATATTTTTCAATTAGTTTATACCCTCCTGCCTTACCAATCCAATAGGTTACAGTAATTCCCGCACCACCTGCTACAAAGACTGTCAGGAGTGACAAAGGGTAATTCATTGTTCCCTGAAATACAAAATACCCAGTGTAGCTCATTAAAAATTCACCTGAAATAGGTAGAGCCATGAGTTCTAGAAAAATCCCTATGAATAATATCAGATAACTGTGATGTTCAAATAAATTTATTAAGTATGACAAATAAATGCCTCCATTTTTATAAAAAGAAACTTTAGAGTAAATAATTCTACAACTTTAGATCTAATTACAATTTAGCACGATAAATGAATTCATTTTCTATGTTAATGAATTTTTAATCTTGTATTAAGGGAAAAAAAAGGTATATGGATAAAATAAAAAAGCTGTACCCTTTCCAAAAAGGATAATAAAATTAAAGTTTTTTTACCCTTATTGGACTTACCATTAAGAGAGCCAGTATTATGGTAATCCACGCATTGCTATATAAAAAGAATCCCATACCAGCCAATGGTAATCCAGCAGCTGGAATAGGTAATTCTTTAAAAAACCCAATCGTTGGTTTAACACTAAACTTAGCTAATCTTAATGCTCCCATCGTTGGGAAAAGGATAAATGCCAAAGATGTAAAAATTGATGGTTCTGCTATCGAATGAAATAGAAGTGCAGGAGCAACTCCGAAACTAATAATATCAGCCAAGGAATCCAATTCCACGCCAAATTCACTGTTCACTTTTAATTTTCTCGCAATCCTTCCATCAAGAAGATCTAAAACAGCCGAAAAGAAAATAAAAACGGAAGCTACTTCCAAAAAGCCACTCATAATATAGGTAATTGAAAATACACCGCACAATAAATTTCCAATCGTAAATAAATTAGGCACAACTTTTACCATTTGATTGAACAAGGTAGTCCCCCCTGACGTCGAACAATCTCCGCATTTATGTAGCATTTTCGATATATTCTTCCGATTTTCTTAAATATTAAAGGTAAAACATCCTTGTGTCCCACCTAGCCTTAATACAGAAGCCACCAAGTATCTCACTTGTCTTAAGCTAATCCTGACCTAAAATTATTTTTCTTCTTAAGGAATTCTTAATCATTTATTCATAGAACAAAAAGTTTCCTTTTATATACTTAGGTTACCCAGTTTTGGATAACAGTATCATATTTGAATTCATGTAGCTGCCAAAAGAAATTAGGGTTTTTTCATAATAGTTATTGATTAAACAATCAGGGAGGTAAAAAAATGAAAAAATTAGTAGAGGCAACCATGCAAAGAGCCATTCTTATGATTGTGTGTGTTGTCATCATTTTGTCTTGGGGCGGTATTTCCGCATACCAGATGCAACGCGATTATTTGCCTGGAATCAACAATACAACTCTTTCGGTAAGTATGAGAGTACCTGGTTATCAAGCAGCTCAGGTAAAACAGCAAGTGACCGATAATCTGGCAAGTGCCGTTAAAACAGTGGATGGTTTATCTAATGTGGAGACCACTTCTTATGACGGTGGATTATTTATGAGTTTGTATTTTCCTATGAATACAGACATGAAACAAGCAGAGGATCAAGTAAACAAAGCCTTGGGAAATGCAGATCTTCCACAAACACTAACAAGCACTCCTTCGGTAACCAGATTAACAACTAGTTCATTTCCGATTTTGACTTACAGTGTGTCAAGCTCACAATTAGATGAACAAACATTACGTTCCACTGCAACACAGGAAATTATTAAACAATTAAAATCTGTTCCTGGAGTAGCTGATGTATCCGCAATTGGGGGAGCAAAAGATGGATATGTATTAACTGTCCGCATGAAAGACCTAGTGAAAAACGGATTAACATTGGATGATGTGAATAAATCGTTTGCTTTAGCTGTTCCATCAATGCCACAGGGGAATATTGTAAACAACCAATTATCAATACCAGTTTCTTTTGATGGGTTACCATTAACTGAGCAGCAAATGGAAAACTCAACGATAAAGAATAAGGAAGGAAATGCCATTCCTATTTCAGCATTTGGTACCATTACGCATTCTTTAAATGACGTTAAAACCGTCTCCAGAACAAATGGAGCGCCAAGTGTTACTTTAAATGTAATCAAAACACCATCAGCAAATATCACTGATGTAGCTGATCAAGTCAAGGACCGTGTTTCACACCTTCACTTGGATACGGTAAATCCAAAAGACGTTTCGTTCCAAGTTTTACTTGACCGAGAAAAAGAATTAAACAGCTCTCTTTTCGGATTAGTTCGAGAAGGTTTACTTGGCTGCTTATTCTCTATGATATGTGTGTTCTTCTTTTTCCGAAATGTAAGATCCACCTTATTAATTGCTATTTCGCTTCCAATTTCATTGTTAGCGACCACGGCCTTCTTAAATTCAATGGGAATCACGTTAAATATTTTAACGGTTTCTGGTTTGATTGTAGCGATGGGGCGTATTGTCGATGATTCCATTGTAATCTTGGACAACATGTATCGAAAACGGGAAGAATCGAAAGATAAACCTCTACTTTCCATTCTTGCATCATCTGTAACTGAAATGATTCCTGCGATATTAGGTTCTACGTTAACAACGATTGCTGTATATATTCCAATCGCCTTTGTTGGCGGAGCCATCAGTGCATCATACAGTGGATTTGCGTGGTCAGTCGTAATTGCATTAATCATTTCATTCTTTGTTGCGATGCTTGTCATCCCTGCTCTTGCATTTATGGGATGGAAAGGTGGAAACGGGGAAAAACAAACTGTCAAACTCGATTCAAAAATGAAACCAATCTTGCAATCTGCTTTTAAACATAAAAAAGCAATGATTATTGGTTCTATCTTAGTTTTCTTAGCTGCTGGTATCTATTCTGCTTTTCTTCCAGTAAGCTTATTACCTAGCGGAAAAATTGGACAAATTGCCATTAAAGCAGAATTGCCAAAAGGAAGTACATTAATTCAAGTAGATTCTGAAGTGCAAAAAATTGAGAAAACATTAAAGACTAATCCGAAAGTCGATGCGTATTCATCCAATTTTGGTTCCACCATGACACCACAAAGTGATGATGTATTTGACCAGGGTGGAGGCTTTATCACCTATCCAAATGTTGCCAACCTTTCTGTCGTGTTGAAGAACGAAAAGGATGCTGATTCTGTCATAAAACAATTGCAAAAGCAGCTTCCGACATTAACTAAAGATGTTACCTATACAGTAACAAGCCAGAACATTTCTGGTGATGATTCACAAATGCGTATATTGTTTACTGGTTCAGATCAAACAACTTTAGATCAAGTAGCCCAAGAAGCAAGAACGAACTTAACAAAAATTGCGAACCTAAGTGTAGATGGGAAAGTTGATTTAACGAACGGTTCACCTAAGTACAAAGTTACTTTTGACCAAAAAGCAATTCAAAATAATGGTGTAAAAGTTGCGGACATTTTGACCGTTGTTAATCGTTACATGTCTTCATCTAAAGATGCAACCATTACGGTGGATCACAAAGCACTTCCTGTCGACCAATATTTAGATCAAATTGCATCAGGAGCAAATTCTACTATTACTATAAATGCTTCTGCGGATGATGTTTTATCATCTCTTGCTGCTGAAAAGGTAAATGGAAATAATGGTGAAATGGTCCGTTTTGACCAAATAGCTAAGATTACAAAAGATGAGTCTCCTTCAACTGTTAGTGAAAGAGATGGTCAGCCATTCTCCCTTGTGACAGCACAGATTACATCTAATGATATTAGTACAGTCTCAAGCGAAGCAGACAAAGCTCTAAGCAGCATGAAACTTCCTAAAGATGTAACGTACACATTGGGAGGAATCTCTGAACAAGTAAAACAAATGATTTTCGATATGTCTGTTGCGGTTGCATTTTCTATCCTTTTAGTATTGCTCATTACTTCTTCGATTTTCAAAGGATGGAGAGCACCCTTATCGGTACTTTTAAGCATTCCACTAGCATTGAGTGGTGTAGTAATCTCACTCATTTTATTCCGCGGAGAATGGAATTTAGCAGCATTAATTGGTATTCTGATGCTTACTGGTATTGTAGTAACAAACGGTATTGTTTTAATTGACAAAATTGAAAGAAATCGAAAAGAAGGAATGCCTGTTAAAGAGGCTGTTTTAAGTGGAAGTCTTTCAAGGATTAGACCGATTTTAATGACGGCAGCTGCAACAGTCCTTACGTTGTTACCACTTGCATTTTCTCATAATGCGGATACTGTTATTTCTCAAACACTTGGTATTGTGGTAATTGGAGGTATGGTAACTTCAACCATTAACAGCTTTATTATCATCCCAATTATTTATGAGTGGTTGCATAAAAAATCAGCTACAAAAAAAATGAGTACAATAAAAGAAAGCAGTATCAGCTAACTGGTGAATTTTGAGGGTTTTAATTTAAAGTGAACACAAAATAAACTAAACCATAATTAAACGATAGTGATTACAAAAAACACCGACATAAGGTCGGTGTTTTTGTTTTTCTCCACTATTGAGTTCTACCACTTCGAATCAACCATTGAGCTACATAACCCTTTTAAGCAGAGCTGTCACTACTTTTATAGGACGTTACGGTAAACTTACTGTCTATAAACTTTTGATTTATGTTTTTTAAACCTATCAGTGCATTTTTAACCTTGTTTTAATTTATTGGTTGTTGAACAAAGGCAAATGATATTTGCCCCATGTTATCTTCAATATCATTGTAAGCCTGCTGTGATTGTTTTTTAACTCATCTTCAATTGAGAACCAAGTGGTTCTAAAGGACTTGAATTGCCCGGAGTCTGCTTCCATTTCTCCCTTATCAACTGATTGAATAGTTTGAGTAATCATATTGTTTGCTCGCTGCTTATCATCCGATGCACTAGCAGTAAAACTGATAATTGGAAGGACGATAAAACCTATAAGTAAAATCAACAGAGTAGTAAATAGCTTACTCCTCATAATTTCCTCCTTACATAATATGAGAAAGAGTGGAGAAAATGACGGAACAATTACAGTTGATATTTCAGTTGAAACGGTGTGCTGCGGAAATTATGCTTTCAATCAGTAGTTATCTCTCGTATTCCTTCATTAATGTCAAAAAGTTTTCCTTCTATGCCCTGAAGGTAAATGCCCTCATCTAATTTTTTAATTTCCAAAAGATTTAACAAAAGCAACAGAATACCAAAGATATACAAGCTAAAAATATGCACCTTATTTTTATGCTCTTTATCTTTTTAAGCAAAATTCCTGTACTAAAGTGAATTATTTTACAAACTTTAATAATGCCGTATTTCGTTACTCTTTGGGAACGTGGATCATGTTCTAAAATAAGTTTTGAATCTTCTGTAAGGTCATATTTAGCTGAATTCCTATTCCTCGAACTAAAATAGTTTGATTTTCTAAATTATCTTGCTCCCATTCTAAATCCACAATTTCAGGTGGAAAAGAACGCCTCCTCCCCCTTCATCCCATTGTCTTACCGTTAATTCAAGACTATAAAGCAATTCTTTTAGAGCAGCAAAAACATTATAGTTAACCTAACTTAATAATTTTAAAAAAACCGCTCTCCGATCTTCTCTGCATAATTTGAGGCAAACATTTGCTCCCTAACTATTGCAATAAAGTGGATTTAAGGACTTTACGGAATGATTAGGTCATGAAAGTCCCGCTACCACTAGTATGTGTAGCTAATACCCCTTAATCTGTTTAGCATGACATGACCTCTTAACATTAAATGACTTTTCAATATCAGCAGGACTTACACTTTGTAAAAGTTTGGTCCTGCGTTTGTGCAATGCTTCAAGCAACGATAATTAAATATCAATTTGCAAGTTGCAATCAGAAAGTCCCCCCATTTCACTTAGTCAAAAGTTTTGATTACATGGCTTTCTTCTGTAAGAGCCAAATTAACACGAACATGGGCATTCATAAGATTACTATCCATATAGTGAAGCTACTACTACAAACAGTCCAGCCACCTGAACGACTAGCTGTTCATAAATTAAGTCTTAGAGTATCTCGTAATTGGGTTCAAAAAGTAAAAAATAAATTTTTCTTTGGTGTACATAATATAAGGAATAACCAATGATAGTAAAAGTGTTTTGAAAAGGGTGAACAAATGGAAAGAAATAGCGCGATTGACTTTATTAAATTTTTTGCAATATTATGTGTTGTAGTCATTCATGTATTCCCTAGGGATAGCCAGATTGGTCTATTTATTCTCGATAACGTCTCAAGGTTTGCGGTGCCATTCTTCTTTACTGCTTCTGGTTATTTATTCGGTAAAAAGATGATACATAAAAGGGATTCCTTTGATTATTTTAAAAGGTATATTATAAAAATCTTAAAACTGTATTTATGCTGGCTCTTCTTTTACATGATGTATGATGTTCTAATTCTTTATAAAGTTGCTAGCGATGTACCAAAGGAATTTGTGCAATACATTAATCATTTTTCATTTCTTGACCTTATATATTACGGAACTGGGACTAGCGGATACCAATTGTGGTTTTTAACCGCATTAATTTGGAGTGTTATCATTCTATTCGTTTTTTTAAAGTTAAAAAAAGTGAAGCTTCTTTTAAGCATCAGCCTAATTTTAAACCTTTTAGGTCTTTTCGGACAATCGTATTCGATGTTCTATGAATTTCCCCTAAGTACACGGGATGCTTTATTCATTGGTCTTTTTTATACAACTTTGGGCTTCTTCTTTGCGGATGATAAATTCTTTGAAAAGTCAAAATCAATAACAAACAAAACCTGCCTATTATTAATTTTTATCTTCTTTACTTTCCAAGTGGTAGAAGGATACTTATTAGATAAGATATTATCAGGAAGTCATGGGGAATATTTTATTTCTACTATCTTTTTAACAGCATATCTTTTTTTATTTGCATTAAATAATAAAACATGGGGGAAGGATTTGTTCATTACTAAAGTTGGAGGAAGAGCCCTAGGTATATACATTGTTCATGTAGTCTTCATCGATATTTTTGACTTGATTTTATCGGCAGTAAAAATGAATCATATATCCGACAATTTATTGTTAAAACTATTTGAGACACTCCTTATCATTACTATGTCGTACATTTCTTATGATCTGCTTCAATATTTCAAAAGGCGTTTAAGCAAAATGATAAAAACCTGTTAGTGGATAGTTACAGAGCATGAGACCATTTTCTGATATTTTATTAGTGGTGAATTGAAAATTGGAGATAAATAACCCCCTGAACGGGAGTTGTCCAATCGTTTTAAAGTGAGTCGAACATCAATCAGAGAGGCTCTTCGAGTATTGGAGATTTACGGAGTCATTGAGGTCAGACCAGGTGATGGGACATTTATCAGACCATCTTAAGTTCAGTCACTGATCGAACAGCTAACCAACTCAATCATCTAAGCTGAGGACTACATGGTCTATGAAATGCTGGAAGTCCGTCGAGTAATCGAAACGGAGTGTGGCTTTCTTGCTGCGCAGACAGACGGCATCGTTTCAAAGAACCAGGTCATTTCCAAGAAACGCTTCATGAACATAAAGAAATCTACTATTCCATCGCATTAAATGACGCGGAAAAAGCCAAGCGACTAATGAATGCCCATATTATTCGAATTAAAGAACAGATGGCTGCTGCTACACAAGAAAGCATTGGAGATGACGCCAAAATTGGTTTTTATCAAAATGAAAAAGACCATCATCGTAATGCTGAAGGTGATAAATAAGTTTCCGCTCGCAATATAACTAACGGGAACATGAAGGTATACCTGATCTTTTTAGGTGACCAATTAAATCCGCCATTAAAAAAGCGCCTTTCTCAGAGGGCGCTAAGCTGCTTTATTATAGTTTGAAAATTGATGTCCTATTTTAGTACATGTTGGTTTTATCCTTTTGACATAGTGAAGGAATCAACGTTACATTCTTTTAGAGCATGTTCAATCAATGAAAGCTGATCATTAATCATTGATAAGTAGGAAATATGATAGTCATTAATTTGTTCCTTTAACTCCATCAGCAGCGTTTTATTCCTAAGTACAAGGTAAATCTCTTCTGGATGTAGCATTTCACTTCTCCTTTTTTTATCAAGATATTACCTTTTACCCAAATTATTACAATATTAACTTATAAATGGATGTTTTGCACCATATTTAACTAGGGATATTTAGAGGGAGTTGGACAATACGGTTTTTATAACATACCATGCCACTTGTTCCATAAGGGGATCATAGTAACGGTTCCTCCTATTAGTAGATCCATTAGTTGAAGTAGCGCACCGTTAAGTATATAGAATATAGATTAAAAAAGGCTGTCGTATAATAGTCTTTAACGTCGAATATGCCCCCTTCTTCCTTTTTTGTGTTAGACTTAATCTATAAAACCATATTTTCTTGGGTTTAATTGACCTTTATTAGTCACACACGTATAAGGAAGGGAGTGTAATAAATGAAGAAAATTAGCGTTTTTTTGGATGACTATCGGAAAGCACCCGATGGCTATGTGTTAGTCGAGACTATTGACGAATGCATAGAACTATTGCAAAACTTTGATATTGAACATCTCTCTTTGGACCATGATTTATTAAATAAAACCAGGAATGGTTTTATGCTTGTTCAAAAGATGGTCAAAGAAAAACTATTTGCCAATCGCATTACGATTCACTCTGCCAATTCAGTTGGCGGTAAAGCAATGTACAACTGTTTAAAGCAAGCACAACAGAATTTAACTATGCCCCCTGCCATAATTGTATCCTTACGACCATTGCCCCTCAAATTCTTCCCGTCAAAGGTTCTGCAGCATTATATAGATATACGATAAACACTTCTCCATCTCAATTCCATTTCACCCATTCTTTTTTATTAAATCATTAGTTAAAATGGCTATTTTTCCCGTTTCATTAGACAGTAGGTATGATAACTAGTAGAAAGGGCAACTTTATTCTGAGTTGCCTTTTTGTATTTCTACTTTGGCTAACAATATATTCAGACACAGCAACTACGTTAGGAATAAGCAGTGGCTGGAAATAATGTTCGGGTGTCGATTGTTTCTCTTGGGACCTATCGCAACAGAATTAACCTAAATTATAACTGACACTTATTTGAAAGGACCGTTCGAAGAATTATTCGATGCTTTGCAAACCGTATTGCGGTAACGATTCTGTTTGCTTTAATTGGTGAAGTTCACAAGCCAGGCATCCGGACAAAGCTCCTCCATATCCCTGCAGATTTCAAGTATTGGTATGGTCCGAAGTCCTTTGAAGAGACCTCCAGGCCCATTTGTCTCCTGTCCAATTACATCATATTTTAATGGAATCCTTTCATCCTTAGCTCTTGCATCAAGTAATCCGACCCGGAATTGGGTCGTTACAAAATCTGCATCCTTCAATGCTTCGCGTCGGTTAAGCGTAAGGTGAATGTCAATTGCAGACCTGCCTTTTCAAACATTCTCCTAGCAAGGTTTCCGACGATCTCCAGTTTTTCATTACCTTTGTTTATGTCAACGAGCCAGATTTCACTTACAGGAAGTTCATCATACCATTTGATAAAACCTTCAATCAGTTCCGGTGTGTAGCTGGAACCGCCGCCTATTGTCACGATTGCTTTTTTTAGGAGTATATATTTTTGAGCTTCGTCCACTCCATGGCAGATTATTAGTTTTTTCGCCTAGTATTAATTACATCTGACATTACTTGTTTTTTACGATGGATAAAATCGTAATGGTGCTAATAATGCAAAGCGTGCCAAGCCACTCAGCAAAACCGAATGTTACATTCAGCCAGAAAACGGATAGTAAGGTTGCGGATAATGGTTCAACCGAAGCGAATAAACTTACCTCAGACGCCGAGATGAATTTGGTACTTTCCAAATAAAAATAAAAAGCAATGATCGTACCGAAAATGATGATGAATAAAACCGCTGAAAATGAAGGTAACGTCCAATTGCCTTCAAATGCCCATGGAGGATGGATGATGCTAAAGCATATGCCTCCAATCAACATGCCCCATCCCACAACAATCATCGCTCCCCATCTAGAAAGGAGTTGATAAGGCTGCAATGTATAAAATGCCAAGGCAAAGGCTGATGTTACTCCCCAAAATACTGCCCACCCGGAAATGGATAGTGTACGAATGCTTCCCCCCGTCACAAGCAAAAAGGTGCCTAAAATCGCTATGATCACAGCTACACTCACTGTAATGCTTGGAAAACGTTTGGAACGAATCGCTAAATAACAAGTGATCAGGGCAGGTGCCAAGTATTGAAGGACAGTGGCAGTGGCTGCGTTGCCATGTTCAATCGCTGCAAAATATGTGTATTGAACAGCGAGCATTCCAAGAATGGCAAAAAGGATAATTTGAAGCGCATCTTTTTTCGTTCTCCAAATCTCAAAAACTTTCAGTCTTTCATTTTTATAACCGACACCCAATAAGATGATTCCAGAAAGCAACAAGCGTACAACAGTGAGCCACTCAGGACTGAAGCCTTGCTGCTGAAACAGATATTGAGCTGCCGTCCCTGACACTCCCCATAATGCAGCGCCAGTCAGTACAAGTGCAATCCCTTTGTTTCTTAAAGTTGATATATCTACTAAAGTATCATTACTCATTATTTTCTTCCCCGCTTTTTACCCGTTCCGTATGGGCTTGAATTCTTAAATAACTTTCTTTCCAATTCTTTTCTATCACCTTAAGCACCATAGTGAGATTTTCATTCCTTAATGCCTGTATAATCTGATCATGCTCATCAGCGGAAAGATGAACATCATTTACCTGATTGAAATAAAACAGTTCGATTCGAACAAGTTTTTGTTTGAGTCCCGATAGAATCCGTTTCAATTCATCATTTGTAGAAAGATTGATGTAAATGGAATGAAAGTCATTATCTTTCTGAACGGCAACTATTTGATTTCCTTCGTCGATTGCTTTTTTCACTTCATGATTGATGGCTTCCATTTCTATTAAGTGTTTTTCTTCAATGAAATCAAAAGCCTGTTCCATTGCCAGCTTTTCCAGTGTCCAAACAATGGAGTATATGTCTAAAACCCCATCAAATCGTATAGGGGAAACAATAGTTGAACGGCTCGGCTTGGTCTCGACAAATCCCTCATCCTCAAGCCTTAATAGTGCTTCTCTTATTGGGGTTCTGCTTACTCCCAACTGCTCGGCTAATTCTTTATCGCGTAATTGCTGGCCTGGCGTTAGGATTCCCTGGACAATCCAATCCCGCAAGATCATGTATGCTTCTTCACGTACAGAAGTACGTTTTATTTTTTGAGATGAATTTGATTGCTTCAACGGCTATACCTCCTTAAAATACCGATATATAATATGCAATATATCACATATTGCATGCCGTAGAAATAGAGATTGTAAAATTTTAATCATTGGAAAAATGATGACGGTGAATCTCACCACTTTTGAAAATGGCTGCGAAACACTACTTGCAAGACAAGAACCAATTAGCGTAAAAAGGATTAAATGGAAAAGGTGTTTAATAACTCTATATTTTTCTAAACCAGGCTACTCCTTTAATTCAACAAGAATAACCACACTTCTGAATTCATCCTTTAGCTTACTCATGAAAATCCTGTCAGTGTTCTAAAATAAGTAATGCCATAAATATAAATATATTTGAAAGGAGTGAGATGAAATGGAAGCAAGTACTTTTTTAGGCCTGTTTTGGGGATGGATGACGGTTATCGTATCGAGAATACTGTTCACTCGTCCATCAGTACTACGTGAACTGAAAAGATTAGTGGTCGAGGACAGAGGATTTGGAATTATATATGGCTTACTATCAATTTTCCTAGGGTTAGGCACAGTTATCCTGCATAATGTATGGGCATTCAACTGGCAGGGATTCATCACATTCATTGCATGGCTTGCACTATTAAAGGGAATTTACGTAATTGCATATCCTGAACCATCCAAGAAAACCGACTTTGAAGTTACGGATACTATCTACGCGTATAGCACTTGCTATCGTTGGTGCTTTGGCTTTATGGATGCTTGTAGTAATCTATATGAAATAACGGCACCGAATTAAAAGGAATTATTCATTCATCTCCCCGCCATCCGAATTGCTCAGTAATCCAGGAAAATACCCGTCTAAGTTGTCGACTGGTCCTTGAACCATTTGAAGGACAACGGTGAGAAAATACTACCTATTGCAACCCGTCAAATGCTGAGAGTCGCTCGGAGGAATTAATTTTGTTTCATGGATATATCTGCATGTTTTTACTTGTGAATAATCGTTTTCAAGAATAGATAAAAAAATCATAGCAAATACCAAAGAAAAACGGAGTTAGTGGAACTTCACACCTGCAATTTAACCTTCTGATTGAATGACTAAATCTTAATGGGATCTTATCTCCAATTCCATTCAACTTTTGGTTATTTTCTAAAAAAATGTCTTGAAAATATCTTCGTGCTGACCGCACTCATTACATGAATATTCTATTTCCAATGCATCTTCAGTTACAGTATGTACTGTCTCTTTTTTACACGTTTCACAAAATCTCTTCTCGGATATTTCTTTCATGTATCATTCACACTCCGTTTAATGATCATTTTTTGTAGCCCTGTTACTATTATTTTGCGAATATCCAACAAAAAAATACCTTTTTCCTGAAGTACCTCAAAAAGAAGGTAAAGAACTCAGAGAAAAAGGTACTCAAATTGTTAATGTAGCCTTGGATTCCAATACATCAAAGCTGCATGAAACGGATATTCGTATTCGAAAACTCCTTCTTTTTCCACCACATATTTATTTAGGATCGTTTTTACTTCATCATAGGAATAATGATCATCAAGAATTTTTGTTGTATTATCTCGAATCACTTCTTCATAGGTGGAATAGATTTTTTTACTTTTCAATTTTACGATCTTACAGTCCGCCAGTATTCCAAGTTGGTACAAAACATTCAAGATGTGTATGTAATCCCGCTTTCTTAAATTGATCGTATATCCTCGTTGCTTCAATTCCATATAATGAGGTTTTTCTGGTCCGGTTGTCATACCTACTATCACTAACCGGGCTGCAGAATCATTCATTTTTAACAAGGTTTGACCGATTTCTGTCATACGGTAATAACAATTAAAACCAAATACTACATCATATCTGTCTCTTTTGGTATCACTTTCCCACTTATCATGAATCAATTCCATGTTTTCGAAACCTTTTTCATTCGCTTGGGATTTTTAAAAATTGATAATGCTTTTGGAACTATCTATACAAGTTAGCTTCCTGACTTCTTTTGCAATATCAAATGTATAATTGCCCCATCCAGGACCGATTTCCAATACGTGGTCTTCGCGATTTAATAATGGCAGTAACTCTCGCTGCACATGTTTTGCATAAGGATCCGCTTTATGTTGTTTTTTTCCTGCCACTTTGGAGGACCAAAAAGCTTCTTCTGCTGCATCATCTTTTAGTCGATTCGGCATTTTACCATAATGATCTACCATGGATTTCCTCCAAAGTTCAATATAATCAAAATTATCAGTCTTCATCTTTACTCTCCTCAAATTATATTATTTATGTATAATAATTTTTTCATAAACTATTCTTACCCCATAGTTGCAAAAGAAAAAGAGCTGCAAATCAGCTCCTGATAATGAACAAAGCCTTTTTATATTATAATCTCTCAACATATTAGCATTGGTCAAACTCAACTACTTGCATCATTTTGTCCAAAGACTCACTGCTTTAGGGCTTTCTATTTCTCAATTTTATAGGTACTCTTTTTAATAATACAATAAGATTATCAATAAAGTATGGTTAACACTATGTTCGAAAAGAGGAATGCTGATGTTTCATCGGCTTCTCCCCTTCTATATATCTTATAAAAGGTTTACACGTTTTTAAAATGCTGTTGGATATAAGAATTCACTTTATCAGGTACTTCGATTTGGATAAAATGCCCGGCATTTTGAATAATGTGAACCTGTGCATGCGGGAAACCTTCTTTCTGGAGCTTGTAGGCAAATTCAAAAGGTATATAAGGATCCATCTCTCCCCAAATTATTGTGACAGGTATTTTGATCTGATTTAGTTTTTGATTGTACGATTTTACCTTTTCTATATTTCCTGAACGGTATAGATCTAAGATTACTTTACAAGATTCGGGAGTTCTAAAGACACGAAAGAAGTCTTCCATAATTTCGTCACCTATGTTCGGAATCGTTTTCTTCAATTCAGTTTGAGCTTGGGGATCACCTGACATGCGCTTCATTATTTTCTCTCCGGCATTTGGTGTTCTCCAAATCTGAGCAAGTGAGTGCCACTTATAATCTACGGATATGGTTGTATTTGAAACAAAGAGACTTAGTATTCTCTCTGGATGATCACATGCCCATTTCAGTCCAATAAGGCCGCCCCAGTCATGTACAATAAGGTGGAATTTATTTAGTTTTAGTTCCCTTGTAAAATCCGATACAAACTGTTCATATCTTTCCCACGTTGAGGATTCATCAAACTGTTCACTTTGTCCGAATCCAGGGAGATCCGGTGCGATGGTTCTAAATCCACAAGACACAATGCATGGAATCATTTCTTTCCACAAAAGACTGGACTCAGGTACCCCGTGCAATAAAAGTACTGGGGGATCATTAACATTGCCTTTCTCGATATAGGATATCATCTTTCCATTTATTATCATTTTTTTCTTTTCCACTTTTATCAACCTCCTGAATAAAGTATTTTGAAACCTTATTAGCATAAAGACAGGTCATAGTTCCTGGCTAGAATGTGGATTTATTCGGAATAGACTATGGATAAAATAACGATATAGACAGTTTAAATGGAATTACTATCAAATCCCTCTCTCATTTCTATGTTAGTTTGTTATTCAATGCTTGTGTTTTTAGATTTTTATCTAAAGTTAAGTCAAAAATGGAATTATTAAAGAAGTGGATATGAACTCCTTCAATTCTTTGTCCGAAATTTATTCGCTTCCACCTCTCCCCCATATAACATCAAACACAAAAAAAGGTAAAGCTACAAAAAGGCCTCACCAATGATTAAAACCCTCATTACTCTAAAGGTATCAAAGTTATTTGATCAATCCACTTAAATTGTACTTCCGCTCTTTAATGCATGTTCTAATCTTTATGGGTGTATTTAAATCCGTAAATGATTCAATGTTTCTAATCCATTCTTTTCTAGGTTTTAGGTTTATTGTAATTTAGACATCTGTGGACTTTTGCTGAGTGAAGAAAAATATGAAGATGATAATGGGAATGGCTATTAGAAAGGCATTGTTTCTCGAACTTTTAATTGTAGGAATATCTGTTAATGACATTTTTACTCATTTCCTTTTAATGTAGTTAATAATTCTGGTGGTACGTTATAATGCTTCTTTACAATCGTATTGAAAAAATTATAATCTTCAATTGGCAATGCCGGAACAACTTCAGGATAACCAAATATAGGACCGGAAACATTAATTGAGAAATCACCAGACGAAATAAATGTTCCTGTCACATGTATAGCATCATTGATTAATAATATAGCTATGATGATGTCCAATATATCGATAAAAAGATTTCCCACTTGCGAGTGATCCGTCCCTTCTAAACGATGGCCCCCAAAAAGAGGCCCTCCTAATGAGAGACTAAATCTGCCTGGTCTTACAAAAACGCCAATGATTGTGATTTGTCCAGTTAATAATAGGATGGCTGTTGTAATTTCGAGATTACGCTGAAAGGAGTGAATTACTTTTTTTTCTGAATTAACTACACAGGATTCAATCAATATCACCACTCCCCATGTAGGCATTTTATTCATATAAACGGGCAAACGTCACTGATTTAATTGATTTTTATCTAAAAGTTCTAATACTGAATATATGGCTTTTTCAATTTCTTTATATCCGGTACATCGACAAATATTCGAAGAAAGCCATGTTTCAATTTTTTCAGGGCTTGGGTTCCTGTCATTAAGGAGTAAAGCCTGGCAAATCATTATAAATCCTGATGTACAATACCCACATTGAAAAGCAAAATGTTCCACGAATGCTCTCTGGATCGGGGTATTCTTGAGGCCTTCAATTGTAAGGATTTCTGAATCAACAGCTTCAATGGCTAACATTAAACAGGATTTCATTGGCTGGTTATTCATTATAACTGTACAAGCGCCGCAATCTCCATTTAAACATCCAGGTTTAGCTCCTGTAAGTCCAATTTTATCTCGGAGAACATCTAGCAATATATCTGATGCCAATATATCCCTCTCATACCGTTCTTTATTAATTTCTAATTGAATGGTAATTTTTCGATCCGCCGAATGACTATTCATGTTCCTCACCACCTATATATGACAAAATGTATGAAAGGGTATTTTCTAAAACAAATAATCTATATTCATTTGATCCTTCTATATCGTTTAAAACCTGAGCTGGTAAAAACTCAAAAGAGTTTAAAATTCGGTCTTTAATAGATAAACTCTTATCATTTAGTTTGTTTTCCATTTGAATTGACCGAAAAGGAAATGGACATACCCCGCTGAATGCAAATCGAATATATCCTTCTTTTTTTAATGAGGCAACTGTTAAAAGCGGATATCCCGTTTTCCATTGCTGCCTCTTCTTTACACTAATGTGTTTAGCTTTCAGGTATTCTTTTTCTGTTACAATTTGTACGAGAAATTCCCCATCGTCAAGTCGTAGCTCTTTATGGAAAACTTCATTAATAAATTCTTTCCTCGTTCCTTTTGGCCCTGCAATAATGACAGTACTATCTGATAATAAAAATGGAAGAACTGCCTCTCTATAAAAAATTTGACCACATATGTTTCCTCCAATAGTGATTTTATTTCTTGATGTATAATCAGCAACTTCTTTTGAAGTATCCGCTAATAGCGGAAATAGCCTATTTTCTTCGATTGCGCGTAAACTCAATGTTGAGCCAATGATCAGTTCTTGGTGTTGAAAACCGAATGCATTGCATTCGGGAATCCCTTTTAAATCAATAATCGCATCGGGGTATATAAAATTTAAACGTCCTAATGTTAAAACTTCAGTCCCCCCACCATAATACATAGGTTTTTTTTCTTGTAATTTTAATAGTTGATAAAGTTCAATCGCCTCTTTTATCGATCGAGGTTTATAATAATCAAAATTATAAGGTAACATTACGCTCTTCTCCCTCTTTTCCCCCTCCAAATGAGTTCAGGAAGTAATGGCAACTGGTTCAAAGGAATCCCAGCCGCCAAAGATAAACTGTTACCTAAGGCAGCTGGCATACCAAGAAGCCCATGTTCCCCAATGCCCCTTGCGCCATATGGGGCATCTAATTGTGGTGTTTCAACAAATTCACAGATATATTCAGGGTTTTCTCCATATCTTAGCGGTCTATAGGTTCTGAGTTGAGGGTTCAATACTCTGCCAAGCTGATCGAAATAGAATGTTTCACGCCCACCAAATGCTATGCCCATGCTCATTGCACCCATTATTTGTCCTTCTGCAGTTTTTTGATTCAGAACCTTTCCTGCATCAATGACAGATATTGCCCTTACAATCTTGTAAGTATATTCATTTATGTCATACTCTACTTCTACCCCTTGTGCGCCGACAGTCCATTCAGGACCTGGTCTGCCTGCACCTGTATCGGGATCTAAATTTGTTATATGTGGGATGGTATATTGCCCTCTACCGATGATTTGTCCTCCAATCGTGCTTCCGTCAGGATATGTATACCCATACACTAGCCGTTTGAAAGGAATTTCTATATTCGGTTCCCCTTTCATAAAGACCTTTTCCTGTCCAAGGACGATGTCTTCAATTGGAGCTCGTAATACACAAGAAGCAAGTTTCTTAATTTGTAAAAGAGCATCTTCCACGGCTTGAATCGCAGCCCTTCCTGCCATTAATGTTCCACGGCTTGCTACCGTTTTCCAATGTTCTGGTGTATTTTGTGTATTTACCTTCAACTGAACGTTTACACGATCAATGGGGACCTTTAATTTATCTGATGCAATCTGTGCTAATATCGTTTTCGTTCCTGTACCGATTTCTACTACTCCTGACATAAGGTTTACACTGCCATCAGGATTAAAGGTTAAAATCACACCAGATCCAGCGTTGGTATCGATCGTTGAAGTTTTCCATATACAAGCGATCCCTTTTGCCCTTATAATCTTGTCGTTTATTTTAACTAATTGGCCCTCTTCCCAATTCATTTTTTTCTTAAGCACCTGTATGCATTCAGGAAGATTACCCACCGTGCTCGAATTCAATTTAACTTGTGTTGGGGTGGAGTGTCCTGGGAGGATCGCATTCATTTCACGAAGTTCAAGTGGATCCATTCCAAGCTTTTTTGAAAGAGAATCCATAGTCCGTTCAAAAGCAAACAGAACTTCTGAATGGGCGAAACCTCGATAAGGCGAGGCATATGGATGATTTGTATACATGCAGAGAGAGTCACACCAAATATTTTCTATATTATAAGGTCCGGTGCAATCCACAGCACCAGCACGGCTTAGATCTGTAGCTTTGTCGGCATATGCTCCCCCGTCCCATAAATACGTCAGCTCTGCGACCTTTAGCAAACCAGATTGTGTACAACCTAATTTAATGGTAGCATCTAATCCAATGTGACAAGGTGATGTCAAAATATCCTCTTCACGACTATTTTCAACTTTTACTAGCCTGCCATTAACGGCCTTTGACGCGATATAAGCTAATAGTTCAAGTTGGACCGAGGCTTTACCACCGAATGCCCCTCCAACAAGTGGAGTGTTTACTATGACGTTTCCAATTTCAACATCAAAGTAATCACTTATCAAACGCTTGATCATGAAGGGAGCTTGAGAAGAAGAAGTGATAATAATCTTGCCATCTGATTGAATTTCCGCTAAAGAACATCTTGTTTCCATGGCTGCATGGTCGGAGGGGGAAAAAGAAAACTTTTCCTCAATAATGATTTCGCTCTCTTGCCAACCTGTTTTTCTGTCGCCTTTTCTGATTTTGGTACGATTTGCTATATTTGTGCCTGGCTCGGGAAATACCTCGGATATTTTTTTATAAGTATCTAAATCTGGGTGGAGTAGAGGGGAATTGGGATTTAAAGCTTCCATTGGTGAATTGACAACGGCTAAAGGTTCATAGATAACTTGAATATTGTCAGCTGCAATCTCTGCTTGTTTCATTGTATCAGCAATAACAAGTGCTACGACTTCACCATGATAGCGGACCTTATCTTGAGCTATGGGGTACCGATCCCTGATTTCTTCTCCTGTTAGTGGTAAATTCCCACCTGTTATGATTGCACGAACACCTGAAACTTTTTCAGCTTTGGTTAGATTGATACCTTTAATAAGGGCATGTGCATAAGGACTAATTACCTTTTTAACATGGAGAATTTTCACTTCTTCTCGGTCTCCTGTGTAAATCGCCTGCCCTGTCACCTTTTCCCAAGCATCTTTTCGAATTACCCCTTTTCCGATAATATCCATATAGTCTCCTCATTTTCATTATTATTCTTATTTAATTGTTATCTATTTTGTTTTTCCAAAAAAGATATTCTTCCATATTATCAATATCAACAAACCATTTTTCCACATAAAAAGGAACAAGTATCCCCTGTTCTCTCTTCGCCATTAGAATCTGTCTTGCGCCTCGGTCTCCTCGTAAAAGGTGAATGTCGGAAAAGAGATCTTTGTCAATAAGTATGGGAGGTCGTATACAACCATGAAAACTAGAGGCAACAAAGGAGTAATTAGGGTTTCGTTTGTATATTTCGATGAGTTTGTTTATCATATTTGTTGTTATAAAGGGCTGATCAGCAAGTAAAATTACTACGGCGTCCGAATGTATGTTGTTTGCTGATCGTATACCTGTTTGGAGTGAATGGGATTGACCTGCTTCAGGTTCTTTAATTTCGACCGTAATTATTTTTTCAAAACTAAAACCTGATAAATCCAAGTGGTTTAAATGATTCGAAACAATGATAAGATCGTTAAGTTCAGATAGAACCGCTTTTTCTAATCCCCATCTTCCCATTTCTTTATTTCCTAATGTCAATGCTAATTTATTTATACCCATTCGATTACTATTTCCAGCAGCCAGGTATACCCCAGTTATTTTCATTCGGGATGTCCCTTCATTCTTTTATACTGAATTAATTCGGCTATAATGCTAACTCCAATCTCGAAAGGGCCCTTAGCTCCAATTGATAAACCGATAGGTGAGTGTATATTATTAGGGATTTTCGTGTCAAATAAACTGGCTGTACGTTTTTTGGAACCTAAAATGCCTATATAGGATAATGGCTGATTCATTATTAGTGAAAGTATTTCTTTATCTCTCTGAAAGTTATGAGTCATGATGATAACATAATCATTTTTTTTAAAAGATAATTGTTCCATAATTTCAGATGGGAATCCTATAATAAGGCTAACTGCGTCGGGTATATTATTTTCGTTACAAAGCTCGGACCTCCAATCGCAAACAGTAACTGAAAACCCTATTGAGGTAGCCATAGTGACAACTGGATATACATCACATCCAGCTCCAAAAATGATTAAACGCGGTTTAGGGATAATCTTTTGCCTATAAATAAAGCTAACATCATTTTGTTTGGTTTCATTAGTATACTCATCCTCTGGCCGGAAAGAATACCCCAATAAGTTCCAATCATCATCTAATTCAATTTGATGGACGATCACCTTAGCTTCTTTAATGGAAGCCAATACATATGAAAGATTTTCTTTTAATTTATGGTCCACATACTCCAGTAATATATATAGAGTTCCGTTACAACCTGTTCCAATTCCCCATTCTGGATCTTCATCACTTTCCATGTGATATACAAAGGTCTCTGTATTTTTCCTTTCAAACACTCTGCAAGAATGAAGAATAAGATCTTCCTCGATACACCCAACACTAATAACGCCTGAAGATGTACCATCTTTTTTTATAAGCATGGAGGTACCTTCACGCAAGTATGCTGAACCTTCCACGTGAATGATGGTAGCCAATACACACTCCATGGATGTCGATTGAATTTCTTCAAGGATAGTGTACATTTGATTCACTTGTCATCCCCCTGGTCTTCTATGAGTTCATTCATTCTATTAATATCATTATGTTGTTTTATAAAAAAAATGTGTTTATATAGAAATAGAATTATTCTAGTGCGGGCTGAGCACATGGGAAATGTAGTTTTTCTTGAATTGCTTTAAAGGCTCTCGGTCATTTAATCCTTGTATTCAAGAGAGTGTCCCATTCGATGGTTTAAAAAAGGGGAGGGATATACATGTATTCCTATTTTATTGGTAAACAAAAAGGAGCAAAAATTTTGCTCCTGCATCCAATCTTATTTGTTTTCCTTTTGAATGAATTTTATCTTTTCGATAACGCAGACCATGTATTTTCTAGCCACTTATCAAAGTCTGCTCCTTTTTCACCCTCATAGGTATCATATATATCCATTCTCATCTTCTGGAGTTTCTCTTTGAATTCAGTATATGTGTGATTTTCTGGTAAACTCTTCTTGATCCTGACTAAGATTTTGGTCAATCCTTTAACCAATTCGCCCTTTTTCCTTGCTGGCAATTGGGCATCTTCGCCTAATCTTTTCAATTGACGGTAGGCGGCCTCTTGAACTTTATATACAGAATCACTATTCATGATATGTGTGAGAATGTCGATCACTTGTTTGTTTTTTGACTGTCCTAATTCTTCGATCGCATTCAAACGTTCTCTCCAATTAGATTTGCGATTGGCAGATTTTTTTAATTCCTCATAGTTGGCAGGTAACTCGATACCCTTTGTTTCTTTATTATTCAAATGAATCATTTCTCCTTCTGTCTTTATGTAATCCGGATATCAAGATGTCAATCCGATACTATAATAGTCCCATTACCAAGAATGGTTTATTCCATTCTTCATTATACCCTTTTCCCTATTTTAATATAGTTATATTTCTTAATCATCTGCTGTATCTTCAATCAGTCGGGTACCGGGGGTGCGATGCTTTGCTTCTACAACTTACCTGTGCCTATAGCTAAATAAGTAGCTTTAACAGTAAAAGGCATAAATCCTGTCTGGATTCATGCCCATATAGTTGACTATGAAGTATGCAGATAACCTAGTCCACGTAATGTTTTTTATAATCTGGATGGATAGAAAATTTTTTACGTAAATTGGCTAGGTTTTCACCAAAACTTTCTTCCAATAGTTCTCTATGCTTCTCCATGATTTCCATCAGATACAAATCATGAATCATGACTTCTGTAATAGGCATGACCAAACCTACATGCATGGTCCATGCTGCACGGCTATCTTTACCAAGCGAGACAATGCCTGCTACCACTTCTGAATCATCTCCACTAATAACAAGCCATCGCCCGCCATACTCTTCTGTAATTGCAGAACCCATATAATGAAGGTAAACATTAGCAAAATCACAGACGATTTCCCCATAGGCAATAATTGTTACATTGACTCCTTTGGTTGCTGCCTGTCTTAATTCATACTCTAATTCTTCGAATTCGTCTTCCCAAATCTCTAAGAGTATTCTTTTTTTAGCAGATAATATACAAGCTTTTACCTTATCGAGTATTTCATTGCGTCCCATGATATTCCATATGTTTTCACGGTCATTTGCAGAACGTTCAAACTCCGCTAATGATTTTTCTGCCCGTTCAAAATTCTCTTCTGCTTTTATCCGACGGTTTTTTATTAGTTCCTTTGCAGGTACAGGCGTGTATTGTGGTGTGTTTCCAGGACTAACCAGAATATCTCCTCTTATTGCGAGACTGTCCAGAATTTCATAGATTCTTGAACGTGGTACACCGGAGTTTTTTGCTACGGCATAGCCTGTTAATGGTGATTCTTCCAATAAGGTAAGATATGCTTTCGCTTCATATTCGGTAAAATTTAGATTTTTTAATGTGTCTAAAATGTTTTCTTTCATAATCCCTCCAACACAACCTTAGTCGCTACCTTTGTAACTAATATTTTAACAAAATCTGTTGACGTTTTCCATTTTCATCTAATATACTTACATAAGTAGTTACTTGAGTAGCAACTAATAATGAGTAAGGGAGAAATAGGATGGATAGCTTACTTACATACATATCAATTGTTGCAATGATGGTTATTATACCAGGAGCAGATACTATGCTCTTAGTGAAAAACACACTAAGCCATGGTACAAAAGCAGGACGGTTTACAGTTCTCGGAATGGCAACGGGACTTTCTTTTTGGACGCTTATTGCAATTCTTGGACTATCTGTTGTGATTGCAAAGTCTGTGATTCTTTTCAGTGCAATCAAATATTTGGGAGCTGCCTACTTAATTTATTTAGGGATAAAAAGCTTTTTTGCTAAAAGCGCTTTTTCTTTAAAAGACTTTCAAGCACAAGCTAATACACCTGCAGAGCATTCAAATCGGCATAATAAAGATTCCTTTATGCAAGCATTACTTAATAATATTCTTAATCCAAAGACCGTTTTAGTTTATATTACAATCATGCCGCAATTTATCAATTTGAATGGAAATGTAAACAAGCAATTGATTATATTAGCCTTCATCTTAACCTTACTCGCTGTATTGTGGTTTCTATTTCTTGTTTATCTAATTGATTACGCAAAAAAATGGATGAACAACTCTAAATTCCAGAAAGCATTCCAAAAATCAACTGGCTTAATTTTAATAGGTTTTGGCATAAAAACAGGAATTTAAGTTCATTTACTAACAACGCATCTTATTACTTCTATCCGTTCAGAAATTGAACGGTTTTTTTGTATGTATTTAACGTGCGACCAACATACTGTTTACAAACCTGAACGGATAGTTTTAAAGAAAATTCCAAAATATTCCATTCGTATATAGGGCACTGCATTATTGATCTGCCAATATTTTTTCCGCCTTACATCTTCAATGGAGGATGATCAAGTTTCTAACATAAAAACGTCAGTATTTTCCCATAGGAGAAGAAAATACTGACGTGTAACGTCCTGCTATGAGTTTCAGTATCCTTTCAATCCAAGCCGCAGGCCTTGGCAAGTAATTCAACAAGGTGCATACTTTTGATTTGGTTTGCTGCCCCCTCCCTTTGAATGCCAATGCTCATTTGCATTTGGCAGCCAGGGTTAACCGTCACTACGGTTGTCGCTTTCGTTTCTTTTAAGTTCTTCATTTTATCATCTAGAATTTTCATGGATTCATCAAAGTGAAGAAGATTGTAAATGCCTCCAGATGCACAGCAACGGTCAAACCCTTCCATTTCCACATAAGAAACTCCAGGTATGGATTGCAATAGTAAACGAGGTTCCTTTTGGACCTTTTGAACATTGCGTAAATGACATGAATCTTGATAAGATACTATGCCTTGCCATTCTTCAGTAAAGGGAAGCGGCCCCAATTGATGAAGAATTTGACTGATATCTTTTGATTTTTCCGAAAACGCCCTTGCCGCCCCAGCCCATTCGTGTTCATCTGCCAATAGATGTCCATATTCAAGAAGCGAAGCACCGCAGCCTCCTGCGTTATTTACAATGACATCAGCATCTGTTTGCATGAATGCTTGGATATTCCTCTTTGCCAAGTCTTTCGCTTGTTTTGTTTCACCTTGATGGGAATGCAGTGCACCGCAGCAATTCTGATTTTCAGGGAGAATGACCTCACATCCCGCTATGGTGAGCAGTTCGATGGTAAGACGGTTTATTCGTGACATCATGGAATCCATGATACACCCAGTAAAAAATGCCACCTTTAATTTCGTTTTCCCTTTTGCAGGCATTCTCGTACCTGTCCGGATTCGTTTGGAGGACGGCTCGATGGCAGGAAGCGCTTGTTCTAAATGTGCAAGGGCTGGGGAAACCCTTTGCAGTACATTCGATGTCCGGATAAGCTTGGATAAGCCTGTTTTTTGATACAGATGTACTGCACTTCCAATCCTGTTCATCCGTTTTGGATAGGGAAAAAGATGAACCAATGCCAGTTTTTTGATTTTGGTCATTTTATTTTTTTGGGTTGCTGATGGGGAGTTTTCAATGGCTTCTTTTGCCGCTTCCAGTATATGTCCATATGGGACACCAACAGGACAAGCTGTTTCACAAGCACGACAGCCTAAGCACAGGTCGATCGGTTCAGCCAAGTCTTTTTGGAAATCTATTTTCCCTTCGGCTGCCATTTTCACCAGATTGATTCGACCGCGTGGAGAGGCGGATTCTACACCCATTGATTCATATGTAGGACATGCCGGTAAACAGTAACCGCATTTTACGCATTGGTTTGTCCAATCATATGCATCTGAATATAAATTTTGGACCGCGGCATTTGTCTCGTTCGCTTTGACCGATAGATTCATGTAACCAACACGACCCTTGTCTGGCCTTTATCAGGAAAAATCTTACCTGGATTCAGGATATTATTGGGGTCCCATGCTTCTTTTATTTTTTTCATCATATTCACCCCTGTTATACCTAATTCCATTTCCATATATGGTGACTTTAAAGTACCGATACCATGTTCCCCGGAAAGCGTTCCGCCTAGTTCAATTGCTGCTTCAAAAATTTCACTGACTGCAAGCTCCACTTTTTTCATTTCCGTAATATTTCGTCTATCAGTAATGATATTCGGATGTAAATTGCCATCCCCTGCATGGCCGAATACAACCAAGTTCAACCCGTATTTCTCCCGGATATTGTTTAATCTCTCCATCATCGCCGGTATTTGACTGCGCGGAACGGTTGCGTCTTCAGAAATTTTTGTAGGTCCCATTTGTGTAATGGCCGGGGAGACCATTTTACGCGCACTCCAAATCGTTTGTCGTTCTTCTTCTGTCTCCGCTATCTTGACGTAGGAAGCGCCCTCCGCCCTGCATATATCGGCGCATTTATTGATTTCTTCCTCAATCGCCAATGGGTGACCATCTATTTCTATGATCAAAATGGCTTCTGCCTGAAGTGGCAAACCGGAAGGCCGATAGCTTTCAACAGCACGGATGCAAGCATTATCCATCAATTCCAGGGCAGATGGCAGAATTCCTGACGATAAAATGCTGGTAATGGCATGGCCAGAATCTATCAAATGACTGAAGTGGGCGACAAATGTTTGTTTAGATTGAGGTTTTGGTATTAAGCGGATGATTGCCTCAGTAACGATGCCCAGAGTACCTTCCGATCCCACGATCAATCGTGTCAAATCATACCCTGTTACATTTTTTACGGTCTTTCCGCCAGTACGAATGATTTCACCGGTAGGGGTTACCACCTCCAGGCCTATCACATATTCTTTTGTCGTTCCGTATTTCAACCCCTTTGGCCCGCTGGAGTTTTCTAATAGATTCCCGCCTATAGTGGCTACATTGGAGCTGCTTGGATCCGGCGGATAAAACAAGCCTGCTTCTTCAGCCTTTTTATGAATATTTGCCGTAATTACACCTGGAGAGACAATGGCAAGCATATTTTCCCGATCAATGATCAATTTATCCCGCAAAAGGGTCATATCAAGAACCATCCCCCCTTTTACAGGTAAAGGGCCGCCACTTAGCGAAGTTCCAGATCCTCTAGGGTAAACAGGAATTTTGTGAGTATTAGCCAATTTAATCACTTCACTGATTTCCCCCGCATTTTTTGGCTGTATAACGATTTCAGGTAAATATTCCCCAAAAGAAGCGTCATAGCTATAACAATACCTTTCTGCCAAATCAAGGAACATTCTGTCATCTGGAATTACCTGCCTAAGGTCGTCCAGGGCTTCTTTCTCCATGCTTCTCACTTCCTTTCTTAATAGTAAATTGAAGAAGAACTATTTTTATGTAATATAATGGCATTTTATGATTCTGCTAGATATAATGATGAAGAAAAAAGGAGGCTGTTTTTTTGAAAATCGCACTGATTCACGCAACCACAACTGCACTACAACCAATTGAAGTGGCCTTTCGGACTGTTGCTCCGAACATTGAACTCCTTCATTTCATGGACACGGGTCTTCTCGCCTTGATGGAAAAGAGCGGCAAGTTGACTCCGGAAATCATCCGACGCTTTTCTGCATTAATGAATATAGCCTATGAATCTGATGTTTCATGCATCCAACTTACTTGCTCTGCTTTTAATGACGTCACTTCAATCTTACAACCTCTATACCCCGTAAAGTTATTTCGTTCAGATGAGGCCATGCTTGATGAAGCGCTTAATTATGCGAGCATCGGCCTGGTATCAACCGTAAAAGAAACGCCGATTGCCCTTCAAAATTACTTATTAAATAAGAATCCTGACTGTTTGATCGAATCAGTGGTGGATCCCGGGATCATCCATTTATTATCACAAGGAAAAAGAAAGGAACATGACGATCGGGTTAAAAAGATGGTGGAACAATTGGATGGAAAGACAGAAGTGATTTTGCTTTCACAATATAGTATGGAACATATCGCAAAGCAGGTTAATCCCTCTGTCCCTGTCCTAACGGCTCCACTATTGGCTGCTAAAAGGTGTGTGGCTCATTTGAATGGAACGATTGGATGAGTTTTCTTCGTAATATCAGAACTTAGCCAGCATGATTGTTTGTCACATCATTCTTCTCATTTTTAACCGTTCGTATGATGGGAACCACCAAAAACTTTCCCGACACCTTGAATTTTTTCAAGTATGACGATTAGAAGGACTGATATGAAAATAACCACGCTTGACACGGATGCAACGATTGGATTGTAGGCATCCTGCATTTGCGAGAATATTTCGATCGGCAGCGTTCTCATTTCCGGTGATACCATAAAGAGAGAGACCGTTACATTATCAAATGATGTCAAAAATGCGAATAATCCCCCTGAGATGGCCGCTGATCCAATTAGCGGCAGAGTCACTTTCATGAATACTGTTAATGGATTCGCTCCAAGTATCGCCGCAGCTCGTTCGAGATTATAATCAAATCCACTTAAACCGGTTAATACGAGCCGCATAACATATGGTATGCAAATGACGATATGGGCAATTAAAAATCCCGTCGAGGTTCCAGCAAGCATCATTGGTGTAAAGTACATTAAAAGTGCTATCCCTAAGACTAATTGCGGTACACTTAATGGAGAAGTTAAAAGGGCCGTAATATACGATTTACCCGGAATATCATACTTTGCGATGCCAAGGGCGCCTAAAGTTCCGAATATGACGGAGAAAAGGGCAGCTAATGCTGCGAACTTCGCACTGTTCAAAAAGGCTTCCAAAAATTCAGGACGCTCCAAGATCTTGGCATACCATTGCAGTGAGAAGCCTTCAGCCGGAAAACTTGGATAATTGGCACTTGTAAAAGAAGCGGGAATAACGACAATGAGCGGTATCAAGATATAGATAATGGCCAATACGGCTACGGCAATCCGAAGGCCGCCAAACGTTTTCATCATCGGAATACCTCCTTGAATTTCCCTTTTTCAAATACTCTGGTAAAGACGGCGACTGATATGACAGTGGTTGCTAATAGAATATAAGAAAGAGCAGATCCGAATGTCCAATGCAGCAGGTTATTTATTTGATCATAAATGACAACAGGCATCACTGGCACATTGGCTCCCCCCATTAGTGCAGGCGTAACATAAGCACTCATTGATAAACTGAATACGAGAATGCAGCCCGATACGATACCAGGGATACTTAGCGGCAATGTAATCGAAAAGAACCTTCTGAATGGGCTTGCCCCAAGTATCGCTCCTGCCTTATCCAGAGAAGGATCGATATTATAAAGACTTGCAACGATGGATAAGATCATGAAAGGAAGATATGCATTGGAAAGCCCTATCACAACTCCGATTTCCGAAAACAATAGTTTCAATGGTGCATTTATTATGCCAAGGGCCATCAAGGTTTGATTAATCGTTCCGTTAGGCAATAGCAAGAGGTACCAGCCAAAGTTACGGACAACTATACTCACCAAAAGCGGTGAAACGATCAAGAGAGTAATATACCCTCTGATCCGCGCTGAACTTTTGGCCATCGTCAAGGCTACCGGATATCCAAGAAATAAAGCAACCAAGACCGAATATAAACTGATCTTCACTGTCAGCCATAAAGAAGATAAGTAATAGCTATCAGTAAATAATTGTGTATAGTTTTTTAAGCTATAAACTGCCTCGGCTCCACCAAGATTATCTGTTGAGATGAAGCTTAAATATAAAATGTATAACATCGGTATGACAAAAAAACCAAATATGAAAAGCAGAATCGGCGTTAAAAGAAGTAATCCCGGCACCCAGACTTTCCTTTTCTTGATTTTAGGTTCCTTTTGCGGTTCAATAGGATTCGTCTCCTGTTCTATTTCTTGACTAGCATAACTTCTGATGGGCTCCATCCAATTAACACCTCACTTCCATTTTGCCATGATGAATCAAATGCGGAAGTCAATACTTGAATACTTTTCCCATGTAATAGAACATTGATTTCCCAAGAGGTACCCAGATAGTTAATTTGGCTGATCTTAGCTTGTTGGAAATCCAATGGAGAGGCAGATTTTTCATCAAGAGAAACAATTTGCAGTTTTTCCGGTCTAATATAAAGCTTCACCTCATCACCGGTTTTCAAATCACTATCATTTCCCATGATGTTGTTAGCATCGACATGAGTGATATTAGATCCGATCTTGACTGAAACTTTCCGCTTATCCACAGCAGACACATTCCCTTCAAAACAATTCGATTTCCCGATGAATTGAAACACGAATTCGGTCTTGGGATGGTTGTAAATCTCAGTCGGAGTACTGATTTGTTCAATTTTCCCTGCATTCATGACCACGACCCGATCAGACATGGAAAGAGCTTCTTCTTGATCATGAGTCACAAAAATGGTCGTTACGCCAATTTCCTTTTGTAAACGCTTTATTTCGGCCCTGAGTTCATGGCGCAGCTTTGCATCAAGGTTTGAAAGCGGTTCGTCAAGCAAAAGGAGCTCCGGTTCCACTACAAGTGCCCTGGAAATCGCAACACGCTGACGCTGACCTCCAGATAATTCCCTTGGATAACGATTTTCCAATCCTGACATTTTCACTAATTCAAGCGCTTTACTTATTTTCTTTTTTTGCTCAGCTTTACCGACCTTGCGCAGTTTCAAGCCAAAACTTAGATTTTCATAAACTGTCATATGAGGAAAAAGCGAATAAGTTTGAAAAACCATACCTAAATCTCGCTTATAAGGCGGAACCTTCGTAACATTATGGCCCTTAATATGAACCTCGCCCCGATCTGCATCGAGGAACCCTGCAATGAGGTTCAAGGTTGTGGACTTTCCGCACCCTGAAGGCCCAAGAAGAGTGAGTAACTCTCCTTGTTTCACCTCCAGGTCGATGCCATTCAGGACAACATTCGCTCCAAATTGTTTAAACGCGCCTTTTATCTCTACATCATTTTTATTTGATCCTGTCCCCTGAACTGCCTCCAGGTGCTGCCTATTCATTTCCACTTCTTTTTTTAATACTTCCATGTGATCAACACGCTCCTTTTATTTGAGTTTTTTCCCTAATTCAGGAGTAACCTCTTTCGCCCATCTGTCTGACACCTCGGCACGGATCTCTGCAAACTTGGCGAAATCAGGTTTGAATGTTTTATCACTTTCTTTAAGGCCGATTGACTCTTCATATTTTTCTGAAATTTTCATTCCCTCTACCGTCGGATAAAATCCTTTTTCGGAAATTAACGCTTGCGCTTCTTCACTGATTACATAGTTGATGAATTCAAGGGCTTCTTTGCTATTAGGCGTATTTTTCACGAGACCAGCACTAAAAGCTTGAAGCGGTACACCTTCTTTAGGCACGGCCATCTTAATGGGAATACCTGAAACGGCTAGTTCGCCTATGGAATAGCTTCCCATGACCGTTACGTCAGCAGCTCCTTGTTGGACAGCTGGCATCATTTGTGTTGAGTTTTTATAAAAAGTATTGGAATAAGCTGCAAGATCTTTAGCCTTTTCTAGACCTGGCTCCATATCTTCCGTACTCCCGCCGTTTGAAATCGCTAGACCATTAAGGGTATTGAAGCCCCAATCATTTGTAATATCTGAAAATGCCGTTTTACCCTCGTACTCAGGAGAGACAAGATCATTCCATGATTCAATGGATTTTAACCCTTTCTTTTTAAAGGTTTCCGTATTATAAGCTGGTGCAATGACTAAACCGAATGCTGGCGCGGCCGCCTTTTCAAGCGGAATGAAACGTGGATCCACAGACTTCATATTGGGAACATTGGACTCATCAATCGGTACGATCAGTTCCTTCTCCTTAGCGCGAATTACATCAACCGGAACAAAAAGGGCAACATCTATTTGTGGAGCGTTTTTCTGTAATTCCACTTTGGATAGGATTTCACCTGATAAACCGGAAATATAATTAACAGTGATTCCCGTTTCTTCTTTGAACTTTGGTGCAATCACATCCCGGATGGCACTTTCAATGACACCGCCATTCCCGGCTATCGTAATTTTCTTCTCTCCTTTTTCCCCTGCACTCGTTTGTACGGATTCCCCCGGTTTTTGCGGAGTGGGATTCCCACAACCCGCAAGAGCGATCAATACTATTATTGATAATAGACTCATCAGTTTTTTCATAGTCATTTCCTCCCGTTTTTCATTGATTTTCAATAATTCCTTGTTCGGTAAAATAATTCATGGCTCCTGGATGAAAATCTAGTGGAACTTGTTTGGTTGCTTCCTCTATTGAAATATCAGAAGCAGCGGGATGTGTATGCTGCAGTTCAGGCAGATGTTCATATAATGTTTTCACTAGAATGTATGCATGAGTGTCAGACATTTCCTTGTAGGTTACCAAGACATTTTTAATTGAAATAGTTTGGACATCTGTTTTCATTCCCCTGTATGTATCTCTGGGAATTTCATCAACCGTATAAACTCCATATTGTTTCTGAAGACGTTCAATGATATCTCCTGGTATGGGAATGAAAGATAGCTCCATCTGCTTGGATATGAAAGCGATTTCATTATTCGGAATTCCCGAAGAAAAGAAAGCTGCATCAATGGTACCATTTCGTAATGCTTCTGCGGATTGAGAAAAAGAAAGATAGGATAAATTCAATTGATCAGTCGGTAAATCAGATTCTAACAGTATCCGCTCTGCAATAAGCCTTGTACCGCTTCCTGCCGTTCCCACACTAATGCGTTTACCAACTAAATCTTCTAAGGAATCCATATCATTTTGTTTAGCAGTAACAATTTGAACATAATTGGAATATAAGGCCGTTAAAGCTCTTAACTTGGATTTATCCGTTTCAGGCAAATCCAGTACATCCACTGAGGTAAAACCAATTTCTGCCCGATGGCGGCTAACTAATTCAGTATTTTCGATGGAAGCTTCGGTTACCTGGGTTCCTGACACAGCACCATTATATTTTTCATACATATTTGATAATCTTTGTCCTAATGAAAAATAAACACCTGTCATATCTCCAGTTCCAATGATTAGCATCCTATTATTTAAATCCTGTCCTTCAGAAGTTAGTTGACTCTGAATCAAGGTAGAAGCAGGTGTAGATATTTCCTGCTGCTCATTCATAAAAGAACATCCTGTCATGAAACAAAATAACAAAGCGACTTTTATAAAGAGTGCTCCATTCTTCATCGTGGCCCTCCTTTCTTAATGAATTTAGATGCAAATATCATGCCAAGTCGATTTTCAGCTTTAATACGCAAATCCTGCCGATTTCTTGGAAGTTATTCAAGTATAAACCGGCAATTTTTTCCGGTTACCCAGAAAAAATTGCCGATTAATACGATAATCCTGTTATTCTCCCTTTGAAATGAGCTTGATTTTATCACGAAGGCTTCTTTCAGAAATTTTTAAGATTTGAGCTGTTTTTTGTCGATGGTTTTTACAGTATTGAAGAGTGGCCGTTATGACCTTTACTTCTATCTCTTTCATGGAAATGCCAATCGGAATCCTAAAACTGTTAAAATCATCTTCATTGCCATCCGGCTGGAGAATGAACTTTTGTTCTTGTACATATTGCGGCAAGTCTGTTTCTTCCATTCTTTTCGAGTTTGATAGGGCAACGGCATATTCTATAATGTTACCAAGCTCACGGACATTCCCAGGATAATGATAATCTAGTAAAATCCGACGTGCGGCTGCCGAAAACGTCTTATCTTCACGATTCATATCCTTAGCATGCTTTTTTATAAAATAATCCATAAGGATCGGTAAATCTTCTTTTCTATCTCTTAGAGGCGGCATCAAGATGGGAATGACATTTAGCCTGAAATACAAATCCTCCCTAAATTCGCCTTCCATCACCATTTGCTCCAGGTTTTTATTGGCTGCACTTATAATACGGACATCCAATGAGATTTTTGTATTGGACCCAAGAGGCGTCACCTCCCGTTCCTGCAATACTCGTAATAATTTGGCTTGAAGTGGGAGGGGCATTTCACTAATCTCATCGAGAAAAAGGATGCCTCCATCAGCAGCAACGAATTTCCCTTCCTTCCTCTGAGTTGCACCGGAAAATGCCCCCTTCTCATAACCAAACAATTCAGATTCCAGCAGCATCTCAGGAATTGCTGCACAATTGACAATCTGCATGGGATTGTTTTTCCTTCTTCCCAGTGTATGGATGTTTCGGGCTACAAGCTCCTTTCCAGTACCACTTTCACCCGTGATAAGAACACTGGAATCAATATCTTTCACTCTTTCGATCATTGAGAAAATACGCTGCATCGCCCTGCTGTTACCAAGGAAGTTACCAAATCCCTTTTGAATCTCCAATTCTTCATGCAATGTCTCCAATTGATTGGACATCTGTTTGAATTCGGCTGCCCTCATCAAGAGCAAAGAAAGCTCTTCTATATTAATTGGCTTTTCAATATAGTAGTAGGCGCCTTTTTTTATGGCCTCAATGGAAGTTTCAATGGATGAATAGGCAGTCATCATGATGACCGTTACGTTAGGTGCGATTTGTTTGATTTTCTGCAGGACATCAAGTCCACTTCTATTTCCTATTCTTAAATCAAGTAACACAATATCAAAGTGTTGATTGTCAATCTTTAGAAGACCCTCATCGGGGTCAGTAGTTGTCACGACTTGATAGGAATCTTCCAATGCAAAGCTAAGAGCGGTGCAAATAGCAGGTTCATCATCAATCACCAATACGTGCATTTTCATATTACTCCTCCTCTTTCCAGGCATCTATTCGATATGTAAAGGTAGTAAAATGGTGAATTTCGTTCCTGAATTAGGATAACTTTTCACATGGATATCTCCGTTATTTTCTTTAATGAGCCTATACGATAACGTAAGTCCCAAACCGACTCCCTTTTCTTTATTTGTGAAAAAAGGTTCGAAAATATGGTTCAGATCTTCCTGTTTCATCCCTTTTCCCGTATCGGATATGGTAATCCGCCCTGTCTTTTCGTTCTCTTTATCAATGGTGATTTTAATGGTCTTATCCTTTGTTTCTTCAACGGCATCAATCGAATTCAATACCAAGTTAAGAAGTACTTGTTGAATTTGTTGTAAATCTATATAAAAAATAAGGTCCTCTTCAATCGTCTGCTCGAAATTTATTTGTTTTTTTTCCATGGTCACCTTATGAAAAGCAAGTAATGATATAAGTTCATGAGCGTGGCAATTTGTTATATTTGGCGGACGCGGACGCGCATATTCAATTAAATCGGTAACAATCCCATTCAAACGATTAACTTCAGTAGGCAAGTGCTCCATTAGAACTTGTCGGAATTGACGATTATCATACTTACTCGGAAGTAAATCAATGAATGTTTTAATCGATGTCAAAGGATTCCTTATTTCATGTGCGACACCTGCAACTAGTTGACCAAGAGCGTGAAGCTTTTCTTGTGTGACCAACTTTTTCTCTAATGTTTTCTTTTCCGTTTCATCACTCATGGAAAGCAAGTATCCGGTTTGTATATCTTCAGAATTGAACATCTTATGCATCGAATATGATATCACCTTCTGTTCATTTTCCTCATTAAGTACCAAGATTCGAAAAGAACCCGTACGATTATTCTCACTTTGTTCTTGATGTAAAGCTTCGAAATTCTTCATTAATTGCGAATGATTCATAAAATTCAGAATCATTTCCTTGGAAATGTTGAGAATGTCCGATGCCTTTGCATTGCAGCTGGTAATCATGAAATCGAGATCGAATGTAATGATTCCATTATTGATATTGTTTAAGATTTGATCTTTGAATGCTTCAGCGTTAGCGATGTTTTGCTTTTGTTTCTCTAAATCCTTATTTAATAAATGTAATTTTAACGTCTGGTTATGAACGGATTTTTTTAGTTTTTGATTCCATATGTAAATGATTAGAAGGATAAGGGCTACTGCAGTTAAGCTGATGATCAACCAGAATATGAATTGCTCCAGCCTGGCAATTTTTTGATTGGATTGTGGCATGACCCATTTATCAATTATCCCATTGATATTTCGATTTGCTTTAAGTTCAGTGAGTGTATTATCCATCATGAAAAGAAGGGATTGATTCCCTTTTTTTACTGCAATCGTATAATCCGCCGGTTCAATGACTTCATCAAGAATGATGTAATTCTTTTCTTGGCGGAACTTTTTCAAATAGAAATCAGCAGTCCATTTGTTTCCGATGAATACATCTGCACGGTTGTTCAATAAGGTTAAAATACCCGAGTATTGATTCGAAACGGTCGTTAAATTTGTATTCCTCATATTGAGAAAAGTACTGATTACTGGAGTGGTATGGTCAAGGACAACATGTGAATCACGTAGATCCGTTAACGTATGAATTTCCTGCTTCTTATTACTAGGAATGATTATGGATTGGGACATTGTAAAATAGGATTGAGTGAAATCAAGTTGGTTATCTTTTTCGGTATTATAGGTACTTCCAACAATTGCATCAATTGTCCCGTTACTTAAGGCTTTTTCGGCTTCTTCCATCCTCATCGGAATATATTTGAAATCTAAGCCATTATATTTTGCTATTTCCTCCATTAAATCAATATTGATGCCTGTAAGCTCACCAGCTTCATTTTCAAATGAAAATGGAGGAAGAGCACGTTCTCCAGCAATTATAAAAGTCTTTTGTTCAGCAAAAACAGCGGGAGACCAAAGCGATTGAACAAAGACTATCAAGCAAAATATACTTAGTTTAAACAGCTGCTTTTTAATTAAAGAACCCTCCTTCTGTGTCAAAATCCTTGCAGTCAGTGTTTCTCGGTTAATACTCCATGATAATATACTTCTCCAATCAAGGCTTGAACCCTTTAAAATGCTAAGAAATCTTGACACAATCTAACAATTTCCTACAAAAAGTGTATGATTCTGTCTTACCAAATACATATACCCCCAGCAAGTTTTGCTGAGGTTTAGGTATTGGAATAGACTATTTATTTTAATTAATAAGAAGGCAGACTGCAGCCAAACTCGATGAAAATCGAGTTTGGCTGCAGTTTTTTTTGGCTTATACATATTTGGGGGTTGATTTTCAATTCAGGTACCCGCTCCAATCAACTATGTTAAAAATTTTGATAGAACTCCTGTTGCCTCATTTTTTTTGTTTTAAAATAGAGCGATTAAAACTTGAGGTGATGAGGATGCTTTCGAAACATAATTTTATTCATCGAGATCAACTTGAAATGATTACTTTAGATCAACTGATGTCGGCGAATCATTTGGTTCGTAAAATTAAGCTTCCAATGACTTTACTTTCATTTATGACTTGGCGAAAGATATGTATTCACAGGTAAGACGCCCAAGTATTGATCCAGTTAATTTAATTTAACTGACATTCAATCCATAACCTTTGGTATTCGTTCCATGCGTAAAACGATGGAAGAAGCTAAAACAAATAGGGCTTACCGTTCGTTTTAGGCTATGGTTACCATGATAAAGTACCTCATTTCTCAACGTTCGGGAAAAATTATGAGCGACGCTTTAAAAGTGTATTACCTTAAACCTTATTCAAGAAAAGTGTACCTTTCAGCAAAAAGCCAAGGGTACACTTTTGGTGTTTTCCATATTAGATGAGTGGATACTGCAATCCAAAAAGGGAAGTCGAGAGTACGTATATTGAGGAAATATCTTAAACTTGATTCATTTATTTTCTCATCGATATACTAATCCTTTAATCCCTTTCCATTGAGAATATTCTGCATACATTTTTCAACTCTCGACTCTCGAGTTTTGGATTGTTTTGGTTGAGAAAAATGAAGAAGGTATGCTCTTTGCCGTCCTGGTGTCAATGCTTCAAAAGCTGTTTTCAAGGCAGGGATTTCATCGAATTTGTTTTGAAGCTCTTCAGGAATGATGAATTCTGTCTTTTTAAAATTCACTTCCAAACCGGCTTTTTCAACTTCAATGGCTTCATGAATATAGGCTTTCAGAATGGATTCCGTTGCCACTATTTCTTGAACATTGGTGAACCGAATCTGGCGCGCTCCCTGTACATTCTCCGTTTGTTGGATGAGAATCCCATGGGGATCCTGTAACAAGGCACCTTTGTGAAACAGAAGCGCACAATATTCTTTAAATCCATGTATTAAAACTATGTTTTTTTTCTCAAACGTATAACAAGGATGCATCCACTTAAATTCTTCGGTCAGCTCACAGTCAAGAACGATATTTCTTAACGTTTCGTATTCTTCCTTCCAATTTTTAGCTTTACCTAAAAATTCATCAACCTTAGGATTCATTCTACTATTTGTCATCACGGAACACTCCTCTTTCCGAGCGGTTTGCTTTTTCCTTTACATTAGCTAAAATACTTAAAAACAGGTTCAGAGGTTTGGTCTTACAATGCCTCTAACACTTTTTTAAGTTCTTCGCCCATACTTGCCCAACCATATTTCGCACCATTGAACGCTTGATCTTCTTTTTCGAACCCTGTTTGTTCAAGATTTAAGTAGGTTGTTCCATCTTCGTGCTTTAGTGTCCATGTAACTGTAGTGTTTACCCCACCACTTACCCAAGTGTAAGATAACTTATAAGGCTCTTCCACTTCAAGAACTTCGGAATCAATAATTAAATTCCACTGTTCATTCCGAAACTGAAATTTATGACCGACGATTGGTTTGATATCATTAGCCATTACCCATTTCGCAAGAGTATTTGCATCCGTTAGGGCAAGCCATACCTTCTCGATCGGGCTCTTAAAATTAAAATCTTGTGATACTGTTAAACTCATTTTTTGTTCCTCCTCTAATATTTGGTTTAAAAGTAATATTCTTTCATTCCAGAACTTCCTGTAAAACGATACCCAATCCTCAATTTCTTTCAACGGGGCAGCATTCAGCCGATAACGCGTTTCCCTGCCGACCTTTCTGCTGATTACGAGACCAGCCTCTTTAAGGATTGTCAAATGCTTTGAAACCGCAGTACGGCCCATTTCAAAATGTATAGTCAACTCATTGAGTGGCAATTCTTCCACGTCCGCCAACAAACGTAACAATTTACGTCTTGATGGGTCAGCGATGGCTGCATATATATCACGCTCTTGAATTTTCTCGTTCAAAATCACCCCCCCTTTTTAATTGGACACTGATTGGTGTCTTTTATTATATGACACCAATCGGTGTCGTGTCAATTTCATTATTGACATACGGTATTTGTTTTATTCTTCTATCATCAAGTATATTTTTAAATCCTTTTACAACCCCATTTCCCCCGTTAATTAAAGTGCATTCCACTATTAAAAATTGCTATTTTTATATTGGACATGCACGTGTTTCAACAAAAGATCAAAATCCAGAACGGCAGCTTAGAGTGATTTTGGAATTGAAGTACGATATATCTTCAGTGATAAGCAAAGGGGTGGATTTTTTTATCTGGGTATGATTCGCGAAGGCGTATATTATTCCTTGATTCACTAGACGGATAGGGATTAAGATGGTTTCATTCGCGAATGGAAGTATATTAATCGAGATCTAAACTCAGATATTAAGGTACTTCAACAAAGTGAGACAATTTTTAATAGTAGGAAATTCAGAGGTATGGGTGTTACTGGGGAATTTAAGAAGGAGCGATTTTTCACTCTGCTTTCATATGGGCTGAGCAAGAAAATAAAAAATAAGCAAAACACAGGCGAAGGAATTACAGTGGCAAACAATAACGGCGTGAGATTCGGACGACGTACGTATGAATCAATAATGACTTCTTTCAAGTATATGAAAATAAACAATCAGGTTTTATAAACCCTCAACTTAGGAATGAGATTATTCGAACCCCTCTTGTCGACTATGACTAAAAGGTTTCTATCTAAATTTTTCAAATAAAGTTGATTGGAACGCGTGTACCAGACTCCCACGGGAAAAGAGCGTGTCGAAAGGAGAACACAGGCGCCAAAGAGCGCCGAGCGCGGACTGCCTTCGGAAAGCGAGTGTCCTACGCTCCAATCAGTTTACAAACCATCAATATGTTATATTATTTCTCTATTTCAAGGTTTTTTATCATTTGCCGTAACGCTCCAAGATGATAAGCCGAGTGGGCAATGGTCGCATTTACATTTGTCAGCCATTTTCCTAAATCGATTGTATCGATTTCTGCGAAAAGAGATACATATTCTTTATGTAATTCCTCTCTGATTTCAGCCCATTTCACCTCATCAACAGTAGCAATGGTCCAGCTTGCGTCCCAATCTTTTTCAAAGTCAGTGCCACTGATCATCGTTCGAATCACCCATAAATAATACCGTATGTGGTCTGAGTGAGCCGCTATGGTCGATCCGTTTATGGAACGTGAAGCATCTTCTGCGGTTAAGCCATCAAGTGTACCAAAAACCCCGGTATTCGGTTTTGATTCAGCATAATAGCTCCCTTCATTTCCCGGTCCTTCAAACGTTTCTTTCAAAAGCGTTTTTATTGAACTTGCCAACGTCTCGCTCATCTCAATTCCCCCCAAGTGTTTAATGACTTCATTACTTTATAATACACTAAGACAAATCAATAATCGTTTATATTTTGTTAAATTAATCCAAAAATATCGCGAGTTTAAAGAAGTACTCGCTCAACTGGCATAAGGTATGGATTTTCCTTTTGCTTTGGGTGCAGTTATGATCATTTAAATATATTTGACGCTACTTTTGAAAAGAATAAAAAGGCCATTCCTTAAATAAAAGGAACAGCCTTAATTATTTATCAGAAAATATGATTCAGTCTGAAAAGTTTACAATGATAAGCCTAAAGTTTTAGTAGCTTTTCAAACGCTCCTCCAGGGACACAATTCTAAACTTTAACTCTTGATTCGAGTCTAAGCCCCCTATTACAATTTGATTATCTTCCGTAATGGTGACATATCTGAAGGTTTCTTCTTCGTGGATCTTTATTTTTGTCTCCAATGTCGTTTCCATTTTTGCAAAAACTTCATTTGTGTATGTAAGCGGAAGAAGATCATCTAATCCTTCTTCGGGGCTGCCAAGCCACTTAAACATGAAATCTTTCAATGAATATTGTTCAATCATCGATAAATGATTTTTAAAAATTAATTTGTCAATTGTTATCTCTTTCAACTTAACCACTCCTCAATAGTATCTAAAGTTTATATGGATAAACTCCTAACATCAAGGGCATTACAATGACAAACCATTACATTTTGATTACTTGCTGACTAAATAAACCCTTTCCTTCCGAAAAATGGAGTTATGTTACCTTGAAAATAAATTCGAGAATGATTTTTTTAGAATACGACTTTAGGATTAACATGTAGAGGGGTTATTTTTCTGAGAATGCACGTTTTGGTATAGATGATTATCCGTGAAACAAGGATTTTCATTTCAGTCGAAAATAGCCTCCATTTGCTTATGAAATGAAGGCTGTTTTTCTCATATGAAAAATGTATAAACAACTCTTTAGTTAAAGCCTTTACATCATAATTCTTGTTTTCCTTTAACACCATTTATCGAATAGCTGATTTTAATGTTGGCATTTAATGAGTGATATACTGAACAGTACGTATTTTTGGATAATTGAATTGCACGGACCACTTTATCTTCAGGCAGATCACCCTCCAATAAATAGTGAATATGAAAATCGGTAAACCGTTTAGGGTGATTTTCCGATCGTGCCCCTTCTATTTCTATTTGAAAGGCCTTTGTTTCAAATCGCATCTTTTTTAAAATCATTACAATATCAATGCCTGTGCACCCGGCAAGAGAATGCAGAAGTAGCTCAGTGGGTCTTGCTCCGCTATTTTTTCCTCCTACATCTTCGGCAGCATCCATCTTAATTTCATGCCCCGACGGAGTTGTGCCAGAAAAGGCCATTTCCCCTGTCCATGTAATCATTGTTTTCATTTGAATCAATTCCTCCCTATCTTGTTGTTTGGTTCAATAATAGTCACATGTTTATTTAATGTAAGTACAGATCATTTAAGCCTTAAAAAATATTTCCCCAAATATTGCGGTCATTACGCAAATTTACAGAATACTTGACGTCAGGATTTATACAAGGACCCTAACTTGTGATGACTTTCCATTCCTTATATTCTTCCCATAAGTCCTACTTAGTTAGTCATGCTGTAAAATTTGAAGCTTGCCTTCAGGCACTCGCTTTCCGAGGGCGGTCTTTCTCCTGTGGAGGCTTCCTTGGAATCGCCCTTCCCGCAGGAGTCTCGAACACCAGCTCCAATCAATATTGTATTAAAAATTCAGGTAGAAACCATTTTGTCGACTAATGAAGGTTCGGAAAGCTCTCACAACCATGTTCTCAAGGTAAACTTATTTTACTTATTTAAATGGATGAAACCCTGGATAGTTTGAAGAAATTTCGACACTCCTGCCGAATAACTGGCTAGCCGAGCCCCTCAGCCGATTGCTTTGATGTGGCTTGGCAGACAGTCGGCGCAAAGGGAACGGATTTCTGAAATCATCTGGAATGTTTTTTAAAGGGTTTTAAATATTTAGATAAAAACCATTAGGCTTGCAAAATGAAAGACACCATGTCCTCATCTACCATGAAGTTTTATAGTTTCCCTCTCCATTCAAAGGAGTTTTATAACTATTATTCTCCCCATCTTGCCAAGTGATATTGCCATTTTCATCTTTTAGGACGAACTTGAATTCATAAAATCGATTTGCGGCTAAAAGAAATGTTCCACTCCAGCTGCCTTCTTTGCTTTGGGTGAGTTTATATTCATAATCCTCAGGATTCCACCTGCCGATTTCCCCTCTATCCCCAATTAAGTAAACTCCATGTGTGGCAGGTACATTTTCAACTGTGAATGCAACTGGAATGGACATGCCTTCCAATTTATCAGCCATCATCCTGAACTCATTTGTTGGATTTCCTTCATCGTCGAATAAATAGGACATCCTTAGCAAGGTAAATCCCTCAAAACCATGGTTAAAAAGCATTTCTGCTATATTGTCAAAGCCCGCTTCATTATTGATCAACGGGAGTGCGTTTTCCCCGTTTAAGGATATTCCCTTTTCATTGGCTAAAGAGGCAATATGGGTCACCAACGTTTTAGGAGCACTATAGGATGGGGCAGTATGTGCGTCTTGATCTCCCATTTCCAAACAGGTGAACGTAAGGGCCATATTCGATTTCTTAAATTGATTCAGTAATTGGGAGTAATTATAGTACCCTGCACTATACTCTGCTGAATGCGGCAGTACTGGATCATTCATTTTCCAGTGTACTCCTGAGATTTTAGCTCCAATTGGCACACTAAAGACTTCATCAAAATGTTTATGGGCAAATTTCGAGATTTTTGCAAGATGCTTTTCGAGTGCCCCTTGGTACCACTGCATAAAGTCATGGCCAAATTGGGTGTCGATTGCTCCGGCCCTGGTGAAAAATTCATCCCCATTTCCTGGCGGCTGAATCTCATTCCAGTTTTTATACGTTTTGCCCCAGGCAGCATTTAATTTTTTTATCGTGGAATATTTTTCTTTCATGGTAAGCCTGAAATCCCGTTTCGCTCCTTCTGTATAAGCTTGAATCTGTCCCCTTTCAGGATAATCCCAACCATCAGCATTTTGATAGGAGGGATATCTTAGTTCCCCAGCTGGCCCTGCACTTAAGTATATTTTAGCTATTAAATCCTTCTTATCAGCAAAGTTCACTGCAAAGGATTTATACAATTCGTTGTATTGACCGGCTGTACCTTCCCACCAAGGAGCAAGTACTTCCTTATTCCAGAAACCACTTTCACTCTTGAATGCCATGTTTTCTAGAGTGTCTTCATTCCAGAGCCAACTCGGGATGGGATAGTTGCAATCATCCCCCACATTACCGCCACATTGATGAGTAGACAAGATGGGCACCCATTTTAAACCGGATGTTTTCACGGCTTCCGCGTATTTTTTATAATAAGTCCAATCAAATTGATTATCTTTTTTACTCTCGACTAATCCCCACCAAATATCTGTCGTTATTGCATATACTCCATTTTCCTTCAACTGAGATAATTGGGCTTCAAATGCCTCCCAATCTGTTATTTCACCCAATGGGGCCATTACATAAAGCTTGTAATCTGGTTTTACTTCTGCCATTCCAGGTGTATTTGATAAAGGAACAAAATACAGCATAAAGGTAAAAACACCAACAGATAATTTGTTCATAAAAACGCCAACCTTTCCCCTATAACTTTATTCATTTGTTCATCAAAACCGCTTACATACATTCGTTTTAATAAAGGCATTCCTTTACTAGAAAGTATATTGCCTTTGGAAAAATTTATCAATTAAATCATGTTAATTCCATTCATGCCTCTTAAAATGAAAAAATGGATAGTCTAAGAGACTATCCAGAGCAGCTGGTTATAAAACAATATAAACATTATCATCTTCTATTTCAACATTAAATGTCTTAACGCAACCATTATCAGGTTTTTGGACTGCTCCATTCTTGACACTGATTTTCCAGTCATGCATCGGGCAAAAGACGTGATCACCGCTCACAATTCCTTCCACCAGAACCCCACCTTTATGTGGGCAACGATTTTCAATGGCCCGGAATTCACCATTTGCCAAATGAAAAAGAGCAATTTCATGAGAGCCTATGGTTACTGTTTTCCCCAGGTTTTTTGGCATCTCATTTACTGTTGAAACCTTTATCTTTTGAAGAGTTTTTCCCATTTAGGCTACCCCCATATTCATTTATTTGATATAGCTGGAATTTTCACTTTTTGAAATAAACCGGTTTGGATTGCATTGCTCTCAATGATTTCTTTCCACGGTTCTTGCAAAACGGATAAGGCCTCATCCAAGCGTTGATTAAGCTCACTCCTTTTTTGCTTATCAACAATAATCGCCTTAATGGTATCGAACCCTACACGCTCAACCCAGACAGATGTTCTTTCTAAATAATTGGCAGTCTCGCGATAATGTTGGATGTATGCACCGGTAATTTCAATTACCTCATCACTTGTTTTCACTTTGCATAATAATTCAGCAGCTCTTAAATGGGTTCCGCCGTTACCGCCAATATAAATTTCCCATGCACCGTCCACACCGACAACACCAAGATCTTTGATACCGGATTCAGCACAATTACGAGGACATGCCGACACAGCCATCTTCACCTTATGCGGCGTGCCTACACGTTCAAATTTTTTCTCCAGGGCAATGCCCAGCCCAATTGAATCTTGGGTGCCAAAGCGGCAAAAGTTTTCACCGACGCATGTTTTCACAGTTCGAAGGGTTTTTCCATAAGCATATCCAGAAGGCATATCCAGGTCTGCCCATACTTTTGGAAGGTCTTCTTTTTCAACGCCGAACAAATCTATTCTTTGCCCGCCTGTAACCTTAAGTAACTTAACATTATACTTATCAGCAACATTTGCTATTTTCCGTAATTGATCAGGATTAGTGACGCCGCCATACATTCTTGGCACAACAGAAAATGTACCATCCTTTTGAATATTTGCATGTAGCCTTTCATTGACATAGCGGGATTCTTTTTCATCTTCATATTCAACAGGATGGATCATGCCTAAGTAATAGTTCAGTGCCGGTTTACACTTCGAGCAACCATCACTTGTATTCCAGCCGAGAACATTCATGACTTCCCGAGTATGGGTCAGGTTTTTTTCACGTATTTCAGCAACAACCTCATCTCTGGATAATGTGGTGCACGTGCATATGGATTCCTTCTTGTTTGACTTACTGAATTCAGCGCCTAATGTCAGCTCGAGAATATCACCGACTAATGGCTTACATCCTCCGCATGATCTCGAAGCACTTGTGCAGCCCTTTACTTCCTCAATACTCGTTAACCCATTAGATTCGATAGCCGTCATAATATCGCCCTTCGTTACACCATTACAACCACAGATGATTTCCTCATTTGACATCGCAGCGACAAGACTAACATTGGGTTCACTTGTTCCAGCGTTTAAATATTCGGAAATCTCGGCATTTTTATTGATCATGCTCAATAGGTTATTGCTTTCCTTTGTATCCCCGAATAATACCGCACCAGAAATTTTCCCATTTCGAATCATCACTTTTTTGTAAGTGCCATTCCATTCATTAAATTCCTTGATTGATTTAGCTTGTTCATCCTCGAAAATTTCTCCAGCCGAAAATACATCAACACCAGATATTTTTAACTTAGTGGAAAGCACTGAACCCTCGTAAGCTTTGTCGTCCAGACCGCAAATCCTTTTGGCCAATACTTTGCCCTGTTCAAATAGGGGAGCAACCAAACCATATACCATTTCACGGTGTTCCGCACATTCACCAACCGCAAAAATATTCGGGATTCTTGTTTCCATATAATCATTCACGATAATTCCTCGATTGACAGGTATGCCGCAATTTTGGGCCATTGCAACATTTGGCTTTATTCCAACTGCCATGACCACTAAATCTGCACTGATTTCCTCTCCATCACTAAAGCGTAATCCTTTGACATCAATTTCACCTAAAACCTCCTGGGTTTGTTTCCCAAGATAAAAATTCATTCCCTGGCTTTCAAGTTCACGTTGCAGCATTTTTCCTGCTGCTGGATCTAACTGCCTATTCATCAAATAATCCGAGAGGTGAATAACATCTACCTGCATACCTAGATTTAAAAGACCCCTGGCTGCTTCAAGACCCAGTAATCCTCCACCTATAACTGCAGCCTTTTTATGATTTTTTGAATATTCAATCATTTTTTCGCAGTCTTCAATATTTCGAAAGGCAGTCACTCCTTTTTTATCAGCTCCCTTTATCGGTAGAATGAAAGGGATTGAACCGGTAGCTATAATTAATCGATCATATGCGACTTCACGATTTGCATCTGAATATATGATTTGCTTAGTGGTATCGATGTTCGTGACTGTTTCACCTGAAAAAAGTGTAATATTGTTCTCTTTGTACCAGTTCCAATCATTTATTGTAATATCATCTATCGTCGTAGCCCCTTGCAATACATTCGATAGTTGGATTCGATCATAATTCGGATGCGGCTCACTTCCGAAGACAGTCACCTCAAACCTTTCCGGTTGAATTTTCAAAATTTCTTCTATACATCTTACTCCAGCCATACCATTCCCAATGAGTGCCAATTTCTGCTTAGCCATGTTTTGTCCTCCAATAAGGTTTTTTTGAAAGGATGATAGGTTTGATTATAGGTGACGTCATTTTTCATTGCCACAAATGTGTTATAAAATCTTACATAGTTTTTAAGAAATAATAATTAATGTTAGTTTTTATTACAAATTTTCAGAAAATTAGGATATAATATCCTTATTGAATTAGCGTAAATCCAAAATGAGGTGATTTTCATCGACCAGCAAAAAGAATCTTATTTAGACAGAAAAGTAATTTCCATAGGGGTGGTCAGAGAATTAACCGGACTATCCGATAGACAAATCCGGTACTATGAAGAAAGAAAACTCGTTTTCCCCGAAAGATCTAACGGGGGGAACCGTAAATACTCTTTTTCCGACGTCAAGGCATTAGTGGAAATTGCCGATAAAATAGAGGATGGAGTGCAAACCAATGAAATTAGGCAGGAAAAATTAAAAGAGAACAGAAGAATTGAACAGGAAAAAATGCGAAAAAAAATGCTGCAGGGCCAATTAAATGCACACTTTGGATTACGTAATTGATTTTCACTAAGTAACCGCAATTATTAGCCGATTCACTAGATACCTTAACTGTCCAAATTTCGATTAGCCAGATAACAAATTCACCTTACATTTAATAAATAGCTGTTAACATGATTGAACTGGACATGATGACTGTCATGTCCAGTTTTTCATTTTCTTTACAATAAAAGTTTTCTAGCTAATTTTTCTCTTCTAAGCGAACTCCTTATCTTTTGTCTTCTCTGAAAACCATGATAACTTTTCGGATAAATTCACCACTTCTCCTATTACAATCATGGCGGGATTGGCAATCTGCTCTCTTGCAACAATCTCCACTATTGAATCGATTTTTCCTGTGAAAGTTCGTTGATTCCTTGTTCAATGACAGCAATGGAAGTTTCAGGCTTCTTTCCGCAGGATCGTAATTGTATACTGATAGATGGAAGGTTTTTAATACCCATACAAATAGCAATGGTGTCAGCACCATGTGCCAAATGATGCAGTTGATGTTTTCAGGTTTGCCGGTCACGCCGTGTCCTGTGACAATCGCGAAGGATCTCCCCCTTTTTGACGAACTATCGTTTTTCCCTCTAATGATTTACTAATTAACAATTGGTGAATGTCCTTTTTGGGGACACAATGTTTACCAGGCGCTTAACCGCAATAAATGTATTCAGTCTCAGGTTTACCTTATTAAAGCAATTCACGATTTACTAATCGGTCATACAAGATGACATCCGCTTCTACGATGCATTTGATTGCCTTGACAGTAATTAAGTCCGGATCACCAGGTCCGGCACCAACGAAATAGACCTTACCTTTTTCTATCCTTTTTCCCCTTTGTTGTTTTATTATGAAAGCTCTTTGTAATTAGGCTCTGCTGTTCAATTATGATTGAACCAAAAAAACATGATGATGCACGGGAAGAAAGTCTCCCTTAACGAGACGTTAACTCAACTATAGGATGTACTTTTACAGCACTGACTTTAAAGCCAGGCATTTTGCATGTCGGGTCTAAATCCTGTGAAACGAGGCGATTGACATTTTGTGAGTCTGCCCAATGAAAAGGAACGAATATAGTATCATGACGAATGGTTGCTGACCATTTGCTCCTTACAACAATACTTCCCCGCCTTGATTCGATTTTCACCAAAGTCTGGTCTGGAATATTATATTTCTTCGCTGTTTCCGGATGGATTTCCATATATGATTCAAAATTTCTTGCGGCTAATGATGAGCTTTTTCTCGTTTGTACTCCTGTTAAATAATGAGACATAATTCGTCCTGTTGTTAAATAGAGTGGAAAATCAGTACATGGCTGTTCTTTTGGAACATGAGGCACATTATTAACCACAACCATGGCCGCCTTCCCATCCGGGTGGGCAAAAGACGTTTCGAATAACCTTTTTGTCCCTTTATGGTCAATGGTTGGGCATGGCCATAATATGCCTCCTTCTTTTCTTAATCGATCATACGTTATACCATAATAATCAGCGGTCCCCCCGCGGCTCGCCACTCTTAATTCTTCGAAAATCTCTTTCGCAGATTGAAAGGGAAAATGCTCTCCTTTTCCAAGAGCTTTTGCTATATCACAAATGATTTGCCAATCATGCTTCACTTCTCCAGGCGATGAAAAACTGGCTTCCCGCAGCGTTACCCGTCCTTCTAAATTTGTCATCGTTCCTTCATCCTCTAAATAAGACGAAGTAGGTAAAATCAAATCAGCCAATCTAGCAGTTTCAGAAACGAACATATCTACTGCGACAAGAAACTTCAATTTCTTCAAAGCCCTTTTGACAAAGTTAGCATTGGGATTTGAAACAATTGGATTGGAACACATTAAAAACATGCCGGTAATTTCACCTTCATTGATTTTCTCTATCATTTCGTATGCCGATACTCCTTTACGCGGCAAATCAGCCTCATCGATTCCCCATATTTTTGCCATATGTAATCTATGTTCCTCATTTTCAATCATACGATACCCCGGAAGCTGGTCTGCCTTTTGGCCATGTTCTCTTGCTCCCTGCCCATTTCCCTGTCCAGTGATAGCTCCATAACCCGAATTCACTTTTCCGATTTTTCCTGTAACAATTAGAATATTAAGAAAATTACGAACAGCGGCCGAACCATCTGTTTGCTGCTCAACTCCCCTTGCTGTAAAAATCATTCCTGATTCTTCTTTCCCGAACATTGCAGCCGCTTTTTGAATTTGGTCGCTAGGCACCCCTGTCATTTCTGCTATTTCCTCCAACTTTAAAGATGTAACATACTCTTTAACTTCGTTGTAGCCATTTGCACGGTCCCGGATAAATGCTTCATCAGTAAAACCTTCTTCAATGATCACTTTCAATAAGCCATTTGCCAAGGCGGCATCCATCCCCGGTTTTACTTTTAGATGTAAGTCGGCCATTTTTGTTGTTGCTGTTTCTCTTGGATCTACAGCAATGATATATGCCCCATTTTGTTTCGCTTTCTCAAAGTAAGGCATGATTGTCGGCTGGCACTCCGCAATATTCGTGCCCGCCAAGATAATGCACTTTGTGAACGGAACCTCTGATAAGCTGTTGGTAAGACCCCTGTCCAAACCAAACGTTTGGCTTGCTGCCGAAGCAGCTGCGGACATGCACAAACGGCCATTATAATCTATATACTTTGTTTTTAAAGCTACTCTTGCAAATTTCCCAAGCAAATATGCTTCTTCATTTGAAATGGATGCACTCCCATATACAGATAATGCATTTACACCATCTTCCGCTTGAATTCTTGTGAAATTCTCTTTAATGTGATGTAATGCCTCCTCCCAAGATATTCGAATAAATTCACCATTTTTTTTAAGTAATGGGTATTTAATTCTGTCGTTATGCAATGCATGTTGGTGTGCATTCATTCCTTTAATGCATAAGCGCCCCTCTGAGGTTGGATTATCTTTTCCAATCGTCATATACTTTTTTCTTGTTACTATTTTTTGTTCCAACAGCTGCATCTTACATTGCATACTGCAAAATGGACATTGTGTTTCATATCGTTTTTCTGATTGGACCTCTTGTTGCTTCGTCCGGAAATACTTTAATAATAATTCAGTCAAGGCTCCTCACCCTTTACTCATTGATTTCTTGTGGAACATACGTTTATCTGTTTATCTAAAGGCTTCCACTTCGTTCATTCTCCGATCTACGCCATTTCCAATCGTTGAGATAGTTGCTGACTAAGTTCATTATCAAACAAAACTTCTCTAACATGAATTAAACCCACTCGTTCAATCCATTGCCAAGTCCGCTCTAAGTAATTGGCTGTTTCACGATAATATTGAATAAATCCGATGATGATTTCAATTGCTTCATCATTTGTCCCGGCTATACATAACAGTTCACCGGCACGAACATTACGCCCGCTGCTTCCGCCCACATATATTTCCCAGCCCCTGTCAACGCGCATAACACCTATATCTTTCGTTGTTGATCCTGCACCATTATGCATACAAGCGGATATGCCCAACTTAATACGATAAGGTGCTGATACATGCTCCAATCTTTTTTCCAAATCAACAGCAAGTAAAAGGGATTGCTGTTTTTCACAAGAGCAAACATTCTCACCGATACATGTTTTGACGTTTTGAACGGTGTTACCATATTTTGAACTTAACGGCATGTCTAAATCAGCCCACACACCTGAAAGGTCTTCTTTTTTTACACCCATTAAATGAATCCTTTGTTCGCTTGTTACCGCCACCTGAGAAATATCATATTTGTCTGCAACATTTGCAATTTTTCGCAAGTCTTTAGCATTTGTCATCCCACCGTACATTTGCGGGATAACAGAGTATCGATTATCACTTTGAACGGTTGCATTCTTTTTTTCATTTATGAAGAGGGTTTGCTGTCTGATCTCGTATTCTGGATGAATCATCCCTAAATAATAGCTAAGGGCCGGCCGGCAAGTTGAACAACCTCCGGCATTTCCCCATTCAAGAACATCCATCGCTTCTTCGACAGTTGTTAAGTCTTGGAGCTGCATTTTATACACGACTTCATCTTCCGTCAATGCCGTACATGAGCAAAACGCAGTTTGTTTCTCAGCCGGAGTAGAAAGATCACTTTGAATATAGGTCAAAAGCTCGGTCACTGCCGGCTTGCATCCACCGCAAGAACCGGAAGCTTTTGTGCATTGTTTAACTTGTTTCACAGTTGTTAATCCCTTTTTTTGAACCGCTTCAATGATTGCCCCTTTTGAAACAGCATGACAATGGCAAATGATTTCATGGTTTGCCATCGAAGCGATAATTCCCTCTCCCGTACTTGGTGATTGGAACAAATCACGCTTTTCCTCTGACGATACTTCTTTCCGCTTTAAAATCATATCGAGTAATCGTGAACTGATGTTTGTATCTCCATAAAGAACTGCACCTATGATTTTTCTTCCTTGGAAAACCACTTTTTTATAAACACCATCTAACTCATCAATAGTTGTGATTGATTTCGTTGTTTCATCACCACGGAAATCTCCAACAGAAAATAACTCAACTCCTGATATTTTTAACTGGGTCGACAGGACCGAGCCTTGGTATCCGTTGCATTTCATCTCACAAATATGCTTTGCCAGCACTTCACCTTGTTCATATAGAGGTTTCACCAGTCCATAAACAATGCCTTGATGTTCAGCACATTCACCAACCGCATAAATATTCGGGATGCTCGTTTCTAAATAGTCGTTTACAATAATGGCACGATTTGTATCCATTCCGCTTTCTTTGGCCAACTGAATATTCGGTCTGACTCCCACAGCCATAACGACTAAATCTGCTTCCAGCTCCGTTCCATCTTTAAAACGGACGCGCTCTACACGTTCATTGCCGATTATCTCCTGTGTTTCCTTTTTTAAAAGAAAGTTCATTCCCTGATTTTCCAACTCTTTTTGCAGCAAAAGTGATGCCTTTGAATCAAGCTGCCTTTCCATTAAATGGTCAGCAATATGAACGACATGTACATCCATCCCGAGGTTTAACAGCCCTCTCGCTGCTTCTAAACCTAATAAACCGCCTCCGATGACGATTGCTTTTTTATGTTTGCGTGAAGTTTCAATCATCTTTTGGCAATCTTCAATCGTCCGAAAAGCAATGACGCCTTCTTTATCAACTCCGGTAACAGGAAGAATAAACGGGACAGAACCTGTGGCAATTATCAGCTTATCGTAGTAAACTTCCCGTTCTTTGTCCGTTTTTATCTTCCGAGTCTCTTTATCTATTTTTACAACCGTTTCCCCTGTGAACAATTGGATTTTATTCTTTGCATACCAGTTTCGATCATTTATCGTAATATCTTCAAAAGAAGTGTGGCCTTGGAGCACAGTCGACAATAAGATTCGGTTATAGTTGACGTGTGGTTCACTGCCGAAAATAGTAATCTCGAAAGCAGCCGGATCATTCCTGATAATTGACTCAACACAGCGTAATCCCGCCATTCCGTTTCCTATAAGGACAAGTTTTTGTTTAAACATTTTATCCCCCCAAACAAGTACTGTATCAAGCCAATATAACCAGTAAACAAAGATCTAGATCTTAACGGAACTTTTTCCGAGTACCCACGTTTTTCTCCATGAAAGCTGAGCTAGACCCAGGATAAGCAACGCCACGATTCCAACTGCGGAAAATACTAAAAATCCTGTAGAATATGTGCCAGTAATCTGTTTTAACGATCCTAGTATGTTTGGAACCAAGAAACCGCCAACACCTCCGGCAGCACCTACAATTCCTGTGATAAAACCAATTTCTTTAGAAAATCGCTGTGGAACTAACTGAAAGACAGCCCCGTTGCCCATACCAAGAAATAGCATTCCGATGAACAGCAGGATCGTAACGACAGTAAGGGAATAAAGAAAACTAATCCCAAACATACATAATGTGAGTCCGATAAATAAAAACATAAGCAACTTAACTCCACCCATTTTATCGGCAATATACCCTCCGACGGGACGAAAGAAGCTTCCGGCGATGACACATAATGTAACAAATTCGCCAGCCCTTATTCGTGTTAACCCATACTCATCAACAAAAAAGATGCTTAAAAAGCTAGTAAACCCGACAAACCCTCCAAAAGTCACACTGTAAAGAATACAGAAATACCATGTATCCCTTATTCTAAATACGTTGAAATATTCCTTGAGTGGTTTTGCAGGCGGTTGAGATGGTGCGTCTTTTGCGATTAAAATATAAATGACAAACACGATGGTTAAAGGAATCAATGCCAATCCCATAACGTTATGCCAGCCAAGAGACTCTGCAATACGCGGACCAAACAATGTCGCAAAAAGAGTTCCGCTATTACCGGCTCCCGCAATGCCCATCGCCAGACCCTGCAAATGCGGGGGGTACCAGCGGCTAGCCATAGGAAGTGCTGCAGCAAAACTTGCACCTGCCACTCCGAGCAAAATCCCAATTAAATAAAGCTCGGCTAAAGTTTCTCCGAATAACCACCCCCAAAAAAGCGGAATCATCGTAACAAGCATCCCGCCGATCGCTGTTTTCCGCGGACCGATGCGATCAGTCAAAAAACCAAGGACGATTCGAAAAAACGAGCCTCCCAAAATCGGAATAGCTACAATCAAGCCTTTTTCAGCTGGGGAAAGCCCGAAATCCCTTGTAATATAGACACCTAGTGCACCCAATAATACCCAAATCATAAAACTGATATCAAAATAAAGGAATGAAGCTAATAATGACGGAGCATGACCGCTTTTTTTCAATTCAGATATTTTCACTTTTCATCTCTCCAATACTTTATTAATTGAATATTCGTTTATTTTACTCCCATAAATGCAAGATTTCTTTGTTTATGTCAGAAAACATTACACACTTTTTGTTGTAAGTTATAAAATGTGAATAATTCGAAGCTTTTATTGACTAAAATTTAATCATTTCATTTCATTTTTCTTAAATAAATCGAATGATAATCTGGTTAACTTAGATGAGGAATAGTCCCAAGCTTGTTTAACATTTCAGTTATGGCAGGGGATGTACCTAAGATACCTCCAAAAACTTTTCGAAATATCCCCATACAAAAAAAGAGAAGCCTAATGCTTAAGCTTCTCTTCCGGATTGTAGATAAACGCGACTACGACTATAATAATAGAGTTTGTTTACAGTTGTTATATTTATCCGTTAATTTCCACTCCAGGCACGCACTTATTCCGCAGGAGTCTCGCAATATCTTTGTTTTAACATGAAGAAAGACTCCTTTTGCAGTCTTTTTTGTTTAAAATAGAAAAAACCAAAACTTTAAATGATGATTGCATCTTCATTAGTGGGAGGGCTCTTCCCACAGCACGAAACAAGGAACTTTTTCATATGATGTGATATGAGCAGCATGAGATTTAATAATCTGATTATATCCGGGGAAAGGTTGGGTGCAAAATATGAAGCAATATCCATTTCATAACATCCCATTTCAAAATCTTCAGAAAAAAGACATGTCATTTGAAGAGGTATTCGTTCATATTGTTGAGTTCATGAAATTAAACCCTTCCGGTAACTATCGATTAATGGTTGGTACAGATTCGCAAGTACATAAAAAACATACTGTTTTCATTACAGGCATCGTGATCCGGCAGGTCGGAAAAGGTGTATGGGGTTGTATAAGGAAAGTGATGATTCCTAGAAGGATGCTGCATTTACATGAACGTATTTCCCAAGAATTGTCGTTGACAGAAGAGATTGTATCACTGTTTACGGAAGAAAGAAAAAATCAATTAATAGATATTGTCCTGCCTGCTGTATACCAAGGGGCAACGTTCACAATGGAAGGGCATATTGATATCGGGATTGGAAAGCGGAACAAAACCAGTGAGTTTGTAAAAGAAATGGTAGCTAGGATGGAATCAATGGGCGTGGAACCGAAAATCAAACCCAACGCTTTCGTCGCTTCAAGTTATGCTAACCGGTATACAAAACAAGAGTAAATGTCTTTAGAAAATGTAATAAGGCAAAGCAACCTACACTGGATTTGTAAAGGGCGATGAAAATAAATCAAAACGGTACATAGATTTCCTATTGTACGGTATTTGAAAATAGCAAAAAACCGGCCTCGGACCGAGACCGGCTTCAACATTTAAAGATATAAGCCGCCATTGCCGTATTCAGTAAGAAAGTTTTAAACCACCACTCCTCAAAGTGGGTGTTTGCAGAAATAATCCTGTTGTCCAAGTCAGTGACGAGGCATAACATTCCTGTTTCCATATAAAACTCCCTATTACAGCTTAAAGGTTAAAACTTTATTATCATTACGAACAGTGCAGCTTGTATTATTATAATACCTGAATTCCTGATATGTTACAATGTTAATTACCACCATATTACTAACCTATGACTGACTAATGGAATGGTCGTATTAGCCCTTTAAAATAGCATTCGTTAAAATGAAACGATTGATCAAAATAACCGATAAAATCCCCTTCGTCTTTATTTTGCAGATATAATACCGTTTCTTTGTCAGAAATAGTAGGCAGTCCAAAATTTTGTTCATACCTCTCTATTCCTTTTCCTGTAATGATAATCCAATCCCCTTCCTTTCCAGCTTGTATCACCTCCTGTATAGCAAGTGTCCTATCTGGAATAACCTTCCCATTTCCAGCAGAGTAATCGCTTTGCAGTTTATTTAGTGACGATTCCATCCCCTCCATTCCCTCCGAATTCAGATCATTCATCGTCCAAATCGAAACATCACTATGTTCCGATGATACTCTAACCATTTCAGCCCTTTTGGTTGTATCTCGTCCACTCCGGAAACCAAAGATATGATAAATCTTTTTCGCCCCGCATTCTTTGGCAGTTTGAAGCATGTGATGTATGGCATCTGCAGTATGGGCATAATCAATGACGAATGTCGGTCCATATTCTTCCTTATACATTTCAAACCTTCCAGGCACACCGGAAAATTGTTTCAATGAAGTGAGAATTTCCGATTTTAAAATTGGAAACATTTTCTCTACGGAATAGGCAGCAGTTGCGTTATATAAATTATGAAGTCCTGGTAAAGGTAACTCAATTTTCACAAAGTCATGATTCTCATTCAATAAAATAAAGGGCCTTGTTGCAGTATTATAATTGGTGATGGTTAAATCGCAGCGAATGGATTTTCCAAATACAAAGGCACTGACATTCTTTTCCCGTAAATATTCTTGTAGTTTTTCTCCCCAGAAATCATCCCCATTGATGATTGTAAGACCATTAGGTTTCAATTTTTCAAAAAGAAGTAATTTTGCCAAGAAATAATCCTCCATCGTACCGTGGAAGTCAAGGTGGTCATGGTACAAATTCGTGAAGACACAGCAATCAAATTCAATTCCTTCTAAACGGTATTGAGCTAATCCATGTGAAGAAACTTCCATTATGACAACCATGTCCCTACTTGCAGCCAGTAAGGAATTCAACTCCACGCTACCTGGACTCGTATTATGGGAATCGACTTTGTTTCCATTGATAATATGCTGTATCGTACCAATGACTGAACAGGTTACCCCATTTTCTTTCAATATTTGCTGAAGCATATAACTCGTTGTGGTTTTTCCATTTGTACCCGTAATTCCTATCATTATTTTTTGCTTGCTTGGATCTCCATAAAACCTTTTGGCGATTAGTCCCAATGATTTACGGCTGTTCTTCACTCGTAAATAAGGAACTTCCAATCCCTTAATATCGCGATTCCCAATCACAGCTGATGCCCCTAAACGAATTGCATCTTTAATGTAATTATGGCCATCTGACTTATATCCAGCTACGGCAACAAAAAGGTATCCCTTTTTTATTTCTTTAGAGTTATCGGTTACAGCTGCGATGGATATATGTTCAACGTCCTTCGGCAAATCCCGGTTTATCGCTTCTTTCCATATATCTTTAAGGAGCATTAACTTTTCTCCTTTTTCATTTAAGCTATTGACCGACTTTTGAAAATTACATGCATAAGTACCAAAAAGCCCATTTTTAGTATTAACCAGTACACTAAAATAATTGTCAATCCAGATTATGTTAGTTGTAATAACAATCAGTAGGAAAAAAAGAAAAGCAGCCAAAATTGGCTGCTTTTCTTATGGCTACGGTTGAATTTCCAGGGGTTTTGTTTCGGCCTTTTGATTGTACAATGGCAATATGAAAAACATCCCTAGAATAAAAAAGAAAGCGGCTGTTTCAAATATGGCGACAAGTGAAAATTGCTCTTTCAGCACGCCTGCTGCACTCATGGTCAACACCATCGATCCTGTGAATAACGGGCTTAAGATTCCATTGACCCTTCCGATGAACTCGCCTTCGGTCCTCTGTAATATTAAAGTATTAATCCCGATTTGAATACAAGGCAGCATTAGTCCATTAAAGAACTCTGCAGTAAGTGTGATCCAAAGATTTGTTGAAAGCCCCATTACCGCTAATCCAATGGCGTTCACAAGCATTCCGAAAGCTAATAATCTCTGAGGTGCCACTTTTTTGGCAAAAATCATCACCCCAGCTCCGCCTAAAATCATGCCAAACCCATTCACCATAAATAACCATTGCAAATTTTCCTTGGGAAGTTCCAGTTGTTCAGTAACAAGGAATATAGAAAGCGGCTGAATGAAGCCCAGTCCAAGACCGGCTGCCAGAAAACATAGTCCAAGCAAACTTAGTTCTTTTTTTCGCAACACATAGTTCACTCCGCTTTTCATTTCCTGCCATAACGTTGTTTTTGCTGCCTCTTCATTCAGTTTACGATCTTTTGGAAGAAAAGCGAGTGCTCCAGCTGAAAGTAAAAACGCCACGCCAGTAATCGCAATCGATATGTTTATCCCGAATGATTGGAAGGCAAAAGTTCCGAGAATCGGACCTAAAACCATAAATACTGCGAAGACGGTCTGATAAACGGACATCCCTGTCTGAATTTGACTTTCAGGCAAATGCATCTTAAATAGCTTCATGCCTGATGGCTGAGAAAATTGAGAAAGTATCGCCGAAATCAAAGTGGCGAAGAATACCATTTTCCAACTGCCAAAGATGAGCGAGATTAGCACAGCAAATACGGATATTGCACTTAATATATCACACCAAACCATCGTTTTTTTCGGGCTCCAGCGGTCCGCAAACGTCCCTCCAATGAATGAAAAAATAAAGATGGGAGCGAATTCCGCTACAGATATCATGGAAATGGCAAAGGCATTCCCGTTTGTCTTTTCCATGACGAATAACAAAACTGCAAAATTCCGTACCCATATCCCTATTTGTAAAAACAAGCCTGAAAAGATAATGGCCCGGAATACACGATTTTTAAAAATGTTAGGTTCCTTATTACTTAATGATACGGACGTGTTTTTTTCCATATAAAAACCTCCTGTGAAATTTCTGGACAGGAGGCAGTACCATACAAAATTAACAAACCAAAAGATTCCTAATGGACGGAACACAATGATCTTTGTTTGTATTTTAGTACAGACTAATCCTATCCAGAAAAAAAGTTCGTATTTAGCACGCATTTTTTCTCTTTAAAGAATAGGATTAAATGATCATTGTTTAAAGGTCACCCTTCCATTTTATGCTAATTTGATGATAATCTATTCATTCTGATAAATCAAGGTAAAATTTAAAATTAATTCCATTTTTCAGAAAAGTATGTACAGTTTCTCGCATAAAAAATAGGCTCCTTTTAAAGAAAGCCACAGACTGGAGATAAACTCGAAAAAAGCTAGTTTGCCTCCAGGTTTTTTATTGAATCGGGAGTTTGAGACTCCGGGGAATGCGCGTCCAAAGGAGACCTCACAGGCGCAAAGGGCGGACCGCCTGCTGAAAGCGAATGCTATACGGTGAATACTTTCATTAAAAGAAGCGTTTAATATCCTCAAGTTCCCGAGCACTGTCACTAATTTCGGCCCTTTCTCACACTCACCATCATTAGTTCTTGATAATTCCTGGAATACCTCAGACAATTGTGTTTCTTCTTTTCAGTTCTCCAATATACGTTCTTGAATAGGATTGCCCTGTACAAGCAAATGGGAAGATGGCATTAGAATTTGATGCTCATGTAGAGCAGTCATCATTTCAAACCTCACACTCCTCGATGTTTCAAAGTAATCATCAGGTTTCACAAGTCCCACTACGCATAGTTCATATCCAACATATTTTAGATTCGGATTTAAATCAGTTATGCCTATGTATCTAAAATCCTCTTCAGGTGTACCATCCTCTAGCCTTAGAAGTGTTTCACCATACTTCTCATTACAGATTATGCATATATCCTCCAACAGCCGTTTTACCTTTTCTGGATTTTCTTGATAGCTTACAGTGATACGTTCAATGATTCGCATTCTCCCTTTATTAAAATTTTGTATTGTCCTGATTTCACTGTGAGAGATTGTCAGCAATTTTCCTGACCATTCCCTTATCTGCATGAACCGGATACCTATTTCTTCAATTGTCCCAGAACTTGTCCCATTAAATGTAACGAAATTCCCCACGCGGAATTCATTATCTGAAAGCCTTACAAATCCCAATAAGATATCCTTAAGCATTTGCTGAGCCGCAAATCCGATAACGACCCCTACAATCCCAGCTCCAGCCATGATTCCCTTTATGTCTATAAACTGTCCAATCAGATAAATGAGGAAAAGTCCTGCTATGCCGTATCTAAGAGCAGACCGGGTAACTCCCTGTATCGTTCTTTCAACTTCTTCCACAAAAAAATTAGATCTTTTAAAGAACCATTCAACCATTTTATTCAAAATATAATAAACGGCCAATAACAGTAACGCCAATATAAAAAGCCTCAATAATAAAAATTCCTGCAAATAATCCAAAGCCTGCTCTGTAAATTTCAAGACATTCATGTTCCCAACTCCAATTTCACTTTTATTCAGAATCAATTAAAATCCAGTCATCATCCTTGCCTATTATCCCTTTATCAAGGATAAGTCTTGTTTTAAGGCGGTAGGAAACCCCTCGTTTATAAGGCTCCTTCAATATAGGCAGACAAAAGTTAAAAGGAATTTCATTGCTTTCTCCTGAATTTATCTCCCTTGAAGACAAAATGGTGCTCGTTTTAAGGATTTCTTCCATTCCGGTAGAATGTGTATCCATAATCAAATCACATTCAATCCTCCTTATTCTTTGCGTAAGGGTACCACCCTTAATCAAGAAATACCCATTTATGCATTCACCAGATTTATACGTATTTTTCGGCAGGATTAAATCTATTTGTGCGGAACCTATCCCTAAAAGTAACAAAGATTTTCTCAGTATCAACTAATACACTCCATTTATATTTATTTGTTTTTCTACTAAAGCCACATGTTTATACATTTCCGTAAGGGTTACATGATCTGGACTACAAAAAAACCTTTACCATTTTGGTAAAGGTTTACTAAAAGAAAATAGACCTTTACCAATAGGTAAGGTCTGGCTAACAACAATATGCTGCCAACAACACCGAGAGCAAAGAGCTCCGTAATGACGACGTTGTTGTAAAAGCTACTCCCCTTTGGAGAATGTATTCAAGTATATAATTTATAATACGGTAGGATTGGAAAGTTTGTCAAACCTTTATTTTTTATTATTTTTAGGCGCTGCCCGGGAAATTCAAGATCATTGTACATATCTTGATATTAATGAAAATATAATGAATGAACTTGTCCCGTTATTAAAAAAGAATGAATTGCTGGGTTTTAAATAGGCCAGTTCGTGGAATATGAAGATAGTAGTGACATTCTATTCACTGCTCCGCTTTCAAAAAGAATATGAACAAACTATGTATATGTAATGGAAAACTAAAATTATATTTAAAAATTAACAAGATTTCTCTTTTACTTGCGCCAATCATGTTGTAATATAAATGTAACAATTGTAATATTTATTAAACTTTCGTTACATAAGTATCCTATTAGGGATTGGGGAGATTAATTATGAAAAAATTTTTAGGTGTGCTATTATCCGTTATTTTATTTTTCACTCTAAGTGGTCAGGTTACCGCAAAAACGACATCACAGAATTTGTCTGATGCAAATGCATTAAAGATAGCCGATAATGCCAGCAAGCATTTTTGGAATGCTTTACATGGTTATAAAACCCGTTCATGTTCACAAAAAACTTTCAATTATAAAGGAACAGAGTATTCATACCTTTGCCAAGAGTTTAATACAAAAGATAAATTGACAACCTACTTAGCAGAGACATTTACTAATAATGCAGTTGAAAAAGGGCTGACTAAATATAATTACATGATCCATAAAGGGAAATTAGCCCGTCCAGTCGGAGACGGTTTTAGCATGTTAGAGTGGAAAAAAGCAAAAATTAAATTGGTCTATCAAAAACAAAACGTTAGATCATACAATTTAACTGTACCTACAGTCGACGGTGAGTCAGTAAAAAGAACGGTTACCTTTTATAAGTCCGGATCCACTTGGAAAGTCAATCAGTTTGATGCAGTTCAATAAATACTGTTTTAAAATATAACGCCTCATATGTTGTATAGTTTGTTAAAAACTATATGACATATGAGGTGTTTTTCTGTTTTACCTTTTAACTTAAGAAATATTTTCACAATCACGGAACTTAAAAATCAAAAAAAAACAGCTAGGTTGCTGTTCCTTAACGGATTTTTGCCTTTCGGAAGCCTTGATAGGAATCATAGGCGGCAAAAAAGATTGTGATGATTATGAGACCCCAGTAAATCGAGGTTTTCCAATCATCGATTGAAAATAGTGTTTTTTGGTATGCGATGAATTCGGGGTTCAATAAATTTGGATTACTGATTATGATGATGAAGGTCAGTGTGGACAACAGCTGGTATATAGCATGGAATATAGCTAATTTCAGGGTCCATTGTCTTAAAAATAATTTATAAATCGCCAAGAACATCCCAATGATAACGACGCAAGATACCAGCAGCCAATAGGAATTCAATACATCTTGATTAAAAGAAGGCGTCACGAAAATGAGACTGCCATTTCTTTTTTCATAGACCCCTAAGAGGTTTGCTGCGTTGAAATACAGCGCTGCGAATACAGAAAGGCCTAACAAACTAGCAAAAACCTCGATCATTGGAACCGCCTTTATCTTTGAAATGTTCGGAATATCTTTTAGGTTTTCCGGTGTCCATGGCTTCAAGTCTTTTGTTAAAGGCGACTGGTCTTTTGAAGTATCCAATCGTTCCACAATGGCAAATGAAAGCGTTAACCAGAAAAACACTTGGATACTAGTACTGATGATGCCTGCAATCCCTTTCCCGATTATTTTTAAAATTGCGTCCACAACCGTATTTTCCGTATCCCGAAACGGATTATCCCCTATTAATGCGATCAGCGAAATGACTGCAGCGATTGGTAAAATCATTTTCAACAGACTGATATAAACATCATAATAACGCGGTCCAATCAGATGCATCGGCCGATCTCGATAACCACTTGCCAATGTAACCGGATCTCCTAATTTTAAAAGAACCGCTTTCACGTCTTGCTCCGTATGATTCTCCGGAAGCATATCTGCGATTGTAGATTGAAGCTCAAGCCCAATGTCCTCCCGGTTTTTTTCAGGCAGCCTGCGGGTCACTTCTTGAATATAAAGTTCAATCAGCTCCATCTTCTCCCTCTCCTTTTAATAATATATAAAGCTCTTGAGAAGTTTTTTCCCATTCTTCCTTTAACTGAATGAAGATCTCTCCCCCATAATCACTTAAAGAATAGTACTTGCGCGGTCTACTTTCAGAAGTATCCCAGCTGCTGGTCACCAATTCTTGTTTTTCCAGGCGGCGAAGCAAAGGATATAAAGTACTTTGATCAATGGTAATTCCCGACTTCTCTAAACGCTGGACAAGCGAGTACCCATACTGAGGGGTTTTGAGCTGACTCAGAACAGCTAACGTCAAAGTGCCTCTGCGCAGCTCAGTGGTTAATGAATTCAGTAAAGTGCTCATCCAATCACCTCTTCCCTATACTATGTGACGTACACCATACCTTATACTATGCATCATACACTATTTTAGTTCTTACAACACCATAAAAATGAAAATATACTCTATTTAGAGCATAAAAAAGAGAAGCGTTTCACGCCTCTCCGTTTTTCCATTATTAATATCATACGAGAATGACCCATAAAATCATCGTCGTGATAATCGTGACTACCCCTTGTATTAAGGTTGCCATCGTTTGAGCTTTATAGGCATCCGTCACTTTCATCCCGCTAAATTGGGTGACTACCCAGAAGAAGCTATCATTTACATGGCTTACAGTCATTGCACCTGCACCGACAGCCATGACTACCAGTGCAAGTGGAACGGCTCCTTCAATACCCAATGTTGGAAGCATGGGGGCAATCAAAGATGAAGTGATGACCAGGGATGCTGTGGAAGAACCCTGGGCTGTTTTCAACCCAGCAGCAATTAGGAACGGGACCAACAGGAACAAGGACCCGCTAAAGATGCTGCCCATATCCCAACTTTGGATGATATCTGCAATCCCCGTGTTTTTTATGACGGTACCAAATGCTCCGCCCGCACCGGTGATCAATAAAATGGGCGCGGCATCCAATAAGGCTGCTCCTATCCAGTTTGTCAATGTTTCTTCACAAGCAATGCGATGACCGGCTGGCCCAAGAATACGAAAAATGCGGCGGTACTGCCCTCTGTACCAAAGAGCGTTAATACAGAACTGGCTCCAATCAGGACAATCGGTAAAATGATCGGTAAAAATGGATTGAAAGGCAGAAGGCATCTTGCCGAATGAACGGACAATTTCATCATAATCGTAATCCAGGTCACCTCGGTCATCTTCAACATCTATCTTGGTCGCTATTTTCATGGACCATATCTAACCAGCAAGTGCAGCTAGAATGGCCGCAATAAGACCTATCAAAATGACGGTACCCAAATATCCGTCCGCTCCGATATTCCCGGCTGCCGCAATTGGCCCTGGAGTTGGAGGTACAAGTGTATGTGTCGTATACAAACCGGTTGCAAGTGCAACTGACATGGAAGCAACCGCTACTTTTGCGCGTCTTGCCAATGCTTTTCTTAAGCTCGATAAAATAACGAAACCTGAATCGCAAAAAACGGGTATGGATACGATAAAGCCAATCATGCTCATGGCAAGCTGCGGCCTTTTAGGACCGACAATCCTCAATACGACTTCGGCCATTCGCAATGCGGCCCCGGCCTTTTCCAAAATGGTTCCGATAATTGTACCGAAAACGATGACAAGTCCAATGCTCGTCATCAGTCCGCCAAAGCCGCCGTTAATATTCTCAACAATCTAATCCGGAGGGATCCAGAGGCATTCCAGAAGCAAAAACCACAAATAATGTGCCCAATAGAAGCGATAAGAACGGATGCAGCTTGAATTTAGTTGTCGCGAAAACAATTAAGAACACACCAATGGCCAAAACAATAAATAACATATGATTACCCCCTCTTATTGATCGCTGTCAAAAAAGTCCGCATTACTTGTTCTGCTGAAGCTTCCAACAATTCAGCTCCTCTTTCCATAGCTTCCTTCAAAGGCATAGGAGCGTTCACCAAACTATGAACACTAGTTATTCCATGATCATATAGAACTTCAATACCTGTTCCGATCGATCCAACCAAAACAAATACGGGAATACCTTGCTTTTTAGCTTCTTGTGCAACTCCCATTGGTGTTTTGCCTGAAGCAGTCTGGAAATCGATTTGGCCCTCACCGGTAAAGACACAATCGGCATCGGACAATTTTTCACCCAATTTCGTATACTCCATGACAATATCGATGCCCCTTTTTGATTCTGCACGGAAAAAGGCTTGAAATGCTCCACCAATTCCACCTGCAGCACCAGCACCTGCTTTATCATGCAAGTGTATGCCTGTTTTGCTTTCCACCAAATCAGCCCATGATGATAAAGCTTTATCAAGCATTTCAACCATGTCAGGAGTCGCCCCTTTTTGAGGTCCGAATACACTTGATGCCCCATCGGGACCGACTAACGGATTTTGGACATCAGAGGCAATCAAAAACTCGGAAGCTGCTATTCTGGAATCAAAATCATCCGTATTAATTTCTGATATCCGCAATAATTCGGCACCTCCGAATCCCAGCGGTTTACCCTCATCATCAAACACCCTCATGCCCAAAGCCTGAAGCATTCCAACACCGCCATCATTGGTAGCGCTTCCACCAATCGCTAAAATGAACTTTCGACAGCCCTCATTCAATGCTTTTTGAATAAGCTCCCCTGTCCCGTATGTAGTAGTGATCAATGGGTTCAACTCAGCTGGATCGACTAGGCATAGACCGGATGCACTGGCCATTTCAATCACACATGTTTTTTGATCACCCAAGATTGCATATGCTGCCTGAACATCTTCAAGTAAAGGTCCTTTAACGGTCACTTCAACTTTTCGCCCATTTGTAGCTGCAACTAGGCTATCCATCGTACCTTCCCCGCCATCCGCTGCAGGAACCAATACCGTCTTCGCACCCGGCAGCGCCTTCCTGACTCCTCGCTCGATTGCTTTGGAAGCTTCTGATGCTGACAAACTTCCTTTATAGGAATCTGGTGCTATAACGATTTTCATGGCCAGGGCCCCCTTTGAATATATTTTTATATAATTTAATTATAATCTTCGGAAATATTTTAATCATCGTTCATTCTAAACGAAAATTAGTATGAAATATTTGATTTTTTTGGCTATACTATATAGAAAAAATGATCTTCTGGAAAGTTTTCTGTTATTTTCCCATTTTCCTAAAGTATAAGATAGCTAAAGACTGAAACTATCGCCAATCCCCCTTTACATGAAAAATCCTAGCTTGTTTGCATGAAATATGATTACCATTCTGTTAGAAAATAAAATAACTCTAGAAGGATGACTTGAATGCTGACCCAAGAAATTGCAATGGAAATTGTCAAACAAACCACCAATAGACTTAACAAAAATATTAATATTATGGATGATAAAGGAACCATCATCGCTTCCGGAAATCATGAACGCATCGACCAATTGCATTTAGGAGCTATCGAAGTACTGAAAACGGGAAAGCCTTTAATCATTCACGAAAAGGATCGTAATCAATGGGTGGGTGTCCTTCCTGGGATTAATTTGCCTATTAATTTTCAAAATGTAATTATAGGCGTCATCGGGATCACCGGAGATCCGACTGAACTTTTGGAATTCGGTGAATTGGTGAAAATGATAACGGAAATGATGCTTCATCAAGCTTTTATGGCGGAACAACTCGAATGGAAACAACACTTGAAAGAATTGGTATTTGAAGACTTATTAAAGGAAGATATCAATCAGCATTCGATTGATCAGAGACTTGAACTGATTGGAATGAAATTAGAACCTCCCTATCAAGTGGGGGTGATGGAAATGAAATTAAATCCATTAAATAAGAATGAGCTGATTCAAATGACTGAAACTATTTTTGGAACCCAACAGGCCCTTGCTGGTTTCCTGAATGTGAATCGGGTTTTCATTCTCACTACGGCGCTAAGTGGAAATAACATTGACAAAAGACTGGATACAGCCATCAAGCAATTTAGAGCAAAAGGCTTTGTTATACGAATCGGTTTGGGCTCTATAGTGGATGAGGAATCATACATAGTCCACTCTTTCCGCGAAGCTGAAACGGCACTTTTACTAGGTGAAGCCAATCAAGCTTTAACCAGATATACTGATGTGGAAACAAAAGCTCTATTGGAAAGGATAGATGAGCGGACGAAACAACAATTTCAGGGAAGAATTCTAGGCAGCTTATCCGAAAAGTTGATTGAGACACTGCAACAATTTTTCCTTAGTAACTTAAATATCGGGGAATGTGCAAAAAGAATGTATATCCATCGTAATTCCCTTATATACCGATTAAAAAAAATCAAGCAAATTACCGGATATAATCCACAGGTGCTGCATGATGCCATAACTTTGCAGTTAGCCATTTGGGTAAGCCGATCGAAAAGGAGAAGTTAAAAGATATCGTGAGAACAATACTGCCTATTTACATTATTTCATTCCATCCCTATTAAGTTAAGCATTGCATTGGAATTCTGTATAATTGATCGAATTACCGAGTAGATTAAAAATACATGATTTTTTTGCATATCAGGAGGGATTGAATGAGTGGCATCGCAAATCTTTTAATTATCCTTGGATTTACCGTTATTTTCATCATTATCATCGTTTTAGTTGTACTATTAATTTATATGATTTTCTTTGATCGCATGCAGAAGCATCATGCAATATTAAGGAATTACCCGGTGCTTGGCAGGATTCGATACTTTCTGGAAAAAATCGGGCCTGAAATGCGGCAATATTGGTTTAACAGTGATAACGAGGGAAAGCCCTTTTCCCGCGATGACTATGAACATATGGTGAAAAGTTCAAAATATTTACGGGATGTCATAGGTTTTGGATCAAAACGGGATTTTGATGAGGAAGGCTTCTTTGTTAAAAATAGCATGTTTCCAAAATTGGCCGAAGAAGAAAAATACGATCGAGAAACAAAAGTGACAACTAAAAGATACATTCTAGTGAAAGACCCGCTTTTCTCACAGCGAGAAGAAAAATGGGGAGATGAAGTTTCCTCTGCGTTCTTATTGGATGATGAGGATGCCGTGATCATCGGACCAAACACCAAGAATCCCTTTCGATTAAAAGGGCTTATCGGTATGTCCGCCATGAGTTATGGTTCTTTAGGGAAGAACGCAATCTCTGCCCTTTCTGAAGGATTGGCTGCAGCAAAAGGCACATGGATGAATACAGGGGAAGGCGGACTTTCTCCTTATCATTTAATCGGCGGTGTGGATATAATCATGCAAATCGGTCCAGCCATGTTTGGTGTTCGTGATAGTACCGGCGAAATGGATTGGGATGAGTTAAAAAGAAAAAGTGAAATACCCGAAATCAAAGCATTTGAAATCAAATTGGCTCAGGGGGCCAAAACCCGCGGAGGGCATATCGATGCTGAAAAAGTGAATCCGGAAATCGCCGAGATCCGCAAAGTCGTTCCGTTCAAAGCGATCGATAGTCCGAATCGGTTTCATCAATTCAATGACGTAAAATCCATGTGCGATTTCATCGAAAAAATCAGGGAACATACAGGCATCCCCGTCGGCATCAAAATGGTCATCGGCGGGAATGACAGTGTGGAAGAGCTTGCTAGCTACATGAAAGAAACCGGGAAAGGTCCGGATTTCATTTCATTGGATGGCGGTGAAGGCGGCACGGGTGCTTCTTATCAGGAATTGATTGATAGCGTAGGATTACCGATAAAATCCGCTTTGCCAATTTTAGTTTCGACTTTGGAAAAATACGGTGTCCGCAATCGGGTTAAAATTATCGCCTCCGGCAAATTGTTCACACCTGATAGAATAGCGATAGCTCTAGCCATGGGAGCAGACCTTGTTAACATAGCTCGAGGTTTCATGATTGCGATAGGTTGTATCCAGACGATGAAATGTCAATCCAATGCTTGTCCTGTCGGGGTGGCAACGACTGATCCGGAACTGCAAAAGGCACTTGTCATTGATGAAAAGAAATATCGTGTGGTCAACTTTCTTGTTACCCTTAGAAAAGGATTATATCGTATCTCAGCCGCTGCTGGTTTGGATTCACCGATCCATTTTCAACCTAAGCACATTAGTTATAAGGACGATAAAGGAATTGTCACATCCCTTGAAGATATTATGGACGAAGTTAAGGGACAATTAGGAGCCGGACAATGAAAAACCACCGCCCAATTTTGATGGGCGGTGGTTTTTACTTTAACAATCAATGAAGCCGTTATAGGCCGCGAATATCCTCCTGACGCCACCTTCCCCATAGCGATAATAAACATAAGCTAAATGGCAATACAAGACGTTTTATGAGCTAGAATCACTTTCGATACGATATCATTTATCATTCAATTTCTCAAATGGATTGATAATACCATTTGCCATCACGTTTAAACTTTCTGCATTGGTCATTTAAATAAAGGTATTCTAGGTGTGCCAATGTTTCACCAACAGCAAACCTGGTCTCGTGAATGGATAGATTGCTAAATAAGATCTGGCAAGCACTATTTACTGAAATCGGCTCTTTCATGTTTTCATGAATAACATGCAACCGGTCCTGATGGTGATCCAACAATTCAACAATTCTTTTATTGGCATTTTGAAACGGTTTCCCATGTGAAGGGATGACATATTCAACGTCCAGCTTTTGTATTTTTTTCAAAGAATTAAAAAACTCTTGCAATGGGTTGCTGAAACCTTTAAACCAATAAGAAATATTTGGAGATATCCTAGGCAATATGTGGTCTGTCGAAAAAAGGACACTTTTTTCCTGATTGTATAAGGAAATCAGGCCATCGGAATGTCCCGGAGTGAAAATCACCTCATACTCATATTTGCCAAAATGCAGTTTCATTCCTTCTTCAAGATGATGATTTACGGTAGGGTAGGGTTTTACTTGTGGCATGAATCCGCTTTCGTCACTGGATAGAGCCAAGGATAAATCGTCTTCCATACCACATGCTTTATAATTTTCTGTAAGCAGATTCAGCGAAACCGCTTCCCAATACGTAGTTCCCGCATGTTCATCCACTTCTGTCATCCAAACATCCGCACCGGTTAGTTGTTGTAATGTCCCTGCATAACCGAAATGATCTGGATGGTAATGGGTGATGATAATATCGGTAATATCGTGTTTTTCGATAATTGGGTTCCATAAATCCCTTGTCGTTTTATTATTTAATCCCGTATCAATGATTGTCCACCCTTTTTCACCTTCCGCTAGGAAACAATGGACATGGTCCAACCTAAAAGGCAATGGAATGGTAACTTGAGTAACTTTCAGTTCCTTCAGCAAGTATAACTTCCCCTTCCGATGTAACTTCATTTACATAAAACAAAAAATCCAAATTGCTAAAAACAAAACATTTAAGTTTATTAAAGGTCTATCATTAATTAATTCGACGAATTCTTTCAAGTTCCTTTTATCAATATCCAGAGCCACCAATTAAAATCCAGAAGAAAGCCCAGGTGCATTGGTTAAATCAAGAACTAAAAAAACCGCCATTAAAATTTATGGCGGCACCCCGTTTTACATATCTTCCTCGATTGTTTGAACAAGGATAAAAAGAAAATGATAGATTAAATTAAAAGCTTCCTCTAATGTCATGTCTTCTCGGAATCCTTTTACGTTATCCAAGGCTACATTCACATCCCATAGCCCGTCGCCCTGGTTGAACATTAAACTGAACGAACCAATTTCTGCTTGAAGTTCCTTAGTTAAATACGTTTTTAAAACTTCTCCCATTTTTTTCTGGAATTTCAATCCGAACATCGCGTTATACGTACCAAAAACATCATCGACTTCTAAAGAAAGTGCCTCAACACCGATTAAATCGAACCATTGTGATTCAAAGTAAAGGAACTCGTCTTTATTATTTTTCAAATACTCGATCGGTTGGGATAAAAATGCAGAGCTCTCTTCAGAGATTAATTCTTCGCTCTCTTTATTACTGCGCTCCATATAAGCATCTGTAAATCGGGATTCATTTTCTTTTTCCGCTAAAATGATATCATCAGCGATTAATTTATGCTTCTCTACATAATCCTTTTCTTCTTTAAACAACTCAACCTTGTTTTCAATTACGGATTTTGATATGTATGATTCCATTTGTTTTTTTAGCATGATATGTCCTCCTAGTATCTTTTCAAGCTTTTGCAATATCCATCATAGCATATTCACTATAGATAAAATAACTTTGTGAAAGAAATTACAATATCAGTTGTGGCAATCATTTCTTGTCTTCGATATAGTAGTGGTAAGCGTATATACATATGAGAGAAATGAGATGTTGAATCATGCAAAAAATCATTGTAGTTGGTGCAGGAATTTTGGGAGCTTCCACCGCCTATCAGTTGGCTAAAAATGGGGTTGAAGTGATCATTATTGACCGACAAGATATCGGTCAAGCAACATCTGCAGCTGCAGGAATCGTTTGCCCGTGGATTTCGCAAAGACGCAACCAAGCTTGGTATCTCCTTGCCAAAAATGGTGCGGCTTTTTATCCGGGTTTAATTGAAGAACTTGAACGGGACGGGGAAACCGAGACTGGGTATGCCCAGGTCGGGGCTATAAGTTTACATACCGATGAAGATAAACTGACTGCCATGAAGAACCGGGCTGCAAAACGGAAAGAAGAAGCACCGGAGATCGGGACGATCACAATACTTTCCGGAGAGGAAACACGTGCCTTATTCCCGCCTCTTTCCAGTGAATATGCAGCCGTTCACGTCAGTGGTGCCGCCCGGGTGGATGGACGCGCACTACGTGACTCCTTATTGCGGGCATCACAAAAAAACGGTGCAAAACTTATGTATGGCGAGGCCACACTTACATATAATGGTACAAAAGTGACAGGTGTAACACTTGGAGATGAATTCATATCTGCCGATAAAGTGATTGTTTGTGCTGGCGCTTGGGCTCCGCAATTACTGAAGCCACTCGGCGTGAATTTTCAAGTCACCTTCCAAAAGGCTCAAATCATTCATTTGGAAACGCCTAATGACAATACGAATGACTGGCCAGTAGTCATGCCTCCCAGTGATCAATATCTTTTGGCTTTCGATAATAATAAAATCGTTGCTGGGGCGACTCACGAAAATACAGAAGTTTTCGATACTCGAATGACCGCAGGAGGACTCCAGGAGGTTTTCAATAAAGCCTTGCAAACCGCTCCTGGTTTGACAGATAGTACATTTGTTGAAGCAAGGGTCGGATTTCGTCCATTCACGCCGGGATTCCTTCCGGTCATGGGTCCTTTGCCTGACTGGGAAGGAATAATCGTAGCCAATGGTCTTGGAGCTTCAGGTTTAACAATGGGCCCCTATATAGGTTCCCTTTTGGCTAACCTCGCACTTGATAGAAAAATCGAAATCGATATAAAAAATTATGATATAAGTGGTGCACTTTTCACATAACTTCCAAATCATTCGTCTAATCTGAAAATCACCACCAGTTTTTTTAAATCGTCCTTCTCATAAAAAATCAAGGACCTTTAATGGGTCCTTGATTTTTAATTCTTTAATTTTTCGAACAAGACATTTTTGTTGAAATAGAACAAATTTAAAGAACTATGTACCATTGAACAATAAATACAAACGCATCCGTTTTTCTCTAAAGGAAAAATGTTGAAGCCACAAATAACCATCATTAACAATACATACCTCTTGTCCCATTAATGGTTAATTTACTTAAATCATATACAATAAAGTAATGTATCCATTTACTATTCAGTTCTTGAAATGAAAAAATAAGATTCTTTTATTTCAAATTTTTTTTATTTATTTATTAATATCAGGTTCACTTACTTCTTCATAAATAACTTTTAACTCTTCAATCGTAAGTGATTTTAAAAATTCCTCTAGTTCATCCATAGTAATGCCTCCTATAATAAGAACATTTGTTCTTATTATAATCTCCAAAATAGCACTAGTAAATAGTTAATTTACTTTTAACACGAATAGATGAATATGCATTCTTATTCGAATGATTCCTGTCCTTTAAATAAGTTTTATTGAGCATACAGTCCTGTCTTTAACCAACGGTCATTTCCTTTGAAAAATAGTGCTGTAACATCCTTTTCATTTGCTCTTTATTTGCTGCAAATTGCTTATGACGATGGCCATTTCCTCCAGATGGATGAGGAAATCCAAGAAGCATGTTGTTAGCATCCAAATAATTCTGACCTGCTAAATAGTTTAAGACCTTGGAAACATTAACGCCTAAAGGAATAATAAGCGGGCTTTCAATCGTACCTATTTCGGCAGCAAAGCCTTCCATTATATTTTTTTTAAGCAACTCGGTCTTTAATATGTTCGGAGTTGTCCCATTGTAGTTTTTCCCGTTGTAAAAAACTGGATAGGTTAAAACAGAGGTAGTATGAACGAGGTGACTTGCTTCGTTAAAAAGATCCAGCGCGGACGATATGTTCAAGTATGTATGTAATCCAAGCTCATCTAACATTTGAATTAAATTTTTTCTCATCGTTCCTTCAAAACTGGAATTCTTTTTTACTTCGTGAAGGATCTCTTCATCAAAATGTATGTGCCCTTTTGCATTAATAACTGTAGAATAAGATTTTTTCATTTGATGTAATCCAGGAGTGATTCCGACAATCACCACTTTGGCCCGTTCATTTACATATTCAAAGGGTGCGTAATAGATTTCGAGCTTTTTCTTTTCATCTCTCTCAAGCAAAAATTGCTCGCTCCGTATCATTTCATCTGTATAAGCTGCAGGTAAAGCATTAATTAAGTTCTTAAATTGCGTAAAATTAGAAAAATTAGCGATCCCCATAAAATACTTTCCCCTCTTCCTATTTCATCTTGGCCATATAAGTATATCAGAAATTCAGATTCGCCACCGAGCATGGGGGCATTATGAACGTTTTAGAATCCGTATATTCCTAAACGGAAATTGAGATGATTAGTTGTTTAGTTATAATATCCCTCCATCATGATAAACCGTAATGAAATATGCCTGATGGTACCCTACTTAAAAAGTTTTACTTACTTAATTTCAGACGAGATAAAATTAAAAGAATGCATCCTTTCAAAAAAAAAGATAAATTGCTTTCCAACCCTTGGGTTGAAAAGAATTTATCTTAAAATGGTATTTGGGGATGAAAAAAATTAGGTTTACAAAATGAAACTATTGATTGAATCTTCCGCGCTGACGAAGTAATTCACGGTTCAAGTTCGGATCTTTTTCAAATGCAGCGCGGCCGTGAAGCCAAAATATATTGTTGACGACAACTAAATCTCCAACTGGCAGTTCCAGTTCTAGTACACTTTCATCGTTTTCTAATGAAGTGGATAAATCGCGTAAGTATTTGGCTTGTTCAATTGATTCAGGATAAACGAATTGATCGATAAAACATATACCAGGTTTGTTATTATGATTAAAGAAAGTCAATCTTTCAATCTCCTGATCAATGTTCTTGCTTTTCGGTGCCGTATACGTGAATTTGTGGCTTGATAATGAATGATTTACATACTTATCAAGCTCTTTCCAATCGTCTAAGTGCAATAAGCGTGATTCACCACCGCGGGCATTTTGTTCGACCATCTTCATCATGAGTAACCAGTCCGTTGGTTCATCAACAAAGGTTCCGTCCGTATGAAGTGTAAATAAACGATAGGCCTGACGCAAATATGAATCACTGCTATCCGTGTCTTGAACACTAAAGCGGGCATAATATTTTCCTGACATGGCATCATGGTTCGGAGTTCCTAGCAAGTATGAAATAGCTGTTGCAAAAATGACATATTCATCTGTATTTTCCGTGACACCTTCCAAGCCGAGGGTGAAGCCGCCGGATTCCCGGTCATGAACGATGTTCCGAATCACTTCACCAAATTCTTCCCCCACTTGATCCAGAAGATATGAAGCAATGATGAGTCGTGCATATGGAGTGTATTCCAGATGCTGAACAGACTGATTATCCTTCGATACGTTTTCTAAAAAAGCGGCAATTGCCTCTTTTGAAATTTCAATATGATATAAACGGCTGGATTGAGGATGAACTTTCACCTCGTATTTTTCTGTTTTCCTTTCAAACTTAGCTCTCTTTTTTTCTGCTATGCTCATGAATAATTCCTCCTGTTATTTGTAATGTAGGTGACAAAGTTAACGGGAAATATAAAAAACCAGTCGCACATGATCCCCCAATTAAAATAGAGATCCAACTGTACAACTGGCTTATATTCACTTCACTGCTCTATGCAAATAGAGTCACAGCGAATATGCAGTTTATGTATGATTTATTTTTCCTGTTTCCAAATATTATGATCTTTCCACGATTCTGAAAAGGTATTTTTCAGAAGGTGTTAATGTCATAATATTGGCTTAATTCCATTAAAACGTTTTTTCGTAAAATTGTCAACACTTTTAACATATTATTCTGACAAATCATTTTACTAACTTGGTAGTTTCGTTTTTTCTCCTGCTTTAATTTGCTGAAAATGGAGATCCAGGTCCTTCAAGGCAGCAATCAATGCATTAGCCGCTTTCCCCCGATAATAAGATTGGATCGATTCAACCGCATCCTCGACACCATCATTTAAACTGATTCCTTTTAATAAACGCCCAATGAATTCCCTGCCATGATCTGTTGCCAGTGTACAGGAAGCTTCCAGGACAACCCCATACTTAGCATCGACTTCCGCGGTGATGGTCAATGTTTCAAAGACACTTTTCGCTGCCATCCCTTGAGGCAATCGTGCATGACCTGCGATGAAAATAGTTTTACCATTGAACATGTAGCCTCTTCCTCTCTTAAACAAATTTTATTGTGTCAATACAGCTTCCAATAAGTGCGATTGTTCCGGGATGCGGTTAACAACCTCTTTTCCAATTTCTATGGAGGCCGTTGCTGCAGGTGACGGTGCATTACAAACATGAATGGTCCGTTTCCCTATTATAATATGAAAATCATCCACCATATTACCATCATCCTGTATCGCTTGAGCCCTGACTCCAGCAGGTGCAGGGATTAAATCATCTTCTTGAATTTCCGGAATCAATTCCTGCAGGCTTTTCGTAAATTGCTTTTTACTAAAAGAACGGACATATTCATCCATCCCTTCCTTCATGAATTTACTGGCTAGCTTCCAAAAACCTTTATAGCTTAATACTTCAGTTAAATCTTTAGCACTGAAGTCCGTTTTCTTATAACCTTCCCGTTTGAAACTTAGTACAGCATTTGGACCGGCATCTACTTCCCCACTAATCATCCGCGTAAAATGAACCCCTAGAAATGGAAATTTCGGGTTAGGTACCGGATAAATTAAATGATTGACAAGGAAGCGTTTTTCGGGCTTCAGTTTAAAATACTCACCGCGAAACGGGACAATTTTCATATCAGTTTTATACCCTGCAGCTGCTGCGATACGGTCACTGTGCAATCCAGCGCAATTAATGACCATCCTTGCCTTTATTGTACCGTTGTTCGTGTCGATGATGACTTCATCAAAATCCTCGTCAATCTTCTCCACCTTTGTATTCAGCTTGATTTCACCGCCGTTGCCTCGGATGATGTCCGCCATCTTTTCACTTACCTGACGATAATTGACGATGCCGGCTTGCGGAACGCGAATCGCACCAAGTCCATTAACATGTGGTTCAATTTCCTTTAACTCATCCACACCGATTTTTTGGATAGCTAGCTCATTTTGCAAACCGCGTGAAAATAAATCATCTAGAAGGGGCAACTCTTCAGGCTTTGTTGCAACAATGACCTTTCCGCAAATATCATGTTCAATTCCATGCGTCCGGCAGAATTCCGTCATTGATTTGCTTCCTTGTCGGGCAAACCGTGCCTTGAAACTGCCTGGTTTATAATAAATTCCTGAATGGATGACGCCGCTGTTATGGCCCGTTTGATGATCTGCAACAACGGCCTCTTTTTCAATAACTACCACTTTAGCATTAGGAAAACGCTGGTAAAGTGCCATTCCCGTCGATAAACCTACAATTCCCCCGCCAACAATTGCGAAATCATACACAATTAACACTCCTTTTATTGATGATTTTTAGTATTCAGCAACTCCATGTACGTAATTAAATTGTTCTTAGTCCGTAAGATGTGAAATTCTACTGCTGCCCTTAGTTCTGCAGGATCCCCTCTTAGTGCCGCTTCATATATCATCCGGTGTTCCCGTTGCGTTTCTGGGTAATAATCAATCAGCAAATTCGGCGCAATGGGTGAGATACCCAACGTTTCTACCATTTTTTGAACCCTTGGCCATGGGCACCCTTTTCGGAGGGTTTCATGAAACGCTGCATTCAAAAGGATATAATGTTCATTGGTTTCATCAGATAACTGAATCCCTTCCATTTCAATCAATATTCCTTTTAATTTTTCTTTATCCTCCTTTGTTAAATAAGGAAGCGACTTTTCTACTGCAAGGCCTTCAAGCAGAGACCTGGTATGATAAATTTCTTCAATATCATCCCGGGTAATCGGTGTGACAATTGCTCCTTTATGAGGAACCATTTCCACCAACCCTTCCATTTGAAGCTGTGTAAGGGCTTCACGAATCGGCATCCTGCTTACTTCTAGACGATCGGCCCACTCCTCTTGGATGAGTCGCTCCCCCTTTTTCAACGTTCCACTCAAAATAGCCTTCCTAAGACTTTTCGTTACATTCTTAACGATTGTTGATTTATTTCTTTTTGAATTAGCATTATCCAATTCAGCGTCCACCTTTCGATATTGGATACAATTTAAACTATATCAACTATATAAAGCGATTACAATACTGAAAATTAAATAAATTGTATCCAATTCAAATAACACTGGATACAATACATAGAGTAAACATCTAATTCCTATCTGTTGATACATTGATTCCCCCATTAAATTTAACAGTTTAAACACCAAACCAGGAATCAAATCCAAAAAAATCCATCATTATGATATCATTATTATGGTATCCAAGTTTATCAGAATAAGGGGTTGCTATGAGTAAAGAAGTCTACATGATTGGCGAAATAAGGGCTAATAATTTCACCGATAAAAATCTTTTCGAAAAAATCGGATCCCTTTGGAGCAAAACAAATGATCATAATATTGAGAATGATATGAAATATGGGATATACCATCAGTACGAAAGTGACTATCGTGGAGATTATACATTAGCTATAGCCACCGAAACCCCCGTATCGAATGAAAATTTTGTCATACCAGACCAAGAATACGCGGTGTTTAAATGCTTACAAGATGAACATTCCATAAGTGAAACCTGGAAAAAGATATGACAGCTGGAGGAAGAGAAAAAGTTGAACAGGAAATATAGTCTGGATTTTGACAAGTATTATCCTGATGGAAAAGTGGAAATACATATTGCGACTTTATAAAAAAAACAACTATTTGAAATAAACCCATAGAGGTAGAAACTTTATATAGCTAGCCTTAAGGGCATGAACCGGTTCCCCGCCGACTCATGCCTTTTCAGCTTTGTATATTAGGGATTAAAAATAATCATCTAATATTGTTCAGTTCATTATAGAGTAGTTTTTTTGTATCAGAATGCATTAATAACTTATCTGAAGGCTTCAACCGTGATAAAATCAAACAAATATAGTGAAGAAAATGCTTCTAAAAAAAATGAAATTGGGAAAAAATCATTAGAATAAAGGGGAAAATATGAATGGCAGAATTAATCGATTGGAAAAATAGTGCTAGCGGTCATAAGTTCATAGCTTCTTTTAGCGGAGGAAAGGATAGTGTCTTAGCCCTTTATAAAGCAATGAAGATTGGAGAAGCTGTAGGACTGATTGTCATGCTGGAGGAAGAAGGAAAACGTTCCAGATCCCATGGAATGCCTCCGGAACTTATACATGCTCAAGCTGAATCAATAGGATTGCCTGTATATACTGCAGCTGCCAGTTGGAATGATTATGAAAAAGTATTTATGCGCCTTTTAGAAAATGCAAAAGACCAAGGAGCAGAAGTTTTAGTAACAGGAGACTTGGATATGCCTGCCCATGGCTGTTGGCAAGATAAGGTTACGAAGAATGCCGGGTTGAAGCTTGGAATGCCTTTATGGGAAATGAATCATCGAGAAGCTGTCGAAGAATTCATGAATCTAGGATTTGTTACGCTAATCGTAACCGTTAATTTATCATTAGGAATACGAGAGGATGATTTAGGTCGAACGTTAACCTATGAATACGTAAAAGAACTTGAAGCTCGCGGCATAGACCCCTGCGGAGAAGGCGGAGAGTTCCATACAACAGTAATAGACGGGCCTATTTTTAAACAGCCAGTTCCCGTTCGTAAATGTGAGATAATTAAGGACGGAGAATATGCTTTTTTGCCTTTGGAGCTAGATAAGTTGACGAATATGAGTACCTTATAGCCGAACTAATTACCAATATTCTTTCGCAAACCACTCTGTACTGCACCACAATTATGAGATTTTCTCAAACGATTGAGGTGCAGTTCATCTAATGAGTCCTAGTAGGATAATAACGGGGTTATAGTTAACATAACATTATTATAGTAACTTCACTTTGCAGCAACCATTCATTGCTGATAACTTTCTGTTTCATTATTTGTAAAACGGGAAACAACGGAATTTCTGAAAAATAAATGTTTCTAATATACTAAATCAAGTGATTCTTTATTGAAATCAGTACGATGATATCAAGAAAAAAAGACTATATTCTAGTCTTTTTTGAGACGACCTTCGGTTCATTTAAACCTCTTTCCATCACCCGGCCAAACTCTTATAACTATCAAAATCCTCAGTGAAGTCGAGTTTCCTAGCAAAGTGCGCGTATCCCAATCCGAAAGCCGTTTTACCTCTCCACACCAATGTTACTAGTTTTATCTACCCATTCAGTTATATCGAAATAATATTCACCCTGAAATAACTACCGATTGAAGGAGTGTGATATCCATTTAAAAATACTGAGTAATACAGGAGTTTTACTTCGTCCTTTTCAGTTAATAATAGAAATCCATTAATGTTTCGTCCATTAAATCCTGTGTGAGTCCTATGTAAATCATCGTATCTTTCGGATTGGAATGATTAAGGATTTGCTGCAATAAAGCGATATCCTTGAATTTTTGGTAATGCAAATAGCCGAAGGTTTTTCGGAGGGTATGTGTACCGACATCCGGAATGTCTGCCATTTCAGCCGCTTTGTTCAGAACCCGATAGGCCTGTACCCTAGTGATTGGACCATTACCTTTTCGACTTGGAAATAAATACTGTTCATTTTTCAGGTTCGATTTCCGGACATACTTCCTAACTTCCTTACGAAGTTGAGGATTGACAAGGAACCGTTTAATTTTATCTGTTTTTTGCTCCACAATGACAATATGCGTACCCTCAAGAATGTCTTTTACTCGCAATTGTAATAGATCCCCTATACGTAACCCGATGTTTATCCCGATTGAAAACATCATATAATCCCTGTAGCTGCAATATTTTAATAGAGACTTTTTCATCTTTTCTATGTGATCCAACCGGCGTATAGGCTGGACATTTTTAATTCTTTGAGAGGCTGCTTGCATGAATGGCTCATTCCCCTTTCCCCTTCTTTCATTGTACGTGAACAGGTGAAAAAAAGGCAAGTTTTATAAATTCCGATCCCCTTATAAACCTTGATTTAATGCGTTTTCGAATGTATCAATACAGGTCCTTTGTTACATTCAGAATATTCTTGTAAAAATAAACCGGATAGACCTAAAATCTACCAACATTCATTAACCCGCTATATAGCTTAATAGAGCCTTCTTAACCCATTCTTGAATTATGACTCCAATAGCATAAAACAACAGCTTTAGAAGCTAAATATGGAGCTCGTTTTTTTTGTCTTACTTCATAGTTTTGCAAAATAATGTAAAATACAAAATCTATCATCCATTCAATATTAATAATGAATCCTTTTCCATTTATTTAGTTTTCAAATTTATTTTACAATAATATCATTATGTAAACTTATATTCCAATTCTATTTTATATTACATTTGATAAAGAGAATCGTCTGCATATCCTCTTTATCAAATCATCCTAGTCGATTAATGAATATAAAAACTGGCATCATCAATGATTTCTATTTCTTTGTAACTTCTCAATTCATCCATCAACTGGAAAAGTGCACCATCCTTTTGTTTTGCTTCAATCATGCAATCCAGCTTTGGTAAGCTTCCCTTTATTTGTTGTAAAAATTCCATGAACATGCCAGTATCCACAAAGTCAGCATGTGCTCGAAATTCTTTTTCGGACCTTGGACTTGAAATATGCATTTTAGGAGGTAGTTTGGAAATACTCCAGGTATTCAATATTCGGGCCCAATGATCTTTCCAATTCTCACTTGGTAACTGGTGTGCAAGGTAATGGTGATAATCAAAAACCATTGGTATGCCTAATTTTTCACATAAATAAAGAGTTTCCGACAAAGTATAGGTAGTATCATCATTCTCAAGAATGACCATTCTTTGAATCGATTCCGGAATCAAACCCCAATTATGGATAAACTGCTCTAATGCCTGTACATGCTCGCCATAACCGCCGCCAACATGCAAAACACAGCGGTGCTCGGGATCCACTCCCATTTTTTTCAATAAAGTAAAGTGCATCCTTAATGTTTTTAAAGATGTCTTCAGTATATCGATATTTGAACTATTCAAGATGACAAAATGATCTGGGTGAAAATCTATCCTCATTTTTGGGTGATTCTTTATGAATGTTTTTAATTTAGTCAGTTCTTCTGAAATCGGCTCTATGTAATCCCATTCTGGAATTTCTGGATGATTGGCTAAAGGGATTAGTTTAGAAGAAAGCCTAAAGAACTGAATGCTATTAGCTTCGTTATGAATTAGTAAACGCCAGCAATTATGAAGATTGGATATTGAAATGCGTTCAAGTTTCCTTATCGCTGCTTCTCTGTCTTTAATTTTAGAAAACTGAGCAAAAGTCATCGTTTGGGATGGTGAACAGTTCGGCACATGATTACTCATGGCTACATACCCAAGGCGAATTAGTGTCAAAGTGATAGCTCCTTTCCCGTTTAATGTATAATGGAAGTATTCCCCTTTTTGACCTATAATATATATTGTGAAAGAATCCATCACTCTAAGAAATTAAAAAAATGGCCTTTACCGAAAGAATATCGGGCAAAAAACCATTTTCTACATTATTATTTTTACGCTAGAATTTCATAATTTTTTTAACTTACACATCAGGGGTAGGAGTTGGTTTGGCATATCCGTTTTTATACTTCTCATCGACTTTATTCCGAATCTCTTTGACGCTCATACCGTCGTTCAAGTCCAAGATGGATTGCGCAGCAATTTCTAAGCAAACTCCGCATTTAGTCCCGTGGTCATCCCAAACCACTTCACCATTTTTTTTATTCTCATGGATAAAGCAATCGTAATTATTTTTATGGTTAGCAGACTCTCCGCAACCGCAGTAACAAGGTATTTTTTCCAGTAAATCTTTATTTTGAGCAACAGCTAAATAGATGGTCTTCATATCCTCAGGTTTATCCGTTAAGAAATCCGGTGCTATTTCCTTACTGCTGGTCTCCTCCTGAAGATCCCCGGATACCGTATGCTCTGTATGTCCTTCGTGACTGCTTTCTTTTTCTACAACTCTTTCCTCCTCGCCTGAACAACCTGAAAGTATTAAAGAAGTACAGAATCCCAAAGAGATGGTCATTAATTTTAGCTTCATTTATACACTCCTTGATCCATTTTGATACCCCCATTTTATGGCATATCATGCTTTTCTACAAGCATAAGGTTCCATCATTATAAGGAGTATAAATGACAAGGTATCCATGGCATATTTACTAAAATGCCTTTTTGGTACGACTTCTTGCATATTTTTAAAGTATTAATTGCACTTTAAGAAAAAAGAATGAGGTGATATTTTCGTGAGAGCGCTGCCATCATTGTTAATTTTGTTAGGCACGTTTTTACTTATTATACTGCTTGATTACCTGCAAGGCTTGAATATATTGATTGCACTCTTTCTGATATCACATTCCATCGAAAAAAGCCGATGTTTCCTTATAAGGGAATCATCGGCTTTAATATTTTGATAGGAAGAACTCACTATCACTCAAGACAAAGTCAATATTGTAAACAATTTTACTACCGTTTCAAAAATATTAACGTGCAACTTCATTTCTCACTTTTAGATAAGGTGAGCGGAATGGTTACGAGCGAAACGCCTGCTGCAATCCAAAACCAGCTGGTATTTCGTTTTTTTCCTCTTCCGCTTTTACTGGGTATGCTTGATCCGTATGATTTTCTGGAGGTCGGCCGTTCTATGTCCGCTGTTTCATTCGCTTTATGCAAATGCTGATTCTCCGGTAGTTGGGTTGTTCTTTCTAAATCGCTTGTATCCTCTCCCATTCCCTTAAGAAAGGTCATTAGAAAAGTCATGGCTTGTTTGACTTCTTGGTCATTCAAGGAACGCAGCAATGCTAGATAGCTTGGCTTTTCCGGCGTTTTATCAGCTTCGGCCACTCGGGCAATCCCTGAATTGACCTTGAGGATAAGCGGTTCAAGCTGCTGAACATTTAGTGTTCCTAACGTGCCAAGTATTAGAAGGAGATTCTTTATCGTATTAGCCGTTTCTGGGGTGTCCGCTGTCTTGACCAGAATGTTCAGCACTTTATCCCCTTCCTTCAACAAGCTGTTAACCATTGATAAAATCCCACGATCTTGCATGCCCTTCATGACTTCAAACGTTTCTTTAATCACTTCTTTATTTTCCAAAAGGGTACGCTCGATATCCTCGAGTTCAATTCTTTTTCTTTCTTCATCGCTAATGGAGATTCGATTGATCACTTTTGTCGCTTTAGCCACGGTTCCTCTCCTCCTTTTTGATTTTCAAGAGGTCACCAGGGAAAATATAATCTTCGCGGGCCCATTTTTTTTGTACTTGTACACCTATTTGCGGTTGTGGATTACCATTACGATGGTTGATACTCGGCAATGGATTTTCTCCTTTGACCCTGAGCACTTCCATTTTCACTTGAACTTCCTTATATGCGGGAGTATCAGTATCTTTATCTGAATGGCTGCTTGTCAATTGGTTGATCGCACCGTCACCTGAATCGTTCATTGGCAGATAAACCTCTTTCCCTTTTACACGATCCGTAATCAGGCATTGCACTTTTGCATTTCCATATGGTGAAGTAAGCCGAACAAGAGTCCCATCCTCAAGCCCTCTATCTTTTGCCAATTCCCGGGATACCTCAAGGAAGACGTTTGGCGTTTTGGAAGTGATGCCTTTTGATTTGTAAGTCATGTTTCCTTCATGGAAATGTTCCAATAAACGGCCATTATTCACATGAATATCAAACTCATCCCCAAAATCAATCGGTTTGGTCCATTCGACTGGAAATAACCTTGCTTTTCCATCAGGGAAAGGGAAATTTTCCGTAAATAACAGTGGCGTATCTTTACCATCTGGCAAAACTGGCCATTGAAGACTGTTATATCCCTCCAAGCGTTCATAGCTTACTCCTGCATATAATGGTGATAGTTTCGCCGCTTCTTCCATAATTTCACTTGGATGTTCATAATTCCAGCCGGCTCCTAACGAATTAGCGACATTCATTATGATTTGCCAATCAGGCTTTGAGTCGCCAAGCGGTTCAAAGACTTGATAAAGACGTTGAATACGGCGTTCCGTATTCGTGAAAGTACCTTCTTTTTCAAAGCTCGGGCTTGCGGGAAGGACAACATCCGCGAATTCAGCCGTTCTTGATAAGAAGATATCTTGTACCACAAAGAAGTCCAGTTTTTCAAATGCTTTATGGACATGATTGATATTCGAATCTACCAGACCCATATCTTCACCTTTTAAATACATTGCTTTGATGGTACCTGCATGTATCCCTTCGACCATTTCATGATTATTCAGGCCAGGATTTTCTGGTATTTTTGCACCCCAGATATTTTCATATTTCACGCGGACCTTTTCATCCGTTACTTTTTCATAACCTGGCAGGCGATCCGGCATACTGCCAAAATCGCTGGCTCCTTGAACATTATTATGGCCGCGTAAAGGGTAAGTACCTGTTCCAGGTCTACCATAGTTGCCTGTTATGAGCAATAAATTGGAAATTGCCGTACTTGTATCGCTTCCTCCTCCATGCTGTGTAACGCCCATGGCCCAAAGTGATACAACGCTTCCCGCTTCATGAATGGCTTCTGCCAATGTAATTAAATCTTCTTTAGCTACTCCTGTTACTTTTTCTGCATATTCCATTGTGTAAGGTTCCAAACTCTTGATGTATTCTTCCATTCCATTTACACGATTTTTGACAAAGTCTGTGTCTGTCCAACCTTTGTCGACGATATATTTAGTCACGGCCGACAGCCATATGATATCCGATCCCGGAGCAGGCTGGATGAAAAGGTCGGAACGTTCAGCCATTTCATGCTTTCTAATGTCCGCCACTATCAGCTTTTGTTTACCTAGTTTATGGGAACGTTTGATTCTTGTAGCCAACACGGGGTGTGATTCGGATGTATTGGAGCCTATGATCAATACAAGTTCGGACTTTTCGATATCCTTTATGCCCCCAGTATCTCCGCCATATCCAACCGTTCTGAATAGTCCTAAAGTAGCCGGTGTCTGACAATACCGGGAACAGTTATCCACATTATTGGTGCCGATGATTCCCCTAGCCAGCTTTTGCATTAAATAGGACTCTTCATTGGTGCATTTAGAAGACGTTATGAAAGCCATCGAATCCGGACCGTAAGAATCTTTGGTTTCGGTGAATTTACGGGAAATCAGTTCAAGGGCTTCTTCCCATTCGGCTTCCCTGAACGCCTCCCCTTCCCTAATTAAAGGCTTTGTGAGTCTTTCTTCACTATTCACGAAATCCCATCCGAATTTCCCTTTTACACAAGTCGAAATTCCATTTGCAGGTGCCTCCACTTGCGGTTCGATCTTAAGGATTTTACGATCTTTGGTCCAAACGTCAAAGCTGCATCCTACCCCACAGTATGTACAAACCGTTTTTGTCTTCTTGACCCTTGCATCCCTCATGGCGGATTCCATATCTGAAATCGCTAAAATTGAACCATACCCCGTTTCAACATTTTTCGTAATTTCTATCATAGGTCGAAGTGTTTGTTTGGCAATGCCCGTTAAAAATCCTGCTTCCCCTTCCATTCCTTTTTCCATCATTGCATTACAAGGACATACAGTTGAACAGTGTCCACATGACACGCATGAAGATTCATTGATCGGAACATTATCATCCCAAATGACACGCGGGCGTTTTGCTTCCCAATCAATGGTCAATGTTTCAGTGACCTGTACATCTTGACAAGCTTCAACACAACGGCCGCAAAGAATGCATTGATCCGGATCATATCGATAGAATGGATTCGACCGATCCACTTCATATGGTTTTTGATCAAAAGGAACACTTTGATGATTTACCTTCATTTCCTTAACCGTATTGTGTATTTCACAACCGCCATTATTATAATCGCAAACCGTACAATAAAGCTCATGATTATACAATATCCTGTCCATCGCCATGACCTGTGCTTCTTTCACATCAGGTGCAACTGTATCAATTACATCACCATCCCTGATTTGGGTGGAACAAGACCTTACAAGTTCTCCATTAACGCTCACTAAACATGTATCACATGTTTCGATAGGACCTAGGCTAGGATGGTAACAAACATTCGGGACCTCAATTGAGCTATCCGTCAGCATTTGTAATATTGTTTGATTACCTTCTAGACTGGTTTCAGCACCATTGATTTTTATAGTCATTTTCTCTGGCAAAATAATCGCTCCCCTCTTACAAAACGATAAAATTCATCATTTGGTATTTTTCTACCCTCGCACATTTTTTTTTAAACTTGCGAAAGTAAATAATGGAAGACTCCTCCTTTTAACCAATTTCATATCAACAAATGAACAAAGTCGAAGTGAGACATAGTATCCACTCACTTCGACCTTATTATCATTGGTTAGAGTTTGCTTTCAATACAAACGAACTTAAAGGGGCGACGGTTATCTGACTCCCTTTAATCCTTTCTATTTCTTCCAGGCCAGCTCGCTGGCCATCCACTAAAACGGACCAATTACCTTCGTGGGGAAGATAAATCGTTATCGCGTCCCAATTTGCATTATGAATCACTGCAATTGTTGAATCTTCTGTTATTAAAGAGAAGGCAACCACATTTGGCGGAGCATCAATGAATTGTAAATGCTTTTCAATTTCTTCAGGTGTGCTTAACCTAAAAACAGAATGATTTTTCCTGAGAGAAATCAGTCCTTTCATATACTCCACTTCCCGGTCGAAATCAGCTCTCCTTTTCCAATCCAATCGGTTAATCCAATCAGAAGATTGATAGCTATTTTCATCTCCATCCTTCGTGCGCATAAACTCTTGTCCAGCATGTATCATTGGAATTCCCTGTGACAGTAAGACAATTGCCGAAGCTAATTTATGCATTTGTTTTCGTTTTTCTTCTGTCGCATCCGGATTAGTGATGAGAAGTTTATCCCATAAAGTATAATTATCATGTGCTTCAACATAATTGATCACTTGATCTGGTCTTTGATATGTTGCGATATCTTCATCATATTCCAAACCACCAGCAATGCCCTTTTTGATAATATCTTCCATTCCTGGTTTTCCATTTACGAATCCTTTATCCTGTTCATTCATTACAAACCCTTTTAAACCATCACGGATCGCATCATTAAAGTGAGCGATTCCAGGCATTTTATTAGCATTCTTTTGATTTGCTTTCAGCTCTTGTGCCAAGGGGGTATCCATATCCCAGCCTTCGCCCAAAACAATGAGGGTCGGATCAATTTCTGCCAGTGCCTTTTTCACTTCATTCATCGTATCCACATCATGTATCCCCATTAAATCGAAACGGAATCCATCCAGGTTAAATTCCTTCGCCCAATAGGTTACGGATTCGACGATGAATTTGCGCATCATTTTACGTTCAGACGCGGTGTCATTTCCTACACCAGTTCCATTAGATAAAGTGCCGTCGGCTTTATAGCGAAAAAAGTAAGCGGGAACGAGTTTATGGAAGTTTGAGTCCTCCACGGAATATACGTGATTATAGACAACATCCATGATTACTCGTAAACCGTGATCATGTAAACCTTGAATCATTTCCTTTAACTCCCGAATCCTGACTTTTGGTTGATACGGATCAGTCGAATAAGAGCCCTCGGGAGCGTTATAATTCTGTGGATCATATCCCCAGTTATATTGTGGTTCATTCAATTTCATTTCATTGACTGTAGCAAAATCGAATATCGGGATAAACTGAACATGTGTAACACCTAGATCTTTAATATGATCAAGACCCGTTTTCGCTCCTTCTGGACCTTTGGTTCCTGCTTCAATTACTCCTAAGAATTTACCTTTATGATTTATTCCGCTTTCAGGATGAATTGACAAATCCCGAGTATGCAATTCATAAATGACGATGTCCTCAGCTTTTTTGAGAGGTGGTTTATCCCGTGTCCACCTTTTTGGGTTCGTATCGGTTAAATCTATCACGACTCCTTTAATCCCATTAACAGTAACTGCACGAACATACGGATCGACAGCTTCACTCCAGATTTCTCCCACTCTCACTTTATATGTATAAATCAATCCATCCTGATCACCGTTCAACTCAATCGTCCAGGTACCTTTTTCCGCGCGGACCATCGGAATCTCTATTCCATCTGAATCATTCCAATGTTTATAAGTAACTAGCTTAGCTTCAGATGCAAGTGGTGCCCATAACCGGAATGCTGTTTTATCTTTAAGATAGGAATTTCCTAAATCTTTGCCTTCATAGAAATATAGTTCATCCAATTCCGGCGGGTTTACTGGATTAATATTCGCTACCGGCAGGGGTTCCAACTGATTCTCCGTTTCATTATCCGCAGGGTTTCGATTATTTTTATTTTCCTCTTCAAAATAAGAAAGTGAATCATTAATAGGTCATTCCTCCATTGAAATTCCCATTTTAGAACAGGAATTATTAATTTTTATAATCATGAGCGAATCTTCCCTTATGTTATGATTCCACAGGCATTACCCATCAAAACATTCGATCGGCAAATTATGTCGAAAATTCAGAGATCTATATTTTTATCGAAAGTTGCAGGTCATTTAGCTGTACCTTACCTATCTTTTATGAAAATGAAGCCTAAAAAAAATGCCTCCATAACAGTTTTACGGTCTTGGAGGCATTTCTAGTACTCTTTATGGTGTTTTTATAATTTTCACAGAGTTATCTTCAACAATTGCAGTGAAGTTCTTCACTTCAGGCTGCTCAAAGATAAAGTCAGTGATGCCGTCTTCGAGCTGTTCTTGTAAAACACGGCGGAGCGGTCTCGCCCCGAATGTTGGGTGATATCCGAGTTCAATTAGCCTTTGTTTCGCTTCATTAGTTACATCTAAAGATAAACCATTTGCAGCAAGTGTTTCGTCTAGCTCGTGAATCATGATATCAACGATTTGCAGAAGATCTTCTTTCTTCAATGCCGAGAATTCAATGATGCTATCGAATCGGTTCAGGAATTCCGGTTTGAAGAAGCTGCCTAATGATTGTAGGATTGATGCTTCTTCCACAGCTGAACTTGTACCGAACCCCATTACTTTTTGTTTCTCACCGACTCCAGCATTACTCGTCATGATGATCACGGTATCTTTAAAAGTAACGGTCCGGCCTTGACTGTCAGTTAAGCGGCCATCTTCCATGATTTGCAGGAACATATGCATTACATCCGGATGTGCCTTTTCGATTTCATCCAATAAGATGATACTATAAGGCTTGCGGCGGACTTTTTCCGTCAATTGTCCAGCTTCCTCATGTCCTACATATCCAGGAGGAGAACCGATTAATTTAGAAACACTGTGTTTCTCCATGAATTCACTCATGTCAAGACGAATCATCGCTTCCTTGTCCCCGAATAATTCCTCAGCAAGCGTTTTTGCCAATTCGGTTTTACCGACTCCTGTCGGACCAACGAAAAGGAAAGAACCGGTAGGTCGGTTTTTTGATTTTAACCCGGCACGACTTCTTCGAACGGCCTTGGAAACCTTTTTGACAGCTTCTTCCTGCCCGATTACTTTTTTCATTAGCTCCGCTTGGAGATGAACCATTCTTTCTTGCTCATCTTCTTGGAGCTTACCTACAGGTATACCAGTCTTTTGTTCGATGATATTTTGAATGTCTTCAATGGTAACGGTTGGCTTAATTGCATCTTCACCAGCCCGCAAAGACTTTTCCAGTTTTTCTTCTTCATCACGAAGAACGGCAGCTTTTTCATATGCTTCTTCTTTTAAGGCCATTTCTTTTTCTTTATAGATTTCAGCCAGACGTTCTTTCATGTTTTCTGCTTGGCCGTCTTCGATGGTCAAGTTCAATTTGGAACCAGCTTCATCCATTAAGTCTATTGCCTTATCAGGCAGGAATCGGTCTTGAATGTAGCGGTTCGAAAGTTCTACAGCCGCTTTTAGGGCTTCCTCACTATATGTCACACCATGATAAGATTCGTAACTATCCTTTAATCCACGTAAGATGACAAGTGCCTCAGCAGTTGTCGGCTCATTAACGTGTACAGGCTGGAAGCGCCTTTCAAGGGCACCATCTTTTTCAATTTTTCTATATTCTGATAAAGTGGTTGCTCCGACAAGCTGAAGTTCGCCGCGTGCAAGTGCAGGCTTCAAGATATTTCCTGCATCCATTGATCCCTCGGCCGAACCAGCTCCCACAAGTTGATGAATTTCATCGATGAATAGTATGACATTTTTTCTTTCCTGTAATTCGCTGATCAATTGCTTCATACGTTCTTCGAATTGCCCTCTAATTCCAGTATTCGACACAAGGGACGCTACATCAAGCATATATACAAGCTTATTACGTAATTTAACTGGCACTGAACCTTCAACAATCGCTAAAGCAAGACCTTCAGCAATGGCTGTTTTACCGACACCAGGTTCACCGATTAAAACTGGATTATTTTTATTGCGTCTATTTAGAACTTCAATGACGCGCTTGATTTCTTCATTTCGTCCGATAACCGGATCAATAAGTCCTGCTTTAGCAGCATCGGTCAAATTGCGGCCATACTCCTCAAGCAATCCTCCGTCCTCTCCATGTTCAGCTGAATCCGGTTTTGGTACACCATTATTATTAAATGGATTGAATGAATTTGGAGATCCGTTAAATTGGAATTTCCCTATATCCATTCCGCCCATAGCTGCTCCAAGTTTGTTTCGCTCTTCTTTATAACAAGTGGAGCACAGTTTCACATCATGCTCCTGACCATTCATATTTAGGTGAACTTGAATATTAGCTTGGTTTACATGGCATTTTTCACAAAGCATGTAGTACTCCTCCTTTAAAAAATGAATTCAAAAAACTTTGACCTTCTTTGACTTTCTGACTTTATTATACATTGACCTTCTTTGACTTTCAATAATTTTGTCTGGGAATTTTTTTGATAAAAAAGAAATTACCTTGAATTGGTTTGCTAAGCATATTAAACAATCCATTTTCAGTCAAATAAAAAGATTCTATATTTGCCTCTTAATTTATACAGTTAGTATGAATTACCCACTTCAGGGCTCAACATAACCTTAAACTATTACAAAACGACAATACTCTTGTCCATAAGCCTCATCCACTCTTATTTTTTAAAACAAAGGCTTTATTAAAGATTAATGTTGATACTTGAACAAATGAAAGAGACCACTTATAAGGTGGTCTTCTTTAGTGCATCTTATCGTTACATTAGAATAGTGGCATTTCAATTCCCATTTATGTCATTGAAAATATATAAACCTACACCCAATAAAAAAATAAGAATAAACACAATCCACTTTGTATAATACCAGCCCTTTATTCTATCAATAACCATAAAAAGAGTAATAATAATAATAAGAGATATACCCAGGGATACCCCCAATGCTGTCCATATGTTCCTATATTGAATAGGTAGTAATTCAGTTAATAGATAAGGTTGTTTTCGCATACTTTGTTGCTATTTACTGCTATTTACCACGTAGTGCGGTGTGGTTGATTTCCCCTCCAGATGCTCGCTTTCCGCGGGGTGGGCGGTGAGCCTCCTCGGCGTAAAGCCTGTGGGGTCTCACCTGTCCCGCTGATCCCGCAGGAGTCTCGCACTTCCGCTCCAATCAATCTTAAATCGTTTTGTTTTAAAAACAACAATCTTTACGAAAAGAGCCATAGATAAAAACTTCCAATAAAAAACAAAATGCCTGGAGGCTGTTTCCTTTTATATTTTTCAGTTCGTTTGGGATATAATCCCATTCGTTCTAGGGCTCCTCAACTTTAATTCCTAAAGTGATAAAGTTCAATTAAATCGTATATTCTTCAACTCTTGAAGCTGTTAGTTGAACAAGGTACTTACATTTAATCCCTGTAATTTTATTATATTATCTTAATGAACTAAACTGCCCCTTTAGTGCCATAAGAAAAGAGCTGCCTTAAAGACTGCTCTGATCTTCAGCTAACGCACCCGTTATTAAGGAATGATTCAATATTCAACTATATTTAGCCATTGACCATCAGGACCAATAGTTATGTGAGGGATTTTATTTGATTCAAATATGTTGTACATATCAAACTTTTTCTTGTTTAGTATATCTAAATGTTGAGATATATCAGTCTCTGAAAACACTAACAAATCCATTGTTGTAGACCGTAAGTAAAATTTATATATATTTTGTTTCTTTCTATCCTTTACATATCCTAAAAACCCTAATGTTCTTGGAAAAATGCGGGTCAGAGGGATCAGAAATTTATTAATTATAATAAAATCATTTGAAAGTTCGTTAAGTAGTTCTTCTTCCCATTCAGGAATAACGGCATAGATATAACAGTCTTGCTTATAAATGCCATTGATTATACCAACAAACTCCTGTTCATCTATTTCTTCTTCAAGCAATATTTCCCTTATCTTCGGGACACTTTTCAACCAAATCACCCCTTTTGTCTAGTTTATACAATTTGATTTTGGGTGCTTTCCCCTCAACTATCTGTTCCGATAGTTGCATAAGAAAAAGCTGCCTTAAAGACAGCTCTGATCTTTAGCTAACGCACCCGTTAGGTTAAGTGTACTCACTTTCAAACTTTAAATTTTCATTCTACATCTTATTGCTGAATTACTTAAAATACCATTTTAATGCATTCGTGTACAATATTTTTCCGGTGGCTTTTTCATCAAATAGACGCTGAATCCATTCAATGTCTGCATACTCAAAGTGTCTTTTCGCCCTTGTAGAAGGCAAATCTGTTCCGAACATAAGAGCGTCTGGGTTAATATCATAAATTGAGTTTAAGGCATTCTCAATATTCAATTCTACACGACCAAAACCAGTAGCTTTAACTCGAATGCCTTTATCCACCAGCTTTAATAAATGAGGTAATCCTTCTTCAGATAATCCTAAATGGTCAATTGATATCGCAGGTAATTTTTCAATAGTTGATTCAATTTCGGATAACGCTTTTGAATCAATATAAAGCTCGCTATGCCAACCTACTAAGTCATAAACTCTCCTAGCGAAGTAATCGAGCTTCGATAAATCTTCTGAACCGCCTCGTTTTATATTAAAACGTAATGCTTTTACCCCATTTTTATTTAAACTTATAATCTCTTCGTCCCTCACCGTAAAAGGTAATTGCGTAACTCCACAAAAAGTTGGTCCCATTTGTTTAAGGGCTTTCAATAAATATTCTTGGTCAAAGCCTTGGAAAGACCCAGATACAATCGCTCCACCTAACACATTCAAATCAGCAGTTTCATTTTGATAATCTTCTACAACATAGCTAGGTGGCAAATATCCTTGGTTTTCGTTGATAGGAAAATCAAAATCAATAATATGAAAATGTGCATCAAAAATTCTCATTTCAAATCCCCTTTTTTTTCTTTAACATATCAAATATGATACATAAATAAAATCGCGGGTTATTTATACAGATTCATAAGTTTATCTTATTGCACTAACCTGCCACTTTAGTTCATTAAGGAAAAGCTGCTTTAAAGACAGCTTCGATCTTCAGCTAACGCACCCGTTAGATCAATAACAAAGCTTACCACTATGGTTGATGAGGTGCCTTTTTTTTGGTTTTATTCTCCCATATATTCAGGATTAAATTCGAATGGCATGATATCTGTTTTTTTGTAAGTGACGGGTTTTTCATTCGGCATTGTTATAGTAATTTCAGTTTTTTCTTTGTTCATTTCTAACGTTAGAAATGAAGTTTTATTTGAATCTTCACTATAAATTATAGCAGTAAGCTTATTTCCGGTTGATTCGGTTAACTGTAAATGCTTTACGACCTTCTCTTTTCCCTTTTTCGGAATTTTTTGCAGTATATACTTAGCAGCTCCTTTGATGTCGCTGCTACCATTAATCATTATGTAATATTTACCATTTATCCAACCGCCCGTCATATGATACCTTGGTGCATCGTAAGAAGGCTCTGTGTTCTGTTGAGTGGAATCTTGACCCTCATTTTGTTGAGGAGTATCTACTAATTCATTTTTAAAGAATAGTTCATTGTCACAAGCAGCAAGGATTCCTATAACAAGGAGTCCTATAGTGACTTTTTTAAAATTAAACAAAGGTATGTCCTCCTAAAAGATGAATGTAAATTTCGAACGATTAAATTATCCACCCTAACATTGAGTGTTAAAGACAATAACCTAAATATAATCCAATAATAAACCAATCCCTTATACAACTAACATCATTTTACAGAGCCAAAACAAAAAAAGAATTCATTAAAGTCTCTTTTTGTAGAAAACAAGGGATTGGATTCGTCTCATCCTGATCTATTTGATTGAAGAAATTTTTACGACACTCCTGCCGAACAACTGGCTAGCCAAGATTCCACGACGCTTGCTTTGATGAGGCTTGGCAGACAGTCGGCGGAAAGGGAGCAATTTTCTTAAAGCAATTGGAACGTTTATAAAGAAAAAACTGCAGGCAAACTCCATTATTTCGAGTTTGCCTGCAGTCAGAGTCATCTTTAAGTCTCTTAGTTCTTTATGTTAAGGTTGATTTCCTTCTATTATATACGTTTCGCACCAATATACTTTGGCTTCCAATAACTATTATTGGTTTTAGCGTATGACACTCCTTTAGATGATGATGAGTGTATGAATTCATTGTTTCCTATGTATATAGCCACATGTGTAGGTTTTTTTGCTTTATTTGGTGCAAAAAACATTAAGTCACCTTTTTGCAGGCTTTTAACGTTCTTACCTTTTTTATATATGTCAGCAGCTGTTCTTGGTAAATTCTTACCAGCCTTTTGATATGAATACTTCACTAAACCGGAGCAATCAAAACCTGAAGAGGAAATGCCACCCATTTTATACTTTGTACCTAATTCACTTTTAGCCACTTTAATCGCTTTTGTATGATATGAAGCAGCTTCCACTTGATCCCCAGCAAAGGATGCTGTTACTAGCGTTATAGCCAATGACAATCCGACGACAATTTTCTTAAACAAATTATTTTACCCCCTGATGTGATTTGCTAAACCAAATATACTAGAAAATGTATATCACTCGCATCACAGGATCTTTACAAATATGTTACATTTAGTAGATTTAGGAAGAATGACCATATAAAACATAAAAATATGTCGAATGATGTTTCTATTTAGCATAAAACTTACTTTACGCCATAGAAAAAACAGTAGTTAGATAACCACTGTCCAGTAAACCATGATATAAAGAGAATTTTACTATCATTTATGTTTTTAAATTGATTAAAAGAATGGATCCCGCTCTAAAATGAAGAAATTTACGACATTCCTGCCGAAAAACTGGCTAGCCGAGACCCCACGGCGGCTTGCTGGCGGAAAGGGAGCGGATTTCTGGATTCAAACTAACTGCAGGAAGCGATAAAAAACACTGTTAAAATTCTTTTGAGTAAAATGGAAGAAATAATTTTACCCCACGTCTATTAAAAGGTAAACATTTCAAATCTGCAATTAAATGACTTATGTATCCTAATGAACAAGTTGCGAAAATTCCATCAATCCCCATAAAGGCTTCGAATTGAAAGGCGATGATACCAAAGAAAGCGATACCGGCAATTGAATGGGTATAACTTCTATGTGGTGTAAAGGATGCTAGGATAATATAGACGCCTAACAGCCACAACCAGCTTTCCTGCAATGATAAACCGCCGCCTAAAATCGCTAATCCAGTCAGGGTCAGCATATGCCTTTGCCTAATGAATGATGAAATAATGATGATTCCGATTCCTGCACCTACACCGATCCACTTCTCCGTATCAGAGCCTTCCAAAAGACTATAAATGATCATTAATATCCCAATCGTTTGTGCAATCGTTCGGATAAACTTATGTGAAAAGGTAATTCTATTGCTTAACTTTCCATCAATATCCATATCGGGCATAAGGCCTGAAACGCCCCCGATGCCAACCAAGAATAAAGTGGTAGTCGGATCTGTTTGAAGTGTGTTTGCCGTCAAGAATCCAACTGTGGCCCCTATAGCCATGTGTGCTGTACCGTTCACTGTCTCTCTCCTGTCCTTCTAAGAAGTAATTTCTGTTTCCAAGAAACGAATGTTTGTTCGAATACCTGTATTATAACTATACAATATTTTTGGGGGAATTTCTTTATTTTTTATAAAAAAGCCGTAGTCTTCAATGATTTGAACTAATAAATCCCTCGTTCCAAATTAAAATCAATTCTTCTAGAAAGTCTTTAATTGTTTTGTTTAGGTAATTTTCATCACTTAAAACCGCAAAATATTTTTCTATAAATTGAGGTTTTTCATGAAATTTTATCCATCATATGAATATACTAATCTATAAGGGGAGTGATTCAGATAGCTTTTTTAAATGCCTTCAATAATTTTAAAAAAGGGAAAAAGTCTAAGAAAATAAAGAACATGGATTTTAGGGAACAGCATGTAAATAAATCGTCTGAGCTCATTGGGAACAATGAAATTGTCCAAAATATAATTAATAATCACCTTTCCAAAAAAAATAACCACTTGTAGGGTGGTTTTTTTAATTATTATGGGAAATGGTTTCATTCTTTTCCAGCTTCTCGCTGGCATCGTAAATATAGTTATATTGTAAATAGTAATCGTATATGACGTTTTGCAGGATTTTAAGCAGGGATTTATCGAATGTATCGAATTCAGTTTGATAACTATTTAAGACAGTGACGAATTTCCCGTCCATGTTTTCGAAATAAAAGAGCAGGAAATTCTTGTAATATTCACTGTCGCTGTTACTTTTATTCGTAATGCACGGATCGCCGGTTTGAATGGACTTATCAAGCATCGCTTTAATGGATTTAGGCAGCTTTGCTTTTTTGAACTGGTTCAGGGTATAGATATCATAGGTAAAGGAAAGTCCTAATTGATCGGAATAAAAATCCACGGCACAGTCCAATGTATAGATTAATGGTGTTTTAAAGTCCTTGCTGTTGGCAATTTCCTCTGATATCTCCAATTGAAATTCCTCGGATGTTAAATACGCAGCAAATTTCATTTTTGAACTGCTCATGCTGAATACTTCATAAACGGCTGCATCTTGTTTTTCAATTTCAATTTCGATATTAAAAAATTTAAAGTGTTTTAAACGGTAAAAAGCGATCGGTGCTAATAGGAAAAGCAATATCCAAACTAGGTAAAGAAATAACGTATTAAAGATTATTTGATAAAATTCAGACGTTACGATCGGTTCGATGATTAACGATATCAATGTATGTTCAAAGCCCTGAGAAATTGGGGGGGCAGGTACAACGGTTTCCTCTGGGTTTTTCAATGTTTGGATACCTAAATGAGCCATCGCAACCAGCGTATAAACAAAAATTAAAATTGTTCCAATCACATAAAATTTTGGCATGAATCCAATAATCCTGTCGAAAACAGAAATCCGTTTATCTTTCTGCTCCTCTATAGCCAATGTGGTTGCTCCTTTTAAGATTATTAATATCAGGAAAAGTCTTCAGGGATTTAGAACTTCCTAGAGACTGCCTATTAAATTTATATGTTTGCTATTATGTTAAAATACGTAAAATTCGTTTAATCATTGACATATTCCAAATTACTTTCGACGTTTTCATTAAATTTAATAATATTTGGTCGTTAAAAATGCCCAACCTCTTCATTGAAAATGAAAGGATGAGCAAATGTTTAGGGTTTTATTTAGGACGGCCCTTTATCGCAAATTCTTCGACCTTCCTTAAAAACAACTCCATGGCTTTTGATGCTTCGAAGTCCAACTTTTTCACGATCGAAAAAGGTCTTATAATGGGCTCATTTTTCAAATGAAAGGTTTTCAATTCATTGGACTTCAATTCTTTTTGTACAGTCAATCGGGATAAAAGGGCAATGCCAAGCCCCGCCATCACCGCTTCTTTCACTCCTTGGATACTGGTGAAAATAAAGGTTTTCTTTATGTTTAACTCTAGACTGCTGAGAAGTTTATCAGAATATGTACGGGTTCCCGATCCTTGCTCCCTTAGTACCCATGTTTGGTTTTGGAGCAAGGTACGTTCGATGAGATCCATCTGTGAAAGTGGATGATCCGGGGGGACGACAACGATCATCTCGTCATTCATGAATGGTCTGACATCTATATCTTTATATTCCGTTTCACCTTCAATCAAACCGATATCAAGCCTATTCGAACGTATTCCTTTAATGACATCATTTGAATTCGAGATGATGATTTGTATATCCACCTTCGGATATTGAGCCGCAAATTCTGCTAATACTTTTGGAAGATAATACTCCCCTATCGTGAAGCTTGCACCTATTTTCATCGTTCCGCTAACCACGTTATTAAATTCATTTATTTCTCTTTTTGCTGTCTCATAATGATTAATCATTTGCTTTGCATGTCTATACAATATTTTTCCCGGCTCTGTTATTTGAACTTGTTTGGGAGAACGATAAATTAATTTCGTTCCTAACTCATTTTCCAGATTCCTTATGTGAAGACTGACCCCTGGCTGCGACAGGTTCAGAATGTCCCCTGCTCTTGAAAAGTTTTTCTGTTCGATTACGGTTACGAATACTTTTAATGGATCCATGGTTACCTCCCTATTTACCTATGCATTTCATTTTATCATAAGTAGAAGTTATCATTGATATAGCAAAAATATATTTCACTTATTTCTAATTAAGTTTTAAAGTTAAGGCATCAACATAGATGGAGTGATCACACTGGAACAAACAAACGTTGAAACTAAAAAACTTGGATTTACAAAAGGAATAGCATTGACTTTGCTGATTGCCATTGCAGCAAAATATTTAGCACTGTTTCCATTCCTTCATATAATGGGACAGTTAGTCATTGCGATACTGATTGGTGTTGTTTGGAAATCGCTTATTGGCGTCCCAGCCTACGCCGTTGCAGGGACAAATTATTCAAGTAAAGTCTTTTTGAGAGTAGGCATTATCTTATTGGGCATGCGCTTGAACCTAATGGATATTTTTAATGCCGGTCCGAAAACATTTGCTGTTGGTGCCATTAGTCTTGCATTTGCTATATTAGTAGTTTATGGAATGACCCGTATATTTAAAGTCGAGAAAAAGCTAGGTATATTGACAGCTTGCGGAACGGGTATTTGCGGAGCTGCTGCCATCCTGGCAATTTCCTCCCAAATAAAAGCAAAGGAAAAAGATACAGCAATAGCTGTAGCGACGGTTGCTGTTTTAGGCACAACCTTCACTTTCGGATATACGATCCTTTATCCATTATTGGAGTTATCCGATCAAGGATATGGTATTTTTTCGGGTGCGACACTCCATGAAATTGCTCATGTCATCGCTGCAGCAGCACCAGGGGGAAATGAGGCAGTCGACTTGGCAGTGGTGGTCAAATTGACAAGGGTGGCCCTGCTCATTCCCGTTGCCATTTTAATTGGGTTCATCATGAATTGGAAAGACCGATCAACAGTTACCGCCAAGAAATTTTCCTGGAAGTCCATTCAGGTACCTTGGTTCATTTTTGGATTTTTATTAATGAGTGCCATTTACTCTACTGGTGCAGTTCCTGAACCTTTAGCAGATAAACTTGTTATGCTTTCCTACATCCTCATGGCTATGGCCATGGCAGGACTAGGATTGAATATTGACCTTATAACTTTTAGAAAATATGGCGGCAAACCTTTTTTAGCCGGACTGATCGGCTCTATCTTATTGACATGCCTCGGGTATGTATTGGTGCAGGCATTCCATTTAAATTAACTTTTCAAAAACAACAAGCATCCCTTAATCGGCATGCTTGTTGTTTTCTATTGGATGCGGAACATTGGCACCATAAAAAATTTCATCCATCTCCGTTTGAAGCCTTTCTATAATTTCTTGCCTTTCCTCTTTATTCAGCTTTTCCTCTGTATAACCGAATAAGTAATTATTAATATCGAACCTTCTCAGCTTACATTTTGTATGGAATATATTTTCCTGGTATACATTCACATCAATCATGTCATATAAACCCTTTACTTCATCAGGAATATAGTTTTGAATGGAATTAATATCATGGTCAATGAACAATTTTCGCCCATCTTTATCTCTCGTAAAGCCTCTCACTCGGTAATCGATCGTGATAATGTCGGTATCGAAGGAATGAATGAGATAATTAAGGGCTTTAAGAGGTGATATTTCTCCACAAGTAGAGACATCGATATCGGCCCTGAATGTGCTAATGCCTTCCTTTGGATGATATTCAGGGTATGTATGTACGGTAATATGGCTTTTATCCAGTTGCATGACCACATTATCTGGTAAAGGCCCTGGTGATTCCTCATAAGTTCCCATAGGTACTTCGACGACAGGACCTTCTGAAACAAGAATGGTTACACTAGCGCCTTGAGGGACATAATCCTGTTTGGCCGTATTTAAAACATGTGCCCCTATTAAATCAGAAACGTTGTGCAAGATCTTCGAAAGCCGCTCTGCATTATATTGCTCATCGATATAATCCAGGTAGGCCTCCCTCTCTTCCCGGGTTTTTGTGTAACATATATCATACATATTAAAGCTTAAAGATTTCGTAAGATTATTAAAGCCATGAAGTTCAATACGCTGCTCTGGTGTAAGTTTCATGCTTGATTCCCCTTATATTTTTTTAGGACTATCCTTATAGTTACCCTTTTTCTGAAATAAAAAACTAAGTCTGCGAGCCTAAGCTTCTGCCTTCTTATCGGTAAGTAAAGAAAAAGCCATTGCATTAACATGCAACGGCTTTTTTATTATCTTCTATGCAGTATGAATTTTTTTCTTTTTTACCGGTGAAAGAATTTTTTCCAGCCATCCGAGTATAAGATCTGAGAGAATGGCCATCAATGCCGTCGGGATTGCTCCTGCAAGTATGATTGCCGTTCCATTTGAAGCATTCGTTCCCCTGACAATGATATCCCCCAGTCCGCCTGCCCCTACGAATGTACCGACAGCTGTTACTCCAATTGCAACGACAAGCGCTGTACGTAAGCCAGCCATGATGACAGACAGAGATAATGGCAGTTCGACCATTCTAAGTAATTGCAGCTTCGTCATCCCCATTGCCTTTCCAGATTCTAAATAAGCATGATCTATACTTGTAATACCGACATACGTATTCCTCAGGATCGGCAGTAAGGAATATAAAAACAATGATAAGATCACTGTATTTGTTCCTAACCCCATTACTAGCATCAATAGTGCGAGCATAGCCAATGCTGGTGTGGTTTGTATGACATTCGTTATCGAAAATACCCAATTGCTCAATTTCTTATGTTTTGCGATGAAAATGCCTATCGGGATGGCTACAATGGCTGCAAATAAAACCCCATAAGCTGACATTAAAAAATGGCGATAAAATTCAGTAAGTACATACATCCAATTCTGTGAATAATAAGTTCCCAGCTGTTGCAAGGTTTCCATTAGTTTTCGCCTCCCTTTTATTCAAAATATTTATGTGCTTTAAGGAATTCTGAAGCTACGACCGATGGCTCCTTCAAGTTCCCATCAACTTCATAGTTCAGTTCCTGCATGGTTTCAGTAGTGATTTCGCCAATTAACTTATTAAGTTCATCTTCAATCTCAGGATATCGTTCCAATAATTCTTCGGTAACGACCGGTGAACAGTCATATGGTGGGAAATATTGTTTATCGTCTTCTAAAAGCTTCAAATCATTAACCTTAATCCGTCCATCTGATGAGTATGCAAGTACTATATCCATCTGTCCATTTTTGACTGCATCATATACCAGGCCAATCTGCATCGGATAAGTTTCTCCAAATTCCAATCCATATGTATCGACGAACCCTCTATAACCATCCCCTTTTCTTTTCAGCCAAGCACTATCTACACCTAGCCTTAAATTATCTGCGTCCTTTTCCAAATCAGATATTTTCTGATACCCTTTTTCCTTTGCCAATTCATTTGAAATCGTAAAGGCATACGTATTATCGAACCCATAGGAATCAAAAAATTTGAACCCATATTGTTTTTTGAATTCCCTTTGAACAATTTCCATCGCCTTTACTGGATCCTTTTCGATTTCCTGTCCTAGGACACTCGTTAAATCCGTACCTGTATATCGAGTTGCGGCTATGTCTATATCACCGGTCTCCATCGCTTTTTGCTGAACGAAATTGGAACCTAGATTTTTGATGATTTTCGTATCAAGTTCCGTATTCCTTTCAAGGAGTTGAGCAATCATGTTCGCAAGGATTTCGGATTCGGTCATGCTTTGGGCACCGATCTTTACAGTAGATTCAGAAGATGACCCTAAACCAGGCAAAGAACAGCCGTTGATCATTAATGAGCAAACTAAAAGGGCCATTATAATTGTACGTCTTATTTTTTTATACATGGTAATCCTCCTCAAGCAACTTCCTTCATACCTTTCAATCCTTTTGGAACGACTTTTCGTTCAATGATCGAGAATACATAATCCACAAGGATAGCCATGATGATTACTGGAACGGCACCTGCGATGATATATTCTGTTTGGTATAAATTCAAACCGATAAAAATGTAATCTCCAAGTCCTCCGCCTCCAATAAAGGAAGCCAAAGTGGCCCACCCGATCAAATAGACGGAAGCCGTACGGATACCAGCCATGATGACGGAAAGTGCCAGCGGGAATTCTACCAGACGAATCCTCTCCCAGCTTGTCATCCCTATGCCCCGGCCGGATTCCAGCAGATTTCCATTTACGCCTTTAATACCTGTGTATGTATTTCTGAGTATGGGTAAAACAGAGTAGAAAAATAACGCAATAATTGCAGGTGTTTTCCCAACGCCGAGGAAAGGAATGAAAAAGGCCAGGACTGCAAGGCTCGGCAGTGTTTGCATGATGTTTGCCATTCCGATTATTATTGAAGCGCTCCTTTTCATCCGGGTCAACATAATTCCTAGTGGCACGGCAACTATTATTCCGAGAAAAACAGCGATCATGGATATATATAAGTGCTCCCATGCCTTATAAATCAATTCTTGCCAGTTCGTTTGTAAAAAATTGAGCAAAGCTTCCATCTGATTCACCTCCTAAAACATTTCTACCATTTCTGCCAATTGATTTTCTTCCTCTCCCCAGATGCTGTCATATACGATGTCGACCAATGTTGCCCTAGTGACAATTCCGACCAAATGTTTATTCTGGTCAACCACCGGCACATATTTGAACCCTCGCTTTAAAATCTTCTGAACAGAGTCACGGATTAAAGTATCCTGTTTGACTGAATAGACTTCAGTATTGATGACTTCACTGATATATTTAGCTTTTTTTCGATACTCACTGATCGTTTCAACATCTACGAATCCTTTTAAAACATTTTGCTCATCAACTACAAGTAAAGAATCTACCCTTTTCTCCCGCATTATCGTAATAGCATCGGTAAGGGATTTTTCTTCTGTAATGGATATTGGATTTCGACTCATGATTTGTTCGACCAACTCAACATTTGGTCCTGTTTGGAGCAATCGATCTTTGCCGATGAATTCTTCCACGAACTCATTGGCTGGGTTTCTGAGAATTTCATCCGGTGTTCCCACTTGGACGATTTCACCAGCCTTTAAGATGACGATCCGGTCCGCTAGCTTAATGGCTTCATCCATATCATGGGTAACAAAAACGATTGTTTTATCAAGTGTGCGCTGCAAATTTTTAAATTCCTCCTGAAGGGCATCGCGCGTGATTGGATCTAATGCACCAAAAGGTTCATCCATCAAAATGAGTGGAGGATTGGAAGCAAGTGCTCTGAGAACGCCTATCCTTTGTTGCTGCCCGCCGCTCAATTCGTAAGGATACCTTTCCAGGTATTCGGGTCCCATATCGACAAGCTTAAGCAATTCCAGTGCGCGTTCCTTTTTCTTCTGTTCATCCCATTTAAGAAGTTTTGGGACGAGGGTGATATTTTCAAGAATCGTCATGTGAGGGAAAAGCCCGATTTGCTGGATAACGTACCCAATCTGTCTTCTTAATTCGACTGGATCTTTATCCATGATATTTTCACCATTAATAAGTATCTTGCCTTCAGATGGTTCGATAAGGCGGTTAATCATCTTCATTGTCGTTGTTTTACCACATCCACTTGGACCAATGAAGCAAATGAACTCCCCTTTTTTAATATCCAAAGATATATTCTTTACAGCTTTCTTTCCTCCCTTATAGATTTTCGATACATTTTCGATTTTTAACATAACAAGCACCTCCATCATTCGATACAATTACAAATTTTACAAATATATTAATTTTTTCACACGCACAGTCTCTTGTACCCAATGGATAAGCTGTTAAAACCTTTTTATTTAAAAAACTAGTCATATGTAATTATATTGAAAAAATGGTATAAAAAAAACTACCTCAATTAAAATGAGGTAGTTGATTGATTTAAAGTATTATTAATGAATTAAAAACCGATATTTTTAGCAATCAGAATTTTTACCGTTTCATCTGTCCCTGTAAAGAATCTTGACAAAGGAATGTCCCGGTGACGCCGGGTAATCTTTTTATCTTCCATATATCCGTATCCATCGTGGAACTGCATGCACTTTTCAGATATTCGCTTAGACATCTCTGTTATCCAATATTTAGCCATCGATACTTCAGTTATGATATTCTCCCCAGTCATATGTTTACAGATCAACCCATCAACAAACGTCCTTCCCAGTTGAATATCGGTCGCTATTTCAGCAATGGTAAACTGCGCAGTTTTAAATTTACTTATTTTCTTGTCAAATGCTTTTTGTCCTTTTATAAAATTCATCGTTAAGTGAAGCATGTCTTTCGCTGCGATTAAAGACCCAATCGCACACATTAGTTTTTCTTGTTGCAGTTTTTGAATGATATATGAAAGACCCTTCCCCTCCTCACCAAGAAGGTTGCCGATAGGTACTAAAGCATCATCGAAAAATAGCTCAGCTGTGTCTGAATTTCCCAGTCCTGCATTACCCAGCTTTCTTCCACGTGAAAACCCTGGTGTATCTTTATCAATGAGCAGTAAACTGATTCCGTCCTCGGAAGTGCCAGCATGAAGATCAGTTTTACATGCTACTATCATGATGTCAGCTTTAAAGCCATTTGTGACAAACGTTTTAGCTCCATTGACTATATAATACCCCTCTTTCTTGATGGCTGTGGTTTGAATATTCGCTATTTCCGAACCTATTCCGGGCTCTGTGAATGCAAAGGCGGAAATCATTTCTCCTGTAATGAACTTTGATAAATACCTTTGTTTTTGATCTATTGTTCCGAATGAAGCTATATAAGGGGCTACAACATCTGAATGAATGGATATTCCCCCTAAGGCTGATCCAACCGTTTCCAATTCTTCTGCCAGCACAACTGAATATCCAAAATCTGCTCCTAACCCACCGAATTCCACATCAAGCCACGGACATAAAAATCCATTATCTCCAATCATTTTCCAAAACGAGCGAGGTATTCCCCCCTCTTTTTCCCACTGATCATAAAAGGGGACAGCCTCCTTGGCGAGAAATTCACGAATTGATAGTTTAAATAATAAGTGTTCTTCCGTTAGGAAGGAACGGGAATCATCTTTATTGATTGCCAGTGTGCTAACCATAGGTTAACCTCCATTCGCTAATGGGTTTACTAAATACATCAATGTGAAAATAACTTATAATCACTCCCACGAAAATATGTTAAACGCCTCAATGTAAACGATAACAATAAATAATTATCAAAAAAATGTTCCACAATATTCATGTTCAACAAAAGTATTGATTTCCCTTTAACAAATCTATTTTTTACCATTTTAATTATGTATTACTTAACTGCTTTGAGTATGGGTTCATCATATATTCTACCGAGGTTATTTTTGAAATATTAATTGGATTAAATTAATACGCCCTTCTTTTGTAAAACTCACTTTTCCCATTTTCTCGACAAAATGTTCGTTTTAATTCACTCAATATGGAAGTTAGCCGAATAAGAAACAGTTATATAGCAACGTTTATGGTATAATGAAGAGAAAACGCTTACAACAAAAAGAGAAACTAATTGTTCGGAAAATTCATTCATTTGGGAGTCGATGAAGGTTGACAGTTAAAGAACAAACCATCTTTAATCATATTGGAAATAAAATAAGAACAGAAGATCGAGAAATTAACGTAATTACTAGATTAGAAGAACCTTTGATTGTAGTTTTAGGAAATGTTTTAAGTGACGATGAATGCGACGAACTTATTAGCTTGTCAAAAGACAAAATGCACCGTTCCAAAATTGGAGTTACACACGAGGTAAATGAAATAAGAACAAGCAGTAGCATGTTTTTTCAAGATAAAGAATATGACATCATAACTAAAATTGAAAAAAGAATATCATCCATCATGAGTATCCCCATTGAACATGGAGATGGTATTCAAATACTTAAATATACTCCTGGTCAAGAGTATAAAGCTCATTTTGATTTTTTTTCATCTACAAGTCAGGCAGCAAAAAATAATAGAATTAGCACAATCATCATGTATTTAAATGATGTGGAGCATGGAGGGGAAACCGTTTTTCCTAAACTGAATTTTTCAGTGTCTCCGCGAAAAGGAATGGCAGTATATTTCGAATATTTCTATAACGATAAAACCCTAAACGAACTAACTTTACACAGTGGAGCGCCAGTTATCACTGGTGAAAAATGGGTTGCGACACAATGGATGAGGAGACAAAAAAAATAGTCAGTAGATTGATCATGTAAAAGCTGGGCTATAAGTTCTCATTTTAGGTGCCAAATGAACCAAGGCACCTATTTGTTCATTTGGCATCTGTTTATTAAAAATGGCCAAACGAATGGAATCAAAATAATAATGGTCCTTTAAACTTTATAGCACTCTTGATCCTAAACAATCGATTCGTTTCAAAACATGCTTTTGCCCTATTTTCTCGTTAAGTTTTATTTGATAATACTTTGTTTGTAATTAAACACCTCATTTACCTTTGTTGCTCTTTCTAAAGTTATCATAATCCGTCTTAATGTAATGAAATACCTTCGCGTTGCCATTATGGTCAGGATGAGTTATTTTTAATAACCCTTTATATTCTGCTAACACTTCTTTATTGCTCGCCATTTTAGAAAGCCCTAATTTTTCACTATAATCATTAGATTGAGCAGTGGAGTCAATATTGTAATCATTTCTGATGTTTTCTTTTAATTTTATCAATTCATTACGTAATTCAATATTTTCTTTTAATAAATCCTTTGTTTCATTTTGTAATTCACTTTTCTCATTCTTTAGTATGGCCACTTCCTTTTTGAACATATCCCTTTGCTGGATCAATATTCTTTTTGCCGTTTCATGAAGTTCTTCGATTCCTTCTATATGCTTATCTTGAGTTTGTATTTTCAATTTTAATCGATGTATGATCTCGTCCTTATTTTTATCTATAAAATCATTTTTAGCCAGCTTTGAAGCCGTTTCGTTGCTTATGTATCCAGTGTTCCTCTTTCCGTTTCCCGCATTTTTAATCTTGCCTTCACGCAGCCAGCGCCTAACGGTTTGTATGCTATTACTTTCTGTTATTCCTGCATCTTTTAACATTTCAAATGCTTGATCTGTGTCATCCATTATGTATCCGGTTTTTCTAATCCCGTTTCCTCCCTCATATTTAATCTTACCTTCACGAAGCCAGCGTCTAACAGTTTGTATACTGCTGCTTTCTGTTACTCCTGCATCCTTTAACAGGTCGAAAGCTTGATCTGTGTTCAAGTTGTTACCCCTTCCCCTTATTACTCAATGTAATATTACTACGATTGATATTAGCCTATTAAAAGGTTATATATTTTGCAAACTATAACGGCTAATTTATATGCCAGTGTTTTAAATGATAGCATAGCCATTTTCTAAACAAAGAACAAACAGATGAAGAATATATGACGAATATCACAGAGAGATAACGATAAGGTATCAAACTTAAAAGTGGGACCAGAACATGGCCTGTAAAATTGTAGTTAAAGGAAAAATGACAGCAAGACCCCGTATGGCAGTGAAGAAAGCACGTGAATTGACACGGAGGAAAAGTGTTTTATTTTTGAATGTTTCTGAAGGGGCGGAATGAACTTAGACAGCATAGGAAAAGCGATAGGTATCATAGGTATCATACCTATAATTCCATAAGGAGCACCGCAAGCAACACGTGGATTTACAATGTTAAGGATATGCCATTATTAAAAAGCCCAATCTCTCAGTGATATATAATTGAGAAATTGGGTTTGCAACTAAGTCACCAAAGCAGCTGCTATTAGTTAACTAGAGATTATTGTTTACCCTCTGTATACACTTGAAAGGTTACACCGAATTTGTCTGTTACAATTCCATATGCAGGGCTGAAAAAAGCTTCCTGCAGCGGCATTTTCACTTCTCCGCCTTGAGACAATGTTTCAAAGATTCTTTTTGATTTTTCAATCTCGTTTATTGAAATACAGATCGTGACTTGATCTCCAGAGTGACTGGGTTGACCTGGAAACGTATCGGAAAACATGAGATCCGTTTCTCCAACCCTTAACATTGCGTGTGCCACAAGTTTTTTTGCTTCTTCTGGCAAAGGAAATTCCGGGTTTTCAGGCATTTCTCCAAAAGTTTGATTAAAAAGGACTTTCGCATCAAGTGCTTTTTCGTAAAATTGAATCGCTTCCTTCGCATTTCCGTTCATCATTAAATAGGGAGATAATCGCATGGTCATAAATAGCTCCTTTTGTTTTAATTTTTGTTAGAAAGCATGAGTAACTTCCAAGCCTCGTTTTGAAGTTGTGGACAATAACCATTATTACCCATGACTGTATTTTATAACAAAGAACATGTGTTCGTCAACGAAAATCACTTGAATACTAACAATTTTTCAGGTGACAGACTGGTTTAAATAAAATATTAAATGATTATCCCACTAGCTTAAAGTGTTTGTATTGTTCATGACCACATTGTTACAAACACTGAGCCATTCACCTTGGAATTTTCTTCGATTAAACACCAACAGAAGCTTTTGCATTAAAAAATCTATTTTTTGTTTGTTATTCATAAAAGCTAACCACGGTCCTTATCAAGCCTAATGATCATGACAGCCAATTACGTTTAATATGGAAATTCTTGAATCTCTTTGCTGGACTAAAAGAAAAATCCTTCGGTGTTCCTCTTTTAACCTTACTTAACTAAAAAAGGAACAGGATTGCATAGACCCATCAATTCTTTTTCTTCCGCAGCCGATTCGTCTTAAAATTCCCCCCCGGTACATGGTAGATTTTCTCTCCTGCACTTTGCCTTCCATATGCAGAGTACCAATGAAAAAATGAAGCGAACAAAAAGTAGCCCCGAAATACACCACTGATGTAGTATATTTTGGGGCTACTTGACGTTTACTTAAATACTGAGTAGTCAGTCATATATTCGGACTATCCGTTCTTTTCAATCCCAAATTTTTGAAAGTTTGTCTAGTCTTTTATCTTTTGTAGCTTAGAATCATGCTAATTTGCCCTTGGTTGATTAATGGCTCTCAGACTAAATTTGTATCCCACTATTATATAAGTTACCCACCTCGTTTAAATTCCCATGTTCTAAAAAAGATGGAAAATAGCTATAGAATGTTGATATATGAAGTAATTAATCTTGAAAAAATAAGATATTTATGGTTTGTAGTACAGATTTAACTATATAACCCGAAAAAAATTAACGTTTTTCTTCTAAAAATATAGAAGAATTATAACCAATCTCACTTCCCATATAACTATAAGTATTAAATTATTTCATGTACAATTCCTAAACTCAAACCTTCGTCATTTGCAAACATGTACCATTCTTCATCTTCCTTTTCAGCATACAATTCTTCTGAGATGTTGGTATTTCCCACGATAAAATCCTTAATACGATTATCTAAACGATCATAGAAATTCATTGTATTTTTAGCCTTCTTAGAAGTTGATTGAACAGACATACTTCCATCATGAATGAGAATTATTGTATTGGGATATGCTTTTCTATAATGCCCACTAATCAACAGTAACGCACCCATAGAAACACAAGATCCTACACCAATGGTTTCAACTTTCGTTTTACTTGATTTAATAGCATCAATAGCAGAAAAACCTGCCACTACATCCCCACCATCAGATGTTATATAAATTTGTATTGTCTTTCTTTTATCTATTGGAATATTCAATTCTTCATCTTCTCGATTCCATTCTTGAATCCAATAAACAATTTTATTTACAATGGTTGTATCCACATCATAATTAAAATATATTTTCCGTTCTTTTAGTCCAAGGTAAAACTGATACTCCTCAAGAGAGTCAGGTAAACTTCCGATTATCTCCAAATATTCTTTATTGAATTCAACGTTGCTCATTATTAATCCTCCTTAATAATATGCTGTGTTATATATGAAGAAAAAGTGTAATACACAATCATATCTATTTATTAATTTATTCAGCAAGTACAATCTTCGCAACAGCATTCATCATCATTTTAAAGTCCATTATTTTTTAGAACATAGAAAAGTGAAATGAGAATGTAGAACCTTTTACAAAGGAAAAAACACAATAGCCCAATTTTGAAATTCCAAACCATTAAACCCTGACTCGATTTCTTTATCGATTGTTTGCATACAATAGTAGAAAAAATCAAAGGTTCTGGTGCATTTCAACAGAATATCGCTCCATCAAAAAAAAGGACCTAATCGATTAGGTCCTTTTTGACTTTAGTCTATTCGTTCCAATTTGGTGAGCTATAAACTTAACACTGTGATATTGTTTATTTTAATTAACTTGCTTTCATTTCTGAATCTTGTCCTTTTTTAAGGGCAGGTAACTTAGAATCTATCGATAGGAATCGGCTACCATTAAAAACTAGATGAATTGCAATAATCATAAGAACGAGATCCAGTTCGTACCCTGAAGCTTCTCCATTCCCCATAAAACCTGCAGGGAATTTCACGTATACAATTGCACCAGCCATGATGAATACAAGGAGGGCAGATATTATTCTTGTTCCAAGTCCTAAAATTAAAGCAATTCCTCCAAATAATTCAATAACACCGACTACATAGGCCATAAATCCCGGAATGCCTATACTTTGAAACCATCCTGATGTGTTCTCCAATCCACCTTGGAATTTTGACAATCCATGTAACAAAAATGAAATTCCCAACATAACTCTTAATAAAAAGGTACCGATCTCTTGTTTATTCATGTCACATCTCCTTTTTTTCATTTAACACTACAAAGTGTAGTGTAAGATGGTAAAAAAATCAAGTGAAAGTCATCAGACAATCACTATAGTCATTCCCAAAAGTATAAGCAAAACATAAATAGAAACAGAAATCGTGGTAGTTTCAGCCCTTAAAGGAATTTTTTTATGGGGCTCGATTATTTGCTGAAGTCTATAGTTAACTGATTCATTGGAGAAGTGGACAAGGACCGGCGAGGATTTATCCGTGTAACCATGTTTAATTAACTTTAACAAAGCAGTACTTATGCCTAATTCAGTCCCCATTTTATTTATCGCATTTTCGTCTGCTGATAGTTCACTTATTATTTTGTAATTTTTATGACACCATTTTGTAAGTGGAACAAACCATAAAGCATCTGATATCAACTGTAAAATAAAGATTACCAGCGGATGATATTTTTTTTGGTGATAGGCTTCATGCTCTACTACCGCTTCTAGCTCATCTAAGTCCAATAATTTAATTAAACCCGAACTGAACACAATGAATGGACGCCTAAAACCAAGCGTAAAAGCAAGAGGCTGGTCAGCATTCACAACTAAGATATCATTGTTGACCCGGTTGAATGTTTCATTTATAAAACTTGTCATTTCAACATTTTTTGAAAGAAAAAGCTTTTGTTTAAACCTTCTGGATAAGAAATATTGCTCTGCAATTTTGAAAAGGGTGCTCAGTATACTATAGGATATTATTATACTGAGCAGGGTAACGACCACAAAGTAGTATACTGAATCTTCCTTGAATAAACTAAAACAAAATTTAAAAAAATTAGCTTTAACATTCACACCAAAAAAGATGTGTACCAAAAACGCTCCCATTTGGCACCATACTACACAGGCAATTAAAAGACTCAGGCTTATCACAAAATAAGACTTCCTCTTCCACATTATAATTTATCCTTTTTTAACGATTGAATTTTTTGTTCCAATTTTTCAATTAAACTTTGGTCAGCGTCTTTCATGGCATCGAGCATATGGCTTATGACTGCTCCACCAAATTCATCGAGCAAATTCTCAGTCAGTTTCTTTGACTGCTCTTCTAAAAACTCCGCTTTGGATTGTACTGGGCGAAATAATGAGAGCCTTCCTTCAGACCTCTTTTCAAGAATGCCTTTTTCGACTAAACGATTCATGACAGTCATTACCGTGTTGAAATTGATAGGTTTGTCAAGTTCCAATGATTGCTGAACCGCTTTGATGCTCTGTTCATCTTTATCCCATAAATATTCCATGATATTTGCTTCCAATGGACCAAAGAAACGATTCAGTCCAACTTCATCATATTTAAAATTTTTAATATTCATCCTTTACCACCTTCCACTACAAATTGTAGTGGATATCATTGTTACAATCAAGTTTCATCTGGAAGTTTTGAACATGTTTTCCACACCAGGCACGCTCTTTCGGCATAAACGGGCCTTTTGCAGGCTCGTTTCACTAATTAATAGTAACCCTTTGTGCAAGTTTCTCTATTTCATCAGAATTATAAAAATGATATCCTTTTGCCGTCGTTTGGGCTGCAGCGTACATCGCAGCAGCTACTTTGTTTGCTTCTATTGCACGATATGGACGTAAAGGGCCTACAAAAACAAATTTCACAAAAGTACTTAGCAGCCCAGTAATCTTTTCACCTGCCCTGAATTCCTTGCGTTCTCCTAGAAGTAAGGAAGGGCGGAATATATGTACAGCATTCATTTCCAGGCTTTGTAATGTTCCTTCCACATCCCCCTTAACACGACTGTAAAAAAACTTTGATTTGGAATTGGCTCCCATGGCCGTAATGACGAGTAATTTTTCAACATTGGATGTCTTCGCCATTTTAGCCGCTTCGATTACAAAGTCATAATCAACTTTACGAAAAGCTTCCTTCGATTTTGCCTTTTTGATCGTTGTACCTAAACAAATGAAAACATCGGTGACGTTGAACAAGTAGGCATATTGGGACAAATTATCGAAATCCACAACATGTCCTATGCACTTGGGATCCGTGTATTTCACTTCCCTCCTTGTAAGAAAATGGATTTCACTATAGATTTTGCTGTTGCTTATTTTTTTAACCAACTGGGTACCGACCACACCTGTAGCGCCTAAAATCAATGCCGTCTTATTAGTCATGAATTTCCTTCTTTCCTTCATCAGCTACTGAATAATATAGGACTAAGATAAATGTTTCACTTGATTGAAATCATCAATTATCCAAGAATCGACGTCCAATCTAATCGTACTCAAACATGCATTGAACAAGCGCATTTCATTTGAGACGATTGACTCGTTTGACATCAAGCGTAAAATAAAATGAATGACTGCACCATGTGCAACAAGTATAACTTTCTTCTGAGGATACTCCCTTTGAATTTCCTGAAGTCCATTCATCAGCCTGTTTCGTAAAGATTCCTGATTCTCCTGACCAGGATATTCTTTATCCATGAATGCTGAAGCCCTTTCAGCTGCTGTCATTCCTTCAGCGACGCCAAAATTCTTTTCAATGAATTCCATTTTTTCAATAACCGGGATTTCAATATGATGCGAAATGATATCTGCTGTTTCCCTTGCCCTTTTTAGAGGGCTCGAAATAATTACATCCCAGGAAGCCTCTTTCGACAAATATTCACCACATTGCCTCGCCTGTATCCTTCCTCGTTCATTTAAAGGAATATCAGTCTGTCCCTGCAGTTTCCCTTGTGCATTCCAATCTGTTTGACCATGCCGCACTAAACAGATAGTAGTAATTGTCCTCAAACCCTTCTATGTAGATTATTATTTTTTCACTTCTTCAATGATGGAGTATCCTTCAGTCTGTTCTAGATCTGACCATTTCCATTTTTCATGCAAGCGTATCCTTCCATCTGGCAACATTTCAGGAGTGGAAAGGCAGCTGCCTCCTCTAATTTCACCTTTTTCATTGATATGATTATACCTGAATTCTAAGGAACCATCCATATTGACAAGCCCTATTAATGTCCCTTTCACAATCTCTCCACCATGATAGCTTGCTGAAAGAATGGAACCTTCTTGTGAATAGTGGAACGAAGTATTTCCTGATACTTCTCCATTTTCAGAATTGACTACAGCTTTGAAAACCCGACCATCATAATTAAACATCATCATCTTTCCCCCATATGAATTAATAAGGATAATGATACCAAATTAATCAAAAAATGAATATTCAAAAATCTTATAGGATTTTAATTCTGTGTCAATGGAAATGACACAAAAAATACATAATATTCCCCATTGAAATCCCCTATTATGTTGTGGTTAGATTAGGGAAGATGTTACTTATGGAATGAACAATCCCTTAGTTGAAACGTCTAATCAAACTGGAAGATGTTGGTGAGGTGCTCAATTGAAAGAAATACTTCTGATTCTACTATTACAACTTATTTATGTTCCAATTTATACGTTGCGAACCATTTTCTTAGTAAAAAATATTACCATACTTGCCTCGATACTGGGTATCGCAGAAATGTTAATATACGTTTTTGGATTATCCCTAGTATTTGGCGGTGACCAAAGCATACTCGCCATGGTTGTATATGCAGTCGGTTTTGGAATCGGAATAATTTTTGGTACGAAGATTGAGCAAAAACTCGCCATCGGTTTTATTAATGTAACCGTAAATACTCAAACCAAAAATGAACAATTGGTAGATACATTGAGGAACAATGGATTTGGTGTAACTCTTTATACGGGCGAGGGCCGGGATAGTAACCGTTATCGGATGGAAATTTTGACAAAACGCAATCGGGAACAAGAATTGATAGCAACCGTTGAAAAGTTTGAACCTAAGGCTTTCATCATTTCATATGAACCACGTTATTTTAAAGGTGGTTTTTTATTGGACCGGTTGAAAAATAAAGCAAGCTGAATGAAATGCAAAAGCCCATCTTGTTATGATGGGCTTTTGCTTTATTTCGTTTTTGATTTTCTAATCTTCACTGCCCTCGTTACCGGTTGTTTTTTGATCCACTTTAAGTATTTTTTTAATGCTTCATCATCTTTTAACAAAAGCACGCTATATAGTCGGATGGCCAGCTCTCGGTTTGAATACAGTGCGTGAATCTGTTTGTGACAAGATTTACAGAGATAGGCAATGGGTAAATGGCTGCCACCTAATTCTCTAGGTGTTAAATGATGGATAGTCAGTTCTATCTCTCCCCTGTCACAAAGCTCACAAGTACCTTTCATCTCATCAATCGGCCGTTAAGGCTTAACGGATTTCCCTTCTTCAACAATATGAAACATCAAATGGGCAAGATGATGGATTGGTCCATACTCTTCATTGTCATCATCCTCTTCATCTTCCACTTCATCCATGCCTTGTAAATAAAGTGCCATGAACTCATAAAAATCATTTTTAGTAAAAGAATAACAATCACTTGGATCCTGATTATCTTCTTCATACTGTAAAACTAGATGAGATAAATCACCCTCATCATCTTCAGCATCAAAAAATACAAAATATCCGATATTTGTATCCAGTTCAAATAGTCTGCGAAAACCGCGTGATGTTGCTTTTTCAAACTCAGCCGCAGTCAATTTTTGCACTTGCATGCTGTCTACATTATCTTCTTGATGAAAGCCCACGATAAATGTGTTCATAATCATACCTCCTGTTGAATATGGATAACCATTAGTATCCCCATTTAACCGAATTTATTCCATTTAGAGGTTTGTTTCCAAGACGACCGGGCAATGATCGCTGCCCATGACATTGCAGTGAATATTAGCCTCTATTAAAGATTCCGCAAGACGTTTTGAAACGATGAAATAATCGATTCTCCATCCTATATTCCGCTCCCTAACTTTTGCCATGTATGACCACCAAGAATAGGCCCCTTCCTGGTCTGGATAAAAATGGCGGAATGTATCAATAAACCCTGCATCAAGTAATTCTGTCATCTTTCCACGCTCTTCATTAGTGAAACCGGAATTCCCAATATTGGATTTTGGGTTTTTTAAATCGATTTCCTGATGGGCAACATTTAGGTCCCCACAAAAGATAACAGGCTTCACCAAGTCCAGTTCACTAAGATATTCTATCATCCCATCTTCCCATTCGAGACGGTAATCAAGCCTTGATAAATCCCTTTTAGCATTGGGGGTATAGACGTTCACCATATAGAAATTTTCGAATTCCAGTGTTATGATCCTGCCTTCCGGCTCCTCGTCCAGCTCCCCTACACCATATTTCACTGAAAGCGGTTTTTCCTTCGTGAAAATGGCTGTACCTGAATATCCTTTTTTCAGTGCATAATTCCAATATTGATGGTACCCTTCCAATTCAAGTGTAATCTGTCCTTCTTGAAGCTTAGTTTCTTGCAGGCAAAAAATATCTGCATCCACATCTTTAAAGTAATCTAAAAATCCTTTTTTAACACAAGCTCTAATTCCATTCACATTCCAGGAAACCAATTTCATATTCTCTTAAATTCTCCTTAAGGCCAATTAATTTCTGTACATTTCAACTATACTATTTATCTGCTAGTTTTCCCATTAGAGTACATTCGAAAACAATCTGGCAAATGATTCTTTTGAACGTTCCAGCAACCCCCGATTGTTATACCTAATAGGATCTAGTTTATCACTATCCATCATATCCTCTTTGTAGTGAGTGATGAGATCTTCAATGGAACGGCTGCCCATTAGAAAGACATTCACTTCAAAATTCAGATGAAAACTCCTCATATCCATGTTTGCCGTCCCTATGGAAGCCATATCACCATCTACGATAATAAGTTTCTGATGCAGGAAACCTTTTTTATACGTGTATACCTCTACACCGAATTGAAGCAGCTCCCCGAAATAGGAGCGACTGCCGTATTGGGTTAAAAACCCATCATTTACTGCCGGAACCATAAGCCTAACTTGTATCCCCTTAATTGCGGCATGTTTAATGGCTGCTTTAATCGCTTGATTTGGTACGAAGTATGGACTTGCAATCCAGATTGATTTTGTGGCGCTAGTAATAAGTGAATAGTAAAAATCACTCATGATTCCCTGTTGTGTATCAGGTCCGCTGGCCACCACCTGGACAGCTCCATCCCCTTGTTCCACTATATTGTTGAATTCTGGGCGCTCTTCTAATACATCTTCCCCACTGACATATTCCCAATCCAAAAGGAAAACCGTATGAAGCATATATACTGCTTCACCTTTAAGGACCATATGTGTATCTCTCCAAAATCCGATCGTTTTATTTCTTCCTAAGTATTCCTCCCCTACGTTTAAACCTCCAACAAAGCCAACCTCCCCATCAATGATGATTATTTTCCGGTGATTCCTAAAATTAAACTTTTGATTAAAAAACCCATGTTTCAATGGTGAAAATGGATAAGCCTTTATCCCTGCATTTTTCATCCGTTTAACTTCATTATTTGAAAGGCTTAAACTACCGGCAGCATCAAAAATGAATAAAACTTCAACACCGTTTTTCGCTTTTTCAATAAGGATATCTATAATTTCAGTACCAAGCCTGTCGGAGCGAAAAATATAATATTCTATATGAATGAACTTTTCAGCTTTTTTTAACTGTTTAATGATTTCGGTAAACGTTTCGTTACCATTTTTCAACACTTCCGTTTGGGAAGATGTACTAATGGTGGTCTCAGACGCATTTTTGGCAAAAGCTGCGAATGATTGCTGATGATTATTCAAGAACGATAGATCTGGCGATGATACATGTGTAACAAGACTCTTCCATTCTTCACGATCTTTTTTCCTTTTACTTTGAAATAAATACCCTTTTAAATAGAGCTGACCTGAAAATAGATAAAATACATATCCAAATACCGGGAAAAACAATAGTACATACATCCATAAAAGGGTCTCGTGGGCAAATCTATTTTCCAGCATGAGTGAAAACATGGTAATAAACATGACAAAAATATACAATCCAATAAAAAATAGCTTCACGTCGAAGCTAACATGAGTGAACAGGATCATATAAACTGCAGCAATTAAAATAATTAAAAATACAAATTCCATTCTTCTTCTTTTCATCGTTTCATTCTCCTACACAGCAATATTTTATATAGTTAACTATATACCCAAATTTGATGGTAAAAGAAACAAAACACTTACGAAAACAATATTCGTAAGTGTTTTTTGTGTATTACCTATCCAATTATCACTTCATGACAGGAATCAAACTTTCATATAGCTCCATATACTTTAAGGAAGATGATGTCCAACTGAAGTCTAACTTCATTGCACTTTCGGCCATTTTCCTCCATCTTTTCGGCTGGAATTTATACAGACCGACAGATTGCTCAATTGTATGAAGCATATCGTGTGCATTATAATTCGTAAAACTGAAGCCATTGCCTTCACCAGTAAATTGATTATACGGGATGACCGTATCACGCAGTCCGCCAGTTTCCCTTACTAAAGGCAGGGTACCATATCGGAGTGCCAAGAGCTGGCCGATGCCACATGGTTCGAATTGGGACGGCATCAGGAATATATCAGAACCTGCATATATCTGTCTTGCTAACCCCTCATCAAAATATGTATGCACTGATACCTGATTTGGATATTGGTCAGCTAAATGGCGAAATGCCGATTCATATTGCTCTTCACCTGTACCTAAAAGGATGAATTGAACTCCTTGGTTCATTATTTCATGAAAAACATGGAGAATAAGATCTATTCCTTTTTGATCAACAAGCCTCGTTACCATGGATAGAACTGGGACCCCATCATTTACGGGAAGATCCACCTTTTCCTGTAGCTGACGTTTATTCTCCATTTTACCGTCATACGAATCGAATGGAACTGCAAGATGTCCATCTGCCGCAGGGTTATATTCCTCATAATCGATTCCGTTAATGATCCCTTTAAGGTCACTATTTCTTTTGCGTAAAAACCCATCAAGACTTTCCCCAAAATAAGGACTCTGAATTTCTTCCGCATAACTTGGGCTTACAGTTGTGACTATGTTAGAAAATGCTAGGCCGGCTTTCAAATAACTGACATTCCCATGGAATTCAAGACCATCGATATTAAAATATAACTCACTCAAATCGAGTAATTCCGCTAAAACAGCTTTAGGATAAACCCCTTGATAGCGTAAATTATGTATAGTAAATATTGTTTTAATATCCTGATAGAATGGATGCTTATGATAATGAGCTTTAAGCAAAACGCTAACAAGGCCCGTTTGCCAATCATGACAGTGTATGACATCCGGTTTTACTTCTAAATAGGGTAAAGCCTCTAAAACTGCACGGGAAAAGAAGGCGAACCTTTCGCCATCATCAAAGAAACCATAACTACCATGTCTTTTGAAATAATATTCATTATCCAGAAAATAATATGTAATTCCGTTAGCAACAAGTTTTTCGATGCCGCAAAATTGCTGGCGCCAACCAACAGGAACTTCAATACTCGTCATATGTTCCAATTCCTGTTTGAATCGGTTAGGAAGATCCCCGTATTTTGGAAGGATGACACTTACATGGACACCCTGTTTTTTCAGCGCTTTCGGGAGTGCGCCTATAACGTCTCCGAGCCCTCCCGTTTTTATAAAAGGGGCGCATTCTGAAGCAGCAAATACAACATTCATTGCCGCACCTCCTCTATTAAATTACTTTCGCTTTTTTTATTACAGTAGGCTGTTGTAAACCAATAACTGATTTTTCACTAGTAATTCTCACTTCTTTATCAGTTATGATATTTTCAACGATAGCTCCTTCTTCAATCACGCCTTTTTGCATGATGATGCTATTTCTTATTATCGCTCCCTTTTTCACCTTTACCCCACGGAAGAGTATACTGTTTTCCACAGTCCCTTCAATATCACAACCGTTGGCTATCAATGAATTAGTAACCTTCGAGGAACTAGAATATTTAGTCGGTGCCTCATGTTTGATTTTAGTATAAACATCCCAAGTATCCCCGAAGAAAGAACGGATTACCGAAGGGTTCAGGAAATTCATATTACTGGAATGAAAGCTTTCAATGGAATGAATGAATGGCATATCTCCAGTAAAATTGTAGCCTTTGACGGTAAAACGATGAAGATTGGCTTTCACGGCGTCTTTCAAAAAGTCATATTCCCCACTCGCAACACAGCTTTTGATCAATTTCACCAATAGCGTTTTACTTATGATGAAGGTTTCCAGACAAACATGGTCACCAGGTCTAGGGATGGTATAAAAGCTAATGTCAGTAATGTCTTCATCCGAATCTACCGAGCATGTGTGATAAATTGGTTTTTCAATCAATTCCCCTTCATAATCCTTATATACGACCGTGATATCCGCTTTATGTTTTTTGTGATAATCAAGCACTTCATTAAAATCCAATTTGCATACATGGCTGCCAGGGGAAATGATGACAGTTTCTGCCTCTGCACGTTCGAAAAAGCTAAGATGATCATAAAATTGCTTCATATCCCCTGTTACCGTTTCATCCGGATGGATAGGGGGCAAGATGTATAAGCCTCCTGAACGACGATCCAAGTTCCATTCTTTCCCTGAGCCTAGGTGATCCATAACTGAAAGATACTTTTCTTTTGGAAAAACGGCTACTTTTGATACATCTGCATTAATGAGATTCGACATCGTAAAGTCAATCAAACGGTAGCGTCCACCAAATGGCACGGATGCTACATTACGGTGAGCAGTCAGATCTTTTAAATGTTGTCTTTCATTGATTAAGTTAATAATACCCAACACATTTTCCATAGCATCTTCCCCTTTTTCTAGTTAAGAGTGATCTTTTTTTTGTTTGGATTGATAATGGTCTGATTTTCACCAATTAAGGTAATGTCTGATGTAACCGCTGAATCGCCCACTACGGCACCATCTTCAATAACACAATTGCTCGCTATGATACTTCTTTCTATATGAACATTTTCACCAATCGTAACATTAGGCATGATGACAGAATCTTTTATGGTTGACCCATAGCCCACCTGTACATTATATGATAAAACCGAATGTTCAATATTCCCATGAATCATGCACCCTTCATTGATAAGCGACTGACTGACCTTGGCATCCGGTGATATATATTGCGGCGGGTGATTTGCATTGCGAGCAAAAATTTTCCATTGCTGATCATCCAACTGGAAATTCGGCTTATCCTCCAATAAGTCCATATGGGCTTGCCAAAGGCTTTCGACCGTTCCAACATCTTTCCAATAATCATTAAAACGATAGGCATATAGCTTTTTTCGATCTTCAAGCATCTTTGGAATGATGTTGCTGCCGAAATCATTGGAAGAGTTTTCATCTTTTTCATCATTTATTAAATAGCGTCTTAAAGTTTTCCAATTGAAAAGGTAAACTCCCATGGAAGCAAGATTACTCTTTGGATACTTTGGTTTTTCATCGAATTGAGTGACTTTATCATCATCATTGGTATTCATGATTCCGAAACGACTTGCTTCCTGCCACGGTACTTGAATGACAGCTATGGTCGACTCGGCATTTTTTTCGATATGATAATCCAGCATCTTACTGTAATCCATCTTGTAGATATGGTCACCAGAGAGAATCAATACATGTTCCGGATCATAGTTATCAATGTATTGGATATTTTGATAAACAGCGTTTGCTGTCCCTTTATACCATTCACCACCTTCTTTCCCTTGATAAGGAGGAAGTACGGAAACTCCGCCAACATCTAGATCAAGGTCCCAAACCTTCCCATTACCAACATAATCATTTAGAATCAATGGCTGGTATTGGGTTAGTACCCCAACCGTATCAATACCAGAATGAGTGCAGTTACTTAATGGAAAATCGATGATTCTATATTTACCGCCAAAGGGAACAGCCGGTTTTGCCAAACCGATTGTCAATTCACCTAACCTTGAACCCTGGCCTCCTGCCAATAACATTGCTATCCATTTTTTTGCTCCCATTATTCGGTCACTCTCCCCCGTCTTTTTTTTGTTTGCTTCATAAAAATAGAAATGCCTAATGGAGGTACAGTTATTTCCATGCTGAATGGTTGATTATGGTATGGTTCCTTTTTGACATTAATGGGTTCTTCATTGATCTGACCCGACCCTCCGAAAGCTGCCGAATCACTGCTGAAAACCTCTATATATTTGCCTTGGGATGGTACACCTATTTGATATTGAGCATGAGCCTGCGCAGAAAAATTACAGACAACAATGCAATAATCGCCTTTCCGTTTACCTTTTCTCATAAAGGTAATGACACTCTGATTACTATTGTTCGGATCTATCCATTCAAAACCCTCCGGGACATGATCCAGTCTCCAAAGTGAGGAGGTTTGCCTATAAAAGTTTTGGAGAGTTCGGAAGTAATTGGCCAGCTTGTCGTGTGATTCATATTCCAAAAGCAGCCAATCCAATTGTTCCTCATCTTTCCATTCTATGAATTGGCCAAATTCACTGCCCATAAATAGAAGCTTCTTTCCGGGATGCGTCATGAAATACCCAAAGAGTAACCGTAAATTTGCGAATTTCTGCCAGTAGTCACCTGGCATCTTATTCAGTAATGACTTCTTGCCATGAACCACTTCATCATGTGAAAAGGGCAAGACGAAATTTTCCGAAAAAGCATAGAAAAATGAAAAGGTTAAGAGATTATGATGATATGGCCTTTCATGTGTTTCAAGTTTCATATAACGAAGGATATCGTTAGTCCATCCCATATTCCATTTGTAATTAAAGCCCAGTCCGCCTATATCGGTAGGGGAAGTTATGAGCGGCCGGTCTGTTGCTTCTTCAGCCATCATTAATGCATTGGGATATTTTTTGAAAACCACTTCGTTAAGTTTTTGCAAAAATTGTATGGCTTCAAGGTTTTCCTCACCGCCAAACTGGTTTTTCAGCTTGACCGGCAACGGATTATCATGATTAAGATACACCATGGACGATACCGCATCGACACGGATTCCATCAATATGGTATACATCCATCCAAAACATAACATTTGAAATAAGGAAACTGATTACTTCCGGTTTGGTAAAATCAAAATTGTATGTCCCCCATAACGGGCGATCTGCTCTAGTTGGTTCAATTGGTTCATAGAGAGGCGTACCATCGAAACGGGAAAGTCCATGCGCGTCTTTACAAAAATGGGCGGGAACCCAGTCAAGGATTACACCTATGCCCCTTTGATGGCAAAGGTTAATTAAATACTTAAAATCTTCAGGTGAACCGTACCGACTGGTTACGGAATAATAGCCTGTAACCTGATATCCCCACGATTTATCAAATGGGTGTTCCATTATGGCCATGATTTCAATATGTGTAAAACTATTATCAATCACATAATCAACTAATCTATCAGCCAATTCACGGTACGTATAAAATTCACCATCTTCTTTCTGTTTCCATGTTCCTGGGTGCACTTCATAAATGGACATGGGTTTATGATAAATGTTTTCCTTTTTCCTATCGGCTATCCACTTCGAATCTTGCCATTCAAAATTATCCAGCTTTTTAATGACCGAGGCTGTATTTGGTCTGACTTCCGAATAAAAGGCATATGGATCGGCTTTTAGGATACGTTTATTTCCGGGTGTATGTATTTCATATTTATAAAGTTCCCCTTCTTGTAGCCCTGGTACGAACAACACCCAGATACCTGAACGCTCGATCCGTTTCATTGCATGATCTTTTCCGTCCCAATTATTAAAGTTACCGACTACTGAAACTTGGTTCGCATGGGGGGCCCAAACGGCAAAGCGTACTCCTTCATTACCTAATGTTGTTACAATGTGTGCCCCAAGCATCTTATAGCTTTCATAAAGGGTGCCTTCATGAAACAAATATAAATCGAAATCGCTTGGATAATTCTCTTGCAGCTGGTCCATAATTGTACTCAATAAAACCCCTCCATCAGTATTAACTCGATAGTATTTTACCCATCCTTCCCCAGTTATTATATATATTCGGTAAAAAAGGTATTAATCCTTCAAATGGAGGTGAAGTTATTATAATAAATGCCCGTTTTTTTGAAAAACAAAACATTTTTTTGCGAAAAATAGACATTTAATGTAAAAATATTATTATACCAATAAAAGCCCTTCCCATTTTTTAGGAAGAGCTTTAAAGTATCAAGTATGAATGCTTCATGTTATTTGTTCAGTTCGAATACTGTAAGTCTTCGTCAAGAATAAATAGGATAATGAGACTGACCATGCCAAAGGAGTATTCCTGTTTGGTATATTACTTCCTCCTATATATAACTCAGGAACTTCCCAATTTTCCGGAATGATCATTTTCGTTTTATCTATATATTCCTTAACTTTGTTCATCATGCCAAGTTCCAGGTAGCATAAGCCCAGCCACGGAAGCCCAAAACACCATTCCGCTTCTTGACCGTCATTATAATAAAGGTCTTTTTCATATCTAATGCAGCCTTTTGTTCTTTCTAGGCGCCCTGTGACATTCTTCAATATGTTAAGTGCTGTTTCACGGTCTACTAGACGATACGGGTAAATTAAGGATAAAAGGGCTAAATCCGTCTCTTTTGAATAACTTTCCCTTGGAAGCAGGAAACGAAGAGTTTCTTCTCCTTTTTTAATTAGTTCTTCTTTGACGTTGACCAGCATTTTGACTGAATTTAAACCAGCAACACATGCCCCTATGCTTGAAGCATGGATTTCGATATTCTCTTCCCACATCCCGTTATCTTCCGCTTGCCAATATTGCAGACATTCCAAGTAACTGACCAACTTTTGAACGATCTTTAAATCACGTTGGTTTCTTATCACCTTTTTCCCATGCCTATATCCTTCACCGACACCCCATAAAAAGGCACCTATCGCATCATTTTGGGCATGGCCCCACTCATCGGGCAGTTCTTTAAGCTCAGTGGAATACCGTGCATGGATATGTTCAAATAGAAACTGGGGTTTCTGTTCCGTATGAATATCTATCTTCCACTCATAGGATTGAAATAAGTCGAATAAAGCATGATATGCTTTCTCGTAACGATTGGACGGATCATTTATAAAAGGTATTACTGTATAAACGACATCCCTTATCCAGACATAATTATAATCATCGGAAACACTTGCAGTATATGCGCCATTAGGAAGCCGCATGCGATCAAGAACCTCTAGGGCACCATTTACATTCATTAATTGAACACCTCCATAGTTATTTGCTTATTCCCATTGTTGACAGACTCCCATTTTCTAAACGTTTGTTGTTTCATTTTTCAATTAAAAGCGCTTTCAATTCAGCAATCCAATACGACTTTTTCAGAAGTTCATTCACCATAGTTTATGTAATCACTGCCCTTTTTGATAATCAAGCTTCCAATGTTCATTAAAAAAGCGTCATTTGCCTAACCGTAATGAAGTTGCCGTTATGAAATATGTTCTTTGGAAAATAAAAACCCAGTAAAGGCAATCCATTACTGGTTATATCGGCCTATCATTCAAATGTTTAGTAGTTATTTAAAGAAAAATCGCATTATCATCAAAGAATGTACGTCAATCATTACCGTACCCATTAGACTACTCATATACAATGCAACCAGGACAGCTGATAAAAGCTGCGGTCAAATTTAAAAGACCTGCTTATTTACATTTTTAATCACCATCTATCGCTGCCGCTATAACCGTTGCAACTATGACGCCAGTACTGCCAGGAAAGAAGAAACCAACTGCAACAACGATTAATATGCTGCTAAAAGCGACTGAAAGAAGATCTATAAAAAAGTTTTTTCACTCAATATTCACAAAAATAAAAAGGCCGATAAACATGGCTGTCAGGGCGAAATCCATTTCATATTTTTTGAGACCTGGAATCCGCCAAAGAAACCGCCGGCCATATGTGCTAGTAACCAATTTAAATAGGCTGCAGGATTCAGACCGAGCATTCATTTCATATCAATCTGTTTCCTCTTCTGTGCCGTTGTGACGGCCAACTCCAATCGTTTCATCAGTGAGTAAGGCTCCGGTTATCAGGTTTTGTTTCTAACCTTGCTGCCTGAATTACGGAGCTAATGCAGCAAAGATGACGACCGCTCACTAAAAAATCGTAAAAAATATGGCCGAGACTGTATGACTTGCTGCAATCGTCCAAGCCGATATGAATGGTCCAGACCCTGCATAGAGTAAATGGACATTAGTGCCATTTCAAACATGCTTAATCCTTACGTTTTTCGCACCCTCTGTAGCAAACCGAAACTTAAGGTATATAATCCTTTACTCCTTGCCAAAAGCCTTCCCCATCATCGGAAAAGCCATCGCTTTTCCATTCAGCATTATCCTGACCCAGAAAATTCCGACCCTTATACATTCCTCTTGCCAAGCAGAATTGGCAACTCACTATAGATTTCGATGATCTCATCTATCGGCATTCTAACTAAGCCGCTGGAAGAAGGGGCAACGAATTCCATGGATTTATTCGATGAAGGTTCTTTTTGCAGCCCCCAAGAGATTTTTCGTAATTGACGATATTCCTGATAAACACCCTTGCCTACAAAACAGACAAGTTTAGGTTCATACTTTTCAATCTTCCTTTTTAAATGCTGCCTTCCTATTATGTACTCTTCTTTAGTGATATCTTCCGCACCTTTTGTAGGCCTGGAAACGATATTGGTAAAACCATAACCTAAATCCAGTAATGACGAGTCTTCAGTTGGGGCATATTTCCTTGGTGTCAGCCCGGACTCGAAGAGGATTTTCCAAAAGCGATTGTTTGGATTCGCATAATGATGGCCAGTCTCGCCTGAACGGATGCTTGGATTGAAGCCTACGAACAAAATATCCAAATTTACCTTTAAATGATCATAGATGCCTTCCATTTTAAAACTCCTTTTCAAATTTCCTATTTAATCATTGTACAAAACTGAAAAATAATTAACTACCTTTTCCGCCATATTCAAACATTTATCCAAAACTTGAACACGTTTCTTGTAGAATGGGGGTTGATTGTTTCATAGTGAAAACCTTATATTGATGATATAAAAAATAACTGCTTTTAAACAAGAAAAACCAAATTCAAGTCACTGTCTTGACATGAGTATGGTTTAGAAGTATCAAGCATCATAGGTGATCCCGACCTATATTAACACAGTTCCTTTCATTTATGAGTGGAATGGCTGATTATGAACTATAAAAGGTCGGGATACAATGCATTTTACTCGTTCAAAAGAAACAGCCACCTTATAGATGGCTGCTTCTTATAACTTATTGTGCGTGATTCACGCGAACAAAGTTTATTTGACTTAGTGTAATGGTTATGATATCAAGATTGCCTTCATAACCTGGAGAGGTTTCTGTTAATCGACAAATATCATCTGTTACTTCAAATAACACTCCCTCGTATAAATCACTGCTCGTTGCCACTTCGACCGTGTTCCCAATGTAATGTTTTAATTGATCATAAAAAATACTAGCTAACAATGCATTCTCCTCCTTATATAGGCTCTCTAACAGAATTGACGGAATAGAACGGAACAAATACTACAGTTCCCGCAGCTTCAGTAATTACAATATAATTAGTTTGAATTGAACTCAATATTCCCGTTACCGGGGCAAAATCAGTTGAAGCCGTTACCGTTCTTCCTAGTAATGCTGCTAAAACACCTCTTAAATCATTGAATGGATCTCCTGAATTGCCAGGTGTTCCTGGTCTTGGATGACCATTTTCAACAAGCCATTTATAGTAAAGATAGTCGTAACTATTCTTTTTACATGGCTTCTCACTTTGCTTCTCACTTTGATTCTCATTTTGCTTCTCAGTGCTCATTATTTTACCACCTTTATATTGTCTATTTTATTACCTTCGTCATGGTTCTCTTCTTTTTTCCTTCATCCCCATGCTCTCATTTCTTTACCTTCTCCTTTTTGAATCGGTCCCCCCTTCTTATCTTTCATGCAGCACTGAACTCGTTGTCGATCGATATTGTGAATCCTGGTATGGTTCAAACCGAAAATGAATTTTCGACCTTGCTAATATTATTGCCTTGATTCGATTTCCCCTGAATTCATTGATCCACCAGATACATTTGATTCCTTTGAGGATCTTGACAACTTGCTGCTGCTTCTATATCGCTTCAAAAGTAGTATATTGATGACTGATGTTTTCGGCTTGGACTAATCAACCTGTTTTTAAATTAGTTTACTTTTTTTTGAAGGTTTTACGAAATCATGTCCATTTCTCTAATGGATGAATATGATACGGTTGAGGTGATAACTATGACAAACAAACAAAAAAAGGATTACATAGGCATTGTAATCCCTCCATGCTACAAAGAGCCTGCATTAAATGCAGACAGTATGGAACAAGCAAAATCCCCATTTTTCAAATGTTCACTTCCTATTAATAAAGGTTTTTTTGAAGCGGAAGATACTAATTGTTGCCCCCTGCTAAATGAACGAGGTTCCCGCATTAAATTGTTACTTTCACCATTAAATTCAAATAAAATTAAGCTTCATTCAGTTCCTGGAGGTAAGGCATCATGAAATCCATTAGAGTCCTGATGGTGTTAGATACAATGGATGTAAGCGGAACGGAAACGCATGTATTGAGTCTTGTGAAGGAATTACAGTCTAGAGGAATATATACAGCAGTTGTTACAGGAAAAGGCAGCATGATTAGCCGGTTACGAGAAACGGGATGTACAGTTCACCAAATGAATTTCCCTAAAACATTAACGATTAACTCGAATGAGGAATCCCCATTATTGAATAGCTTGGTAGAATTGTTACGAAAAGAACAGATTACACTAGTGCACGGGCACCAAATTATATCCGGCTACCTCTCTGCAAAGGCAGCTAAGCTCTCCAATATTCCGTTCGTCTTCACCCTGCACGGGGCATACTTCCAGAAACCGGATATAAAAAGTGTGTTACAGTTTACAGATGCCGCGGTCGCAGTTAGTGAACCGGTAAAAAAACAAATTCAGCCACTTTTCCCAAAGAATATTTCAGTCATTGCAAATGGAATTGATACATCTGAATTTTCCCCTTCCCCATCATATGAATTAAGAAGACAAATGAATATTCCCTTGAATGCAAAAGTAATTCTTTACTGCAGCAGGATAACCCGGCATAAAGCAAAAATCTGCATGCTTTTAATCAAAGCTTGCAGGGATTTAAAATTAAAGGATATCCCCAACCTTCATGTAATCATCATCGGTAACGGCAGCCAGCTCAAGGACATTAAAAATGTGGCTGCGAGCATCCAATCTTTATATAAAGAAGATTTCATTCATTTCACAGGGGAACAAAAAAATGTGAGAGACTATTATGCACTTGCAGATTATGTTGTAGGTACGGGCAGGGTTGCTTTGGAGGCTATGGCATGCGAAAGACCCGTTATTTCTTGTGGAAATCTCGGATATTTTGGGGCGGTGAATAAGAAAAACTTTCAACAAGCTTGGGAATGCTACTTTGGGGATCACGCTGCAAAACAGACTTGCAGCCAAGCCATTCTTTATCGTGACTTACGCAACCTCCATCAATCAAATGCAGGTGTTCAAACAGGCAGGGATTTAAGGAAATTGGTAGTGAAACAATTCGATAGTAAAAAAAATATATTACCGCTTATTGAATTATATGAAAGTACAATTCAATCATTTGAACAGCAGCAGGCCATAAATTAATGGTTCTGCTGCTATTCAATCTCTCACGATGGCCATCTTTAGTATAAGGGTTCGATTGATTCTTTATTAGGGGAATAAACTACATAGATATTGGAGGCATAGAACTCTCGAATGATAATAGCCAAAAAATGGTTCTGGAAAATGAATGAATCTATTAAATAGGGTTTAGAACATTATTAAAATTTAAAGGCGGAATCCCATTTGTCAAATGGCTTTACTCGTAGGTATTTACGTACCTACGAGTTTTTATATTACGTATCGCAATATACTTTTGAGTAAATTCGCTTCTATCAAATTCGGGGTTCAGGAAACATTCTGCCGTTGTTCGATATGATCATGTTTTCTCGCATTGGACATCTTATTGAGGGTTAGAAGTATTCCAGAAAGCCATATAATCACGATGCCTGTATAAATATATATGTGGGCTTCAATCGGAATCCATGTAGCTAATAATGTTCGTACATTGATCAAAATAATGAAACCACCGACTAAAACACCCATTAATTGAGCAGGAAGCATCCGGACTAACCAGGCTGCAATTGGTGCAGCAACCACCCCACCAATTATCAACGCTACGACCCAAAGCCAATTGACAGCTTCCCATCCAAGCGAAATGATAAAACCAAGACTTCCGAAGAATGCAATGGCAAATTCACTCGTATCAACAGTCCCTACGGCTTTCCTCGCTGTCATTCCTTTTTTTGACAATAAAACAGGCGTTGCAATAGGTCCCCATCCTCCACCGCCTGTTGCATCACAAAAGCCTGCAAAAAGGCCTAACGGAATGGATTGTTTTGCGGTCAATGGCCTTACGGTTTCATTGTCCTTTGACGGTTTAAAAATAAATAAAAAGCGAAATAAAACGTATACACCAAGCCCAAATAAAAATATGGCAATATACGGTTTAGCTAATTCGGCTGGCAGGTTGCTCAGGAAACATGCACCTACAAATGCACCAACAGAACCTGGAATGATTAAGCGATAGACCATATTCTTATCCACGTTCCCAAACTTTATATGTGAAGCTCCGGATACTGCTGTGGTCACTACCTCCGATAAATGTACGGATGCTGATGCTACTGCAGGGGCAATCCCGAATGTCAGCAATAAGGAAGTGGAACTCACTCCATACCCCATTCCAAGCGAACCATCGATTAATTGGGCTAAAAACCCGATAAAGGCTAAAACGATTAACTTTTTCATGACATTCCCCTTTTTCAACTAAAATAGACCCTAGATAACATCGACCACCGTTTGCCTGTACAGGATCATGTTGATCTATAAGACACAAAGAGGCACCTTACCAACATGAAATAACATGTTGGTTAGGTGCCTTCAGTTTTTCTGATCAGCCCATGATTTTTTTTATTCAGCTTCTACTGGCATAAGCCTAGCTAAGAAACGATATCTTTCTTTTAGGGAATATTTATAAATATCCTCTATTGAATCTTTCAATAACTTAGATTTTTCCTCTTTTGAAAAGGAACCACTTTTAATGATCATCCTTGCTTCGAAAAGGAATTCAAGATAATCTTCATAAGATTCATCATATACTTTACCTAGGTCATTCCGAATTTTTTTTGCGAGAGTTGGACTTGCTCCATTGGTAGAAACACTAATGGAAAGCATGCCTCTATTCAATGTGGCCGGTATATGAAAGTTACCCAGCTCATGATTGCTGATTACGTTCACCAGCTGACTTTGGGAAGCATTCTCGTATACTCGTTCATTAACTTCAGTAGAATTTGTTGCAACAATGATTAAAAACGCATCTTTATAGTCCGTTTCTTCCACTTCTTTAAGTAAGACTCGAATCTTTCCTTCTTTCTCCAACAGTTGAAAACCCGTGCATATCTCGGGGCTTACGACGGTAACTTCGGCACCAGCTTCCAATAAGGGGCCCGCTTTAAAGTAACCTATTTTACCACCGCCTATAATGACACACTTTCTGTTCTCAATATTAAGCGTAATTGGATACATAGGCTCCCTCCCCACTCACTTCATGAATTCGTTCCGATATGGCTTGTTCAATCTTTGGATGATAACCTAGATATCGGCAAAGTATGATTTTTTGCTTCCCCTTTTTTTGGATCTTTTTTATGCTATTTTCAATCGACTGCATTAAGAGACCCGTAAACAATAGGTAAGGAATGATAAATACTTGGTTTGATCGAGATTCCCCTGCTATTTCCAATGCTTCTCCAAAGCTTGGTGTGGCAGCTGTCAAATAACATTCTTGGACACGGATTTTAGGAAACCTGTTTCTTAGCAGATCTGCCAATCGAGACAAATCCCGTTTCACGTCTGGATCACTGCTGCCCCTTCCAACCAATAAAACCAAGGAATCCTCCGTAACCCTTACATTTGTTTCCTCCAACCGTTCCACTAAAATGTCAACCATTTTATCACTGACACCAATCGGTCTTCCATATTTCAATTCAACGGCAGGGAACCGTTCTTTCATTTTGTTCAAAATGACCGGAATATCATGCTTTGCATGTACAGCTGTTAGCAATAGGACTGGAATGGCGATGATTCTCGTCGCACCTTTTAGCACACATCGTTCGTAGGCCTCTTCTATCGTAGGAGTTTCCAATTCCAAGAAGCAATGCTCTTGAATGGAATTTGGCTGTGCTTGCATACAAACTTTAATAAAATCAATGGCTTGGGCTGAAGCTTCTTTAACGCGGCTGCCATGGCAAATATATAAAATGGCTTCCATTAAAAGGCCTCATTCGCCAACAAATTTTCAGTTTGTTTTCCTTCAAACCATTTAATTTTTTCCCGTAAATTAACGACATCGCCCACGACTATCATGCAAGGGTTGGAAATCTGTTCGTTATTGGCCGTTTCCACTACATTAGCCAACGTACTGACAGCTGTTCTTTGCGTTGTTAATGTCCCCCAATGGATAAGGGCTACCGGAGTCTCTGGATTTTTTCCATGTTCCAAAAGTTTCCCTTGAATATATGGCAGGTTTTTAACACCCATGTAAATGGCTAATGTATCGATTCCTTTTGCAAGGGATTCCCACTTGATATTATCCTCTTCATCCTTTTTCCGATGGCCGGTAACAATTGCAAAAGATGAAGCGTGGTCCCTATGTGTAACTGGAATTCCCGCATAAGCTGTAGCGGCGATTCCCGCCGTAATGCCTGGTACGATTTCAAAGCTCACGCCATTTTTGGCAAGGGCTTCCGCTTCCTCGCCGCCTCTGCCAAAGACGAATGGATCGCCGCCTTTCAAACGAGTGACCACTTTTCCCTTTTTTGCATATTTGACCAGGAACCGATTAATGGTATCCTGCTGCAACAAATGATAATCCGGCAGTTTACCGCAATTAATCAGCTCAACACCGTCTTTTGCATGATTTAAAAGTTCTTTATTGACAAGTCGATCATATAAAATGACATCAGCTTCTTGAATGCATTTTAATCCTTTTAATGTAATTAAATCTGGATCTCCGGGACCGGCTCCTACTAGATATACTTTCCCCATTTTTGCAACCTGCCTTCCCTTAGAGAATTGTTTCGAATTCCGATAAAACGAAACCTGCTCCATTTTTAATTTTCTTTTTTTCGTATAACGAGATGTCATCCACTTCAGGCATTTTCAAATAATGCTTTTCCAGCTCGATATCAACAAGTTCAAACGCCTTTTCATCTGAATCGGCAACAATGATGACATGGATGGGTTCTTCCTTGATAATGACTTCAAAACGGTATAGATTCATGGATTGCTTACCTTCCCCTATTAAACTGCCACTTCCGTTAATATATCATCAAGCTTACTTTGTAACTCGGATATCCCTACCCTTTCCACAAAATCAAGAAAGGTTTCCGATAGAAGTTTCGTTTCTTTGAAAAATAGGATTAGTTCTTTCAGAACATGATAGAGCTTTTCAGCTTCCACTTTTCCTTTAAGTTTTTCATTGAACTTCCCGCCCTCATTCAGCGTTCCACCGACGTATATTTCAAAAGCCTCGACCATCTTTTTGTCCTGGTTTTTCATTTTTATGCCTTGCAGCCCAATTTCGGCGATGGCTCTTTGACCGCAATTATTGGGACAACCGACCATATGCATCCTTACAGGAACATCGAGATCTATTTCCTTGTCCAATGATTCAGAAATGGTCCTCATGCGTTCTTTTGTTTCAACGAGTGCCAGGTTGCAATACTCGATGCCTGTACAAGAAACGGAATAACCAATGAATTTTTTTGGGTGATATGGAAATCTTTCAAAGATGGATTCCTGTTTTAATTCCTCAAGTTTTGCATCCGGCACATTTGGAATGATTAGATTTTGAGAATTACAGTTGCGGATTTCACCATTTCCATATTTTTTCGCAAGTTCGGCAAACTCGATCACTTCGTCTGGATTTAGACGACCAACGGGTATATTGACTCCAACGTAGTTCAGACCATCTTGCTTTTGTTTATGGATGCCATAGAAATAACCGGCATTCCATCCCTTCACCGCACTTTCACCCTTTTCAGGAAGCGGACCGGTGTATTCGATCAATTTATCCTTGAATTGTTCAGGACCCCAATCAGCGACAAGGAATTTCAATCGTGAGCGATGACGCTTTTCACGGTACCCGAAGTCACGGAATATCGTCGTGATGGCGGCCGCTACTTCGACTGTTTTTTCAGGTGAAATGAATAAATCAAGTTCCTCTGCCAGCATTGGAACGGAGGATAGCCCACCGCCTACTTTTACGTGAAAACCAGCTTCCGTTACTCCATCAATTACTTTAGTTGCCGGATTGAATGAAACACAGTTGATTTCAGCATTTGAAGCATTATGGATATTAGCACTTATGGACATTTTATATTTCCTCGGAAGGTTCGAATAGTCTTCGTTAAGGCGGAAATACTCAAATACATCATGAAGGACTTCGCGTGTATCGAAAAGTTCGTCAGGATCGATGCCTGCCAGTGCATTTCCGATGATATTGCGTGTGATATCACCACAAGCACCAGCCGTAGTCATTCCAACCTTTTCCAAACGATTTAAGATATCCGGGACTTGTTCAATGGTCAGCCAATGGAATTGAATGGCTTGACGGGTTGTAATGTCATATACACCCCTCCCGTAGTCTTTAGCGATGTTTGCTAGCGTTATTTGTTGATCATAAGTCAGGATGCCGCCTGGAATAACGACACGCATCATCCAATAACCAGCTTCTTTTGGCCGTTGCAGGTAGAGACCTGCCCACTTGAACATATCCCAATTTTCTTTAGGGATGGACTCAAAACCATTTGCTGCGTAATGTGGAATATCATCAAATATCTTCAAGCCGTCTTTTTCCAATTTCCAGACTTCGGTTTTATTTTTAGCGATTAGTGGATTTTCCGACCAGAATTTCTCGTAAACCATTATATTTCCTCCCTGATTAAATCGCTTTCTTTGCTGTCAAATAACCGATTACCTGTTCAACGCACTCTTCAATGCTGTATTTGTCGGATTCTAAAATGATTTCCGGTTGTTCAGGTTCTTCGTATGGAGAGTCGATTCCGGTAAAATCTTTAATGATTCCCTTACGTGCCTTGTCATAAAGACCTTTTGGATCACGCACTTCGCACTCTTCGATCGGACACTTTATGTATACTTCAATAAACTCCCCTTCTTCGAGTAAATCACGGACAATCTGCCGATCTGCCCTGAAAGGTGATATGAAGGCGGTCAATACGAACTGCCCACTATCCACGAATAACTTGGAAACCTCACCGATCCGCCTAATGTTCTCGGTTCGATCCTCTTCAGAAAAACCTAAATCTTTATTCAAACCATGACGGATATTATCCCCATCCAAAACATAACTTCGAATCTTCCGATTATATAACTCTTTAGCGACTGCGTTCGCAATCGTTGATTTTCCGGAGCCCGAGAGACCCGTGAACCATAGAACTGTGCTTTCATGGCCATTCTGCTTCCTGCGGAGCTCCTTGGTCAATGACGTTTCATGCCAAGTGACATTCGTACTTTTACTCATTAATAATCCCCCTCTTTATGTGATCCTTCAATTTATGTCCGATCAGTTATAAACTTCATTCTTTTTTAGACCTTCGATCAACACCTCGATGACTTCTTTACGGCTAAAGGTAGCTGGAGGAATTTCTCCATTACGCAGCATTTCCCTTACCTTCGTTCCAGACAGGATGACATGGTCTTCCTTGCCATGCGGACAAGTTTTAGCGGAAGCCATATTGCCACATGCTTTACAGTAAAAACTATGTTCAAAGAATAATAGCGTGATCCCTAACTCATCTGCGCTGAAATTCCCAAAGATTTTTTGAGCATCATATGTGCCATAATAATCGCCCACACCCGCATGATCACGTCCGACGATAAAATGGGTGCAGCCATAATTTTTACGGACCATCGCATGGAAAATGGCTTCTCTAGGTCCTGCATAACGCATGGCAGCTGGGAAAACTGCAAGGGAGACGCGGTCCTTAGGATAATATTTTTCAAGCAGCACTTTATAGCTTTCCATTCTTACATCTGCCGGTATGTCATCGGATTTAGTGGCACCTACGAGAGGATTTAAGAATAAGCCGTCGACAATCTCCAATGCGGTTTTTTGAATGTATTCATGTGCACGGTGAACAGGGTTCCTCGTTTGGAAGCCGACAACCGTTTCCCAGCCTTTTTCAGCAAAAGCTTTCCTTGTCTCGACTGGGTCCAAATAATGAGCTTGAAACTGCGGACGCTCTATTCTCTTGATCAACTTTATTTCCCCGCCGGCATATACATCACCGCGGTTAAATAAATTTTTCACTCCAGGATGCTTCTCATCATCCGTTTGATAAACTAATGTCGCTTCCAATTGCTTATCTGGAGTGTAAATATCGGAAACGGAGAGAACCCCATATGTTTCACCATCATGAGTCAAGGTTACTTCTTCACCTATAGTAAGGGTTTCTGCAATTTCTTCGGTCAAAGGCAGCGTAATCGGGATGCTCCATACATGACCGCTGTTAAGCCTCATATCCTTGACCACTGTCTCATAGTCACTTTTTGTAAAGAATCCATTAATCGGACTGTAGGCACCAGTGCCTATCAATTCAAGATCACTTAAAGCAATTTCATCGATTTCGATTGACTTTGTTATTTTACTAATATCATAATTTGGTTCCCAAAGATCGATTAATGTTCCTCCGTGCGGTAAACTGATTGTCATGCTAATTTCCCCCTATGGTTTCTATTTATTTAAGCCTCTGGTTTTTATTTATTTAAGATAAATGCAATCCGCATTCCGTTTTTTGAGCTCCTTGCCAACGGCCTGAGCGTAAATCATCTGCATTGAAGGCTGGTGCAGTACATGTTTTACATCCAATGCTCGGATATCCATTATCATGCAGGATATTATATGGAAGTCCGTTTTTGTGGGCGTAGCGCCATACATCTTTCCATGTCCAATGTATGAGTGGACATATTTTAACTGACTTGAACTTATTATCCTTATTGATATACTCGGTCAAAGCCCTTGTTTCGGATTGCTCCCTCCGCAGTCCTGAAAGCCATGCTGTTGCCGTTGAAAGCACATCGGTAAGCGGAATGATTTTACGGATGTTACAGCACTTATTGGAATCTCTCACCCATAATTCATCCCCATATTCAGCTGCTTGTTCCTCAAGCGTCAAGGCTGGTTTCTTCATTTCGATCGAAAGCTTTGGATATCGCTTTTTCACTTGCTCGATCAATTGATAAGTTTCCTCAAAATGAACATCTGTATCAAGGAAAACTATTTTGGCAGAAGGATTGACCTTCGCCAATAAATCCGTAAGCACGATGCCTTCGATGCCAAAACTGCAAGCATAGATCAGTTCGTTTCCATAATGGTCATTCGCCCATTGCAGAACTTCCAAAGCACCTTTTGTCTCACTGTCTTCGGGAAATACAGGGAAATCCCCAGTGTTGAAATTTTCATAGTTTATTAATGCAGCCAACTTTGTAGCCCCCTCTAAAAACTTGCTGTATCAGGTTAGAGTAACTGTTGATCAATACCCGTTGTAATCTTCTCCAGTTTGTTTGACTCTAGGAAAAAAGAGACGAATCTAACCAATACTCTCTTTATATCAGTTAAACCCGCCTCTAGTTTTTCTAGTCAGCAGATACCTTATTTAATTCTTAATTTTTCATTTCTTTCCATTTGAATGATTTTACCATCCTGGACAATAAGTGTAATGGATCCATATTTCATAGTATTAAGCATTTCTTGAAGTCGTTCAAATATTTCTTCAAGCTGATTCTCTTTATCCAAGCCTGTTCCTCCTTTAAGAAAATCCGCGAATTTCTTATTTTCACCGCTGATTAAATGAATTTCTTAGATTTATATAATTCCAAACAACCTTACATTGTTATGGTTTGCCTACAACTTTCCAAAAAAACAAAAATCTTTCCATGATGGAAAGATCCCAAGGTAAATATCTTTACCTTATCTTCCAAAATGATCAACATTTTGTTGGAGGTAGCACCTTGCATCGATCATGCAGGTTGCCGGACTTCAAAGGGCCAATTCCCTCCGTCGCTCTGGATAAGTTTTATTATTTTAAATATTAACATATATTTAATCCTTGTCAATGGAGTTTTCTTATAAAATAACTTGGTTTAATATTATGGATGAACTGTTATTTTTATACACACTATTCCAATTATGATTTTATGTTCATGTAAATACGAAAATAGACTCGTCTTTTTAGATAAAACCTCCAAAAAAATGAGTCTATTTTCATTAAGAAGCTATTTATGGCGCCTGTCATCAATTGAAAAAATATTTTTTTTAATTCCAGCCCTTTTTATAGAAGGGAGAATTCATTAATTTCTTAACTGTATCGCTTCTACAAATTCTTGAACTTGACTCTGGACCCGATCAATTAAATGCAAATCATTAATCGGGTTTTCTGAATTCTGTTTATCTATTTCTTTATCAACAAAATATATGCCCTGCAGCGGCTCGCCTTTTAAAATTGAAATTAATGGTTTAAGTGCGTAGTCAATCGCCAATAGATGCCTGTTACTTCCGCCAATCATGATTGGCAGTACTGGCTTACCCTTAAAAGCACCTTCTGGCAGCAAGTCAATCAAGGCCTTCAATACACCTGTATAAGAAGCCTTATAAACCGGTGAACCAATAATGACGCCTCTAGCTGCTTGAATTTTCTCAGAAAGTTTTAAGATATCTTCGCTATTATATTTCCCTTGGAATAAATCATCTGCTGAGAAATCCGTAATTGAGAAATAAGCTGTGGTAAATCCTTCGTTTTCGACTAATGTTTGAATATGTTTTAATGAGATGTCCGTTCTGGACGGAATAGCCGGACTTCCTGATAATATTACGATATCGCTCATTTAATATACCCCTCCAATATTACATGATTTCCAGATAAATCTTCATATACATTTCGTACAGCATGCTTTTATCGTAATAGTCTGAAAAATATAAGTCAAATCTTACACTCTAGTTTAAAGAATTTACTCCATCGGATCTGAAGGAAAACAAAACGGTCATATTTGCGGCTTGATGCTCATGCCCTTCAATATGACTGTTTCATTATGTATGTTTTTGTTTGCCATGAATGCCATATACCAAAAGTTGAGCAATGCTCTTAATTCGTTCAGAAGTAAAATATGGCTCCTTTTTCTGCTGATGGATCTCATAATGTGTAGATAATGCCAATGTGAAAGAAATGATCCCTACATTAAATAGGATAATATCAGAGATATATTGTATCTCACCACTATCTATTCTCTTCTGTATTTCAATATGCCTGGCATTCGGCTTGAAGATCTGATCTACATATTGCTTCGAAATATCTTGATCGAATTGTGTTTCCCTGAATAGTATCGAAAACTGTTCTTTATTATCAAGAATTTTATTTATCATGGTGCAAACATGATTCTCCACTAGATCATCCGTAGATAGATGGCTAGTCCCGTCTTCAAATTCCTCTTTCTCATCAGGCGTAATGGTAGCCAATAGCAAATCTTTTTTGCTGTCAAAGTATTTGTAAATAGTAGCTTCGGAAACATTGCAAGCAGAGGCAATTTCATTCGTTCTTGTCATGTCAAAACCTTTAGTGGCAAAAAGAGTCCGGGCTACATTTATGATTCGTTCTTTCGTTTGCTGCCCTTTTTTCAAAAATATCAACCTTCTTTTATAATGATAAGACCAGTGTCACCAATCTATTTTCCATGATATCCCGGTGGTATCCATCGGTCAATATTACCTATGATTCATTAGAATTCAATATTCCCATATATCATAAATAGAAAACATCTCTGATTTGGACGATGTTTTCTTTTAGAGAAAATCATTTAAAGGCTGCATAGCCATCATCGACCATGACTACACTTCCATTGATCGCATCCGCTTCCTCTAATGATATTAGATAGTCGGCATTTGCAACGCTTCTGGCTTAATTAATTTACCGCGCATTTGACTTGCATTCAATTTATCGATGATTCCCATATCTTTATAGCCTTGAATGATAGGAGTGTCAACCCCGCCTGGAGCAATGCCCACTACCCGTATGCCATAAGCACCTAATTCCAATGCAGCTGTCTGTGTCATCATTCTTACAGCTCCTCTAGTCGCTTGATAGGCAAAGGTTCCGTGGGAAGCTAAGTAACCAAACACAGAAGCGGTATTAATAATGACACCCTTGTTACCTAACTCCTTCATTTTCCGTCCTGCTGCCATGATACCAAAGGCAACTCCATGCTGGTTCACTCCAATCGTTTTTAAGTAACCCCCATATCTTGATCGAGAATCATACCGCCTGCACCGATGCCGGCATTATTAAACATGATATCGATCCTTCCGAATGTCTCCACTGTTTTGTTGATTAAGGATTCAACATCATCCTGTTTAGAAACATCCGTTTTAACAAAAATGGCCTCTCCGCCATCCGCTGTTATCTGTTCAACGGTTTCCTGTCCCATTTCTTCATTAAAATCCGCAACAACGACCTTGTCCCCTTTTACTGCGAATTTCAAGCATGCGGCTCGGCCAATACCGCTTGCTCCTCCTGTAATAACTGCAACTCTTGCTGTCATATACATTCCCTTTCAACACTAAAAATACAGTAAGTGTTTACTTACTTTTTTATTATAAAAGTAAGGAATATGTAATTCAAGCAATATGTATTTTTATAGACTTTTGAACTTTCAAAAGTAAAGCTGTCCTATTATTAGGACAGCTTCATTTGTTTAACAGGTTTTCAATTCGGCCTTACCTATGGATGTCTTCACCATTTCAATGAAAAGCTGCATGAAACGATCATCACCTGTTAATTCTGGATGAAACGCACTAACGAGGACATGGTCTTGTCTCGCAGCCACTACATTCTCTTCATAAACAGCCAATACTTCTACACCTTCTCCAATTCCATCAGCAAATGGCGCCCGGATGAAAACTGCCTTATAAGGGGTTTCCATTCCTTTGATAGATAGGTCAGCCTCGAAACTATCCTTTTGACGTCCAAATCCGTTCCTTTTCACGGAAATGTCCATTAGTCCAAGATAGGCCTTCTCATCGCCAGTCAATTCATTGGCCGCCAATACCATCCCTGCACATGTACCGAAAATTGGTTTTTTATCTTCGAAGAAAGTTTTGACAGGTTCCATAAATCCATAACGATCCATAAGCTTCCTCATCGTCGTGCTTTCTCCGCCTGGAATGATCAAGCCATCGATTTCCAGCAATTGCTCCGGTTTTTTTACTATAATTGCTTGTTCACCGGCAGCTTTGATTTGATTCAAGTGTTCTTCAACTGCTCCCTGTAATCCCAAAACACCAATAGTTATCATATTACCATCCACGTTCCTGCATCCGTTCTGCCGGAGCTAGTTTGGAAATATCGATTCCTTTCATTGCACTGCCTAACTCTTTGGACAACCGGCCAATCAATTCATAATCGGTGAAATATGTAGTAGCTTGAACGATTGCCGATGCGAATTTTTCTGGATTTTCAGATTTAAAAATACCCGACCCAACGAATACGCCATCTGCTCCCAATTCCATCATCAATGCTGCATCTGCTGGAGTGGCAATTCCGCCGGCTGCAAAGTTGACTACAGGCAATTTTCCTGTGCGTTTGATTTCTCTTAAAATTTCATAAGGGGCTCCAATATTTTTTGCCTCTGTCATTAATTCATCATCACTCATGATGCTCACTTTACGAATTTGTGACTGTACCTTTCTCATATGACGCACAGCTTCCACAATATTACCCGTTCCTGGTTCACCTTTTGTACGAAGCATTGATGCTCCTTCGCCGATACGGCGTGCAGCTTCGCCTAAATCACGGCAGCCACAAACGAAAGGTACTGTGAAATCACTTTTTAGAATATGGTATTCTTCATCAGCAGGTGTCAGCACTTCACTTTCATCGATATAATCCACTCCCATGGATTCCAGGACCCTTGATTCAACAATATGGCCAATCCTTGCTTTAGCCATGACCGGGATGGACACTGCATTCATTACTTCCTCGACAATTCGCGGATCTGCCATCCGTGCTACACCGCCAGCCGCACGGATGTCAGAAGGTACCCTTTCCAGCGCCATGACAGCGACTGCACCGGATGCTTCTGCGATTTTTGCTTGTTCTGCGTTAATGACGTCCATGATTACGCCACCCTTTTGCATTTGTGCCATTCCTCTTTTTACTGTGTCAGTTCCTAATAATTTTTCCATTTTATCTCTTCCCCCTAATATTTGCATTTTTTAGATTTGTTAAACTTAGTATAAAAAAGAGTTGACCGCATTGAAAGTGTCAGTTTTAATAAATTTAATGGTGTCAGAAATATTCCTTCAAAAAGGTGGAAACAAAATGAATATGCTTTCTTGCGATTTAAATCGGTTAAGTGAAGTACCTTTGTACGAACAATTATATTCATATATTAAAAAAGAAATCATTGATGGCCGTCTTCTTTACGGCACAAAACTGCCTTCCAAACGGAAATTGGCAGAGTTCCTTCAAATAAGTCAAAATACTGTCGAGACTGCATATGAACAATTGACTGCTGAAGGATATGTTGAAGTCATACCAAGAAAAGGGTACTATATTCAAACATTCGAGGATTTAGAGTATACACAAACTAACCAAGTTTCCTTAGAGAAAAAAAATCATAAAGAGAGGGAAGTGCTGTATCATTTTCATCCTAGCCAAATTGATACGGAACACTTCCCATTTGAAAAATGGAGAAAATACACGAAAAGCAAAATCGATAAAGCACATCAAGATCTTCTTTTACTTGGGGATTCTCAAGGAGAATATGAATTGCGATGTGAAATTGCCCATTATTTGTATCATGCACGTGGTGTACAATGTGTTCCCGAACAAATCATCATTGGTGCAGGAATGGAAATTTTATTACAGCAGCTTGTCCTTCTTTTCGATAAAAATGCCATCTATGGTGTTGAAGATCCTGGGTATCACTTGATTCATCGGATTTTACGCAGCTACCCAAATGAAGCCCATCCACTGCAAATTGATGAAGAAGGCGTAAAGGTGAACCAAATTGAAGATTCAAACATCGACGTCGTGTATGTCACTCCCTCACATCACTTCCCCAATGGGACAATCCTATCGGTTAACAGACGGACGCGATTGTTGAACTGGGCTCAAGGGGCAGCAAACCGCTATATTATCGAAGACGATTATGATAGTGAATTTCGTTATAGTGGAAAAACAATCCCTTCCTTACAAAGTATGGATGCTGGAGATAAAGTGATTTATTTAGGGTCATTTTCCAAATCATTGATGCCATCAATTCGGATCAGTTATATGGTTCTTCCCGCTCCATTGTTACAAATGCATCAACAGGAATTATCTTTTTACCATTCAACCGTTTCTCGGATTGATCAGCATGCGTTGACACAGTTCATGAAGGAAGGGGATTTTGAAAAGCATTTGAATCGGATGAGGAAAGTGTACCGGCGTAAGTTGGATAAAGTGATCGAGCTGTTTAAACCACATCAACAAATAAAAATCGTTGGCGAGCGGTCAGGATTGCATATCATCCTCGACGTTAAGAATGGCATGGATGAACAGTCACTTATTCAAAAGGCAAACGAAAATCATATTAAAATTTATGGCTTATCGACATATTCGATCGAAAAAATTGACGAACATCCTCCAAAAATCATATTGGGCTTTGCAGGGATCCCTGAATCCGAATTGGAAAAAGCCATTCACCTTTTATTAAACTCATGGGGAATATAAAGAAAAAAAGAAGCTCACTTTCGTGAGCTACTTTAGGCTTGTCGATAAAATGGGATTCGGAAAGGTCTCATTCTGGTTCCTTTCATGATTTTAAACAAGACTTTTATTTGGAATGAATGAAACCATAATGGATTGAACACACTCTTGCCGAATGACTGGTTAGCCGCGAGGAGGCTGGGCAGGAAGGCTCGGGGACCGAAAAATGCGTTGACGGTCGAATAATGTGTGGTGAAGGTCGAATAATGCACGGTGTAGGTCGAATAAACTACCTGAACGGTCGAATAAACTGCTTCGGCTGAAAAAAACTGCAGGCATACTCGCTTTTCTTCGAGTTTGCCTGCAGTCTGATAAATTAACTCTAGTGAACATTTTTTAACTTTTCGATAAATACTGGTCCATCATATCCTTTGGTACCATGCTCCCGCCGGTCGCCCAGATGATATGTGTGGACTGGTTCATTTTATCGACCAGTTTTTGGTCCAAGAGATATTTCTTTCCTTCTTGAGCTTTAAAAAGTTGTATCGGTCCCATTGCTCCTGCAAGGGCAGATGGCTCCAAATAATGACCTTCCGTCTCTGCCATTCCCCTGAGCAGATCGAATAACCTTTTATCCTCTATGGTATAGCTGCCGCTTAACAAGGTCGTCATCATACGGGAAACCAATGCTGAAGGCCTTCCGACAGCAAGACCATCCGCTTCCGTCTTATTATCGATGCCAAAGTCCTGCACCGAGATTTTGTCATGAAGGCCAGTCATCAATCCGAGCGTCATGCATGGTGAATGTGTCGGCTCTGCAAAAAAACAATGAACATCATCTTCAAAGGCTAACTTGAGCCCATATGTAATACCACCTGGCCCGCCGCCGACTCCGCATGGCAAGTACACAAACAAAGGGTGATCTTCATCTACTGGTATGGACATATCTTTCAGTTGTTTCTTCAGGCGCGTTGCAGCTGTCGCATAACCTAGCAGTAGATCCATTGAATTTTCATCATCAATAAAATGGCAATTGGGATCAATTGATGCTTCATTACGGCCTTCTTCTACAGCTTTACTATAATCATCATCATATTCCTTTACAATGACCCCAAGACTTGTTAATTTATCCTTTTTCCACTGTTTGGCATCTGCCGACATATGGACCGTTACTTTGAATCCCAGCTTAGCGCTTATTATTCCAATACTCATTCCTAAATTGCCGGTTGAACCGACAGCAATTGAATATTTTGAAAAAAGCTCTTTGTATTCATCACTCGCAAGTTTTCCATAATTATCAGTCCGCTTTAAACGACCATGCTTCATTGCTATTTCCTCAGCACGTTTTAAGACCTCATAAATACCTCCGCGAGCCTTGATGGAACCTGATATTGGTAGGTGACTGTCACATTTCAGCAAAAGTTTCCCAGCCATTTTAGTTCCATAGGATTTTTCCAAGTTTTTTTGCATGGAAGGAATCTCGACTAGTGGTGATTCAATGATCCCCTCCATTGGTTCGGTTTCTGGAAAGGCTTTAATTATATAATTGGCAAATCTATTTAATCTTTCTTCAGCAGATTTAACTTGTTCAGCTTGGACGATTGGGTTTTCTTGCTTGTTACCGTAATCTGGATTCGTCCAGAAGACTTCGTTCATCTTTATCACATTATTAAGTATAGGATCTTTCGCTTTCCAATCCATGATCGATAAACCAGCGATTTTATGCATCTCCATAGCAGTCCCTCCCGGATATGTAGTTTTCATCATCTACTATAACTCAACAAACTGCAATAAAGATTACATTTTCACTTTTTTACGAATAATCAGCTTAGAAAGTTAAATTCACCTTTAATTTCCCACGCACACTATTAATAAACCAAATTTCCTCAGCGTCATTAAGGTCTGCCTTTGAAATCGGTTTTTCCTTGATTTCCTTCTTCCTGATCAAGTCTTGACGAAATGTTCCAGCAAGCAGACCTGATTCCACCGGAGGGGTATAGTGGTCACCATTTATCTTTACCACTACATTTCCGTTCGTGAATTCAGTGATGAATCCTTCTTCATTCCAAAGCAGAACATCATGGAAGTTAGGATTATTCATTTGCAAGCCTTCATATACATCACGATTGGTGGTCTTATGAAATAGAAATGGATTTGTACTTGATATTGGAGTTTCAGCCAAGATAGCCGTAAATTCTGAATCAAGGGGCTTGATTTCTTGTCCGGAGACTTCAATTTCACCATTTTCATGAAGTAATACCCTTACCTTTTGTAACGTCCCTTGATTCATATCCGCATACTTTTGAAGTTGTTCTCTAAGATTCAATTCAGCGAATCGGTAATCGAAGTAATCAGCGGATTGTTTCATCCGATCGATATGATCAGTCAACAAATAATATTCTCCATCGCTGAGCTTCATCGATTCCAATAGTTTGTAAGCAGGCCTTTCCACCGTCAATAATTTGGCTTTTAAAAACGCTTCGTCATATTCTTCCGATAGCTCGGAATCCCAAGTGATTCCCCCGCCAACCCCATACTCGGCTTGCCCAGTTTCGTTATCGATCACGACCGTACGAATCGGCACATTAAAGACTGCTTCGGATTCAGGGGTGATGAAACCGATTGCACCGCAATAAACTTCACGTGGTGAATTCTCGATATCAGCGATGATCTCCATCGTTTTAATTTTAGGTGCCCCTGTTATCGATCCACAAGGAAAGAGAGCCCTGAATATATCAATGATTGTTGTTCCTGGATTCGTATCGGCGGTAATCGTGGATGTCATTTGCCAAACGGTCGGATATTTTTCAATTGCCTTAAGCTGTGGTACCTTGACGCTTCCTGATTCTGCAATCATTCCCAAATCATTTCTGAGCAGGTCCACAATCATGTAGTTTTCAGCTTGATTCTTTTCCGAGGCTGCTAACCAGTCTGCATTAAGCTGATCCGTTTCCAGTGTCGTTCCCCGCTTTACCGTTCCCTTCATTGGCCGAGTAATCAACTGACCATCTTCCCAACGGAAAAACAACTCGGGTGAAGCCGATAGGATTCGATGTGTCCCCACATTCAAATAGGCACTATAATTCGAGCGTTGAGCTCTCTTCAAGCGATCAAAGAAAGCGAAGTCATCTCCTTCGAACTTGGATTGTAAACGCATCGTGTAATTGACTTGATACGTATTGCCTATCTCGATTTCCGATTTTATCCTTTTAAACCCGGAATGATAGGTGTGTGAATCCGTTTCTGATTGCCATTCTGCCAAATTAAAAGCTCCTGACATTTTTTCAGGTAATTCTTCTTCCGGTTTATCAAAAATCCCAAACCATAATAACGGCATTTTGGCTCCATCTTTTACTTTAAAAGATTTTTCAAAAGCAGGTGCCGCTTCATAGGAAACGTATCCCGCTGCATAATGCCCCTGTTCTAACGCTTTTTGGACTTTTTGAAATTGAGGAATGACATCCTCAATTGAATGGGCGGTGAACACTTTTTTCGGGTTCGTAAAATATAGAGGCCTGCTGTCACCTTGTTTATCTGTGAAGTGAAATATTAAGGATAAAGGGTCTTCTCGTTTCATTCTTCTCTCCTAACTTTGTTTATGAAGTAAATCGGTATGTATTTTACAAAAAAGCTTGCAGACACGGAATCTGCAAGCTCATTCTTTGACACTTATTTCATTCCAGTAACCTCTGCAATGATTTCATAAGAACGAAGGCGTGCATCCTGATCATAAATGGCAGAGTTTATAATCATTTCATCCGCCTGGGTTTCATCTAAAAAGGTCTGCAACTGCTCTTTTATCTCTTCTGGATTTCCTATCATGGAGGCATTAAGTTGTTTCATGACAATGGACTTTTCATATTCTGTCCAAAGGCCTTCCATCGTATCAACTGGAGGAGCAAGTTGTCCTGGTGTATTACGGATCAAATTCAAGAATTGCTGTTGATAAGATGTAGCAATCCTTTGTGCTTCTTCCGTCGTATCAGCTGCAAATACATTGACACCAACCATGACATAAGGTTTATCGAGAACGTCGGATGGTTGGAAATTATTACGGTAACGGGCTAAAGCTGGTTGGGTATTTTCAGGGGAAAAATGGCTTGCAAATGAAAATGGCAATCCCAGCTGAGCTGATAATGCTGCACTGAAGCCACTTGAACCAAGCAGCCAAATCGGAATGTCCTGTCCTTCTCCAGGGATGGCACGAACACGATTATGTTTGGAATCCGCATCCAAATAACTGCGGAGCTGCGCCAATTGCTCAGGGAAATCCTGACCGTTATTACGTACATCACCCCGGAGAGCCATGGCCGTATATTGGTCGCTTCCCGGAGCTCGCCCAAGTCCCAAATCTATTCTACCAGGATACATTGCTTCCAATGTACCAAATTGTTCTGCGATAACGAGCGGTGCATGATTCGGCAGCATTATGCCACCAGAACCGACGCGAATTCTTTTCGTCTTTCCTGCCACATAGCCTATAAGCACTGACGTTGCAGAGCTTGCAATCCCTGGCATGCTATGGTGTTCTGCAACCCAGAAACGGTTATAATTCCATTGCTCCACATGCTTGGCTAGATCTACTGTATTTTTAAAAGCTCCCGAAACTGTACCACCCTCAACAATAGAAGCTAGGTCCAGAACGGAAAAAGAAATGTCGCTAAGTTTTTTTGCTTGTTGATCAGCATTCATATCTTCATCTTCTTTCTTTCAATTATGATAAATTGGACGCAAAGCCATCATATAGAAAATGCACACAAAATGCACACAAAATGCTCGAAGGGATTAACTGTTAAGAATTTCCCTGGCAATCAAACGAAACGAATTAAGCCTATCCTCCAACTTATGAGTGTTGGTTATCAGCATGATTTCATCTGCTAAATATTGCTCCTGAATCTCCAAAAGACGATCCTTCACTTGTGAAGGGGTACCAAAAATCAATTTTTCATGCATGGTTTCCATGGTTGCTTTTTCTTTTTCAGTCCAAACATGATTCCTTACCTCTTCTATGCTTGGAACCCGCCTTCTTTCACCTTGTTCACTTTGAATTTTCCATAGGGTGTTGCTAAGAGCGATTTCTTTTGCAAGTTCCTCGGTTTCCGCGCATATGGCAGCAACCGTAACGATAGTTTTAGGAGCTTTAAGTAACCCTTTCGATTGGAAGTTATCACGGTATTGCTGAAAACTCTGCACTCCATCATTTTCACTCATAAATTCACCAAATGCGTATGCAGTACCGTTCTCAGCGGCAAGTTTTGCGCTTTTCCCGCTTGTTCCCAATATCCATGGTTCAGGAGATACCTTAGGGATAGGAGCAGCAGAAACTTTTGAAAAGGGATGTTCTTTCGGAAATTCATCTCTAAGAAAATTCAACAGTTCTTGAACTAGTTCTGGCATTTTGTAAACATTCTGAAGAAAATTATCGGATAAGGCCATCGTTGCTTCGGCAGATCCACCAGGAGCACGTCCCATCCCCAAATCAATCCTGCCTGGAAAAAGAGTCGCAAGCATATTATAAGTCTCCGCTATCCGATATGGCTTATAATGCGGAAGCAGCACTGCCCCAGATCCAATCCGGATCTTTTTGGTTTGCGCAGCAATATAGCTTATCAACACCTCTGGAACGGAACAGGCCAATCCCGGCAGATCATGATGTTCAGTAAACCAGATTCTGCTATAACCAAGCCTATCGCCTTCTTGAGCAAGTTGCAGTGAGGCCTGTAATGCTTCTTGTGCAGATTGTCCGGATGCAATTGGGGATTGATCTAATATACCCAGTTTCATGTAATTCCCCCTTTCTTATCTTTCGTTACTTAATAGTAAATCATAACTATTCGAAAGTCGCCTGAAACGCTTGCTTTGTTATTTTAGTTTGCAGCCTTTAACAAAAAATATAAGGAGTTTAATTCAAATTGGGGAGTATGGGTCCACTATGTATTCTAGCGAGGTGTATACTTTAATATATTAATGACGGCAGGAAAATCAAAGAGTTTTCACTTTATTCTATCGAGGTCTATTTAAGTATATATATGGAAATGAAGAAAAGCCCTTATTAAGGGCCTTTCCCGAGCTATTCATTTTTTTTGAATTGATACAGTAATTCATCTGCCATGATTTTTGAATCCAAACGAGCCGCTATATATGGAGGCTGGACCCGATTATTGGACTCTACGGGTAAACCTAGCCAGACAACTCGTTTATCCAAGATAATGAACGAAAAGGAAACAGGTGAACAAATAAATTGATCAGAGTGGATATCAAGGTTTCTTTTTGCTGAAATGATCGTCAAGTTCACTGCAGGGTTTCGTTTCATTAAATATTGCTGCCATTCTTCTGACAAACTGTTCAGATCCGGAACTGCGAAAACCATCTCTTGTTTTGTTGATACCATATCTTCCTGAAAGTCCCCCAATTTACGGGCATGCATCCATTGTAATCTCGGGTGCTGATGTTTTACCCATTTTCCAATGTCTTTCTTTGATACAATCTGATCATTTTGAATTTGATGATCGACAAGCTGACGAAGTGTTTTGCTGCGATAAACGTGTTTGTTAACAAATGAAGTGTCACATACATGTACGAACTTACCCTTTGTCCTTGTTATGGCCACGTTAATGAGCCTTTCACTTTCTCTCCCTGTCAATAACATTCCAGCCCTGCTTTGCGGATAACTATCAACTGTGTCAAAAATCATCATTTCCCGTTCACTTCCCTGGAAACGATGTACCGTTGCAGCGATGATATCCGCCGTTTGCCGTTCTTTGTCATATAAGTCATCCAATAGTTTTTCCATCAAATCTGCCTGGGCACGATATGGGGCGACATAACCGATTGACCTTGCCCCGCCCACATAAGCTTCATGAATCAGTTGAAAAGATAAAAGCAATTGCCATATATTCATTCTCGAGTGGGATGTACGTTCAGTGATGCAATATTCCCCTGCTAAGCTAGTATCGAGCAGTGCCGCTGCCTTATTGGCAAATGGTTCGGCCAGCATGATTCCCTCCCTGCTGGTCGCAACACTTTTATGATCGCCAACAAAATTGTTATAGACGACACGATTAGTAAATGCTGAAATATCCGGATGCATGCGGCGCTGTTCCTTTAATAGGAATAAATGGGGATGAAGTTCTCCTTCTTCAACAGACTGGGCGACACCAGCCCGATGAAAAATGTCTTCCTTTAGCCAAAGCTTCACCAGGGATTCACGAGCCGAAGCAATAGGTGGCAATTGTTTGAAATCACCACAAACGATAATATGCTTGGCTAACGCTGCAGCAAAAGCCACCTGAGGAACGTATGCCATACTCGCTTCGTCCAAAATGACCAGATCATACTCCTTTTGATAAACCGTTTCATCATTTGCGGCTTTAGCCAAGGTCGTTCCAATGACTTTGGCTTCTTTAACAAATTGAATCTCTTTTTGGCGGATTTTCTCCAAGACTTTGGCCAGCTTTTTCTCTATCTCTATTAATTGATCTGTATCCCTTATACTGAAGGATCCTGCCAAGTCATGCTTTAACAGACGTTTCTCTTCGCCAAGCTCTTCTTTTTCTTTAATTAATGACGGTTCATGTTTACCTAATAATTGCCCTGTAACAATATCATCATGAATGGCTAGTGATTCACCGATTTGAGATCCATAGCGAAGCACATCGCCTTCTTTGAAACGATCTTTCTTTTTAATGAAAGACGATATTTCAGCCATCAAAACGTCGACAGCCTGGTTGCTATGGGACAAAACCAGAACTTTTTTATCCTGTAAATAATGATTGGCTACTGTACGAGCCAATGTATAGGTTTTTCCTGTTCCAGGTGGTCCCCAAACAAAAGTGACAGGATTGAATTTCGAACGGGCATATAATTCTTTCACGCTGCTTTGTTTTTCAATTAAAGGATGTTTTTGCGGCATGGACGGATCCATCAGGCGCTTGATCCGAAGCCTTTTCCTTTTGCTTCTCTTGATTTCATCCAAGCGGAATATCAATTGCTCCAGCAATTCCCAGGGGTCGTGGTATAAAAAGGCTTCATCGATCATATCGCCTAGCGAGCGATCAAAAACAATGATGATGCTTTTCCCTTCCGATGAGAGGATTCTTCCTTCCTGCTTAATCCCTCCCCATTCGAGCCGAATGAGGGAACCGACCGGGATTTTTATCGATGAACCTGTTTCGAAATAATAGGTAAAAGTTTCGTCACCTGTAAGCAGATGGCCGTTCGAAACCAGGTATTTTGTGCTGCCATATTTTTTCAAATGCAGGATTTCAAGTTGAAGCGCCTGCTGCCATTCTTTTATATAATTAACTGTCGTATTCATTTTTCACTTTCCTCACAAAATATGCCATTGAAGTTCAAAGAAACTGGCCCATTGGCTAGGCTCCGAAGTAGAAAATAACGCTGTTACCAAGACTTATTTCGCGCAATACTTGTTTCTTAAGCATATAAAATAAGGCCCAATCAATAGATTGGGCCTCTCCTACGCCAATGTTTTAACTATAGCATTTTTTTAACACACATACCATGGGCTCTTTTGGAAGAAATGGTTTAGATTAGCCTTCTGTCAACTCAGTGAATTGGTCGACAAGATCGCTGAAAATCTTCATTGCGTTTTCGGTTGGATCAGGTTTAGTTAAATCTACGCCTGTTTTCTTAAGCAGCTCCAATGGGAAATCGGAACTCCCGCTTTTCAAGAAGGTCAAATAACTTTCAAGTGTTTTTTTGTCCCCAGAGAGGATCTTATCAGCGATAGTGATGGCTGAAACGTAACCAGTAGCATATTTGTAGACATAAAACGGACGATAAAAGTGCGGGATTCGCGACCAGCCATACTTCACTTCTTCATCGAAAATTATTTCATCTCCATTATAAGCACGAAATATCGATTCATAGGCTGTATTAAAAACCTCGGCATTTAGAGGTTCATCATTTTCAGCTTTTTCATGTACGATCTTTTCGAACTCCGCAAACATCACCTGCGTGAAGAATGTTCCTTTAAAACTATCTATGAAATGGTTAAGTAAGTGTTTTTTCTTCTGCACGTCTTTTGTAGTCTTAATTAAATGGCGAATCAAAAGGATTTCATTCACAGTGGAAGCAACTTCAGCGACAAAAATGGAATATCCGGCACTTATTTGCGGTTGATATTTTGAACTATAGTATGAATGCATTCCATGTCCAGATTCATGGGCAAGTGTAAAGACACTGTCTAAATCATCACGGTGATTTAATAAAATGAAAGGATGAACACCATAAAGTCCTAAATTGTAAGCACCTGACCGTTTTCCAGGTGTTTCCCTGACGTCGATATATCTTTTTTCCTTAAAGGTTTTCAGGATTGTGATGTACTCTTCGCCAAGAGGTTTCAGAGCTTCAACCATCAAAGAAAAACCTTCATCGTAAGAAATCTCCTCTTTAGCGCCTTCGACTAATGGCACACTTAAATCATAGGCACGCAATTCTTCTACACCCAGCAATTTTTTTCTTAATTGAATATATTTATGCATAGGTCCGATATTTTGCTTAGTAGACATAATTAAATTATCATAAACCTCTTTTGGAACTTGATCTCCAAATAGAGATTTTTCCAAGGCAGAAGGATAATTTCTTAGTTTTGAAAGATTCACATTATTCTTGATTGCTGTGGAAAGTGTGGAAGCGATTGTATTCTTCAATTGTACGTATGGCTGATAATAGGCGAAATAAGCCTCTTTTCTTTTATCGCGATCATCGTCTTCAATCAATTTGGAATACATTCCCCGCGTCAGCTCTACCCTCTCTCCGTCTTCATTCGTAACTTCCCCAAATTTTATATCAGCATTGTTGATCATCCCGAACGTTTTTTGTGGTGCTGAAAAGGCTTCGCCTACTTGGGAAAGCACCTCTTCTTGTTCTTTCGTTAACACATGGGCTTTATATCGGAAGGAATCCAGTAGATCCTCTTCAAAATATTTCAAACCCTCGATTTCATTTATGTACCCTTTTAATGTGGGTTCTTCCAGGCTCAAAAGAAACGGCATGAAAAATGCAGAAGCATTACTGATTTTTTGTCCTAACTTTCCAGCCCGATCCAGCAATGCCTGTGATGAGGTTACCCGTGTATCCAAATCCGCTTGCAGCATGGCAAATACATATAGCTTGTTATAAATATACCCAAGTTCCTCACTTAATCGTAAATAATCGAACAACTCTTGAGCTGAATGAATCTGACCATCATAAGTTTTTAATTTTTCTGTCATCTTCAAGACTTCTTGATAATCCTTTTCCCAGCTAGTTTGATCATCGTAAATATCCTTTAAGTTCCATGTTTCTTCTATTTTTATTTCGTCACGTGATTTAAACGTTTGCATATTATCTGCACTTCCTTTCATGCTTATAGCTTACTCTTTATTATAATCGACTTTCAGAAAAATCTGCATAGAAAAACCAGTATGCTAAAAATACATACTGGTTTTTCTTTAATAATTAGAATTTTGCTGCGGTTTCAGCAACTTTCGCCAATCCTTCTGCAACGATATCCTGTGTGCGATCTGGGTATTGATTATGTCCTTGGATTACAACAGTTTCTGGGTTTGTTATGCCCCATAAGTTTAAATTCATCGTTACATATTTCTCTGCCATTTCGCCAGCATCCATTCCAGGCAATGCATAATCGGATCCGCGTGCATTAAGTATAGCCACTTTTTTACCTCCAGCTAAGCCAACTGGGCCTTCAGCTGTATATTTGAATGTTGTTCCCGCTTGAGCAAGATAAGAAATATAAGTTACCAAAGGTGCTGGAACCGTTGCGTTCCAAAGCGGGAAGGCAAATACCACTTTGTCGGCAGCAAGGAATTGATTCAAGTATTGTTGCACGATATCGGCAATTTTCACTTCTTCTTCAGTCAATTCCATGCCTTGGTTGCGTTTATATAGAGCAGTAATTGCTGTATTTCCGTAGTAAGGTAAGTTCAGTTTAAATAAATCTAATTCAGTTATTTCATCGTTACTATTTGCTTCCTTATAAGTATTCAAAAACGTTTCATACATTTTGACACTGATTGCTTGATCCGCTGGACGGTCATTTGATTTAACAAATAATACTTTAGACATTTTGGTTCCCCCAATTGTTAATTTATTATGTTTTTTTAAAAATAGCATTTAATCCATATATCTCGAATTAACTGCAATTGCTACTTTCACATTATAAAACTGAAAATCTAATAAGGCAAGAAATATGTTTTTTATTTTCAATTTACATTTTATGAATTTGCACGCCTGTATTTTTTCCCCGACGCCTACAAATCAGGACGTGAAAAACCGAGAGCAATTTGCCCTCGGTTAAGTTAACTCTTTATGATGGAAGGGGCACTTACCTTTTATCGGTTCTATATCATCCCCTATGAAAAATTGTTTCCATTCATTATGATCTACATCTCCAAAATGACTGATATCCGGATGTTTAGGAAGGTTATCCCATTTCTCCACTCGTTCACGAACCTTTTCACGCGACATGATTCCGCCTTTTTCCGTTCCTTCCAAGCCTTCAAAGATTATCCGGGGTTGGAATCCAAGTACAAGGCTATTTCCTAAATCACGCGTTTTACGCTGTTTATAAGCAGGTGCATTACCAAAGACAAAGATTGGTTCCCCTGCAAAATGATAATCCCATAAATAATGCTCTGGGTCTTTCGGCTTTTCAATTGGCCAAGGTTTTTCATCCGCTTTATGCAGGTATTGCAAGATATCCCAAAACCTTTTACGGTAAAATTCTATATCACCCTCAATTGATTCAGGCTCCATAAAGACGAAAAGGCCGTGCCTGATATATGGCGGTTCCTGAAATAAATCAAGAAAGCTTTCCACTGCTTTTGGTAGATTGGACCAATCTTTCTGTGTGATATAAGCATAACGAAGTTCCCCTTTATTTTCAGCTTTCATACCAAAATAACAAGGAAAGGTTTTATCGGTCACTGTATTATGGAATGTTTGATATTCCTTAATTAGCCATTGCGGCACTCGATCGGGATTTGTCATATCTTCTTTTGTTAACAAACTTGATTTAGCAGTCAGCATCATTTTTCTCCTTAAATCGTTTTATTATATGTTACCCGCTTTAAATAAACTAAAACTTCTTAGGAGCACAATGCAGATCGATCAGGTGCTCCCTGTATAAATACTTCTTTATTTAAGAGTTTATGACTTCCTCCAGGTTCATCGGTATTCAATTAAAAAACTTTCGATCTGCATGTTAATCATTTTCTTTACATTAGGATAACCTAAGAAAAAAATAGGAGTGATTATTTATGGCAAGGAGAAGGAAAATCCTAGTACCTGAAGCTAGAAAAGGACTTGATGATTTAAAAGCCAAAGTTGCTGGTACAAAGAATCCTGATGAAGCAAAGTTTGAAGTGGCAAAGGAAATTGGCGTACCGCTGAAAAATGATTATAACGGTGAACTGACATCCAAGCAGAATGGAAAAATAGGCGGGAAATTAGGCGGAGGCATGGTCAAGGAACTTATAAAGATGGCACAGGAAAACTTAGGAAAAAAACATTAACAATAGTCGATCTCGGGTGGTAGTCCCCCCCCTTCAAAAGCATATTAAAAACGAACTGACTAAACGAAAAAATACGGGCCTTAACACGTTGGATGGCATTAAACCGTAAAAAAAGCCAACCTTTACGGGCTGGCTTTTTAATATTAACTAATTCCCACGGGTGAAACTCTTGAAACTACTGACATGATTAATTCCTCTGACATCGGGTAATTTGCGGCTGCAGGATCCGTCCTTACTGCTTTAAGAATTCTTTCCATATCGGATTGGTTTCCATAGGCACTAAAGTCGGAGGGGAGCCCAAGATCGGATAGGAAAACACGGAGCTTTTCCACCACTTTCGCTAAGGTCCCTTTTGAATCTTCATCATGGATTTTCACACTAAAGGCTTCGGCTATCAAATGGGCCTTTGAAAGATATAAATCCGGGGTTGATTCCATGACGACCGGTAATAACACAGCATTGGCCAAGCCATGAGGAATACGGAATAATGCCCCATATGCGTGGGCAAAGTGATGAACCGGGATCGCATTCAATGCACTACAAAATGCAGTGATTCCCATCATGCTTCCATGAAGCATTTCCATTCTGGCCTCAATATTCGTTCCGTCCTTTACGGCCCTCGGTAAATTTCTTTCAATTACTCGAATGGCCTGAAATGCATAAGCATCGGTAATTGATGTCGCCGCAGGTGAAACGACTGCTTCTATTGCATGAGTCAATGCATCTGCACCAGTAAACGCCGTAATGTCAGACGGCAGTCCGACTGTTAACTCGGGATCTAGAATGGCAACATCCGAACTTAAAAAAACATTGTATATATTCATTTTTACTTTTTTTTGTTCATTATATATGACGGCAATTGGGGATACTTCAGAACCGGTTCCTGCTGTTGTGGCAACGGAAATATGCGGGATATTCATGAATTGGGCTTTTGGAAAGCCCTCATACAGATAACCGCTTGGAACCGCATCTTTAATATCCGTAATGCCTTTGTATAATCCGAATTTCAATGCCTTTGCGGTAACAATGACACTTCCTCCACCAATGGCAAGTATGGCATCAGCATTCACTTCACGTGCGTATTTCAATGCTTCATTTACACATTCACTCGCTGCGTCTTGTGTAACACCCAGAAACTGTCCAACTATTTCAGCTCTGACAGCTAATTTCTGCTGATCAAAAGTTTCGGCAACTTTTTTAACGACACCTGCATTTGCCAAGCCCGCATCACTTACGAGTAGAATCCTCTTGGCCCCGAGCCCATTGAAAAGGTTTGGAATGAGTGAACGAGTGTTAGTGCTGCTGTAAACCGAAGTCCTTAGCCAAAAATTCGAATGAGCGTTTACGTTCATACAGATCACCTCAGATATATTAGTATATTCACAGTTAAGGATTGTTCATACCCTGCCTTAAAGCTCCTGATGCCATTCATTAACGAATATCCTAAATAGTAAGCTTGTATCTTGCAATGGTTTTACAAAACCCCATATTCCTTTTCATTACTTTGATAGATCTCTTGTATTCCCTTCCCTTTTGCCCTGGCTAATATCTCCATCCGCACCGTTAATTGTTTCATGGTAAAATTCAATATAGCTTGTTGGTCATTTCCAAATGGATTTCCGAACCGTTCATATCCCTCCGTATTTAACACGATGGCCAGAGGTGAAAGTTCCTCCATTCTCTTTTCAACCTGTTTAAAGATATGTGGATGTTCACTGATGATTCGCTGCAGCAGGAAGGTCCCATAAGCAATATGACGTGATTCATCCTTCTTCAAAAGACCCACGCCTTTCAATAAACCAGGCATCATCTTATTAGCTTCGAGAGTCTGATAAAACCCGAAATATCCAGTTTCTGCAAGAACACCCTCGGTAAACATATTGTAAACAGTGGCTGCTTCTGCCAATGCTTCCGGGGATTGGTCGGATAAAAGTTTCTCCATCGCTTCAGGCAATATTTCATAAAAAATCGATTTATAAGTGTCTGAGTGATAAACTGTCAAATCACCCGTTTCACCAACCTGATCTAACGTATAACGAAAGAACTCCATATGCTTCGCTTCCTCGAACAGAAATGTCGTTAAGTACATTTCTTCTTCGATCCTGCCTTCTTTTGCTATCGTCATAATGAGGGGCAGCAAATCCAAAGTCACCGCTTCTTCCCCGCCCTGAAAAAGGGAAATGATCCGTAATAGCACTTGCCTTTCAATATCAGTAAATGACTTCCAATCCTCTATATCCTGGCTGAAATCAATGTCACGAGGATTCCATATACCGAATTTCTTTGCCTTTTGATAAAGTTTGAATGGCAGGGTATCTTCTCTAAAACTCCGGCTGGTAGTCGTTAAATTCTTTCTTATCATGGTCATGCCTCCTTGAAATTATGAACTTTGATTCTTTTAGGATTTTTTGATTTGTAAGGGTTTTCATTATATTGTAAGATATTAGTAGAATTTATCCTAGTACTGAAAATGTAGGGAGGAATAAAGTCGAATGCTTGAGGAAACTCTGATGAATCATGTAAAAAAGATTTCCCATCAAAAAGATATGGCAAATAAATCAAAAATGATCGTAAAGGGCTGTGTGGATTTTTTTTCATTTCAACGCGCTTCTTTATTCACTTACTCATGTTTAACAGGAATGAGTGAAGGAATATGTGCATGTACAAGTGAAGCTACCTTTTCATTACATAATGTTAAAGAAAATATTCATGATATATACCCCATCCACCAAGCAGTCATCCATAACAAACCCATATACTTAACCATCCAACATGCGAAATCCTCCATCCCTGCAAAATACGTTAAAAGATTTTCCATTTCTTCATTGGCTATCATCCCGATAAATGTGAATGACATGGCCATCGGTTTAGTGTTGGTTGACCCCATTCACGCCAACGAGCCTGTTACCAAGAATGATTTAATGAAGCTTTCCCATTATTTAAAACTGGCTGTCGGTTCGACATTGGATTCCGCCCCTCCCACTTACCTTCTAAGTAAACGTGAAGTGGAGGCCCTTCAATATTTAGCCAATGGATTGGGATTAAAGCAAATGGCACCAAAGATGAGCGTTAGTGAATTTACCGTCAGAGACCATATTTCTTCTGCTATCAGGAAATTGGGAGTGAATCACCGGACCGAGGCCGTCGCTGTTGCCATAAGACACAAAATGATTATGTAAAAACAAAAAAACCTTCAAGGAAGGTTTCAGACTGTAGACAAACTCTATGAAAATCGAATTTTTTACGGTTTGTTCATTTTGAACGTTGATTTCCTCTACTACGAAATATCTTCATAATTATCTTGCTTGGTTCTTATTTGTTGATAGTCGTATTAATGAAAGCACTAAACAGCATATAAAAGAAAGAACTTCTATTAACATCATTTGTATATGAAATGACTGACTTATATGACAGTTTACGACTTTCAACATTTAATGTGAAAGTGTTAATGAAAGAAGCTAATCAGATATGATAGAGATAAATGCACGAAGAGAATTGAGGAGAAATGGATGTCACAAAATAGAATTGTTTTAGTTGCAAGTGTATCAATCTTTAGTGACGATAAAGTCTTGATTATTAGAGAGAATAAACCCAAAGGTGTTAATAAATGGAATTTCCCAGGCGGGCGTATGGAGTATGGTGAAGACATTCTCTATTCAGCTCGAAGGGAAGTTAAAGAGGAAACTGGATTGGATGTAAACCTGATTGGCACTACTGGCGTATATAATTTTATCAGTAGTACGAACAATCAAGTTATTTTATTTCATTTTATTGGTGAAGTTACTGGAGGTTCTTTAAATCTTGAAGAAGAGGAAATTACAGACAGTAAATGGATAAAAATAAATGACCTTGTAACATTTGAAAATGAAGAATTACGAGAACCAAATGTAATAAAGCAAATAATTGATAACCTATCAAAAAAGAATTTTCGCTCAATTAGTGTGTTTAATGAGCAACTTAAAAATAGTTCTAATTGAGCTAACGGTTAGTTAAACAAGAATGGAGGAAACTCTAAAAAATAGGGTTTCCTATAATTTTTATCCAGTTATCAACATTGAGATTTAACAGAGCCTAACTTTTAGATAGAACCCTTTTGCCTAAAGTCTTCATTTGAGGTGATGAGGATGCTTTCTAAACCATGATTCTATTAGAGAAAAACACAGAGTTCCCGTTGAGCCCCAATACTTCATTTCAGGCCAAAATTCAAAGGGAATTTCAAAAGGGGGTCGGAATTTTTTAATTCCGACCCCCTTTTGTTTAAATCTCATTGTGTCACTTTTTCTTCAACTTTCGTAGTCCAATTCAACTCGTCTGCGACTTTACCTGTTTGGACACCTGTCAGTGTATCATAAAGCTTTTTGGAAAGTTCGCCCGTTTCCCCGCTTTGAACAATCATTTCTTCACCATTCCACAAGAATTCACCGATTGGTGATATGACCGCGGCTGTTCCCGTTCCAAAGGCCTCTTCCAAGTGACCTAATTTATGGGCTTCATGGACTTCCTCCATCGAAATGCGTCTTTCCGACACGGGAAGACCCCAATGTTTCAGCAATTCTATAATGGAATCACGAGTAATACCCGGAAGGATACTTCCATTTAAAGCAGGAGTGATGATTTCACCATTTATTTTGAAGAAAACATTCATGCTTCCAACTTCTTCGATATACTTTTTCTCCACCCCGTCTAACCATAGAACTTGGGCATAACCCATCTTTTCGGATACTTCCTGGGCTTTTAGGCTCGATGCATAATTACCGCCCGTTTTGGCTTCACCTGTACCTCCATTAACTGCACGTGTAAAAGCTGACTCCACTGCAATTTTAACTGGATGAATGCCTTCTTTATAATACGAACCTACTGGTGACATGATAATGATGAACTGATACTTATTCGATGGAGATACTCCAAGATAAGGCTCAGTAGCTATAATGAATGGCCTGATATATAAAGATGTCCCTTCTGCCTGGGGGACCCAATCCTTATCAACGCTTATTAAAGTCTTTAAGGCCTTCAACGCAAAATCAACGTCGATATCCGGTATGCATAATCGGCTATTTGAACTATTTAAGCGTTGGAAATTCTTTTCCGGACGGAATAAGATAATTTCATCCTCTGGTGTTGCATATGCCTTCAATCCTTCAAAAACGGATTGTCCATAGTGAAAAATCATAGCTGACGGCTCCAATGAGAGCGGTTGATAAGGAACAATTCTTGGATCATGCCACCCTTGCCCTTGTGTGTAATCCATAATAAACATATGATCGGTAAACTGCTTACCGAACTCAAGCTGTTCCGCTTGTGGTTTTTCTTTCTTTGTTGTACTAAGCGTGATTTGCATGTCATGTTCCTTCATTACCAAAACCCCTTGTTGATTAAATTTACAAGATTTCACTTCCATAAAATCTATCTTTAATTAGTTTACTCCTATAAGGAATCATAGTTCAAGTCTTTAAGACGAAATTTTCGGAATTTTTTTAAAATAAATGGGTTTTTCTTTGATTCCAGACTATGATTCCTGAAAAAAGAACCAATTATTCCTGAAACCTCTAAAAACATCAATTCCGATTGTACGCGAAGATGTCTTGAATATTAGATTAATTTTATCAAAATAATCACAATAAAGCCAATAAGATTAATTCTGGTTCATGGCACCCTAAAAGTAAATTCAATCGTTTCCCCTTTTGCAACCAGGAAAATCGATTAATGAAAAGACTTTTAGCAGATTCATGAATAAAACACTAAATCTAATACCTGCAAATCCTATATGTTTATTAAAGCCTAAGAATATATAACATTTTTAATCCGAATCCATAAAATGTTTTTTCGTACCAATCCCAATTTCATGTCGAGGGAAAATTTTACATGAATTTCAATTTAGTAGTTTACTACTAATTAATATTCTTATATACTTATCCCACAAGATAGATAAAACGCATGCAAAATGATATATCATAGATGAAACGCATGCAGCTTTCTTATTTTTTGACGAAAAGGGGTAACAACATGACAAAAAACAGATGGTTAATCGCTTTATCCGCTATCGCCATTCACCTTTCAATTGGTGGTGCATATGCATATAGCGTTTACAAAAAACCATTAGTAGAGACTATGGGGTGGTCAGAAACAGCAGTAACGTTAGCATTCACAATAATGATGGCGCTTGCAGGAACTTCTGCTGCCTTCTTTGGCAAATTCGTAGAAAAAAATGGTCCAAGGAAGTCAGCCATGGTCGCTGCTGTATTATTCGGTTTAGGACAAGCTGGTTCCGGTTTAGCAGTAATGGTCGATTCACTTCCGCTTTACCTATTGACATATGGGGTGTTAAGTGGACTGGGTATGGGGATCGGGTACATTTCACCAGTATCCACTTTAGTCAAATGGTTCCCAGATCGCAGGGGATTGGCAACAGGAATGGCAGTATTAGGTTTCGGTGCCGGAGCACTCATTACAGCCCCAGTAGCTGCGAGCCTTATGGAATCCGTTGGCATTTATTCAACATATTATATTTTAGGCGCAGGCTATTTCATACTGATGTTCTTAGGGGCATCCTATATTGCACCTCCAAAGGCCAACTGGCTACCTGAAGGAATGAAGAAAGATATTGAGTCAGGTAAAAAAGAACTGAAGAAAGACTTAAGGCAATTAACTGCAAAAGAAGCGGTTAAAACTAAACACTTCTGGATGTTATGGTCCATGAAATTGATAAATACAAGTGCAGGGATCATGATGATTTCGGTAGCTTCACCTATGGCTCAAGACGTTGTTGGTCTGTCTGTAGCAGGTGCAGCAACATTAGTCGGTATTATGGGGATCTTTAATGGCGGAGGAAGACTTGGCTGGGCGGCAGCATCAGATTATATAGGACGTCCAAATGTTTTCGTCATTTTCTTCATCATTCAAATCGGAGCGTTCCTTTTACTTCCAACGACGACAAATACACTATTGTTCCAAGGACTCATCTTGCTGGTCGTAAGTTGTTACGGAGGGGGATTTTCAAATCTCCCAGCATTTGCCGGGGATTTATTTGGAACGAAGGAAATTGGGGCCATCCACGGTTACCTTTTAACTACATGGTCTCTAGGCGGGGTTTGCGGACCTATGTTGGTTACTGCAATCAGGGAAAGTACGAACAGTTACATCCCGGTATTCTACGTTTTCGCAGCATTAATTACGATAGCATTTGCCATCTCCATCTGGTTGCGTCTCGACATTAAAAAAATGCAAAGAGAACAGATACAAGGAGTAACAGGCACATTTAGTAAAATATCCTAATTTTAAACCTTGCAAAAAGGCATGATCAAGTAAACTTCCCTAAACGGAATTTACCTTTGATGATGCCTTTTTTTTATGACCTTAACGGCGGCTGCTCTTAAAAAACTGTAATTCGGTATCTTTTTGGAACATTTTACGATTATATCATCCCCGCAGGATTCTTTGCTGGTGCAGTTTTGAGCATTGCTTAAACTTAATCGCAGTAGTCTAGGGAAATGCAGTTATTGGGATGATCGACTTATGAAGATGAGGACAGGTAAAAGTCAAAGTGACCAAATATTTTTTTAGAGTTGACCTTCATTTTGAAGTGAAATTCTTGTTTTCGTTTGCTTGCGGCTATATTTACAGGCAGTATTCCCATTTCCTTCTTCCTTTAATGTTCAAAAATAAAACAGCAAAATGAAAAAAAAAGAATAATCATTTTACACCAAACAATTTGAACAAGTTATTTAGTTTAACTTTTAGTTAAATCAGGGAATCAAGTAAGAGATGGAATTAGGGGGAATTGTCTTGTGGATCAATAAACCGTTTTTTAAATATGCATGCGCGATCATTTTGAGCATTTTAATTATTTTTTTACTAGGTAAGATTGATTATGTTCTGCAGCCGATACAAAAAATCATTGCTGCCATGTTTTTCCCTATTATTTTGGCTGGGCTTTTATACTATATTTTACGGCCGGTCGTTAACTTTTTAACTAAATTTATCCCGAGGTCAGCTAGCATCTTCACCGTCTTTTTAATTATATTTAGTATGATTGGGATGGTAGGTTACTTTGGCAGTCCAGTAATCGTGGACCAATTTCAAAAATTATCTGAAAACCTACCCAGCAAAGTCAAGGAATTCTCTAAAGAATCTGAAGTCATGATTGAAAAAAATGATTTTGGCATGGTTAATATGGAAGAATTGAAAGAAAAAGCGATCACACATTTAAAAGATTACTCTGAAAAACTCATAGTGAATGTCAATACCATTTTTTCCACAATCACTAGTGTATTAACGGTACTGGTCATTACACCATTCATTTTATTCTATTTCTTGAAGGATGGAGATAAATTAAGACCATTTCTATTAAAATATATTCCGACCGATGTAGAATCAGAAGGAAACACGATTTTAAAAGACGTCGATAAAACCCTTTCAACTTATATTATCGGTCAATTCATCATATCAATCGTCATTGGTACTTTGATGTATATTGGCTATCTTATTATCGGTCTCGATTATGCACTTGTATTAGCCCTATTCGCCATGATTTTTACCGTTGTACCATTCCTTGGTCCATTAATAAGCATCATCCCTGCCCTCTTCATTGCCTTACAGCAAGACATTGGGTTGGCAGTGAAAGTACTCATTGTCCTTACCGTTGTTCAACAGGTCGAAGGGCACTTGGTTACACCGAATATTATGGGAAAACGTCTAAACATTCACCCACTTACCATTATTTTATTGCTGCTTGCTGCAGGATCAATATACGGTTTCATTGGCATTTTAATCGCTATCCCCACTTATTCCGTAGTAAAAACGATTATAGGGAATTTCAGGAAGTTTTATAACTTACGGAAAAGGATCGCATAATTACCATTGAGAATTGTCTTATTCAGTTGATTGGAACGGAAGGTGCGAGACTCCTGTGGGAAAAACGCGTCCAAGGGAGACCCCCCAGGTGCAAAGAGCGCCGAGGAGGCTCCCGGACTGCCCGCTAAAACGAGTGCCTGGAGTGGAAATGAAAGTTCGAATTTTACAAACCCTCAAAAAAGTTCCAGTTTCATAAAACCGTAACAAGAAGCATAACCTATTATTGTTTTTAAATCATGGTGCGGGGAGAGTCCCCTCCGTGTCTCCTTTTGTAGACAAACTAAAAACGTTGATAATTCTATCAACGTTTGTTTAATAATTTTTTAACAAAGCGTTTGAAAAACGCTTTGAAGCTTTTCTTTTTGATAACTTGCTCGGCATGAAATTTCTTCTCGATATGAATTTCCTCTTTGTTTATGGCATTATTTTCTGCTAATACCAGACCCAAATCGGAGTTGTGATCTTTGTTTAGGACAATTTTATAAGGAATTTTATGACTCATTGCCAATTTTATATATTTCCCTAAATATTGATAGTCCATCTGACCATTTAAAAACAAATTAGAACGAGGATACTGCTTCATCATTTGCTCTACCTCAGGATATACATTCGTTTCAAAGACTTGGCTTTTTTTTAGTACGATGACGACGCGTTCCCGTAATGTGCCCAGAAATTCCCTTCGTTCACCAGGCTTTATTTCTTTTGGACCATGGATTCCTTGTTCTAAATAGTCCTCCACATTTAGGCGTGACAATTCTTTTCCACCTCCGTTTTCACTTCAATAATGTATGTAATATGGCCAAAAATAGTGCCCATCATTCGTGTAATATACCCATTGTTAGTTTACCCCCACTTTAAAAAATTGTCACTTTAGCCCCACTTCATGCATAGGATAGTATATGTGTAAATGTATGTTGCTTAAATGAGGGACGGGGAAAAACATGAGGAAATTAATTGTATGTATATTGATATTCGCCTTTACCTTTGTTGGGTTCAGTAATACTTCAGGTGCGGCAGCAAGACAACTGATTATCATCAATAAAACCAATAATCAGCTTGCCTATTACGAAAATGATAAATTGGTGAGGGTATTCATTGTGGCGACAGGAAAGAAAGCCTCCTACACTCCTGAAGGAAAGTTCAAGGTAGTGACAAAGATTGTGAATCGTCCCTATTATAAAGGCAATATTAGAGGCGGAGACCCAAAAAACCCTCTAGGTAAAAGATGGCTGGGGATCAACGCAAGGAATACACCAGGAAATACGTACGCAATACACGGCAATAATGATTCTTCAACCATTGGGAAATATATAAGTGCCGGTTGTATTCGTATGTATAACAATGAAGTTCAATGGCTATACGATAGGGTGAGAATGAACACGGTAGTCTTGATTGCCAGTTCGAATAAATCATTTGCCACCATAGCCGCCACGAATGGATATAAAGTGAGCGGATCTGTGAGCCTACCTGTTAATACCAACTCCACCCTAAAAAAAGGAAGCAGCGGCCCCCAAGTAATTGAACTGCAAAAAAGATTAACAAAACTTGGATTCAGCACTAAAGGAGTAGATGGGTCATTTGGAAAAAACACCGAAACAGCCGTGAAAAAATTCCAAACTTCTAAAAAACTTACTTCTGATGGGATCGTCGGACCAAGAACGAAAAAAGCGCTAGGTCTTAAATAACTTTCATTGCCGATATCCACTTTTTGAGGATATCTTTTTTTGTGTTTTAACTTACCAACCTATACATTATTACCCATATCGTCTTTAATTTCCCACCAATAGATATTGACTTTATGTTATAATTTATACATCAACAGCTAATCATAATCGCACTGTCATTACATACAAGGAGGTAATACAAATGTACGATGAAATTCTCGTAAATTCCATTAAAGCAATTTTTGTTATTGGCACGATCTCGATGTTTGTGATATTAGGATTCGTAAAAGGACGCCGCTTTTAACTTTATCCCATTCTTTGAAATATCCTCGCTTGCCTGATTGCTTGTATTTTTTTCATACCGGTAATCAGGTTATTTTCAATCAGAAAAAAAGCATATCCTCTCTAGGCATGCTTTTCCTTACCAATTATCCGTTTTATCCAAAAGTTGATCGATGTCAAATGTATCAAGGTGGAATGGAACTGACTCTTCTGCAATCGCTTCAGTGGCTAACAATAATTGGTCGATATCAATAATGGCCAAAACAGTCCTCTCCCTTTTTTAATAGGTTTTCACCCTCATTTTTAATACACTAAACCATTCGTTCAAAAGATATATTATTAGAGGGTATCCTTTAAATTTTACATTTGACAATTATTTAAGATGCAGTGAATCTTTTTCAGATCCGTCCGGAGAAAGCGTATGTATCAATTTAACAAGCTTATAAAAGGTCCCGCTGCAGATTGTTACCTCAGGAAGATTGTGAAATATTGATTTTTTATTAATATGATAATTGTCTTTCTCAGGTGAATACACAATAATTTTCTTATTTAAAGATAAAGCATATCCAAGCTCATATAGATTACCTTTTCCTGCAGTTAGGAAGATCAGCATGAAATCGGCTTCCTCAATCCCCTTTTTTTCATATTCTCCAATGCCGTCCGTTATTTGGTTTTTCTCATCATTCATAATTAAATTCAAGTCATTCACACATGTAAACCCTTTTGAAGTCAATTTCTTGATCAATGATTTGACTTGCTTTAAATTTTTTTCGTCTGATGCTATATAATATTTCACACATACACCTCCAAAATATATAACTATTGATACTTTTTACCTACGTTACCTATACTATACATATTCGTTATAAAGAACGCAATATCCTTTCCCCAAAATTAAAAAATAATTAAATGGAGAAATTCCATGCAAAAAAACCATCATTCCTTTACAGGTCATGATGGTTTCAGACTGGAGGCCCACTCTATAAAATTCGAGTTTATCTACAGTTTTTTTAGGGGTTTGTGCAATTTGAACGTAAATTTCCTCTCCAAGCACTCGCTTTTCCCGCGGGAATCTCACACACCTGCTTCAATCAACTTTGTTTACTTTTAGATAGAACCTTTTGCCAAAAGTCTTCATTATTTTAAATAGGATGATTAAAACTTGAGGTGAGGAGGATGATTTGTACTGGATGAATACTGGGCCTTCTTACTCTGAAAACATATCTTTCACCAAATCATAAAAGTGAAGTAAATCCAGGGTATTTTATGCAGTGGATCATGATCACCATCGAGTTCACCTTACTACAAAAAATAATGAAAACTGTGTATGTATTAAGCGCCTGACATTCCGGTTCACAAAATTTTCATTAAATCTCAAGAAATACAAAATAAAAACCTTGTCCTTTAACCGGCAAGGTTTTTTATTTTTCATATGTGATATTTTCTATTTCAATCCTGAAGGGTGCAGCCTCACAAATATTGATTCCCCTATCCAGATTTACCTTTTCCATTTCACTTGCATCCGGGATTCTTTTTTTATCGTGAATAAAATGTTCGACCATGGATTCCAGCAATTCTTGAGCACAAACTAAGGCATCTACCCGATTCCTACCGCTAACGGAAGAAATAATTCCTTTTCGCCTAAAATCCGGGAAACAAACCTGAACGGAAAAAGAGTCGATAATCAACGGGTGTTTTTCATAATAAAATACGGCTGGGTACTCAAAGATTTGAATGGTCAAAATATCATCCCTTCATACAAAATTTAGGTTTTTATATTAATTATAACATGAATTTCCAATTTTTATAGGTTTAATTTACTTTTCTTTGTTTGTCAAGTTGATTTCAGCACTTAATAGGTTGTTATGTCCGTATTTACTGAGAAATAAAAAAACACCAGGAAAATCAGAATTACGAGAACATTCAGGATTATCCCAACAATGCTGCACACTTTTCCAGCTGTCACCAATCCATCTCCAGATTCACCCGTAACCTTCATTTCTTTTTTACTCTTCGATGCAAATATTAAACCGAGAATACCTAATATGATGCCTATGAATGGAATAAACAGGGATAATACCCCCATGATCAATGATACAATTGCTTTGCTATTGCTTCTTTTAATTTCCGACATATATTCCACCTTCTTTCTTCCTTTATATATACGGTTATTAAAAGCAAAAGATTCATTTTTTGTGTATTCGTTCATCACTAATATTCCAGCTGATTTCAGAAGTCCGCTCCCTTTCCGCCGACTGTCTGCCAAGCCTCATCGGTACAAGCGCCTGTGGGGTCTCGGCTAGCCCCTTTATTAGGCAGGAGTGGGGCAAATTCCTTCAATCTAATGAGGTTCACAAGGAAATTACATGAGGGATAACCAGTCTCGTTTTATAATCATGGAAGGAGGTGAGACACTTCCGAACCTCGTAGAGAAGGAAAAAACGACTCATTTCTGAGCCGTTTTTTTAGGTTCGTTTCAATTCAAGTCTCTGGGCTACCAAAGAAAGGCTATAATTCACAATGAAGTACATGAGAGCCACCAGGATTAAAATCGGTATTAAATACTTTTGACTTTGTCCATATATGATTTGACCATGATGGGTCAGCTCAGGCAATGAGATGACAACAGCTAAAGAGGTATCCTTCAATAAAGAAATAAATTGGCTGACAATGGGAGGAACCATGCGGCGCAGCGCTTGGGGCAAAATAATATGTATCAATGCCTGTGTATAGCTCAAACCTGATGAACGGGCAGCTTCCATTTGGCCTTTATCAATGGATTTCAGTCCACTTCGAATGACTTCAGAAAGCATGGCAGACTCAAAAATTGTCAAGGCAACTATGGCTGCTGGAATGATTTCCAGTTTAATCCGTATCTCCGGCAAAGCAAAATAGGTGAAAAATATTATTAATAACAGAGGCAAATTACGTACCGTTTCTACAATCAAAGCTAATATTTGTGATAACACCGGCACTTTTGCGTATCGGATTATACCTACAAGCCCGCCAATAATGAAACTTAGAATAATGGATATAAAAGCTACCTGGAGCGTTACCCAAAATCCTTCTAATAAAAACTTAAGATTATCTGGTGTATAGGCACCTGCAAAATCCATATCTTATACCTCCCTCAATTACTCTTAGCCAGACGTTTTTCCAAATACCCAACGCCAAAACTTAAAGGAATGGTAAGAATTAAGTAAAACGCTGCAACGAAAATGTACACATCAAATACGACAAATGTCCTTGAAGAAATCAAATCCCCGTGGTACATAAGATCGAGTCCTGCAACAACGGCTAAAATGGAAGAATTCTTTACCAGATTTATAAATTGATTCCCTAAAGGAGGAATGACTATTTTAACGGCCTGCGGCAGAATGACGAATCTCATTGCCTGTCCATATGTCAGACCAGAAGAACGGGCAGCTTCCATTTGACCCTTTGGCACAGAAAGTATGCCCGCTCGAATTGCCTCAGCTATGAAAGATGATGTATAAATGGTCAAGGCTAATGTCCCGGCGTATAGACCGCTTAGTTTAAGTCCGAGAAAGAAGAAAAAGGTAATGATCAATAACGGTATGTTCCGAATGAACTCGACATAGGCAGTACCCAGCCAGTTTAGTGGCTTTATTGGCGCAATCCGCATGATAGCAATCAGCACACCAAGAATCAAACTCGCTATCAATGCGACCAAACTCGACATGATTGTATTTTTAAAGCCTAATAAATACATATCCAGATTCTCTGTTAAAATGGAGAAATCAAGCACGGCATACACTCCTTTAACTAGTAAGGATGAGCAAAACGCTCATCCTCACAGACAAATGTTCAAATGTTATTTAAGGTCAGCTTCCCTTATCCATTTGCTAAAATGTTTAATGTTTAATCCATTTATCATGGATTTCATCGTACTTGCCTGAATCTTTAAGTGACTTAAGCGCTTTATTCAACTCTTCAACAAATTCAGCATTTCCTTTTTTTACGGCAATTCCATATGGTTCATCCGTAAATGTACCGCCAACAAGCTCATAACTTGGATCTTCATCTGCCATTCCATAAAGGATGGAATCATCCGTGGTCAAAGCATCTCCTTGTCCGGATTTAAGTGCAGCGAACGCTTCGGAATAGTTTTCAAATTCAAGCACTTGTGCTTCAGGCGCTTTTTCACGGATATTTATGGAAGAAGTAGAGCCCTTGACAGCCAATACCTTTTTCCCTTTCAAACTATCAATACCCTTAATATCGCTGCCCTTTTTGACTAATAAAGATTGTCCTGCGTCGAAATAAACATCAGTGAAGTCTACTTCTTTTTTACGATCTTCCGTGATTGTCATGGTCGCTACAATCGCATCGATATCACCATTATTCAATAGTGCCATCCTAGTTTTAGAAGTCACTTCTTTAAATTCAACTTTATTCTCATCACCAAGGATTTCTGCTGCAAGAGCTTTGGCAATATCAATATCAAAGCCTTCAACCTCTCCAGTACTTGGATTCTTCAATCCGAATAGTCTTGTATCATTTTTCACCCCAAAAACGATCTTATCCTTTTCCTTCACTTGTGCGAGAACATCTTTTTCTTTGTCTTTGCCTCCACCCTCTTCAGCTTTGTCTGAATCGTTCCCTCCGCCGCATCCAGCTAATAAGATGACAGCCAGTAAGGATAGCAAAGATAATTTTAACCATTTCTTTTTCTTCAACATGTAATTCCCCCCTGTTTTTTTAATGATTTAATATACGGCTAAGGAATAAACGAGCCCTCTCTTCACGAGGATTTGCGTAAAACTCAGCCGGTGATGCCTCTTCTAAAACCCTGCCTTCGTCCATGAATACGATTCGATCCGCTACTTCACGGGCAAATCCCATTTCGTGCGTGACCACCACCATCGTCATTCCTTCATGGGCAAGTGCTTTCATTACATCCAGTACCTCGCCAATCATTTCTGGATCCAAGGCTGAGGTAGGTTCATCAAATAGCATGATTTCCGGTCCCATTGCCAAACCTCTGGCAATCGCTACACGTTGCTGCTGTCCACCCGAAAGCTGAGAAGGAAATGAATTCGCTTTATCTCCAATCCCCACTTTGTCCAAATACTTCAGTGCAATCTTTTTCGCTTCCTCATCGGATTGTCCTAGAACCTTCCTGGGAGCAAGCATGATATTCTCAAGCACGGTTTTATGAGGATACAAGTGAAAATGCTGGAAAACCATACCGATATTCCGACGAAGTTTGTTTATGTCCGTTTTTTTATCCGCTACATTTAAACCATTTATGGAAAGGGAACCTTGCGAAATGGTCTCTAGACGATTAATGCATCGGAGCAGTGTACTTTTCCCTGAACCAGAGGGTCCGATGACCACTACCACCTCCCCCTTCTTAATTGTAAGATTAATTTCTTTCAATACATGGAAATCGCCATAATACTTATTCACTCCGTCAAAAACTATCATAATTAGCCCCCTGTCCAAAACTGAAAATTTATAATAATCAGAATTCCAAAAGCAGAATATAGCAATCTCTTAACTCGAAACAAATTATGTAGAATCCCTTCTTCAAATATTATTTCCCAATATTTCATAATTCATAGTGAATAGTCCGTTTTTATTGTTATTTTAAACTAGTAATTCAAATAATATATTCAATATTCACATTTTTTATTATATATAATATTTCTTAAAATTACCATATAAACTTTAAATTGTTAAAAAGGATATTATATTTCATGATATTATTGCTATATTTCATAAAACAGATAAATCTAAACTGATATCCCTTTAAAAAATTCCCTCTTTTTACATTTATTTCCCGAAAGCTTCATAGGCTCTTAAAAATACAAAAAGACAGCAACTGCTGTCTTTTTCATCATTCCTTTATCGCGTCTTCAAATGGCGCTGAATATAAACCCCTTGGCGCCAGCATATCCGTATCCGATTCACGGATTTCCCCGCCGTGAGCATATGGACCTGCTGGAAAAAAATCAAACAAATCACTTTCCTTATGAATGATCAAGAAATAATCGTATAAATCATCCATAAGTTCTTGATGTTCAGCTATTTTCACGATTTCACCACATTCATCAAGTTCAAAATTTTCATTTATCGCATCCTGAAGTTCCTCATTATTTGAATACGTGATATAAAAATCGACATCACCGCACTCCATGCATAGCAAGAGTTTTTCTTCAAGTGACTCTTCATAGGTTTTCAGAACGATTCCCTTTAAAATGGCATCAATCTTTCCAGTATTAGTCAGTTCAATTTTAGTCTGGAACACAAAACCCCTCCAATCAAATACAGGCATTAAAAAAAGTAAACGCCAGTTTAACAAGCTTGCTCTTTAAATCTAAATGAAAATTTTTGGACTCCCAAACCCAAGTCCGCGAGGTCAAGAGTAATTACATATAGTCTGCCAGTATTCCTCTTTTAATTGGCCAGGATTCCTCCGCTTCTTGTATATAATTAGTTTGCCCTCATAATTAGAATGATAATCTCCTATAATACAAAGAAAAAGATGATTGGAAGCGTAATCAGGCTTAATGATGTACTAATGAACGTAGCACTTGATACGAATTCAGGCTCCGTGTTGAATTGGAGCGCATACATCGTAGTGTTGGCTGCCGTTGGCATGGCAGCTACGATGATCATGATATGCCTGACCATATCACCCACTGGCAAGGCAAGAGATAACAGGAAGGCAATGGCCGGTGACACGGCAAGTTTAAGGAGCAGCGAAACTGATAGCTTCCGATAGGCTATTTTTTTCAGCGAAATGTTGGCCAGCTGCATTCCCAGTGTAATCATTATTGTTGGGATCGCTGCATTTGCAACAAGGTTAACAGCTTCCATAACCGAATCGCTTAAAGGTATGTTAACAAACTGAAATACTGTACCGGCAATAGCTCCATATACAATTGGCATTCGGAATACTGCTTTAATCGCTGTTTGAACTCCGTTACCTTCCGGACTTCCCTTTGCAGCGAAATAAATGCCGATCGTGCACATCACTAACTGCTGTCCCACCATAAGGATAATTGCATAATCGAGTCCTGCGGCTCCGAATAACAGGAAAATGACGGGTGTTCCATAGTTTCCGTTATTCATGAATGCCGATGCCAATATCATGCCGCTTGTCTCAGTGACTGTATAATTGCGGAAAAAAGATATGATGTAGACTACCAGTATAAGAGAAAGACAAAGTACTATCGTGAATAAGAAAAGGTAAAAATAATCAATCGTAAATTCTGCGGAATAAAAAGTTCGGAATACAAGAAAAGGTGACATTAAATATAATGCCATCGTGGAAATCGATTTTGTATCAAGTTTGAACTTTTTCTGACCGATAAACCCTAAAACAAAAATACCGAATATCGGTAAAAGAACTCCCAAAAACCCCATGCACTTCACCTTCATAATCCCAATGATTTTCTTTAACCATATCAGTTTTATTATTATTTGTAAAAATTCTTTTAACCATTTTGATTACACGTCATATATTCTAACACAAACTGATTTTTCTTTATTTTCAGAAAATAATATTCCATTTCCCTATGCATATGGTATATTGTTTATTATATTTACGTTATATAACTTAACATCAATACTTTTGGTTATTACTAATAAGAAGGAGTGTTTTTTAGTGGATGTAAAATTCATGGAGATGGCTGTTCAGCTTGCATATGAAAATGTATTGGCAAAGAACGGAGGACCTTTTGGTGCGATAATCGTAAAAGACGGCAAAGTCGTAGGCAGAGGATGTAACAATGTGACAACAGCCAACGATCCTACAGCTCACGCCGAAGTACAGGCGATTCGTGATGCATGCAGGAATCTCGACAGCTTCCAGCTTACGGATTGTGAAATATACACTAGCTGCGAACCTTGCCCCATGTGCATCGGTGCCATTTATTGGGCACGTCCAAAAGCCATTTATTACGCATGTACTAAAGAAGACGCTGCAAATATTGGCTTTGATGATCACTTTATATATCAAGAACTTGCCCTGCCAATGGAAAATCGGACAATGAAAATGAAACAATTGTCTTTTAATGACCACGATTTACCATTCCGAACATGGGAAACCAATATTGAAAAAGTGAAATATTAACCGCTTATATTTTGCCAAAGGGGTTACGAATATGCAAAAAGACTTGCTTAAAAGGAGAATAGACGTTGCAACAGGAAGAACATCAGCAGATTGCGTCATTAAAAACGGGAAAATCATAGATGTTTTCAATGGTGATATTTATACAGGCGACATAGCGATCGTCGATGGTTTCTTTGCTGGAATAGGGTGTTATGAAGGTATTTCGGAAATCGATGCTGCAGGAAAATTCGTATGCCCTTCATTCATTGATGGCCATGTCCATATTGAATCATCGATGGTCAGGCCTTCTGAACTCGCAAAAATCCTCCTATTACACGGAGTGACCTGCATCGTTGCAGATCCTCATGAAATTGCCAATGTTTCTGGCAAAAAGGGCATGGAATATATGATTGAACAATCCGATCAACTTCCTTTTGACTTTTACTTCATGATGCCCTCTTGTGTACCTGCTACGGAGTTTGAACATTCTGGTGCTGTCTTAAGAAGTGAAGATTTAATTTCATTTTATCAAAACACGAGAGTGCTTGGTTTAGCCGAAGTCATGAATTTCCCGGCTGTTTCACATACGGATGAGGATATGCTGCAAAAAATATACGATGCAAATAGACTAGGTAAAAGCATCGATGGCCATGCAGCTGGATTATCCGAACAACAGCTCGATGTTTATATGAGTGCAGGCATTAAAACGGATCATGAATGCACTACAGCGGAAGAAGCAAAAGAAAGACTGCGTAAAGGAATGTATCTTATGATCAGGGAAGGCACGGTTGCCAAAGACTTAATAAACCTGGTTCCAGTTATTAATGAGAAGAACTCCCGCCGTTGTTTATTCGTAACCGATGACCGGCACCTAGATGATATTGTATCTGAGGGAAGTATCGATCACAACGTTCGACTTTCCATAGAATCAGGTGTCCCGCCCATTACAGCCATTCAAATGGCGACCATTAATGCAGCAGAATGCTTTGGTTTAAAAGAACATGGTGCAATTGCACCTGGATACAAGGCTGACTTCCTTCTATTGGATAATCTTGATTCAGTCATCATCCACTCGGTCTTTAAAGATGGAAAGCCTATCGTTCAAAATAATCGTTTGCTTAATTTTCCAACTGATGAGAATCAAGTTATTGACGACGGGTTGAAGCACTCTGTTCAATTTCATGAAATAACCAGAAATGATTTGGCGATTTCTTTAAAAAATGAGTTTGCTAATATTATTGAGATAACTCCAAACAGCTTGATTACAAAGCATACGATTGAACCGGTCACACTTAATCATGATGGTCTGTTCCAGTTCTCCGAACATGTTGATCATCTAAAACTTGCTGTTATTGAAAGACATCATCTGACCAAACAATTAGGTCTTGGAATCGTCAAAGGGCTCGGGTTGAAATCAGGTGCAATTGCCACGACAGTAGCCCATGATTCACATAATTTAATCATTGCCGGAACGAATGATCAGGATATGCTGTTGGCGGCTAAGGAAATCAAAAAAATGCAGGGTGGATTGACCGTAATCCAAAATGGGGAAATTCTCGCTTCCCTTCCCCTTCCAATAGCTGGATTGATGAGTGAATGCAGTTATATGGATGTGGTTCATTCATTGAAAAAAATTGATGAAGCCCTATTGAAACTCGGTGCTTACAGGCATTTCAACCCATTTCTTACACTTGCATTCTTGGCGTTACCTGTCATTCCTGAAATTAAACTGACGGATCAGGGTTTATTTTCGGTATCTGAGTTTAGGCATATTCCTATTCAAGCCTCAAAGCCAGTCGATTAAATTTGACCCCTTAATCGGGGTTTTTTCTTTGCCCCCAAAAACTTTTTAAAGAAAAAGGTTCCAACTCAACATAAAACGGGAAAAGGATATAATGGGTATCATCTATGGTAAAATAAAAATAAACACAAATCTTTCTTGGAGGAGATAAATATGGCAAAACATGATCAACAGAATATCATTGGATACATAGGCACTTACACAAAAGGAAACAGCGAAGGTATTTACCGCTTTACTTTAGATACAGCAGCAGGAAAACTCAGCACTCCGGTTCTTGCAGCAGAATTAACCGATCCGACTTATGTCGCCATCAGCCAGGACAAAAAGAATCTATACGCCATTTTAAAAGAAGCGGGCAGCGGTGGAGTTTCAGCCTATTCGATCAATGAAGAATCAGGTGATCTTACCTTTTTGGGCAAACAACTGACACCTAATGGCTCTTCCTGTCATATAAGTGTCGACAGCAAGAAACAGGTCTTGGTCACTTCCAGTTATGGAGAAGGCGTGATTGAATCATATCCGCTTCATGAAGATGCGACCCCTTTGCCTGTATCATCCACTGTTCAACTTGAAGGTCAAGGACCGAATGAAGAACGTCAGGAAAAAGCACACACTCACTTCGCTGGTTTCACACCGGATGAAAGTTTCATTGCTGTAGTCGACCTCGGAATAGATAAAGTATTAACCTATAAAATAAATAATGGGGTTTTGGAAGAAGTAAACAGCTTATCTGTTGCTCCCGGTAGCGGACCACGGCATTTAACCTTCCACCCAAATGGAAAATTTGCGTATGTCATGGCAGAACTTGTACCGGAAGTCATTGTTTTGAGCTTCGATAGTCAAACTGGAAGTTTTTCTGAATTACAAACGGTTCGCACCGTCCCGGAAGATTTCAAGGAAAATAACCAAGGAAGCGCCATTCATATTTCTGATGACGGGCAATTCATATATGCCGCAAACCGCGGACATGATAGTATTGCCGTTTACCAAATCAATCAAGAAACAGGCAAACTGGCATTCGTGGAACTGGTTTCTACCGAAGGTCATTGGCCACGTGATTTTTCATTGGATCCTAGCGGAAAATTCCTGATCGCTTCTAATGAACAATCAGGAAACCTGACACTATATGCACGGAATGAACATGACGGAAAATTAACATTATTGCAAAAGGATGTTCATGTTCCCTTCCCTGTTTGCGTGAAATTCTTATAATCAAAAAAGAGGATTGAAGCCTGTACCTCAGCTTCAATCCTCTTTTTTATATTATTCTTCAATTCCATTTCCCCGCCATTTCGGGAAAATCTATATATGGGTTACGATTACCTTGCATTTCATGTATAGCCTGGTTTCTATGTTTTTCATAAGTGCTGACGGGAAAAAGCCGATGCCATTCCAAAAGCAGTGCCAGGTCGATTTTGCCGCTATCGATGATTCCCTCATATCTAAGTAAAAAATACAAAGTTGCCCTCGCCACGATCCCTTTTCCGTATTCAGGCTCGAATTTACTTTCATCTGATTTCCCGCAACCCGCTTTTATGCCGGCAGCCGTTCTCTCAGGGATATAATCCTCAAAATCATGGTAAGGATAGTTACTCCGGCTGCTATTACACGTTGGTTCACAGGCGAACAGATGATGCAAATCCCCCCTCATCGGTTCTTTTTTATCGAACCATGATTGAGGTACTACATGTTCACAATTAACGAGAATGTTCTCAGAATTTATTGATTCAATACCTCTTGACAGCACTTCCAGTATACGGATGTCTTCCTCAATCACTTGTACAGGATCCATCCCTTTACCGGAATACAGACTTTTCAGCTGGCCATTTTCCTGTAAGTCCACCCATGGGTAAACATGACGATGTGGTGAATAGTTCAGCTGGTTTTTATGTGTTGCCACAAGCAGGCCCTTCAATCCTTCCCGGTCCAAGGAACCATCTTTGTAGTATGAAAGCTTAAGTTCTTGATCTTTGGTTTCATCATAGTATTCGCGGTTTTCATTGAAGTTGACTAGTGCAGCCATTGCCATTTCCCGTTCTTTTTCAAGTACTTCAAAACTATACTTCATCCACTCATCCCCCCGCTTCTATTAAAAACCTAACTTTTACCATAATTAAAGCTTAATAGAAATAGACCGAAAAAAAAAGGTGCTTTAGAAGTGTCTAACGAAGAATTTCAATAAAATGGGTAAGGATTTTTGCCGTCATTCCCCAGATTACCCGCCCCTTATATAAATAAAAATATTCTTCCATCTGTTTCGGCTGCCATTTATAATTCTCCCCGCCAACGACTAAATCGTGGGGGAAGTTTTCATGTGGTTCCACTTTATATTCCACATGGTAAATTTCTGGCGGCTTTTCCATGAAAAAGGATAGCGGGACCGTAAAAACGGTTTCAACCTCAGCTGGATTAGGCATGATCCGTTGATGGTTACGAACAAACCCTGCATAAGGATAGACGATCATCCCAAATGGAGATACCAAATAATCGATAGGAAAGACATTATCGATATCTTCTTTTCTCAAATTAAGTTCCTCATATGTTTCCCTTAGGGCCGCCGCCTGTTCATCATGGTCCAGCTTGTCTATTTTCCCGCCCGGAAAACAAATATCCCCCGGCTGCCTCCTCAGTTTGTGTGAACGTTCTTCGAAAAGAACATGAATTCCATCTTCTTTCTCTAGAAGCGGTACCAATACAGCATACTTTGAAAAATTCCCACTCCCTAAAATTTCAGGGATATGTAATGTTAGTTTTTTTGTTATATCTTCATTATTCATGTCCCTCACCTCTTCTGCCGGTTAATATTGAGTTTCTACCACTCCTTATCATTCCATTTTCGAACATCTGCTATAACTAAGCAAGGAAAACGATTCCAAAATTTTGCCTAAATTTCTACTGGATTCCTTTTCCTCTTATTTTTCCTTGATCATAGACAAAAGCACCGTTCAAAGTTCTGAACGGTGCTAAAACTAAACGCATCAGTACCCTTTAAAAAGCATAGTATGTGTATCAACAAGTACAAGCGCATAATTAATTTAATATTCAGTTTTTTATCCTTATTTTCATAGTTCAGCTAGCGTTCGCTTTACCGTCGTTATGATGAATGAAAAATCCTCTTCAGTTATACTAAGTGGGGGTGCAAGAGTCAGGACATTATTGAAACCTGCTACTGTATCACCATTTTTACCTATGATCAGCCCCTTTTCTTTGCATGATGCAATCACTTTATTGATTTTGGAAAGTTCGATCGGTTGTTTCGTCAGTTTATCTTCCACTAGTTCAATGCCTACCAATAAACCTTTCCCACGTACATCCCCAACATTGGGATGAGATTTGATTTCTTCAAACTCTTGCAGAAAGCGTTGACCTAATTCCGTAGACCGTTCTATGAGTTTTTCATTTTCATATATTTCAATATTCTTCAAAGCAAGGGCACAGGCAGCCGGATTGCCGCCAAATGTATTTACATGTCGAAAGCGGTCATAATCGTCTGAGCCAATATACGCTTCATAAATTTCACGTTTGACTGCTGTAGCGGATAATGGCAGGTAAGCGCTCGTGATTCCTTTAGCCATTGTTACGATGTCTGGTTTTACATCATAGTTCATAAATCCGAATTTCTTACCAGTACGGCCAAACCCGCAAATGACCTCATCCGAAATGAGAAGGACACCATTTTTCTCACAAATTTCCTTGACACGTTTCATATAACCATCTGGCGGCATCAAAATCCCGCCCCCCGTGATGATTGGTTCCATGATGACCGCAGCCACCGTTTCGCTCAACTCCCATGTAATGGTACGTTCAATTTCCGCTGCACTTTTTTCACCGCTTTCATCCTCTGGATTTCGGTAAGAATCAGGCGGTGATACATGAAGAAATCCTGGGGCGAGTGGTTCATATTTATATTTTCGCTGCGCCTGCCCGGTAGCTGACAGGGCGCCCATTGAATTACCATGATAGCCGCGATAACGGGAAATGAATTTATAACGTCCATGATCACCTTTTTGCTGATGATACTGCCGCGCAATTTTAAAAGCAGCCTCATTCGCTTCTGAACCGCTGTTAGAGAAGAAAATCACATAATCCCCACCAAGCCATTCATTTAATTTCTCTGCTAGCTTAATGGCCGGGATGTGACTATTCGTTAAAGGGGCATAAGGAAGTTCCTTCAACTGCTCGTAAGCTGCTTCAGCCAGTTCCGTGCGGCCATAACCTACGTTGACACACCATAAACCTGACATCCCGTCCAGGAAACGGTTCCCGTCAACATCCGTTATCCATGCTCCTTGCCCGCTTTTAATCACCATTGCTCCAGGGCTGGATTCAGCCCCTTTCATATGATGCCAAACATATTTACCATCCATCGCTTTAAGATCCTGACCCTGTTTTTCAACCTGCATAAGCTACACTCCTCCTAAAAAGATGTATAAAGGAAGGCCGACCACAATTTGAGCCGACCCCCTTTTTCCTATCAATATCTTGCTGTTAACATTTTCTTTCTAGTGTAAAATTCAACTCCGTCTTTGCCGTTAGCATGAAGGTCTCCATAAAACGAACTTTTATAGCCGGAGAATGGAAAGAATGCCATTGGTGCGGGTACCCCAAGGTTAATCCCAAGCATCCCTGCATCAATTTCTTCGCGAAATTCACGGATGGCTTTTGCACTATCCGTATAGAGGCAGGCACCATTGGCAAATTCGGATTTATTGGTCAATTCGATTGCTTCTTCAAGGGTATTAACCCGAACTATGGATAAGACAGGGGCAAAAATTTCATCACTCCATATTTTCATATTTGGTTTCACATGATCAAATAATGTCGGTCCAACGTAATAGCCATTTTCCTGATCGCCTTCATTCCTGCCATCACGAAGAAGGACAGCTCCTTCTTTTTCCCCGATTTCAATATATTGTTCTGTTCTCTTTTTATGAGTATCACGGATCACTGGTCCCAGGAAAACGTCCTTATCCATTCCATTTCCAATCTTGATATCATCCGCTGCAGCCTTTAATCTCTCAACTAGCGAATCTCCCACTTCTCCCACCGCAACAACCACTGACGCAGCCATGCAGCGCTCGCCTGCAGATCCGAAAGCGGCATTCGTAATGTTCGTTACCGCATTATCCAAATCCGCATCAGGCATGACGATTGAATGATTTTTCGCTCCTGATAAAGCCTGGACACGTTTTTTATTGGCAGCTGCCGTTTTGTATACATACTCTGCGACAGGCTGGGATCCAACAAATGATACCGCTTTAATGTCTTCATGTTCCAATATCCCATTCACGACATCGTGGGCACCGTGGACAATATTGACAACACCATCCGGAACACCGGCTTCTGTCAATAATTCCACCAGACGGTTGGCTAATAGCGGTGTCCGTTCTGAAGGTTTTAAAATAAACGTATTTCCACAAGCTATTGCCAGCGGGAACATCCAACATGGCACCATCATCGGGAAATTAAACGGTGTAATCCCGGCAACGACACCCATTGGATAACGATACATGCCAGATTCAATACCTGGGGAAATATCAGGAAGCTGGCTGCCCATCATTAAGGTAGGCGCACCTGCTGCGAACTCCACACATTCAATCCCACGCTGAACCTCACCATATGCTTCTGTATAGCTTTTTCCATTTTCGATTGTGACCAGCTTTGCAAGCTCATCCCAGTGTTCTATCAATAATTGCTGATAACGGAATAAGAAGCGGGCTCTTTTTGGAACGGCGACCTTTTTCCATTCTTTATACGCCTTTTTAGCAACCTGCACCGCTTGGTTTACATCTTCCTTTGTTGAAAGGGGAACGATCGCCAAAGCTTCTCCTGTTGCCGGATTAGGCACTTGTTCATGCTTCGATGTTGTGGAATCCACCCATTTGCCACCGATATAATTTTTCAGCGTTTTTACTTCATTTATTACTGCCATTAAAGAAACCCTCCATTTCAACACGATTTTATAGTTTCATTATATTTTTCAAACGGACTTTTTACATTAGACGTTTTGTATAGTTTTTGATTCAATATTTGCACATATTGTTTGTTTTTTATTTTCCCATATTCATAGTAATCTTGAACAGAAGTTCACGCTTTCAAAATCGATGTATTTTTCCTTATTTCTTCTTTAATCAGCAGACTCAAAGGCCATCATTTTATAATGGAATATAGCTTTAAGTCTTCATGCTTTCCCTTAACAAACATTCCTTTTCTTATGATTCCCTCAAATGACATACCAGCCTTTTGCATGACCCGCTCTGAACCCAAATTTTCAACGAAGCACTTTGCTTGTATGCGAACCAGGTTCATATTTTCAAAGCCAAAGGCGATTATCTTTTGCGCTGCCTCTGTCATCAAGCCACTCCCCCAATATTCGGGAGCAAGCACATACCCGATTTCTGCACTATGATGACCAACCTGCCATGAAACAAAATCAATCGTACCAATCAACTTACCACTTTCCTTGTGTTCTATGCCCCATGGGGCGATTTTCTTATCCTCATAATTTTGCAGGATAAATCTGATAAAATCTTTTGTATCACTTAGGGAACGATGAGCTTCCCATGTGACGTAACGGGATACTTCACTGTTGGATGCATAAGCGAACATGTCTTCAGCATCATTCATGGTGACTTTCCTCATGACCAAACGGTTTGAGTCTATATTAGGCAGCTGTCCATATATGTCTTTCACGTTCATGAATACACCCCATTCCATTGATTATTAGTATTATAGCAAGATTGTTAAACAATCGCTTTCCCAATTGAAAGATTTTCGAAACTTACGTATAATTCAGAAAAATAGATACAGGAGGTTAGTTATGCCAAAAAGGAAACTCATAATAAGCCAAAATTTGAATGAGCTCTTATTACAGAAAATTAAAGAATTGGTTCCCGGGTGGACGGTTATCACCGGAAGATCTCCTGAAATATGGAGAGATCATATAGCCGATGCTGAAGTGATCGCAGGCTGGAAGGCGGAAATGTCTGTATCCATTGACGAAAGCAAAGTAAAATGGATACAGACATGGAGCGCTGGAGTGAATGCATTACCCCTGGAAAATTTAGAACAAAAGAATGTTCAGATTACAACTGCAAACGGTGTTCATGCGTATCCCATTTCAGAGACTATTTTTGCGTTAATGCTTGCCTTAACAAGAAAAGTAGATACATATATTAAGCAACAGCAAACAAAGACTTGGCATCACGCATATATGAAGCAGGAAATTCATGAAAAGACCATCGGAATCATCGGTGTCGGAAAAATCGGAAAGGAAACCGCAAAAATTGCCAAGGCTTTTGGCATGACCGTATTAGGAATGCGACATTCCGATAAATCAGAAGAATTCGTCGATGAGATGTTCACACAAGAACATTTGAATGATCTTCTTCCTAGATGTGATTATATTGTCGTGACATTACCTTTGACTCCCAAAACAAAGAACATGTTCGGGAAAAAGGAATTCAACTTAATGAAGCGCTCCGCTTTTTTCATTAATATAGGAAGGGGAAATCTCGTCATTCAAAACGAATTGGTTCAAGCGCTTATGGACAAAGAAATTGCGGGTGCTGGACTTGATGTGTTTGAAACCGAGCCACTTCCAGAGAATAGCCAATTATGGGAGTTGGACAATGTAATCATCACGCCGCACACATCCGGAAATACGGAATTTTACGACCAAAGGCTCATTCATGATATTTTCATGCCGAATTTAAAGAACTATTTAAATGGTAAAAAACCTTCAACGAATTTACTTGATTACAAAAAAGGGTATTAAGAATTGTTCATTGAATGAGTATATAAATAATCTTCCCATGTTAGCTTGCAGATTCCGACATTATCTGTTATATTTAAAAAGAATTATTTTTGTTCGGGAAGATTGATTAGTGAAAAACTTTTCGTCTAATGATTGAGCAAGGGTAGTAACACAATGTGTGGATTCACACTAGGAGGCAACAACAATGGAACAAGGTAAAGTAAAATGGTTTAACGCAGAAAAAGGATTTGGCTTCATCGAACGCGAAAACGGAGACGATGTATTCGTACATTTCTCAGCTATCCAAAGCGAAGGATTCAAATCATTAGACGAAGGTCAAGAAGTTACTTTTGAAGTTGAGCAAGGTCAACGTGGACCCCAAGCTACTAACGTTCAAAAAGCATAATTTTAAATACAATATATAACGGACCCTACTTGTAGGGTCTGTTTTTTTTGATTAAAAAAGTATTCATAAAAAAACCCTATTCACGGGGAATAGGGAACATGAAACAAGTTTAGTAAATGGTAAACCCAGTATAACACACTAAGAATAGAATCCCTAATTTATCCGAAAAGTAAAAATTATCACGCACTTCCCCTTGTTTCCCTAGCCCATTCCATCCAATCATTTCTTATCCACTTCATATGTTCGATCCGTTCCCCAAGGATAGAACGGAGGCATGTCAGAACTGCTTTTCATCTTGAAATCAGCTTTCCTTTTTTCGAGGAAAGCTTCGATCCCTTCTTGTGCATCCGCTTGTTTTCCGGTCCAATGAATCATTTTCGATTCTATTTTGTGTGATTCAACAGGATGGTTTGCACCGAGCATGGTCCACATTAATTGCCGGGATAACGTCACAGAAACGGAAGATGTATTTTCCGCAATATCTGTTGCAATTTCCATTGCAGCAGACATCAATTCGTTTGGCTCGACGATTTTGTTTACCAACCTTCCCTCATATGCTTCACTGGCCGAAATCATCCTGCCGGTAAAAATCCATTCGGAAGCTTTGCCCATTCCGACAAGCCTGGGTAAGAACCAGCCGCTGCATGCTTCCATCGTTATCCCCCGCCTCGCAAATACAAAACCCATTTTTGCATCTGTTGAAGCGATTCTAATGTCCATGGGCAACGTCATTGTGATCCCAATCCCGACTGCCGCTCCATTAATGGCCGCTATCATAGGTTTCTTCATCTCAAAAATCCGTAATGACAACATTCCCCCTGCATCGCGATATTCAACCAGAGGAGTGTGATCCATAAAGGTTTCTGCACCTTTTTCCAAGTCCATTCCAGCACAAAATGCATCCCCTGCGCCAGTTAAAATGACGGCTCGTACGTCATCATTTTCATCCGCTTCATTAAAAGCGTGAATCATTTCCTCACACATCTTTTCATTGAAAGCGTTCATTCTCTCAGGACGATTCAGAGTAACAATCATGACACGATCGACGATTTCACTAGTTATCGTGGAATACAATAACAGTCCCTCCTTCTCTCACAAATTGAAACATTCAACCGATTTTTAGTTTTTACATATAATTACATATTAAATGTTTTATTTCCAGATTCCTAGTTATTTGTTTTGACATACTGATAAAAATTTTTCGTCTCCAAGATAATCGCTTCTACTCAAAAAAATATCTTACATAAAACGTGTAACAAAAAGACCAGTTGCAAACGCAACTGGTTTTTTTTTTCACCAATATAAATGACAAGCAACGTAATGCCCTGGTTTTTGTTCTTTCCATTCAGGTACAGCACTGGAGCATATCTCCATCGCTTTAGGGCAGCGTGTCCGGAATACACAGCCGCTCGGCGGATTGATGGGACTTGGTACATCGCCTTTAAGTACAATTCTTTCCCGTTTAATAGTCGGGTCTGGTATCGGCACTGCAGAAAGCAAGGCCTGTGTGTAAGGGTGAAGCGGGTCTTTCGTTAAAGAATCACTATCTGAAAGTTCCATCATTCTTCCAAGGTACATGACTAAAATTCGATCTGATATATATTTGACCATCGATAAATCATGCGCGATGAATAAATATGTCAGTCCCATTTCTTTTTGCAGCTCTTTTAATAAGTTGACCACTTGAGCCTGTATCGAAACATCCAAGGCAGAAATTGGTTCATCACAAACAATGAATTTAGGATTTAATGCCAACGCCCTTGCAATTCCAATCCGCTGGCGTTGTCCACCACTGAATTCATGCGGAAAACGAGTGATATGTTCGGGACTTAAACCAACCAGCTTTAACAGGTCTTCCACCCGTTTTCTTCGCTCTTTACCTTTGGAAATCCCATGAATGGCAAGTGGTTCCCCTATCAATTCCTCCACCTTCATCCTTGGATTCAAGGATGCGTAGGGATCTTGGAAAATCATTTGTATTTCACGGCGGATATGGGACATTTCCCCAGGTTTGTAATCGAAAATATTTTTCCCCTGAAAAAGAACTTCTCCATCTGTCGGTTCATATAATCGAGTGATTGTACGACCTGCAGTCGACTTACCACAACCGCTCTCCCCAACAAGTCCGACAGTTTCCCCTGGATAGATTTTGAGATCCAAACCATCTACCGCTTTCAGCGATTGAGAACCGATAGGAAAATGCTTCTTCAGATTCTTTATTTCAACAAGAGGAGAATTTTCGTTGTCTGTCTTTTCTTTTACGGGCTTATTTTTCAGTGAAACCATTGTTTCTCCTCCTTTATACATTAGTAGGTGCTTGTTGTACCTGTGCTGCCTTGGCCATCGGGTGGTGCAGCCAGCATGCAGCTGTTTGACCTTCTTCCACTACTTCAAGCTCCGGATCATGGTCTTTGCACACTTTCATTGCTGATTCACATCTTGGGTAAAATGGGCATCCTTTTGGCGGGTCCAATAAATCCGGTGGTGATCCGATAATCGGAACCAACGGAGCCGTTTTTTCCATATCCAGCCTTGGCACCGTTTTAAGCAGACCTCTTGTATATGGATGCTGCGGGTTTGAAAATATAGCCTCTACCGTACCCGTCTCGACAACTTTGCCTGCATACATGACGACTACCCGTTCACAGGTTTCCGCAACCACACCTAAATCATGAGTGATTAAAATGATGGAAGTATCCATTCTACGTTGGATATCTTTCATCAGTTCCAAAATTTGCGCTTGTATCGTTACATCCAATGCAGTTGTAGGTTCATCGGCAATTAGTAATTTCGGTTCGCAAGCAAGGGCCATCGCTATCATGGCCCTTTGGCGCATACCACCTGAAAACTCATGCGGATATTGCTGCATCCTTTTTTCAGGCTGTGGAATACCTACTAGTTTCAGTGTTTCCAACGCCCGTTCGTATGCGTCATTTCGGGACATGTTATTATTATGCTTTAAAATGCCTTCCATGATCTGGCTGCCGATTTTTGTCGTTGGATTGAGCGAAGTCATCGGATCCTGGAAAATCATGCTGATTTCATTTCCGCGAATCTTCTGCATTTCCTTTTCACTCATTTTAAGAAGGTCTTTACCGCCAAAGTTTATCGACCCTTTTCCATACTCTGCTGGAGGTGTTTCCAGTAATCTCATGATAGATTTCGCTGTAACACTTTTGCCGCAACCGGACTCCCCAACGATGGCAACGGCTTCCCCTTTTTTCACGCCAAAGTTCACACCGCGAACCGCTTGCACTTTTCCTGCATAAGTATGGAAGGTGATTTGTAAATCGTTGACTTCTAATAGGTTCTCCATCATCGTCCCTCCTATTCTAGTAATATCAAATCGTTATGTTAGGACTCATTTATTTCCGTAGTTTTGGATCCAGGGCATCCTGCAATCCGTCACCAGCCACATTGAACGCGAACATGGTTAAGGAAATCAAAATTGCCGGGATTAAAAGTTGATAGAAATTCCCTACCAGAATGCTACCCAGTGCATCACTTGTCAGTGTTCCCCAGCTTGCCTGAGGTGCCGGCACTCCCAGTCCCAAAAAGCTTAGTGTCGCTTCGGCAAAAATAGCAGTAGGTACAGTCAACGTTAAATTGACTAGGATCGGTCCCATTGTATTTGGAATCATGTGTTTTCTTAAAGTCCAGCTCGTATTGGCTCCGGATATTGTTGCAGCATGGATATATTCATTCTCTTTCAGTTGTAAAACCTGTCCACGTACCAGTCGCGCCATCGGAATCCACCCCGTAATCGACATCGCAATGATGATCGGCAGAATACCAGGTTTTAATACGACCATCATTAAGATAACCATCAATAGGTATGGGATCGCATAAATCACCTCGGCAAACCGCATCATGATATTATCCGTGCGTCCACCGCGAATGGCTGAAATTCCGCCATAAAGGACACCAATTAAAAAGTCGATTAACGCTGCCATCAGTCCAATGAACAAGGATATCCTCGCACCATACCAAGCTCGCGTAAATAGATCTCTTCCTGATGAATCCGTTCCAAACCAATGCTCGCTATTTGGGCTTAGATTCTTTTTCTCGAAATCTTGTCCATAATAAGTATATCCGTTAATATACGGTCCAAAAATCGCCATCAAAACTAAGAGGATTATAAGAACAAATCCCGTCATCGCCAGCTTATTTTCTTTAAATCGACGCCAGACGTCAGACCAATATGAAACTGTAGGTCTTGCTATTTTTTCGGCTTCCTTAAAGTTGCCTTCGGCGGGTTGGAACATATCTTCGGTTAAATGCACTTTATCTGCCATTATTTCTTCTCCCCCGTCACTTTAATTCTAGGATCAATCAACGTATAGGCTATGTCAACGATGAATATCAATAGAATAAGCACCGCACTATACACAATTGTGGAACCAAGAATCACCGGGTAGTCCCTGTTGGATATTCCCTTTACGAACATATCTCCCATGCCCGGAATACCAAAAATACGTTCAATGATGAAGCTTCCTGTCACGATATTAGCCGTAAGGATGCCCAGAATCGTGATAATCGGCAATAACGCATTCCGAATCGCATGTTTGATTATGACACCGCTCCGTTTCAATCCTTTGGCTTTTGCTGTCAAAATGTAATCCTGCCCCATTACTTCAAGCATGCTTGTCCGCATCAGTCTCGCGATGAAAGCAAGCGGCATCATCGAAAGGGCAATGGATGGTAATATGGTATGCTGCCATGTCGTCCATGTAGCAACAGGGAAAATATTCCATTTAATCGCAAAATAATTGATTAAAATAGTCGCCAAGATAAAGTTAGGAACAGAGATCCCTACGATGGCAATGACCATTGATAAATAGTCGGGCCATTTATTTCTTTTCAGTGATGCCACGACACCCAAAATGAGCCCAAAGAAGATGGCAATCACCAATGCTTGTGCCCCTAAGTGCAAGGACACCGGAAACCCCTTCAAAATGTAATCATTCACGGAAATGGATGAGGATTTCAATGAAGGACCAAAATCAAATTGAACGACTTCCAATAAATAATTCCCATATTGGGTCAACAACGGCTTGTCCAAGCCATAGTGGACTTGAAGGTTTTCATAAACAGCAGGAGGCATGGCTCCTTCTTTTGCAAATGGATTTCCCGGAATCGTATGCATTATGATGAACGTTAATGTAATAACAGCCCATAAAGTAATAATCGCCCATTTAAAACGGTTTAATGTATATCTCAACATGGTAATCACCCCAATCATCGATTTTCTAAGGAGTTGAAAACGGAAATGAATTCATGAAATATTCAAATTCGCAATTGAAAAATGGGGTATGTCCTTAATCGGACATACCTCCCATTTCACTTTTAACCTTCTATTATTTTTTATCCGCGTAAATAAAGTTCGGATAAGCGTTAATTGGAGCATAAACTCCAGTAACATTCGATTTAACCATATATGGTTTTGTATAGAAGTAAACCGGAAGGATCGGCATTTCGTCAATCATGACTTTCTCTGCTTTATGCAAAGCATCCATACGTTCTTTTGGATCCATTGTAGATTTTGCTTCTTTTAATAAATTATCATATTCTTTGTTTGACCAACCTGCATCATTATAGGCGCCGTCCGTTTCCCAAAGCATGAATGTCATCGGGTCAACATAGTCACCAACCCATCCTGCACGGGAAATTTCAAAGTCACCAGCTTTTTCACGGTCAAGCTTAACTTGGAATTCTGCATTTTCAAGTGTCACTTCAACACCCAGGTTATCACGCCACATTCCTTGAACCGCTTCAGCAATTTTCTTGTGTGAATCTAAAGTGTTATACAAAATTGAAAACTCAGGTAATTCTTTCATGCCTTCTTCAGCAAGTCCTTCTTTTAACAATTTCTTAGCTTCGGCAACGTCTTCCTTAAATAGGTTACCTGTATTTTCCTGGAAATCTCCAGATGCATCAGGAATACCCGGAGGGACTACGCCGAAAGCAGGCTTTTGTCCGCCTTGAGCAACATTTTCGGTGATTTTTTGACGTTCGATAGCCATCGAAAGCGCTTTCCTTACTTTAGCATTATTGAAAGGTTTCACTTCTGTATTAAAGTTGTAATAGTAAACAGCAAGTTCTTTGCCCATTTTGAATTCTTTATCATCAGAATTGACCATTTGACCTTGAATATCCACTGGCAGTGGATAAGCGAGGTCCAATTCGCCACTCTGATACATTTGCCATGCTGTATTTTCATCTTCAATTAGAGCAAAGTTAACTGCATCCAATTTGATTTTATCTTTATCGTAGTAATTTTCGTTCTTTTCGATTTTCAGGCTTTCTTTATGTTTCCATTCCGTTAATTTGAACGGCCCGTTTGAAACGTGAGTTTTTGCATCCAAAGCCCATTTTGGATTTTCTTCTTGTACCTTTTTATCGATTGGATAGAAAGTATAGAAAGAAGTCAAGTCAAGGAAATACGGTGTAGGCTGTTCCAAAGTAACGACTAATGTATGTTCGTCTGTCGCTTTAACCCCTACGTCCTCTTCCTTCCCTTTCTTACTGTTGTATGCTTCTCCGCCTTTTAGATAATAAAGTTGGTAAGCATAATCAGCAGCCGTTTCCGGTTTCAAAGCATATTTCCAAGCATATTCGAAGTCACTGGCTGTAAGCGGATCTCCATTTGACCATTTCAAACCATCTTTCAATTTGAATGTCCAAGTTAATCCATCTTCACTTGTTTCCCATGATTCTGCGGAACCAGGTACGATTTTGCCTTCTTCCGTTTTCTTTGTCAGTCCCTCAAATGTATGTTCAAGGATCCATGATTCATGAGTACCTTGTGCATTTGCAGGGTGAAGCGAACCAGGTTCACTCGAATTGTTTACGTTTAATACTTTTGATCCGGATGAGTCACCCGAGCCTCCTTCTTTTTCATTCGAAGTTTCCTTCGAACCGCCATTGCATGCCGCAAGCATAAGCATGATGGCCATAAGAAGAGCAAGCACTGAAAATTTAGACTTTTTCAAAAAATATTCCCCCTCATCTTTAATCTTTCTTAGAATAATCCCATTTAAGAGATTATCCTTCTAACACCTATTAATCTTCCGTATAGTACAAATAATGTCAGCGAGGAAAGTTAGAAGCATTCATTGCAGGAATTCACCAAAAAACAACTAGCGAACCGTTTGCATAAATCTGTATCTCTAGCTATAAAAGCAATTAATGCAGTTTACTAGTTAAAAATCACCCTCTTTTCAACCTCGCTAAGGAAACTATACCTCGAATTAAAGATGTTGAATTTTAAGTATATTACGAATAAATCAAAAAATCAATAAACCAGTGAGTACTTTTTCACAATATAGTAATTAATAGCTAATCTATTCGATCTAGATACTAGGTAAATAGAAATGATCACCTAATTGTCGTAAAAAGGACTTCCGGCTTCCAGGTGTTTTTCCAAACACTTCAGAATCAGTATTCATATAGGTTCTCTCGTCTATTTATTTCTAAATATTCTAATTTTTTATAGTAGATGGGTTACTAAGACCACTTTCCTAGCAACCCATCCTTTCTCTTATAATATATTTTAGTAGGATAATGCATTACTTCATTAAAATATTGAGTTCTTTTTAATCAATCACCAAATATTGGGTAATAATTATAGGAGAATAGAAATATCGCTTCATTCTCCCCTATATGTACCCGTCGTTTCAATCAAAAATGACCATTACTCATTTATGATTAAATAAATATAATGACACGAAAAGTAAACATATGCCTGCCATCTTTTTCGCGTCCAAAGGGATGCGTACCCCTCCAAATAAACCGAAATGGTCAATGACAGCCCCAATCAGTATCTGGCCTGCGATAACCCCGACTAATGCAGGTGCCACTCCGATTTGAGGGACAACCAATATGATAACAATGACATAAATAGCCCCTAATAGTCCGCCTATCAATTGCCATTTTGGTACAGACGCGACCGCCGAAATATTTCCATTTCCTGCAAACAAAACAATAAATAATAAAGCAAGTGTCCCGATTCCAAACGAAATGAAGGAAGCTTCAATGACCCCCACCTTTTTCCCTAATCCACCGTTGATTTGTCCTTGTATGGCAATAGTGATTCCGCCTAGGACCGCAAGCAACGGAAATAATATCTTCACAATGATTTTGCTCCTTTTTATGTCCATCCGGACTGATTAATGAATCCGCATTCCATTTTAACATGAAAAATATATATATTGTCCTTTACTGTGATAAAATCATCTGCAAATAAAAAAACTGGCACTTGGGCCAGCTGCAATCTTCTATATTAAACTAAAACCTATTTGATCCCTGAACACTTTGTTGCCGTAACTGGCAATACTCTGTGCTTAACAAGGAAAATACCAGGGCATCATGCGATTGTTCACGAAGAAATAGATAACTTCGGAGGCTGCCTTCCTCTTTGAATCCAAATTTCTTCAATAGATTTTGGGATGCAATATTATCCTTGAAAGTTAAAGCGGCGATTCTGTTTAGTCTCAATTCTTCAAAGCAATAACGCAATACTTCGTTGACAGCTTCAGACGTAAAGTGTTTCCTCCAATATTCAGGATGGATTTCATATCCGATTTCGGCGCGTTTATTGGCTAGGCTCAATTGACTCAGGCCAACGGTACCGATGAATTTGCCTGAATCTTTTAAAATGACTCCCCATCGCATCCCACGTTTGTTTATATAAGCACTTTTAAACGAGTCGATTAAGCGGCGGGCATCTTCTACTAGAGTTAAACTTTCTATCCCATCATTTTTGGTCACTTCATCTTTAGAGAGGATTTCAAACAGACTTTCAGCATGATGGTGACCTATTTCGATTAAACGCAGCCTTTCTGTTTCCAATTCCTTAAACCACATTGAAGAATCCCTCCGTATATTCAGTTGTCTACTTAATTCGATTCATGAAGAAGAGATACCTGTCTTAATGGACAATACTTTTTGAAAAATTCCTTTCCTTAACGTACAATGCCGAGTCCACATGCCCTCCCTTTGTAATCAAATCCCTGATGATTTGCGAAAGGATGACACTGTAAACCGTCCCATTACCGCCATAACCCAATAAGAAGTAGCAATTAGGATGATCAGGATACATTCCTATTGTCGGTAAACCATCATGGGTCTCACCAAAAAAAGCTCCCCAATAATAATCAGCCGTAATCCGATTCTCTAATTCTGGAAACAAATGGACAAGCTCCTTTAATAAGGTATCTCTTTTGTTCAAAATCATTGAATCCCTCTTATCCAGAGACCCAGTCGATTCATCAAGACCGCCGATGATAATTCGATTGTCAGGAGTTTTTCTTGCGTATAAATAGGGCCGTGCCGTTTCCCAGATCATCATATTATCATGCCATTTAGCTTGATCGGCTATTTGATTGGTTGCTATGGCATATGAACTGAGAATCACTGCATTTTTATCCTTCACTTCTTCTTGGGCTTCATAACCAGTTGCGAAGATGACCGTCTGTGCATGTACCGTATGACCCGTTTCGGTAAATAACTGGGTTTGATTCTCTTTTAATATCTTTCCATTGATTTTTGTTTTTGCAAAGACACGTACGCCTTTCGAAACTGCCTTTTCAATCAATAAATGTGCATGTTTATAAGGATTGATTTCAGCATCATTATCTGTAACCAGCGCACCTGCTTTCGGAAACGAAAATTTCCGGTTAATCTCTTTTTCTGTATAATATTCAACAGGAAAATTGCGGGTTTTAAGATTTCTATATTCTTCTTTAAGCTTAGAAACATCCATGGGATTGGATGCATAGTACAAGCTTTTTCTAATTTTAAAATCCGGATTTTCCTTTAAACTTGGAACAACCTCTTTCTCAAGTGTCCGAATGGCGTCCAAACAAAGCTGAACATGCCGTGTCCCAGCTTCCTCTCCAAAACTATGAATGAGGGAAGTTAATGTTTTATCATTTGAAAACTGTAAAAGTCCAGTATTCGCAACCGTACTTCCTTCACTTATATCCCGTTTATCGATCAGGACGACATTCAGACCAGTCTCTGCCAAAAAATAGGCACAGTGTGCCCCTGATGAACCGCTCCCTACTATACAAACATCACATGAAAGATCTTCCTCCAACATGGGATATTTTCTCGCTTCAAATGTATCTTTCCAAAACACTTTCCCTGCCTTTAAATCCATACAAACTCCACCCTTGGGATAATTTATTAGTTTCATCCTTTTTAGTTCCATATAACTATATCGTTTTGATGTATTTGTTATTTACCCTGACAAACATGGACTGCAAACGCAAAATGATTCTTTTTTTCCAGAAAATCATCATTCCAATTTATCAAATAGACCTATGAATTGGTTTCACCATATCATCTGCCAAGTTATATGGACCCGTATGATGTATATTCTCATACTATCCCTTTTACCTAGTCCTATAATGAATGAGAATGACCTAATTTTACACAAAACTATTTTTATAGGATACTATACTTCCAATCCAGATATTCTACTAGGAGGAATCAAAATGAAGAAAATCATCCTTTTATCAGCCCTGTCACTATCACTTCTATCTCCAAAAGTTGTTATGGGAGCCAATACTTACGAGGTGGCAGAAGGAGATACCTTAACGAAAATCGCTTCTGAATATGATGTCAGCATGGACGAATTACTTAAATCGAACTCTGCTATAAAGGATGCAAATCAAATTCGAATCGGACAACTCATAAATCTTCCGGCATCCAATACCACAGTAAATCAAAAAGAAAGTCAATCAGTTGAACAGCGGGTTCTTAGTTTAGTTAACGAAGAACGATCAAAATCGGGCCTCCCTCCCCTTGAAATGGATACAGCCGTTTCTAATGTAGCCATTCTGAAATCTGAGGATATGCGTGATCATAATTATTTCAGTCATACAAGCCCGAATTATGGATCGCCTTTCGATATGATGAAATCCTTTGGAATCAGCTACGAGTACGCAGGGGAAAATATCGCAGCAGGTCAGCCTAGTGCGGATGCTGTCATGAAATCCTGGATGAACAGCCCCGGACATAAGGCCAATATCCTGAACAAGAACTATACACATATTGGAATTGGGCATGTGACAGGTGGGAAATACGCCCACTATTGGACCCAAGAGTTCATTGGAAATTAAAATCGTAAGAGGCGGCAGAGTGCCGCCTCTTTTTATTTATTCTTATATTCCAAGTCTAATGATTGCTATTATCCGTGATTATATACCTTTCTCACTTGATATCGAAAAGACGTCATTTTAAGTATGATCGCTTCAATATGATAACGTCCTTGATTATTTTTTGTTGGACGGATACCCAAGGAAAACACGTAAAGTAGTTATATCATACTATCTTTCGATTATCTTACTGATAAAAATTAAATTATGTTAAAATAGAATTATAGAAATGGGTACAAAGGGGCAGTTGTAATGAAAATAGAGATTGGCTCTGTTATCAACGAATTACGAATAAAACAAAATCTAACAAAGGAAGAACTGGCTAAGGATATATGTGAACCTAATGCCCTGTCCGATTATGAAAGGAGCATCACTTCTCCAACCATCGATGAATTGGCACTTTTTGCGGATAAACTTAAAGTTGACTTGCCGTATTTTTTCACTACCAAAAATGAACCGATTTATAATTACATAGAAACCATTAAACTTTTGATTAACAAGTACAAACGGACACGTAACTATGAAGCAATTTATGAAATCGTCCAAAAAGAAATGGCCACTGCACCGGAAAAATCGATATCATTTTATCAATTCTTAAAATGGCATGAAGGTATCTCTTTTTTTTATTTATACAATGACAAACAAAAGGCGATAGAATTATTGAATGAGGCCATTCAGATTACGATGGGTAAACGGGTCATTCTTCATCAACAGGAAATAGAAGTCTTAAATAGTATCGGGATCATCCATTTTAAAACGAAGAATTATGAAGAGGCCGTCACCATCTTCAATGAAGCACTGGAATTTATCGAGAATATTCCCCATGTGAATCAAGAAGGTACCATTATCGTGAAGATCATTCATGGATTAGCCCAAACATTGACTGAACTTCATTATTATCAGGAATCATTAAATTATACTCTTAAAGGGATTAACATTTGTAATTCGATAGAATCATTATATTTATATGCGGAACTCCATCTTTTAACTGGTAAAAATCTGGTTCATCTTCAACAACCTGAGGAAGGACTGCAGTATATAAAGCAATCCAAGAACATTTTCAGCCTTCAAAAAAAAGAAGAGTTCGTAAAAATTGCCGAACATGAATGGGAAAGCATTTTGCAATGCTTATGAACTTCAATGGATAAAACGGTAGAGATCGCTTTAAAATTTCTATCGTTTTTTAGTAGGTTCGTTCACCCTTGCCTTCAATCAATTTCAAATCCTTTAAAACGATCATAATAGTTACAATAGCTCTTCTATGTCAGCTATAATAGAAGAATGTTACCCAACTGGAGGAGAAAAAATTGTCTAATAGATTAGGTTTAGTACTTGACGTAGAAACAACTGGTTTACGTCCCTCTTCAGATGAAATAATCGAGCTTGCCCTTATACTCTTTACATACAGCAGTGAAACAGGGGAAATCATTAATCTTATTGATCAGGAATCATTTTTAAGGGAGCCTCTCTCCTATGGAGCAAGAAGGAATTATGACCAAGCATATAAAATTCATGGAATTCCATACAGCTCCGTAGAAGGAAAAAGTTTTCACGATGAAAAAATTAAATCCTTCATTGCCCGTACCGATTCGATATTCGCACATAATGCTTCTTTCGATAGAAGTTTTCTCTACCAAATGTATCCGGAAATCAATGATCAAAAGTGGTTCTGTACGATGCGGAATGTACCTTGGAAGCAATACGGATTTGAAAATAGTAAACTCTTAACATTACTGCAGGCACATAATATCACCAATTTTCAAACACACAGGGCTATGGACGATATTTCTTACTTAATGGAACTTATGAGAAAACCAGGTCCTTCTGGCCATCCTTATTTAAAAGATGTCATTGCAAAAAATCCGATGAAGAAATATGCACCTGCCACTCAAAAGACAAAGGTATAACAGCTGTTTAAATACTTTTACACTCTTGTACAGGTTGCGCCATAGTTTTGTCAATATAATCGTTTTTTGAACTCTTTCCCTTTCCTTGTGAGCAGGAAGCGCTTGGCACATATATTCAGGTTATTAATAAAAAACAGCTACCCATGACGGGTAGCTGTTTCAGTTTGTAGACAAAGGGGTTCGGAATTAAAATATTCAGAACCCCCTTTGAAATATGTTTAGAAAGCATCCTCATCACCTCAATTTTTATAATTATATTTTAAAACAATAAAGACCATAGGCAAAAGGCTTCTATCTAAAAGTTAAAACAAAGTTGATTGGAGTGGAGGGTGCGAGACCCTGCGGGAAAAGCGCGTCTAGGGGAGACCCAGCAGGCGCAAAGGCGCCGAGGAGGCTCCCGGACCGCCCGCGGAAAGCGAGTGCCCGAAGCGGAAATCAACGTCTAAATTGTACACCTATAAAAAAACTGTAGACAAACTCGATTTTCATCGAGTTTGTCTACAGTCTGAAACAGCGACCCATTAAGGGTCGCTGTTTTTTTGATCATTGTACAGTTGCTTCTTCCTGTTGTTCATTTAAGGCGCCGTTCAATTTCTTATGCCGATACATAAAGTAAAGAAGTGATAATATTAATGCCGCAGCGAGGAATATGGCCAATATGCCAAGATTATGCCACATGAAGCTATAATCTCCTGTTGAGATCACTGCCCGAAAAGCATTAATAGAGTAAGTCATCGGTAAGAACGGTGTGAATCCTTGCAGGAATCCAGGAACCAATTCATTCGGGAATGTTCCGCCACTGCTTGTCAGTTGAAGAATCAAAATCAATAATGCTATGAACCGGCCAGGATTGTCAAAGGCTGAACCAAGGAACTGAATGATTGCCATGAATGTGCAGCTAGCAAGAATGCTTACTGCAAAAAATAGCGGCAGGCTCGTAACATTGATCCCAAGGCCTAAAATTAAAATCGTGTCCACTAATATGGCTTGACAGATTCCTATGAGAGCCATGACGCTGTATTTACTAATAAACCAGTTAAATCCACTCGCCGGTTTAACAGCAGGATCTCTTAACGGGAAAATGATCGTCAGAACGATAGCCCCGATAAATAAACTTAATGAAATTAAATATGGTGCAAAACTTGTGCCATAGTTCGGGACATTATTAATTGGTAATTTATCCACTTTAACTGGGCTTGCAAACATGTCATATACTTCTTCATTGGATTTTATCTTGCCTGCCTCGTTTGCCCCATCATTTAATTCCTCATGCAATTCTGCAGATCCATCTGAGAGTTTTGCGATTCCATCCTGTAACTTAATGGCTCCATTCGCCAGTTCCCCCATACCGCTTGTAAGGCTGGAGGAACCTTCTTTCAACTTATCCGTTCCGGTAACCAGACCTTTCGAACCTTCGGAAAGCTGTGAGGTTCCACTTGATAATTGCTTGGAGCCATCTTCAAGCTGATCAAGCCCGCTTACCAAGTTGTTGCTGCCTTCAGTTAACTGTCCAAGCCCACTTTGCGCTGAATCTATACTATCGCCAAATGTTGTCAAACCAGACACCAATTGGCCTTGACCATTTTTCAGATCATTCGCCCCATTGGAAAGTTTATCCTGAGCTTGCTTTAATTGAGTGAAACCGCCGCTTAATGCACTTGTGCCTTCCCCTAACTGTTTTGCCCCATCACTAAGGCTATTTGAGCCTTTCGCAATTTCAGTTGCACTGGCTGATAGTTTCCCTACTCCTTCAGAAACTCCTTTACTACCTTCACTGATGCGGGTTAGAGAAGCAATCACTTCCTGCAAACGCGCTTTCTCCGCGGGATCATCCGTAGCTTCAGATTGTTGTTTCAATCCGGAAATTACCTCGTCCAAACCTGCCGACACTTCAGAGGCCCCCGCTTTTGCTTCGTTCGAAGCTGCGCTCCAATCAGACAATGAACCTGAAAGCTGGGCAGCACCAGCCGCTACACCATTTGCTCCCTCATTCAAAGCGGGCAGCTTTTCTTCTATTTGATTGAATCCCTCTAATGACTGCTGCAGTCCAGAGGCCAATTCACCAGTTCCCGCTTCAGATTTCTTGGCTCCTTGCAAAAGCTCGGATTGCCCATCTTTCATTTGTCCAACACCAGAGCTAAACTGTTGTAATCCTTGATTGAGTTCTTTTGACCCTGCAGCCGCCGAACCGACCCCATTCGAAAAGGTCAATGATTTTTCAGCTAGTTTTTCCAAGTTTTCATGGATTTCTACAGAACCTGAATGAAGGGAATCAATTCCTTCATCCACTTTTTTGGAACCTTCTTTAGCTGAGTTAATTCCTTCACCAAGTTCACTGGATCCGTTCTTCACTGTATCTGTCCCATCTTTCAATTCCCCAGCACCATCACTGGCACTTTTGAGTCCGTCAGCCACTTCGTTCAAATTATCGAACATTGACTCCGCATAGGTTTTCGTAACGGCTGACGATACCTCCCCTTTAATTCTCTCCGAAGCTGCGTCCCCTATTTTAGTCGATATATAGTTGAACCCTTCATTGGACGTATAAATTAAATCAAGTTTTTCCGGATTGTCCTCCTGTAAGGTCGTTGCATTTTTCGAAAAGTTTTTCGGGATTTCTATTTTCATGTAATAATCTTGATTTTCCAGACCTTCATTGGCTTCTTTTTGACTGACGAAATGCCAATCGAAATCCTTCTTTTCCTTTAATTCCTTGACTAAATCTTTTCCTATTGTAAGTTCCGACTCATTGAACTCCGCACCCTCATCCATATTGACAATGGCAACAGGCAACTGGTCGACCTTACCATATGGATCCCAAAATGCCCACAGGAACGTGCCGCTATATAATAAAGGAATCAGTATGATCCCTATTATGGAAATGAGTATCATAGGATGTTTTATTATGGCTAAAAATTCACCCTTTAAAGATTTTAACACGCCTACCAAGCCCTCCTATACGGCGAATATGCCGTTTATTAATCTATCTAGGTGAAAACTGATTGAAGAATACATAATTAAGTCATCAGCTTCTGCAATAGATAATTTAAATTCTTGTTCACCTTACTATATATAATTTTTAAACAAACAATAATTTATGACCATATTGTTCATTTGGTCAGTATCACGAAAATAATATAACATTTATCCTTCTTTTTATCAATAATTTTTCACAGTCCTATATCGAATATTTACTGCTTTTCTCTTTATATCCTATTTTGATTGCCTTTTTAGCTGATTAAGACCTTATCATGAAATATCTCTGATATTACATGGCAAAAAAGGGGATCCATTACGGATCCCCTTTTTGTTAGCTATATTAGCATAATTAATAAAGCGCTTTCATATCATTTCGATATAATTCCTTTTAATTTTTCCGCCTGTGCGGTCAATTTTTCCAAGGACTCCTGATACTCATTTTCCAATTGTTTAATGATGCCGGCAGCGGTATCTATTTTTTTAATTGCCCCTACACCATGGCCCGCTGACCAAATATCACGCCACGCTTTAGATTCAGATGGTTTGGACATGCTGTCAAAATCGACTTTTTCTTTTTTGGCTAATTGTTCCGGGTCCATGCCTTCCTTTCTGATGCTCGGTTTCAGCATATTACAATTAACGCCTGAAAATGCATCAGTCAAGATGATGTCATCATGATCACAATCGACAAGCATTTCACGATATTCATCATTTGCCCTGCTCTCTTTCGCCACGATAAAACGTGTGCCCATATATGCAAGATCTGCTCCAGCTGCCTGAGCTGCCAAAATACTGTGACCAGTACTGATGGATCCGGCAAGCAAAATGATTCCGTCCCAGAATGTCCTTACGCTGTCCACGAAAGCAAAGCTATTTATCTCACCCGCATGACCACCGGCTCCCGATGCAACCAAGATCAATCCGTCCACACCTGACTCCGCAGCTTTTTTTGCAAAATTCACAGAGCTGACGTCCGAAAAGACCAAGCCCCCATAGCTATGTACGACATCCACCACATGTTTGGGTGAACCTAATGATGTAATGACGATGGGAGGCTGATGCTTTTTGACCAATTCCAACTCTTTTTCAAGCCGGCTATATGTACGGTGGACCACCATATTCATTGCCCATGGAGCAATCTTTGAGCCTGGTTCTTTAGCCTTTGCTGCAATCAATGTGTCGTTTATGTCACCCATCCATTGATCCAGTACCTCTATCGGACGCGCATTCGGTGCTGGAAAAGAGCCAATCACCCCATTCAAACAGCATTCTTTCACTAACTCAGGACCGGATATTAAAAACATAGGTGCTGAGATAACTGGTAAAGATAATTGATTCCACCACTGTTCAGGCAAACTTCTAGTCATCCATTAAACCTCCCATTATTAATATATTACCAAAATATAACACTACAAGATTATCATACTTCTAAAATACACAATTTTCAAGAAATTAATTCGGCAGCTAACATTTTATTGTCGGCAGCGCCATTTCAATAAAAAAACTGTATATGGTGTAGTTCCCATATACAGTGTCGATTCAATTTGAAAGCGCCCATTTACGAATGGCCATAGCCACACCATCTTCTTCGTTTGTCGCTGTAACCCAATCTGCTTTTTCTTTCACAATTTCTTGGGCGTTTCCCATTGCCACACCCACTTTTGCTTCAGAAATCATTGCAAGGTCATTAAGGCTGTCACCCACTGCCATAACATTATCCATCGTAATATCGAGCAATGAACATACGAGCTTTATCGCTTTCGCTTTATTAACGCCCATGGCATTCACTTCAATATTCGTCGGGCTTGAATTACTTATTTCAAAGTTTCCTTTTGATACCAGTTCATCCATGATGATTTTGCGAATGCTGTCATCATCTGTATCAAATCCGAATTTAAGCCATTGCGAATCGTGGATTTTCTCAGGCATCTCAGCCCTGTAAATATTATCGCAGCTTATTGCCCAGAAATGAGTACCATGTTTTTGGCTTAATTCCCACATCCATTGTATGGAATCGCTATCGACGATATTCCTTTCCACCAGTTTTCCTTGATTATCGTAAATTTCGCTTCCGTTTACCGTAATGAGGTATGATTGAAGTTCCATTGACTTTGCAAAATCACTGCATGTCGCATAGGACCTTCCTGTGCTCAATACCACAAAAATCCCTTGATTTTCGGCTTCTTTTATCGCTCTGCGATTTTCTTCAGATATCTCTCCAGCCTTATTGAGGAGCGTGCCATCCATATCAAGTGCAACTAGCTTAATATCCTGTTTCTCCAATGTATTCACCCTTTCATCATCCTTCTTTATGTAACTAAGTCCATGATAGCTTATAAAGCATACGCAAGGAAAGAACGTGAAGAATTGAACAGGATTTATCATGAGTGTCGTGATATTTATAATCAGACAAATTGCTTGTCATGACACTTTGTAATAGACCATTCTTTCTACTCCCTGTCTTTTTTCATTTCATTCAATTCTTTTTTTATTTGACCTTCCCATTTTGGGACACCATCATTTTCATCAAATTCTATAATGACATCCGTTACTCCTCTTTCCTTGAATATATCATTATACAGCCGATCTTTAATGTCATCCGCTTGGGCGATTGAAATATGGGGATCAAGTTCGACTTCAAGTTCAACATGGAAGTCTTCCCCTTCTTTTAATACGGCCAGTTTCTGTATATCCCTTACGTCTGGATCATCCATGACCAACGTCCCGATTTTTTGTCGCATTTCAATATCGGCTTCCCCAAGAGCTCCTGCAGCATTATCAAGAAAAACCCTTCCAACCACGTAGAACATACCGAGACCGATCATGACGGAAGCAACACCTTCCGCTTGGATGAAAGGCGTGAAGTTTGCTAATAAAATGGCAATTATCGCAAGCACCCCGCCACCGGTCGCTACCATATCTTCCATGAATACTAATTTCGTCGCTGGTTTTGCTCTTTTTAAACCAGCGAAGCTCTTAAATATGACAGCTGCTCCTTTAGCTTCGATTCCAGTCTCATGCACCACTTCTTTCATCGCTTTAAATAATACATATGATTCCAACACAACCGCTAAGAAAAGGACGGACAAGTTAATAAGGATACCAGTCGATTCTGTAGGGTGCAAAATGTGATGAAACCCTTCTTTAATCGTTTCATAAGACATGATTCCGACAATCAATACTGCCCCTAATAATACAAGATTAACCAAACGTCCAAAACCATCAGGGAATCGATCAGTTGGTGCCTTTTTACTTAGTGCGGAACCAATGAAGACGAAAAACTGATTCGCAGCATCACCCAAAGTATGTAAAGTTTCAGCAAACATAGCGACATTCCCTGTCATGAAGTAAGCAATCCCCTTTAGCACAGCTATGATACTATTGACACAGGCAGCAGTGAACGCCGATTTATTACCTTGTTTCAATAACCGAAATAATTCTTTCATTTAAAAACCCCCCCTAAGCTTTTTATAAATCCATTTTCATAATGTATTATCCCCAACACTGGAATATATGAAACCACAAAAGGAAACCCTTAATTATACGATTAGCGAATAATTTGCATTATTTTGGTTTTTAAGTTGTTTCTCCCACATACGAATATATTCCAGAATCGTACTCATCTATTCTAATAAGTTCACAATGAACGCATCCATTTCAAGACTGATTTATGCAACAAAAAAAGGAGTAAGCGGCGGCTTACTCCAAATCACCCAAGAACTTCAAGCGTTTATCCTTCCTTTTTCACTAACTTAGATGGATTATTTACTTTATAGCGTATTTCTTTATTATATTTTTTGTCGACCACTTTTCCATCAAATTCGATTTCGTCCCCTTCTTCAAGCTCAGCTTTTTTCAATGTCTTGCTATTACCACACCAAGCATCGCCGATTGTCAATTCAGGTTCCGTTGTCACTTTGACATTCTCCAATAGTATGACTTCATCTTCTTCACCAGTGAAATGGTTCATTTTCGCCGTGAACTCCTTGACGGTCGCAGTGAAATGCACTTTTTCCCCAGGTAAGTCCAACTTAGGTTTTGCTGTCGTTTTTTTAGTTTTGGTTTTTGCTTTTTTTGGTTCTGCACTTAGCTGATCGGGGTTTTCCGTAATTGGCGCTTCCATCACCTGCTCAGTTTCACTTGGAACTGCGGCGGTTTCAGAAACAGGTCCACTCAACAATTCTTTTCCGAAACTGGAGCTTTGCATTTCCTTTAAATAGGAAGGGTTAATGCAACTAAGCTTACCATTTTCAAATTGAACAACTATAGTGTCAAGTCCGTTGCCGTATTGTTCATAACCAGCCAATTTGACTTTTGCTTGAATACTTCCGCTTTTATATACTAGTTCTCTTTTTACCGAACGGGCAGTGAATAATTTCCATTCCAATCCTTTAGCGATATAGTCCGTATCATCTAAAAAAGGGATATATTCTCCTTTTGGTGCGATATAATGAATTAAATCTTCAGCTGGAGTTTCAGCCACAGTAACCACTCCTAATCTTTTCTATAGATTATATTCTAGCAAAGGATTTCAAAGTTGCAAATGAATGAGTATCGTAATGGGTTGATTGCACTCGGAAATCCGAACTCGCTTTAATCATTTCCATGAAAAGAATGCGATCATTTTTGGAACCAAAAAAAAGCTGCCCATTAAGAGCAGCCCTTATTTGAATAATCAATCTTTTCTTTCTGTAATTGAAAAAACTACTGTATTCATTACCCTTCCTTAACGTGAATTTTTTTTAGTTTTGCATCTTGTCCAGGAGTCATTACCTTTTTCTTATGATAAAACAGAAAGTATGACCCAATTACTAGAATCGTGAGAAGGGTTGTAAGAAAGAATTGCAATCTCATGGAATCAATAAACGCCTGAGCAACGAATATAATAAATAATGCCGCAATGGTCACGTAGGTTAAATAAGGGAATAGCCACATTTTCACTTTGAGTGTCCCGGGATTTTCTTTTTCCGTCTTTTTCCGTAAATATAGATGAGAAAAGGCGATAAAGATATACATGATCATAGTGACTCCTCCAGAGCTGTTTGCGAGAAAAGCAAACAATTTATCAGGAGAAACAAATTTAAATGTCGTGAACACATATGCAAAGAAAACACTTGCCATTAACGCCCAAATCGGGATTCCCCGCTTATTCACTCGGGAAAGGATTTTCGGTGCATCCCCTTTTTTTGATAAAGAATATAACATGCGAGAGCTTGTATATAGGCCTGAATTCAAAACAGAAAGCAATGAAGTGAAGATTACGATATTCATGATTTGACCCGCTGCCGGCAGGCCTGCCATGTCAAATACGCTGGCATAAGGGGTTTTCAGTAAATCTTCAGCCCCTTGGGGGATTACGAGAACCAACACGGTCACTGAACCAACAAAGAAAAGAAGGAGACGCCATACAACACTGTTTATGGCTCTAATTATATTTTTTTCAGGGTTTTCAGACTCTCCAGCAGCAATGGCAGCTACCTCACTTCCCGATAAAGAGAAAGTAATGAATATCACACTAAGAAGGACAGGCAGAAAACCTTTTGGTAAAAATCCTCCATCTCCAGAAATGTTTGAAAGTCCTGGTGAATCAAATCCCGGAACAAATCCGAAAATCATGGCGGCACCCAGGAAGAGGAATATTACAATGGCCGCCACTTTCATGAAAGCTAACCAGTATTCAAATTCCCCATAAGCTTTGACTGAATAGATATTCGTAATCGTCATTAATATAGGAAAGGCTAGACTAGCAGCCCACATTGGAATACCAGGAAACCAATCATGAATCATAGTACCCAATAACGTAGTTTCAATAGCAATGATGATAACCCAATTGAACCAGTATAACCAGCCGATCGTGTATCCGGCCCAGGGACCAAATGCTTGATGCGCATATGTTGAAAAGGATCCGCTATCAGGATTTACCACAGCCATTTCACCCAGCATGCGCATTATAAGCACGATCATCAATCCTGCGATTATATACGATAAAATAGCACCAGGCCCAGCTGACTCTATTATTGTTCCACTTCCGATAAATAGTCCTGCCCCAATTACCCCACCAATAGAAATCATTGTGACATGCCTGGTCTTAAGACCATGTTTCAATTCATTTGTTTGAAGTGCCACTATTGTCACCATCCTTTAAAACTGTCTAATTACCGTTTTGTTAGCAGTAAACCACTGCACATGGGTGCTTTAGTAGTAATCTTTCATTCAAAAATCATGTTTTCAGTCCTATTCCCGTTTCATCATTAGTTTTTAATGAGGCCAACTTCACTATCGATATATGTATATTGGACAGCGTTTACTTTATGAACCGTAACCGCTTTTCCATTTATACTCCCTCTTTCCTATCATCAGCACCTCAATGGAGAGTACAAAGAACCTTGCTGTTTTTGCATTTTTTGCTTTGTTAAGTGCAGTCCTTTTATGTAAAAATATAGGTATCCAGCTCTATCCTTTCTTACCTCACTCTTCCTTTTATAAAAGCACCCTCTCTCACTAAAATTTTATACATATATAAATAAAAGCAATAACCATGCCAAAAAAAGGATAGTTATTTTATTAGGGTTTAACGCTTTTAAGTATTTAAAACGATTCAATATTGAATTACAAATTCAATTTTCGATTCAAACATTAATTATCGACCCTTTTTGATTCATAATCGAATCAAAAAATGACAATTTATTTGTTTTCTTTTACTGTTTCGACACATATATACTGAAAAATACAATACAGGGATAAAAAAGAAGATGCTAAAATCCTAATTGTGATTTCTTGGCATCTTCCAAACAGATTTTTTTATTGAGAATGGTTTTATGTAAAATACCGGCAGTACCCTAATGCCCTCCTTCCAATCATTAAAACTCTATGTTTACAAGCTTCGAAAAAATTCGATATGTATGTAAAGCTGTATGAAAATTACCCTACTGATATGTATGAAACATGTATGATTCAGTTCTGAACTTCAGGGAAATGGATGCTGAATGTGGTTAAATTTTCATCGGAGACACAATTCATATATCCATCATTACTTTCTATGATCTTTTTACACACGTATAATCCAATTCCCGTTCCTAACTCTTTCGTTGTGACAAAGGGCTCAAAAATAGATTCGATCAATTCACTGGCAATGGCCGGTCCATTATTTGAAATTCGAATTATTCTTTCATTCGCCTCAATTAAAGAGTTTATCCTCAAAATTCTAGGATGTTCCTTATCCTTTAGGGCATCAATGGAATTTATAAAGAGATTCAGGAACACTTGTTTTAACCCATCCTTGCTCGCTGTCATGACGAAGTTTGGATAAATATCTATTTCCACATTAACGCTGGCATCCACAATATTTGCATAAGTCAATTCCTGTATTTCTTCAATTAACTTTAATACGGAAATTACCTCTCTTTGTTCCTCATTAAAATCAGACTTAGAGGTATGGAGGAATTGGGTTATCCTGAAATTCAACTGATTTAACTCATAATCAATGATATCCAAATATTTCAAGTCGGGATTCTCCCTCTTCAGTAATTTATTGAACCCCATGATCGCTGTAAGAGGGTTACGGAACTCATGTACAAAGCTTGATGATATTTGACCCAGTACCGCTAATTTATCTTTGTGGTTTTCACTAATATAAGACTTTTTTTCCTCAATCACTTCATTTGTAAGATTCGTATATCTAGTTACTGCATGGTAGCTGAACGTATCAAAGTGCAGGTTAATGTCATTAATGAATCTCTGCATATATTTAATTGGGATACTGGCGCCAAAGACATTTCTGATTAAAATATTTCTCCCCAAATTGATATTGTATAGAAAATCCCCAATGTTGATATTTGCTTCAAGACGTTCTTTTGCAACCTGGTAAGCCAATTTTATCAGCACATCATCAGAAAATACCTCCTTGAACGTTTGGATGACCAGTGAGTACATCCCATAACCATTTTCCCTTATTCTTTCTTTGTAGGGGTCTATTTCATTGATCTTAATCGTCTCGTTCCATTCATTTAAAAATACAGATTCATTTTCTTCCAAATATTGTATCAATACATGTTTATACTTCTTATGTTCAGATGACAACTCCATACTATTGACCACACATCCCCTTGCGGAATTTAGTTACTACAGCAATAACATCATTCTATATGAGATTTTGATATCCTGCACTTCATTATTTGCAGCTTATAAGGAGACAGGTATGCTATTCCGCATATAGTTAAGTTACTTGCGCTAACAAAGAAACGACCAAATCAGGTCGGGAAGCTGAAATTGTCATAAAAAGATTCTTCTTATTTTTTATATACTGAGAGTCTCTTACTTTTGAAAGTTGATTCCATATTTTTTCATTTTTCTATATAGCGTATTACGGCCGATGTCTAGTTGTTTCGCTGCGTTACTGATATTCCCGCTTGTTCGTTCCAATGCATTCCTGATAAGTAGGATTTCTTGTTCTTGAAAGTTTCTTGGTTCACGCTCGGCATTTGCCCCTTCCTCATGTGTAATGGAAGAAACAGGACAAAGTGCCGCAAGCAATTCCCTTGTAATCGGGCCACTATCAGCTAGGAATGCAGCCTGTCCCAGTACATTTTGCAATTCACGGAAATTACCTGGCCACGAATATTCCAAAATGAATGTTTTAGCTTCGTCAGTTAGTTCGGTATGTTCGCTCTTATAAGGTAGATCCGTTAAAATAGATTCTGCTAACAGCAATAAATCTTTACGATTCCTTAGATTTGGAAGTTTTAAAGATAATCCACAAAGTCGGAAAAATAGATCTGCACGGAATTCTCCAGCTTCAATTTCCTTTTGTAAGTCTTTGTTGGTGGCAGCAATGACCCTTACATCGATTGGAATGGAAGCATGTCCTCCGATACGTGTCACACATCGTTCCTGAAGTACGCGGAGCAGAGTCGCTTGAGCTTTAAGCGGCATGTCCCCGATTTCATCCAAAAACAGGGTTCCTTCATCTGCAGCTTCGAATTTCCCCTTATGCCCGCCGCTTTTTGCGCCAGTAAAGGCACCCTTTTCATAACCAAATAACTCACTTTCCAATAAGTTTTCGGGAATTGCACTGCAATTGATGGCGATGAAGGGCTTATCACTTCTTAAACTAACCCCATGAATGGATTGAGCGAACAGTTCTTTTCCCGTTCCGCTCTCCCCAGTGATTAACAGGCTGATATCAAGCGCTGCAGCTCTTTTAGCAATGGAAATGGTTTGATTCATTTGCGGATCATTACTTATTATATCGGTAAATTGATAACGATTAGTTTTTAAACCATCAATCAATTTTTGTTTTTTTAACCTTACGATCACGGAGGATTGATGCTCTATATTTTTGCCAAGGGTTTGAACCAGGAATTCCTGGTCTTTAATTGTAACCTTCTGTTCTAAAGCAAGTGGGTCTGTTCCTGATATTATATTCGATACTGGTTTTTCCATTGTGCCGATAACCTGTGACGCCGCTATATTGAAATCTGTAATTTCCCCCTCTTTATCAAGGGTAATTAACGGATCAGGGTATGAATCATATATAAAATAAAGGTTTTTCTCCCTTTTTTGTGTATGTGACAATAAGAGTGCTTGTTTGATGCTATCAGCCACCCTCTGAACTAAACTAATGGAAAAAGGATGATAATTCTGTTGATGACTGCTTAAATTCAGAACACCAAGCAGATGTCCCTCAGGGTGATAAATGGGCGATGCGGCACAAGTAAGGAAATGGTTATCCTGATGAAAGTGTTGACTGCCATGAATAAGTACAGGATTTTTCTCTACTATGGCAGTACCTATTGCATTTGTTCCTTTTGAACCCTCCAGCCAATTGGCCCCTTTTCTCAGGGAAACATTATTTGCATGTCGAATGAAAGCTGGATCCCCAACTGTTTCGATGATATATCCTTCAGGAGCAGCAAGTAATAAAATGGACTCCAAACCATTAATCGAATGATAAACTTCTTCTAAAATGGGAGCAGAATGGTACAGGAGTTCCGCATATCGATCGTGATATTCGGCCAACTCAAATGCACCAAGCATATCTTCCTTATCCATCATGCTTGGCTGAAGTCCCTTCGAAATGCACCGCTGCCATGATTGTTGAATAAATGCCGGTACGGTTCCTTTATCCGCGCTTATATTAACAGACATTGAATAATCCTCCCGTATGTATAATCCAGTAAATCTGCCACTGTTTTTTATTCAATTTCATCAATGAAACTCTTTGTAAACCAAAGTTTCAGAGCATTTAGGGTTCGTTCATTCCGTTTTATTATAACAGAAAATTCAGATATCCACCAAAATGAAAACGCATTATGCCAGCTACTGAACTTTTTTGTTTCATATTGGTACAACTTCCTGTTCCAATATGGAACAGTTTGCTACCTTCCCATGTACCTCCAGCACCTTCTTTAGCTGGTTTAATTGGTTTTTTTGTTATGGCATAAGTCTTGCATAATTACATGTCGAGAAATTGATTCTTTATGATAAGGGGGGAAAGAAGTCAAGTAATCCAGTTTTTTAAGATATTCAGTCTTGCTGCAAGTCAGCCCAAGAGAATGGTATCAAAATCATAAGCTTATGCTTGATTCTTTTACTTAGAGGAACGCCATCGTCCGAACAAATATCGAACATAAAATCCAAATGAAAAGGGGTATTATACATGGAACAAACGATTAAGCTTAATCCAAGAGTGCAGGAATTCTTGAAGGGCACTAAAAAGCTTTTGATAAATGGGGAATTGGTGGAAGCTGCTTCAGGAAAAACCTTTGAGACCCTCGATCCTTCAAACGGCAAGGTTTTAGCGGTTGTAAGTGAAGCAGGTCCGGAAGATGTAGATAAAGCAGTTAAAGCAGCCCGTAAGGCTTTCGACAACGGTCCATGGAAAAAAATGAGTGCATCGGAACGCAGTCGCCTCATTTATAAATTAGCGGACCTCATGGAGGAACATAAAGAAGCGTTAGCACAATTGGATACCCTGGATAATGGCAAGCCGATTGGCGAAACCACCAATGCCGATGTCCCCCTTGCAATTGATCACTTCCGTTATTATGCTGGATGGACCACTAAGATAGTGGGACAAACCATACCTGTTGCCGGGAATTACTTCAATTATACCCGTCATGAAGCAGTCGGGGTGGTAGGGCAGATCATCCCTTGGAATTTCCCTTTACTAATGGCCGCATGGAAATTAGGAGCAGCCCTTGCAACCGGATGTACGATCGTTTTAAAACCAGCGGAGCAAACGCCGCTTTCAGCATTATATTTAGGTCAATTGGCGCTTGAAGCAGGTTTTCCTCCTGGCGTTCTCAATGTCATACCTGGATTTGGTGAAACAGCAGGGTCACCGCTTGTAGACCATCCTGATGTCGATAAAATTGCCTTTACCGGTTCAACCTCAGTAGGGAAAATGATCATGCGCCAAGCTTCGGGAACGGTGAAAAAAATCTCGTTGGAATTAGGCGGGAAATCACCTAATATCATTTTACCGGATGCAGATATGAGTAAAGCCATTCCTGGAGCTTTAATGGGCATCATGTTTAATCAAGGGCAAGTTTGCTGTGCCGGTTCCCGCCTGTACATTCAAAAGAAATCCTATGATAACGTGGTAGCTGACTTAGTGTCCCATGCAAAAAACATTAAACAAGGGGCAGGTCTTGATCCATCTACCCAGATAGGGCCTTTGGTATCCAGTGAGCAAATGGAAAGAGTGGGCGGTTACATTGAAAAAGGAAAGTCTGAAGGAGCTGAAGTGGTTACCGGAGGCAATTACGGACAAGGAGAGGGTTATTTTGTAACGCCTACAATATTTGCAGGCGTTGAAGATGAAATGACAATCGCTAAAGAAGAAATCTTCGGTCCTGTAGTAGCTGCGATGCCTTTTGACGATTTGGATGATGTGATAAACCGTGCAAATAACTCAGAATATGGATTGGCTGCAGGTTTATGGACCCAGGATGTAAAAAAAGCCCATTATGTGGCTAATGAATTAAAAGCAGGTACAGTTTGGGTAAACTGCTATAACGCATTTGATGCAGCTTCTCCATTTGGCGGTTATAAACAAAGTGGAATCGGTCGGGAAATGGGCAGTTATGCATTGGATAATTATACGGAAGTCAAAAGTGTATGGATTAACTTAAACTAATAAATTGAGAGAATGCTCCATATGCTCAATTGGCTTTGATATCATGATTAACGTTCATATTATCGTAACCTAATTCGTAAAAGGATGTACCAAAGTGCGGGCTTTGGTACATCCTTTTTTTGTTTTGTACTTATAAGGAACAGACAAAAAGAAGAGACCTTTCATTTCGAAAGGTCTCTTTGTATCAATTATCCATTACGTTCGATTTGCATTTTTTCTCTGTTTGCTTTGTCTTTTTCTATATTTTTCTGTCTTGAAATCCCGGCAAACAGAATTCCAATCACCACTATTGCTTCAAATCCATATTTAATGAAGGGATTTGCAAAGTAGTCGTGCATGAAAGGTTCAGCTACGATCATTTTAGAAGCAGTCCAGCCTAGTATTCCCGCACCAATTATTATGATGAATGGGAAGCGTTCTATCAGTTTCAGGATTAATGTGCTTCCATACATCACTACTGGGATAGATACAAGCAAACCGATTACGACTAAAGCGAAGTTACCATGCGATGCACCTGCCACAGCTAGGACGTTATCCAATCCCATCAAAGCATCTGCAATAATGATGGTTTTTATAGCAGCCCACATCGAGTCTGCTGGCTTCACATCATGTTCTTCTTCATCAATAAGGAGCTTATAAGCAATCCATACAAGAAGTAATCCCCCTATTAAATGCAGTCCCGGCACCTCTAAGAGCCAAACGACCAGCAGCGTTGCAATGATCCTTATCACAATTGCGCCGACCGCTCCCCATATTATCACCTTTTTTTGCTGTTCTTTTGGAAGCTTTCTTGCAGCCAATCCAATAAGGATCGCATTATCACCGGCTAGAACCAAATCTATCATAATAATCGCTAAAAGTCCTGAAATGAATTCACCTGTTAAAAAATCCAACAAAAATTCCTCCTTTTCACAAAAATAAAGAGACCTCTGCCATAAATGGCAAAGGTCTCGCTAAGCACTAAATGAATTAGGCCAATAAAGCCGGTGGGATTCCCACGTAATGACGACTTTATTTCAGGTTATCCCTGACGCTACTCCCCTTCACGGGAAAGAAGAATATGTAATTCTTTTAATATCTTTCCATTAGGAAACTACCAAGAAAAAATATCACTCATTCAGTATACCAAAAATACAAATAAAATAAAGAAAAAAATAATAGATCAGAATGATATTCATGAACTTAACCTTGCCCAAATCCTTTCAACGGATAATTTCAGTCAATCATCCTTTCTAGATATTGGCATAATTCGTTTCCAAGGTTCGGGATATCGCTCAAATCCTTCCCCCATAGATATTGATTACTTAACGTTGCCTCTACCAATTTCCTAAGCGGGATTTCTTCCCTCTCATAACGAAGCCATTGTTCCCTGAAAAATTCAATAGCCTTTAGATCATCTTTAACGACATAGACTTTACCCGCAAAGCTTTTACCCATATAACTCCCCTTGGTTTCGTTAACTCTATAAAATCGGATCAAGCCCGAAAAACCTCTTACGATACAGTCAGGCAGCCTGCCTTTCGCCTTGTGATATTCCTCCAAGGTAGGCAGGAGACGAGCCTTGAACTTCGAAATACTGTTCAGCGAAATATCGGCCAGGAGGTGATGTACAAAAGGGTTCTTAAATCGCTCAAGAACACTTTCCCCATATTGCATCATCTCATTTTGATCAAAAGGTAATGAAGGAATTATTTCCTTTTCGATGGCATTGCTCAGAAATTGGCTGAATTCCGGATGATCGATTGCCTGTTTTACTTCTTCCAATCCAGATAAAATGCCTAAAGGAGCCAACAAGGTATGTGAACCATTAAGTATCCTTACCTTCCTCATTTGATAAGGTGTCAAATCTTTTACCCAATGCACATTCAGGCCGGATTGTTGTAAAGGAAGACGTTGATCAATACAAGGGTCACCTTCAATAGCCCATAAATGGTAGGGTTCAGCCGTATTTAGCAGAGTATCCTTATATCCCCATGCCGTAAATAGGTTGTCCGACTCATTGGCTGGGAATCCTGTAACGATACGGTCTACAAGCGAGTTTAGGAATAGGTTGTCCCGGTCCACCCACTCCATGAATGGCTTTGGTAAATCCCAATCCCTGCTATGCTTAAGAACATATTGCTTCAATGAATCACCGTTCCTCTCTAAAAGCTCACATGGAAGCATGATCAGTCCCTTTTTCGCATCTCCATTGAAATGCAGATAACGATGATACAAAAAAGCAGTCAGCTTTCCTGGAAAAGATTCAATCGGCTTTCCTTCTTCCAAAGAAATCGGCTGGTATTTGAGCCCTGCTTCAGTCGTGTTGGAAACTACAAATTCCAATTCAGGATTTTCTGATAGAGCTAAAAATTCCATCCATTCGTCATATGGATCAATTACCTTTGAAAAAACGGAAATGATCTCTGTATGTTCCACTTTCTCGCCTTGGTGAAAACCACGTAGCATTAATGTATACAGGCCATCTTGCCGCTTCACTTCCTCCATTTTCCCTTTTCCGGCGGGGCGGGGCTGGGTAACTGCAATACTTCCCATGAAATGTCCTTGTTTATTACATTCATGAATCATCCAATCAAAGAAGCCTCGAAGAAAATTTCCCTCTCCAATCTGCAATACTTTTATGGGAAAATCCATCATATGTGAATTTTGGACAGCTTTTGTATGTTTACTCAGACGCTTCAGTTGACCTTTATTTAGGTTCATGATCAAGGAACTCCTTTCTATTAAAAATATCCAATTCGGATTGCGTTTTATGTGGTTTCCTTATGACAGCGTACCAAATGCTTATATTTCGACAATGGCCTTGATCACTTTAGCTTCAGGAGTTAACCACCCTTCAAACTGATTGATCATTTCATCCAAATGTGTGCGGTGTGTAATATACTTGCTCATATCCAACAAATCTTTTTTCAGCGTATTTACGACATAATCAAAGTCATCCCTTGTTGCATTACGGCTTCCCATTAATGTAAGCTCTTTACTGTGGAATTCAGGATCATTAAAGGAAATATCCGCTTTAACTAAACCTACATAAATCAGTCTTCCGCCGTGAGCAGGATATTTAAATGAATCCATCATTGACTTAGCATTACCTGTCGCATCAAATACCACGCTTGGCATATCTCCATTCGTCAATTGGGCTAATTTCTCCATTGGATTCTCCAAAACGTTCAACGTATAATCGGCATTTGCCCATTTGCCAGCAAATGCAAGGCGTTCATTATTTACATCCATTGCGATCACCTTCGCACCCTGTTCTTTAGCGAATGCCATGACTCCCAAGCCAATTGGTCCAGCACCAATTACAAGGGCAAATTCCCCTTTTTGAAGGGCAGCGCGCCTAACTGCGTGAGCCCCTATACTTAAAGGCTCTATCATTGCGGATTGGTCTAGTGTGAGACCCTCTGTTCTCACCAAATGATCATGAGGAACCGTAATCCACTCACTCATGCCGCCTTCAGCATGTACACCCAACACTTTCATATCCGTACAGCAGTTCGTTTTTCCACTTCTGCAAGCCAGGCATTTTCCACATTCCATATAGGGGATGATCGATACTTGATCCCCGACATTCAGCCCCAATTCATTCTCCGGTATGGATTCGATATTACCGGATAATTCATGTCCAAGTATTCGAGGATAGCTAAAAAAGGGTTGATTACCACCATAGGCATGAATATCCGTACCGCAAATTCCTATTCGCCGCACACGAACCAAAGCTTCGCCAGAATTTGGAACCGGCTTTTCCGACTCGATCATCTTAAATTCAAAAGGTTGTTCACAAACGATACTTTTCACTGAATAACACTCCTTTTTGATATTTTAATAAATATGTACACCTGTTAGAGAATGACGCCTTCTTTAAAGATGCTTATCTCTCTATAACCGAATTTTTCATTATTCGTTTTCTTTTTACCTGATGAAAGTTCAAGAATGTATTGGAATAAATCAAGCTTTAATTCATCGATCTTTTGACCTTCAATCAACTGCCCTGCATTATAATCGATCCAGTGTTTTTTACGATCGGCTAAATCTGAATTCGTTGCTATTTTCACAGTTGGCACCGGTCCGCCAAATGGCGTTCCCCTTCCAGTAGTGAATAGAACGATATGTGCACCCGCTGCTGCCAAGGCCGTCACCGAAATCAGGTCATTTCCAGGAGAATTGATTAAATTCAATCCATGCTTCACTACCCTTTCACCATATGGACTAACATCCACTACAGTTGCATGGCCGCCTTTTTGCGTGCACCCAAGTGATTTTTCCTCCAGCGTACTTATGCCGCCCTCCTTGTTTCCAGGTGAAGGGTTTTCATAAATTTCCTGATCATGGCGGATGAAATACTGTTTGAAATCATTAATAAGGTCAACGATTTTCTTAAAGGTTTCTTCATCCCTTGCCCTGTTCATCAATATCGTTTCCGCTCCGAACATTTCAGGAACCTCTGTCAATATGGTGGTCCCGCCATTTTCTACAATAAGATCGGAAACAGCACCAACCAATGGATTAGCGGTAATACCTGAAAAACCATCTGAGCCCCCGCACTTCAAGCCTATTTTCAGCTTTGAAACCGGTACGGTCTGGCGTACGAAGCCTTCGGCATATTCCACTAATTCTCCCATTAAACGTAAGCCGATCTCCAATTCATCTTGAACCTCCTGGGCTTTTAAAAATTTAATGCGATTTGGAGGAAATTCACCTATGGCTTCTTTAAATGCTTCGATTTGGTTGTTCTCACATCCTAACCCTACAACTAAAACCCCTGCTGCATTTGGGTGTTGAGCCAAGGCAGCCAATAGTTTCTGCGTATGGGTCAAATCATCACCCAATTGAGAACAACCGTATGGATGAGAAAAGTGATGAACCCCATCGATTTGACGATCTTTAAACTGCTCATTTCCCATTTTAGCGAGAACTTCACAGGTTTTATTGATGCAACCAACCGTATTGATGATCCAGATTTCATTCCGGATACCCACTTCCCCATTTTCACGGATATATCCTTGGAAGGTATGATTTTGACTTGGCTCATTTGTATCTTGAATGCTAGGTTGATAGGAATAATCCAATATACCATGCAAACCGGATGCTAGATTATGGGTGTGAACCCAATCTCCAATGGAGATATTTTCTTTAGCTTTTCCGATCGAGTAGCCAAATTTGATTACGTCCTCGCCTCGGTTAACCGGTTTCACTAACATCTTATGTCCTTTAGGAATGTTGTCATTTGCCTTGATATGGATCATTCCCCTGTCTTCCGTTTGAATCTGGAGGCTCTGTCCTTTATGTATCCCCTCCAAGGAAATAACAACATCATCATTTGAATGCAATTGAACAAATTTATTCATTTTGTCCCCTCCTTTTCATGAGTGAAGACGTTCAAAACCAAACGTCAATCCATCCGGAAAGCCCTTTCATTTTCCATTTTAATTTTTTTATTTTTAAATCTATTTTAATTTTAACATCAATTTTTGAAATATAAATTGCATATTTTGCTATAAATATACTCATTCTTGTTGTATTATACTTTCAGGAGCTGAACGAAATGAAAAAAATTCATATTGCATTAAACCATGATTTACTCTTCCCATTTTCATTTGTCTATCAAGATACGAAAAGTCCACAGAATGAATTGTCCGATCATATGCATGACTATTATGAAATTGTTTATGTTTACAGCGGTAAGGGTACCTTTTTCATCGGTGATGTGTTTTATGATATGCAACAAGGGGATGTATTCCTGATCCCTAATAATACGATTCATAGGGCTTTACCCAATAAGGACGACCCTGTTACCTCCACGATCATCTTTTTCAGTCCCACATTGATATATAAAGATATGGTTGATGATTCTTTTTCATATTTACATTTGTTTGACCTGACAAAAAAGAGTAAGAATTATAAAATATCATTGCCGCAAAAGAAACAAGTAAAGCTGGAGGAACAGCTACAGCTCATCCTGCAAGAAACAACTAGCCAATCAATAGGCTCGAGGCATGCCTGTTTGCTGACCGTTCATCAAATCATACTTGATTTATACCGTACCCGGATAAATGGCAAAGAAGATTTACCAGAGGGCAATAGCTATCGTTCAGAATGGATCAAAGATATCTTAATTTATATTAATGAACATATCGATGAAGCATTGACTTTGACAGCTCTTGCACAAAAAGCTTTGGTCAGTCCCGCTCACTTCAGCAGGGTTTTTAAGGAAACGACTGGAATTGGCTTAATCGTTTATTTAAATACGAAAAGAATCATCAAGGCAAAGGAACTTTTACTGGAAACGAATCACACGATTGCCCATATTGCTGAAATGTGTGGTTTTGAAAGCATGCCCCAATTTTTTCGCACTTTTAAAAAATACAATGAAAAGACACCAGCTACTTTTCGAAAAGAAAATCGGATCCGCTAGGGATGCCTATTACACATAAAAAATGGAAGTATCTTCCCTTTGGGAGACACTTCCATTCTAACAATCTATTACGCAGGCTTTACTATCGGGCGTACAAAACGGATGACTGCTAGCGACGCAACGATGGCCAATCCGCCAGCAAGCAAGAATGCAACCGTGTATGTGCCTGAGGTATCGACGATGTATCCTGTTAACGTCGGTCCGATGATTCCTGCTGTATTTGCCAAGAAATGCATAAAACCTCCAACAGATCCAACATTACCAGGGTCTACGACATCGTTGACGATTGCCCAGTAAATGGCACCAGTCAAATATAGGAAGAAGACGGAAAGTGCGACAAGCGTTACCGCACTGAACGTCGTGGATACAAGTCCGGCAAAACCGATACATACTGCCGATAAGAACAAACATGTTACAAGCACCAGTTTACGTGAGAATAAAACACCCTTTTGAGCGAATTTTTTAAAGAAGAAATCCGAAACGAATCCACCCAAAGCAAGTCCGATGAATCCAAAAATCCAAGGAATCACTGTAATGATACTCATATTTTCCACACTTAGGCCTCGTGCATCCACCAAATAGCTTGGAAACCAAGTTAAGAAAAAGAAGAGAATATAGTTGTAGGAAAAAAAGGCTAGAGCTGTAAATAAAACCGTTTTTTGTTTTAAATAAAAGGTGAATTTCACCTTTCCTTCCGATGTTGCCGCTACATAAGATTTTCCTGTATGTTTCTGTTCCTTTGACTGTTGTGGTTTTTCTTTAACGAACTTCCACCAGCAAACCGCCCATATAAGCCCAATTATCATTATGGCAATGAAAGAAACTCTCCATCCATATGAGATGGCAATGAATCCGACTATCGGACCTGCGATGGCGCCACCAAGGGGAGTCCCGCTATTCGTCAAACCAACGACAGATGCCCGTTGATTTGACGGGAACCAGTTATTCACCATTTTATTGATGGTTGACGAGAGAGGGCCTTCGCCCATACCAAAGAGGATGCGGATGACTATCATACTTGCAAAACCGACAGCAAGCACAAGTGCACCACTGAATAAAGACCAAACGATCATCGCCACGAAAAGCGTAAGCTTTGCTCCCCATTTATCGGAAGCCATGCCTCCAAGGAAGTTAAATACGGCATAACCAACTGAAAAGCTACTAAAGATAATTCCCATCTGTGTTGCCGTTAAGGATAAATCATCTTGGATGAACGGAGCTGCAATGGACAGTGCAGATCGGTCCAGATAATTTATTACCCCTGCCAAGAACAAGAAAACGATAACCATTCCTCTACCATTTGAAAACATAAAGTACCCCCCTATACATTTCCATAAATGCAGCAGCATTTTTGGAAACGTTTCCATTTAATATCCATGAGTAAAGCCTAAATGACCCATAACTAAATCGGTTTAGAATCCCCGTAAAAAAAGCGCTTTCTTTTTCACAGGAATTCTTACATCCGGTTCTAGCAAGAATTCCTTGAAAGCAAAGTCGGTTTCAAACGATGGACGCTTGTATCCTCTTTTCCTGTTTTATTGATTTGACTAAGCAGTAACTCTGCTGCCAAGTTGGCCATTTCAATGGCTGGCTGATTAACCGTTGTAATGGTCGGTGTATAGAAACTGGCATACGGAACATCATCGATTCCTATGACAGCTATGTCATCAGGTATATTGATTTCGTGCTGTTTCATATAACGCAATACTTCATTAAGTACGATATCATTTCCTGCCAAAATGGCTTGAGGCGGCTTTTCCAATTCGAAAAATTCTGAAAGTGCAATCGGAATTTCATTTGCATTCACAGTTTTAATATATTCTGAATGGAATGGTATCCCATGTGACTCGAGCGAATCCTTGTACCCTTGAATCCGTTCGATTCGAGGACTGATATCGCGTATTATTGAAGTGGTTATGATTGCAATGTTTTCAAAACCCTTTTCAATAAACCGATCGACCGCCAACTTGGAAGCAAGGTGATTATCGAGCATGACTGTAGCAATATTCAATTCTTCGATTGTCCTATCCATGAAAACAATCGGGAATTGATCACTCTTCATACGTTGATATAAATCAAGATTGTCCCCTGTGGGGAAAATGATGATCCCATCCACTTGTTTAGCCCTTAGCATTTCAATATAATTCTTTTCCTTTTCAGGATTGTCATCTGCATTGCAAACGATAATGTGGAACCCTTGTTCATAAAAGTAGTTTTCTATTGCTCTAATAACTTGCGTTGAAAACGTGTGAAGGATATTGGCAACCACTACCCCAACGGTAAAAGTGGATTTTTGTTTTAAACTGCGCGCTATTATATTAGGCTGATAGTTTAACTCTTCTATTGTTTCTTCAATCTTTTTCCTGGTTTTTTCACTCATATATTCATAACGTTTGTTCAAGTATTGGGAAACTGTGCTTTTTGATACTTTCGCGTGATTGGCGACATCAGTAATTGTAATGGTTTTCATTTCATTCATTCCTGTCGTGTGGTTTCAATTCTTTATTACCAAAATGGCTTAGATATATAAGGAATATTCTATTATAATAAGGAAAGCTTTACAATCACCTTCTGATGCAGTAAAAAAGTCAATTTCCCATACCGTGGAACTAATTTAATCACGTTCACGTTCACTTGTTTGCCTTATTATTGGACCTGAATTCAAACACCTGAGTATGCCATGAAGCCCCCATCGACCGGTACCGTAATTCCTGTGACAAAGCCCGAATAGGATTCATCAACGAGCCAAAGCAAGGTACCAAGTAAATCTTCAGGCTGCCCGAAACGCTTCATGGGTGTTGAAGTAATGATTTTATTAGATCTTGCCGTCAGGCTGCCATCTTCATTAAGCAAAAGATCCCGATTTTGCTTCGTCAAAAAGAAACCTGGAGCAATGGCATTCACCCGTAAACCTTCTTCGGCAAAATGAACAGCCATCCACATGGTAAAATTATTTATCGAAGCTTTGGCGGCACTATATGCTGGTACTTTAGTCATTGGAGCATAGGCGCTCATGGAAGATACATTTACGATAACTGGTGCTTCCACTTGCAATAATTCTTTTCCAAAAACCTGACTGGCCAAAAATGTACCGGTAAAATTACTGGCAAATACTTGGGAGAAACCATCTTCATCCAGATCAAAAAATGATTTTCCTTCTGCTTCTTCTCCATATTTCTCTGGAGCAGTAATGGCATCAGGATGATTGCCACCCGCACCATTTATTAATAGATCCACTCTTCCGAACGATTCTATTATTTTCCCTTTTGCATTTTCCAATGAGGTTCTATCCAAAACGTCTGCCGCTATGGAAATCGCAGTCCCCCCAGTTTGTTCAATGAGTTCGACCACTTCTTGACCTTTTTCTGCCGTTCTGTTCAATATAGCTATCTTGACACCATGACGCGCCAATTCCACAGCCATTCTGGAACATAAAACACCGCTGCCTCCAGTGATCACTGCCACCCTGTTCGTTAAGTTTTCATGGATGGGAATCATAATTTCCCACCTGATTTACCAGCTTCATATGCATCCCATAACCCGAGCAAATACATGATTCCCAATGCTCGGTCATATAAACCGTAACCAGGGCGGCAAACTTCACCCCATATATGGCGGCCATGATCCGGTCTGACATAACCAGTATAATTTTGCTTATTCAATTCTTCCACGACGCCCTGTATATTGATGGAACCATCCTGGGTATGATGGGATGTTTCCACAAAGTCACCATTTTCATAAATCTTCACATTTCTTATATGGGAGAAAGGCGAACGGTTTGCATACTTTTTAGCCACCTGGACCATATCATTTTCAGGGTTTGCCCCCATTGAGCCTGTACACATGGTGAAAGCATTCGATGGTGAATCCGAAATCGAGATCAGTTTTTCATAGCTCGACTCTCCGGTGATGATTCTTGGCAAGCCAAAAATGGACCATGGCGGATCATCCGGGTGTATTGCCATTTTTATACCGCAAGCCTCGGCAACAGGTAATATTTCTTTTAGGAATATTTCAAGATTCGCCCACAGCTGCTCTTCGTCCACAGTTTTGTATGCTTCGAATAATTCAGTGATTCTATCCATCTTTTCTGCTTCCCAGCCTGGTAAAGTTAAATCTGAGGCTTCCGTTACGGTACGAATTAAATCTTGTGGATCTAACGTATCCACTTTCGCCTTTTCATAAAACAGGGCAGTTGATCCATCTTCCAAAGGATGGAACATTTCAGTCCGAGTCCAATCAAAGATCGGCATGAAGTTATAACAAATGACTTTCACTCCAGCTTCCGAAAGATTCCGGATCGTCTCTTTGTATTTCTCTATATATATCATGCGGTCTTCATTACCCAATTTAATCGATTCATGGACATTTACACTTTCAACGACATCCGTGTGAAAACCAAATGATTGGATATACTCGATTTCTTTTTTAATTTCTTCTTTTTCCCATACCTCTCCAACAGGTTTTTGGTGAAGAGCCCAGACAATCCCTTTTACTCCAGGAATTTGTTTAATGTGCTCCAATGTAACGGTATCATTGTCTTTCCCATACCATCTAAATGTAATGTTCATCGTGCACCTCCATTATTCGGCAACTTTTTGCATGTATTTTCGGCTTAACTCCACTGCGGCATCATAGCCGCCATTCTGATAGGCTTTGTTCAAGTCACTGCCGATCCCGATTGCTACGGCGCCCGCATTCAGCCAGTCCTTCATGTTATCCAAATTAATTCCCCCGGTTGGCATGATCCTTACATTTGGCAGTGGACCATTTACCGACTTGATGAAAGAAGGTTCAAAATGGTTGGCCGGAAATAACTTCAATACATCACAACCGGCTTCCAATGATGTAGCCATTTCTCTAATTGTCATGCATCCAGGCATATAGGGAATGCCGTATCGATTACAAAGTTCGGCTACGCCATTGACAAAGTAGGGACTGACGATAAAATTGGCGCCAGCTAAAATCGCATGCCGAGCCGTTTCAGAATCAAGTACCGAGCCTGCTCCTAATAGTGCATCCGTATTTTGCAGTTCTTTGAAAGCATCTTCAATTCCCGGTGTTGTATAAGTCAATTCGATTGCCTGTATACCGCCTTCCACAGCTGCTTTAGAAAGCTGTGCCGCCTCCTTTGCATCCTGCCCCCGTATAACAGCTACAACTTTCGTTTCCGTTATTCGACGTATGATTGAATGTTTATCCATAACACCCACCTCCTTAATTAAAAGCGATGATCGCTTTTCGAACCTGTTCGGGATGATTTTCAACAAAATTAAATGCTTCCTGGATATCATCGAGCGAAAATGTATGGGTGACTAAACCTTCATGTCTGAGTTTTCCTTCATTTAAAAGTTTAACCACTTTCGGGAACTGATCGGTTTGCAATCTAGACCCTTTCACCGATACTTCCTTTTTTGTGATTGGCAGCTGGGAAACCGATGAAGGACGTTCATCAAAACCGAGTACGACAATCCGCCCCGCCGTTGACACGACATCGAAGGACAATTCAAATGTCATCGGCAAGCATACTGCATCAATGACGACGTTGGCCCCTTGGCCATTTGTCCATTCTTCCACTCGTTTTTGAACATCTTCTTTTCCGGCATGGACGGTGATATCGGCGCCGCTTTCTTTAGCGAATTCCAAACGCTCATCACTTAAATCCGTGATCATCACTGTTGCTCCTTGAAGCTTTGCCATCTTTAATATACAAATTCCAATAGGCCCGGCTCCCTGGATCAGGACTGTTTCCCCTTCCTCCACTTCGCCTCTCCAAACGGCCTGTGCGCCGATTGTGTATGGCTCAGCCAATACTATTTCATCCCATGATAAATCGGAATCCACAACATGTAATTGTTTCTCCGGAAGGACGAACCACTCCCTCATCCCACCATCTTCATGCACGCCAAAAACGGAAAGTTTTTCACAAACATTTTGGCGTCCTTTGCGGCAAGCGTAACACTCACCGCAATAACTGATGGGCTCAATAACAACGTGGTCCCCAACTTTTATGCCCGTAACACCTTGACCTATCTCCACAACTTCTCCCGCTACTTCATGCCCAACGACCCGCGGCAGTGTTGCAAGAGGATTCGTACCATGATAAATATGCATATCCGATCCGCAAATGCCGACTCTTTTTACTTTTACAAGGACATCCGTCGAGTTCGAAATGCATGGTTTTTCCACTTCTTGAATGATCAGTTCATGAGCTTTCCGAACTTGAACCGCTTTCATTTCCCCACCTACTTTGTAAGAAATTCATAAACACTTGATGCTATCGTAATACCTTGTTTCAGATTTTTTTCTTCATTGATTTGTTCAATCTCACCCGGTACATATACGCGATCGAACCCTGGAGCAGGCTCAACCTGTTGCAGCTCTTCAATCATCTGATCCATTTGCTCTAAAAATATATCAACATCCGTAAAGAACGAAGGATTAATCACACAAAAATAATGTCCCAGCTTCCGTTTCTTATCAAGGTCGTCATACATTTTCCCAATGTGCGGGCCAAATGCCGCACCGGCCAATAATCCAGAAAACACATCTACAATTACGGATAGACCATAGCCTTTCGGACCTCCGAAAGTGGAAAGGGAAACGACTTTATTCGCGTCAGTGACATTAGCTCCATTTTCATCCACTCCCCAACCTTCAGGGATTTCCTTTCCCTCTTCGCGTGCCTGGAGGATTTTCCCCAGCGCAACATTGGAAGTTGCCATATCAAGAATAAAGGGTTTCTTCGTTTTGGCAGGAACTCCGTAAGCGATTGGATTGGTGCCAAGAAATGATGTCTTTCCTCCGAACGGGACCACAATTTTATCGGTATGTGTCATCGCGATGCCAATCAACTTTGCTTCAGCGGCTTTTTGAACGAAATAGCTTAGTGCTCCGCAATGGCTGCTATTTAAAACAGTCACCATGCCCACGCCATTATCCCTAGCCATTTCGATTGCATGGTCCATGGCCACGTCGCTAATCACATGCCCAAATCCATCATCTCCATCAACTACACCTGAAACGGGCCCTGTCTTTTGGAAGGAAATCTGAGCATCCGGATTTATGCCTCCTGCCTGTAAACGGTTCACATAATGCTCTGTTCGCAAGACACCATGGGAATTGACATTCCTGAGATCGGCATGAACCAATACTTCCGCGATTTTACCGGCATTCTTTTCATTTAAACCCACTTTGGTCAGCTGTTGTATGACTAATCGTTTTGCTTCCTCAGCTTGAATCGTAACTGTTGCCATTTCATTCCCTCATTTCTTTTAGTCATCTTTCTATAACGGCCTCATTCTGTATGAATGGCATTACTTCATCCAAATATGGTAATCCTTCATTGTCCCCTGCAACAGTTGTGACAAGGGCTCCTACACCATTTGCGAATGTCAATCTTTCTTCAATTGATAAGCCATGAAGATATCCGTAAATATAACCGGCATCATAACCATCCCCCGCACCAACAGTATCTACAGGTATAACAGGGAAGGCGTCTTTTTCATGCCATTCATTTTTGTTATAAAGTTTTGAACCATGTTTCCCGTCCTTAATGACAAGCTGATCAATATCATTGACCTTTGCGAATTCCGCCAATGATTCTTTAGAGTCCGTTCCGATGATCAATCTTATTTCATCCAAACCTGTAAGCAAAATATCAACATATGGAAAAATTTTATAATAAACTGATCTTGCCTCCTCGATGGACCATAGCTTTAAGCGGATATTCGGATCAAAAGAAACAGGTATATTTTTTTGTTTTGCAATGTCCATCACTCTCTTGGCAATATCCACATTTTTGGGATCTATAGCCAAAAATACTCCAGTAAGGTGGACTATATCAATCTCTTCAAACATTTTTTCTGTTATATCTTCCGGTTTTAAAGTTAAAATGGGAGATTGATAGCGGTAATAAAATGTCTTTCCGGACCCATCTTCCCGAATTTCTTTAAAGTTAAGGGATGTTGGATAACCATTTACATAGGCAACATCACTCATGTCCACGCCTTCCCCACGAGCGAAATTATAGATAACTTTACCGAACTCATCCTTGCCTAACCGGCTTATCCATTTTGCCCGCATGCCAAGCCTTGCACAGCCAATCGCAAAATTCAGTTCAGCGCCTCCTACTTTTCGCTCAAAACGGGTAACGAATCTTAAAGGTCCTGTCTCTTCCGGATTTAGCGTAATCATGGCGTCGCCCAGCGTTAAAACACCATATTTTGATGACAATACAGTACCTCCTTCTTTCGAACAATTACAAATAAAAAAGAAAATCATTGAACATATCACTTTTTACTAAATCGATTTAGTTTATTACTAAACCGGTTTGGTAAATCATAAGAAAATTGTAAATGAAAACCCTACCAAAAACAATAGAAAAGTTTGATAATTTGTAATTTTATTTTTATTTAATTATTTTTCTACTAAATTTATAACAAAAACCCATATTAAGGTAAAATCAAAGGGGTTATTTCTTGCCATTTTTTTCATGATTAAGAGCTTCTGATATTTCATCCTTGAGCTTTCAATCAAATTTTACTCTTTGCTATTAATTTAGTGAAAGTTGTATAATATATCAATTGTTAAATAAGTATGAAAGGTTGTTTGGAATGAGTTTTTTGAAAATATACATGTTACTTACCGGAATTATGATCACGTGGGGGTTAAATGTCTCAGTTATTAAAATATTGGTTGCGCATACTCAGCCCGTAACAATCACTTCATTGAGAATTTTTACTGCTTCTCTTATCGTCATTATTATTCTTTTCTTCTTTGGATTAATACGTCTTCCTAAAAAAAGTGAACTTCTTTACGTTTTTGGAGGAGCACTTTTGAGTGTCGTTTTTCATCATTATTTTTTAGCTGAGGGATTGACGAAGACTTCAGCCTCAAATGCTGGACTGATTTTGGGCATGGGACCCATTTTGACTGTCATCTTGACCATGATATTTTTTCGTAAAAAGCCCACTTTAATCAGGCTTATTGGCTTTATATGCGGTGCGCTAGGTGTGAGTTTTACCGTTATGGCAGGAAGTGGGGGACTTCATTCTATTAATCTGGGGGATGTGGATATTTTACTTTCCATTCTTTCACAGGCACTGAGTTTCATACTCATCAATAAAGCCTCAAAAACAATGGACCCACGATTACTAACCGGCTATATGATGCTGATCGGGTCTTTTATTCTTTTTGCCATCAGCTTATGGAAGGAACCAGAGGGCTTATCCTCCCTGGCAACGGCACCGCCATCCATCTGGGGAGCTTTCTTGTTCTCAGCCATTTTTGCCACTGCCCTCGGACACATGAGCTATAATTATGCCATTGGTAAGGTAGGCGCCGCCGAATCATCGATATTTCTTAACTTAAACACCTTGTTCTCTTTGTTAGGGGCAGCATTTTTCCTTAATGAAGCCATAGTTCCTGCCCATTTCATTGGACTTATATTCATTGTTTCAGGAGTATTGCTTGGCTCCGGTGCAATAGAAATATGGATTCTCCAACGGAAAAATAAACGCATATCTGCCTAACGCCTACAGTAAAAACCTGGTTTTCGTGCTTTAAAAATAACCCTATGACACTACCATCCCTTTAAAAAAAGGCTTAGCCGTGTCATAGGGTCTTATTATATATTGTCCACCCTTTCCTCCCTCTACAGATGATTATAAACCTTCGAAACATTTTTTCGGAATAATAATTTAAAGTTCATACCCGTTACAAAATACCCAGAAATTTGCATGGATATGTCCATGGAAGTGTGCCCATAAAGACAAGCCTTTTTGTCATTTGTTGCCCTTTTCTTTCTGAGCAACCTCCTTGAAGACATATTGTTTGATGAATTAATGAATATAAAAGAGACTGTCCATGGGTTACAGACAGCCTGAGATTCCGTTCATGCTGATAAAGTAAATCAATTAACCCAGATTGCAAACAATCCTTCTGTTACACCCAATTTGTATATATAATAAAGTCCGAATGAAAAACTTATAGCTCCCGCCAGTTTGATGAAGATTCGGTTTAATACGATGTCTTTTCCATTCAAAGCAAACGGTATGCCTAGTAAAGTTGTAAAGCACAGCATGCCAATAATCGTCCCCGCGCCAAATATAATGATATAGATGGACCCTTCGCCTATACCGGTTACGGTCGACATCGTTAGAATGACCATGGCGGCACTGCCCGCGAGACCATGGACGAACCCAATTAAAGCAGACACCAAAAAAGGGCGAAATCTATCTTTGTCGTTCGTGATATTAGGGCAAGCTTTAAATAAACTTTTCGCCCCTAGCAGAACAAGCATAATGCCAACTCCGAGTTCCAGCGTCATGCTTAACGATTCGGGAATTTCCCCTTTCATCCAAATGAACAGCATACCTATAAGAAACAGCGTACAAGTATGGCCTATTCCCCAATACACCCCCGTTAAAGTGGAACGCGATAATTTTTTCGTTTTTCCTGCCGTGGTTGCTACCGCAATAACATGATCAGGCTCTAACGAATGCTTTATCCCCAATAGGAATCCAAATGTAAGAATCGACACCAAACTCATTTCTCTACCACCTCCCCGAGACACTTCCATACTTCTTCATACACCCTTTTAAGAGGTATATTGTTCTGTAGGGCAATTTTACGGCAGTCTTCATATTCAGGTGCCTGCTGCAAGGTTAATCCCTCATGAATCCCTCTCTTCATCGTCACTTCCCCCCATTGAGTATTCACATTGAAAAAAGAGCGCTCAAGGCGGTGCACGGTAAGAGGGTAGTAGCGTATACCGAGAGTCGTCGTTTCAGCAAATAATATCTCCTTCATTTTTGAAATCACCTGCTGTGAACAGAGAAGTTGCAATAACACCCCCGGTCGATTTTTTTTCATAAAGATTGGTGTATAAAATACATCATTTGCTCCTGATTCAAACAACAAATCCATTACATGCCCAAGCCATTCACCGGAAATATCATCTAGATTCACTTCCATTTTTACCATTTGTTCATCAAGATGCTCATGATCAGGTGGGCGCTTCATTGGATCTCCCCTATAATAATGCGAAGGATGTTCGGATGATTTTCGAATGTTTTTGTTCCCGCACCATAGCCAATCGATTCGACGGTCATGGGTGGAAGCGAGCCGAAATTTTCAGCTAAAACCGCAGCGATGGCGGCACCGGTCGGCGTTGCTAATTCAGAACGAATATCAATGGAGGCAATCGGTACACCCTTTAATATTTCAAGAGTGGCAGGTGCAGGAACAGGATATATGCCGTGATCAATATGTATATGTCCATACCCCGTTGGAATGGCTGATGACTGAACTGTTTCAATACCTAGCTGATCGATTAAAATGGCAGCCCCGATTATATCTATTATTGAGTCTACCGCTCCTACCTCGTGAAAGTGAACTTTATCAAGAGGAAGCCCGTGTATGTGCCCTTCCGCTTCACCAATCTTCTTAAAAATGGCGAGTGACATGTTTGTTACCGATTCATTAAAGTTCGCCTCATTGATAGCTTCTACAATTTGTTTGTAGGTACGGCTGCCATGATGATTGTGAGGTACATGGCTATGGTTATGTTCATGTTCATGTCCATGACTGTGGCTGTGTTCATGCTCATGACTGTGTTCATGTCCATGACTGTGTTCGTGTCCATGACTGTGTTCGTGTCCATGACTATGGCTGTGTTCATGTGTTTCCTCTGATTTACTGGTAAGAATGACATCAAATTTAGTACTCGTTATGCCATTTTTGACGACCTTCCCCCATGACAGATTATATTCTTCATCTATCCTCAGCTTTTTTAACTCTTCTTCCATTTGTACAGGGTCTGCACCAGCATCAATCAACGCACCAATAACCATATCTCCGCTTATGCCGGAAAAGCAGTCAAAATATAAAGTCCTCATCACAATTGACCTCCTTTTTATGTACAAGTTTGTATATAATCGCAGCATTGTAGGCTGCACCAAATCCATTATCGATGTTCACCACACTTACACCCGATGCGCATGAATTGAGCATCGATAAAAGTGCCGATAAACCGTTAAAATTAGCACCGTAACCAATACTTGTCGGCACAGCAATAATGGGATTCGTGACAAGGCCTCCTAATACACTTGGAAGTGCCCCTTCCATTCCCGCGACACAAACCGATACGGTAGCCCCCCGTATCTCGTCAATATTATCAAGGAGGCGGTGCAGTCCAGCAACACCTACATCGTATATACGCCTGACTGGAATACCTAGAGTTTCGGCCGTCACGGCTGCTTCTTCAGCAACGGACAAATCCGATGTCCCGGCGCACACAATGGCAATATATGAATCAACGGATTTCGGCTTTTCTTTAACCCAAGCAAGTGTCCGTGCAATCTCGTTATACTCAAAATCACTACATACTTTTTGTACAAATACTGCTTTTTCCCGAGAAATTCGAGTCACCAGCACAGAATCATTCCGTGTCCGCAGCGATTGGACAATCGTTAAAATTTGTTCAGCTGTCTTCCCTTCTCCAAACACAATTTCGGGAAAGCCTTGTCTCCTTTTACGATGATGATCGATTTTTACAAACCCTAAATTTTCATAGGAGGCAAGTTTTCCCTTTGCTTCCGCAACTGTCAATGAACCCTTTTGAACCTGCTCCAAAATATCGTCAATCATAACATTTCTTCCTTTTTAAGCGCCATATTCATACTTCCGCTTGTATAGCCCGTGAGATCCATTGATACATACTTATAACCAAATTGCTTCAGCCGTTTCGCGATCGCCACATGGTATTGAAGCACTCGCGGCATATCATCGGGTTCAACTTCAATTCGGGCAGTATCCTCATGAGTCCTGACTCTTACCTGATGAATATCCAGTGATTTTAAGTAAGCCTCTGATTTATCCACTTTCGTCAATTTTTCCTTCGTAATAATTTCGCCATACGCTATTCGTGAGGATAGGCAAGCAAATGACGGTTTATCCCAGGTTGGCAAACCGGCTTGCCTGGACAATGCTCTTATTTCTTCTTTGAATAAATTGGCTTCTAGAAGAGGTCCCCTGATTCCTTTTTCTTTAGCAGCTTTCATGCCTGGACGAAATTCGTTAGCATCATCAGCAATAACCCCATAAATAATATTATTGAATTCATATTCTTCAAGAATAGGAAGCAGGTGGTCAAATAAACTACTTTTACAAAAGTAACAGCGATTCTGATTGTTTTCCTTATATCCAGGAATGCCTAACTCCGAAGTTTGAATGACATGATGGTTGGCACCAATCCATTTTGTTAGCATAATGGCTTCTTTCAACTCACTCGTCGGATAGGTTTCCGAATCTGCTGTAATCGCTAACACATTATCATAACCCAGAGTATCAATAGCAACTTTTAGCAGAAACGTGCTATCCACTCCTCCTGAAAAAGCGACCACAACCGACTCCATTTTTTGGAGAATACCCTGCAGATTACTGTACTTTTCTAGTAACATAGCACTTTTTCCCCTTTCTGCTTTGTCTTTTATTTATCTACTGTCCATCAGCAATAACACTCTTGATGGATATTTAACCGATACAACAATGGGTAGGAAAGGAGGAAATAACATACAGTCATACTTTCATTTCCAGCACCTATTGAACTGATATTCATATAAGCATCGACAGCTTTAGCTTTTTTGTACGATATCCGAGAATTTTTTTGCCGTTTCTGCTAGCCTGGTGTAATCTTCATCTGTAATCAATTTCGCAGGATTGATCAATGAACCGCCAAGTCCCGCAGCGATGGCACCTGCCTTAAAAAATGAAGCGAGGTTGTCAAGGTTGACACCGCCAGTTGGCATTAGAGGGATATGTGGAAGCGGTCCTTTAAGATTTTTAAAGTAACTAACACCCAATGCATCTGCGGGGAAAACTTTGATAATGTCAGCTCCATGCTCGTAAGCAGTCAATATTTCGGTTGGTGTGAGCGCACCTGGGATGCTAATAACGCCATAGCGCTTCGCCATTTTAATCGTTTTTACATTGACGGTTGGAGAAAAGATAAATTCCGCCCCTGCCATGATGACCGCACGGGCCGTTTCGGGATCCAATACTGTACCGGCACCAGCTATGATATCATCACCAAACTCCGCTTTTACTCTCTCAATCAAATGGCAAACTTTAGGTGTTTCTACGGTGATTTCGAGTGTTCGGATGCCTCCTTCTTTCAGGGCTCGTGCGATTGGTATAATTTGATCGGGGCGTGCACCGCGAATGACGGCGACCAGCTTCCCATGTTTAAGCTCTTCTAGTTTAGTCATTTTTTCCACCTTTCTACCTCCTCACATCATCTGCGCCGCCACTCATGAACCATTCGAGGTCGGCACGGACCGGCAAACCCTCAACATCGCCATTTACCATCGTTGCCATTGCACCCATGGCATTTCCACGCCTTGCAGCTTCATCTAGCGGCAGTCCATCAAGCAGTCCGGAAAGTACACCGGATGCAAAAGCATCACCAGCACCGATGGGATCAATGACCCGTTCCACATAAAATCCAGGAACGTATGTTTTCGGTACAGACGGGGCGGAAATTAAAGAGCCTTCTTTGCCCAATTTCAGTAAAACTGTTTCGACACCGAGATCATGAAAAATATCGACTAATTTCTCCGGAGTATGGGAACCGAATAAAAATTCGGCTTCGGCCACTCCAGGCATGACGATGTCACTTTCCGAGGCATACTTCGTTATGAAGTGACGTGCTTCATTTTCATCACCCCATATTTTCAAGCGAATATTCGGATCAAAGACGATTTTTGTTCCAGTTTCTTTAGCCATGCGGATCGCTTTATCCATGAGCGACTGACATGAAATCCCGAGTGCAGGGGTAATCCCGGTAATATGGAGATAAGCAGCGTCTTGAATGGCAAGATCAGATAGTAATTCAGCCGTCATTTTACTTGCTGCCGAATCTTTCCGATAATAATAAACCCGTGTATCATTCAGCCGTCTGAATTCTTTAAAAAAGACTCCGGTAGGCGCATCGGGGTCCCGTGTCACATACGAAACATCAACGCCTTCACCGCGAATGAAAGATTGCACGGCATCACCAAATTCATCCTCACCGAGCCGGCTTATCCAACGTGAACTATGACCGAGGCGGCTTAATCCGATCGCGACATTGGATTCCGCACCGCCAAATTTCATCGAAAAAGATCTGCCGTGGCGAAGCGGCCCTTCTTCATTTGGGGTAAACATTGTCATTGTTTCTCCGATGGTTACAACATCCATATCATCATCATCTTCTTTCTCTCTTGTCAGGCTTTTACGTAATTAGAAAGTGTGCCGATCCCCTCAATACTGACGTTCATCCGGTCACCGTTTTTCAACCAGATTTTCGGATTCCGTCCCATTCCAACGCCAGGTGGCGTGCCTGTTGCAATCAAATCACCTGGCATTAGTGTCATGGACTGTGATAAAAATGATATGATTTTCGGAACCGTGAAAATTAGGTTACTTGTATTTGAATCCTGCATAATTTCACCGTTTAATTCAAGAGAAATTGCTAAATTGTGAGGATCCCCCACTTCATCTTGTGTAACGACAACAGGACCAAATGGAGCAAATGTGTCCGCCGTTTTGCCTCTTGACCACTGGCCGTCCTGAAATTGCAAATCTCGGGCGCTTATATCATTCATAATCGTGTAGCCAAAGACGTAGTCATCAGCCTCTTCTTCTGACACATGTTTAGCTTCTCTTCCAATGACAAACGCAAGCTCTGCTTCAAAGTCGACCTCGTTTGAATTAATCGGGATTTCAATTGGATCATTATGTCCGGCAATGGCATTAGCATATTTCGAAAAAATGACCGGTGATTCAGGAGGCTCCATCCCGGTTTCCTTGCAATGATCAAAATAGTTAAGTCCTACGCAAATGATTTTATCCGGCTTTGCGATTGGCGGCAGGATATTTACTTCTGACAGTTTGAATATTGCATCATCATTTACCCGTTGCTCGATTAACTGTTCAGCACGTGAGCGTAACTCGCTGCCTCGTTCTATAAATTTTTTCATGCAAGCAGGAAATTCTTCTGGACCGAGAGCCGTTAAGCTAATAATTTGGTCATCTTTAACTAGACCGATGTGCTGTTCGTTTTGCACGGAAAAAGTTGCTATTTTCATATTTTTCCCCTTTCTTATGTTATTGCATATGGTGTTTTTTCTCCTTTTAAGACCTGAACGATATTTCTTGCTGCTTTTTGACGAAGTTCCACCATCGCTTCCTCAGAATACCAGGCGCTGTGCGGCGTAATGATGACATTGTCCATTGTGAGTAGCGGGCTATCGATTCGGACCGGTTCATTTTCTGTCACATCAAGTGCAGCACCTGCAATTATCCCTTTTTCAAGTGCATTGGAAAGTGCTTTTTCATCGATTATCGGTCCACGTGCCGTGTTAATGATGACCGCATTACTCTTCATTTGATTAAGGCGCTTCTCATTGATCAGGTGGTATGTATCATCAATTAAGGGCACATGGATCGACAAATAATCGGCTACACTTATAATTTCGTCAAGATCCATTTTTTGAACCCCTACAGCAGCCATGTCTGCCTCCGATACGAAAGGATCGTAAGCAGCCGTTTTAAAGCCGAGCGGTTTCACCTTTTCAATAAAACGGCGCGGAATCCGGCCAAAGCCTAGAACCCCAACCGTTTGTTCGTTAAAACGATGAATCGGGACACACACTTTAAAGTCCCAGTTACCATTTTTCACTTCCTTGTTTAACAGTGTCACTTTCCGCGCCGACGAAAGTAAAAGTGCCAATGCATGATTCGATACTTCTTCCATGCCATAATCCGGTACATTGGCGACAATAATCCCCTTTTCTTTAGCCGCATGGAGATCAATTGTATTGACGCCAACACCATAACGGGAAATGATTTTCGTGTTTTCAAGCGAATCAATAACTCGGCGTGAGATAGGAGCATATTGATTTAAGATTGCATCCGCTTCTTTTGCCTGCTCCATTACTTCTTCTTCCGTCTTGCATTGCGCTTTGATGAAATGGATATCCAGACCGCTTTCTTGAAAAACCTCTTCTTCATATTGCAAATGCTCAAATTCGTAATCCGTTAATAATATTTTAAAGGGCATTGGGCTCCACTCCTTTATAGTAATAAACACCTGAATTTAAGAGGGGTTTACTCTTGTTAAAATTTTCTATTTTGCTGCTGACTTTTTGATTCTCGCAATTCCGAGTCCTTCTGCACCGAGTTTCGATGTTTTTGCTTCAGGATAGTATCGTTTGATCATTTGAATACCAATTGCGGCACGGCGTACACGTTCTTGAGCGAGTGAGATGTTCGTACTTTCCCATTGTTTCCCTGAAGGGTATACATCAGGATGATTACGTAGACCAAATTTAATATATACAGGCGCCAATACACGGATAATTTCCGGTATTTCATAATAGCGAAGAAAGCCGCCGAAGGTATCAGGCACTTCAACGTATAAATCAATTGGAATGTTTATTGATTGTCGGATCGCTGCAAGTTTAGACAGCGTTAATGCAGGTGGGACGTTGTAGGTATCCGCTCCGATGTCTTCCATTAATTTAACGGATACTGGATTGGCCGAACCCATTTGAACCGATACTTTAACAACAAAGTCTTCCGGAAGCTGTCCGTATTTTTTCATTTCTTTCGTTAAAAGCAGGAGTCCTTCATCCGCAACTAACGCACCGCGTAGACCAAGTGCAGCTCCTCTTTTCAAGTCTTCCATGGCATAAACAAGCTGGTCGGAACCTTCATGGCGGATTCCCTGAGATTTACCTCCTGGCGTAAGCGGACCCGCACTGACATCCCATGAACCCCTGGGACCGACAAACAAACTGAGCTCCATGCCTCGCTCTGCTGTCATTTCACACATTTCTTTAATTTCCTCATCCGTTTGAAGCATGATGCCGCTGCCCTGAGAGACCCGGTGAATAGTCAAACCAAGTCGGTCAATTTCTTTCAATGTTTCTTTTAGGGCAACTGGACCTTCTACACTTGGTAATTCAATGCGGTATTGAGCTCCATCTGGAAATGTTTTCGTTGATGTAGGAAGTTCTTTAAGATCAGTAGATGGGTAGCCTAATTGTTCGAGCAAGTCGCGTGATTCTTTCATTTTTGGACGCCTTCTTTCACATCTATATTTTTTAAGAGAGCAGCTACTTTGTCACTCAAATCAGCAGGGTATACATCGCATGGTGCACGGTGTCCAGCCGCAACGTCAAACCAGCGCTGATGAACGGCTTCTTTCATGGCTGTAAAAAATGTCGGACCGTAATTGTACAAATCCATCAGTTTTGAAATCACTTGATGATTTTTCTGCGCTTCAGCGAGATCCCCTTTATGATACGATTCATATAAATGTACGGATATTTCCGGAGCAAAGACTGCGCTTCCATTAATGCTCCCAGCTGCACCAATCATTCGAGCCGGAAGCAAATGCTCGTCAAACGCGGAGAAGACTCGAAAATCACTGCGAACTTTCTTCACTTCCGCCAGCACTTGACGAAGGTGTCCGAAATCGCTGACCGTCTCTTTAATACCCGCAATGTTTGAATGATCTTGGGCCAATTTTTTAATCAATTCGATTGATAAATTTTGTCCGGTCAAGAGCGGTATGTTATAAATGAAAACTTGCAGATTAGTATGATTCGCTACGCTGGAAAAATGTCGGTATATTTGCTCGTCAGACAGCTTCCAGTAATACGGGTTGACTACGAGAACGCCGTTCGCTCCATGTTCTTCCGCATAAGAAGTCAGTTCATGCACCTCTTTTAATGCGGTATGTCCGACTCCGACCATAACTGGCACTCGTTTGTTAATATGCTTGATCATTTCGCGTACATATAATTTTCTTTCTTCTGTTGTAAGTGATGAGAACTCACCTGAACTACCCATCAACAAAATACCGTCAATATTCCGTGAGATTAATAGGTCGATATACCTTCTATTCAACTCCATATCCAAGTTCCCCGTTTCATCAAATAAGGTGACTACGGGTGGAATGATGCCATGAAAGTCCATTATTTTTCCTCCTTTTATTACCATTCAGCGATACTCCCGTCTTCATTACGCCAAATTGGGTTTTTCCAATTATGTCCGGTCTCTGCTGCCTGCTTCACTTTTTCTTCATCAATTTCGACTCCAAGACCCGGTTTATCCGGTATGTTCACATACCCATTTTCATAATCGAATAATTCTGGATTTTTCATATAATCGAGAATGTCCATGCCTTCGTTGTAATGAATACCAAGGCTTTGCTCCTGAATAATGAAATTCGGTGTCGTTGCGTCCAAATGAATGGATGATGCAAGAGTCATCGGACCGAGCGGGCAGTGCGGCGCAATCGCTACATCATACGCTTCTGCCATTGCGGCAATTTTTTTTCCTTCTAAAATACCACCAGTATGAGACAGATCTGGCTGAATTATATCGACATAACCATCTTGAAGTAGCTGCTTAAAGCCCCAGCGTGTATACATTCTTTCTCCCGTCGCAATCGGACACGTAGTATGCCAGGCAATCTCACGAAGTGCTTCATTGTTTTCCGGGAGCACCGGTTCTTCAATGAACATTGGACGGTATGGTTCGAGTTCTTTTACAATCACCTTTGCCATCGTTTTATGAATCCTCCCGTGAAAATCCACACCGATGCCAAAGTCTTTGCCAACCGCTTCCCTGATGGAAGCAACGCGTTCGATGACCGCTTCTACTTTTGAAAAGCTATCTATGTAATTCATTTCTTCTGATGCGTTCATTTTGACAGCAAGGAAGCCCTCATTCTGTTTTTCAATTGCGGCAGCAACGACATCCACCGGTCGATCTCCTCCAACCCATGAGTACACTTTAATTTTTTGACGTGCTTTGCCGCCAAGCATTTGGTATACAGGAATATCGAAGTATTTTCCTTTTATATCCCATAGTGCCTGCTCAATGCCGGAAATAGCACTCATTAATATTGGGCCCCCGCGGTAAAATCCACCTCGATAAAGTGTTTGCCAGATATCTTCAATGTCGTTCGGGTTTCTCCCGATCAAATAATCGGTCAGTTCTTTAACTGCTGATTTAACCGTTTCAGCACGTCCTTCCACAACAGGCTCTCCCCATCCGGATATGCCTTCATCCGTATCGATTTTTAAAAACAGCCAGCGGGGCGGGACTTTGTATAAAGAAATTTTTGTGATTTTCATCAAGCACCTCGCAATGTTTTTTTGGAGGAAAGAGAGGTTTTCAAACATGGAAACCTCTCTTTCTCTTATTAAGAACCTTTAATGAAAACCGTTTTTATGGCTGTATAAAATTCTTTCGCCGCCTCACCTTGCTCTCGCGAACCCGTGCTTGATGCTTTCATGCCTCCGAATGGGGCCTGCAGCTCTACGCCCGCGCTTTCTGCGTTAATGCGGACAAGCCCTGCCTCAATTTCATCGATGAAATCTAGAATCGAGCTAATATTTGATGTGAAGATTGATGCACTCAATCCGTATTTCGTATTATTTGCCATGTCAATCGCCTCGGCAAGATCGGTTGCTTTCATAAGCGCGATAACCGGTCCAAAAATTTCTTCCTGTGCTATCACCATATCCGTCGTCACGTCTTCAAAAATCGCAGGTGTGATGAAAAAGCCCCTATCGTAGTCTCCGCCAGTTAATATCTCCCCGCCATGTATTAGTTTTGCACCCTCTTGCTTGCCTTTTTTAATGTACTCTGTCACCGTATTGAACTGGCTTTCGCTTGCACATGGGCCCATCCAAATACCCTCTTGAAGACCGTTGCCGACTGTAATTTCCGCTGCTGCTTTTACCAGTTTTTGTTTAAATTCATCATAGACGGACGATTCAACGACAACACGGCTTGAAGCTGTGCATTTCTGGCCGGAAGAACGAAATCCACCGCTGATGACCGCCTCGACAGCTTGGTCGATGTTCGCATCTTTCGTTACGATGACTGGATTCTTGCCACCCATTTCAAGCTGATATTTTATCCCGCGGGAAGAAGCTGATTTTGCTACGCTCTGACCGACACTTTCAGAACCAGTAAATGTGATTGCATTTAAAAGCGGATGATCTATGAGTCCTTGACCGATGATCGTTCCCTTACCAGTAATGAAGTTCACTACTCCCTCGGGGAATCCTGCTTTTGTAAAGCATTCCATCACTTTCGCTGCTGTAACGGCTCCTTCCGTAGCGGGTTTCCATACGATTGTATTGCCATATACAAGGGCTGGAGCCATTTTCCAGATGGGAATGGCAACCGGGAAGTTCCATGGCGTGATGATCCCGACAACACCAAGTGGGGAGCGTTTTGTAAACATTAGGGCATCTTTATCGGATGATGGTATAACATCTCCGTCTTTCCTCATCCCTTCCCCAGCATAGTAACGGAGGATTGCCACACCTCGAGCCGTTTCACCTTTTGCTTCAGGTAACGTTTTACCCATTTCACGAGTCATGGTTTCGGCAATCTCATCTAGGTTTTCTTCCAATATATTGGCCGTTTTGAAAAGGATTTGTCCACGTGCAGACTGCCCGAGCCTGCGCCAATCCCTCTTTGCCTTATGTGCAGAAGCTACAGCCTTGTTTAAGTCATCTCCGGTTGAGCTTTGAACGTAGCCAACCGGTCCTTTGTCCGCAGGATTAATGCTTTCGATTGTATTTCCAGAAGATGCATCCACCCACTCATTATTAATGAAATTTTTATATGTCTTTGTTGCAAATGTAGTTGATATCATAATCTTTAGCTCCTTTTCGTTTTTAGAATGTCGGTCCAATTCTCCATATACCGAAGTCATGCTGCTTTAATATCTCGGCTTTTGTTAGCTTACCGTTAGAAACATGTTGAATTTCTTCCATGATGCGCCTGCCCACTTCATCGACGGTTTCTAAACCATCGACGATCGTACCAGCATTTAAATCCATATTTTCATTCATCCTGTCAAACATTGGTGTATTAGTTGAGATTTTTATGACGGGTGAAATAGGAGAACCCGTTGGCGTGCCTCTTCCACTTGTAAAGAGAACGATTTGGGCACCGCCTGCGACCATCCCCGTCAATTGCTCAATGTCGTGGCCAGGCGTATCCATCCATACAAGTCCTTTTTTTGTGGGTACCTGCGCATAATCAATGACCTCTTCCAGTCTGGTTGTGCCTGATTTTGTCGCTGCCCCCAGTGATTTTTCTTCGAGAGAGCTGAGACCTCCCTCAATGTTTCCCGGACTCGGATTTCCGGTCCGGATATCTACGCCCATTTGAATCGAGCGGTCTTCCATCATTTTAATAACCGCATAAGCTTTTTTGGCTACCTGGTCGTTTGCCGCACGGTTAGCAATCAAATGCTCTGCACCGATGAGTTCTGTCGTTTCCGCTAATATTGCGGTCCCCCCCTGCTGAACAACCAAATCGCTTGTACGTCCGACTGCCGGGTTAGCCGATAAGCCTGAGCATGCATCCGACCCACCGCATTCTGTGCCGACAATCAGCTCGCTAAAATCACATAATTCCCGTTGCACCATCGAGGCATCCTGGACCATTTTGACCGCAATTTTAGCTACTTCAGCAATAGTTTGAAGAGTGCCGCCATGTTCCTGAATCGATACCGTTTCCACTGGTTTACCGCATTTGGCAATTTCATCTCCAATACGGTGCGCCTGATGTGTTTCACAGCCAAGTCCGAGTACTATGACGCCATATACATTTGGATTCATGCCCATTCCCGCATAGGTTCGGGCCGTTTGATCATAATCAGAGCCCACTTGCGCACAGCCATGCTGATGAATGAATGTGACGGTTCCGCTCACCAATTCTGTAACTCGCTGAGCTGTTTGAGTTGCGCATGTTATCGTTGGCAAAATCAGTACATGATTCCGGACACCGACGCGGCCATCAGGACGGCGGTAGCCCCAAAACTCCATTTTTTCATTCAGCAATTTTGTCACCCCTTCCCCTCTTTCCTTCTAAATTGTGTACGTGAACATGTGCACCAGCGGGAATAAAAGCAGAGGCTGCACCTATGACTTCCCCATATTTAATTATGTCTGCTCCTTGTTCGATGGCTTTGACTGCGAACTTATGGCCAAAACGGATCGGCTCAATAATGGGTACGACAAGTTCTTCAATGCCTGTCTTCACAACTACTGATGTGTTTCCAGGGATTTCGGATAAAGCGACAGCTACACTATCTTTCGTACTTAAGTAAAGTGTTTTATACTCGCTCACTTTGTCACCCCTTAAATGGTTTGAACTGATTTACTTTGGATAACCGGGTTGTTCAATACTCCAATCCCTGGTATTTCGATTTCGATTCTGTCATCGCCTTTCAATGTAAATTCATTTGGCGGAACCACGCATGTACCTGTAAGTAAAACTGATCCGTCAAAAACAGTGTTATCTAAGACTAAATAGTCGACAAGCTCTTCCAATTTTCGTTTCAGTTGGTTTACTTTCGCTTCACCTTCAAATACTTTTTCTTCATTTCGATAAATACGGCACATTATTTTAAGCTCATATGGATCCAAAACAGCCTCTTTTAACAAGATGGCTGGTCCTATGGAGCAAGAATTTTTCCATACCTTTGCCTGGGGAAGATAAAGCGGATTTTCACCTTCAATATCACGGCAGCTCATGTCATTACCTGCGATATATCCGAGTACAGTTCCCTCTTTATCGATGACCAGACCAAGCTCCGGCTCCGGAATTTGCCATTTTGAATCTGAACGCAAGTATACCGGATCATTCGGACCCACGGTTCTTGCTGCAGTCGATTTAAAGAAAATCTCAGGACGCACTGCATCATATACTTTGTCATAGAATGTTTGGCGGTCCAGCTTACCTTGCGTAGCTTCGTAGTTACGTGCTTCCTTGCTTTTTTTATAGGTAACGCCAGATGCCCATACTTCCGGTGCGTCGATAGGAGTTGTTAATTGAAGACCTTCCAAAGGCTGCTGTTCCCCTCCGGCGACAATTTGTTTTACAATATCAAACGACGTTCTGTTATCCTGGCGTGCCGTTGTAATCAACGACATAAAATCCGTAAATGGAAGGTCCACCACATTGTTTTCGTTTGTCACGGCAGCAAGTTGTTTATTATTTTCTTTTACATAGCGAATAATTCTCATTTTCCAGTTCCTCCTATATGGCAGGCCTCATTTATATTTTTTGATATTCATAACCGAGCTCCTGCGAAATTTTACTGCTGCATTCCTTTAAGAGACGTACATAATACTCACGTGTTTCTTCATTTACTTTAGAAGCAGGCATCGATACACTCATTGCTGCAATTACCTTACCTGAATAATCTTTTATTGGTACAGCAAGACAGAAAATGCCCGGTTCGTTTTCTTCATTATCCATTGAATAGCCATTAATGCGTGCTTTTTCGATTTCTGCTAAAAACTGGTCCTTGGATCTAATCGATCTTTCGGTTGGTCCAGTATAATCATAGCCGTCCAAGAGCAAATCCAGTTCACTATCCGTTTTGGTTGCAACAAGAGATTTACCAACAGCACTCGTATGAATCGGAACACGTCGGCCGATACGGGAATAGAGGACCGTTACCCCAGTGCCCTCCACTTTATCGACATAGACACCTTCCTGCCCGTCTAATATGACAAGGTGCAGCGTTAAATTCGTTGTTGCTGAAAGCCATTCAAGGTGTTTTCTTGCTACTTTGCGCAAATCGAGATGGGTCACAACAACGCTTCCCCTCTCCAATAGCTTTAATCCTAGCGAGTATTTTCCATTTTCTTCGCCCTGTGAAATATAGTGATGCTCCTGTAAGGTTTTTAAAAGTGAATGAACCGTACTTTTATGTAAATTCATTCGTTTGCTTATCTCTGTGATAGTTAATTCACGCTCACGCTCATCAAATAAATCCAATATTTTCAAGGCACGCTCCACCGATTGGATGATAGGCATCGTTCCTCACTCCTTTTATCATTCTGTCTACCTTTATCTTATCGGATTTATGACGAGCATTCCTCACTTTATTTCTATTTTATTTTCCTGGATTATAATATCTTGTTCATAATCATGTACCGCATCCTCAATGACAGCGATTGGAACAACACCATTAGCTGCATCTGTATGTCCAAACATCCTGTTGCTGGCCGCAACCATTTTTTGTCTAACTTTCATCCGCTGCTTGCGTTCAACTGCCAATGATTGTCTTTCTTCTTTAATATGATCCGCAAAATCATGAATGACCTTTCCAGAATGAAGTTGAGTAGAATCGACAAAATCAATCCGTCGATCACGAAGCTGAAGGTGAATTACATCCCCTGATTTAAGTAAACCAATGCCGCCGCCTTCATACGCTTCCGGTGTCATATGTCCAATGGCAGCACCATATGTGACTCCTGAATAGCGGCCGTCGCTAATGATTGTAGCGATTTTCTTCATTACCCGATTTGCATTGATGTGTTGCATTGGTGTAAACATTTCTGGCATTCCGAATGCCACTGGCCCCTGCCCTGAGATAATAACCGCAATTTTCAATGTGCCTTCTTCAACCATTCTGTCAAATAGCTCCCCATAGGTAGCGGTTTTTAGAAGAGACCATTCCGGCTCATTATTGTATTTAAGAGATTCTAGCAATAGATTATGTTCGAAAAGCTTTTGCTCTTTTATTTTTGAAAGCAGATTTGAATCGAGCAGGCTTTTATTTGCATCATCTTCATTTTCGTAATAAAGGACAAATGCAAGCTTGTCGTCGAATTGGTCAAGCTGTGGTGTCGGCATTCCGCTGATTTTTACAACGGCACTTTCAAAGAAGTTTCCTTTTAATACATCAACACCGCTGAATCCACGGCGTGGATTGGATAAAATGACCTGATTTCCCTTTACATTAACCGCTTTTAGGCTACTTGTGATCGTAAGACGTTCTTTCCAAGTTTTTGCTGCGACAGTCGGCGCATCCTGATCCATTGGTACGCCATTCTCAATAAGTTCATGAAAAAGTGTTTCCATTCCTCTGCTATTCCCGCTGCAACACTGCATCGCAAGTGAATAAATGTCCCTTCCTTCTGTCAAACTGTAATCAAATAAGTCAGGAATTGGATGTGAATGATGAATGCGGTCAAGGTCCCATAAACTGAATTTGAATCCTGCATAAAGCATGCCTGCGACAATATGCATCATTAAGTTAGTAGAACCACCCGAAGCGCTGTGAATACGGATTGCATTTTTTATGTTCGCAGCGACAATGTTGGCCACGCCGTAGCGCTCTTCGTTTATCATGCCGGCAAAGCTATCAAGCACCGAGTTAATCTGGCGTTGTGTTGGTGGATCGGTCAACAGCTCCACTGCTGGATGAACGAGACCCATGCCTGCCACTAAATGACGTGAACTGTTCCCTGTACCATTGAAGGCACATACACCTCCCTGCCCGTCACAAGTTGCTACAGCAAGTCTCATTTCAAAGTATTTATGCTGTTCCTTCGTCAATATTCCTCGTTCATAGGCCCGTTCAAATACACCCTGAAATGCAGTATTCGATGAACATTGCAATATATATGCCATCGTATCTCGTAAATCAACGGCTACATCAGTAGCTCCTTTACTTTCCGCTTTTTTCGCAAGAGTTTCCAATTCTTCAATTACGTCAGCTGGAATCGAACCGCCTTCCAATACGTGAGCAGGTGCGAATGTTGCGAAAAAGGGTGCTTCACCACGGTTTCGGCGAACACGATCAACATGTGCGAGTGCACTTACAACACCAAGAGGCTGTTTATCACACCCTTGAATGACGAATGCACCATGATAACTGTGAGCTTCTAGCTGGTTGACTACCATTTGTGCAACCGCATTTCTGCTTTGGAGAGAGTAACTCATTCCTTGGTTGCTTTGCGCAGTGCCATCACACATCACCGGTGTTGAGAAATGAAACGGAACGCCGCCGTTTTGCCAGATCCGGATTGCTGCCCGTGCTGACGTTTGGTAATCCATTATATGGGCCGGATGATCGGAGGAACCACCGATTATTGCGATACGCGGGGCATTCCTCTCTAGCCGCATATAAATTTCTTCAAGCGTCCAATCAGGCTTCCCCCCTTCATACGTAGAGCCAAGCGTCAGCTTCGAACGATCCAACAATCCTGCAACTGTAATGGGTTCATTTGCTTTTCCCTGCACATTATCGCGGTAAGGGTTTATCCCGTTATCAATTAGTGGATATAGGTGTGTCATTTCAGCACTCCTTTTCTGATTTCAAATGAATTCTTCCATTCTCTAAAAATATTAACGAAGGTTTTTAGTCTAGTGCCAATTCTTCTGGTTTTGAAAGGATCTCTATATTTTTGTTTTTTAAAGCTTCCTCCATCATGCTTTCAGAAATCCAAATTTCACTGATTTCAAGCGTGTTTTTTATTCTTACGACTCTCACTTTATTCAAATTGAAGGCATTGCACGTTTTGATAGCAGCTTTAACAGCTAATTCCTGCGTATCTAAAAACATCGGGAGCTTTACTACATCTGTCACTGTGCTTGTGAGTGCATTGGCATAGCCTTTTTCCCATTCGATTTCATTCATGACGGCCTTCGTCGTCATATCAGCCATGCCGATGCCGTTTGCATTACCGTGAGTTTTTTCAGTAAGTCCAAGTACAACAGTCCGTTTAACCTCTGGCCCCCCGGTAGCATATGGGGTGGCGAAGTTACCCGTAATATTCGGATCCATTCCATCCCCCGAAATATCCTTTCCTAGTTCATTTACTATAAGTACGTCCATCGAATCGAAATGTATTTTCGGCATCAATGATTTTGCTTCAAGCAATAGTCCCGGTTCTACTTCCTCCAGATCCTCTGCTGGGACTGCGACGATTTTCGCTGGTTTATCATAGGCGTTTTCAATAGTCGCAAGACCAAATATGATAGGAGCTTTCGCTAAAGAAATTTTCGCCATTTCAGGAACATGTTCCGCCATATACTTAAAGCTGTATGCATGTGCAGCTTCGGCTCCCTTTTGCTTGCCTAAACCGATTGTAATCATTTTCATTAGTCCGCTTTCAACCGGTCCACGAAATGCCGTATGTGGTTTTATCCGATTAATGACGATGATTTTATCTGATTCATATGCAAGTTTATCAATATAGACAGGGAGCCCATTTGGCAATTCATCCAGTTTAATAACTTCCATCGATGACAATATTGGCGCTCCAACCGATTTTTCTGAAATACCCAACTGAAGCAACACATCGATTTGTCCTTCCGCTGTAGCACCCCCATGACTTCCCATTGCAGGGACTATAAAGGGATTACCGCCAGCCTTCTTAACGGCAGCCACCGTTTCCTTTACTAGAGTAGGAAGGTCCGCTACCCCTCTGCTTCCTACTGCAATTGCCACCCTGTCATATTCCTTTATTCTTGATAAGACACCTGCTTCTTTTATCGCCTTCTTCACCTCACCAGCTACATCGGCGATTTGAGGTGTACGAAACTTCTGCCTCACTTTGACCATTTTCGGTAATTGGATTTCACGTAAAAGTTCAGAGATAATATCCATTTTCTATCCTCCAAACAGTCTGGATTATTTACCGCGTACTTTTTCAACTTCGCTCATCATTTCCTCTACAAGATCCGGCCCGAATTTTTGAGCATATTCGTCCGTCACTGGTTGAATGGCTTTCTTCATTTTTTCTATTTCTTCCGGCTCTACTTCATTGACTTTCATTCCTTCTTCTTTTAGATACTTAAGTGCTTTTTCATTTTCTTTTTGGTTAATTTCCCGTTGATACTTTCCAGCCTCTTGTGCAGCCTCACTCATGATTTTTTGCTCTTGTTCTGATAGGTCATCCCAGAACTTTTTACTTACAAGGAAAACAAATGGTGTATAAACATGATTAGTAAGACTTAAGTATTCTTGCACTTCATTATATTTTTGCGTTTGAATTGTTGCCAGTGGATTCTCCTGACCGTCAACAGTACCTGTTTCCAGTGCAGTAAATACTTCTGAAAAAGCCATCGGCGATGGATTCGCCCCTAATTTTGAAAATGCATCTAAATGCACTTCATTTTGCATGGTACGAAGTTTAAGCCCTTTGAAATCTTCAGCCGTTTTAACAGGGTGCTTGCTGTTGGTTAAGTTTCGGAAACCATTTTCCCAGTATCCCAAACCTACTAAATCATGTTCCGGTAACTTATCCAAAAGTTTTTTTCCTACTGCACCATCAAGTACTGAATAAGCTTCTTCTTCATTATTAAAGACAAATGGGAAGTCATAAATTCCAAATTCCTTAATCATACCAACAAGTGGTGAAGTTGAAGGAACAGTTACTTCCTGTAAGCCGCCTTGAAGAGCTTCTGTCATTTTCTGATCATCTCCGAGGGTGGCATCAAAAAAGTTTTGGACTTTCATTTTCCCCCCGCTTTTTTCTTCAACCAGTTCTTTGAATTTCTCCATTCCTTTTCCTTGTGGATGCAATTTACTATTTCCGATCCCTGCTTTGATTGTTCTTTTCTGAATACCGTCAGCTGAAGCGCTTTCACTTTGTCCGCTTCCGCAAGCGCTTAAAAGCAGTAATGAAGGCAGTAAAACACCAATCGCCAAACGTTTGAACAAATTATTCATTTTCATTTTCATTTTCCTCCTAATAAATAAGATGAATATCAGCATACAGACCAATTAATTGATAATTTCCTTTAGGAAGTAAACCATTCTAGAGGAACTAGCACTAAGGAAGGAAACAAAATCAACAAGATCAATACAATCACTTCAACGAGCAAGAAAGGCCAAATCCCCTTCATGATATCTTCCATACTGATCTTACTTATGCCGCACATGACATTTAAAACGGTTCCGACAGGTGGTGTTAGTAAACCGATGGCGTTATTCAGGATAAACAGGACACCAAAGTAAACTGGATCAATACCTGCAGCGACCACCAATGGCATCAATACAGGGGTTAGAATAAGGATTGTCGGTGTCATATCCATAGCAGTTCCAACTACGATGACCAGTAGGTTTATCATTATTAATAGAAGGAACGGATGATCCATAAATGGTTCCAGCAATCCAATTACCTGCCCAGGTAAATCGGCTACAGTTATCAGCCAGGATGACACGAGTGCCGCGGCGACCAGAAACATGACAACACTCGTCATTTTTCCTGCATGAACAAAGACCTCATACAAATCTTTCACTTTCATTTCGCGATAGATTACAAGACCGACAAATATTGCATAGACAGCAGCCACCACAGCCGCTTCAGTCGGTGTAAATAAACCGAATTTCAGTCCGCCAATGATAATGACGGGCAGGAATAGAGCCCAAATGCCTTGACGAAGAGAAGTAAGTATTTCTTTTGCTGAAGCTCGGGGGTTAACGGCGACTTTATCTTTTCGTGCAACAATCGCCCAGGTAACCGTAAGTCCAACCGCTAGTAAAATACCTGGAACGATTCCTGCCATGAACAGCTTTGTAATGGACACACCACTCGCAACACCGAAAATGATAAAGCCAATACTTGGCGGGATGATCGGGGCAATGATACCACCGGATGCAATCAACCCACTTGACCGGTTCACATCATAACCTGACTTCACCATCATTGGAATTAATATAGCCCCAAGCGCGGCTGTATCGGCAACAGCAGATCCTGATAAACTCGCAAACAATACACTCGCAATAATCGCAACATAGCCAAGGCCACCCTTGATATGGCCAACCAAATTCATGGCCATCTCAACGATACGCCGTGATAAACCGCCTCGATTCATCGCCTCTCCTGCCAGCATAAAGAACGGTATGGCCATTAGAGGAAAGTTATCCGCGCCACTGATTAGGTTTTGTGCGATTATTTGACTATCAAAAATACCTAGAAAGTACATTAGCACTACGCTACTAACAAGTAAGGCAAACGCAATAGGTATTCCAAGTCCCATGGCTCCCAGTAAAGATCCGACAAATACTCCTATCATCCCTGCTTCTCCTCCTTAACTATCCTAATATCTGACTCAAATTCATCAGCCTGGAGGGAAATTAGCTCTTCTGACTCACTTATCATCACCAATTCTTCGTCTTTAATTTTATTGAAGAAAATCCGATACAAATTGAAAATGATCATGCCACCCATTGAAATACTTACAAGAATACCTGTCCCATATACAAAAGCCAGTGGCATTCCAGTTGCCGGTGCAGCACTATCAATGTTTATCATCGTCATTTTCCAGCTTCCATCCAGGATTAAGAGAAGAACGAATAACATCATCAAATCACTAATAACAAGTACCACTTTTTTCATTTTATTCGGGAGCCGTTTAATGACCATGTCGACACCTAAGTGTTCTTTGTTTTTGAAAGCTCCGATGGCGCCAAGGAACGTTAACCAAATAAAGAGATACCTTGACATTTCTTCTGACCAAGTAATCCCTGAATTAAAGAAATAACGAAGTACTACATTACCAAATACGAGTACGATCATAATGGCTAAAGCTGCTGCCATAATAATGTTCAACGAATTTTCTAGGGTTCTGGAAATTTTTTTCACCTATACATCTCCCCCTTCCTATCTAAAGCGTCTGCTTCATTCTGCTTTTATTTTTCCTACAAGCTCTTCCGCCCAGTCATTTTCCTCAAAAACTTCATCATAAACAGGCTGAGATGCTTTTAACATTTTTTGTAAAAATTCTTCGTCAGGCTTAGTGAATTTGATTCCATTATCCTTAAGATATGCTTTGTCATCTTCATAACTCTTTTCCATCAAATCAAACTCATATGCTGCAGACTCTTTAGCTGCTTTTTGAATGATGGTTTGTTGCTCCTTTGTCAGCCCTTTATAGAATTTGCTATTAATAATGTAAATATTGGGGCTGAACATATGCTTGGATTCTAGTACATCACTTTGAACTTCATTCCATCCCGAGGATCTCAGCGTGGCAATGGGATTATCTTGAGCATCCACTACCTTTTGTTCAAGTGCGGTAAAAACCTCTGAAATTGGTAATGGACTAACGTTTGCCCCCAATGATTCACCTAGTTTTATGTAATTCGGAATGTTAGGCATTCTGAGTCGAAGTCCATCAAAATCTTTCATACTCTTAATTGGACGATTACTCGAAAACATCCTAAATCCATTTGCACTCCATGCGAGCGGTGTCACTCCATGTTTTGGATCAAGATCTTCTGTCAATTCTTCTCCGATAGGTCCATTCAATACCTTCTTTACATGATCATAATCCCTAAATAGGAAGGGCCATTCCGGAACACCCATTTTCGGAATGTCCGACTGCATAATTAGTCCTGGAACACCCATTTCAATCGTTCCGTTTCTGACGCCGTCATAAAATTCTTTTTCTGCACCTAAAGTACTGTTCGCATAAATCCGAACCTCTAGTTCACCATTACTCTCTTTCTCTACTATTTTTTCGAATTTTTCTCTCAAGGCAATGTTTTGAGGGTGGTTTTCAGCAAAATAATTTGCCACTTTTATCGTTTTCTTTTCAACGCCAGATCCGCTGGTTTTTTCTCCCTCACCTCCACCACATCCAGATAAAAGTAATGCTGCTGCAAGAGTTAAGCTTGTGGAGAATACAAAAGGCTTTCTTTTTTTCAATAAAAACCCTCCCAAAAGTTTTTTTGTAAGCGTTATCATTTATGACTGATTTTAAGAATTTCTCCTCACCCTTGTATAAGCCAAAGTTAAATTGTTTTATATTATAAAACTCCGTTTTTGTTTTATGCGGAGTAAGGAAAACACTTTACTTCTAGTTGCGTTTCAAGTTGTTTCATAACTTTTTAAACGGTTACTTTTACTAACATGAAAGTTAATTCGTTCTATAATATAAAACTCAGTTTTTAAATTTGAAATCTTACGTTGATTATAAGCTTCCATTTTTACTAATGTCAAACCATTTTTTTGAATTTTATAACAATTTAACAAATCCTTTATTTTTCACTAATTAATATTTAGAAAATCAACATTTATTAATCTAATCCTTTTCAGTAAAGATTTATAGAGTCAGAATCGGAAAGATGCATTTTTTCTATACTAAGATATTTATAGGATAAAGAATCGAACATACCAATCAGGTTTACCTTCATATACATTCCACTCCTTTTAATTGAGCTTTTAATCGGGAAGTTTGTTTTTCCTGCTGAAAAATCGGTCTTAAGAATATATTTTTCTTGAATCAAAGCGGTAATCGTTTGTATATTTTAACCCGTGTCTTTCCTGCAAAAGTTATTTTCCATTTTTAAAGATTTATACTTTTTTCTCTTTTGAAAAGTTACAATACTCCAACCGAAGCTTTTAAAGTCTCATTAAATATATTCAATTATTACCGATATATAAAACATGGTTAATATATAACACGGGGAAGGAATAAACAAAGATGAATAAACTCAGTACGAAAATAGGTTTTGTTCTTTTAACAGGCATGGTCATTATATTAATTGGAAGTTTACTATTGATGTATAAAAGTACAAATGATACGGTTGAGAAAACAATCGCTATGAGCAGCTTAGACATCGCAAGCAATATCGCTCAAGGAATAAATGCAACATCTTATGCCGATTTTTTAAGTAATCAATCCGAAACCTCTACATATTGGGAGATACGCGAACAGTTAGACGATTATAAACAAAAAACTGGAGCATTATATGTCTATACATTGGGGATATACGAAAGCAGCGAAAAAGTCCATATTCTTATAGATGGAATGGGTAAGGAAGATAAAAAAGCATCTCCCATTTCAACCCCCACAACCGTAACTTCCTATCAGGATGTAGAAAGCGTCATGAGGGGAAAGGTTTCTACCACTTCCATCGTTCATGATCCTGAATATGGTGACTATTTATCCGTTTTTGTTCCCATAAAGAAAGGGGACGAGGTCATTGGAATACTAGGGGTGGATATTGATGCCAGTAAAGTCGATGCTACGACCGGCAAGGTACTGGGTGGCATCCTTCCCCTGATGATAGTAATCAATGTAATCTTAATGGCAATTGTTGTGGGTGCTTTAATATGGTTCTTGACTAGAAAGTTAAGCCCCTTAATCAAGGTCAGCATGGCTGCAAAGGAAATCTCAAATGGAAATTTATTATCAGCCAATAAACTGATTAGCAACACAAGGGTTAAGGGAAACGACGAAATCATGGTTTTAGTGGAATCCTTTGAAGAGATGATCACCCATACGACTATGATCGTCAACTCCATGAAAAACTCATCTTTCCAGCTATTGGAATCATCAAGTGATATCGAGCACAAAATCAAAGAAATGGATACTTCCACACAATATATCGTTAAGGGCATTCAGCAAGTTGCAGGGGCTGCTGAAGTACAATTGCACAGAAGTGAAGAATCATCGAGGGTCATCGAGGAAATGACCATAGGGATACAAAAAATTGCCGAAGCTTCTTCAGAAGTCAGCGAACAGACAAATCATGTTTCAACTAGAATGTCCATTGGAAATAAAGATATAAATGAACTCTCAAATCAAATTCTGCAAGTAAAAGATGTTATGCTGCAAACAAGTTCAGAAATAAAGAAATTGGACGAACAAGCAAATGAGATTGTGAATATTGTACATGTAATTACGGGAATTGCCGAGCAAACAAACCTGCTGTCATTAAATGCGGCCATTGAAGCAGCTAGAGCCGGTGAACAGGGTAAAGGTTTTGCTGTGGTATCGAACGAGGTACGGAAATTGGCAGTTGGCACGAAGGAATCTGCGATCAATATACAAGAGTCCCTGCTTCATTTTAAATCCATCATAAATGAATCGGTGAAAATGATGGAAACTGGAACTAAAGAAGTGGAGGAAGGGACAAAGTATGTCCTGAATACAAGGGAAACATTTAAACAGACCATAAAATCTTTTGAACATGTTAGTGATCAGATTCAAGAAATATCCGCCATTACAGAGCAAATGGCAGCAAGTTCTCAAGAAATCAATGCTTCGATCGAAGATTTTGCAGGGTTAACAAGGGAAACGGCAGTGGCTTCAAAGCAAGTGGCACAATCAACCGATCAACAAGCGAAATCCATGGAGGACATTTCCTTCTCAACCACTTCAATGGTAAAGCTCGCTAATGACCTGGAAACATCTGTTGAACAGTTTAACGCGTAATAAGTTTGAATGACATTCTATTACTATATCAAAAAAGGGATTTTGCTATTATTGCAAAATCCCTTTTTTATTTACTTAGTTGATTTTAGTTTCAAATCACCTTCATAAGGTATATGCTCAACTGTTATCGTTATATCATTGCCTTCTTTATCTTTACCGATTCGTTTATAAGTGAATTTATTTTCATTAAGCTCCGTAAGTTCAAGAACGGCACCATACTTATTTTCCCCTTGGGAAACATGGGCTCTAATCTTATTTCCATGGACAACATCGTAATAACCGTAATCACCACGGCTTTCACCGGTTTTAGCATCAAAAAATTCATACTTATTTGTTTTATCATCATATTTTGCCAGACCTAAATAATTCGAGTTATAGCTTGATACATCATTTCCCTTTTCATCCAATGCCGCTGTACCTATCCAAGTGGTGCTTGATAAAATTTTGTCTCCATCAACGTCTGTAACTACATCCCCTGTGTAAGTTTCCAAATTTTTGTCTGGATCAGTAAAGGAAAGTTCTGTTTCAGTATAAGGAATATGATCGACGAACACTTCTACGTCGTTCCCATTTGCATCTTTGCCCATTCTTTTATAAGTGAACATATCCTTATTCAGTTCAGTTATTTCTACAACGGCTTGGTAGCCCATTGATTCTGAAATTAACACCCGAATCTTTCCATTCGTGATAAAGAAAGTTCCTTTATCACCTCGAGTTTTTTTAGTATTTTTATCAAAAAATTCATATCTTGATGCTTCATCATCATATTTAGCTAGACCAATGAAGCTTGCATTCTCCTTTGTTAAGTCATTATTATTTTTATCATAAACTTTTGTTCCTTGCCAATTCGTGCTAGTAAGAACGTTAGTCATTTCCTCTCCTGCTGTTAACTTTTTTTCTTGTTTACTCTGTTTTGCAGTTTGTTCCTGCTTCTGAGCACTTTTATTGTCTTGTGCGCTTGTGTTACATCCTGTTATGACCAATGTTAACCCAAGTAGTATAGCTGATGAAATTTTTGCTTTTTTATTCATTCTTTTCGTCTCCTCATCATATTGTGTTTTTTTGTAGTGCAATTGATATTACAAATTGAAAAAAACAGCGATCTGGTTATTTTGCTCCTGCCGAAAGTAAAATTTGTTCGATTTCCTTAAACCCTTTCTCGCGGGCATGTTGTAAAGGTGTCATACTACTATCATCGGGGATATTGACATCTGCTCCATGATCGATTAGCAATTGCACGGTTTGCTGTTGTTTTCCATCACCATCATTTAAAATGATAGCTTCTAGCAAAGCGGTCCAGCCGAGATCATTCACATGATTCACATCAATATCAGTTTTAGAAAGAAGTTCTTTCATAACTTCTACATAACCATGTTCAGAAGCAGGGATTAAAGCCGTTCCTCCATAACGGTTGGTTATAGTGGGGTCTGCACCTGCTTCAATGGCAAGTTTAAGTATATCTATATAACCTTCAGCACCGGCATACAAAAAGGGGCTATTTTTCATGTCATCCTGTATGTTGACGTCTGCACCCGCTTCAATAAGTATTTTTGCTGTCTCTACATCATGGTTATAAGTCGCAATCATAGTGGAGGTTCGCCCTTCCGAGTCCTGTGTATTTATATCTGCACCTTGCTCAATCAAACTTCTTATTCTTTCCGTTTCTTTACGTTCTACAGCTTGAATCAATTGTTCATTCATTCTCTTGCCTGTCTCCTTTTCTTGTTTATTTAACTTTACTTCATTATCCAAGACACAGCCTTGAAGGATGAAAAGGCTTCCGATAACAATCGTTAGCCACCTCCACATGAACCACACCATCCTTTCCCTGTTTGTACTTCACAGCCGCAAAAGGATTTCCCGTCATTCTTATGTAGCAAAATTGACATGTTCTTTAGGTTCCATCATGTTTTTTTCTCCCTTTTATTTTATTTGCTTACTTATTCCGTCTTCATTATGTTAATGCTTAACCTTAAACTCCCTCTAAACAATTTCTTAAAAAATGATTAACTTATTCAAAAAATTTCTTAATGTTTATAAAAAAATCCCGCCACCTTCGTGACGGGTCCTTAACATGCTATTTAAACATTGAAGCGATACCCTGCTCCCCAAACGGTTTCCAAAAATTTGGGATGTGCAGGATTTCTTTCAATTTTTTCACGTAGCTTCCTGATATGGACGGTGACGGTCGAAACATCTGCTGCCGATTCGAAGCCCCAAATATTTTCATAAAGCTGCTCTTTGCTTAATACTTGATTCGGATGCATGACAAAAAACACTAAAGTATCGAATTCCTTTGTTGTAAACGGAACCACTTCTCCGTTTATGTGAACTCTGCGTGCTGACTTATCAATTGAAATTCCATGAACATAGATTGAATTAGATTTAGGGTGACTTCCTGATAAACGTTCATACCTCGCTATATGCGCTTTCACTCTTGCAACTAGTTCACTTGGACTAAATGGTTTTGTAATATAATCATCTGCCCCTAGACCAAGCCCCCGAATTTTATCGATATCTTCCTTTTTGGCGGATACAAGCAAAATCGGGATATTCTTGACAGCACGTATTTGTTTACATATCTCAAATCCATTCAACCCTGGAAGCATGATATCCAGAATGATTAAATGATAATTTCCTTGAAGGGCCTGTTGGAGACCTGCATCACCAGTATGTTGAATATCGACACTAAAGTCATTAATTTCCAAATAATCCCTTTGTAATTCCGCAATACTGACTTCGTCTTCAATAAGTAATATCTTTTTCACATTTCCTCACCTTTCTTTATGGAAAAAAAGACACTTGTACCTTTTCCTATCTCACTAGTAGCCCAAATATCTCCACCATGCTCGCCGATAATTTCTTTTGCAATCGCAAGTCCTAAACCACTTCCACCTGTTCGAGAATTTCTAGATTCCTCGGCACGATAAAAGCGGTTAAATATATAAGGCAAAGCAGAAGATCCTATTCCATAGCCATTATCCGTTACTTGTACAACAACATCATATAGTCCTTCATGCAGAGAAATGGAAATGTGTTTTTCATCTTTTTTCATATACTTTACACAATTGCTGATCAGGTTGGCCAATACGCGTTTCAGTTTCTCTCTATCCGCTGTCACGTATATCGGTTTATTCACCTGATGAAGTTCAATCCGGATCCCTAGTTGAAGTAAATCCAGTTGAAGTTCTTCTACGTAATCTTTTAAATATTTATCTAATCTGACCGTTTCAAAAGTGAATGGTTCTTTTTTCAAATCCAACTTGGAAAATAAAAATAATTCATCTATCAATGAATCCATATCTCTTGCTTTAAGGTATACAGTCGATAAATACTTGTCCATTTTCTGTGGGGTGTTTGCTACTCCGTCTTTAATCCCCTCAACATATCCCATAATCGAAGTGATCGGTGTCTTCAAATCATGGGAAATATTGGAGAGAAGCTCTTTGCGATTTTCCTCATACTGAAGCTGAATGCTTACGGACTCTTTTAACTTTTTTCTCATTTCCTCAAACGCTCTATTCAATTGTCCGATTTCATCTTTCGAAGTCGCTTTAATTTCAAAGTTTAAATCTCCTGATTTTATCCGCTCTGCTCCTTCTTTAAGAATGGAGATCGGTTTGATGATACTACGTGAAACTAAATAATTTAATAGTCCAATAATCATTACAAACAGTAATAATAATAGTGCGAATAAAATGGGAAAGAGTTCTCGAGTCAGCTCGGCATATGAACTTGCCTTTCTCAATACAAAAATACTTCCTTCACTTTTATCCGAAAAATAATAATCAAACTTCACATAAGTGAAAAAAGAGTCTTTCATTTTGATTGTGTCCCGCGTATTGATGTTCGTTTCTTCGAACTTGGGAAGTGATTGTATCAAACCTAGCTTATCTAGTGTTTGGGACGCATACTCAATGTTTTTACCTTTTCTAACGACAATCTTAACATCTCCATGTTCAATCTTCTTCAGCTGTTCTTCGTTTAGAAGCTGCTCAGGGTTATTTTTTGCCAAAAGCTTTAAATCGAGAAACACACTTTCCTCTACTGCAGTCAAAGGTTTTTGGAGATAAGACTTTTTGTATAAATGCTCTATCGCTTTAACATCACCGGTTATTGCAAAAATAAGTAAAAATCCAGCTGCTAAAAACAAAGTGATGGAAATAAGGATTACGCCAACGTAGGACAATAGAAACCTCATTTTAATTGACAAATATTTTCACCCCGTATCGATCTTTCGTTTACTCTTTTATAGAAAAGTTGTTTATCTGCTGTTCTTGCATAAAAAAATGTTTCCCACGATTACTTTTCTTAGTATTTAAAAAAACATATCACACAAATCTTAAAATTTTCTAAAATACACAGAAAAAATCCTATTCTATTGTAGATCTATATTTTTTTATTTGAAGATCTGAACTCTAAAAACCGCTCCCTTTCCGCCGAACTGTCCTACGATAATACAAACCCTTATTCGACAGGCTGTGCCTCTAAAAGCCCAATCACCTATGAAACAGAATATATCTATAAAAACGGTGTGAAAATTGGATATGTGCAGCTAAAAGGCAGTGCGTATTGTCATACGGCGTGGGGTTACTTAAAGTTTTATTCGTCTGCTCCTTACGATTATTATGCAAATGTTTGGGGTGACAGTTTTAATGGCACGACTAAGAGAGCATTTACAAGTTGCGCTAGTTCCGGCGGTAACGGATGGATAAAGAAAGGTCAAACGTCCGGTAATACTGCACAATTATGGAATTTAGATCCGTATAATGCTTTGGCCAAAGCAGGTATTTATTCTTCAAGTGGGGCTCTCATGCGAACACTGGTCGTTATTAATGAGGTACTAATGCAAACTTTCTGTTAACGACGGTATAATTACGTACATTTTTGCCATCTTTACTCATTTTGATTTAGTCCATTGCGCAGTTCAATGCGTGATCAATTTTCTTTGTTAACAACCCCACGAATCTTAATGGCTTTGGAAAGAGATACGTATGCTGTATCTCGTTCCAATTTTGTATCAGTGGGCCCTACTTACTAATGAAGCGATCGTTTTCTTGCTTCCCACGTCACGGATTTTCTTATCTTGCTGTCCTCCCCACCTTGATACCTTCTTTAAGCTATATCTATTGTCAAAACTGACGATAAAAAGGGTGAAACTTTTCATACAGTTTGTTTTATAAAACTATTAATTTTGAGTTACTAAAAAAGATGAATACAGCCCTATACCGTCTCCATTCCATTGATCATCCATGAGTTCTAAAAAAATATTTCTAAAATATGCCTTGCAATAGAAAGGATTCCTTGTTATATTACAGTCAATTAAATATTTTCTTACTTCGTACTTTTTGAAGTGAGGATAGAGGAGCAAAGACCATTAGTACACATTTTGAGGAGAATGAGATCCTATGACTATTGTGGAAAGGGGAATTTGCCGAAGCGGAAAGAATCTCATGTTCTTGAAGCTGGTTCTGCTATTGAATAAATACAGGACTGTCATATAGGAAACTATATGGAGGGCTATCTTACGCGCTGAAACGATTTTTTTGATAAATATTGTTTCTTCTGCAGCAGCGAACCCTCGTTGTTGCTTTTTTGCGTTTACTCCTGAATGGGCCTAACCACCTCTGAATTTTTTAAAAAATATTATACAAAAGGGTGTGTAGTTATGAATTTTGGCCAAGTTTTAACCGCAATGGTTACCCCGTTTAATCATAATGATGAGGTTGATTTTAATGCTACGAGAACTTTAGTAAACTATTTAATTGCTAATGGTTCTGATGGATTAGTAATAGCTGGTACAACTGGAGAGTCTCCTACATTAACAACGGAAGAGAAACTAGATTTATTCAAAATTGTGGTTGAAGTTGTTGATGGAAGAGTTCCAGTCATAGCTGGAACTGGCTCAAATAACACTAAAGCTTCTATCAGCTTAACAAGGCAAGCAGAGGCAGCAGGAGTAGACGGAATCATGCTCGTTACCCCTTACTATAACAAGCCGTCTCAAGAAGGATTATTTCAGCACTTCAAGGCTATTGCCCAATCAACATCATTACCGGTAATGCTTTATAATATTCCAGGACGAAGTGTTGTAAACATGTCAGTAGAGACGATTGTTAGCCTCTCAAAAATCAACAATATTGTGGCAGTAAAAGAAGCAAGTGGTGACTTAGATGCCATGGCACAAATCATTAGCAAAACAACTAGTGATTTTACATTATACAGCGGCGATGATGGGTTAACATTACCGGTTCTAGCCATCGGTGGAACAGGCATTGTTTCGGTTTCTTCACACATCATTGGAAATGAAATGCAAGAAATGATCAATAACTTTAAAAATGGCGATGTCCATAGTGCTTCCGCTACGCATCGTAAACTTCTTCCAATTATGAAAGCATTATTTGCGGCACCAAGCCCAGCACCGGTGAAATCAGCATTACATATGCGGGGGTTAAATGTTGGAGGTGTCCGCTTACCATTGGTTCCTTTAAACGATGAAGAAAAAATAGCACTACAAATGGCACTACAACCTAGAAACGAAGAAGCTGTTTTGTTAAATAAATAAAGGTACGATTCATTCAACTATACTTTAATACCGGATTTCTAATTAAAGACCATAATTAACTGGATAAAATCTTAAAAAGCAGTGCAACTCATAAAGAGTGCACTGCTTTTTAATCGATGCACGGCTCAGTGCTTAAACTAGTTGAGCAATATAATGATTTTATAAGATTAAGGGCAAAAGCAGAATCTCAATTTTCTTGAAGTAATAAGAATATTCTTAAATGACTCGTTTCCTAGTATCCAATTTATAATGGCTCCTTAACAAATTCAAACGAATAAAGAGAATTTCCGTTCATATTTAAAATTAGAGAAGGATATTTTCATGAAAGAAATAATAAACGCATTTAAAGTTCAACATACTAATTTAACTTGATAATGAATAAATAGCCTTTGTGCTCTTTTAGCAAAGGCTATTTTTTTGACAAGTTTTTTAGCCAAACCCTTTTATTTCATGCCTGAGGTTGCTGCTCTCCATTTTGATCCTTGCTGCAGATTTGTATGTTTCCATATTTAAGGACTTCATTTTTTATTCCTTCTTCTACTTCTCTCCTCTTGTTCTACAAAACACGTTCGAAAAAGTGTACTTTTTCGAACGTGACTTTTCTTCCTATATGGGTAAAACTGTAGAATATTTAATTTCTCTGAGAGCTAGGCTAGTTTGAATTCTGGTTATGCCTAGTTTATTTAACTTTCTAATAAACATTTCTAATTCCTTTCTATCTTTATTAGCCACTTTTAAAAGATAATCATACTCACCTGTTAAACAATGGCACTCTAATACTTCTGACATAGAAGCTAACGCCTTCTCCAAAACTTCCAGTTTTTCAGCTTGATGTATATTCGTACTCATAAAAATAAAACATAATAAATCAAAACCTAGCTTCTCCTGGTTTAAAATTGCTACTTGTCCATTAATAAATCCTTCATTTTCCAAACGTTTTATCCTTGAATGTATAGCTGGTGGAGATAACTTGACACGCTTGGCAAGCTCAGTATTGCTTAACTGTGCATCCTTTTGAAGTAAATCTAAAATTTGAATATCAACATGATCTAGAACCTTGCTTACGATAGATTCCACTTATAGTCACTCCTTTTACAAATGTTCCAAAATCGGTATCATCTACTAGTCAAAACTTAATTAAATTCTGTATATCAGCTATATTTTTTAATATTATTTTAAGTTTCTTCTATTATACAAAATAATATATTAACTAACGAACTAAAATGTTAAAATTATTAGTAATTAATTATGTAAATTGAAATGTCATTGTGCACAATGGCTTCGATCTTTTTTCACTTAAACGGTGAAAGATGAAAAAGGAGCAAAAAGATATGCAATATTATTATTTTTCGTTATTACTTTTAACAAGTTTATTATGGGGTGGAAACTTTGTCGTTGGAAAATCACTTGTCGGCCATGCTTCTCCGCTGACGTTGACGAGTTTAAGGTGGATCATTGCTATTAGTTGTCTTTTGCCAATTGTATGGTGGAAAGAAAGAAGGATATTTCCTTCTCGAAGTGCAATCCTTCCTTTATTTTTGATGGGAATTACAGGTGTGGTTCTATTTAACCTATTACAATTTGTAGCATTAGAGAAAACATCCGCAACTAATGCTGGATTAATATCAACATTAAACATGATTTCAATTGCTATTTTTTCATTTTTCTTTTTAAAAGAAAGAATTAATATTTTACAAATGTTTTCTATGCTTTTTTCGCTTATTGGCGTAATACTTGTACTTTCAAAAGGAAATATTGATCTACTCCTTTCATTACGATTTAATTCGGGTGATTTATATATGATGGCTGCTGTATGCGTTTGGGGAATATATTCCGTTTGTAGCAAATGGGCCATGATAACAACAACACCCATGATGTCTACTTTATATTCTGGGATATTTGGACTTATCGTTCTTCTTCCGTTTAATTTTTCCAATTTTACAGTATATAAAATAGATACTTCTTTCATACAATCTATTTTGTATACAGGCGTTATCTCAACTGTTGCATGTATGGTACTTTGGAACATTGGTGTACAAAAACTAGGTACAACAACATCAGGTATTTTCTTGAATTTCAATCCTATTTTTACTGCAATTTTAGCCTTTCTATTATTAGGTGAAAAAATGACGTGGGTACAAGGAATTGGTAGCGGTATTGTGGTTATAGGTTGTTATTTGTTCTCACATTTTAAAACGAAGGTGATTTTCAAAAAGAATTCTGGACAATCGCAGATTCAAGCATGATTTTTTCAAGGTCTTAAAAATACAAAAAAAGCCTGATCCAAGGTGGATACAGGCTCGTTTGTTCAAATGGAATTGTTATTTTTTTGCACTTCCTTCTTTTTGGTGTTTTCCTCCTTGAATTTTGCCCTTAAGACAAAAGGCATTCGCATACCATGCTTTCCTGTATCAGCGAAAATACGATCACGATCTTAATCGATAATTTTATAGGTACCTACATAGTTTGAACCAAAACCATTTCGTCAATAGTCGGTATCTCTCATAACATCGTGGGTCTCCCCGCGTTTCCCATAGCTTACTCGCCTTCATTCATCTTCATGCCTCTAATAAGAACTTCAGCCACTTCTGGACGTGTAAATTCAAGTGGCGGGACAAGACCGTTCCGCAGCATTTCCCTGACTTTGGTCCCGCTTAATATAAACCTGTCTTCATCTTTATGGGGGCATGTTTTCAGGGAAGCCATATTCAAACATTTTTTGCAGTAAAAGCTATGTTCAAAGAACAGAGGTTTTATGCCAATTTTCAGCGGATCAAACTGGCTAAAGATATCTTGGGCATCATATGTGCCATAATAATTGCCTACACCCGCATGATCTCGGCCGACAATAAAATGTGTGCACCCATAATTCTTTCGAACAATTGCATGAAATACTGCTTCCCTAGGCCCTGCATAGCGCATTGCTGCTGGGTATATGGCAAGTAAAACCCTATCCATTGGATAGTAGCCATTTAGTAAGGCTTGATAGCTTTCCATCCGAACATCCGCAGGTATATCATCTTTTTTCGTTTCACCGACAAGAGGATGCAACAATAGTCCATCAACGGTTTCCAATGCTGTTTTTTGCAAGTATTCATGTGCACGGTGTACTGGGTTCCTCGTTTGAAAACCGACAATTGTATTCCAACCTAAATCCGTGAACATCTTTCTCGTTTCAGAAGGGCTCATATGAAATTCCCCGAATGGCTCATGCGATGACCAATTTATTAAATAAATTGGTCCGGCAACATAGATATCCCCTTGTCCAAACAGCTTTTTAACCCCCGGGTGATTGGGATCGTCAGTTTTATAAACGAGTTTTGCTTCCTCCAGTTTATCGTATTCAAACGTTTCTTCCACCTGAATGATACCAGCAAGTTCACCGTCATCCCTGTATAAAGCGACCTCATCGCCGATGTTCAGCCTATTTGCCTCATCCTTCGTGACAGGAAGAGTGATCGGTATCGTCCATGGCACGCCATTTGCCAGATGCATATCCTTAATGACACTTCGGTAATCCTCTTTTCCCATGAATCCTGCAAGCGGGCTGAACGCTCCGTTTGAAATCATTTCCAGATCGGAAACATTCCATTTCGAGATGGTCAGGGACGATATGGATTTACACTTTTCCAAGTATTCCACACGGTCATTTCCTGATAATTCACGTTGAATCAATTTCCCGCCATGTGGATCGATACTGGTTCTTTGAACCTTCATTTATAACCCCTCAATCATTAGATATGGTTTGTTTCATATTCTCTTTTTCAAATTCGGCCATGTCGATATTAAAGACCATTGTCCTTTAAATAATTCATGACCTGCTGCACACATTCTTCAATGGTGTATTGACTGGTTTCAATTAGTATCTCCGGATTTTCCGGTTCTTCGTATGGAGCCGAAACGCCTGTGAAGGAGGTGATTTCCCCACTTCTAGCTTTCTTGTACAATCCTTTGGGATCCCGTATTTCACAGGCTTCGATGGGACACTTTACATAAATCTCAATAAACTCATCCTGTTGTACTTTTTTTCTTACTTCCTCCCTATCCCTTGCATAAGGTGAAATGAAAGTGGCCAACACTACTATTCCACTATCCACAAATAATTTGGAGACTTCTCCGATTCGCCTTATATTCTCTTTACGGTCACCAGAGCTGAAACCAAGGTCTTCATTTAATCCATTCCGTAGATTGTCTCCATCCAAAATATATGTTGAAATTCCCATCTCATGCAGTCTTCCCTCGACCATGTTGGCGATGGTTGACTTACCTGACCCTGATAAACCAGTAAACCAAAGAATATAGCTTTTATGTCCGTGCTGAGCTTGCCTTAGCTCTTTCGTAATTGAAAAAGGGTGTTGATGGATATTCTCCTGTTTACTCACACTATCTCCCCTTTAATCTTTATGGAACCCCTTTTTGTTGTTCCGGATGACAAATGCCAAAGAACCTGCCCACCCAATCAATATCAGAATATATATGACGGTGACCCAATGATCCTGGAGAGACCATGTGACAAGCAGCGTTCGAGCATTCGTCAAAATGATAAAACCCCCGACAAGGACTCCCAATAAATAAGATGGCAATTTCGTTACGATCCATGCAGCAATCGGGGCAGCAATAATCCCTCCTACCATCAGGGAGGTTACCCAAAACCAATTCACTTCCTGCCAACCTAACGCAATGAGAAACCCTACGGTTGCAGAAACAGCAATTGCAAACTCACTCGTGTCAACTGTACCAACCACTTTTCTGGCAGGAACACCGTCTTGGGATAATAGGACGGGAGTTGTAATAGGGCCCCAACCGCCCCCACCCGTTGCATCTGCGAAGCCCGCTATCAATCCCAAGATGATCGATTTTTTTCTTGTAAGATTAATTGATTTCATTTCACTTTTAGTCTTAGATGTTCTTAAAAAGCGGAAAAGTACATACACACCAAGAATCAGCAGAAATATCGAAATGTATGGCTTTATCAGATCACCAGGTAAGTTACTTAAAAAGCACGCTCCTGCAAATGCCCCGATAGATCCAGGTATGATTAATTTGAAAAGGGCCTGGCGGTCGACATTCCCGAACTTCATATGTGAAATGCCAGATGCGGCCGTTGTCACGACTTCTGATAGATGAACGGATGCAGAGGCCACTGCCGGTGCGATTCCGAATGTCAGCAACATCGATGTGGATGTAACCCCATATGCCATACCTAATGAACCATCGATCAGCTGAGCCAGAAATCCGATAAACGCAAATATAATGAGTTTTCTCATTTTCTCCTCCTACAAAGCATTCCTTTTTTTATAACGTACCTGTTGTCCCCTGTTATCAACCAATGCACTGACGCTCGTCCACTGTCGATTAACGCAATGAAGCCCTTCCTGACATAAGCTTTTATTGGTGACAGTCCCTTTTTATTAAGGAAAATAAATGATTTCTATAAGATATGCGAAGAGCTTTATGTATGTTATAGATTCATATATGAAATTGGAAATTTCATTTGGCCACCCTCGAGGTCCCGTGAGAAAGACAGGCCCTTCCAACAACTAAAAAAGCCCCTGTTTTATAAACACAGGGACCTCCTTTACATCATGCTCACCTATTGTTGTTTCCTAAGTTCATCTACCAATAATTTTTTCATTTTGGCATGATGTCGATTAACCACCAGCCTATTTTCCATTTTAATGCGGCCTTCATACTTTTTAGAGCCCATTTCTGCATGAATCCTATATAGCAATAGCGGTTGAGGCACAAAGTGAAATTTGAAATTTTGCAGGATCCGCAACCATAAATCATAATCATGTGTGTATAGAAGCGACTCATCAAATAATCCGATGAGCTCAAATACCTTTCTGTGAATCATGACCGAGCAGCCATTAATGATATTTCCTCGGATCATTGCTTTAATAAGTTCAAGCTGATTAGGTGGGTATATCCCTATAATCGGAGTAATGATTTCTCCATTATCATCAATGCAGTAATAACTAGTATAACTGAAACGTGCATCTTCCCTTTCCATTGCTTTCAACTGAATCTCAGTCTTCTCAGGGTTAAAAATGTCATCTGAACTAAGCCAGCATATATAATCACCTGTTGCATTTTTGATGCCGGTATTCAATGCACTGGCCGTTCCCCCATTTTCCTTTTTGATATATATTATTTTATCCAGAAACGGATCGATTTTTTCTGAATATAATGTAGAACCGTCATTGACTACGATAATCTCCATATTTTTGTAGGTTTGGTTGAACAAGCTTTCCAAAGCTTTATCGATATATGGACAATTATAGAATGGAACAATAATCGATACTTTAGACATTTATGAACCGCCTTTCAATTGATTACCATGTATTTCGTGAGCATCAAGGGCTATCCGTTTTATAATGAATCATTCATTTTCCTATTAATATTTATTTCACACTTATTAAGTGATGAACGATTCCCAAACGAGTCATTCCAAATTAAAACGCTATAAATCCAATTAGTTAATCATACGTATATTACATGGCTCTTTGACACATCCATTTAAAATGGATCGATTTGTGATGACTGTTGCCTGGAAAGGTAAGTCCAACCTAATGCTCCATTATTTTTAAGGAGGGGAATAATGAATATATTGTTTGTTTTTTATGTTCCAAGTGGTGGAGTGGAAACATTAAATCGGCAACGATTTGCCGCACTAAAAGATCACGGTATCGATGCTCATTATCTATATTATGATAACAGAAGGAATTTCTTGAATGACCACAGTGCCCCAACTTTTATTACGAACGATGATGCTGAAATCCAAAAAATTTTGGAAGATGGAGATTATTCCGCTATCGTTGTCGTTTCAGATTTCAAAACATTACCGAGATTCAGGTCCATGGGGTATAAAGGAAAGATGATTATCGAAATCCAGGGTTACGGTCCAAAAAATGTGGCAAGATCGGCTCTTTCAAATGCCATCCCAGATGTCAATGCCCATGCAGATGGGTTCCTTAACCCAAAGACTCCTCATATCATGCAATTATTAGATGAACTTTACCCAACGTTCCCAAAGTTCAGTTTTAATAATTGCTTTGATACAAATCAATTCTGCTACAAACCCACACCTTTAGACGGCTATAGAAAAGTGGCTTGGATAGGAAGGATCGAAGATAATAAAAATTGGAGTGAATTCCTCAAGATCGGTTATCAACTAATTAACAATCATAATCCGAAAATACAATTACTTATGTTCGAAGATCCCACCTTAAGTGACCCTATCGAAAGAAATAAATTCAATAAATTAATAAAACGGTTAAATTTAAGCTCAAAGCTTACTTTGCATTCAAATGTCCCAAATTCCCAAATGGCTGATTTTTTCTCTGAAATTGGGGATTCCGGAGGCTTTTTATGTTCCACTTCAAAAGTTGAAGGTGCCCCTTATGCACTCCTTGAAGCAATGAGTTGCAGATGCCCTGTGCTGACGACGGATTCAGATGGGGTAAGGAGTTCAATCATTCATAATCGAACGGGGAAGTTTTATTCTTTAGGAAATATCGATAATGCAGTCAGAGAGGCAAAGGAATTAATGAATAACCAGACATTAAGGGAAAGCATCCGGTCAAATGCCCTTGAGCACGTCAAAACTCATTTTAATCCTGATTTGTATGCTCAAAACTTCATCAATATGCTAGAGTCCTTAGGAATAGATTCCAAGTGAAAAGAAACCGCCGGAATTTTTCCATTCCGGCGATTTCTTAATATCGGGGACTGTCATATGAGGAACTAGTTTGAGGCGCTCTGTTCCATTTGGAATTTTTCCAATTGCTTTTGCTCGTCTACTGTAAGTGATTGAAGTTTTTCGTAAAGAAGTTTTTTAGCAAAATCATATAATTCCAAATCCAATGCGTTATATTTTCTAATCAAGTGAATTAAGTCAGATGGCACTTCTTTTTTGGCCAAGCGATTTTTAGTAATATTTTTTCTTGTATAATGGATATCCCCCCAGGCATATTCCTTTTTTAAGCAAAAAAGTGTTTCATTGAACAACTCAGTAACTCCCACCACAGCAAATGTCTTTAAGTTTTCCTTAGCTTTTTCAATGTCAGGAATCTCCTGGCTGCCACATACCATCAATGTTTGTAAATTGGATGCTTCAGGCCCTTTGACTACAAACTCTTCCAAGCTCATGTCTTTTACCATTTCATAGCCAGGATAATCCTTCAAAAAATAATAGGAAGAAATGACACGGTCAACCGGGTCACGTAACATCGTAAAATAATTGAATGGCCGTGAAAACTCCTGATGTATCCCATAGAAATAATGACCTGTAATCGCTTTGATATTCCTCTTTTCCGCTTCTGTTAATTCGTCCATTTTCATCATCTTCATTTGAAATGAGTCATGATCAAATATTTCGTTAAGCTTGTATTGTTTTTTAAATATTTCATTTAAAGTCGTTCCACCTGTTTTGGGGATATGCATAAATATATCGAGAAGACCTTCCGACATAATGATTCCTCCATTTCTTGTTATAAAAAAGCATGCACTATAAGTTCCTTACATTTTTTTTGAGAATGGGCCGGTAATGGGTTTCAATCGTAAGAATATCTTTTAACATTTCAGATTGGAATCTGCTTGTACCCGATTCTTCATGTATCCTGAACTTCGTTAAGACTTCATCCAAATAATACATTTTATAACCATTTACCAATAAACGAAGCCACATTTCATAATCATGGGTATAACGATGATATGGATTGAAGTAACCAACAGCATCGAATACATCTTTCTTCAAAACGACAGTACAGCCATTCACGGCATTACGAAGTAAAAAAGCATGGTACACTCCGTTTTCAATATCTGAAAAGCGTTCGCCGGTCCAAGATAGAATGACTTCATCATTTTTGTTTATACTATCAAAATTCGTAAAACTCACCTTAGCATTATGTTCAAGCATAAACGAAACTTGCAGTGACACCTTTTCAGGAAGAAAATAATCATCCGAGCTTAACCAAGCGATATATTCTCCCGTAGCAGCACGTATCCCATGATTCAATGCCGTAGCAGTTCCCCCGTTCTCTTTTCTTAAATAACGAATTCGTTCCAAGAACGGCTCGATTTTTTCAGTATAAATTGTCGATCCGTCATCGACGACAATGACCTCTACATTCTTATATGTTTGATCAAGCGCACTTTGAATGGCGTGATCTATATAGGGACAATTATAAAACGGAATAATGATTGATACTTTCGGCTCCATTGCCTACCCTCCTGAATAATTAATAGTGTATTTTTTCGACTTCCTACAATTGATTTATCACTTTTCCATTAAGTCACGATGAAAGGCAAGGATGTCCATTAAAGATGATTCAAGTGGGATATTTGGCTTCCATCCTAAATTCACTAGCTTAATAGGATCGATTGCCGCTTTATTTTCGATTAAATCATTTCGTTTTGAATTGACCTTGATATCACCCGTTGTTACCGACCTATAGCCTTCTATGATTTCTTTTAAAGAACGATTATTACCTGAAGCCACAGCATACGTTTCTCCCGACCGCCCCTTTCTCAAAAGAAAGTCATAAGCTCTCACTGCATCTCTTACATCCAGAAAATCACGTTGGTCATTCGGATTATCGACCTCAAGGACCTTTTCCATTCCCTTCCTTTCCATTTCTGCGATTTTTTTCGCAAAAATGGAACATACCCCATTTGAAAATCCAGGTCCAATTAGATTGGATGGTTTTGCAATGATGATGTCCATGTTATATAAAACTGCCCATGATTGTGCTATAAGTACTTGAAGTGTTTTACTTAAACTATAAGGATGTGGAATGGAAGAGATCGAACCAGGATCAATTTGAAGAGCAGAGCCAACTATCACCATTTTACAGGTTGGACTTTCTTTGCGAATTGCATCAATTAAATAGGCAGTGGACATGGTATTTGCCTCAAGAGTCGATACGGGCTCCGACCATGACTCCCCAACGTGGTTTTGTCCGGCTAAATGAAGAAGGTATTGAGGTTTGGTCCTTTTGATAAGATTGTTTACATCGTTTTCATTTGTCAAATCGCAGCATTCTGCATGTATCCTACCATCAAAATTCATCTTTTTTCTTGAAATCGCCGTAATATCAAATCCTGATTTAAGGAAGTGCGCGCATGCATGCCTGCCTGTAAACCCACTAGCCCCTGTAATCATTAATTTCCCTTGTTGATTCATTGATTTCTCATCCAATCATTATTGATATAATAACCGCTTTAATCAACTCAAGGTTATCCAGATATTCATTGATAAAAGGATTCCGGATATACTGGTATTTTTCTGACACATTGGGTCAGCATGAACAATCGCTCTTAACTAGTTCTAAAAATCACCATTGGCAGTTATTTTATAAATTCATAGTAATCATAAACACAGTCCTCTTATTACACTATGTTAAAACCCCTCTATTGCTATGGGCTGCTCACACATCTACCGTCAAAAGGGCTTACACTTAACGATGAACAATATCTTAAAATGCTGGACTTTTTTTGAAGTGATAATGTGGGAGTATTCGTTTCCATATATAAGGAAATTCGGGAAGTGGATTTTACAGAAGGGTTGTCATAATGGGTCAATATGCTGCGACAGGGAAATGCCAAACATACTTTCAGATAAAAATATTCATATCATGAATAACTTGTCTATACAAAAAGCTTCTCAAATTAATATGTTAGTGTATTCCAACAAAAAGAGGTGTTATAATTTGGGAATATTTTTAGATGCACAAACCTCGCAGAATGCAAGTTATCGGGATTCCATCTCCGTTCCGGTTACCGCTACACCTGCACTCTTCGGAACATTGGGCCTTAATACTACGGGTGCTGGACCGAACCTCCGGGTGGAATTCACTTTCACCGCAACTCTTAGCTCTCTAGCTGCTTTATTAACTCCTGTCAACATTGAAATTTATAGAGGGACAGGCGTTGGACGAGTACTCGTTTATTCAGCACAACTAACATTACCCGTTGCAGGTTTAGGTGTTGCCTCCGAAACGTTAATCACCCTAGCAGGAGCAGACTTCAATCCACCCTCCCCTAATAACTTTTTAGTATATCAATCGTTCATAAGTATACCTGGCGGAATTGTCGTAGCACCGACTCGTACTGGCCCAGAAAGCTTTTACGCAGCTGCCTTTTCCAACTAAATACTTCTAAGGGCAATGAAGAATAATTAATTTACCCCTCTTTATATTGACGGCGAGTGCTTCTAGATTGGACAAGCACTCGCACTTTTTTTATGAAATGATATACAAATAACTTGGAAATCCCTTAAATAAGCTACATAAACCCATGTGATTCGTCTATAGCATCATTTTTTCCCTGAATAGTTATAAAGAGATAACTTAAAATGGAGTATCAAAAGCATGATAAGGGGAGATTACCGTGAAAATATTACTTGCCACTTTTTGGGTAACACCACATGTTGGCGGTGTATGGAACTATATGCAGCAATTAAAGGAAAAGCTTGTAACTCTTGGTCATGAGGTAGATTTCCTAAGCTATGGCGAAAACCATGAATATGTTCATATCATTAACGAAAACCGTAGGATAGATAGGGATTCACTGCCTCCAGAAGTATTAAATGAACAACAAGGTTCACCCCTCCATAGTGATCCAGTGATTGCTTATTATGCCTCAAAGTGTGATTTTTTTCAGTTAGCAGCTAATCATTTAGGTTTGGAAAAATATGATGTCATTCATACACAAGATATATTTTCGACAGTCTGCATGAACCGGATACGATCCGAAAAAACTGCTCTTGTCGCTACCCTTCATGGTTGTGTCGCTCACGAGCTAAGGAGCGCGCACTACAGCTCCAATACGCTAAATAAAAGCTACGCAAAACATGGGTGTGATTATTTTAACCGACTCGAATATGAAGGTGCGACCTCGGCTGACTTTACAATCGTAGCCAATGAATGGATGAGAAATATATTAACGGATGAATTTCAAGTGCCGAAAGAACAACTTAGTGTTTTTCACTATGGATATGACATCGAATCCTTCATGAAGCGAGTGGACGAAAAAACCGACATCCAACGCCCAACCGATAAAAAAGTGATTATCTATACAGGTCGCCTGAATGAGTTTAAAGGGGTGCATCATTTGCTAGGCGCACTCTCAGAATTAAAAAGAACAAGAGATGATTGGGTTTGCTGGATTGTTGGGGATGGTCCCAAAGAAATGGAGTTGAAAAACAAAAGCAAAGCCGAGGGCTTGGAAAGTGATGTGATTTTTATGGGAAGGCGGGATGATGTTCCTTATTTGTTATCTCTTTCGGATATCCTCGTTCTTCCAACCTTGATGGAAAATCAGCCGTTGTCTGTAATTGAAGCGCAAATTTCCGGAAAAGCAGTCATTGCCAGTGATGTGGGAGGAGTGCCAGAAATCATCGAACATGGAATTACAGGTGTATTATCACCTGCGGGGGATGAACAGATGTTGACCGCGCATATCAATTACTTATTGGAGAATGAATCCTATTTGAAAAACCTTGGATTAAATGCCCAAAAGTGGGGAATCGATCATTGGTCACCCGATAAAGCCGTTCAAAAAGTGCTAAATGTATATGAAAACGCACTTTGCAAAAAGAGAAATAAATGATGTCCATCGAAAAGTGCTGACCGCTTTGATTGCGTCAGCACTTTTCTCTTTTTTTCTTTTCCTTTCTTTTTTGGCAATGCTAGGTACCTGTTTAAGCCATTTTTGGCCGTATAACATACAATACTAAAAACATATAAGAGGAGCATGATGCATGAAGGCTATCGTGACAGGAGGGGCTGGGTTCATCGGTTCCCATCTCGTTGAAGAACTTATCTTAAATGGAGCCGAGGTACATGTATTGGATAACATGATATCCGGACACAAAGAATATGTACATCCAAATGCCATCATTCATACTGAAGATATATGCAGTGAGGCAGCTGTTCAAATCATCGCGAGGGAAAAGCCGGATGTCGTTTTCCATTTGGCCGCACAAGCTGATGTGTGCCGTTCCATAATTGAACCCCAATATGATGCTGATGTGAACATTAATGGAACTATTAATATTCTTCGGGCTTGTCATGAATCCTCTGTAAGTAAACTGATCTTTTCTTCAACCTCAGGAGTTTATGGCAATTTACAAAGAGAACTGATTTCCGAAGATGACCCGACAGGACCCATTTCTTATTATGGATTATCAAAACTGACTGCCGAATCATATATCCGCCTGTTTCATCAGTTATATGGGCTTCCCTATACGATTCTCCGTTATGGAAACGTTTATGGGCCGAGACAAACCGCAAAAGGCGAAGGCGGAGTCGTCGCAGTCTTTTTGGAAAAACTCAAAAAAGGGATCCCTTTAAGCATTCACGGTGATGGTGAACAAACTCGTGATTTTATATATGTGAAAGATATAGTGCATGCTAACATCGCTTCGGTGAATCGTGGTAATCAAGAAACGATCCAGGTCAGCACTGCACAGAAAACATCAGTAAATCAACTATTGGAAATGCTCACACAAATTCATGGTTCAAAAGTGAGTACACTCCATTCAGCAGCAAGAACAGGAGATATCAAACACAGCTGCCTTGATAACAGGAAAGCACGGCAATCGCTGAATTGGCATCCAAAGACTGATATTTTCAAAGGGTTATCCGAAACCTATTCCTTCTCGAGTAAGAAGTAGTTACAATGATATTCCCCATGTTGCTCTTTAAAACCACTACCACATCGTGTATGGAAAGACGCACTAAAAAAGGTTGCATTTTTAATCTATCGTTTCTCCCGAGAACCTGAATTTTCGGGAGAATATCGGTGGTCATTTATTTGGAGCGTTTATAAAAAGGTTTTTATCGAAACGATGTTCTATTAAAATCCTTCGTCCAGTATTCATAAGTTAACTATTTCTAAAGAATTACTCTATTTATTAAAAGTCAACAAAATGATAACGCTTTCACTTTCCGCTTAAAAACTCAACGGCTTTAGGTATTACCACCTTCAAAATTACTTTTTTGTTTTTAAAAGAAAAAGTCCTCTCGGATAGTAAACCTTTTACATTGTTTGGATCGAAACTTTTCTCATCCAAAGCGATGCGAAATTTTCTACACGAAGAGGTCTTTACATAGCATGATCATTTTCAGTAAGAACGAAATATAGTTTTTTGGTGACGAATGGATTACCCCATTCAACAAATCGACTTGTTTTCTTCCTTTTTCTTCATCCAATCTCTTAATTCCACCAACATTTCTTCGTAAGTAGGCATTTTATATTGAAAATCATTTCTTGTATTTTTAATGGTTCGATCTAAATTAATAAATGAATCAGGAATGATTTCCACATCGGTTTTCTTGAAGATTTCCTGTATCAATGTCAATAAGGCCGCTTTTGAGATCTTTTCATCTGATCCAAGATGATATAACCCAGTAATGTTCTTTTGGATCATCGTATCCAGTGCCTTAGCCAGCTCGAGAGTCGTTACACCATTCCATAGCACTTTTTCGTATCCTTTTATTTCTCCCTTTTGCTTCATGAACCAAAGAAATAAACCAATTCCATTTTCTTTTAGCTCCGGGCCGATTATCGAGGTTCGTATAGTCAAATGTTTTTCACTAATGATTTCTCCCAAATGTTTTGATTGGCCATAAATTGTGGAACTGTCGGGTACATCATCCTCAGTATAATCACCTTTTGACCCTGAAAATACACAATCTGTACTGATATGAATCAATTTTCCATTATTGCGTTCAGTCAATTTAACAAGCTGATGGGGAAAGACACTATTAACCTGAAAAGCGAGTTTCGTATTATCGCTAGCATACTCATTTAAAATGCCGATGCAATTAATCGTAATGTCAGGTTTAACTTTATCCATGATTTCCTCTAGACTCGTTACATCGGTTACATCCAGATATAGTCCCTTTTTATCATTCGGATCCCTTGACGTATAGGTCACCTGATACTTCGGGTCCTGTGTAAAATACTCCTTTATTACATGGCCTGCCATCCCTTGTCCACCAAGGACTAGTACCTTCATGTTAAATAAAGCCCCCATTCTTTAACATTTCCTCAATTTGGGCTTTATCCATTAGTCCTGTGCCAGAGTTATAGTCTTCTAAACTAACTGGCTGATATTTAGAATAATGTTCTTTTATCCCATCTATGTGAATGGCTGGCAATATGACATAATACTCATCGTCATAGGCAATCGCCGTTGTGCTTTCATATTCTGAAAGCAGAATCTCATGGAGTTTTTCACCAGGACGGATGCCTAGGACATCTACACCTACATTTGTTTTTCCGGATGCTTCTATCAACACTTCAGCTAAGTCAATAATTTTACAGGAAGGCATTTTCATCACGAATATTTCTCCGCCGACACTTTCAAAGGTAGCCTTGAATACCAATTTTATCGCTTCTTGAATGGTTAGAAAGAACCTTGTCATATTCAAGTCCGTTATGCCGATTTTTCCCTTTTCCTTGATTTGCTTTTTGAATACATGAATGACGCTTCCATTCGTACCCATGACATTTCCACCGCGGATACATACGAATCTAGTTTTCGTGTTTAATGTATTAGCATGAATGATCAGTCTTTCCGCCATTGCTTTTGATAGACCATAAAAATTGGATGGATTCGAAGCCTTGTCTGTAGATATATTCACAACAGAATGGACATTACAGCTTATAGCTGCCTCTATTACATTCTGTGTTCCGGTTACATTCGTCTTTAATGCTTCAATGGGTTGATCTTCACATACAGGAACATGCTTTAATGCAGCCAAGTGGAAAATATAATCAACGCCTTGGCAAGCTTCCAATAAAGCTTCCTTCTCTTTTATGTCTCCGATAATAAAATGCAATTTCGGATTATTATCAAACTCTTGTTTCATGGTGAATTGATTGGACTCATTTCTTGAGAAAATTCGTATTTCACTCGGTTCAAAATCCAATAGCTGCCTTACCAATTCATATCCCCATGAACCTGTACCGCCCGTTACCAAGATGGTTCGATTCTTAATCAATTTCATGGCCTCCCAGTATTATTTTAAGCACTTTATCTGAAACGTTTTTATGGTCGTAGCCTTCTGGAAAAGTCCAGTTTTTTTGCTGGTTAACCATAACCTTCACACAATTGACAATTTGCTCAGCATTAATTCCTGATAACATATTGCTGCCTGACTCAATTGTTTCAGGCCTTTCCGTAGTTTTTCGTATCGTAACCGCAGGAACATGGAACAAGCAACACTCCTCTTGGACGGTTCCGCTGTCAGTCAGCACACAAAAAGCGCTTTTTTCAAGCTTAACGAAGTCGAAGAAACCAAATGGCTCATGGAATTCAATTAGTGGATGTACATCTAAATCGGGACTGAGTTCAATGCGGGATTTTGTCCGGGGATGTAAGCTGCATATGATTCTTTTTTGATAGGTTTCGGCAACCAAATTAATGCCTTTCATAATTTCCATCAAACGGTCTTCATAATCAACATTTTCGGCTCGGTGGGCCGTTACGAGGAAATAATCCTCCTTTTTCAAATTCATTTTGTCCAAAATTCCACTTTGCTCGATCTCATTGTTGTAATGATTCAAAACTTCGTAAATAGGGTTTCCCGATAAATATATCCTTTTGCTGGGGATACCTTCTTTCAGAAGATTCTCTTTACTTTGAGGAGTGTAAGGTAAATTCAAGCTTGATACAGCATCAATGATCTTTCGATTTTTCTCCTCAGGCACTTCCAGGTCAAAGCAACGGTTCCCTGCTTCCATATGAATGACGGGTATTCCCAGTCTTTCTGCTAAGATGGAGCTGAGCCCGGAGTTCGTATCCCCCAACACTAATACTTTGTCTGGCTTTTCTTTTAATAGGATGGTCTCTAAATTCTTAAAGATGGCCGATAACTGTTCGCCGAGTGTTTTCTGTTGATTCAGCAAGACATAATCGGGTTTCCTTACCTGTAACTGTTGGAAGAATATTTCGCTTAAGGATGTAGTGAAATTTTGCCCGGTGTGTACTAGAATATGTGAATCAGCATACTGATCCAATTTCTTTATAATGAGACTTAATCTAATGATTTCAGGTCGAGTCCCCAAGATGGTCATTACTTTCACGATTTGCACTCCTTACTCTTTTCTGGTATATGGCCTCTCCGTCTACCCTTTATTGTATGCACTGCCAATCCTATTGATATAGGCTAACCTATTAGATTTGGTCTATTTAAAACAAATACCTGCCTTTATAGACTGCAGGTCCAACCCCGGCCAATGCCCGTTTATAGACTTTTTTTCATAAAAAAAGACATGGAACGACTCCAAGTCTTTTTTGGTAGAACATCTGCCTCTGTACGCTGAAGCATTATCCTCCTTTGGAAAAGGTAAAAGATTCATCCATTTTTCGATTACCTCCTTTTGAAACTATGTGAAATCATCCTGAATTGAATTCCACTCCAATCTATTAAAAAAGCTATATGTCCTTATGGGGACATATAGCTTTTTATCATTTTTGAAATTGTAATTGATGCAGATTGGCAAAAATGCCCCCCTGCTTAAGTAAGTCATCGTGACCGCCCTCTTCAGCAATTCCTTCCTCCGTAACAACCACGATCTTGTCAGCGTTTCGAATGGTTGCCAACCGGTGTGCGATGATTAACGTAGTCCTGTTTTCAGCTAGTTCAGTAAGAGCCTGCTGAATGATTCTTTCCGTCTCAGTATCGAGTGCAGAGGTTGCCTCATCGAGAATTAAGATTGGCGGATTCTTCAAAAACATCCTTGCTATTGCAATTCGTTGTTTTTGTCCTCCAGATAATTTCAAGCCGCGTTCACCTATTTGAGTTTCATAGCCTTCTGGAAGTCCTTCAATGAAAGTCTCCAAATGGGCTTTCCTTGCAGCATCTTGAATTTGTTCATCCGATGCTCCAAGCATTCCGTACGCAATGTTCTCTTTTACTGTTCCTGTGAAAAGAAACACGTCTTGCTGAACTATGCCAATTTGTGAGCGCAATGACTTTTTCGTCATCTCACGAATATCAATTCCATCAATGGATATTGAACCGGCCTTAACATCATAAAATCTTGGGATCAAAGAACATATTGTCGTTTTCCCAGCTCCTGAAGGACCGACAAAAGCAATGGTCTCACCAGCTTTAATGGTTAAATCAATACCTTTTAAAACTGGCTTTTTGTCTTCATAGTTAAAAGAAACATCTTTAAAGGAAATATCCCCTAAAAGGGTGGTTACCTCTATTGCATCCTTTTTATCCACGACATCAGGCGCGACATCCAGAAGTTCCGTAAAACGCTTAAATCCGGCCATCCCTTTTGGATAGAGTTCCATCAACGCACTGATTTTGTCGATCGGCTTAAACAATACGTTAACATATAAGACGAACGCAACCAGTTCACCATAAGAGAGCTGCCCATGAAAAGTTAGCCAAGCTCCAATCACCAACACGGCAAGGGTCATAAACCTTGTCATCATGTAAATGCCTGATAAGCTAAAGGACATAACCTTATATCCAAGAAGTTTCGCTTTACGGAATCGGCGATTATTAGTAGCAAATCTTTTCATTTCATATGTTTCATTAGTAAAGGATTGTACAACCCTCACTCCAGAGACACTATCTTCCACACGGGCATTTACATCCGCAACTTCTGTATACATTTTATTCCAGGCTTTATTCATCTTTAAATTACTTATGACAATTAATAAAACGAGGAACGGTAAAATACAAACCGATACGAGTGCCAATTTCACATTGATTGTCAACATAATCCAAAATGCGCCTATAAAAGTCATGAAGGCAATGAATAAATCTTCGGGACCATGGTGGGCAAGTTCACCAATATCGAATAGATCATTGGTTATGCAGCTCATGATATGGCCAGTTTTCGTGTTATCAAAAAAACGAAAAGATTGTTTCTGCACATGCTCAAATAATTCTTCTCGCATATCAGTCTCGATATTGATACCCAATTTGTGACCCCAATACCCTACGATGAACTGCAAGAAGGTACTAATGATATAAAGGAGGAACAAACCGGCACTTACCGAAACAATTGCAGACCAGTCGTCGCCAGGCAGCAGTGTATCTATAAACCACTGAACAGCTAGCGGAAATGCAAGTTCAAGTACAGCCACGACCACTGCACTGAAGAAGTCAATAATGAATAACCGCTTATGCGGCAGGTAATATGAAGCAAAACGTCGAATCATCAAATTTTTCTCCTTTTTTACATATATTAAGGAGTATAATTCCATATTCAATATTCAGCAAGCATTTCAGAACCCCCATGTTCATATTATGGTAAAATCATCTATATAAAAACAGCCCAACCCGGCTCATGCAATCTAGTAAATTAAGGAGTGAATCCAGTGTAAAAATTATAATCATCCTAAATATCCATGAACTATATTTTTACAAAAGGATGGTATTCATGAGAAACTCATCGTTTCGATACCTCTGGATTGGTCAGGCGTTTGCAAATCTAGGGGATATATTTTATGTAGTCGGGTTGATTTCATTATTATATACTTTGACGGGATCTGCCTTTTATTTGAGCTTGCTTCCGTTTACCACAACAATTTTTCGGTTTATCAGCAGTTTACTCTCCCCCCTTGTCATCGACAGGTTTCCTTTAAAAAGAATCCTTGTACAATCTCAATGGTGGAAGTCCATTTTACTCGTTGGACTCGGAATCTATATAACAAATTTCAATCATGGTTTTGCTGTCGCCGTCATTTGCTTCATTGCCTCCATTTCATTATTGGATGGAGTCGCTGCCCCGGTTAGCGCAGCTTTGGTTCCTCAATTAGTTCCAAAAGAAGAACGGATGAAAGCGAATGGTTTCTTGAATATGATCACCCAGACCATCTTTGTAGCAGGATGGCCCCTCGGTTCCGTCTTATTGATAAGTACCAACAGCAGTTTCATTATTTGGCTTTCAGTCATGCTTTTTGCCGTTTCGACCCTCTATACAAGGAGAATAGAAGTCTCAGAACGAGCGACGGACTCCGTTGTTCCGTCAAACTGGGCTTCGATTAAATCAGGATGGGTTTCGATTCGACAAATCCCAACTATCCGTACACTTATTTCCATTGATTTTATAACTACTTTGGCTTCAAGCGTGTGGGTGGCTGCCGTTATATATGTATATGTTGAACAGAACCTGCAACTGGGTGAGGAATGGTGGGGATATATTAACACAAGCTACTTTGTCGGCATGATATTCAGTGGATGGATCGTCATCCGTTTTGCCAAGTTACTAGAAAAATATATAGGATTCTTCATCACTTTCGGGCTATTACTCAGTTCAATGCTAACCCTGCTTTTTGGAAAAACCAGTATTCCTGCTCTGGCTTTGCTGCTGGCATGCCTGTATGGTCTCCCGGAACAAATCCGGGAAGTGATCTATGCCAAGCTATTCCAAGATTATGCTACGGAAAAGACTCTTGCAAAAATTCATGCCGTTTGGGGAGCGGTCATCAATCTTACATTTGCCGTCTCTGTTTTACTATTGGGCTATATAACGGAAACATACAGTGTGAAAACAACATTCCAATTTTCTTCCACCCTGATATTCCTTGCCTTTCTTTATGCAATTATCAAAAAGAAAGACATTCAGGGAAAACAACATGAGCATTCGATGCCAAATGGGTCATCAAATATTCCTAAATGATGCATTCCATTCGGTTAACCGTTAAAGTAAAGGAGCCTTGGTTTTCCATGGCTCCTTTTTTATCATAGCAAGTCAAATGATATTGGCTCCCTTTAAATTATTCTAGGTGTGATTGGCATAGCCCTGATAAAAGAGGCACAACCAAACAAGGGAAAATATAACACTTCTATTCACCTCCTGACCCATTCATCTATTTAATAATCAAGATATTCGTTTCTATAAACGCCCAATTCTGAGGGAATTCCAAACCAATCTGCCAATAAGTTGCACCTATCAGTTCATATGCATCAATCATTTCATATTTTGCGCTTATCGATCGAATATCTTCAAACCAAACCACATGATTCGAATTTTCTCTTTGATAAGCATAGGTAGGTGATGCCGCAGTCGTGTCAAAAGTTATTTCAGCGCCAGTTGCAATGGCAAGATTTTGGGCATTTTGAGCTGATAAAGCTTTCGTCTCGTGGCTTGGTACTATCCAATCGTATCCATACATAGGAAATGCCGACTGCAATTTAAATTCAGGTATATTCATCAAAGCATATCGAAGAACCTCGCCCATCCACCAAAGTGGGGAAATGGGTTCAGGCTGGCCAGTAGGATACCCATAATCTATGGTCATCACGGCAACAAGGTCGGCTGCCTCTCCGATCCCCCGATAATCATGGCCCCCTACAATTCGATTATCAGGATTATCCGCTGTTTTTGCATGTACGTTCACATGAAGGATCAGTTCATTCAACCCCTCCTTTAGTTCTTTCAAAAAAAGCACATAATCGGAACGCCGAGCAGGTGGAATGAATTCGATGTCCATACTGACACCCCCATACCCTTTCTCCCTAACAATATTCAGCATGCTATTGATTAAATTAGCTCTGTATACTGTACTAGCAAGGACATCACCCGCCAAATCAGCATCAAAATCACCATCTTGAAAGTTCCGGATCATCAGTAGGGGCGTCACCCCGGTTTGCTCGCATTTTGCTATTAGCGGGAGATCATCACCATCAACGTATGCATTTCCTTCCCTTGTAAACGAATAAGCTACAATGGCTAAATATGATAGTTTATCACCATTCTCCTCAAGTGTTTCAAATACTGCTCCACCTGTTGTCGGAAAGGCAAAACCCAGCGTAATCAATTGATTTTTGTAAGGAGACGGAATCAAAATTTCCGTGCCGACTTTAAGCGAGTTTGCAACGATTCCTGGATTGGCTTCCATAATTGCCATTGCACTCGTTCCAAAACGACTGCCGATTCTAGTAAGGGTATCCTGACTTTTAATCAGATACCTTCGATTCACCGCTTTTTTATCTGGTATATACAATGCCAGGCCCGGAACCAAAGCTGTTGATTCCAATCCGTTGACTTCAATTAACCTCGATGGTTCAATTTTATTTTTTCTGGCAATTTCCCAAAGGCTGTCACCTTTTTTCACAATAATGATTGTCATTCATAACCCTCCAAACTCCCTCCAAAAAAGTTTATGTTATTCAGGTAATTGGATAGAACGAATTATCATATTTCCTTAATGATATCTTGATCTTTTATATAATAATTGATCACTTAAAAAAGAGGCTGTCCAAAAGGACAACCCCACGCTATTTTCGATTCACACGCTTCCATTCATTAAAGTAAATTCTTAATATCATAGAACTTCCCATTCTCCAAATCTTCCGAATCGAGAAGCTGTAAAAGTTTATCTGCCACAAATTCGGGGCTTCTTAACATGCCCTTCTCTTTATATTCATGAAATTTGTCTCGATCGGAAAAGTCCCGTTCTTCTGCTGACCGGATTGTCCCTTGCATCTCCGTATCCATTACTCCAGGTGAAAAAGATATGAGAGAAGTAGGGAAAGGCTCTTTATCCTGCTCCACCCCTGCAACCCTTGTAAACATTTCTAGCCCCGCCTTAGTACTGCAATAGGCGGCCCAGCCATGATAAGGATTTTTAGCTGCACCTGATGATATGTTCACCATAACCTTCTTTCTGTTCCAGTCCTTTGTCCGTTTAATGAATTCATCAGCCAATACGATGGGTGCCATGAAATTCACCCGCATGCTTGTTTCCAAATTTACCATACCAAGTTTCCCTACCGGCTTTATCGGTTCAATAACGCCTGCATTATTAATGAAGTAAATGTCACTTGTATCATCGACAGCAGCAAGCAACTCAGTGATTAAGGAAGGTAACTTTTCAGTTTCATTCAAGTCCTTCGAAATAAAAGTAAGTTTCTTCCCAAGTCGGTCAGCCAGCCCCTGCATTTCAGGATTGGCTGTACGGGAAACTAATATGCAATGATCACTCGTCTGCAAACATCCTTTGGCGATGGCAGCACCTAAACCTTTTGAAGCTCCTGTGATAATAAACGTTTTCACGGCTTTTCCCCCTTTTATGGATATAAACTATTGTATCAAAAGGGCGTTCCGAATGGTCACACCCCGAACCATGATTTAAAACAAAACTTGGTTATACTTTAAACATTCTCTCTGTGTTGAAGAAAATTCGCGACACTCCTTCCGAATAACTGGCTAGACAAGACCCCATAGTCGCTTGCCTTGATGCGTCTTGGCAGACAGTCGGCTAAACGGGAGCGGATTTCTGAAATCAAGCTCCGGACTTTTTTAAAAAATGGCAGGAAGCCTCAATTATAGAGTATGTAGACAAAAGAAGTTTCATCTAAATTAAACCAACGTTGATTGGAACGGAAGGTGCGAGACTCCTGCGGGAAAGCGAGTCCTGGGGAGACCCCGCAGGCGCAATGGCGCCGAGGAGGCTCCCGGACCGCCCGCAAAAAGCGAGTGCCTGGAGAGGAAATCAACGATTTACAGGAAACTCAATAATAACAATTTTGTCTACAATAGAAGTCCAGCCGAACCATGATATTAAAGCAAGACTAGTGATTCGAATGCTTTTTCTGGTTTTATGAATGGATTGAAGAAATTACACTCCCCCTGAATAAATAAATGGCTAGCCGAGACGCCACAGGGGCTTGCTTTGATGATGCATGGCTGACAGTCGGCTAAACGGGAGCGGATTTCTGAAATCAAGCTCCGGACTTTTTTTAAAAATGGCAGGAAGCCTCAATTATTGAGTATGTAGAAAAAAGAAGTTTCATCTAAATTAAAGCAACGTTGATTGGAACGGAAGGTGCGAGACTCCTGCGGGAAAGCGAGTCCTGGGGAGACCCCGCAGGCGCAAAGGCGCCGAGGAGGCTCCCGGACCGCCCGCGGAAAGCGAGTGCCTGGAGAGGAAATCAACGATTTTTAGGAAGCTCAATAATAACAATTTTGTCTACAATAGAAGTCCAGCCGAACCATGATATTAAAGCAAGACTAGTGATTCGAATGTTTTTTCTGGTTTTATGAATGGATTGAAGAAATTACACTCCCCCTGAATAAATAAATGGCTAGCCGAGACGCCACAGGGGCTTGCTTTGATGATGTATGGCTGACAGTCGGCTAAAAGGGAGCGGATTTCTGAAATCAAGCTCCGTACTTTTTTAAAAAATGGCAGGAAGCCTAAATTATTGAGTATGTAGACAAAAGAAGTTTCATCTAAATTAAAGCAACGTTGATTGGAACGGAAGGTGCGAGACTCCTGCGGGAAAAGCGAGTCCTGGGGAGACCCCGCAGGCGCAAAGGCGCCGAGGAGGCTCCCGGACCGCCCGCGGAAAGCGAGTGCCTGGAGAGGAAATCAACGATTTACAGGAAACTCAATAATAACAATTTTGTCTACAACTAAAAGAGGGCGGATTCCTGAATAACTGGAACATTTCATACAGAAAAAAACTGCAGGCAAACTCCATTTCTCGAATTTGTCTACAGCCTGAGCATTCCATGTAGTAATAGTCCGTTTAAATTAAAATTATAATATCGGTGATAACAGCCTTGCAATGGACTCTTTAAAACGAATCCACTTTGAACGCTTTTCAAACTCTTCAATTGTAAGCTGCCTGCATACTTCGACATCCTTATAAAAAATCCTTGTCAGTGTTTCGGCCATCCCTTCATCATAAATGAAGGCATTGACTTCAAAGTTCAATTTAAAACTACGGACATCAATGTTAGCTGTCCCCACCGAGGAGACCTCTTCGTCCACCACGATCATCTTCGCATGAATAAAACCGTTATCATAGATGTATATCTTAGCTCCCGCTCGTAATAACTGCCCTGCATTGAAAGTTGTTGCCCAATAAACGAAAAGGTGATCAGGTTTATTCGGAATCATGATTTTCACATCTAACCCTGATAAGCTGGCAATCCTGAGTGCATCCAATAAACTTGCATCCGGAATGAAGTAAGGCGTTTGAATGAGAATTGATTTTTTTGCTGAAGAAATTAATTTAATATAGCCATTTTTAATTTGTTCCCATTCAGAATCCGGCCCACTTGTCACTATTTGCAAATCTATATTCCCTTGAGGCTTTACAATGGGGAAATAATGAGGCTGATACGTTATATCATGGTGCTTTGATGCTTGATTCCAATCCAGGATAAAACGGGTTTGAATGGCTTTGACAGCCGACCCCTTTATTCGAAGGTGTGTATCACGCCAAAAACCAAATTTTGGATTAAGCCCTAAATACTCATCTCCAACATTAAAGCCTCCAACATACCCAATTTTTCCATCTATGATGACGAGCTTTCGATGGTTACGGAAATTAAGGCGTAAATTTATGAATTTTAATTTAGATGGAAAGAATGCCTCCACTCGTCCCCCAGCCTGCCTAAATTCCCTGAAGAAACGTTTAGTCATCCCTCTAGAGCCCAGCTCGTCATAAAGCAGCCGAACTTTTACGCCTTCATTCGCTTTTTTAGTCAAAGCTTCAATGAATCGTTTGCCCAAGCCGTCTCTTTGAATGATGTAATATTGTATATGTATATGGTTTTCGGCCGCTTCAATATCTTTAAAAAGCTGATCAAATTTATTTTTCCCTTCCGTAAAAATATCAACTTGATTATCTTCAGTAAGCACGGCATCATTATTCCGGAGATGCATATAAATCAAATCGCGATAATTACTTGAAGAAGCATTTCGAAAAGGAAAATGATTATTTGAAAGCTCTTCCATCTGTTTATCTAGGATTTCTTCAATCCCGATCTTCTTCTTGTCCTCCCATTGGAATAAGTGTGCGTGCCTTAAACTTGTTCCAAAAAGGAGATATAAAATAAAACCGGCTACAGGCAGAAAATATAACACCAATAACCAAGCCCAGGTCGTGCTCGCTTCCCTTCTTTCAAAAAATATGACAATCGTGGCAAATAAAATATTTAGAATGATGACAAGGCCGAGCAAAACCGATGTAACATGCGTAAATTCCATAGCATACCCTCACTCAATTTTTATCCCTTTAAGGATAACATGCAAATTCTTTATATCAAAGGATTTGCTTATTAGAAATGAAAACAGAGAATTCACAAAAATGGACCTCTTCCTGTAGAGGTCCATTTAAAAAATACATCCACCCCTATCACTGAATTTTCTCAGATTGGTCAGGTTGTCTTATAATCATTGTCCTAAAAATTCCAATTAACAATAATATAATGGCTTACCGGCTTTTCACTAATAAATTCACAGCTTCTTTCACTAGCTCTTCGGGATTCTTTTCTCCTGATTCATTTGCCTCCCGGACGCATTCCACAAGATTGGAACTTACTATTACCCCAATTGTCCTATCGATTGCAGATCTAGTGGCAGATAACTGCGTTACTACATCTCTGCAATCTTTGTTTTCCTCCATCATCTTCAATATCCCACGAAGCTGTCCTTCAATTCGCTTCACTCTATTTTTAACCTGCTTATCATACTCCATGTGCTGCCTCCTACCCTGCCTATTACTTATGAATCCTCTCCAGACATCCATTACAAAACCCATTCAGTTGAACAAAGGCTTTATAAAGAATATTACAATTTATAATACATACCAATAAGGTATAATTGTCAAGTGCCATTATCCAATAATGACAGCTCCAATATGTAATTTCTATTTTTGTACAAGGAGACTTTGTGCAACTGCCTCAGAAAACTCGATCGTCATTTGGGGAACGTAGTTTTTTAACAAAGCATTAACGATTGGTGCTTTAGCACCTTTTGCCGTAATCGCCAGGCAGCCAGTCATTTTAGTCTGTCCAATTCCGCACTGTTCCGCTAAAAAATAGCCATGCCCATCAAATTTTTCATTTAATCCCTTAAGATTAAATGTAACTTTATCAGGTTCAATCCATTCCAATATATTCACTTCAAGTTTAATTTTCTTCTTCATTAATCCCAAATCGCTTTTAAACTCCCAAATAAGTGTCTCCTCATTTATCATCTCATGATTGATATATCCTGGGACAAGAGGTGCCCAGCGATCTATACTACTTACAAATCCCCATACTGTTTTTATTGAAACAGGTAAAATGATATTATGCACACCTTCTGACAAAGTAAATCCCCCTTATTCATTCTACTTACATCTTTTTAATGTATGGCTTGACAATATTGAATAGAACGGTAAGATTGGATTCTTAACCAGCATTCTCCCGGCGGTAGCAAAGAAACGCCCCTTTGCAATAAAGGGACGATTTTTTTTTGACTTATTGATCTGACGCAAATTCAACCGTATACATATTCAATCTTGGATCTGGGTTAATCCAGGCGCTTTCAAACACGAAGACCACTTTATAGTTTGCGTAATCGGTATAAGTGACATAGAACATCCCTTCTTGCTCCACTTCACTTACAGGTTCACCGACCAATTCCTTCAACATGGATAAATGGATGGTTTGCAATTGCGGATCAAAATCATCAATGGCGGTAATCGTCTTTCTGCCTGTTGAACCGTCATAGAGGAATCGAACATTATGGCTCCAATAATTGGCTGCAACGGTACTTAAATCTTCCGGTGCACCCCAGGCTTTTTCCACTTTTTCCAACGAATCACCTACAGAAAATGGTCCACTGTTAATGGATTGATGGGATTCCTAGGCTAAACCCATAATCTGCCTATTCAAAAAGTCTGGCGTGGATTGAGATGATATTGAATCTGATGAAGCAAATGCAGCCTTCCCACTAAACATGAGAATTCGACCATAAGAAATGTAGCGCTTCGGATAAAACGATTACCTTATTTCAAAGTTATTATATTATATTGAAAATCTTAAAAAAGATGAAAAATTGCGTAAGTCATTTCATTTGATTTTACCCTTACCAATAATATTCATCGGAACTTTGGACACATACCCTTCGTTAAAAAAATCTTTAAATGAAAGATTAAAAACGATTAAGCCATTCAAGCGATCCACATTTTTTATATAAATCTCCTGAGCTCATACTTCCTCATCTCCCTTAGATAATCTATGGGAGATGAGGATTTACGGATTGCTAAACCCATACAAGATTAAACCAACGATAAAATATTTGAATATTCAGTTTTTAATAACCGCAAGCAGTTGACAAACTGTCGGGTAACTTTTCAGAGGTATATAATTAATGACTATGCCTTAAAACCAACGGTCCTAAAGGCATAGTCATTACATCAAAAATAAGATAGATTAATGCTTTCTACTAATATACTGGTTATTGCCGATCAAAAAGAGAAGCTCCCGCTATTCCGGGCTTTGTCATTTCATAAGGATTCAGAATCAGATCCAATTCTTCCTCTGTCAGTACATCATATTGTAAACATAGTTCGCGAACTGATTTGCCTTTTAATATCGCTTCACGCGCAATACGTGAAACCACTTCGTATCCAAGGTGCGGGTTGACTGCTGTAATCACTCCAACACTTTGTTCGACATAATCTTTTAAATGTTGCTCATTTGCTTCAATGCCTTCTAAACAATAATCCGTAAAGACATTGAAAGCATTGTTCATAATGCTGATTGACTGCAATAAGTTGAATACAAGCACTGGCTCCATTACATTCAACTCCAGTTGTCCTGCTTCTGATGCTAAGCAAATCGTATTATCGTTGCCGATCACTTGGAAAGCAACTTGGTTAATCAATTCTGGCATTACTGGATTCACTTTTCCTGGCATGATGGATGAACCTGGTTGACGAGCTGGAAGTGTGATTTCCCCTAATCCCGCTCTTGGTCCTGAAGCCATCAAACGTAAATCATTAGCAATTTTAGACATATTCATCATACATACTTTCAATGAAGCTGACACTTCAGTATAAGCATCCGTATTTTGAGTTGCATCTACTAAATGTTCTGCTCCTACAAGCGGCAAGTTACTGATCTCAGCTAAATATGTAACAACATTTTCAATGTAACGCGGATCTGCGTTCAATCCCGTTCCCACTGCTGTTGCTCCCATATTCACTTCATATAAATGTTGACGTGATTGACTGATTCGTTTTATATCGCGATCCAACACACGACTGTAAGCCTCAAATTCTTGACCAAGGCGAATTGGCACTGCGTCCTGAAGATGTGTGCGTCCCATTTTGATAACATGATCAAATTGTTTTGCTTTATTCTTTAAGACCGTACTCATCTTGTTCATTGTTTGCAGCAATTGCTCTAAAAGTCGTAGTGTTGATAAATGAATGGCAGTAGGGAATACGTCATTGGTTGATTGTGACATGTTGACATGGCTATTTGGACTAACATGTACATACTCACCTTTATTGTGTCCCATAAGTTCTAACGCACGGTTGGCAACGATTTCATTAATGTTCATATTCATCGATGTCCCCGCGCCTCCTTGAATTGGGTCAACGATGAAATATTCATGCCACTTTCCATCAATCACTTCTTCAGAAGCCTCGACGATAGCGCTTCCAATACCATCATATAACCGTTTGGTATCCATATTTGCTAAAGCGGCTGCTTTTTTAATCATCGCTAGTGAACGTATCATTTCTTCATTGACTTTGTAACCGGTAATCGGAAAATTCTCTACAGCTCGTAGAGTTTGAATTCCATAATAAACATCTGCCTGAATTTCCTTTTCCCCAAGAAAGTCTTTCTCGATACGGTATGTTCTTTCTTCTATCAACATTTCCTCTTGCCCCTTTGTTTGTTCTAGAATGTGATGTCCTCTGCAATCGGTGTTTCCATCATTTCCTTCACTTTTTTAGGATCCCGTGTCTTGGCTAAAATCCACATCAACTTAGGAATGATGGCTTCTGTATTCATATTTCTGGAACGAATGATGACATTCTTGTTCACTTTTCGTCCCACTTCGTAAATATCCATATCTTCCCCTTCTTCTAAACATTGGGTAGTAATGACAACGGATATTCCACATTGTACTAACTCATTCAATTTGTCTAAAATATTTCTTCCTTGAAAGGGAATACCACCGCTTCCATAACTTTCAATTACGATTCCCCGACATTGATTTTTCAGGAAATCAAAGAATTCAGGCTTAATACCGGGATGCAGCTTAACCAAAGCAACATCTGTACATAGGGAAGCATCTAACTTAACTTCCTTATGCTTTGGTGGATGAACTGGCTTTAGATACTCAATTTTATCTTTGAATATGGTAGCAATATAAGGATAGTTAATACTTTCAAACGAATCATAGCTTTTCGTTCTCAATTTAATGGCTCTCGTTCCCTGTATGACTCTACCGTCAAAAACAACATATACTCCTCCAATATCTTCACACGCAAACCGGATCGCATCAGAGATATTTCTTTTGGCATCTGTCTTTTTAAAGGCAATTGGGATCTGAGAACCTGTAATGACAATTGGTTTCCCTAAATCTTGTAACATATATGAGAGCGCAGCTGAAGTGTAAGCCATTGTATCTGTTCCATGGGTAATCACAAAGCCATCGTAATCATGGTAGTGTTCATGGATGGATTGTGCCATTTCTGACCAATCTTCCGGCTGCATATTTGTACTATCAATATTCATCAAAGGCTTACTATCAATCTTGCAAAGTAAATCCAATCCCGGTAGGTGACCTAAAATTTCGTCAGCTCTCATCTCTGGAACTAGTCCATTTTTTCCTTCTAACGATGCAATTGTACCACCTGTAGTAATCAACATCAACTTCTTGATTTTCGACTTCAACTTCTCCATTATACTACCCCCTATATTGCCTCCCTGTTTCACAATCATTCTTATCATTTCAGAAAAGGATGTTTCGCTGCAAATGTACATGTTACGCGTACACCACATGTTATTATAGTCATGTTTCATAATGAAATCAAGCTAATATTATTCATTACGCGTACACTTCTTCCAAAATGATGTTATAATGGATTTATATAAAAGGAGAGTAATAAGAATGATGATTTTAAATAGATTGACTACATTAAGGAAGGCCAAAAGATGGTCTTTGCAATATACCGCTGACAGACTTGGAATCGCCAAGAGTACCTATGCAGGTTATGAGTCGGGCCACCGCCGCCCTTCATTAGAAACGGTTAATTTATTGGCAGGCCTATATGATACATCCACTGATTACATTCTAGGCCGAACAGATCATCCAGCTAAAGATATTACCACAGCATCAATGCAAGTCATGGAATTAACGGATTTACCAAATATGAAGCTAGCCGTTGATGGAATCTCTCTATCTGAAGAGGAGATGATTCAATTTATCGCTTTTATTAGAGCAAAACGAGAAGTGGAAATAAATCGCGATAAACAAAACGAAACATAGCAGAAATTGGGCATTGGACTTTATATGGGGAACGAACCGGACTTCTTCAGATTTTTATAATATTCACGATGCGCATGGTAACATCTGTAAAATTCTCAGGTTTTAACCAGTTAGGATAATTCGTTTCTGATTAATTAAGTTCGCCCTTTTTAGACGTTACCCTTAATTAATTTCTGAATGACAATGCAGGCAGAGTATACTTACTAACGGTACTTAGTGACTTCAAACTAATGATCCCCGAAATGAGAAATTTAAGTTTTAATTATTTATATAGAAGAAAGTCGGCTTATTATTTAGCTTACCTCCTTTTCAACAAGGTATGATAGATATCTGTTTCCCTTTTGATTCATTAGTAATGAAAGAAAGAAAGAAAAACCATAGCTAAAGCTCATGGTTTTCCCCCCGTATATACATGAAATATCAATATATTAAGGCATCTCGTCTTCTTTTTCCCGATTTTTAAAAGCTTCATGTGTGACTATATCTTCGATTTGTTCATACTGCCGGCTGTGTTCCTTCTCTTCGCTTATTCTATTATTAGGTAAATTTCCAGGATGGCCTTTTTCTTTGTGATTAAAATTTTTACCACGACTCATACTCATTTCTCTCCTTTCTATTCATTGTTTGTTTAGTTTTCCCAAGCACAGAAATAATATGATTTAATTTCTCCTAACTGTTTTTGGAGCGGTTTCATTTTAGCCTAAGAAATAGTAGTCAGATAACTCGAATTTGGATAATGAGCTCAAAAAGAACAGGAACCGCCTGATTATGACGCTTCCTGTTCTTTTTAGTTATGGTCAATATACTGCCTACATACCTTATAACAGTTTATAACAGAACAAGGGCTAGGAGGATACCGCCACGGAAGGTCGCCACTTTCTTGAAATATCTTCAATATGATGCGGTGCCGTTCTGCAGCACCCTCCAATTAAACGCGCCCCTGCATGGTGCCATTCTTCAGATTTCAGGTCGAGCCTGTTACATGATTCTTGACCATGCCATGTTTTAGTTTCTGGATTATATGCTTCACCTGAATTCGGATAAACAATGATTGGTTTATCCGTGTTTGCACGCAACACCTGGATAGCTTCCGTGATACATGATACTGGCGCACAGTTGATGCCGATTGCTGCAATTTGCTCACTGTCCCCAAACAATCTTGTACACTCCTCGAGTAATGTACCGTCACTTATCGCTTTTTCATTTTTCAAAGAAAAGGATAGCCAAGCATACACTTCTGGATAATCCTTCAATAACGAATATAATACTTTTGCTTCTTGCAGGGAAGGAATCGTTTCAAACGCTAAAAGGTCAGCTCCTGCTTCAATCAACGCTGATATTCGTGAGCGATGAAATGCAGTTAAAGTTTCATCCGATACACCATAGTTTCCTACATACTCTGAACCATCTGCAAGATAAGCCCCATAAGGGCCAACAGATGCAGCAACCAATGGCTTAGGCCTAAGCATTTGATTTTCTTCCTTCCAAAAATTATCTCTTGCTTTTCTTGCGAGTAAAACCGTTTTACGGATTAGCTCCAAAGCCTCTTTTTCTTGTATTCCACGGAGGGCGAAACCTTCAACGGTGGCTTGGTAGCTAGCCGTAATCGCACAGTCAGCTCCAGCACGAAAGTAGTCAGAATGCACTTGATAAATCACATCTGGATTTTCCAGTAATACACGTGCAGACCAGAGCGGGTCGTCCAAATCACATCCATGCCTCTCTAGCTCTGTAGCTAAAGCTCCGTCCAAAATCATGACAGAATGATCTCGTAAAATAGCGTCAATTGGGTTAGTTTTATTGTTCATGATCTACTCCTCTTTTCTTTATGGTTTTTGTCACATAATAACTTCCATAGCACAACAAAATAAATGGAATGCCACAATATAGTGCAATTCGTTGTGTAGGATCAAATGCAATTCCTATGCAAGAAGCCAGGCATAGGATAAAAGAAACGATTGGCACGAGTGGATAAAATGGCGTTCGATAAGCCAAGTCATTTACTGAATTTCCTTCGTTTATATATCGTCTGCGAAATAGAAACTGTGACACGCTAATACTCATCCAAACTACCACCACGGCAAGTCCAGAAATGGATACAAGCACTATGTAAACAGTATCCGGTGCAATAATACTCGAGAACAGGGCTAAGCTGCCGCCCAACATACTGAAAAGGACTGCATGTATCGGAACTCCCCGTTTTGTCAATTTTGCAAATATTGGTGATATAGTTTCCTTATCTGCAAGTGACCAAAGCATTCTGGATGATGCATACAGTCCCGAGTTTGCAGCAGACAAAATGGCAGTTAATATGACAAAGTTCATAATATCCGCTGCATACGGCACACCAATTCGTTCAAGAACTGCCACAAAGGGGCTTTCTAATACGCTTGCATCCGAAATAGGCAATAATGCGGATAAGACAACGATGGTTCCTACAAAAAAGATAATCAATCTCCATAAAGTCATACGGATTGCCTTTGGTATCGTTTTTTCAGGATTCACAGTTTCTCCAGCTGCAATTCCGATTAATTCAGTTCCAGAGAATGCGAAATTCACCGCAAGCATCGTCATTAGAATGGCAAAAGCACCATTCGGAAATAAACCTTCACTTGTAAAATTGGAGAATAACGGAGCGGATTGTGAATGAATGATTGGAATAAAACCCAGCATTGCCGCTGCTCCCAAAATAATAAAAATCACAATGGCAAATACCTTTATAGACGCAAACCAGAATTCGGATTCAGCGAAAAATTTAACGGTCCACGCATTTAATGCCAAGACCAAAATGGCAAATAGTGCACTCCATATCCAGACATTGATTGATGGAAACCATCTCTGCATCAACAATCCTGCAGCCGTGAATTCCGAACCTAGTGCAACAGTCCACGTTAGCCAATACAACCAGGCTACTGTATACCCTGTCCCAGGACCTATGTATTTAGCTGAGTAGCTATGAAACGCACCTGTCTCGGGCATATGTACTGCCAGTTCACCTAGACATAGCATGACTAGATAAACCACTAATGCCCCAATCAGATACGAGAGGATGGTGCCGAATGGGCCAGCCTGTTGAATCGTATAACCCGAACTTAAGAATAAACCTGTTCCAATCACCCCGCCAAGCGATAGCATTATTATATGCCGTGCCTGCATTTCCCTTTGAAATTCATGCTTCCTTTTGTTCTCCATTCTTACTCTCCTTTATCCTGCATCCAGAAAAAACGAAAACGCACTCTAAAAAAGAGTGCGTTACTGACAAATAAACACGTACGGTCTTATCTATCAAGGTTTCACCCCCGGGAATTAGCACAGTGTCATTGCAGACCTGTTGCTGAGGTTTCATAGGGCCAGTCCCTCCACCTCTCTGGATAAGAAATTATTTTTTTATAACTTTATCAATCTATGAAAAAATTGTCAAGTTTTGTTTCGATTTGTAAAGAATTCCTTTAAAGTCCAAACGAACATCGCACCTTTGGCATAGATATGAACTTGTTTTTGGAACAGTCGCTTAAAGTATTAGAATTGCAGATAATGCTAACGAAAAAAATGACGACACCTTAAAAGATGACGCCATTTTTCTTTCATATTCCTTAAGGTCGTTCTATGTCAAATAATTCCCCTAGTTTTGTATAAGTATGACCCGCTAATCTTGCTACAGGTTTTAGCCCATTCTGGTCAATTCGGCCTTTATGGTAAATCTCCTGCTCTATATGATAGCAGACTATTTTCCCTATCAATAAATCACAACCAGGTTTATTCTTGGAACCTGCCAATGGTATCGCATGCTCCAATGTGCATTCAAAGCGTACCTTCGCTTCTTGCAATCCTGGTACCGACACCTTATCACTAACAGCCTGTGTGAAATTGGTAAGACCCAATTCACTTTCGTCAGACGGGAGTTCCTTGGCCGTTCGATTTGCATCAGCAACATTATCTTCATCAGTGATATGAACAACGAATTCACCTGTTTGAATTGCATTTCGGGCCGTGTCCTTCGAAATTCCTTCTTTCCGTTGAACTGAAATGGAAATCATCGGAGGATTGGAACTGACTATGTTAAAAAAACTGAACGGAGCTATATTGATTGTACCGGTTTCGGACTGTGTCGTAACCAGGGCTATTGGTCTCGGTATGATGCTTCCAGTCAAAAACTTATAATTTTCCCGTTCAGTAAGGCTTTCAGGATTAACTGAAATCATCTTCATCCCTCTCATTCTTATAAAAAGTTCTTTTGAAACCATGAACCTGCTGCATCAACCTCTGAACGTGTTAACTGATGACCGTAATGTTCCCAGTGAACATCCACCGCAGCACCAGCTTGCAGTAATAGTTGATTAAGTTCTTCCGTTTCTTCTGCCGGGCAAATCGGATCGTTTTTACCTGCAGCGATGAATACAGGTATATCCGAAAGGGACGGCAAAGCAATGCCGCGTCTAGGCACCATAGGATGATGAAGAATCGCTCCTTGTAATGCCCCTTCGAAATGGAACATCAAACTTGCTGCTATGTTTGCACCATTAGAATAACCTAATGCCACCACTCTGTCACGATCGAAGTCATATTGTCCGGACGCTGATTCCAAGAAGTCATAAAGCTCCTTCGTACGGAAAATCAAATCTTCTTCATCAAAAACTCCTTCAGCCAGCCGGCGGAAATATCGAGGCATTCCGTTTTCAAGTACATTTCCCCGTACGCTCAATACGGATGAACCCGGTGAAACCATTTCCGCTAACGGCAAGAGATCTGTTTCCGTTCCGCCAGTGCCATGTAAAAGTAAAAGCAACGGTGCCTCCGGATTAGTTCCTTTTTGAAAAATATGCTTCATCATTTATCCTCCTCTAGTACCCTCGGCACTGCCGGCAGTAACGTTTTCTCCATGATCTCCCTTTTTTCTTCCAGCCATGGCGGCAGCATTAATTTACTTCCCATCGTTTCCTTCGTTTCATCATGAGCAAATCCAGGTGGATCTGTGGCAACTTCAAAGAGTATGCCTCCATCTTCCCTGAAATAAATGGCATCAAAGTATTGGCGGTCTTTAAAGGGTGTCACGGCATAGCCATGCTTTGCGATATGCCCCCTCCATTCTTCATGATCTTCATTGTCGCTTGCACGCCATGCAAGATGATGGACAGTTCCCACTCCGATTTTCCCATTAGGCAAAACCGTTTTTTTAACATCTATCAAATTTCCGATGCCCGATGTGGATTTGAAGCGGATGAAATCGCCCTCTTCCCCCATCTTTTGCAAACCCAGCACTTCCTCTAATAGTTCCATCGTTTTGATCGGTTTCGACGTCAATAATACAGCACCGCCGAATCCCTTGACCGCCTTGTCAGCTGGTACACCGCCGAATGACCACTCGCTATTTTTACCCTCTTTACGCTCAACCAGTTCAAGTTGCAATCCATGTGGGTCCTGAAAGCCTAGATAATCCTCGCCAAAACGGGAAATCTTTTCAAAGTCTATGTTAAATTTACCTAGGCGCGTTTCCCAGAAGCCCAATGATCCTTCCGGAACGGCATATGTTGTAATCCCCACTTGTCCGGAGCCAATTGTCCCTCGGTATGCCCCAGGCCAAGGAAAGAAAGTGATGATAGTGCCCGGTGAACCTGATTCATCTCCGAAGTATAAATGATAGGTGCCTGGATCATCAAAATTAACGGTTTTCTTTACCATACGCATCCCCAACACTCCAGCATAAAAATCCACATTCTCTTGAGGATTGCCTACAATGGCGGTTATATGATGTATCCCTGCATTTTGCTTTTGCATGCCCATTACTTCCTTCCCCGTTGATTAATTTGTTGATTTTGTATTCAGTGGTTTTAAATTCGATTCAATATCTTTTCTTTTTGATTCTAAAAATGGCGGCAGGGCAAGGTTCTCACCTAGGTGCTGCTCTGCTTCATCGACTGCAAAACCAGGTCCATCAGTAGCTAGTTCAAATAATATCCCATTCGGCTCCCTAAAATAAAGTGAACGAAAATAAAAGCGGTCCACATATCCAGAGTTAACGAATTTTGATTCACTAATTTTTTCTACCCATTTTCTCAGTTCTTCTTCATTATCCACCCGAAAGGCAACATGGTGTACTCCACCCCTCCCCAACCTTTCCCGAGGAATGTCATTCCTTTCTTCAATATGAAGTTCCGCTCCGGTTCCCCCCTCACCTGTCTCAAAAACGACAATTGGATTTTGCCCCCTGATTGAAGAAGGATATGTTCCTGATTTCCTGAACCCCAATACCTCGGAAAGAACTCTTTCTGTTTGTTCAATATTAGGTACAGTAAGTTTTACCGGTCCTAATCCAAGGATGAAATACTCTTTCGGTACCGGGCTTCCATCCCATGGTGATCCTCCTTGAACGCCGTTATTATCCTGATCTGAAACCAGAAGTAGCCTCTGCCCTTCAGGATCTTTAAAAGAAAGCACCTTCCTTTCAAAAATGCTCGATATTTCATCATGCTCAACATTGAATTCCACAAACCGTTTTTTCCAATATCCTAGAGCTTCATCATCTCTCACCCTTAAAGAAATTTCTGAAATGCTATTGTTTCCCTCATGAGTGCGGGCAGCATTGGGAATTTCAAAAAACGTCAATTCCGTACCCGGAGTACCAATTTGATCTCCATAAAATAAGTGATACACACGAACATCATCTTGATTCACCGTTTTTTTGATTAATCGCATCCCTAAGACTTTTGTGTAGAAATCAAAGTTATTTCCCGCTTTAGCTGTAATCGCCGAAACATGATGTAATCCTTTTAATTCCATCCTTACCACTCCTATCTTTATAAATCTCCCCTTACGGAGATGAATTAATTCGCAAATAATATCTCGAATTCGAGGTATTTAACCTAATATATAATACTTTTAATGCAAATATCTTGATTTAAAGATAAATGATAGCGATAAATTTGTCAACCATTTTCATTCAACTAATTTCACCCGTATTCACTTTTCATAAAATAATAAAATCAGGTCAAAATAAGTCGGTATAATGAATGGAGGTATGATATATGGCTAAAGATTTTTTTAGCGCAATTGAAGATAGACGCTCTTATTATTCCCTTAGCAAGGAACGTGTTGTCCCTAATAAAAGGATTAAAGAAGTTATCAATCATGCCGTTCAATATTCCCCTTCCGCTTTCAATTCCCAAAGTGCAAGAGTGATTGTTTTGACTGGTCAAAGCCACGACCAATTATGGGATATCACGAAAAACACATTAAGAAAAGCTGTCGGTGACAAAGATTTTGAAAAAACGGAAGAAAAAATGAAGTCTTTTATAAATGGTTATGGTACGGTTTTATTCTTTGAAGACCAGGCTACTATAACAAGGCTTCAGGAACAATTCAAAACGTATGCCGAAAACTTTCCGATTTGGTCGAACCAATCGTCTGCCATTTTACAATTTGTCGTATGGACTTCCTTGGAAATTGAAGGGTTTGGTGCAAGCCTTCAGCATTATAATCCTTTAATCGATGACGAAGTGAGAAAGACATGGGATATATCACGCGATTGGAAACTCATCGCTCAGATGCCTTTTGGAAAACCCACTGCAGAGCCTGGCGATAAAGACTTCTCACCACTTGAAGAACGAGTGAAATATTTTCAATGAGACAATAGGGGCTGGCCCTACATACAGAGCCAGCCCTTTCACAAATTTTACTTTAGTAATCGGGAAATGTTGCAAAATATCTTGAAAATATCAATGCCGCAAAGCCTATATATTCTACAATCGGCATGATTTTGATTTCCTCACTGGCGTTAAACACGTACATTTCACTTCCCCCCAGTAACCTATTGAATTGGTGAAGACCGCTCTGGTAGCCATTCCTTCAAATAATAAGGGAGTCCTTCGGAATATTGTTTAGCAGCATGTCCACTTTTCAGCAGGCGATATGTTTTATCCTTACATGTTAAATGCTCCATAACCGGATAAATCATTTCCTGTGGGACCAATCGATCATACTTACTTGCAATGACCAAAACACTAGCATCGATTTTCGATAGCTTCGCTTTTTTCCCCCTTACTTTAAACCCCCCATTAACCAAGCGATTTTTTATCAAGAGGTCTTTGGTTATTTGTTTGGCAGCTGCACCGGATAACGGCACATGCCCATTGGCCCACGCATTGAAGCGGCGCCAATTCTTAACGTATTCTTCATCATCCGCTTGATTCAATAATGATAAATACGGTGAGATATAGATAGGAGATGTAATTAAACGGATTCCATATTTAACAGCACTGGCTGGAATCGTTTGATAAATATCAATCGTCTCGTCGAAATTCACGGTACCTTCTTTTAATGCTTCCTGCCACTGATCAAAAAATTCTGAGGCACTGAAATCTATCGGTGTAACGGAGAGAATCAAATTCTTGATTGGCTCGTCTGCAATGGCAGCATATATTGCCGTTATTGTACCGCCGAGGCAAAATCCCATTACTGTAATTTCTGATGCGCCAGAGTGGCGTAATGCACGCTGCACTCCTTTTTGAATATAATCGGCGATATAATCTTCGATCGATATTTCGCCATCTTCAAAACCGGGACTTCCAAAATCAAGCAAATATACATCAAAACCTTCATTTACAAAAGCTTCTATTAAACTATTCCCTGGGGACAGATCAAGAATCAAAGGTGTATTGATTAGTGAATATATAAGAAAAACCGGCACATCATATTTTTTTTGTGCCGACGGATAATACCAAAGCGATGATTTGTTTTTTTTCCACACTGATATTTTAGGCGTCAGTCCCATTTGAGGCATCGGCTGATTGGGAATATCCAAAAAATGTTTCCACTTGGGTATGGATTTGGATTGATTTTTCGGCACTTTCCGTTTAGACATTTGAATTCCCCTGTCTAAAAGAATCAAACTCAGGCAACTGTGCACTTATCAATAAGGAATCATTTAAGAAATTCGCTATCCTTTTTTTACTCTCTTCCATTTCAATGGAATCCCAACTTGACTTCTGTTTCTTACTTCGGGATGAAAAAGCATTGCGTTTATTGCGACCTGAAGAATTACCTCTAACGTTCCCGCCCCTATCCTCAACAAGTGTGGAGAGCAAATCTTCTAACCTATCAATTTTATCTTCGAGCTGGATCACTAATTTCGCGATTCCCGCCACATCTTTTTTTGTTGGGTAATTCATGATGATGGACATTCTTTCTGAGGCTTCCTGCATTCTATTTATTCTTGGAATCTGCATTTGGGCATTGTCGCTTACTGCTTCTATTAACTCACGATTATTTAGTAAATCCTGAATTTTCTCATTAAGCTGTTGTTCTTTTTGTGCGCCTAGTAATTTAAGCCCTTTATAAAAATTTGGTTTTTCCGCCATATATTTCTTCCTTCCTTTCTCCTGCGTTTACACTAATGCAGATATTCCACCGTCAATAATCAAAACATGTCCAACCATATAGTCAGAAGCCTGTGAGGCTAAAAATACGGCAGCGCCCTTTAAATCATTTTCATCGCCAAACCTGCAAGCCGGAGTTTTACCCAATATGTCATAGTTGGATTTTTCTAGAATTTCCTTTGTGATTTTAGTCGGGAAAAATCCAGGTGCAATTGCATTTACTTGGATGCCGTATCTAGCAAGTTTAACTCCTAAATCCTTCGTCATTGTAATGATGGCACCCTTACTGGTGTTATAAGCTATCGTATCCAATAACTCGGGAAACGTCCCGCCAAGACCCGTCACAGATGCAATATTTATGATTTTTCCGGAATTTTGCTGCTTCATGACCTTCGCAACAGCCTGTGAAAACAGGAATGTACCTGTAACATTGACATTCAATACTTTTTCCCACTTATCCTTAGGAAGATCCAAAAGAGGACCTGACCAGGACGTACCGCTATTATTGACAAGAATATCAATCGCGCCAAATTGGGCAACCGTTTCCTGGACGACATGGTCGATGGCACTCTCGTCCGTGATATCACATTCAAAGGCAACGGCATTAACACCCATCAGTTGCAAATCATCACATACCTCCTTACATACAGGAAGATTTCGTGAAGCAATGACGATATTTGCACCAGCCTCCCCCAACGCCATGGCGATCTGTTTGCCCAATCCTCTGCCGCCGCCGGTAATGATAGCCGTTTTATTAGTCAAATCGAACATATTACTCAATGTAGTCAACTTTTCAGCCCTTCCTTAATGAAGTATTATTTATATAAAACCGTCTATATCATTATAGAAAAGCCTATCCAATATTGTGCTTAAAATAGCCTGATGCCTCTGCCTTTTGTTTCATCAACAATATCCTTTATATCAATAATGACTATCCGTTAGACCGCTACGGGCGGCTTGCTGAATGGGCATACCGAAAACTTAATTCGGCCCACTGCTGTATGATTACTCGCCGAGTGAGCAAAATCGAATACTTAGCCTGTTTAATCGTTTACACTATAGACATGGTAAGGAGGTAATAAAATGACGATACATCACTTTCATTTAACCGCAGAGTGGCCAGGCGGCAGAAATGATATCGGCACAATTCATTCAGGGAATCTTCTAACACAAATAAGTATTCCAACTGAAATGGAGGGACCAGGGATCGGCACTAATCCCGATGAAATGCTGCTTGGGGCGGCATCGACCTGCTATATCATTACCTTTGCTGCCATGTTAGAGCGAGCCCATATAGAAACGGTAAGCTTGACCATGCAATCTGAAGCGTTAGTGGATGTTACGAATGGTGTATTCACCTACAAGAAAATCATTCATCGCCCTGAACTTATTTTAGTACCGGGGACTTCAGAAAAAGTGGTTGAAAAAGCGAGGAAACTTGCTGAAAAAGCTGAAGCTTCATGTATGATTTCCAGGGCGATCAAAGGGAATGTAGCGGTGGAATTGAATGCGGAAATTTCCATAGCACAGTGACCTTGAACAAAAAAAGTGCCTAACCCTATATCGGTTTAGGCACTTTTTGAACTATTGAATGGCGTTCATTTTATTTTCAACCTCGCGGCACACTTCATCAGCCGTTAAACCATTTGCCTCAATGATAGACGCTTGTAATGAAGTATCGCTTATACCCATTACATTACTTTCCAAACCTGTTACCACACAACAATCCACGTTTTTGGCGTCAGCTTCTTGTTTAATCTCCACAACATCAAAACCTTTTTCACGAAGTGCTTCCTGAATATTCGTTAATGATTCTTCAACACCGATTTTTGACATCAACACACACCTCCTCTACCTTCTAACCTGTCCTTATCACCTTCAATATATGTATAGGATGCAAAGGAAATAGGGAAAGTAATATCGAGGTGATAAACATGAATGGAAAAAACAAGAAAGATGCTTCACAAACCCGTTTAGGGTCTTCTCAGGTAGAGGGGCAAGGTACCACTACGAAAGAAACCGGATCCTTCACTCAACCCTCTTCACTTAAAAAGCAAAAGCGTTCTTGATAAGAATCCTAAATCAACCCATGGAATTCCGTCTTCATGATACGCAAAAAAAACGCTTGGTTTATCCGCCAAGCGTTTTCCTCTGCATGACCTTGTGTTGCTTTAGTTCAACGATCAGGACTTCCCTTATATATTTTGCTTTCTGATTTCCCTTTGGATCTTTAAATCATTCAATCGATCCCCATCAATTGTTTTTGGATCCAGTTTTGCTTTATCGGCTCCAGCCGGGTTTAAATCACTTGCCCTTACATTATTATTGCGAGCTGCTTGCTCGTTCCATTTGGTCATCTTGATCTCCTCCTCCGTCCTTATCCTTCCCAATCATAATAATATTCATGAATACACCCCATCCTTTATTGCCAAGATACTAATGGAGGTGGTTTAATTGGAACCAAACAGACCCGGCAATAGGAATGTACCGGATTTTAAAGAGTTGAACGACCGTATCATCAGAGAAGCATCACAGAGTCCCCGTTTAGTGATTAAAACAAATTTGGATGCAAAGAATGTAAAAGATGAGAACCCTTATACCGATCGGATTAACAGTGAAGGATTTGCTGATTTTTTTGAGGAATAAACAGAACCGGCTTGGCATCCTCAAAAAAATGGTTCGGTAAGCATCAGTTGATCTATAATAATCAGTTCAAGTTGAACACGCTGAATAGAATCAAGTTTATAAAGCATCATCCTCACCTCAAGTTTTATTAATTCTATTTTAAAACAATAAAGACTTTAGGCGTAAGGGTTCAATCTAAAAGGTAAAACTACGTTGATTGGAACGTAAGGTGCGAGACCCCTTCGGGAAAAGCGAGTGCCTGGAGTGGAAATCAATGTTCAAATTGCACAAAACCTAATAAAAACTGTAGACAAACTCGATTTACAACGAGTTTGTCTACAGTCTAAAACCGGCTTAATAAGCCGGTTAATTTTAAAAATATTTTTTCTTCCAAAAAATGAATGCCGTCGTCCCCGCCAATGTGATGGCTATTAATAATGTAAAAATGAAAGCAAACCGATTATGTTCAAATGGCAGTTCCACATTCATTCCGTAGAAGCTTGCCACCATCGTCGGCAGCGTCAAAATAATGGTCACGGAGGTTAGAAACTTCATGGCATTATTGACATTATTGGAAATGATCGAAGCGAATGCATCCATCATACCGCTAAGAATGGATAGATACACTTCTGCCATTTCAATTGCCTGAGCATTTTCGATGATTACATCCTCAAGCAATTCTTTATCTTCTTCATACATTTTCAAATAATTAAAACGGAGGATCTTATCAAGTACTACTCGATTGGATTTTAATGATGTCGTAAAATAAACCAAGCTTTTTTCCAAAGCCAGGAAAGTGTATAATTCTTTATTTTTCATGGACTGATGCAATTCACGTTCCGCTTCATTAGTCATCTTGTTGATCTGTTTCAGGTAACGTAAATAATAGGATGAAATCTCAAATAGTAATTGTAAGGCAAATCTTGTTTTCTTATTGGTGAAAAATCCTTTTATCTTATTGTTTTTGAAATTCGCCAATATCGGTGTTTCTTTCAAAGATACCGTAATGAAACAGTCTTTGGTAAAAATCATCCCTATAGGTATTGTTTCAAAAATCGGTAAGCCCGCCTCGTCCCTGGTCAAGTATGGAAAGTCGATAATAATTAAAACATTATCATCCTCTTTTTCGATTCGAGGCCTTTCCTCATCATCCAAGGGATCTTTCATGAAATTGATTGGTAACTTTAAAGTCGTGCATATATAATCTATTTCAGCTTCTGTGGGCGCGACAATGTTCACCCAGGAACCTTTTGTCATTTCCTCGATCTTGTTTAGGTGCCGGTTTTCATCCGTCTTGTAGATTTCCATCATTTCTTGACCTCCTCTTCTATAGAGAAAGCCTTATTTACCTTCTTCGAGCAGATACTCAGGGAGAATAACAGTCTCGACTTCTAGCATCATATTGGCTTCCTCTTGCTTTCTGGGTTCAGGATCATAAGAACTGCCGCTCACTCGTATCCACTTCCTTTCGATTCTTTAATCTTAATCCTTATTCTTTTAAAGCACAATAACGAATTTAATACCCTGGTTCCCTGTTTTGAATTCGCAATTATCAGTTTTTAACGCTTAATAAATATAATAAAAACTACCACAAAAAAAACGCTTGGGTTTCCCCAAGCGTCTGATAAATTTATCCATGCTTAGCATTATTATAATAGTGAACACCATACATGGCGCCTTCATCTACCATTTTATTGTCGTCATGATCATATGGATCAGGGTGACCTGCCTTTTCAATTATAGGATCCAAATCTGAAGCCTTCCTATCCCAAAGTCCTACTGTTTTTGCTTTTGCATTTGCCCATATATCCTTCACTTTTCCTCTGTTCGTTTTATTCGATAAAAATGAGACTCCGGCAACTCCGACTCCTAGTAATACCATATTTCTTCCTAATGCCATCATTACCTTCCCCCTTATTTATTGGCTTGCTATATATATACCCAACGCCAATTAATGTAAACCTTTATTTATATGGAGGAATTTGATAAAAGAAATTAGGTTTCACTATTTCATTATTATATGGCTGATGAAAAACATGGGTCGTGGCTGGAGAAACAGGCGGAATTAACCAAGTCCAGTCCCCAGTAACTTTCCGGTTACAAGTGGTTTCTTTTTCTTCGAATTTCTTGAATTGTTTAGCTGCTGTATGGTGATCAACAATGCTGACTCCGTGTTTTTTAAACGAATGAAGGACTGCTTCATTGAGTTCGATAAGGGCTCGATCTTTCCATAAACTTGAATCACGTTTAATATTCAAGCCCATCCTCTCCCCGATTGCCGGCAGCATATTGTAGCGTTCTTCATCAGCAAGGTTCCTGGCACCGATTTCCGTTCCCATGTACCACCCATTAAATGGTGCAGCTGAATACGTAATACCGCCAATTTCCAGCCTCATGCCAGATATAATTGGAACTGCATACCATTTGATTTGAAGATCTTTGAACCATGTCAGTTCAGGGTGAGTGATTTGAACTTCTTTTATGAGACTTTCAGGTATATCATGTAAACTAGGGGTTTTTCCGTCCAATTGGACAACAAGGGGTAAAATATCGAAACGTCCGAATTTCCCTTCCCATCCCAATTCCATACATTGCTTGGTGAATGCTATTGAACTTGGATCGCCGATTACGCCATGTTCCGTCTCATACCCTGCATATCGAATAAGCTGATGATTCCATATATCCACTTTTCGATCATGATCTTTTTGTTTGAAAATTGTAATCACAGGTCTGATGCTCCCATTATTCGTTGCATATTCGATATGCTCGAAGAGAGCCGATACAATTTCTTCTTCGCTTTGAATCATCCTTTTGTCAATCACCCTCAGCGACTCCCAAAAAAAGCGCCCTATGCAACGATTGCTATTTCGCCAAGCTAATTTAGCACCATAAACCAATTCTTCATATGTATGTTCATATCTACCTGTTTCATCTATTTCCTTTTTGATTTTTTCAATCCTGCCATCCATTTCCTCTTCCGTTTTCGATAATTCCGGATAACTTGTCCTGATAAAGGATACGGCCTCTTGCAGTAAATCACTCATCTTTCCCACGAACCCTTCCATTTGTAAAACTTTGACTTCAATATTAAAATAACATATTTTTCACGGTAACCCTAAAGAACACATTTTTTAAAAACGCATTTCTTTAAAAAATGTGGCAATTCCGAGGCGAATTTCTTTTCAGGATACTTAAAGTAAGCTCATAAATTTCTTATACTTTAACATCTCTAGTAACTAAATAATTATCGGTAAAGTTGTTACATATGAGGTAAATGCATTATAATATATTAATAATGAGGTGATAAGATGAATAATACGACACTTTGTCCACGATTTGAAAAAGGAATGCAAATCTTGAGTAAACGCTGGACTGGATTGATTGTCAATCAATTACTTAATGGCCCTCAACGGTTTTGTAATATTGAATCTGCATTCCCGATAAGCGGCAGGATTCTTTCCGAACGTTTAAAGGACTTGGAAATTGAAGGCATTGTTAAAAGGGACGTATATCCAGAGACACCGGTCAGGATTGAATATTCTTTAACTGAAAAAGGCAAGGCTCTGGCACCGGTAATGAACGAAATTCAAAATTGGGCACAAGAATGGCTCGAACCAATACAGGAACAATGATACAAGCATTAACTGAAAAAGGAGGAAGTCCGCCATCTGGCGGACTTCCTCCTTTTTTGTTTAAGCGCCAGCGACTAGTGGTATATTTTTTACAGATAGAATAACACTAGGTTTATTCCAAATTTATGGGCGGTGAATTCATGAAACAAGCAGATTGCATTATTATTGGTGGAGGTATAGCCGGTATTCAGGCAGCTATACAGCTTGGAAGATATAAACATAATATTATCGTCATTGATTCTGCTCAAGGCCGCTCATCCATTGCCAAGGCTTACCATAACATTCTCGGATGGCCGGATGGGGTAAGCGGTAAACAATTAAGGACGCTTGGCAAACAGCACGCTGAAAAATTTGGCGTCGAATTCTTGGATGATACAGTGACATCTCTTGAAAAAAAACAGGACAAGTTTTTTATCCGAACAAAGAATGACAGGGAATATCAAGCAAAAATGATCTTTCTCGGTACCGGCATCACCGATAACATTCCACCAATCAAAAACATCTATCCAACTCTTGGGACATCCACATATATATGCCCTGACTGTGATGGGTATGAGATCATGGATAAGCGAACCGTTGTTCTTGGAGGCGGAAATACGGGTGCGGGCATGGCTCTTACACTTTTATATTGGTCAAAGGATATCGTTTACGTAAATCATTTGAAAACAGTAATTGATGATGATTATAGGGAAAAATTAAAGGAAAATCAGATTCCCGTAATCGAAGAAGAAGTTTGTGAGGTTCATGTCGACGACAAACAGCAGCTAACGGGCATACAATTAGTCTCCGGTAAAATAGTCGAGGCTGAAAAAGCATTCACGGCGTTTAAAGGGAACAAACTTAATAATGACCTAGCCCTACAATTAGGAGTGCAAGTCAATGACAACAATCATGTCGTGATTCATCCCCGGACTAAAGAAACGAATATTAAAGGAGTCTGGGCAGGCGGTGACCTCGTTGCCCATTCAGAACAAGTCACCATTTCAATGGGGGATGGCACCCAAGCAGCGATATGGATCCATAAGAGACTGTTAGGCCAGCCACTTCCTTACGATTGACAACTTGATGGAAATTTAAAAGGCGACCTACTCACCAGGCCGCCTCAATTTGTAGACAAAAGGGGTTCTTTCTGAATTTTAAAACAAAGTTGATTGGAACGGAAGGTAAGAGACTCCTGCGGGAAAAGCGCGTCCAAGGGAGACCCCGCAGGCGCAAGGGCGCCGAGGAGGCTACCGGACCGCCCGCGGAAAGCGAGTGCCTGGAGTGGAGATCAAATTGTCTACAGTTAAAGGCGGCCTGTTCACCAGGCCGCCTTTAACATTGGTATTTATAAGCTTTTCCACGCCCGACATTCGATTCACATCTACATTCGATTCCTCCCCTTAAAAAATTTAACCAAAATGAGAATGACCGCGATGATAAGCAAGATATGTATAAAGCCTGCAGCCACTTTAAAGACTAAACCAAGAACCCATAATAATATTATTACACCAATAATTGTCCAAATCATGATACTCCCCCATTCTTTAAGGTTTTTTTAATAAGAAGTTACATCAAATTATTGCTTACATTTAAATTACCCATATCTACCTTTAACAAACCCCTACCTATTTTTTACATAAAACTGTAAATGCTGTAAATGATAATAAAGAAATAAGGATTCTTCCATAAGGAAAAACATTTACAAGGAAGAGACTTTCAGGTTTTAACTGTTCTACAATTCTTCATAAGGCAAAAAAATAAAAGAAGGAGTCGTTCATTCATGAAAAAGTTTTTAGTCATCTGTTTAACAGCCTGTTCCCTATTCTTAGTCAACGTGAATCACCCAGCTGCAGAGGAAAATAAAGCAGAAACCGAACGTGTACAATTCACTGATGCTCAAAAATCTGTAATCGCCAAGATCCAAAAGCAAATACTCGCTGACAAAAAGACATTGATCCAAAAATATGTCGAGTATGGCGCGCTTTCAAAAGAAGAAGCTGATAAAATGGTTTCACACTTTGAAAAACATTATAAAATGATGGAAGAACATAATTTCCAAATACCTCCGCACCGCCCACATACACGACACATGCATAAGTAATTGTATGTTTTTTGCCTATATATCCTGATAATCCGACCTGTCGAAAAGGCCGGATTTTTTCATTTCTTTCGTCCTTGATAAATAAACCTTACGCGTTTACCATTTACTAAAGGAATTATATTTCTCTTTAGCGAAATAGATAACTATGAGAAATGAAAGGGTGAAAAGGATGAACAAAATAGGTATAACAGCAAGAGACTTATTTCACTTGAAATCAGTGACCGATCCAAAGCTATCACCGGATGGCAGTATGGCGGTTTATGTCCAAACCAGAATCGATGAAAAAACGGAAAAATATATTTCCAATCTGTTTATGTTCAGCCTAATTACGAATGAAACAAAGCAATGGACATTTGGGGATAATCGTGATACATCACCAGCCTGGTCCCCTGACGGCAAGCATATCGCCTTTATATCAGACAGATCAGGAAAAAAACAAGTTCACATTATTGGGAGCATTGGCGGGGAAGCTCGCCAGTTGACCCATTTTGTTAACGGCGCATCAAAACCTATTTGGTCTCCTTGTTCCACCAAGCTGCTGCTTTCTACCGGGTTAAAGGAAGACGAAAACCTTAATACGGTTAAAGAAAATGATTTGACCAAAGAAGTTAATAGGTATGACCGGATTAAGTATAAATGGGATGGAAGAGGCTATTTTGATCAGTTATATCAACAGCTGGTTATAGTGGACATTTTTAATGGAGCATCCACATTGCTAACGGAAAACAATGTGGATCATCAACCGAATGCATGGTCCCCAGACGGACAGCATATTGCCTTCGTAAGCGGGGATGCAGAAAGAAGTGATGATGAACTTTTTTCCGATATTTTCATCATGGACATTGAAACGAAATCTTTAGAGAAGATAACGGATAGTACAGGTTTCTTTAGAGATCCGAAATGGTCTCCAAATGGCGAATATCTATCTTTCATTGGCCATAATAAAGAATTTGCCGGTGCCACCTTTTCAAATATCTGGTTATACTCCATTTTCGATCAAACGACTCAGTGTTTGACCGATGGGTGGGACGTCCAAATAGGCGATTCCGCAATTGGGGATTTCCAGATCGGAGCCGTCGACCCAGGTATTTTGTGGACAAACGATAGCCAAGGTTTTTACTTCTTAATAAGTGATTACGGAAATACTGGGGTATATTATGGTTCGATTGAAGGAGCCATGTATCCATCAATCCTTGACCCGCAGCATATATACGGCCTGACTATAGATCCCGAAAGCCACCGTGCTGTCGTGGCCATCAGTACACCTGTTCATCCCGGCGATCTCTTTGCTTATAACCTTACCAATGGCGATAAGGAACAAATCAGTTTTGTTAATGAGAGTTTTTTGAAGGATAAACATTTGTCCACGGCTGAACCCATTACATTTCAATCCGTTGATGGACTTACCATCCACGGCTGGATCATGAGACCGACCGATTTTGATGGTAATCAAAAATATCCGCTCATTTTAGAAATCCATGGCGGTCCGCATATGATGTATGCCAATACATATGTACATGAATTCCAGACCTTGGCTAATGAAGGGTATACTGTATTGTTCACTAACCCGCGCGGGAGTGTAGGATATGGCCAAGACTTCGTAAATGCCTGCCGGGGCGATTATGGAGGCATGGATTATAAAGACTTAATGGCTGGAGTTGATCACGTTTTAGCTACGTTTGATTTCATTGATCAAGAAGATTTAGGGGTATCCGGAGGAAGTTATGGAGGGTTCATGACAAATTGGATCATCGGACATACCAACCGCTTCAAGGCCGCTGTTACTCAGCGTTGCATTAGTAACTGGCTAAGTTTTTATGGGGTCAGTGACATCGGCTATTATTTTACAGAGTGGGAAGTTGGCGGCGATATCGTTAACTCTGCTGAAAAATTATGGCAGCACTCTCCATTAAAATATGTTTCCGATGTGGATACCCCTTTACTTTTACTTCACGGTGATAAGGACTTCCGCTGTCCCATTGAACAGAGTGAGCAATTTTTCGTTGCCTTAAAACGTCAAAATAAGGAAGCGGTACTTGTTTCCTTCCCAGATGAAACTCATGAAGTATCCCGAAGCGGATCTCCGAAAATGCGCTTGCAGCATATTGAGGAAATCAAAGGGTGGTTCAATAAATATCTTTAAAAATAAAAGCTCTGTTAGCAAAAGCTAACAGAGCTTTTGTTTTTAGTGTTGAATTTGGTCTCTGTCTTCGGAAATTGAACTTAAAGCATTTCCTGCCATTGAATTTGTCTGTTGGTGTATAGCAAGATCTCCTAATGCCACGACTCCGACCAGCTTGTCATTCTCAATGATAGGGAGCCTTCTGATTTGTTCGGTAGCCATTAACTCCTCAGCTTCCTCCACTGACATATCAGGCGAGCCTGTTACAAGATTGGTGGAAATGACATCGGTAATTCTAGTTGAATTCGGCTTTTTCTCGGCAACACAGCGAATGACGATATCCCTGTCTGTAATAACACCAATTAAATCGTTATTTTCTAATACAGGAATGACACCAACATCTTCATTCTTCATTTTGACTGCTGCTTCATATATATTATCTTCCGCAGTGCAACAGTCCACGTCTGTTGTCATGATATCTCTTAATTCAGTCACGGAAATCCCTCCATTTTTCATAAGTTGCTTATTTATTTTTGACTTCTGAAGAGAAATTATTCAAGAAACTTGTTCACGCTTCATTCCACATATTTCCCGTGATCCGGTTTAGCTAATGAATCGAATTCCTTTGCAAGCTTCGCTAAACCCATTTCCAGTTCTTTCCCTTCAACAGGATAACCATGTCCCGTTATGGCAACAGTCGGCATCAGACTTTCCAATAACCTTACCGATTCTTTGGCAGCCTCCCAATCGGTAGTCAAATACCGCGGCGGGCCTGCTATTTCTTTCTCCTGAGTGATAACCTTGTATAGGGAATCTTGCCTGACATTCACAAAAGCATCACCAGCAATCAAACTTCGGTCACTTTCACGGAAAAGTGATATATGTCCTTTCGAATGGCCAGGGGTGTGAACCCATTTCCAATCGTGAAGCCCGGGTACACTATGATCATCAGGCAATGGCTGAACTTTTTCATCAAGGTTGATTCCCTCATTCGGAAATACCCATGAAATTTTAGCGACCATTCCCCCTTCAACAGTAGGATCAGGTTCTGGATAATTTTCCTGTCCCGTTAAATAAGGCATTTCTTTAATGTGGGCATAGACAGGAGCATTCCAATACTCCATTAACTCAATCAGTGCACCAACATGATCGAAATGTCCATGTGTCAAAATAATCGCGGCAGGTGGATTTTGCGGTCCGTATATTTCTTCAGCCGTTTTCTTTATTACCTCTGCTGAACGCGGCATCCCTGCATCTACCAATACCCATTTATCATCTTTTGACCCTATAAAAATGACATTAACGATTTGGACGGACAGACAATATATATCCTCATTTATATTCTGTACATCTCCACTGGAAACTGAAGTCATTGGCATGAATTTTTTATTCAAATGATTATCATCCATTTATAATCCTCCTAATTTGAACATATTGTTTTATAAAGGATACCCTGTACGAGAAAATAAAAAACAACCTATAATTTATATAGGCTGTTTCAGACAATAAGAAAGATTCGAAGGCGAGTTTGTCTACAGTTCTTTAAAAAAGTTGCAGATGATTTCAAATCCGCTCCCTTTCCGCCCCACCTTTTGTAGGCGTTGATTTCCTTTCCGCGGGCGGTCCGGAAGCCTCCTCGGCGTCTTTGCGCCTGTGGGGTCTCCCTTGGACACGCTTTTCCCGCAGGAGTCTCGTACCTTCCGTTCCAATCAACTTAGCTATCCTTTCCGCCGACTGTCTTCCAAACCTCCTCTCCGGAAGCATCTAGCGGGTCTCGGCTAGTCAGTTATTCGTCAGGAGTATCGCAAATTTCTTCAATCCAATGAGTTTTCAGTTCATATAAACAGTAAAAATTCATGAGGATAACCAGGTCTTTGTTTTAAATTCATGGTATTCTTTCCTTGATTAAGCCGTGAAAGGATTCGAAATGAGACCATTCCGAACACCATTAGGTGGACAAACTCGAATAAGAGCAAGTTTGTCTACAGTTTTTTTATTTTAAAAAAGTTGCAGTTGATTCCAGCCGGACTTTTTTCGACAGTCACGGCACCGTTTTTCGGCCGATCATGCCGTTTTTCGGCCTTCACTGCACTTTATTCGACCGTCCACGCAAGTTATTCGACCTTCCCTGCACCTTATTCGACCGTCCACGCAAGTTATTCGACCTTCCCTGCACTTTATTCGACCGTCCACGCAAGTTATTCGACCTTCCCTGCACTTTATTCGACCTTCCCTGCACCTTATTCGACCTTCCACGAATTTTTTCGGCCTTCGCCTCAATATTCGGACCCGAACCCCATTTTGTGTCGCCGAACTGAGGCATCTTTTATAATCATGTTCAGGGTGCGAAACTCCGTAACCATCTATGTCAACAAACTGAAACAACCTATTATTTGTTAGGCAGTTTCTCAGTATACATCCCGCCGGGTAAATACTGTATAAGATACAATTAAAGCAAGCGCCCACCAAACGAGCAGAGTAATGACGGAGGATAATAAAGTCATCCCTTCAATCGGTGGAGCCGTCCCGCTAATGTAAGCGGTCAATTTCAAATTCACCATAAAGAAATATTTCGCTGATTCCCATGATGAAACCATATTGTTCAATATAGCCCCGGAAATTAATGCAGCCAGCATGATGCCCATGCCTGCAGGGGTGCTTCTCACTAAAACCGAAAGCATGAAAGAAAGGGTTCCTACAACAACCGCCACCAGCCAGACAAGTCCCAAATCCATCAATAGGAATTTCCATTGTTCCACTAACCTAACTTGACTGACATCCACGTCAGCCCCATTCAATTCGAATCCGGTTATTACAGGGGCCCCCCATCCTTGATATCCGAAAACGATACCGGATAAAAGGTAAGATAATAAGGCTGTCATCGCCACGATAATCGAAACCGATAATAATAATGTTACATATTTGCTCAATAAGATTTTCCATCGCTCCACTGGCCGGGTCAACAAAAGCTTGATCGTCCCTTGACTACTTTCGGAAGAAACCATATCACTAGCCACAATCATGATCAACAGCGGTATGAACAAATCGATTGCATTTTCCAAAAACATGCGTGTAAAGGTGGCTGCGCCTGGTTCTGAGGGATTGATATCATGATCTAGATAATATTGCTGCTGCTTCAGACTTACTTGCAGCTGTTCACGCCACTCATCGAGCATCCTATTCGAGCCCAATCGATTTTGAGTATCTATGATTTGCTGCTGAAGAGCTGAACGCCAATCATCAGTTCCCAACTTCTCCCGCTGCTGTTCTACTTGTTTGTATTGGGCATATGTAAACATCAGCACTAAAATTCCCACGATGATACCGATTATGATTAAACGTTTCTTTGCCAACAGCTTCATCATTTCATTTTGAATCAAGTTATTCAATGCCTGCACCTCCGACACCGGTCACTTGCAAAAACAATTCTTCCAATCCCGGGAGCTTTCGATTCATTTCATGCACCCTCACCCCTGCTTGGTTAAGTGCAGCATTCCATTCGGGTGTTTTGAGTTCATCGTAGGCAGTAATGATATATTTTTGATCTATGTTAATTTCGGTAAAGCCGCTAAGAATTTCCGCTCCCTTTTGTATAGGTTCCACCCGCCAAAATATCCGCTCCTGCGTGGATAATAAGCTTTCCACCGTATCCGTTTTGATAATTTCCCCCCCTTTAATAATTGCGACCCGGTCACAAAGTTGCTGTATTTCACCTAATAAGTGTGAAGAAACCAGAACGCTCATACCTTCTTCTTCAGCCAACTTTCTTATGAATTGCCGCATTTCACGGATTCCGGCAGGATCTAGTCCGTTGGTCGGTTCATCCAAAATCAACAGCTTAGGTCTGTTTAGCATGGCCTGCGCGATTCCTAAGCGCTGCCTCATACCTAACGAATAAGTCTTCACTTTATCGTGAATTCTCGCTTGCAGACCTACGAGTTCAACAACCTCGATCATTCTTGTTTCATCAACTTCAGGTAACATTCTTGCAAAGTGGAGCAAATTATCCCATCCGCTCAAAAAAGGATACAACTCTGGATTTTCAACGATGCAGCCCATTTGCTTCATTGCCTTCGTAAATTCCTGACGGACATCATACCCGCATATATGGATGGAACCTGAGGATGGCTTAATCAAACCTACCAACATGCGGATCGTCGTCGTCTTGCCTGCTCCATTCGGTCCTAAAAAGCCGAAAACTTCCCCTTCATTCAGCTCAAAATCTATTCCTTTAATGATTTCCCTTTTGCCAATCCTTTTTCTCAAGTCCCTGACAGACAATGTCACCTGTTTCATCGTTCCACATCCTCCCATTTTATTAAAGGAGCAACTCTATCAGCAATTAAACGGTACCCCTTCTTATTAGGGTGAAATTTATCCGAATACAAATACTCATTTACCGACAATTGAAATAAATCAAATGTTGGAACGAAAATAGCATTTGGAAAAAGAGCCACAACTTCTGCCGTTTCATTATTCCAGTCACGAACAATGCGGTTCGTATCGAAGTCTTCATCCAGATCTATAAACGGATTATACAGCCCAAGCAATAAAATGGTAGCTGTATCATTGACTTTATTGATATCTTTAAAAATTTCATGTAAATTTCCCAAGAAATTCTTTTGTGATACAGATATAGCTTCACGATCATATTCAAGCAGGGTCTGGCCTTTTTGAAATAAATCGTTACCCCCGATTGTAACTAAAATAACATCAGCTGCCTGGATTTGGCGCTTCACTTCCGGTTGTTTCACTTGCTGTACTAATTCTTTAGACACTTGTCCATTAATTCCTAGGTTATGAATGATTGGTTTTTTCTTGTACTCACTTTTCAAATCTTCAACAACAAGTCCAACGTAGCCTTTCCCTGTTTCGTCACCTGTTCCACGTGTCAATGAATCGCCTAACGCCACTACCGAAAAATCATCAGGAAGATCATTTTTAATGGGGGTTTCTTCAATTACTTCTCTATCGGTAGTTCTTTTTCCGTAATGGTCAGTAATCGCCCATCCAAGGCAAAATAAAAAAAACAGGCCGATAAGAGCTGATACGATGGTAGCAGCCAACACTTTTGGTTTGCTCAAAACACTCACCCTTCCATTCATTCTCTACCTTCCATTAAATCATATTATTTCCAAAAACAAAAAACTGATTGTTCTGGATAAAAATTACAATTATTATAAAGTTACCAATAAAAAAAGCGGAAAAGGATTACAAAAGGAGTTCTATCTAAATTTTATAACAAAGTTGATTAATCAACGTTTAAACTGTACAAACCCTTAAAAAGCTTTTAATCGAGTTTGTCTACAGTCTGATGGGTTAAATGAATTTCATTCGGCTTTTCTGCTTGATCATTTAGCAGGCCTTCTCTCAAACTTGTAGAGAGACAAGTAAAAAAGACCTCTTCACCATGAAAGGTAAAGAGGTCTCTCGCAATATTTCCCATCATTTTTCTATTGTACCTATGGGTTTTTCCAATACTTTAAATTTTATATTTATCCTCATGAGCCATATTGTAAGCAGCATCCCGATCAGCGTGAGTAAACCATAAAATAAATAGACAGTATATATTCCTGATTTCTCCAAGATTATCCCGCCGCTGAAGGTACTGAACCAGTTACCCAATCCATTGCCAATGGCGGAATAAAGCGTTATTGCTGTTACTGTTATTCGGGCAGGGACTACTTCCCTGATATATTGTAAAGCTGCAGGAATGAATAAGCCAAGTGAAAACCCTTGAATGATCGAAGTCACATATACAGTAGCCAAACTTGGTTCGGTGAAGTACAAAACCCAGCGGACCAATGAGGCCGTTCCAGCCAATAAAGTAATTGGCAGCAGGCCTATTTTATGAATCCAGGTACCTGCGATTCTCATAAAGGGGATTTCCGATAATACAGCTAAAAGGAACGCAATGCCAATTCCTGTATATGTCCCTCCCCTTGCCTCTACAAACAAACCATAGTATACATTATTTGCAAGATTAGGACCAAATAGCAGGAATGTTATGGCAAGAAAGATAAGAAATCGTTTCATGGTGATCAATTCTTTCATTCCACCGAAAAGCTTCACCTTTCCCCCAGGTGGCTCTTCAGGCAAACGAAGAGCAAGACTTGCCGCAATCAAAAGCCCGAAGAAAAAGGCATAAAATATCACTGAAGGACCCATGACGGATTCAGATAACCTTCCCATTACAAAAACGGCGACACCGTAACCAAGTGATCCGAATAAGCGGATTTTCCCATAATTCGATTTGATTTTTGTTGTATATTGGAGGGTGATGCTATCTGAAACCGGTATTATCGCACTTTGAAAGATAGCCAAAGCGATTGCGACGGATACTATAAGTAAATAGTGCTCGAACAGTAAGTAGCCTAAACCGAATACACCAGCAAGCAACGATGTCACTGCCAGTATTTTTGCCGGTCTGCCGCTCCAATCACAGATAATTCCCCAAAAAGGTTGAAAAACGATCATCACTATCGGTCCAACAGACATGATCGTACCTATTTCAATACCGGACAAACCAGCCTCATTGGCCAAATAAACGCTTAATAGCGGTGTTAAACTTCCTACTGCAAAAAAAGAAAATAGGTAAAATACCTTCAAGCTAATAATATTGACATGCTTTTGTTTATCCAAATCCAGTTCCCCCACGCAGACAGCTTCTATAAAGTATTTTAATTCATTGCTTCCTATTATGGATATTAAATAGGGAGCACGATATTAAAGACTGTACCTTTATTGACCTCGCTCTCGACAAAGACATTTCCCAAATGGCTTTCTATGATTTTAAAGCTGATCATGAGACCCAACCCATTACCAGTTTTTTTCGTTGTAAAAAATGGTTCTCCAAGTCTCTTAAGCTGCTCTGGCGGCATCCCAATTCCTGTGTCGGTAATTGATATATGCACTTTATCCTCTTTAAGTTCAGTCATGACTTTTATGAACCCACCGTCAGGCATAGCTTCGATACCATTTTTAATGAAGTTCAATAGGACTTGTTTTAATCGATTCTCATCACAACGAACGAGGATTTCTTCTTCATTTAAATCCGAAATCAGCGTGATGTTCCTCTTCCTGGCTTCAAAATCCGTCAAAGATACGACATTTTGAATGATCGGCACAAGATTCTTCGATTCCAATATCAAGGCCTGTGGTTTGGCCAATTGCAAGAACTCTTCAACTATCTCATTCACACGATTGATTTCGTCCATGATTATTTCCAGATATTCTTGTTTATTTTCGTCCGTTTCATCTAATTGCAAAAATTCCGTATACCCTTTCATGGAGGTCAGCGGATTCCGTATTTCATGTGCCACTCCAGCAGCAAGCTGACCGACAGCGGCTAATTTATCCTGTCGATGGAGCATCTCTTCCGATTGTTTACGCTCAGTTATATCATATCTAAGTGCCAGAAACTGAAATGGCTTTCCTTCTTCGCTGAAAAATGGAACAATAGTTGTATCGACCCAATAAAAACTGCCGTCTTTCGCCTTGTTTCTAATTTCACCCTTCCAAACTTTCCGTTCATGGACGGTCTTCCACATATGTTCAAAAAATTCCTTTGAGTGGTATCCAGAATTAACCATCTTATGTGTATGGCCTACCAATTCACTTCTCCCATAACCGGAAATCTCGGAGAACTTTTCATTCACTTCGATAATGACGCCTTTATCATCGGTAATGGCCACTATCAAGGATTGGTTGATTGCATATTGCATATCCTCCAGTTCCTTGATTGACCCCTTTAGTGCATTTTCTGCTTTTTTACGACTAGAAATATCTGAACGGATGGAAATATATTGATATGGCTTACCTTTTTTCATAAAAGGAACGATAGTTGTATCCACCCAATAAACAGAACCATCTTTAGCCCGGTTGCATATTTCACCATGCCATGTCTTCCCTTGGCTGATCGTAAGCCATAGGTCTGCGAAAAATTCTTTTGAATGATAACCAGAATTGATGATGGAATGATTTTTCCCTATTAGTTCATATTTTTCATATTGTGATATTTCCAGGAATTTTTCGTTAACATATGTAATGATTCCTTTTGCATCGGTGATGGCGACGATCGCCGATTGATCTAGAGCATAACGGATATCGCTCACAGTATTGTCGCTTTTTGCCAACCGCCTGCCTACGATCGTACTTGAAGCGATCAAGCTGGCAAGGATGAATAATGAAACGAAGCATGTAAGATAAAGCATAAATGGAGTGAGTGGAACAAATACACCCGTTTCATTTTTCGCGTTCATCGGTAACACTCTTAAAAAAAGATAATAGCCTTCAATGATTGCCCCGCTCATCAAGAGAGTACTGATTGGCTTTAGCGAGGATTGACTTAATTTATTAAAATAAAATAGTATGGCAAGTGCCGCTACAAATAAACTAAAGATACTGAAAAGCGTAATGAAGACCGAAAATGGACTAAAGTGCAAAGAGTGATTTAAAGAAGATGTTCCCATTATATAATTGGATAAAATGGCCAACGTAAACATGAAGCCGCAAAAAACGATTTGCAACACTTGTGTTTTATACGATATGGCCAATAACCCAACTCCTGCGAGAGCTATCGCCAATGCTAACGAAAAAATTATTGTAGCCATGCTGTATGCTGCCATTCCTGAATTATCAAGGGTGAATATGACCACAAAATTAAGCGTCCAAATAGCCACTCCCATAGAGCAGCTGCTCCCAATATACACCAGGCGTTTATATTTCTCTATCGTCAGTAATGTTGTCAGTAAATCCAACGCCGTATAACACGCCATTATTATCAAAAGTACTGCAATCATAAAGAGGACAGGATTTGATGCCACAATTGATTGTTCCATTTTTTTACTTGACCACCTCAAACGTTCTATTCTCCTATATTGTAATGGAAATCCATAGTAGCTCAAAGGTTTTTTATTTCCTTACTCCTATATATTTACACACTGATTATTTCTGTCCACCTTATATTTCAAGAAAATGCTGGATTCCATCATAAAATCATAAAAATTAGAAATACTATTGTTTTGTATGGAGTAGAATAGGAATACATGGTATTGACAAGCATTTTCAACCCTGATTCAGCATTGCAGGACTTTATCAATAACAAAATTAATTATTAGGAAATATAATAATCAAGAATGTTAATTTCTTTATTTAATTATACCTATAGGTTTATAATTAAATAGAACCTATATAGAGAGAAGGAGTGGGGGGCATGATTATGTCAGACCTGGCAGGTGCAAGTACAACAGAAATTATGCAAAAGAAGACCCAGCATAAAAAATTAACACTCAGACAAATTTTACAGAGAGGTCTACTAATTACAATCGGTGCGGTTATGATGGCTGTCGGCCTCGAGATTTTTTTAGTGCCGAATAACGTAATCGACGGCGGCATAACGGGTATATCGATTATGTTATCTTATATTACTGGATGGAAGCTCGGAATCTTTCTATTCATTTTGAATCTTCCTTTCTTTTTTATCGGTTATAAACAAATCGGTAAAACCTTCGCATTATCTACCCTTTATGGAATTTTAGTCCTTTCCATTACCACTACATTGCTTCATCATGTACCAGCTTTCACTCAAGATATCCTCCTAGCGTCCGCTTTCGGCGGAATGATTCTTGGCATTGGTGTTGGAATGGTCATTCGATATGGCGGCTCATTGGACGGTACAGAAATACTTGCCATACTCGCTAGCAAGAAGCTCCCTTTTTCCGTTGGGGAGATCGTCATGTTTTTTAATTTATTCATCCTTGGCAGTGCGGGCTTCGTATTCTCGTGGGATCGTGCCATGTATTCGATTATAGCTTACTTCGTGGCATACAAAACGATGGATATCGTCATCGCAGGTTTGGACGAATCCAAATTTGTTTGGATTATCAGCGATGAATTTAATGATATCGGTGATGCCATCATGAATCGCCTTGGACGGGGCGTAACCTTTTTAGCTGGTGAAGGTGCTTATTCTGGTGATGATAAAAAAGTCATCTTTTGTGTAATAAACAGGCTTGAGGAAGCTAAACTTAAAGAGATAGTCAAAAGTTTCGATCCATCTGCATTTCTTGCCGTTGGGGATATCGCGGAAGTTCGAGGCGGTCGATTCAAGAAAAAAGATATCCACTAATCATTCCTGCTTTTTGCTTGATGCAATTGGCAAAAAGATAAAAAAAGCTGAAGGGAGAATCCCCTTCAGCTTTTTTTATGACCTTAATAGTTTCTTGGATTGTTGATTGCTTGAAGCATTCTGGTGCCGGGTTTCATCTCGCTGCTACATAACGGACAAACGTGTTCATCATTACTTGTAAAGTTATCACGAATCCAACCTTTGCAATCTTCTGATGTACATTCCCACACCTTTGTTTCTTCAGGAATGATTTCTTCCGTATTATTTCTTCTATACATATATCTCACTCCTTAGAATTGAATTGACTCCGTCCTGCATAACAGATCACAAGCCATAAAGATAAAAGAAGAATAGATGGCGTTTAATCTAAATTGTGAGTAAATACCCATTCGCAAATCTAAGTATGATCATTGTTCTTTCAACCAAACTTTTTGAATGGTAAGAACTTGAGATTACGACATGAATTTTTCATATCTTAGTAACCATTATATCATATATATGCTTTATATATTTGAGGAAAGATTCTAAAAAAGAAAGTACTCCTCAAAATGAAACACAGTCCCTGACTTACCCTTCAAGATAATCGAGACTGCGCTGTTTAAGAATCCATTCCATATGGTTCTTCCTGCTCGTTCGATGGAACATCGAGCCTGAGAGTAATTTTTAATGCCAAAACCTAAAACAATGAAAGCCCTGCCTCTCTCCCATCCATACGGTTCCTAGACCGTGCCTGCGAGAATCAGATAAAAGCTTGTAAGTACATGTTTATTAATTAAAACCGTCCGTAATTCCAATTGGGTAGATTAATTTCCAAAAGACAAATGGTACATAGAAGTAAGTTAATGAAGAACAGAAATGGATCGAGGAAAATACTTGGTGATTACATGTATTTCTTTTTTCTAAATATGTTTAACTTGATTCTACTTCATCATGAAAACGATGAAAAATTATTTTATTAATAAAAATGTTACTTTAAATTACCCTCCAGTGCTTTCTTTTCATAACACTGAAATTCAATGATACCACACATATTTTTATATGTAAAGCATTAACCCAGAATAAAACCACTCCGCTCTACGTCATTTTAAAATAAAAAAATAAAGAGGCTAAGATTCACCTCTTTTATTTAAACGCATTATACTCATTTTCAATTTTAGGTAGTTCCCTGACTTCCTCAACTAATTGACTTCCACACATTGGGCAATCATAGTTTTCCGAGGCAAAATCTTTTCTCATCCAACCATTACAGTCTGCTGATCCGCACGCATATACTATCGTATCTTCCATAACGATTTCTGGTTCCTCTGAATTCTTTTTACCAAAATACATGAGCAACCTCCTCTTTTTTATATAAAGACTCTGATTAAAGGCGCGAAATTTCACCTTTTTATCATTCCTAGTATACGCATTAAACCATATTCTTATTTATTCAATGAAAAAAATTATCCAAAAAACCTTATCACCTTTCGTTTTCCAGTCCTGCTTTAACCAAGATCGCTTTAATCATAAAGTAGGAAATATTCTCAGGAAGGGCTTCTTTTAGTGGTTTCAATTTTTCAGAATCCAATTGTTTTGCAGTTTCCAAAACAAGATCAAATTCTTTCTTCAAGAAAATCTCATCCCATTTGATATCCAAGTGTTCTTCTGCACACTTTAATAAATGATTTTCAATTGAAATGGCAGACAGTCCCCTCAATGTTCCTATTTCCTTGATTGATTTGCCTTCCTGATATAAGCGATAGCTTTCTAAGTGAGATGGTTTAGTAGCTCGCTTTACCGTTTCCTTTGTAACCATAGTATTCGTTTCTAATTCAGGATGTGCCTGTACATACTGGGAAATCCCTTGTAAAAACAATGCTCCGAAGCGTTCGAATTTCTGCATCCCAACCCCCTTAACTTCCAGGAATTCCTCTTCCGTTCTCGGCAGTTTGACGGCCATATCTTTCAAGGATGCATCAGAAAAAATAATGAATGGAGGTACATTTTCCTTAACAGCCAATTCTTTTCTTAACTGTCTCAACTCTTCAAACAACCCATGATCCGCACTGATGCTGCTTACATTTTTTATTTCCTTTCGCAGTACTTTTTTCTGTCCCAATAGCACTTCCCTGCCAGCATTGGTAACTTTAAGTACCGGAAACTGGCCGCCCGTCATTTCGATATACTGTTTTGCTGTCAGGAAATCAATGAAATCACCTACATCCTTCGCTGATTGATCATTGATGATTCCATAGGTTGAGAGCTTCTGGAATCCGAACTCTTCAATTTTCTTATTGCGTGATCCCGTAAGCACTTGGGAAATCATCGTTTTACCGAATCGCTCACCCATTCTCAACATGCATGAAAGGACCATCTGTGCCTGTGTAGTTACTTCTACAGAGTCACGTTTATCTGTACAATTTTCGCAATGACCGCAATCCTCAGGGTTTTCTTCTCCAAAGTATTGAAGGATGAAGGCTTGCAAGCACCCTTCGGTAAAACAATAATCCTTCATTCTGTTCAATTTCTTCAATTCCTGGGATTGCCACTCCAGCGAGGGATTTGATTGATCAATCAAGAAACGCTGTATCTGCATATCCTGAGGGGAATATAAAAGGATACATTCACTATCCAAACCATCCCTTCCTGCACGGCCCGCTTCCTGGTAATAACTCTCCATGTTCTTTGGAGTTTGGTAATGGATGACGTATCTAACATTCGATTTATCGATCCCCATACCAAAGGCAGATGTCGCTACCATCAAGGGTATGTCATCACGAATGAATTGCTCTTGCTGTTCCGAACGGTCATGTTCATTCATGCCAGCATGGTATCGACCTGTTTTGAATCCCGCTTTAATAAGCTTCGCATACAAGGAATCGACTTCTTTCCTAGTGGCTGCATAGATGATACCCGATTCATTTTTGTTTTTCTCTATATAGCGCATTAAAAACCGGCCGCGATTTTCTTCTTTAACTACGGAAAAGAACAGGTTGCCTCTGGAAAATCCTGTTGATATTGTATGCTGCTCTGATATTCCGAGCGTCTGACATATATCGTCGGTAACTTGCGGTGTGGCTGTTGCCGTTAATGCCAGTACTGTCGGAGCTGATGGCATGTTTTTCAATAGGGTTTTGATTTTTAAATAGCTTGGTCTGAAGTCATGACCCCATTGTGATATACAGTGTGCCTCATCGATGGCTACCAATGAAATATCCACATTAAATAGATCCTGTTGAAACGCAGGATTTTCCAATCGTTCCGGCGCCAAATAAACCAACTTATATCTTCCGTGTTTAATATCGTTCATTCTATTGGATGATTCCAACCCAGAAATGGAGCTATTAAGAAACGTGGCATCAATCCCAGTTTGTTCGAGGGCATCTACCTGGTCCTTCATCAAGGAAATTAGTGGGGATATAACGAGTGTTACACCTGGTAACAGAAGGGCTGGAATTTGGTAACATATTGATTTACCTCCGCCGGTAGGCATGATTCCCGCCGTGTTTATTCCTCCCAATACCTGTTCGATAATCTGTTCCTGACCTTTTCGGAATGACTCATAACCAAAGTATTCTTGTAAATATTCACGCGCTTTTTCAATCAATTCACTATTCCTCCTATTTACCTTCTAAGGATTTATCAGGATCTATTTCTTCCATTGTACCTGCTTTTCCCGACAACCTAAAGGACAAAAAAAGCAGACACACTATGTCTGTGTCTGCTTTTTCAATATATAAACATGTTTGCATGGTTAAATTAATTCAGGATTTGCACTTTAACGTTTTTAACGCCCCAATTCACGGCATCCTGTTCGTTTGGAACAAAAATGTCCACTCTATTCCCTTTGATGGCACTGCCTGTATCGGCTGCCGTTGCGTAGCCATAACCTTCAACAAAAACCTTTGATCCTAGCGGAATGACTGAAGGATCAACAGCAATCACCTTTGCATCTGGATTAGCTTTCAAATCCACTCCTGTGGCTGTTGTTCCGCTGCAGCCTTGACAATCAGCCGTATAGGCGGTTGCACTAACAGTAATCTCTTTTCCAGATTCTGCTTGATCTTTGGATTCATTGTTTGTGTCTGCTGGTTCCGATTGTTCAACCGGCTTTGTTTGTTCTGCTGGCTTAGATTGCTCTGCTGGTTTGGATTGCTCCGCTGGTGCAGCTTGCTCTGATTTCTGTGCAGGCTCTACACTAGCGGCTTCGACTTTGTTAGCTGCCGGTTTAATGACCAGTTCTTGACCAGGATGGATCGTATCTGAATTTAAACCGTTCCAAGATTTAATATCATTTACCGCTACATCATATTTGTGTGCAATTTCCGATAATGTGTCCCCTGACGTTACTTTATAATGCTCTTCTTGAGAAATATGTATGGTTTCTCCGGCATAAATCGCGTCTGAAGACAAATCGTTCCAAGACTTAATATCTTCTACTGATACTTTATGTGTTTGAGATATCCCCCATAATGTGTCTCCATCTTTCACTTTGACATCTTCTGCTTGTACCGGAATTGTGAATGCACCGGATATAGCAGCCGCTGCCGCTAACGATAAGATTGATTTTTTCATATGTTGTTACCTCCTTGTGAGCTGCTTTATAAGCTACAAGTTAAATCTTAACATAGTTTTTTTCTATACAAAGAACAAACAGATAAAGAATAGATGACAAACATCACAGTAAGATAACGGGACTATAACAATAATTTATAATATTCTGAAAAAACATTATTTTCCAGATAATTACCTTCCCAGACCAAGGGAGTCATATTATTCATTACCCAGGCATAAGAATTAAAGGCTATATTTTTACAAAGGAGGTATTTTTTTTGACTCGTGAAAAGACTTTTACTTTAGTTAAGTCATATAAACCTTTCCATAGTAAATTCGATCCTTGCCCGCCTATTGGGAGAAAATACTACAGGACACCTCCTAATTTGTATATTCATTTTCAACCGCCGAATTTGGAGCAGTTCACACCGGAGGAAGCCTTGAAATACGGTACACTTTGGAAATTCTTTTATGACTTTTATGATAATCCATACCGGGAAAGGGAGACATAAATGAATAAGAAACTGGATGATGAATATTATCAGTTACTTGAACAAATACAGGCTGCGGACTTCGTACTTGTCGAGTTGACTCTTTATTTGGATACACATCCTAACGATCAGCAAGCATTACAGCAATTCAATCAATTTCATGAATACTCCAAACAATTGAAATCGGTTTTTGAGCCTAAATATGGTCCATTATTGGGTTTTGGAAACAGTCCAGGCGGTGAAAATAAATGGGAATGGGGCCAAGGCCCTTGGCCATGGCAGGTATAAGGAGAGATATCTATGTGGGTTTATGAAAAGAAACTGCAATATCCTGTTAAAGTAAGAGACTGTAATCCTAGATTGGCAAGGTACTTAATAGAACAATACGGAGGTGCTGATGGTGAGTTGGCTGCAGCACTCCGTTACTTAAATCAACGATATACAATTCCTGATAAAGTGATTGGCTTGCTTACGGATATCGGAACGGAAGAATTTGCCCATCTGGAAATGATCGCTACGATGATTTATAAGCTTACAAAAGATGCCACACCTCAGCAGATGGCTGCCGCCGGGCTAGGGGATCATTATGTTAATCATGATAGTGCCCTTTATTATCATGATGCTGCGGGGAATCCATGGACCGCCACTTATATCCAAGCCAAAGGAGATCCCATTGCGGATTTATATGAAGATATCGCCGCCGAGGAGAAGGCCAGAGCAACCTACCAATGGTTGATTGACATCTCGGATGATCCTGATATCAATGATTCCCTCAGATTTTTGCGTGAGAGGGAAATTGTCCATTCGATGAGATTCAGGGAAGCTGTGGAGATTTTAAAAGAAGAAAAAGGTAAAAAGAAGTTCTTTTGATGAAATTCACAAGAAAAAAGGCAGCGGAGATAATCCGCTGCCTTTTTTCATTTACGGTCTGACGAATATGTCCAACCATCTTCCTGATAAATCTTTTCTTCTTTCATTAGTTTGCCGATCGCACGCTTGAACGCTCCCTTGCTCAAACCGAAGTGAAACTTGATATCATCAGGTGGCGTTTTGTCACCATAAGGCATTGCACCGCCGCGATTCATTAAATATTTGAAAATGACATCGGCATCTTCCCCCATTAAATCTTGTTTAAAGGGGATTAAAGAAACGTTAAGCGTTCCATCTTCTTTACTATCAATGACGCGCCCTTCAACTAATTCACCAAGGCGGGGCTCTTCATTGCGTTCACTTTCGTGAATGAAACAGCGGTACCCTTCTTGTGAAATAAAGAAAGATCCAACCATAAGCAAACGATAGACATTTCCCTTAATACTGGTGTTACGGACTCCTTTTAAAGGGGCTTTTACTGCAATCTCCTGAATTACATCTTCCGTTGCAAGTTTACCAAACAGGCGATCATGACGATCTGTCTTCAGGGATACATATAAACGATCACCAACCTCGGGCCATAATCGATCTATATTCGGAAGGTCGTCCAGTGATACAAGAATATCTTTGGAAAGACCGATGTCAACAAAAACACCCAGTTTCCTTTTCACATTGACAACTTCCGCCCAGCCATACTGATCAATCTGGATTTCGGGTATCTTCATTGTCGCTGTTAGCCTTGCTTGTTTGTCATGGTAGATGAACACAGTTACTTCATCGCCAATCTCAAGTTCCGTTTCTTCATTCATTTCATTATGATGAAGTAAGACATCTTCTGAACCATCTGTTAAAAACCATCCGAAATCAGCCTTACGTTCCACTTCTAACTCTACAGCCATGCCGGCCTGAATTTTTTGCATGTATAAAAATCCTCCTGTAACTTACCTTTACCTACAATTGTACCCAATTATTTATTTTTCCAACATATTTGAATTTATCATTTTTTTGTTGTTCTGTATACCTATTAAGGTTTTTTATTTTTTAACCCTTGTTTTCTTCATGGAATGCCTGCGGAACCAGAATATGCCCTTGTTTACCGTTACTTAATAAAGTATGCATGATCACTTTGGATAATTGGCTCGGTTTATACGGTTTAACTAAATAGTCCTTTGCTCCCAAGGAAATTCCCTTCTCCCTTTCGTCAAGTGCGGTCGATACAAAAACGGGAATCTCATTCAAGTCAGCTGAACCTTTTAATTCCCTCAAGATCGTCCAGCCGTCCATCTCTCCCTCTTCAAGAAGGATATCCAGTACAATGGCATCAGGAGGTGAGCTTTTTAGCTTTTGAAATGCCTTTCTACCACTTTTGAAATAGCTGACGTGGAAGCCACTGTCCATCAATTCATATTTTAACAGTTCCGCTAAGTTAATATCATCTTCAATGACCATAATTTCATGGCTCAGTTTTCTTGACTGGCCATCATTGTTCAGTCCAACTTCTTTCAGAGTTACTCTGGGTAAGGATATGGTGAATGTACTTCCATGTCCATAATCGGAAACCACCGTAACATTTCCGCCGTGTGACTTTATGATTTCATCAACAATGGCTAATCCAAGTCCGGTTCCTCCAATCCGCCTGCGATCTGAATTATCGACCCTATAAAATTTCTGGAATAAATGCGGCAGTGATTCTTTTGGGATGCCTAATCCCTCATCCTGGATATCGATGGAAAGCATATCGTTCCTGCTATATACAAGGACAGAGATCCTTCCCCCATCCGGAGAATATTTGATTGCATTGCTTAGCAGATTGGAAAAAGCTTGTTCAATTTTCAAGCGATCTCCTAGAATCATTAAATCCTTGGTTTCGATATTGAGCTGAATATCATGCTGTGCTGTATTAATTTCTAGATGTTCAATCACCTTTTGAATTAATGGAATGATTTCCACATATTTTTTTTCATATATCTGTTTACCGGACTCCATTTTTTGAACATCCAAGAAATCATTGATAAGTGCGGTTAGCCTTTTTGCTTCATTATAGATTGTTTGTAAATATTTTGTCTGCCTTTCAGGTTTCAATGTTTTGTTCAGCATCAATTCGGTAAAACCAAGTACGCTTGCAAGCGGTGTCCTTAATTCATGACTAACTGTACTGACAAATTCGGACTTCATTTGATCCACTTCATATTCTTTTGTAATATCACGATAAACCAAAATTGTACCATGACCTTCTTCGCGATAATGTAGTGTCTCAAGATATACTTTTATTACCTGATTACTCTCTTTCTTTTTGAATGTAAAGCTTCGTTCTTCATAATTTACTCCCTCCAGATTATCAATCGCTTCATCCATTGCTTGTAAAAACCTCTCCCCCTCCATTTGACCAGCCATTTCAGCACTCCACGATTCCCACGGCAAATCTATTATTTGCTCAGGAAAAGAACCTGTTTTAAAAATATCGCAAAATGGCTGATTGACCTGAATGACCTTTCTTTCCTGATCAATCAACTGGATGCCTTCCTGAATCGTGTTCAGGATGTCCTGATTCAGCCTCCTATTCTCTTCCGTCTGTTCGTAGAGCTTGATCTTGTCAAGAGACGTTGAAATTTGTTTAGCCAACGTTTCGCATTCTTCGACTTCCTGATCGGTAAACGGGGTCCCATACCTGCTGAAAACCATGATGGCATCCACTTCTTTAAACGTGGATAAAACGGGAAGATATAAATCATAACTATAATTCTTATTTTCATGATACCCTTTCTCAGCCACATCTTGTTCTCTCTTTATTGTGAAGGGTTTCTTCTCTTCAAGAAGACGATGATTCAAACCGCTGTGGATATTATTCCGGAATTGCCGTACGCCATTTTCAGAAATTCCGAATGACGAGAAAGCATCTTCATGAACTAAAGCAATCATTCCCTGATCGGCAAAAATCAATCTGCTCATATTAAGGACAATGCTTTTTAACACTTCCTTTTTATCTAAGGTCGATGATATACCATTGATCAGTTCATTTCTCCTCGTGAGCTTGTGCTCATTTTCAGTGATGATTCCAAGTGTTGCCTGAAGTTCATTTTGCTGGGCTTGAAGTTCATCCTGCTGTGCAAGGAGTTCTTCATTATGCGCCATCAGTTCCTGCTCTTTTTCCTGAACGCTAGTAAACATTTTTTTGAATGCAATGGACAAAACCCCAAGCTCATCCTTACGGTTTTCCTTGACGGAAATGACAGCCTCCCGTCCGGCTGCAATTTCATTCGCCGCTATTGAAAAATCCGAAAGAGGTCTTCCTATGTTCCTGATGATCGATCTGACGATGAATAAGAAGATGAATAAAAAAATAAGAACGAATCCGACAAAGGCTCCTTGAATAATGGAATGCTCTTTCGTGAGATCACTCACATTTTTATCGAGCCTTTCCGTTAAAGTGCCAGAGTAAGATTTAATAGTACTGCGAAGTTTCGTAATTTGTGCTGTAATTTCAGTACTTTCCATTTTTTCAACCTCTACCTCCCCCCCTTTTTCGGAATCAAAGAAGGAGGGCAGAACTCCACTAAAATAATATTCAGTAAATGTCTCAAGCTGTTTGGATATATTCTTATCATCCTTTGTATTAGCAATCTCCTTAAACGCTTCAATATTTTCGGAAATTGAGGTTTCCTCATTTAATGCCTTATCCTTCAATGCATCATTACCGAATGCTATATATCCCCTAATATCTAAAAAGACCGTATTATATTGATCGAATATTTCATCCATCAACAATTGTTTATCCACAATAATTTGCCTCTGTTGGATATATTCAGCATTCAAAGACTGCAAAAAATAAAATAAAATCCCTGTTACGACAATAAATAAAATGATGCAACCCGTCATTAAAGAGACAACTTGCCTAGATAGGCTTTTAGTAAAGTAAGGATTCAGTTTCATGCAAAATGACCTCTATTTTTTCTATTAATTTTAACGGACTAAATGGTTTGGCCATGAAATAATCCGCACCAGCTTCCAATATCCTTTCTTGTTCAAATTGTTGGCTTTTTGCAGATAACATCAAGATTTTCCCTTGGTTTTTAATATCAGACGACTGGATTTTTTCAATGATTTCCAATCCCGTATATCCAGGCATCATATAATCAAGAATTATAAGATCATACGTATTGCTTTCGAGAAGCTGTACGGCCTCCATGCCATCCGCTGCTTCGTCAACCTTATAATCTTCATCCTCTAAAGTGTCAACCACGAGCATTCGTAACACTTCCTCATCCTCCGCTAATAAAATACGCTTCATCATTCATCCTCCTAATAACCTTCAATCGAAAGGCACCTTAAATCCTGAAGTATTTAGACGCCATTTTACAAATAGAATTCCATCAATGCATAACTGAAAATCCGTTTGCCCTTTAAATTAACTTCGTCAATAGACGCTCTATTCTAGCCTCGAGTTCCCTAATGCTAAATGGTTTCGTTACATAATCATCCGCACCAAGTTTCAATGCATTTGCAATATCATCCGTACTTTTTCTTCCAGTTAGCATTAAAACGGTGAAAAACTCCGCATTACTGCTTTGTTTCACTTTTTGAAGCACTTCAATTCCATCCATGATAGGCATCACTCCATCCAGGATCAAAAAATGCTCTACATCTTCTTTGGCTCGATTGGATTTCAAAAAAGATGGACCATCTTCATACACAGCGATATTCAAATCAAAATGAGGAATTTGAAGCGAATGCAAGGCTTTAGTTAAGATGGTGCGGATAATGATATCATCATCAATAACGGACACATTGAGCGATTTCTTATTATTTCCAACTTTTTGCATGCTTTCAACTCTTCCACGGCCTGAGCGTTTCGCTTCATATAAAGAAGTGTCAGCTTCCTCCAAAGCCTTCTTTGGCGTAACATTTTCATGTTCAACCGTAAAAACCCCCGCAGAAAATGTAACCGAAAATGTGTAACCATTCTGGATGAATTTCTTTGCAGAAAACTCCTTGATTAATTCCGTTAACTTGTGTTTAGCTTCATCATTCGAAGTATCAGGGAAAATAATGACGAATTCTTCCCCTCCATACCGGCAGATTAGGTCTGAACTCCTGATATTGCTTTTAATGAATTGTGCAAACTCAACGAGTACAAGGTCACCCACCGAGTGTCCGTATTGATCATTCACCCTTTTAAAGTGATCTAGATCAATGATGCTTATCGTAAAATGACGCCCTGACCGCTTATAATCATTAAAATATCTTGGCAGTGTATCTTCAAGGAATCTTCTATTATATACCTGTGTCAACTCATCGATTAGGACCGATTGATCAAAGATTTTCTTCCGCTGTATATGCCTTTCCATCTTTACAATAAACTCATCGATATCAATCGGCTTACTAATAAAATCATCAGCACCCATCTTGAATGCTTTTATCCGGGTATGTTTTTCGTTGTGAATGCTGATCATGATCTTCGGTATGAAATATTTTTCGTTATGCAGATGAATCTCTTGAAGGATTTGAAAACCATCCTTTGCAGGTAACTGAATATCAAGAATCAGACAATCCGGCTGCATTTCAAAATATTGATTTGTCGCTTTGACGGGGTCGGCATTCGTTATGACCATCCACCCCTTATCCTCCAATAGATCTTTCAATAAAATCAACATGGAGATATCATCATCAATGATCTGTATGAGCGGGGCTTGTGAATCGCGGACAGGCTTAGCTTTTATTTCAACTTCATCGAAATGCTCATATTCATATGTATGTTCAATGAGCTCAAAAAGGAAATTCCTAAGTTCCGTCCGATTCCAGACCCGCTCACTGTCTTCATCAATTCCAGCCAATAACTGTTCGGTGATGGCCATAAGTCCACATAATTGCAGCGTTCCAGCCGTCCCTTTGACTGAATGCAGAAAACGGAATATCTCCTTAGCCGGAATGGTTTGCCCTACATCCAGCTCCAGCCAATCAGAAAGTTTGTTTTTTATATTCCCAAATAAGCTATTTTTGTATTTTTCCATATTTAGCAGATTCACTTCATATCACTTAACCCTTCCCACTCAAATGATCCCATGGTCATCCTATTCCTAACAATCTCGACAATGACCTTTTAACTATTTAAATCTATTTAATTAGTTTTTACTTAGGTCTAAAGTATATACTTTCAGAAATATTTTACATCATAAGGGGTAGTCTATAAATAGATTATTGCCATCTTGCACAATTTATTTAGGATTTGTCATAAAGTTTACTTATTTACCTGACTAATCTTCTAAACCCGCGATTTCAAACTCTGGTTTGTCGGTGATATAATTTAATGATCAACTGAAAGGAAAAAGTAATCATTCATGACAAAAAAATTGTATTACACATCCACCAAGACATCCCAATGGGATACTAAAATTCGGGAGACCATTGAAGAAAACGGCTTTTACTATATTACACTTGAAGAAACCGCCTTTTATCCCGAAGGGGGCGGACAGCCTGCAGATACTGGTAAAATAGAAGGAATCACCGTTCTTGACGTTATAAAAGACAACAACGGAAATATTATCCACAAGATGGAGAGCCGGCCAGATTTAGAGATCGTTCACTGTGAACTTGATTGGTCCCGCCGCTTAGATCATATGCAACAGCATAGCGGCCAGCATTTACTCTCTGCTGTCTGCAGGGAACTGTTCGACTCTAATACGGTCAGCTTTCACCTTGGGAAGGAATATTTAACGATCGATATAATGACAGGATTTCAATGGACTGAAGTACATACAGCTGCTGCTGAAAAGCTAGTTAATCAATATATTATCGAGAATCGCGAAATACTTATCTATTACGTGACGAACGAGCAATTACAGACGCTTCCTGTCGTCAAAATGCCTAAAGTTTCAGAGGATATCCGTATTGTTGAGATAGAAGGGATTGAATATAACCCTTGCGGTGGAACCCATGTAGGGCGTACAGGTGAGATTGGCTTAATAAAAATTTTCAAAACGGAGAAGCAGAAAGAACATACCCGTCTATACTTTAAGTGCGGTTTCAGGGCATTGAACGATTATTCCGAAAGTCTGGGAATTCTTTTAGCATTATCGAATAAATTCAATACCGGGCGTACTGAGATTCTGAATAGGGTGGAGAAACTGGAAAATGACTATAAGCAGCTGCTATCGGCAAACGATAACTTAAAACTTGAAAATGCAAATTTTCTTGCCGACTCCCTGCTTGCTGAAAATGGAGAGGGATTCATCTCTCGTGTTTTCGAAGATAGCTCAATGAAAGAACTGCTTTACCTTGCAGGGACGATTGTAAAAAAGGAAAAGGTTACCGTATTATTAGCATCTCGCAAGGAGCAAAAGGTCATCCTTTCACACAGCGGGGATACACCCTTTCATTGCGGACAATATTTTAAAGCGGAACTGGGCTCGTATAACGGAAAAGGCGGAGGGAACGAACAGACTGCACAAGCAGGTTTTAAGTCACAAAATGACTTAATCGCCTTCTACCAATACACAGTTGAAAAATTAGGCCATAATCCTGGTGAATAAAACCGATGCGTAATGATGGCATACTGATGAACATGGAAATAATGACTTCTCGGAATGAGAAAAGAGAGGACAAATTTTTGTCCTCCCTCTTTTTATTCTTCTATTTTCAATTTCCCTAACCCTTGTTCTTCAATATGTAGATGATATTTTTCCTCGAGTTCCATGATACGGATAAACGCTTCCTCTTGATTATATTCGTGGTTTTCCGACTCCTCGGCAAACTCTTTTCTAGCCAGATGATAGGCAAGCTTATCCCTGAACACTCCTTCTTCATATACATTTATGACTGTTTGAAGTTGATCCTCCAATTCCCGACTCAAATCATAAATTTCATATTCCTTCACAAACTGTACTCCTTCCATGCCGAAATCTTTGGCAAAGGAATTAATATACTGTTCCATCTCACTAAATTCTTCTTTATTATTTTCATTATCGGAAGCAACCCAATATCCGTACTGAACCATTTTGAATAATGTTTCATACTGTTTCTTGGTAAAATTGATTTTCATTGTCGATACTCCTTTTCCGGTTTCCTTACAACAAAAAGAATAAACCGCAATGGAGCAAAAGTCCAATGCGGTTTATCTCAATCCAATATTTCCGTTACAGAAAAATAAGCTGCTTTTTCCGTATCAACTACATAATGGCAATCGCCTTTAACTAAATTATAATAACGGTGCTTTTGAATGTTTGAAATCATTTGAGTTGAATCATCGCCTTCTACCTCATGCTCTAGTTCTTTCCCGCCTGGAAAATAAAAACCAACTTTCAATTTCATCTTTCTCATCCTTCCCTTCGTCTGGTTGAATCACTCTTTTATTTCATATCCTTTCTCATGCAGTTATAAACATAAATAAAATGCTTATTCGCTTTTTCCATGATATTCTAGTGGGAAATACGAAAATCAGAAGGTGTTTTTATGAAGATAAGAAAAGCCATGGAACAAGATGTAAGTGGAATTGCAAATGTACATATAAACAGCTGGAAAACGACTTATAAAGGAATCCTCCCGGATCAATATTTGTCTTCCATGAATCTGGAAGCCAAAAAGAAAAACTGCCTAAGAAATTTAAAGATGCTGCATAATGCCACCTTTGTTGCGGAAAACGCAAGTGGGGAAATCATCGGTTTCGCTGCAGGCGGACCTGAACAAACGAATGATCCGCATATTCAAGGTGAAGTATATGCCATTTATTTTTTACAAGAATATCAACGACAGGGACTCGGCCGAAAAATGATAAAAGAGGTCATACATGAGCTTATGAAAATGGAACATCAGAACTTAATAATTTGGGCATTGAAGGATAATCCTTCATGCGGTTTTTACAGAGCAATTGGCGGTCAAGTGATAGCTGAAAAAACCGTTAAAATGGCAGGCATCGAGCTTATCGAAGTCGGTTTCGGGTGGGAAGACATCCATGATATCCTTTTGCATGTGTAAGCGTTCCCTAGGAGGGTGGTTACTCTCCACCCTCCCCTCTCAAGCCTCGATGAGGAAGGCCTTTTTATCATTACCTAAAAAGTAAAGCCGGTGCAATGGCCTTGTCATTGTTACGTACAGCAATTTGATATCAAGTTCATTTCCATGACAATACGTTTCTTCAAGGGATAATGCAAATACGACATCGAATTCGAGACCTTTGGCTTGATAGGATGGAACAATCAACGTTTTATCTTTTGGGATGTTTCCCGCTTCATCTATTAAATGAAAGCCTTGTTGGAATCCACTTAGTTTCTCGTTTGCCAGTTTGCAATCTTTCATCGTTTTGGCAATAACGGCAAACGTTTTAAAACCTTCTCCTTTAAGGCTTTCGATAAGATCGACCAACTCTTCTTCCCAGCCTTCCTTTTCAATGGAAATGAATTCTGGATCCTTGCCATGGCGAACTACAGGTTCAACTTCCGGGAAATCGTATGTTAACAACTGAAGTATTTCATTTGCTCTTTTCATTATTTCAACAGTTGTTCTGTAGCTTTTTTGTAATTCAGTATAAGTCGCCCGAGGGAAAATACGACTGTGAACCTCTTCCCACGTTTGAAGTCCGCGATAAGAATGGATGCCTTGTGCAAGATCGCCTACAAGTGTGAACATATCGGTATCCACTGCCGTCTTTAGTGCCTGTAACTGCATGAAGCTATAATCCTGTGCCTCATCAATGACGACATTTTTTGCTTTGTTTTCTTTATCGACACCAAAAAGCCGCTCATGAAGATATAATAATGCTCCCAAGTCCTCCATCTCATAACTTTTAGCAGAGAATAATTTATGATTATACTCACATAAAACACTGGCCTCTTCAAAAGTAAGCTTACCGTTGCTGTACGAGGCGAGACGCCCCGGATCTTGGAATAATTCCTGATAGTAATCCAGGAGATCTTTACTTTTGAATTGCTTAAAATACCCTTTAACCGAAGTACGGATCGCCTTTTGGACCTGCACTATCCTTTCCTCTTTCTTATCGAGGCATTTTGTAACAAAGTCCTTGCGAATGACTGGATCGATATTCTTATAAAGAGCTTTCTCAATTTTGGCATCATAAAAATCAACAACACGTTCAAGCATTGTTTTCTTTTTCAGTTTCACTTCATTTTGTAGTATGGCCTTCAGTTTGTCCAGCCTGCTGTATAATGGTAAATACCAATAATCCTCTTCCAATAATCTAATGAACTTCTTAGCGGAATAGAGGCGATATTTATCACAATAAAAATCAGCATCTGGATGAAAACCCCTGAAAATATCCTTTACATATTCGTCCAATATATATTTAAAGGCAGGGGAACCCTTCAGACCTGATATCCATACAGCTGAATTAATTTCTTCATCATCCTTTTCCAGCAATCGAGTTAATTTATCATCCGCGATAAGCTTCACTTGCTTTCCTATCGCTGCCTGAACATATTCCGAAAATGTGAATTGCTTTACCTTTTCGACACCCAATTCAGGTAAAGCTTCAGATATGTAATCAATGAAAACCCGGCTCGGGGCAAGAATCATTAATTGACGCGGATCGAACAAGTCTTTATAGTGATAAATGAAATAAGAGATCCTATGTAAAGCAATTGTCGTTTTACCACTGCCCGCTGCGCCCTGGACAATGATAGGTTTATTCAAATCTGCCCGAATGATTTTATTTTGTTCTTCCTGGATCGTGGTAATGATATCCGTCAATCGATTGCTGGAACTTTTGGAAAGGGATTCCTGCAACAATTCATCTGTTGTTGTCAAATCAATGTCCCTTATCTCATCCAAAACACCTTCTTCTATCATTAGCTGTCTTTTTAAAGTGATGTTCCCGCTGAATGTCTCCCCTTCCGCTTCATATTCTATTTCACCAATCCGTCCCTCATAATACAGGTTTGCAATCGGTGAACGCCAATCGACGATAATCTGTTCCTGGCTTTCCCTCTGATAAAGCGATGTTTTTCCGAAATAAAGGACTTCGCCACTATCACCGTCATTCCTTTCAAAATCCACTCTTGCAAAGTAGGGTTTTTTACTTGCCTTGCGTAAACTTTCAAGTTCGGTTTTGGACATCTCAAAAAAGTTCGCCGTCGTCAGCAGCTGTGAATATAAGGCTGATTCAGACCAATCGGCATCGCCAAAAGCTTCCTGCATATTCCTTTGAAATTGATCTTTGCTTGTTTCTGATGTTTTGATGACTACATCGATATAACGCTTCGTAAAATCCAGCCGCTGTCGTTCCTGTTCAAAATCAGGGTGATTACCCAATAAAATCACTTCCCCTTCCTTGTGTATTTATCAAACTTATCAATACGCCGATGCTAATACGAAATGGACATTTATACTATCAGAAAAGCCAATGGTTGACAAATCTGGAGACATAGAATTATATAGTTGAAATTTACCCTCCCTTATATTTTATATGATTCGAAGAATACACGATATATTCCGGATTGGATTCAGATATAATATGTTGACTTACGAACTGCTATTGTCATCAATTCTTAACATAAATTACGCTATTTTAATGTTTTATTGGAAACTCACATTATATACTTTAATTACAATTACATAATTTTTAAGAAAGTGGGTCCTGTCATGGAAATAAATGAAAGTCAACCAATGCTATCCCCTAAATTAATCCATGAACTTGAAATTTTATCATCCAAAGCAAATATGCCTGTTTCTGAATTATTGGAAATATCTGTAGCATCACTGCTGGAAAAAGTGAATAATACGAAAGAACTCAATGTTGGACTTAATAATAAGGAAATGATTTTAAGAAATAAAATCATCATTAATCAAAATAAAGAGGTTCTCAATAACAAAAGCACTTGACCATAAAGGTTAAGTGCTTTTTGGTTCCTAACTGCCACTGTTTTAATGAAATAGATATTCTAACGTGGTTTCCAATGTAATATTTATACCAAAAAAAGTATTTCCAAACCAAAAAATCGAATCGGATTCGAAATGATGATTTGCATAAAAAAAAGCAGCTATTAAACTGCTTATCCACTAATCATGGCTTATTGGATGTCACGTACGTACCTGCTATGAAATCATGTATCGCTCTATGATCTTTTCTAATGCCAACCATGAACGCACTGACAATAAATCCTATTCCAAATGTAATGGCATAAACCAAAGCAGCAACTAAATACCTCAATAGCATTGTGCCTATGCCTAATTTCTTTCCGTCCACCCGTACTATGCGTATTCCCATAATCCTTTTACCCACTGTATAGCCATACCATAATATCGGGACAATCAGCATGTAAAGAAAGTTGAAAAACGTTGAAAAGCTTTCATTTTCCCAATCACCGGTAATCAACCCGAAAATTATCGCTAATGGAAAAGACACTATTATGCCATCCAAAAATCCTGCAAAAAGCCGTTTCCAAAAACCTACTGAATCGCTCATATATATCCTCCTGTTGTGTTAGTTACAGTTACCTATATTACCAATAAGAAGGTTGATGCGTAATGAGCCTTTATACCCATAGTAGTCTTTAACAAAAAAATACAACCTACATAATTGGTGACAATATATATGCAAAATCTAAACTCTGTGTAATTTTTGCTTATAAATGTGTGTTTTTGCTAATCTGCCTTTAATTTTCATAAGAAATAAGATACAATTTAAATGATGCACAGTTTAAAACATACAAGATCGTAAACTGCTGTTTGTATGAATCAGCGTAAAACTAATGAAACAAAGTGTTGGACACGTTGAAACAAAAGTATTTTGGAGGAATGTAAATAAATGATTACAGTAAATAATGTTGGTTTACGTTATGGCGACCGTAAACTGTTTGAAGATGTTAATATAAAATTCACTCCTGGTAACTGCTATGGCCTGATTGGTGCGAATGGTGCAGGTAAATCCACTTTCTTAAAAATCCTTTCTGGTGAAATTGAAGCGCAATCCGGTGATGTCCATATGGGTCCTGGCGAACGCCTTGCCGTTCTAAAGCAAGATCACTTCGCTTATGAAGAGGAAGAAGTCCTTAAAGTTGTCATTATGGGACATGAAAGATTATATGAAGTCATGCAAGAAAAAGATGCCATCTATATGAAGGAAAACTTCACCGACGAAGACGGAATGAAAGCGGCCGAACTTGAAGGGGAATTTGCCGAATTAAACGGATGGGAAGCTGAACCTGAAGCTTCAATCCTCTTAAAAGGCCTTGGCATCGCGGAAGACCTGCATACAAAGAAAATGGCTGAATTGAACGGTGGCGACAAAGTTAAAGTATTGCTTGCCCAGGCATTATTCGGTAAACCGGATGTTCTTTTACTGGATGAGCCTACCAACCACTTGGACTTAAAAGCGATCAAATGGCTGGAAGAATTCCTAATCAACTTTGAAAACACTGTTATCGTAGTTTCCCATGACCGTTACTTCCTTAACAAAGTTTGTACACATATCGCGGATCTTGATTTCGGTAAAATCAAAGTTTATATCGGTAACTATGACTTCTGGTATGAATCAAGCCAGCTTGCCCTTAAACTGACTCAAGATGCCAATAAGAAAAAAGAAGAAAAAATCAAAGAGCTTCAAAATTTCATCGCGCGTTTCAGTGCCAATGCATCCAAATCGAGCCAGGCGACATCCCGTAAGAAATTATTGGACAAAATCAGCTTGGATGACATCGAGCCTTCTTCACGCCGCTATCCATATGTCGGCTTTACTCCTGAACGTGAAATCGGGAACGACCTGCTTCGTGTAGATGGAATCTCGAAAACGATTGATGGCGTAAAAATATTGGATAACGTCAGCTTCACGATGAATAAAGGCGACAAAATTGCATTTGTCGGTAAAGATGAAATTGCTAAAACAACCATGTTCAAAATCTTGGCAGGCGAAATTGAACCTGATAGCGGCTCATTCAAATGGGGAGTTACGACCTCCCAGGCATACTTCCCTAAGGATAATGCTGAATTCTTTGAAGGTGTCGATTTAAATCTTGTCGATTGGCTTCGTCAATACTCACCAAATGACCAGAGCGAAAGCTTCCTGCGCGGTTTCTTGGGCAGAATGTTATTCTCTGGCGATGAAGTCACGAAAAAGGCAAGTGTACTTTCAGGGGGCGAAAAAGTCCGCTGTATGCTTTCCAAAATGATGTTAAGCGGTTCGAACGTCCTGATGCTTGATGAACCTACTAACCATCTTGATTTAGAGTCCATTACGGCATTAAACAACGGCTTGATCAGCTTTAAAGGATCTATGATCTTCTCTTCACATGATCATCAGTTCATCCAAACTATAGCGAACCGAATCATTGAACTTACTCCAAAAGGTACAGTCGATAAGCAAATGAGTTATGATGAGTACCTTGAAAATGGCGAATTGCAAAAACAAGTGGCTGAAATGTACAAATAATACTTTTATGAAAGCACATCCTTATTGGATGTGCTTTCTTCGTTCCCGATTCTTGTTGCCTCCATTTATTTCATACCTATAATGCATGGAAGGTATAAAAAACACGCTGCAATAAATATAATAATATTCCCTGAAAGATGAGCACTGAATAATTTCTTCGATAAAAAGGTATATTGGTAAGGAAGGAGTGAGTTAGAATTGGATAGTCATACTGTGAAAAATATTTTTGATGATACAGGGAACCTTTTTTTATATGATAAATTCAGTTATCATTTTTATATATCCGGATTGTTCGATGTAGTGGAACAAGAAAAAGTAATCTCGGATTTTTTAAATTCTTTTAGCTTCGATGATAAAAACCATCTCTTTTTTGACGACTTTTCCTTTTACTTTAATTGCTTTCATTATTCCCACCAAAAACAAAGGATGATGAATTACTTGAAAACCGAGTATGACGAACATATTTGTTAAGGATAAAGACCAGATAAACTGATCCTGCCTTTAATTAGCGAAAATTATTCAAAAAAAAGGTAAGAGCATATTAGTGCTCTCACCTTTCTTCATTTTATTTTACTCTTCTTTGCCTGCTGCCATGTTCGCTTCGATCCTGGATGATGGTGGTAAATGATGAATTTCGTTTTTCCAAGAAATTTTCCAGCAAGTCTTTGATGCTTTGCACTTGATTCACGTTTCATTCTCTGCATCGGCGCTAGCTATTCGGCATCCCTCTTCACTTGCGCAATCCTTAGCTTTCCGAGCCACTCAAGATATCCATTTTTTGTCCCGAACATCTTTAATGTTGAGCGATACGATAATTAGTCCCATTTTAGCTAAATCCTGCGAGGCTACCCCCTGTACCTTCTAGGGAGACATTTCACGGTTTTTATAAACTTCCTCAACTGTTGATTTTCAATGACTCATACATTTATCTATGTTCAGTTAATATGACAAAGATAAGTTTCAGTACATATAAGAAGTCTTAGACTATAGAAATCGAGCTTTTTCTATGTCGAAATTTTGCTAACGTTTGTTTTGGGCGAAATGTTGGTGGTACCCCTTTTAGTAAATGTCCATATTTGAAGAGTCAGTTCTTATAAAGGAATGTATGTGTACTCATATGATAGGTATCTGCCAAGATGAGGTTCAATTAATCGGAACAAAATGTGTAACCTTCATATTCTGAAAAATCACTTTGCCGCCCTCGGAGAAGAGAGTAATTCCTTTATCTTCAGCATGAGGGAATATTAAGTTTGAATAAGCAATCTTTCCATCATCCACAAAAACTTCAATACTCGTTTTATCGACGAGAATCTTTATATGAACCTTCTTTTTACTGACATCAAATGGTGCAGTACTTTCAACGAACTGTTTCGTTTCGTCAGGTTGATCTGTGAATGCCCGATTGACATAAGAATAATTTCCTACTGCAGAAATGCCTACGTCAACGTGGCGTTTTTGATCATCTGACTCCCTGAGCCTGAATCCTGCATTCTTAAAATCCGACCATGAGAGATCTGCCTCTATTTGATAGGCATCTCCTTTAACATCAAGTGTTTCCGATCCATCCACTTCGATTTTATCAAAAGAATTCGTTGAGCTTGTCCATTCTTTTAATGCTTCTGAAGGCTGTGATGAAAGATAATACTTGTTCTCCCCTTCATGCTTTAGTTCAATTTGACGGACGATCGAATCCATTCCGTTAAACCCTTCTTTTAATGTCGGCGTATTGTCGGCATAGGCCCAGTTATTCATCCAAGCGAGAGCATAGCGTTTGTCTAATTTGTCACTTGCCTTGCCATCATCAAACGTTACTCCGCCATACCAATCGAAACCGTAGTCTAGCCATTGCGGTTCATTGTTATCTGGAAGAAATTCTGTTCCATTAAACGTTCCTGTCCAGTATGCATAGGTGTTTGGTTTCCCTGCTGCTTTTCCGTTTGCACTGACGCCCAGCACCCACTTTACTGTCCCGTCATCAGCGCGGATCTGGTAAAGGTCAGGGCACTCTAGAACTCCAATGTTCTCAGTGGAAAAGCTGCTCGTATAGCGCCAATGTTTTAGGTTATAAGACTGATAAAAACCTATTTTCGATCCTTCGGCCATGGTCATGATCCATTTTTGGTTCGTGTTATCCCAAATGATTTTTGGATCTCTAAAATCCTTCGTTCCTGGATTTTTCATAATAGGCTCGTCACTGTAAGAGGTAAACGTATTTCCTTTGTCCGTACTGTACCAAAGAAATTGTTCTTGTTTCTGGCCATCCTTAGAGGGTTGTGTTGCGATCGCCACAAAAGCGTCTTTCCCAAACCCAGCTGTATTTTCCTTATCTACAACCACTGACCCTGTCCATGGATCCCCATTTGGATTCGTATATTTTGGAATGGCAATTCCTTCATCCTTCCAGTGAACCAAATCTTTAGAGGTGGCATGTCGCCATTCTGTGCCGTTGCCATCCGGGTAATCTCCATTATATAGGTAAAAATAATGATAATTTCCTTCATAGTAAACTGGCTTCTGTGGATCGTTTTTCCAATGATCAGGAGAAGTAAAATGATAGGCAGCCCGATATTTGTGCTTTTCTACCTTATCTGGCGGATTAGCTTCTTTTGTTTTATAAAATGAATGAATCAAAATTCCTGTGCTAATAATCATCCATAATCCAAGAACGAATAATCCAACCATCATATATTTCTTTTTGTTCACTTAAACTCACCACTTTTCTCTTTTAAAATAGAAAAAAGAAAATGCCAAGTTTTCCTGACATTTTCTTTTTCTTTTCTCTGTTAACTACTTAACCGTAATCTGACCTTGTTCAAGAATACTGTCTTTTACTACCGATGTTTTTTTCCCTTTAATGTTAAGCTGGAAGCTTGGGGCAAAGGTAGATTTATTGTCTTCAAAATAACCTCTGTTTGTCATGTAGCTAGTCACTACAACATTATCACTGCCAGCCTGCGGGATCGCATAGTGTGCATAGTTCCAAGTGATGTCATATGGATCTAGATCCTGATGCAGGACGATGCCCGTTTTATTTAATGGTTTATATGGGCCAGTTAAGGAATTTGACGTGTAGCCCAACATGTAAATATCTTGATTATCGATTCCATCAATGGTCATTTTTGTTCCTCTTGAACTTGTGAATAAATACCACTTGCCGTCCTTTTTAAAGATGTTTGGACGTTCGATTTCATCTGTGACCGTATTTGAAACAATCAATGGCTTCATTTCTTTTTTCAATGTATAATCGTCGTTTACTTCAATAATTCCAATTGCACCGTTTGCAAGTTCAGCTAACTCTTTTTTAGGGCTTTGCATAAGTTTGTTTTTCTCACCCTGGAAGAATTTATTGCTGTTGCCATAATAAGCTTTATTGTATAGCGATTCTTCGCCTTGGTATCCATATTCTGTACCCGTATTTGCTTCAAATACAAGGTATTTGCGGCCGTTGTCTTCTACATAGTGAGGGTCTCTGAAGGTATGATTATCAGCGGAATATCCGTCCTCTACAAACTTATCTACAGTTTGATAGTACTTGCTGTCTTTGCCTTCATAGATGGACTTGTAATCCTCAACACCATCCACTTTTAATGTTTCAGAATCTGGCTCTGAAAGGTTTACTTGAGCGGTTGTCAAGGTTTGTTTCCCATAATTTCCTGACTCAGGTATATACGGTTCACGGTTTGTATAGAATAAGCGAACTTCCCCATCCTCAGTGAAGGTCGCAGAACCTGACCACTCTTCGGCTTGCTCTTTTAGGTAAGGATCATCTGGAACGTTTTTATCATTGTCATCAAATACTCTTCCAGCATTCTTCCAAGCATCAAGGGAGTTGTCGCCCACTTTTTTGTAGAATATGTAGATGAACGTATCACTCGCGTTTTTAGGATCGCCTGCCAATCCAAAAACGATATGATATCCTTTGTACTCTGCAACAGTTCCATCAGCGTTTTGCAATGGCCATGTATCCCACACATCTAAAGCAATGGTTTCGCCTGATTCCGTTACTTTTTTGGCAGAAGGGATGTTTTTAATTGTGGATTCGTCAAACTTAGGAACGGCATATCTAGTATCACCGTGCTGATTAATCATATCTTTCATAGCTGATCGAGTGATTTGTGAAGTATCGTACGTTTCTTTGTAATCTGCCGGATCCTTTTGAGCTGCAAATGATTGGGTAACAGTACCGCTTAATAGAATGCCAGTACTGAGTATTCCTGCTGTTGCCTGTTTGGCAAGCCTGCTAAAGTTCATAAGTCTTCCTCCTCGTTTTATGTGTTTGCTAATACAATAGAATTATAGGCGATTCCTGAAAAGAGAGGTATGCCACATATTGATTGGAATTTAGTCGTATATTGATATCGCAATAGTAGAAGGCAAAAAAAGCCCCGGCAAGAGGCTATTCCTTCGAAAACCTCTCCCAGGACTTCTGATATTCATTGAGCAGCTGTTTGCGGTTAAGCTGTTTTCCGACATAGAGCTGAGTCGCCGCTCCGAATTCTTCTCTAATTTCAACAGGGAAGTGAAACCAGTTAGAGGGGACGGTGTTCCCTTCTTTGTAACTTCGAAGAGTTTCTTCTGCGAGCGGCCCTACATCATCCGTTTTAATGTTCTTAAACGCAGGAATAAATTTGAATTCTTCCGTCATGAACCGTTTTCCTTGTTCTGAAAACACCATCCAATTTAAAAATTTCTTGGCTTCTTTTTTCTTTTCAGGAGTGGACTGTTTATTTACGGCCCAATAATTTGGAACGCTGACGACAAGGGCTTCCTTTAAAGGTCGGTCATTAATCGGAATCGGCATAAAACCGATATTCATGTCAGGCGAAGCTTGATCGATCATCGGCTGAATCCAGTTGCCTTGCTGAATGATGGCTGCTTTTTCGGAGGTAAACAGATTCACTTCCATTGAATAGTCGGTTGACAGTGGATTATCGTTTCCGTACTTTATGGTGAGATCCAGCAGGGCAAGGAGATCCTTAAATGTTTGATTGGTACTGATTTTTTCCGTTCCGTTATTTAAATTTCTTATAAAAGCATCAGTATCCTTTTGCTGGGCAAAAGCAACATTCATTAGATGGTCGCCCAATTTCCAGTCTTCATAGTAGCCAGTTGCAAAGGGAGTAATGCCTGCATTTTGCAGCTTTTCGGCAGCTGCTGTCAGTTCAGAAAGTGTGGCGGGCTGTTCAGTAATGCCGGCTTGTTTAAATAGATCCTTATTATAGATAAAGCCATACCCTTCAAGATTAACCGGCATTCCGTAAATTTTCCCGTCCAATGTGACCGGCGTCAGGGCTTCTTTGTATGCTTGATTAATCCAGGGCTCCCCTGAGAGATCCTCCAGATAGTTCCACCACAGCTTGGCATTTTCATAGCCGCTGTTTGTAAAGATATCCGGACCAGTGCCGGTCGCCATTTCGGCTTTTAGGTCGGCGAGGTCATCCATTGCGCCTCCAACAGTATGTACCCTGATATTGACTTGAGGATTTTCCCGTTCATAAGCACGCGTCATTTCTTCAAATTGAGTGGAGATTTCCACTTTCGGATTCCTTAAATCCAGTGTGATTTTCCGCTCTGTCTTTTCCGTTTTTTCTGGTGGGGCTTCGTCCTGACATGCAGAAAGAAGCAGGCTGACGGCTCCGATTAACATAAGGGATAAAAACCTGTTTTTCATCATGTCCTCCCTCTGGATTCATGTTGATCGTTCTTGTTCCTGAACTCAAAAGGCGTCATGCCGACGACCTTTTTAAATAGCTTTGAAAAGTAAATTTCATCTTGATAGCCAAGCATGGTCGAGATGGAGTAAATGCTTTTGTCTGTTTCCTTCAGCCACGATTTTGCCTGGCTGATTCTAAGCTCCGTGATGTATTTGGACAGGGTCATCCCTGTTTCTTGCTTATACTTTCTTGAGATATGCTCGCGGCTTAAAAAGAAGACATTCGACAGCTTTTCCAGACTCAAATCCTCCATATAATACATGTCAACATAGGAAATCATGTCTTCCATGCGGCGGGCGGCATCTATTTCATCCAGACGGTGGATGGTTCGGAAGTTTTGTTTCTCGAGCTTTTTCTGCAGAGCCTGAAACGAGGTCCTGATATCCGATAAAGTTTCGACCTGCTCTTCAGTTACAAGCCTTACAGGGATATCGAACTCCTTGCTGATCCATTCCTCAACGGAGAGCCATTGATTGCGAATGGTGATAACAAGGCAGAGGTTAAGATCCGTCTGAAGGGAAAACGCATTTCCTAATTTGCGCTCCGTAAGCTCATCTGAAAGCTTTTGGATATAGAGATCCGGATTGTGCATCTGGTAAAAGGAGAGCAGTGTCAGTTGGTAGCCCTCCGATTCAGGAAGAAACTCGGCAAGGCTGATTGCGTCTGAACGGTCCCCCAGACATATCGCAGTGGCTAACTGGTTTCTCCTCAGTTTTTTCACATCTTCCAGCACTTCAGCATGTTCAAAGTCATCCTTCCAGGCTTGTACCGATTTTTCCAGTGTATGATTGAACGCTTCATACTCAATCGGCTTCAGCAGGTAATCAAAGCTGCTGTGCTGAATGGCTTTCCGCATATAGGAATAATCGTTATATCCAGTAATGAAAATAACTTTCCCCGGATAGGAAATGGAATCCAGCCACTCAATCAGTTCGATTCCGCCCATACCGGGCATTTTTACGTCTGTAAAGATAATCTCCGGGCGTTCTTTCTCAATCAGTGATTTTGCCTCATGGCCATTTTTGGCTTCCAATAGCTTGATGATGCCGTATGTTTCCCACTGGCCTAAATGGCGTATGACGTCCCGCACATTGAATTCATCATCGACTATCAGTGCTTTCACCGTGTTCATCTCCTTTCCTGAAGTAAGTCTTTATCATCCCCAAGGACGGTCTTTATCGGGATCCTCATGCTGACGGAAAACCCCTGTCCGTCATTCGAATCTACTTTCATTTCTGCACTTGATCCATACCCTAGAAGCAGCCTGTCACGAATATTCTTCAGGCCTATATGTTCATGCGAATAAGACCCTTCGTAAGGGGGTGTATAGATATGTTCCCGCAGAGTCTGAAGCTCTTCTTCCGTCAGACCCGGACCATCATTCTCTACAGTAAAGCACAGATCGTTTCCTTGTTTTTCCCCGTAAATGGACAAATGAGCGTTGTTGTAACCTTCCTCATACGTGTGTTTAAAGAAATTCTCTGCTAGGGGCTGCAGAATCATACTTGGAATAGTCATGTCCAAAATGGACTCATCGATATTGACCGAGTAACTTACATATTCACCAAACCGCTCTGTTTGAAGGGAGAGGTACGCTTTTGTATATTCAGCTTCATCCCGAACCCGTACCCATTGATCTGCCTGCATTGAGTAGCGCATCATTTTGGACAGCGAAGTCAGCAATTGATAGACCTTTGGTGCATTCGACCTGAGGGCGACAGCGCCGATGGATTGTAAAGCGTTAAACAAAAAATGAGGATTAACCTGTGATTTTAACGCCCTGAACTGGTTCTTCCTGTTTTCAATTTCAAGCTTATATTCACGGTCAATGTGGGAATTGATCCGGTTCATCATGTCCTTCATGTGTGACTCCAAATGGCCAATTTCATCGCTTTTGGTATCATCAAAAGGGACATTCATATTTCCGCCTTCAATGGAGCGGACTTTGCTGCTCAGCCTAGTAATGGGACGGGTAATCCTATTTGAGATAATGCCTATCATCAGCAAACCCAGTATTCCTACTCCGATGCCGACAAGGATATTGGTATAGGCTGTTTTCCTGACATCTTCATATAAAGCCTGACTCGACATGATCTTAATCAATTTCCAGCCTTTCAGTGACCCTGATAATTCCTTTGATAAGAGAATATCGTCATCATGCTGCCTCCTATTCCCGTTAAGACGCTGCTTTTCATCGACAGGAAGAGGTTTTCCAATCAGTGCACGATCATTTGCATAAATGACGCGATCTTTTGAATCAATAAGCAAAACAGAAGATGCGCCTCCCTGGACAAGGTTATTGCAAATGCGGGCATACTCGCCCAAGTCAATGTCGATTGTAATCATCCCAAGAAACTTTTTAGACAGAACGTCTATAATTTTGTGGTGAAAAGTCAACACCATCGTTTTGTCCGATTTTGGAACAATGGCTGCATTATTGTAATTCTCAAGAGGGTGGGGCGGCTCAATCAAATATTGTGAGTCAGATGTATACAGCTGTTTGATCGGGTCCTGGTTCAGAAAATCCGGCTGATACCTGTGTGTGCTGATCATTGCATTATATACAGTAAATGACTCATTGTTTTTAGCAATATAGAAACGGATTTGCCGAAATTCGTTTCTCATTAGATAAAAGGTTTCGAGACTCTTTTCCCTGGTCATAGGATTGAAATAAATGGAGTCTTCGAAGCCGTTATTAAAAATCCGAAACAGATCAGGGTTGCGGTACAGAATATATGGAAAATCAATCATATCTTCAAAATACTGCTCCAGTTCATCCGCATTCTTCTGAAGTTGCTCCCGGCTGTTTTCAAGTTCATACTGCTCCACACTGTTTTTTGTGTAAGTGTAGATGAAAAAAACGGACAGGAAATAGGGCAGAACGATGAAAATCAGCAGCATGATCAATAAACGGCTTTGTATGCTTTTCACAGGAGGCACCCCCTTTCGCAGAAGGCTCTTTTTTGTCAGATCTTCTCTTCTCACTTTAGCATCCTAAAACTATATCAAATCAAAAAACCAAGTCAATCATCCTTAAGTAGGATTCGTGTAAGTGCATGTATCGTTATATTTCGCAGTTCGGGCTTATATTATGTTCCAATCTGCGCTGCGCCAGAGATTTGAAGATGATAAGGCAAACAAAAAAGCTGAAGACATCTTCAGCTTTTATAAAAATTGTGCTTTTTCTCCTACTTATTCATCAAAAAATACATAAAATAAGGAGCCCCTATTAAAGCGATCATAATCCCCGCAGGTTTGCCTTTGAGTTCAAGTATGTTTCTTCCGATGGTATCTTGCCAGAAGCAGCAGCCAGGCGCGGATCAGAATCACTGCCGGCAGTATGAGCTGATTTCGAGCTCCGACCAGAGCTCTTGCAAAGTGCGGAGCCCTGAGCCCGACGAAGGCGATGCCTCTGTGACTGAGACAGCTGCTACTGCAAGCGCAACCGCTGTCAGCAGCAGGATTGCCCTTTCTTTTTCACCCTATACGCCCAACCCTGTTTGCACAGATTTGACTGGCTGCATTCCTGCAGTCCGTCTTCGAAATTGTCACAGGGGATGGTAATTCGATGGCTTCAGAAGGTTTCAAACAGCAACAACATCATTTAATTTGTCGTATCTTTATGTAAAGCATTCGAAACTTCGTTAAAGTAATCATTGTCTTATTCGAAACCAATAATGTTCCGATTTAGATTTATAGTAGCCTGCCCTGTTCCTCCTGAACCCATAAAACAATCCAATAATGTTTTACCTTCATTGGTTATAGTTACGAGAATAAATTAATTAACTCAGTAACTATATTAAGGCAAATAAGCCTTTGTCACGTTGGACAAAGGCTTATTTTTGGAAGAGTTTCTTCTATTGTAACTAGGAAGGTATTAGACTGCCTTTTTTCTTTAGAAATACATTTATAAGATCAAGTATATCTCGGGATGCCCTAGATTCTGCTAAAACTCTAAAACTGTAAAGAACACAGCTAACTTATTTATTAGCAGAACCCCTAAAATGCAATTCCAGTTTACATAAAGGGTAATGAAAAGTGCAGAATTATCCAATCAATCCCTGATATCAATGTAATAATAATTGCTACGATTCATTTATACGAAAAGTGTCTTCTAGCAAACACTCTACTTCTGCCTCATATTAAGGGTTTTCCTCAACCTTATAAAAAGAAAGACTGCCTCCTCCTTCTCATTTGAAATAGGATCGTCATTACTTTATTAATCTTTTAAAAATGTTAGTAACGCTTCATTAAATTCTTTTGGATGAGTTGCGTTTAATCCATGCGGACCACCCTTTATTAGAGCGAGGATACTACCAGGAATGGAATCATATGTACGTTTTCCACTTAACTCAAAAGGTACAGTTGCATCAGAGTCACCGTGAATAATAAGAGTAGGTATATTGAACTTTTCCAAGTCCTTTCTAAAATCTGTCTTACTAAATGCCGTTATACAATCGAGCGTTCCCTTAGGTGAGGCACTAGCTGCAATATCCCGATTATATAAACGGAATGGCTCACTAACTAAATCTGTTTGATTACCCGCCGCGAAAAACCCCTTCGTAAATTTGTCAAGAAATGCAAGGCGGTCATTTATCACGCCACTTTTGAACTCTTCAATTGTTGCATCATCTAATGCTCCTTCAGGATTATCCTCTGATTTGAATAAATAAGGAGGAACTGATCCAGCAAAAACAGCCTTTTCAATACGATCTGTTCCATACGTACTAATGTATCGAGCTACTTCACCTCCACCCATAGAAAAACCAACAAGTGTAACATTTTGAAGATCTAAATGTTCTAACAGTTTATGTAAATCGGAAGCAAATGTCTCATATTCATATCCTTCCCATGGCTGGGATGATTTTCCGAATCCTCGACGATCATATGTTATGACTCTGTAACCTGCTTCAATAAGAGCTGGCACCTGATATTCCCAAGAGCGTCCACTTAAAGGCCAACCATGTATTAAGACAACGGGTTTCCCTGAGCCATGGTCCTCATAATAAAGTTCAATTGGAGCATGATTTTCATTACCTACAGTAAATTTTGCCATATAAATTTCCTCCCATGAATATTCATTATTAAACCTATATTCTTGCTTCTCTAAACAAAAAACTCTTTACTCCAAAACATGTAAACTATTTTTTGCAAAATGTTTATAGGATTATTATATTCCCGACTATCGAAATTGTAAAATTATTCAAAAAATATCAAATCAATTAATATTATTAGATTACAATATATTTGTTTAATCTAAGTGTGTAAATTATTGATAATTTTGAAGAACTTAAACTGAAAAATCGAATTAGAGATTTTTAAGCAACTCCAATTGGGGTACCTCCAATTAAGTTAGAATTCAAAATCATAGCCCTCCCTAAAATATCAAGGCTTATTTATCGATTTCACTCTGCAAATTTTAAGTTATTTCCAAAAAAAAATAATTTGTTTTTCCAAAGTTTAAAAGACCCTACGATAACAGTGAGCCACAGCTTGAACGCTATGATAATGAGTCCCACTTTAGCTAAGTCCTGCGAGGCTACCCCCTGTCCGGGAAAACTAATTTCCTCGACTGTCATCGGCCCAAGGACGGAACGTAGATGCCCCTCCTTGTAACAGGGTTATATTACGGGAGAAATTAAAGAATTTATATATGGAGTATCCATTAACCTATTGGCAGAACTATAAAAGCCAGTCTCTTAAAAAAGAGCTGGCCACTTTCTCTACTACATTCTTTTTGCTCCTAAATATCTTTTCTTCCAATAACTATTATCCATAGAAGAAATGCTTACACCATTTGATGAGGAGCTGTGTATGAATTGATTACCACCTATATAAATACCAGCATGTGAGGCACCAGGTTTATAGGTTTCATAAAAGACCAAATCTCCAGCTTGTGGCTTGGATACCTTAGTCCCCTTTTTATAAATTTCCGATACTGTTCTTGGTAAAGTGACATCTGCACCTTTATCAAAAGTGTACTTTAGGAATCCGCTGCAATCAAAACCTTTTGGCGTAGTTCCCCCCCATACATACCGTACATTCAAATGTTTTTTTGCTTCTTTCACGATCGCAGAAGATTTATTGCTTGCTTTATTCACATTAGCTACGTTGGAGGTTTTCTTTTTTACTCCCAAAGCCTTATATGTATTCGGACCGACAATACCATCAGCTTTTAAGCCTTTGTTTTTTTGGAACTTTACAACTGCACTTTTAGTGACCGTCCCAAAATATGTAGTTGTATTCTTACTCTTAAAATATTCTTTTTTCTTTAGAACCTCTTGTAATTGTTTTACTTCTGTATGAGTCATTCCACTTTTTAATGTACGATCGCCCAATGCAGCATTACTAACCAACGGATTTGATAGTAACAATCCAGAAACAACAAAAGATGCTATGATTTTTTTCATTTTCTCCCCCGATAAAATCTCTTTTTTTATCATTTTATCATCTTTAAGTGACACACATATTTACCTAATTTTACATTATCATTACAAATTAATCCATAAAGTGTGCATAAAATACAAAATAACTAAAATATCCCTACCATTCCCGGAAGGTAGTACTTAAGAGTAAATTCTTCGCTTTTTGTAGTAGTGACCCTCCGTTTTTTTAACAGTCTAGCCTACATTTCCCATTATAGTATTGTGATATATTCTCCACTCTTTATACTATTTTGTTTTCACTAGCTAAAACACATTGAGATTAGTATATTTAATCAAAGTTCTGACCTTAATTTGGGTTTTTCCAATTAAGTAAATAGAGATCTTCATATCCTTAAATTGGGTGACTTTTCACAAAGCCATTTCCCTTACAACTTTATCTTCCTAAATATTTTTCGTGACGTCATTCCATTCTTATAGAATTTCTTCCTTGTTTCGCCCAAAACGATTGAGTGAATGAATATAAAGGATCGTTAATTTTTGTTGCAGCATAGGAAAAGCACCTCCTTTGATTGATACAAGTATCGTACCAGGAGATGCTACGTATTTGATATTCGCTGATTAAATGGGGGCTTACCTTTAACCGTAGTGTACGAACCACTCTCTAACTGTTTACGCTTAAAAGTATAAGTTATCCTCTATCCCCCAAAAATCTGTTCGAGTAAGTGGCTAACTCTTATTCGGCGGGAATCCCACTTGATAATGTAACGGCCAAAACTCGATCGCTCTGACAGGCACCGGATGCTGATTCTAACTAACAGCCGAATCGATGTGAAATTATCGAAACCAAATCCACCTATTCAACACTTTAACACACTAACTGGAAACTTCAGCTGAGTGGGCTCCTGACCTCAATTTTGTATTTTGTTTGCGAAGTATAATTTTCACCTGCTAAAAGAAGAATATCTCCAAAATCTTCAAACTCAATCGCTCCTGGAGCAGCTTGGGTTTCAAACGTGATTCCGCCGTGTTGAATTAATTTTTCTCCGTGCATAAGTGGCACATCTTCCACTGATTACATTTTCCCTTCTATTATCCGCGGAATTGAAAGAATATTAAATGAAGATAATTATTCGTTACTATTAGCCAGTACAAATAATGATGTCGAACAAGAAAAAAAGCCTTGGAAATGATGTTGTCATTTGGCGTGGATGGCTTGATTATTGAACCTACAAAAAGCAATCTATACAATCCCAACATCGCTTACTACCTATTATTTAAGGAACAAGAGGTTCCATTCACCATGATTAACGCTTATTATGAAGAATTAGAGGTTCCTTTCTTTTGCCTAGATGATGTGCAGTCAAGCTACCTCGCAACAAAAGAATTGATTTCGAAAGGACACTCCCAAATTGGTCTCATTTCGAAAATGGATGATTTACAAGGAAAGTATCGAATGAAGGGATATATAAAAGCACTTGGAGAGTCCAAATTACGCTTTCAACCAGAGCAATTGCTTTCGTATACTACAGAAACGAAGCTAGACCTTTACACGAACTTGAAAGGGTTTCTAAATGAAAATAGAGACGTGTTGACTGCCTTTGTTTGCTATAACGACGAGGTAGGGTTGGAAGTAGCGAATGTATGCAGACAACTTGATATTTCTATTACCGAACAATTATCAATTATTGGTCAGGACAATTTTTATATTGCGAAAAATGCTAATATCCAACTATCGACATTGACACACCCACAAGAACAAATGGAACATGATGCAGCTGATTGGGTCATCAAGAAATCACAAGGAAAGAAGGATTTACCAAACGAAAACTATTATCAACCAGTGTTAATTGAAGGCGAAACTGTCAAAGAGTTAGAAATACAATAATCCTAATGTAATCAATCACACTATATAAAGGGTTTTTTGGATATGTTTATCTAATTCTTATAGGTAACCAATCATAACTATGTGGAGGTAGTCAATTGATGAAACCCATCTTCAGCACAGTTGATTCTCGATAATATGGTTACGAATTTCATATATCAATAAATTACTAGTCAATTAAGCTTTGCTTCCTTTTGTTCCTTTACTGAATGGAAAAATCGGATCTTTTACATGAAACTCATCACTTCATGTTTCATCTATTAATTCAATACAGAGGAATGCATATTGCTCCGTCATCATCTTTATAAACTATCTCTCCTTCATATGGTGAAGTTTTTCCACTGCGTAGTGAACAGAACCACCAAGAGATACACCAAGAACTTGATACTATGCCCGCTTTCTTCCCTTGATCTATAAACAACTGGTCCTGGTATTATGAACCATGTAACAGCAGTGATTACAAATAGCCAAATATTTGAAAACTCCATATTTTTGCACATAATTTGATTGGGCACCTCCTTGAATGGTGAAATCAAGGTTACACTTTTTTTAAGGTTCGCTTTCATCAAGGAGGCGATTTATTGCTCATTTGGAAAAGTTCCAACTGTTTTATAATGAGCTCTTGTCTGTATAAGGAATGGTTTTGACTTAACTTTGCTTTCCCTTAAAAAGTGATAAACACCATTTTTGCTTTTAGGGGTGCCGCCCAAAAATCATTTAATTAACCCTTTCCGTTGCTCACGCATCCATTGAGCAACCTGAATTTCCCCTTGTTCATTTGATTTTTCAAGCTCTGTAATAATTGCTTTGTAATCGGTGTCATTACGATTTTGACTCATTTTGGCTGCAGCTTGAATAGATGTGATTTCAATTTCAAAGCCAACTATTCCTTTCATTTCACTCTTAAGCAACTCTGGATTAAACGTTGCCCAGGTCCGACCATTTTCTCGGTGAGACTCATAATGATTAAGCATAGTATCCAAGGAGGATTTCAGCTCGTCTTCAGTGATTACACGTGCTGATCCATAGGCATGTACAGCTAAATAGTCCCATGTAGGAACCTCTTCACATTGATACCAACTTGATGAAATGTATGCGTGCTGACCTTGAAAAATTAGTAACACATCACTATTATTGTCTAAAGTTTTTTTCTGCATGTTTCCGTATGCAATGTGCCCAGTCGCATAGATTTTCCCTTCATCTTCCCGAATTTCCAAAGGAATATGCGTGCCATGGGACGATGTTCATCAACAGTAATCAATAAGGCAAACGGGTTAGACTTCATAATTTGAACTGCCTCTTCATTTTTCATGCGATATTGCTTAGGAATGTACATAATAAAATCCTTTCAACTTGTATTTGAGTTCTTGAATAAATATCCGATAAAAAAATAATATTACACAAATTGACATGGAAAAAGGTACAATAATTAATAAATATACATGTCAGAGGGAATGCAAATGAATAATACCATTTTTACTTTTAATGATAACTCTCCAAAATACAAACAAATCTATGAGAAATTTAAATCATATATTGAACAAGGAGACATTTTGGCCAATGAGCAATTACCCTCCATTCGTCAGCTTGCGGATTCCTTACATGTAAGCCGTAATACAACTTTACTGGCATATGAACAACTTGTATCTGAAGGGTATATTCGTGGAGAGGGCAGAAAAGGTTATTTTGCAAATAAGTTAGAACCCCTCATATTTCAGGAACCATTAATCTCTTCTAATAAAAAGCAGACTGAGTCCAAGAATCCGCCAGTAGTTGATTTCAGGGCAGATGCCGTTGATCAAACACATTTTCCACTGAAAATTTGGAGGAGAATGGCAAATCAAGTATTAACATTACAGGATAGCTTTCGATACGGGGAACCATTTGGGGAAGAATGCCTGCGCGAACAAATCTCCCCATATTTATTCCAATCTCGCGGAGTGAAAACAAATGCAAATGCCATTATTATCGGAAGCAGTACCCAACAAATGCTAGTATACCTGGGACATTTACTGAAGGATGAATTCGAGAGTATTATAGTTGAAGACCCTGGTTACGACGGTGCTAGGGAAGCTTTTCAATTCCATCGTTTTATGTTAGAAACTTTGCCGGTTTATGAAACAGGTGCTGAACTTTCACAATTAGAACAAATGAAATCACGCTTAATCTATGTAACCCCTTCCCATCAAAGTCCAATTGGAGTAAGCATGTCCATCCAACAACGGCAAATGCTTATTCATTGGGTTAACAAGATGCGTGGATATATTATCGAAGACGATTATGATAGTGAATTTCGCTATACTCAAAAACCATTTCCTGCTCTTGCCTCCATTGATTCAGCAAGGGTCATTTATTTAGGGAATTTCTCGAAGTCCTTTCTTCCAGGGATTCGTTTAAGTTATATGGTCTTGCCTCAGCCACTTTTAAATCGTTTTAAAAATCAGTTTCTTCATTTTGAAGCTACTACCTCCCTGCTTAGCCAACTTACAATGGCTAAATTTATGGAAGAGGGAGAATGGAGTAGACATATTAAACGCATGCGCCTTGTTTATAAAAGAAAAATGCAGCACTTAGTATCCGCTTTAAAAGAGCAATTTACTCAAAATATATCCATTATTGGTGAACAATCTGGTTTGTACGTATTAGTCAAAGTACATCTGAAGCATTCAGAAGAATGGTTAATTCAACAAGCCTCCTTACATGGAGTTACTGTATATTCTACGTCCCCCTACTTCATTAAAAATAACTCCGACGTACCATTGGTTAAACTAGGTTTCAGTAATCTTACTTCCAATGAAATTGATTTGGGTGTGAAGCTCTTAAAGAAGGCATGGTTCAAAGAATAACTCAACAATTATTAAACTGTTTATTTGAATGTCTCGTTCTAGCCTTACTAGTTATTGGATTTGGAGCAAGCTTCACATGGTTATTTTATGCAATGGAAACACTTCCTATGGGGTCACTTATGGAATATGGACGGGAAACTAAAATTTGTTTTTTAAGAAATATATTGAAGGATCATTTTAAGCCTAATTTCCATCTGAAATTAGGCTTAATTATTTAACAAATCTACCCTGTTAGTTAAACAAGACAAAGTCGAATAACTTCTATTTTTGTAGATTTTTCTTCATCAGACAGGCTACTTGTATATTATCTTGTTGAGAAGTGTTTTCTAGATGCTTAATAATTAATTCTTGACGTTCCACAGGGTGATTTTGGCTTAATTTAGCTTTCGCTTCCATTTTTGTGATTTTTATTTTAAATGCTACAATCCCTTTACTCATTCCTTCGATATATCTGGAATCTACATCGTTTAAATTGTATGGGCTATCTGGACTTTCATATTTTTTTACCATATCATTTAGAGAATCGAATATGACTTTTTGATCTTCCACTATCTCCATCTTTCCATATAAATGGATAGATAAATAATTCCAAGTAGGAACTGCCATCGTTGTTTCATACCATGATGGAGATATATAACAGTGAGGACCTTGGAAAACCGCAAGAACTTGTTGGTATTCTATATCCTTCCATTGCTCGTTTGGGCGGGCAAAATGACCATATAAAGCACTTTCACTTTTATTTAATGTGAGTGGAAGATGGGTAGCGTATGGTTCTCCATTGTGTTGTGAAAATAAAGTGGCAAAGCTATACTTTTCGATAAAATCATAAATTATTTCTTCATCCTTGAGTTGAAAATGTTTAGGTATATACATGATTCGCTCCTCCTTGATAAAGTCTTTTTAATTTTCGACTATCTCAAATTCTTAAATACCAAGTATTATATGAGATATTTTATTATGTAAACTGACATCTAAAAAGGTACAATTATTAATAATTGTACATGTCAATGGTGATAAAGAATTTTAATAGTTTATTTTAAAAATTCTCCGCGGATACAGCCGGGCCCTACAGGTCATCTAACATCATAGTGAGTTATTAATGAACCAAAATAACAGATAGCTAATGGTGTTTTTTCACTTTATCCAGCAATCAGGCCAAATTATGGAATAATCCCTTCGAATAAAGTAACTTGATAACTAGATTATTTTCTAGCGTATTGATTGCCAATAATTATTTTCATAAGAAAGGATTGAAATAATATCGAAATAAGACATTTAGTATATTTTTTAATGGTCAGTAAAGAACTACATTTTACAAAAGCAGTTGAAAAATTAGGAATTTCGCAACCAACTTTAAGCCATCAAATAAAATTGCTTGAACAAGATGTAGGCTATGCACTTTTACTGTATTGGTAAGAAGATTGAACTTACTAAGGTGGGAGAAATCGTTCAACAAGAAGCCTTGAATATTCAAAATTCCTTACAAAGTATATCTTCTCAAATTAGAGCACTTACAAAAGTAGAAATTGGGGAATTGAAAATCGCTGTTTTACCAGGAGAAATAACTGATTTGGTATCCACTTTGTGCATTAAATTCAATGACGATTATTTCCTGGAGAAACAATACCTAAAATTATCTCTTATAACTATTCATTTTTTATGTGATCGCTCCATACATTTTATAGTTAATCGCGCCTAGACTTTCTTACGAAAAGGATACTACCATCCAAAAAGTATAAAAACAATATTTATAAATCCGGAGATGAGGAGCCCCATTTTTCAAACCGAAAAATTACTAATACAGGAATGCTAAACTGACCAGATTTCCATATATGAAAAAAAGAACCTTTAGTAATACACTAAAGATTCGGGATTAATAAATATATTGTATTTTAATTATGCTTTAATGAAAGTAATCAAGTTAATATATTTCCATAATACGAGATAAACGAATAGAGAAAATCTTTTGATTTTCATCCTTTAATGAAAGGGTTTGTTCATTAAGGTTAAGTTTATGCAATTGACCCTTACATGTTTTTAATACTCCTTCTTTATAATAAATGATGGTTGTTATGCCCTTTTTTTTCAACGATTTCAAGATCATCTGATTATCTCCTTTCTGTCTATTCAATTATTTATTAAAATTGTATGTTCATTGGTGCAATACTATGAAATCAATTAGGATATGTATATTATACAATGAAAACGGTAAGCGTTTTCATTGTTGTTGTGAACAATTTGTGAAAGTTTGAACATTAGAATATTTTTGGAAAAACAGATAGCCTAGGAAATGGTATAATCAATAATAAAAAATGAATATGAAGTGAATTGACTTTTAGACTGAAAATTACTTAACGGATAATATCCCGTTTTGTCGGCGGACTCCCTTATCAACAATACGGGGAGATTTCTCAATTGATTTATCCGAATTCATTCCAAGATCGTTCATAGATTTTCAAGTAAAACAGCTAACCTAAAACTGAAAAGGTTACTGTTAAACTTGGTAACCTTCGATATGAAAATTCCATAGAATTAACAAAATAAATGTCAAAGCACTTCAACAAGAAGAAGCAACAGATTGTATATCTGTTGCTTCTTCTTGTATGATTTGGCCCTATTGCTAATAATGGTTAATTCTTCAATATTTTTTGTTAGTTAAATTCTTTTTGTTTTCTGCAATACTTCTTATTCTAATGCATCAGCTTAAATTTCATTTGAAGAACAGATGATTTACCTTTTATTATTCTTCTCTGTTACTCTTCCTTGCTTGCTGCCTTATTCATGCTCACTTCAGCATTTTCTTGTTTGACTAATGGTATATTGCGTTTCCCTGAGAAATTCTCAGGCAATCTTTGAGATCAATTCCCGAAGATGCTTTTAGCCAAACAGACCACCTATTTAACAAGGAAAAAGTCCTTACATTACTTGCTGATCATGTTATGGAAAAGAGAGATAACAGTCGAAAGCTGTGGTCCATCTTCACATTCATGATTTGGCATCAAATTTATGTAGAGAAAATATATCAGTTTGATAACTATATAGAATGCAAAGAAAAACGGACCCTTATGACCACTTAGGAACGAGCTTCATTCTTACTAGAATTTTGCTAATTTTTAAACAAAACAAGGAATCAACCATGCTACCGATAGGAGAATTGCTGGTTCCTTGTTAGCCTACCTAAGAGAAAAATCAAAGCTAGTTGAGTTTTTTTATCCATAAGATCCCGCCTTATTATATGTATTTTACAAATAATAGCATTATTTCTGGAAAGAAAAAACTAAAAAGTGGAAATAATTTACTACTTAAATGGCTCTGTAAGGCATTTTAGTAAGAGGTAATATAAATACGTCAGAGGATATAATTCCGACCACCAATGCACATCGTTTTTGGCATTTTACAATAGGTCTTATAATAGCACTCCTTATGGAAAGTTCCATAAGGAAAAGCTGCCTTAAAGATAGCTCCGTCTTCAGCTAACGCACCCGTTAGTTCATTAAGGATTAAGTTAATAAATATATCTAAAAGTCTCATATTTTCCATACTTGATAACAGTTTTAAATTCTTCTCCACCATTTTTATCCTTTAACAAAGCATCCATCTTATCATTTTTAATATTGTAATGTCTCTTATTCAGAAAGCCTACACTTCGGATTGTTGGATGGTCTAAAATTGGTGATAAGTCACCATCTAACACATTAGTATCAACAAATCTAAAGTCAATTAGGTTGGGAAATTGATTTAAAAAATTCAAATTCTCAAGATTACCGCAAGAATTAAGGCAAAGGACCCGAAGATTTTTCAGAGAGAATAACTCTTCATTTGATACAAATTTCTTAGATTGATTAATATGTAAATGTTCTAGCGAATTGGCTAATCCAGAAAAACCAAAATCATTTTGTAATTTAGTACAATAATGTAATTCTAAACGCTTTAATTTATTCATTTTTTCTATCCCAAGTAAATCTTGTATATTGGACCAGTTTAATTCTAGATAGAGGAGATTTTCAGGAATACCAACAAAGTTGCCCAGCTTATTCTTTTTTTGATGCCAAAGAGTTAAATACTCAATGTTTTCCAGCTCCATCTCATTAAACTTATCTTCTTTTAAGTTTAAATTAGACTGAAGGTTATCTGGTATTTGTTCAAACCAAATCGTATTATTTCTCCAGTTATCCATATGAATCTCCCCTATATTCGCCATCATTTCTTTTATCTTATCATTAGAACTTATTAAACTAAACTGCCCCTTTAGTTCCATAATAAAAGAGCTGCCTTAATGACAGCTCCGGCCTTCAGCTAACGCACCCGTTAGTTCTATAGAAAACACTTTTTTAACTAAACTCAAGTTCATTATTTTTGATATTTTGTATTTTGCATTGCCCACAAAACCCAAAAAACCATAATTAAAGTAATATAAAATAAATTCAATGTAATTCTTTTATGAACAACAATTGAAATAACATCACTAACAATTAAACTAACTAAAGTTAATAAAACACCTATTAACAATGCATGAACAGATAGTTTTAATCTCAGAAATAGCAAAAGATTGGATGATCATGCTTCATTTGAAGTAATATGTTCTAGTGCTTCAGGATAATCACAAATCTTTATACTGGGACATATTGATAACCGCTCTTTCGAAGAAAATGGCTATGAAGTGATCCGTCTTCCCGCTAGATGCAGTCCATATTCAACTTAAGCATCTATTTATTTAAGTTGATCTTTAATTTTTTGTGTTTCTGCTTGTATTTTCCCAATTTGAGTTTGTAGATAATTTGTCGCATTTTGGAGTCGAGTTGTTTGCGCTTCCGCTTTTAAGTCCTGCTTTTGCTGATCTAACTCTTGTTTTTTTAGCTCTTTACTTCTCAAATATGCAATTCGCTCATCTTCTAGCTGTTGTTGTCTATCAAGTTTTGCTTGTCTAGCTTGTTCTCGTTTTTGTTTTTCCGCATCAACATTCTGTTTGTTAGCTACTGGATCATAACCATTTTGATAAGCCACATTCTTATCTTCTTTTTGAATAATATAGGAGCCATCAGACATTTGAATCACAATCATAGATTCCCCTTGATTGGCTTCATAGTTCTTACGCTGACCCTTAGCAACATGGTATTTACCATTGTATTCAAAATACACATCATCACCTTCAATATTAGCCGAACCCTTGTTAGCTACCAAACCATATTTAGGTGCTACTTCAACACCACCACAACCAGTTAAAAAGGTTAGAAACAAAGCAGCTATTGTTAAAAAGTACTTTTTCATGTTGAATTCCTCCCAAATTATTACCCCTACAAATAATAATCGGTAAATTTGGTAAGATTTTAAGTCATTAATTGAATGAATCTTACAATTCCAATCCTTTGACTCCCATATATTCTGAGGCATGAAAAAAAAGAAGTACTTCCCCTACTGTATAATGTAAGTGACAATACGAACACAAACAAGAGATTCACCGAACGAAGGGATCTAATCCTATTATCCCCCACCATTTTTATAAATTTTTAACGTACGCTTAAATTATTTATTAATTTACTCATCAAGAAAAATTATGGATTGGACTAAATTACTTTACATTTTCTTGACGTTTTCTTTTAAAAAGAAAAACAATGAAAAGAATAAACAGCAATATGAAAATCGCATAAACTACGTTTGAATAAATGTCCATATACCCTACGATATTTCCCCATGAAGACCCCACTGCAGCCCCGATATTTACAAGGATGACATTCCATATCAATGTACCTGCTGTTGTAAATAATAAAAATAGCCAAAAGTTCATATGCGACATGCCTGCAGGAATGGAGATTAAGCTTCTAATCAACGGAACGAGTCTACAGAAAAAGACCGTCCATGCCCCATATTTGTCAAACCATCTATTCGCCTTATGGACGTCAGATATGGTTAGTCGAAAAATATGCCCCCATTTATCCACAAACTTTTCTATTCTTTTTACGTCAAGTAGTAAACCAATCCCGTAAAGAACCACAGCTCCTGCCACTGACCCCAGAGTCGAAGTAAGAACAACTCCGACTATAGTCAAATTTGATGTAGTTGTCATAAAACCTCCAAAGGTTAAAATGACCTCCGAAGGAATCGGTGGAAAAATATTTTCCAATGCTATCAATAGAAAAATCCCAATATACCCAAAACTATTCATAAATTCCGTAATCCAATTTTCCATTTTAAACGCTCCTTACTGTTTGACAGTGTTTTTATTATTCTTCCGTTCCTGATGCCTTTGGAAAAACCATATAGAAATAGCAAGCCAACAACCACTCGCTAAGTATCCACCTATGATATCACTTGGATAATGGACCCCCAAGTAGATTCGACTTATTCCAATCGAAAGGATCATCATGGTGCTCAACAAAATCAACAGAATTCTCCCCCATTTAGTCCGAATATGCCGCCATAGTAGAAATGTGAGGATACCGTACAAGGTGAACGCATTCATCGCATGTCCACTTGGAAAACTGTATCCCCCTATTTCTATGAGCCGATGTAAATCAGGACGGGTGCGGTGAAAGAAAAGTTTCAATATCAAATTGAGAAGGGGTGAGCCTATTATGACAGCACTAAACAAGACCAGTTCCAAGCGATGTTTCAATACCCTATATAGGAAAAGCAAAACAAATATAGAAAGTATTATCACAGAACTAGCCGAGCCTATGAACGTGAAGAATTTCATGAGGGTTGTTAAAATCGGTGACTCCCAGCCTTGTATGAAGGAAATCACGATTCCATCAAAATTCAAGAATTCATGTGCACTTATTGTGAATGCCATCAAACTGAATCCAATTAAAGAAAATACACTTAATACAAAGGCAATAGACAATTTAAACTTTAAATTCATAAAATCATCCTTTTATTTTAAAAACCAGAGTTGATGGTTTATTAAAACCTCAACTTAGATATTTCTATTTTTTCTCATTCTATAGGATAATGTCAGCAGCCATATTAATAATATTGAAGGAATGGCTATGGCTACCACTTCGACTATTAGTGGATTGATTTTTGTGTTTCCCAGAATATCCACAGGGATTGAAGAGCTGGAGTATACTTCTTTTTCCCGGTCACTGCTAGCCGTTACATATAATTTATACTGATCTGTATAGACAAATCGGATTGGTAATTGGACTGTTTTTATTTCATTTGGCTTTAACGTTCCAATGTATATGGGTTCGTCTGCGCTATAATCTTCCAAATTTACCGTCCAATGCTTAATCGTATTAGCCATCGTAATGTAAGCCATAACATCAGAAATCGACTGATTCGTATTATTAATTACTTGTGCCTTTATCCTCATTTCGAAACCAGGATACTCCTTAATACTTTCTGGTGACATGACATTTACTGAAATATTCGGCTGTGTAGCGCTTTGAGAAAACTATGTTGTGTAAATAAGTATGGTCTTAAGGAAAAATATCTTTCTCATATTATTCTCCCTCCAACAATTTAATATTTCGACCTGCTAACAAAAGTGCCAAAATCGACACAATGAAAAAAAGAAAAACTGGTAAAATATCTAACGCAATGATGGAGATGCCGAACTTATTGATCATTAAATCCTTAGCAGCTAATAACGTTGACGACACAGGACTAGATCGATCAATAACGTATGCAAAACCAGCCTTTTTTATCTAAGTTGATAAAAACATGGGTAGCATCGCTATTAAAAAAACGACGATGGAGAGTAGCGTTGCATTTTTTGTTGAAGATAGCCATGCTGAAAACGCCAAAATAAAAGTGAGAAACCCAGCACAAGAAAAGTCCCAATTACAAACAATAAGAAGAAGAAGAGACTTGGTAATAGTTGAGTTCCATAAGTTAATGCATAGAAGTACGGTGAACTAATTACTAGAATACCCAACCAAAAGACACAAATGACAGCTGCCTTCACAAATATTAATTTCAGGTTGGATAACGGGGTCAACTTTAAGCTTTCTAATGTACCTCGTTCTTTTTCATTCGAAATCATAGTTGAACCAATTATTAATGAAAATAGAATCCCAATGCCTAAAAGAACCTTCAAAAATGTGATATTCACTCCACCTGAGCTAGAAAACTTAACTCTTTAAACGTAACGAATGAAAAGACTAGTAAACTAAATAAAACCGATAGTGCAAAATAAATTCATAAACCTTTGATGGATATGACATGCTATTTTATTTCCTTATAAAACAAAACTCTCATCATCCTACATTCTCCTCAGATTTTGTTAAATAAAAGAATATATCTTCTAAGGTGACTGTCCCGTTCTCTGATAGGTTCTGATATTTACCCATTAAGTTTTGAATGCTATTTTCTTCAATAAGATTACCTTTTGAAACAATGGCCACTCGATTGCATATTTCGATATTTCTTTTAATAATTGAGATGTTATGAAAACGGTAACTCCATTCTCTTTATTTAATCTTTGAATATTGGCCTGAATATCCTTCTGGCCTTGAGGATCCAGCCCAAGAGTTGGCTCATATAAAAAAATAAGAGACGGCTCATGGATAATAGATTTGGCAAGTCCAATTCTTTGTTTCATCCCCCTAGAATATTGTCCGATTCTCACATGAGCTTTCTCTGCCATTCCCACCCATTCCAATACCTCTTCGATTCTGCTTTTTAACTTCAATCTAGGATATTCATATAATTTTGCAAAAAAAGTTAAATATTCGCATCCGGACATCCAATTATAATAGCCATGTGATTCTGGAAGAACACCTATCATTTTCCTGATTTCCGAAATGTTATGATTTGTTTTTTGTTTCTCTATTAATATTTCCCCATTAGTTGGCTGAATTAATCCATTCAACATTCTGATTGTCGTAGTTTTCCCTGCTCCATTCGGTCCTAAATATCCATAAATATCACCATTGTAAACAGAAATGTTTAAATCATTAACAGAACGAATCCATTATCATACTTTTTCGTTAGGCTATTTGTCTCAATCATCATTTTTATCTCCTATCAATATTCTTATATTTATTCAGCTTTGCACCTAGCTTACAACAATCATTCACCATGAATAAGGTATTAGAAGAATGATTGCTGTACCTTTACCGATCGTACTCTCAGCTAAAATGTCACCTTTATATTCCTCCGTGATATCTTTAGCGATGGACAGACCAAGACCGTTTCCTCCCTTACCCCTGCTACGTGCCTTATCCACTCTATAGAAACGATCGAAAATATATGGCATGTCCTCTTGACTGATGCCATATCCATTATCATGGATCTCAATTTTATATTTATCTTTCTCACTACTGGTTTTTATGATTACCTCTTTATTTTCACCACTGTACTTTATTGCGTTATCAAGGATAATGATGAGAAGTCGCTTCAACTGCTCCTCAGGAATTGCAAGCAAGGTCTCACCATGGACCATTTCCTCTCTGTTTATTTTTAATGATTCATGAATCAGCTGGTAATCGTTAAGTACCTCATTTATTGTCTCTAAACCATTACAAGGAATGAAAGAACCTTGCACTTCTTTCTGCTTATCCATTCGAGTAAGTAATAATAACTCATTGGTTAACTCAATCATTCTGTCTGTTTCCTTAATGCTTGTGTGCAGCGAGCTTTCTAATACGTCTTGTTTATTTTTTCCCCATCTTTGTAATAGAGAAAGATGTCCATGAATAATGGCTAATGGAGTTCGAAGTTCATGTGATGCATCTTCAACAAATCTTTTTTGTTGTGCGATTGAGGCCTCAATCCTATCCATCATGGAATTAAAAATTATACTAAGCTGCGAGAATTCATCTTTTGATTCCATGACAGGCACTCGTTCCTGGAATTGATTGTCTTCAATTTTTCTCATCGTATTCGTCATTAGAGTAAGTGGAGATAACAGTTTCCTTACCAAAAACCAACCACTTACAAGACTTAGTGCTAATGACAAAAATGTCCCCAACACCAAGACCCAGATTACTTTTTCCATAAACGTATCGAAGGTTTCAATATTCTTTCCAATTTCCAGTGTACCGTTAAAGGAATCCACTCTTAATGGCTCTTTTATTAGAAGTAAATCTTCTCCATCCTCTTTCATACGGTAAAAACCATTTTTCAATACCCTATCCTGATCCGGAAAGTCATTAGAAATGTTATATAATTCATTTCCATCCTTATCCAGAACTCTTATCATTTCATTTCTTTCAACAATTTTTTCAAAGAGGTCTTCCGAAACTAACAAGTCTTTCCCGCTAACGTGCTTGGATTGCTCCATGATAATCGTACGGATTTCCTCCGAACGTTTATATAATTGGTGTTCTTCTTGTTTAGAAGTAAATGTCTGAATAAGAATGAGTTGAATAAGGTTACAGAAAATAAAAATTAAAAATATTAATATGGCAGAAAAAATGGTCATTTTCCATTTAATAGACACCCTATTCAACATGTTGTTCATCCACCTTTAATCTCTTAATACGTATCCTGTACCTCTAACGGTTTGAATATAAGATTCCTTTTCCTTTCCATCCGCTTTTGATCTTAGATAGCTTATATATACATCTACAATATTCGTCTCAATGATAGTGTCATATCCCCATATTTCTTCTAATATGAATTCTCTTGTCAACACTCTATTCACGTTTTTCATTAACAAAAACAGTAAATCGAATTCTTTCTTTGTAAGTTCTATAATTTCATTTCCTCGTTTTACGATTCTGGATTCCAAATCCAAGTCCAAATCTTTGTAGCTTAATTTTTTGTTAATTAAAGGAATTTCAGTTCTTCTGAAAATCGCCCTCATTCTTGCTAACAGTTCCTCAATTTGGAACGGTTTTGAAATATAATCATCCGCCCCACTATCCAAGCCAGAAATTTTATCTAATACGCTGTCTCTAGCCGTGATCATGATAATCGGAGTATCATCCATACTGGAACGAATTCTTCTGCATACTTCAATCCCATTTAGACCAGGTAGCATTAAATCTAATAAAATAAGGTCAACATTCTCATTTAAGGCTTTGGTCAAACCCTCTCTACCATTAAAAGCAGTAACCACTTCATAGCCTTCATACTCCAACTCTAAACGAATAAATTGTGATAAGTTTTCTTCATCTTCTATAATCAATATTTTTTTCATACAAGGCCCCTGATTTATTTTATTTAAACAAAAAGGGTGCCATGAAATTTGATGGACACCCTTCACTATTTTCATCATGTTCAAATGTGTATCATTATTATTGTACTACTTTTTAAACACCATTCACTTATTCTTTATCATTTTCATTTTTATCTTCATCATCAGATTCAACTTTTACGATTTTACCTGTCTGTGCGTCAATTTTAACATCTTGTTTACTTCCGTCTTTCGCTTGCACCTCTACTCCATATACAACCGTTCCGTCTTCATCTTCCAACTCAACATCCTTAACGGTACCCGGCACTTTCTCTAGCGCAATTTTTTTACTTTCCGCTTCGGTCAATTTTGCTTTTTTCGCTAAAGCGGCTTGTTCCTGCTTATCATTCTCTTCTCCGTCATTCTCTTCATTGCCATTCTCTTCTTCGTCATCAGATTCAACTTTTACGATTTTACCTGTCTGTGCGTCAATTTTGACATCTTGTTTACTTCCGTCTTTCGCTTGCACCTCTACTCCATATACAACCGTTCCGTCTTCATCTTCCAACTCAACATCCTTAACGGTACCCGGCACTTTCTCTAGCGCAATTTTTTTACTTTCCGCTTCGGTCAATTTCGCCTTTTTCGCTAAAGCTGCACTTTCTTGTTTATCACTCATCTCTTGCTGCTCCACGGGCTTGTCCTTTGTTGAGGCAAATACAAACGCTGAACTCGTTGCCCCACCACCAATAATTGTGGCGGCAATCGCAGGAATGACATACTTTTTAATTTTCTTATTCATTAAAAACCCTCCAAATATATTATTTACTACAGTTAATATCTTACCCTACAGAAATAAAGACTGAATGAAGAAGGCATAAGACTTTGATTAGAGTTTCATTAAAATCTTCTAATCTTTCAATCAAAAAAAATAATCAAGTTATTGCTTCACTCAGCATTCTATCGTGATCCCTCGTTTAAAAAGTTGGTCCTCCCCTTTCTAATTGAAAAAAAGACTGCCTCGGCAGCCTTTTAAAGCCTTTCTTGTATTATTACTCATATGAGCAACTCTATTTTTATTCCAAATAGAAACCATTCCTTGTTTCAAATATAGCTCGTTTTAGTCTTCTGAGCGCGGTTGTGAACTCTCGTCCTTCCTTGTCTTGGTTAGATAGATGACCAAGCTTAAGATGGTTACTAGAAAAATTATGCTTGTTCCCACTGTACTCAAACCAAGACCACCCTCTTTGTGCGGCTGTGACAGGAAGTCGCCAAGAGAGGCGCCCAGAGGACGGGTCAGGATGTAGGCAATCCAAAATGCCAGCACTGCATTTATTTTAAAGAAGTAGTAGGCGATGGTCACCACCGCGATCAGTGCGGCGAACATAAGCGCTGACTTCCAATAACCCATGTTGATACCCTCTGCTATGAGGTCACCGGCGGGCAATACCCAAAGCGAAGGTAAATAGGATGGCTAACCAGTAAAACGCTTCCCTCCTCGGCGTGTAGATGGAGTGAATGGACAGAGTCCTCTCATTCGCGTACCAAACCACGAAGGTCACAATCAGCGCTAGGGTGAAGAGTATGGTCGTCGTTCCTAAAGCGACACCGTAGTTGTCCACGAGGTTGTCGGTGTTCAGCGTGCCGACAATGCTAATCAGAACGACAGCGAGCCAGTAGATTCCTGGTACGTACTTCCTAGCCCTAAACTGGAAGAATAGCGTGATGAGAAAGATGAAAGTGTCATGACTAAGGTCGTGTTGGTCATGCCCCAGTGCAGGTTAAAAATTAGGAAGTCTGCGGCCGTCTCACCCACCGTGGTTGCCAAGATCTTGATGATCCAGAAGTAGATCGTGACTTCTGGAACCTTATTCAAAATATGATGGGCCCAGTGATGGGGCAGATGCGCTTTTATCAGACATAGATGGATTTTTACACAATGAACTCATCTCCATTTTTTTACTGAATTTTGTATTGATTTCAATCCAAAAATTACGATTTAAAATATTCAAAAAAACCACTCTAAATGTCAAAAAACTTTACAATATGTGGATTGTTCATAGAGATTTTCTCTATTATTATCTACTCATCAAGCTCTTTTATTCTTAATATATTATTTCTCTAAATCCTCTTTATCCCCACACAAAAGTGATACAACTACAGCAGTACTTTATTAAAATCATGCCCCTTCAGCTCTCCCATACCGGCTTTACCCTATACACGAACACGGACAAAAGAAGGATTCTTCCGCAAACATGAGTATGTTTACGATGAACATTTTGATTGTTACCTTTGCCCTTCGGGCGAGGTTTTAAAGTACTCAACAACAAATAAAGAGGGATATCGCGAGTATAACTCTCCCAAACACATTTGTAAGACATGTTCATTTTTATCACAATGTACAGAAAGCAAAGACCATCAAAAAGTGGTGACGCCCCATCTCTGGCAAGAAAATATGGAAGAAGCAGATCACCTGCGTCCTCATCAAGATGTAAAATCGATCTATTCGAAACGTAAAGAAACAATTGAGCGTGTATTCGTAGATGCAAAAGAAAAGCATGGTATTCGTTGGACTACTTTAAGGGGACTTAAAAAATTGTCGATGCAGGCGATGCTTACTTTCGCTGCCATGAATTTAATGAAAATGGCCAATTGGACATGGCGAGGTACAAAAATGGCCTAACATGGTGTGCTCGTAGAGACCTATACTCTTAATCTTGAGCAAAATTCCAAGAAAATATCAAAAGGGGTTCGGAATTAAAACATTCCGAACCCCTTTTGTCGACAAACTGAGGTCAGCCAGTTATTTCTGGCTGACCTTTTTTTATATCGATATATTCTTCCGGTAGCCGGGGTGAACGTAAGCACCCGTGGGGATTTGACCCGGTCAACTAAACAGTTCCCCCTACTTGTAGAAACATGCTCGAGGCTGGTTGGGACTATGATCTCGTATAACAAGTGAAGCTATGACACTACAAGAAGGAATTAGGGGGTACCGGTGATTTTATTTTATGAGGGGTAATGTATGAATCCGGTCATTGGTCTGGATGTGGCTAAAGTGAAAGTCAGGTTCAGCATTCTTGGATAAAAAGAAACCATATAAAAAGAGTTTTAAAGTAGCACATACGCTTGAAGGGTTAGCTAATCTTCTAGATTTTATTAGAGAAGTAGAAGATGTATCAGGGGGACGTCCTCCCATTGTATTGGAATCCACTGGACATTACACCAATTGTTCAGTATTTCGAAGACAGAGGATAATTATTGATTATCGTGAATCCCCTCATCTAGCTATTTAACATAGCCTTTTCTTTAAAAGAACCTGTGTTTTCACTCTGTTGTATCCACCGGTCTAAAGAAGAAGGAGTAAGTTCATATTCTTCAATAAGAGCCTTTCCGTTTTTCCCATTTTGGTAGAGTTGAATGATCTTTTGTTTAAATTCGGAAGTAAACGTACGGCGTTCTCGCTTGGTCATTTTGGGTGAGTGCTCCCTTATCTGTAGTGAGTTAAGTGTAGCTGCCCTTAAAACTTCTGTCCAGATAAGTGTAGACGATTCAAATCTTATAAGCAGAAGAATACCAAAACGACAAAAATGATCATGATATTTCAGTAATCATATTCCAAGGAGAGAATGAGAATTCCTAGAAAAAACACATCAAATGCTTACCTAATTCCATCTTATTTTTATCTTATTTTCATCTTCCTTTCATCTTCTTTTCATCTTCTTTTCATCTTCCTTTCATCATTATATGAGATTATAAATTGTAATTTAAATTAAAAATAAAAGGGAAGGGAATGAAATTTAAATGTCAACTGCAAAAAAAATCGTAAATTCGTCGATTAACAAGATTCCTCAATTGGCACTCCTATTTTGGATTATGAAGATCGCTGCGACAACGTTGGGAGAAACAGGTAGCGATTTGGTTACTGTTCCTGGAACAGAAGATAATTATTTAATTCCATTTCTGTTTTTCGTAGGTGTTTTTGCTGTCTTTTTAACCATTCAATTGTTTGTTAAGAAATATATACCTCCTGTCTATTGGACTGTTATTCTATCAACAAGTCTTGCGGGAACAGCATTTTCTGACTATATGGACCGTTCATTAGGTATAGGATATATGAAAGGTTCTCTTATATTAATTAGTTTGCTGGTTATTATTTTTTTATTTTGGTATTTCACTGAGCCAACATTAAACGTTAAAAGTATTGCAACAAAACGAGTTGAAGTTTTATATTGGATGGCCATTCTAGTTTCTAATACATTAGGAACAGCGGCAGGAGATTTTTTATCGCACAAGGCTGAAGGAGTCGGAAAGTTAGCCGGTGGAGGTAGTTATATGGAACAAGGATTAGGACTAACGATTGCTCAAGGCGCAATGGTCACAGGCGGGTTAATATTATTAGTTATTTTAGCTTATTGGTTTACGAATATGAATAGAGTGTTTTTATTCTGGGTAGGATTCGTGTTGACTCGTCCTTTCGGAGCTACTTTCGGAGATTACTTGATTAAACCTCAAGAAAAAGGCGGACTAGGATTAGAAAATGGTACACAAATCGCTTCCGCCATTTTATTGGCTATTCTTGTAATCTGCATGATTATTGAGTTCACAAGAAGTAAATCGAAAATAGATGAATCTAATAAGACAAACAAAGAGGCTATCTAATAAGTTCTTAAAATAAGTGCGTGGATATACATTACCTTCATAAGTCCCTCCATGCCCCCGGGATACAGGAATAAAATGCACCATATGGTTTTACTGTTTTCCTTGTAGAAAAACAGCGTTATCTTCTAGAATTTAACGTAATAACGAGGTGAACATTTATGAATAACGCTGACTTACGGTTAGAGCTTTCGGTGGTCACTCAAAATGAAGCAGGAGTATTTCTATATGTCCCGCCAACATTTCGCTGAAAACATACGGTAAGACATTTTTTGGAATTAAAAAGCAGGCTTTTTATACGCTAAGGATATTTTTCACCATAAACCCTCGTTTTTGGTGAATTTTTAAGATGCAGTTCGTAGCGTGGCTTTCTTGAAGGTTTTCTATAACCAAAAGAAAAACCAAAAACAAATAACCAAAATAGCAGTTTAATAACCGTTATTGGTATAAATTAACAGACAATAACCATTTTTTTCTACAATATTTTCCTTAGCGTATGTTTTCCTCGTTTTACTGGTAGGACCCCATCGCCATATCGCCATCAGCTAAGGTGAATTTGTATCATCATAAAAACGCTATTCTTTTTGTAGATATATACAGGAAGGATGGCGTTTTCTATGAGTTTTTCTGTTTCAGACGAACAAAACTACTTATCTCCATCTTCTCTACAACAATTAGCTAAAGAAGTTGGTTTTGTTCTACGTACAAGTAAATATCAAGCTCAAGAATTAATTGCTTTATGTGTATAGCTTAGAAAAGGAATTTCCTTCCGGTTTTCTCCCGTAAAACTTCCACTTCTCGATAAGTGGACACATTGCTCATTAATTGCTGATCGATGTTCATTTTCATCTACATAATAGTATTTGTTGGTTACCGTTTTATCCACATCCTTATATAGAGTAGAGGTAAGGTAAACACCATAATGTTGTATTTCTGTGCCTTCAAATGCAGTCAAATTCTTAAGTTCTATTGGTATGGTCGTATATTTTCCTTCTTTTTTTAACACAGGTTCATTTGGGATACCAAATATAACCAAAACAGAGCCCTCGAAGTCTTTAGGAATAATGTATAGTTCGTTTGATTTCTCTTCTTTAAATGAACACCCCCCAATAATGAAAAAAAATATACAGCTCCGATCTTCAGCTAACGCACCCGTTAGTTCATTAACGAGATACAATTAATTACATGCAGTTTTCCATGAAAACAAGTTAATCACCAACAACTGGAACTCCTTCATTTTCTCTTTCCCCCAAGCTTTGGACGAATCTTAATAAATATCCGTCTGGGTCCATGATTAAAAATTCCTTTTGTCCTCTTAATTTAGTATCTGCTCTATACCAATTCTCCTGAATTTCCATCTTAATCGGGTACTGATGCTTTCTAAGACTCTTATATAATTCGTTAATATCACTTACCGTTATTTGAAAGTTAATTCCCCTCCCAAAAGGATATGATAACTCCCCTGTCTGCCAATAACCATTTATCTCTTCAATCATAATTTGACAGTCATTTAATGATAGCATAGCGAATTTATCTTCTGGGCGTTGATACTCTAACTTAAACGAGAGAATGTTTAAATAAAAATTAAGACTTTTATTTATATCTGAAACTGATAACTCTGGTACTAATGTATTTAGTCTAAACATCATATATATCTCCATATCCAATTTTGTTAATAAATGTACCCCTTATTCTATCATTCCTTGTTCAACAATCCTGCCCCGATAGTTCAAGTAAAAGCAAACGTCACTCACTGTACATCTTTAACGCACAGTTAATGACGTTTGCTTTCACAATATGACTGTATGAATATGTGTAGTACAGCCGAGCCACTTCTGGTTCATTAAAATCTGCCCTTTCCTTTCTCCCGTGGAAAAAGCTACTTATTTGACGAGTTTCTTCTATCTATATAGTGAAATTTTAAAAGTCTTTTTCATATTCCTTTACCAGCTTATAAAAAGTTGTCTTTTTAACGCCCAATTTCGTCATGGCTTTAACGGCTGTTATCTCTGCTGCTTTCCAAAACTCCTAGACTTCTTTAAATTCTTCCGTTATTTGAGCTTTCGGTCGGCCGAAGGGCACACCGTTTTTCAATGCCATATCATTTCCTTCACGTTGACGTTTCCGGATGCGGTCCCGTTCTTCCTCCGCCATCCAGGAAAGAATTTGCAGTACTAAATCTGCAATGAATGTACCTAGACTATCTTTATACTGAGTAGTATCCAACAACGGCATATCCATGACCACGATATCCGCCTGAATATTTTTTGTGATATCATTCCACTCCTGAAGAATCTCTTCTTTGTTCCGGCCAAAACGATCTAAGGAATGGATGTATAGTACATCTCCTTTTCTCAACATTCGTTTAAGCAACTGATATTGGGTTCGATTGAAATCCTTGCCACTTTGTTTGTCCATAAAAATATCTCGTTCGCCTATCCCCTTTTCTTTCATAGCTTCGAGTTGCCGTCCCTCATTTTGATCCTTGCTGCTAACTCTGATGTATCCAAACTTTCGACCATCCATCTGTACCTACCTCATTTTCATTCCTTTTTCTATTATTCAAATAAAAACGTTCGTAAAAGTATATGAACACAAGCGAACGTTCGTAAAATTTTTTAGAAGTTTTGCGGACGTATTAAACAGCCCATATAAAGCAAAAATACCCCGTTCGCAAAAGTGTACTTTTACGAACGGCCAACAGAATTGTTTAAAAAAGAATATAAACCTAATTTTCTAGAGCTTCAAATAGAAGTAACAGAACATTATGATGATGGATGAAAAAAAAGGAATTCTTAAAAATGATAAAGATCAAGTAATAGTAGAAAGAAATTATTACCGTAATAAAAGATATATAGAAAAGATTAGGTATCCAGACGGGTTTTTATTTTCAACACAAGTTTATATATTTCAGATGGTACACCTGGAAAAGTAGTTGGTGCTAAGAAAAGGATAGTTAAAGAAAAAAAAGGTTGGTTTTTATACAAAAAGGAATTAGATGACAAAATTTCAGAAAATCACCGTTCTATCTCTAAAAGTGATCTTATTAATTTTTGTATCCAATATACCTTTGACAATAGTGATGAAGAAAGTATTGCGAAACATATTAGTGATTACCAAGAAAGCAGGGCTACTAATAAAAGTAGCTCTTTTTTTATGTTTTTTCAAATACAGCCTAGATTTGTTTATAGTAAAAGGGCCTGCCGTCAAAACGCGGATAACTTATGTTAATTAGACTATCATAAAGTGAGGATAGTTCGTTCAATATATTAGCGAATATCCTCTCTTTTTCTATAAATCAGAAAGATAAACAAGACCTAATAAATCTTATTTAATAAGTTTAATATAATCATATGTTTAAGCTATGCTTTGGATGATCTCTGTAGAGGTCAATTTTCAGGGTGCAAAACTTGAGTAACAAATCTAGAGTCTCGGCAGTAAACCGGGATTCTATTTCAATTCACTTTTTTGAACCGATTTGTACAACTGGTTTTGAAGTAATTCCAGTACCTTTTTCAACCTTGTTTGATTCCTTTTCTTGTTAGAATGATTCTTGTCGGTTACATCTTGTTGATTTTTTGATGGATTGCTCAACCTTTCAACTCTCTGTGAGTTCTTTTCCAATTTATTTCGTTTTATGCTTGGTTTAATTGTTTTTTCCTTTTCCCTTTGTAATATAGTCATTTTACTTTTTCCTCCTTGTCCATTGTTCACAATCGATCTATAATCATCAGAGTATTCGACCAAGTCAGCCCATTGAATCAAATCATCATCTGCAACCTTCCAAGTATGATTTTCCGCTTCATGTCTGATAACAGCAAAATGATGCTTATTAGAAGAAAATATCTTATATCCCTGTTTTTTACATTCCATGATAAAAAAATAGTCCTCTGCTCGATTCATCTTTTCAAATTGAATTTTTTCAAACAACTCTTTCTTAATAATTAGCGTCGCACCTGCAACCGTATCTGACTCATCATTCTCAACGCCTGAGACTAAAATTAACGATTCTTTCTTTTTTAAAAAAATATAATACGAGTTTTTACCTAATACATGAATATCTCCTTTCTTTAGCTCTTCACTCGCACTAGTAAGATATAGGGGACCGTAGTAATCATCATCATCAAACTTTGCAATATATTCATATTTAGATTTAAGTACTCCAAAATTCAAACAATCTCCCAACGTTGCTTTTTCAGATAATTGGTATACCTGCACATGATCATATTGCAGCGATTTTTCTTTCCACTTATCAAAATCCATCGTATCACTATTTAAAACAATGATTAATTCTTTATCCTTCCAAGTTTGCTGATTGTAGTTATTAAATACATTTTGGATAAAATCTTCCCTCATTGTACACGTAATAATCGAAAACATGATTCTTCAACTCCTCATTTAGATTTAATAACTTTTTCAATAATATGCGTCAAATGTGGATACTTTTTTAATTTTTTTATTGTATTTATATCTTTGAGAAGCTGTTCCTTTTTATTTGAATCAAATCCGGCTGCTCCAAGAACATTGAAATGGCGGATATCAATCTGAAGCAACAATGCACTCGTTTTCAAAATTTCCCTTAAGTTATTATGAAAAGCTTGAAACTCATTTGGGTGACGGCTAATAAATAATTTATACTCTGACAGCATTTTATTCATCGTGGAAACATCGGTAAAACGTGCAATCTCTAATGATAAAAACAATATATCTATATCTGGATGCTTCCTGATGAATACATTGTAGTTCTTCATGGCTTGTTTCCAATTATTTTCGCCAATCGGGTGCTCTTGATGGTACGATATTACATTTTTTTTGACTAAATACTTAGCTCCCACTTTATATAAACGATATCCTAATTCCCAATCTTCATATCCATAACCGACAAAGTCTTCATCAAACCCGCCTGTCTGCATCAATAACTCTTTACGGATAGATACATTTCCAGTCAAAAATGCCATCCAAGGAAATTGAAAACCAGACAAGTTCTCTCCGTATTCTTTAATAATCGTGCTGAACCATGTTACTCTATTAATAAGATTTTTATAAACCTGGTTGCTAATTTCATTTTTTCCTATCAGTGGATAAGGGCTGGGGTTTGTTCTGACATAATTCTTATATCGCGTGTGAAGTGTAGAATTTGATTTAGTAATATTCTCTATTTCTTTTAGTTGCTCTTGCTTAAAGTTTGGGTAAATGCAGGTGTAAACAGACTTACAAAACATGGCGCCTGATACAATCAGGTTTTTTTGTGATTTGTGGTAATTAAAGTGGTTTTCGACAAAATCGGGCTTAGTAAGCATTTCTGCATCCAAAAAAATGAGAATGTCTCCTTTTGCTGCTTGTATTCCGACGTTTCTTATTTTCGCTCTCCCTTGGTTTTGTTCAAAATGAATCAATTTGAAATTATATGGAGGATTGTAGCTTTTGAGTTGCTTTCTCGTTTCATCAGTAGAGGCATCATTGATAAAAATCACTTCCATTTTATCCGGGTCAAACGTTTGTTTTTCCAAAGCATATAGAGTCAATTGATTGAGAGGATATTTATTATATGAAGGAATGATGATACTCACTTCAATATGATTTTTTGGCTTTTCGGGGTTTGTCTCACTTTTTCCTATCGTTTTATTAATGACCAATCTTAACACACCTTTTTTCTTTTTAGAATTCTCCACCACTTTATACCTACACTATACTCATGCTTTTAACTTGTTGTATAAGCTAGTGTCTATATAAACCGCATATTTTTGAGTAATCGCTACTCTACATACAACGGGGCGTAAACTCCATCCACAAGATTTTGAAGGTATGCAAATTATTCAGGGGATTAAAGGCTTGGAGTAGGTATTTTTTATTTTGTTGTTCAACTATCCTGGCCCTATAGTTCATTAAGCAAAAAAGCTACCACATGGCTGCTCTGGATCTCAACTAACGCACCTGTTTGTTCAACAAGAATAGCAAATTACAAAAATTCATAGTAACTATCTAATAATTCTTCGCTTCCGTTTTCTGCTTCTTTCTCATCCATTTCCCTATCTTCTAGCCATTGTTGATAATGGATTATCTCATGAGCCATGCTGCGTAAAATTGCCCATAAAGCATCATTTTTTCCTCTTTCTGAAACTAATTCTTCATAATCTCCTGTTGCAATTCTTATGTAAGGTTCAACAGTTTTATCATAAGGTGCAAAAAATGTAGCACTTGCCCGTTCTCTTGTATCTCTGGTTTTAAGTTGATAATCCGTTTTTAGATATACAACAACCCTTATAGGAAATTCCATATATGTACGTAACCAAACCGCAAAGCTTAAACAAGTTCGTCTTACTGATGGATTTACATCCTTTTCACACCTGACTCTTAATCCTGAGCGTAGATATTGCACCTTACTTGTGGTCATAGTTAATCACCTTTAGTTTCATAATTATTGCATAATTCGCTATCTTACCGAAATTTCCTTCTCCCACTAACCTGCCTGCCCCGATAGTTGCATAAAGAAAAGCTGCCTTAAAGACAGCTCCGATCTTCAGCTAAGCACCCGTTAGTTCATTAAGGACTAACTCTAAAATGGATGCTCTATAAACAATTTTGCATCAAAAAAGACCCATGAAGGGTACTTTTTGTGGGTTTGTTCTTCAAACATGATTTCCATTACCGTTAAAAAGACACTGATTTTGAATGAAAGAAGTAAGGTCGATGAAAGATGGCACAACCAAAAGATCTCAGCCGATTCGTAATCAGCAACAATTAGATAATATTCTTCAAGGATTCCGGAAGTGTTTCCCAAAAACTTAAAGATATTTTTATTTCATATTCATCTGTGTATGTTTTTACCTTTTCTTCTCCGAATTCATCATAAAGAGCCATTTTATATTTACCCTTTTCTAAAGTTGGTGCTGCATAAGTTACATATTTTTCTTTTAAACTTCTAATTTCTAAACATAATTCCTTCGGAACATATCCAATATGTATCTTTTCTCCATCCAAATTAGTAAGTAAAACTTTTATAGCATTTTTATCATATTCATTAGAATCTTCACTTTCCAAATATCCTTTAGGTAAAGGCTGACCTCCGTATTCATATACTCTTTCTTCAAAATAATCCTCTTTTATTTCTTTGTTTTTAAGACCATCATATGGTTCAAAGTAAAAATACTCAGCTTGTTTCAATTCTTTAACTAACCTTTTAATTGCCTTTTGGTGCTGTTCTACGAACGTTCCTTTTATAAAAAAATTTAATCGTTTAATTGGCTCTTCTTTTTTCGGTTGTTCTTCCTGTAGTACTTCCTCTTCTTGTAGTACTTCCTCAACATTAATAATTGCTTTTGATTCAACTGTAGCTGCGACATCTTGAGTCTTTCTTTTAAAGAAATCAAACAATCCCATTAATAAACCTCCTTATTTTTTCCTTCACCTTTTTATATAATTCTATTATGTTAAATCACAAGTGCTATGCGTTTATTTATCCCTCATTATAGGACTCCAATAACTCCTAAAATACTTCGCCATGACGGCATGACATCCCTGCTCATTTTTATATATGTACGGTGGGTAGATCACTGAATGGTCGTACCATATAGTTCGATCTTTCTCTTTTTCGTTAACGTGTTTTGTAATAGAAACAATAGCCCTAGCTTCTATGAGACTAGTAAAAACAATAACTTCCACATTTTACTATTACCAACATTTTTTAAAATATTACAAAATTTTAAAAAAATGGTAAATTTATTAACACATACTAAGATTAGTATATAACTGTGAGATTTCAATAAATTTTAAGAAGGAGTGTTTATATGAAGTATTCTTACGAACACCAAGGGGATATTTTATATCAAGTTGAAAATTATAAATTTCGTTATCAAGGAGTTGCAAAAGCTGACATAGAATTAATGTATTTCTTGGATGATGAATCTTATGTATTCCAATTTAGCATTAATGACAATCTAGTTCCTGAAGAATTTCGTTTTGGCACTAATAATGATCGAGATCTTTGTGAAAAGATAAGTGTTGATTGTCATGAGTTTGCAGGAACATATTCATCCAAACAAAAGGCCTTGCAAGCTGCCATTACCATGGTAAGTAAAATTATAATCCTATACAGGAAGTGAAAACATTATGATAAGAAAAGAGGTGGAGAATCTTAAAGGTACCCACCTCTTTTCTTATGGGTAGTCCACCACTTTGGTGCCTTATTTATGACACTAAGTTATAACACTCTTCCGCACCTTGGTGATATAGGACATGGTGAATGGTGTCAATTCTTCTGAGTTATGACACTGTTTATTTAATGAAATCAAAAAAAGCCGATTTCCAGTTTGGGAATCGGCCTAAAAACTTCTTGAATTAAAGCACCCTTTACTTTAAGTACACTATTTCACAATCTACTCTAAGAAGTTTAATAAACACATGCCTAATATTCTTTGCTAAAATTAAACACAGATAATTGTGGTAGGACTGAGGTGAATCAAAATGTTTTGGACTCCATTATTTGAAAATGATGTACCACCAGTAGCACTCTTCTGCTCTTAATGGCGTGAAGGTGACTACATCTCTCCGTTAGGGGCATTCTCGACCTAAACGAAATACGGAGGGTACAAAAAAATGAAAAACACCTTATTGGGTTCTTTATATTTAATTTTAGCTTCAAGTATTTGGGGCGGCATGTACGTTGTTGTTAAAGTTGTAGTGTAGTATCGGTCATACCTCCACTGGAACTTGTGTGGATGCGTTATTTAGTGGCGATTGCCGCACTTCTCGTAATAGGCTTTATTACAAGACAAAACTGGCGAATTGAAAAACGTTATGTCTTAATAATCATAACCATAGGAATTATGGATAATGCCATTTCAATTGTTGCTCAGGGAACTGGTACTATGCTATCTACAGCACAAACGTTCCCACCCTTTCTCCAATTTTGTAAAACTTTTATATATTCTTAAACAAAGAAGAATCTATAAAAGTTAAAATTCGGGAGTTATTTTAGATAATATTTTTTAGTTTTTCTTTAATTCTTCGATAGTATTGATAATACTATCTAATCCACCTTTTAATTGCTCTACAGTAGGCCAAGCGTATCCAATTCTAAAATGTCTATCACTCATTTCAAACCATCTACCTGCACCCACTAAAGTTCCATATTTTTCAAAAAGAACCTTATAGAATTGGTTTGTATCAATATCAATATCTAATTTTATTCTCGGAAAACAGATTACCCCGCCTTTTGGTTCAACCCATTCAAGATATTTTTGTTCTTCCATCCATTCTTTGACGATATTAAATTTTAATAAATTATCTTCTCTAGTACTTTCTAAGAACTTTTCTCTGTTTTTAAAAACATGATAAGCAATTTCTTCATCAAAAACAGAATTACATATAGATATTTGCTCTTTAGTTGCCAAGAATGCTTCTTTTAAATTACTGTCTTGAGTGGCAAGCCATCCCATTCTGATTCCTGGTAAACCATAAGCTTTTGATAACGATTCAACGCTAATTACTTTTGAGCTAAGGGATGCAGCAGTTGGCAATTTTTCTCCTAATGTTAAATCTCTGTATGTTTCATCAACTACTAAATAGCAATTATGCTCTTCGGCAATTTCAATAATTTTATTTAGCTTATCTTCAGAAATCATTACTCCTGTTGGGTTATGTGGATATGTAATACTTATTAGCTTTGTTTCCGGTGTAATTCGGCTCCTTAGCTCATTTATATCCACATCAAAATTATTTTCAAATGTAAGATTTAGTAAATTAGTAGTGATTCCTAAAGACCTTGGAACCTCTATGTTGGTAGCGTAATTCGGCTTTACTACCAATATGTGGTCTCCCGGCATAAGAAGTGTAGAATGAATAATAAATAATGCTGCACAAGCTCCATTAGTAATTAACACCTGATTTGCATCCATATTGTAGTGTTCTTTTGCAATTATTTCTCTTAATTCTTTTTTTCCACTGTGATCACCATAAAATATAGTGAGATTATCAAACGTAAAATTTAAATCTTCATAGCGAAGATCGGCAATTGAACTCTCCGACAAATTATACTTGATGTTTTCGTATCCAAGTTCTTCAGGTGATTCTTTTTCAATAGTCATTCTTTTAAACCACATAGTAATCTCTCCCTTAAATTAAATAATCTGAATTTCCACTCTACCTAGGTAGATATCATAGATAAAGTGAAGTAATGCTTTTTAAATCTTGATGCTTACAATTTATATTTAAACACATATTGTACTAATGAAAAGATACAGTTTGGGTTAGTTGAAATAGGACAGAATGATATTCAAATGAATCTATTATATCCATTTCTTTATTAAAATAAATATATATTCTATTAAATCCTACTCATAATAATCCTTTTAAAATAACTAATTAAAAGGAATTTGTTATATTTTAAATAAGGTCATTAATAATTTCCATTAATTCAATTTCAACAGTTCAGCAATAATATCAGAACTACTTGACATGAACAAAATAATTGCCAATCATAAAAAGAATTACAACAACAAGTTAACTGAACCAGGTATATTTTTTCTCCCGCAATATTAGTGGCAAAACAGATAAATGAAAAGTTAAAATGGGTTGAAAAAAGTAATGCAATTTAAGTAGAAAGAAGATTAAAAGAAGCTGATTTTAATAACCATAAACATAAAAATCAAAATTCAAGATGGACTGTACTCATAAAAAAACTAGAATTTCATTCAAAAATTAACGAATAAAGGGCTTTTTTTGAATCAATAATCAGTATTATATAAACTAATTTAACTGTCCCCAACTAAACAAATTTACTATTTAGTAATAAAAAAGGTAGTAAACAAATATCAGGATTACACTGCCCAAGTTTTTATTAGCGATATATTAGTGCATAATCGAAGTATAAAATTCCTAAAGTTGTACTTTCTGATTAATTTACTGGGATTTTCATTAATCTTTCTATTTCTACATTTATTGGATCCTTTTTTTTTCTATTTTTTCATCTTTAGAAATAAGTTTGACACAAATTAGATTAGTTATGGCTCTAGTGCAAGCAACATAAACAAGTCTTTGGTTTTAAGTCATATCTTTTCAGTTAGAATCAAAAATTAGAGTTGAAGCTGCACAATAGTTTAGTTATTGGAATCAAGTAAATATAAAAAAGCTATCATTTTGATTTGATAGCTTTTTTTATTATTTTTAATGCAAAAAAGCGACTAAAACAGGTGCAAAATAACATCTAAAATGAGGTTGATAACCCTATTGTTTAAAATCTTTACTGAATTTATTTAATAAAAGATCTAATTTTTGACTAACTTCAACAACTTTTGGTGAAGACAAGGAATTTCGACTAGCTAAATTAAACATTAGTAACCGGCAAGCTTCAATTTCCTTAAGTAATTTAATGTTAGAAGACATCGCTGCTCATACCTCTCTGAAGTTGGAATTATTCTTTTAAAAGCAGCTTTTCAAATCCAAATACACGCAGTATAAATAAATCTATCAATTGGGATAGCATCCTCATCAATATTAAAATTTGGATGTTAATGGGAATAAAAGATTCCCCCCCTCCCATTCCAACAAAAAGAATGCTTTATTTCTTTGTTGGAAGTAACAAGAGAAATTGCCAACTGCTGCATCGCTTAGTTACAAAGCTATCTGCGTTGAATTATAAAAAACTGATCTTTTACTCTCTAAGAATTTATCTCTATTCAAAAAAGATAAGTAACTACCTTATTAAATACAGAATTACATATGAATATCTGCTCTTTAGTTTTCAAAAAGTCCTCATTTTGTTTTTTATCTTGTGTAGCAAGCCAACCCATTCTAATTCCTTGTAACCCATCAGCTTTGTGAATGGGTTGAACCTAAAGGAGGAGAGATTTTTTCCAGGAATAAAATTAGATATAAATATTGATACAAACGAGTTCTATAAGGTTTTATATGTTAAGTATGGAACTTTGGTTGGTGCAGGCAGATCGTTTGAAATGAGTGATAGGCACTTTAGAAATTGGTATAATTGGCCACGGTAGAGCAACTAAATGGCGGAAGAAAGTATAATTAAAACCATTGAAGATCTAAAAAAATAGATTTTTGAATCCTAATTTTCGAGTCTCCATAGTTAACTATGGAGACTCGAGATTTTATATAAAGTTCTTTCCCTATCTCAAAGAATTTCATCTTAAATTACTGTAAAGTCAGCTTCTTTGAATATCAGGTTATTTCATTAGAAGTTTTATGATATATGCGTATAATTAAATTATAGATTTTCATTAATAATTGAAGCTATTAAATGAACACCCTCTTCGATGTCTTCTTCATTGATCCCACCAAAACCTATTAAAAAATCAGGGCGTTCTCTTCCAATAGGGTTTATCCAATAACTTGCTGTTGAATATAAACCTATTCCAAGTTGATTAGCCTTTTCTATAATGCTTGATGCATGTACATTTAAGTTAGGAACTTCTATAACAACATGTAACCCCGCCCCTGCACCTTTAACAACTATTCGGTTTGATAAGTACTTATGCAACGCGTGTAGTAGTTTTTCCTGTTTACTCGCATAAAGTTTACGCATTTTTTTTAGATGTCTTGCCCAATGACCATCTTTCATAAATATAATTAATGCTTCCTGTTGTATTAGCGAAACATTTGAATTATATAATGAAAATGTTTCCTTCCATATATTAAGCAAACGATTTGGTAATACCATATAAGCCATACAAAATGAAGGTGCTAAGGACTTCGAAAATGTTCCCAAATATATTACCCTGTCATTCGTATCTAATCCTTGTAGGGAAGGAATAGGGTGCCCGTGAAAGCGGAACTCCCCATCATAGTCATCCTCTATTATAAAACCATCAATCTCATTAGCCCACTTTAAAAGCTGTAGTCTTTTTTTGATTGGTAGGGTCATTCCAAACGGAAATTGATGTGAAGGTGTAATGAATACACACCGGGCATCACTTTCATGTATTTTATTTACTTCTATCCCATCTTCATCTAAAGGAATCGGTATTATTTCATACCCTGCATTTTGAAATACAATTCGGGCAGCATCATAGCCAGGATCTTCAAATGCAATCTTCTGCCCATGTTGATTAAGAAGTAATGTTAACATAGATAATATATTTTGAGTGCCTGAACCAATCACAACCTGATCAGCATTGCAACGTACACCTCGGGATTGATATAAAAAACGAACCAATTCTTCACGTAACAGAAGTTCTCCTTGAGGATCACCGTAATATTGCGAATTTGTCGTACCCATGCTTAGTGATTTAGTTAATGCTCTACGCCAAAATGGGCCTGGAAAATGTTGTGCGTCGATCTTTCCATAGCGAAAATCATAAATTATATCCACCTCTGGCATGGTACTACTATATTTACATTCAGGAAATTTTTGTGGCTTCGAGAGGTCTATAGTATTTTTGACTTGCTTAATTAATTCCGGTTCTAAATCACAAACATACCATCCACTTTTTTCGCGACTAGTAATATAGCCTTCAGCTTGTAATTGTCTATAAGCGTTCTCTACAGTATTTTTATTGATTGTTAAACGTTGAGCTAACTTACGAATGGAAGGCAATTTAGTTCCTTTTTCTAATCTATTTTCTTCAATTTCAAGTCGCAAGTAACTATAGATTTGCACATAAATAGGATTATTTCGAGTATCGACTATATTTATTAATGGTGTAAGATCCATATAATAACACCTCAATCTTCCAGTTTTAATTTCCTTCAAAGAAATAGTTTCTAATAGAGGTTTATTATCATAGTTAAGTGAATATTTCTATCGCTATTCCCTGCTTTTTAGAAGCATAACTACCTAACATTATATTGTTAACGCGAGATTTGTACAGGCTTATCCATGACTCCAAGAACTTATTGTGGATTGGTTTCATTGACATGAGACTATATAGATAAAAGACTACTGTGTCATCTCAAGCAAACAAAAGAAGACGATGAAACCATTTTTCAAATATCTACATGGCGTTAGATTTTGATAAAACAACTAACGAATTTTTAGACATTGAACAATTAAAAGTGAAAGGGGTAATGCCTAACGGCGTTAAAATCAATCGAATACTGCACCTTAACAATTCAGCTGAATAAATCATCGTTTTTACCCCAAAACGTGGCACGTTCTTTGTTGGGAATAAAGCAGTATGAAACATCCACTTCTGGAAATTGAAGCTAGGCATATAAAAAAAGGACAATTGCACCAACTCAGGTGTAATTGTCCAGTATAAAGTCGAATTTACACATGAAGTATTTGGAATTTCATCTAGGTTCCATCCATCAAATCAGTTTTTGCAATAGACCCTTATTTTTTCATTCTTTCTATTTTAATTCTTGATTTTATAGAACCTCTTTATTGGTTCCTAATTCGATTGAATTCCGGATGAACCCGCGCATAATGTTTTGTGAGCCATCGATAAGCCACGTTCTTCCATCATCACCACTAATATACGAAAGCTAAAGTAGTACCGCAGATACCATCTCTCTGTTAACAAAATTATGTCAGTCAGAACCCTTTTTTATATGCCGCCAATCAATTTCGATATTTCCTCTTATTCTTTGAATAAGATTTAAAACTAATTGCTGTTCTTCTATATTAATACTCTGTATAGCTGATGCATTAAAGTGTTTCTCTTTTTTTTCTATCAGTTTATATAATTCTTTACCTTTTTCTGTAGGGAATAGTTTTTTTATTTTTCGGTTCTCCTTATCACCTACTTTTTTTATAAATTCATTTATTTCTAACTTTTTAATAGCGCGAGCTGCTGTAGTTCTGTCTACTTTAATCACTTCAGCTATCTTTTCTTGAATCATTCCAGGGTGTTCACAGATTTGAATAAGATACAAGTACTGTCCCCTAGAAAGTTGAAAATCTTTATATGCTATATTGCTGAGTGTATCTAGGCATCTTGCAATTACTTTAATCTCCTCAATAATTCTATCCATAATTCTTCCCCACTTATTTTTTCAAAATAGGTTGAGGAGCGTCAACTAGAATTGCTTCTCTCTTTATTCAAAATAAGTATCTAATAAGACGTTTTTAATGCTAAATGTATATGAAACTTGAGATTTTTTAATTCTGAAGTTCCTTTTAACAAGTTTTTAGCTTTAATGTCTCTTCATACTTTGCTATTTTGCTAATCCTATATCAAGCTTATACTTTATCGATTTGTTCTTTGGTAACTGTTAACAGAGGAACCTTTGAATAACCTGGGTTAGGATTAATAATTACAATTTTGATCATTAATCCTAACCCAGGAATACGCCTATTAACTCTATGATTTTTTATACTTTAGGCTTTTCTAATACCAAATAAATTCTCTTCCTTGTTTTATCTCAAGAGTTGCTAATGCATTTGACAAATCTAATGATTTTGGCCATTGCACAAATTAAACTAATATTTATCAAATTTCTTTATAATAATTTCAAATATCAATTACTTAAATGTTCGAAGGTATTCTGATACTTTTTGAAGCCCCTGTTCTAATACTTCTGTTTTGCAGGCGTAACCGATTCGAACATGACTTTCAATATCAAAACAAGAACCAGGCGTGAGAAATGCACCGTTTGCTTTGAAGAGACCAATACAAAAATCTTCTGATGAAACGGGGAGATCATATTTAAGCATAGCAGTTGTACCAGCACGTGGTTTAACATAAGAAATTAAAGGTTCTTGTTCTACCCATGCGTTTAAAATAGTTAAATTTCCTTTAATTATTTTACGGTTTCGATCTAAAATTTTGTCATAATTCTTCAAAGCATGTACCGCCAAAATATCATCTAACATACCACAACTGATTGTTGTATAATCACGATGTCTAAAACACTCGGTAATTACTTCTTTTGGTCCGGCTATCCACCCAAGACGTAAACCAGCTAATGAGAGCACTTTTGACATACTAGATGTACTAATACCTTTTTCGTATAAATCTACAATAGATGGAACTACTAAATCGTCTTCTTGTAGTAATTTACGATATACTTCATCACAAAGGATATAAGCATCATAAGAACGAGCAATCTCTACAATCTCTTCAAGCATTTCTTTTTCGATAATAGCGCCGGAAGGATTGTTTGGATTATTAATAATAATCATTTTTGTTTTTTCATTCACTAAAGATTTCAACTCATTTAAATCCGGTAAATAATTATTTTCTTCTCGTAAAGGTAATAAGTCTACAGTTGCGCCAAATGATGCAGGGACATCATATAATTGTTGATATGTCGGATGGACAGCAACCACATGATCACCTGGTTGAATAAGAGAATAAAGTAATAAAAAGTTTGCACCAATTGCACCATTTGTTACTAGTACATTATCAGCATCAAGAGAGTGATACTGATTTGCTACTAATCTTCTAAAGTCTGGAGAGCCCTCAATATGCCCATACGTTAATTTGTTCTTTCCCAAATCAACGAGAAATTTTTCTGGATCTGTTCCATCTATAGAGATTAATTCGTTTACTGTTAGCGACTCTACACAAGTCTCTGCAATATTGTACACAGCTTCCATTTCGTATAAATTCATCCAATGTTCTACGGCAAATGTTTTAATATTCATGATAAATCTCCTTTATATATATTTATTAAAGTGTTGTAATAAGACCAAGTTTCTTTTCAGTTGCTTGTTCTAAAAGATAGTTAGCTGTTAATAAATCTTGTAATGATATTCCCGTACTATCAAAAATCGTAATAACTTCATTAGAAACACGACCGGCAACTTTACCTAAAATCACACTTCCTATTTCTTCCTCAATTTGATTGGTTCCAATAAGTCCTTTTTTATACGGAATTTCAGTCTCACCGACACTAATGGCTTGACCTACATCGTCTACAAACACTCTTGAGTTAACAAAAAGGTTTTCATCTATTTCTTGCTTCCCTTCCATATCTGCACCTATACAAGATATATGCGTTCCTGGTTTCACCCATTCTTTTTTAATAATAGGTTTACGGGCTGGAGTTGCAGTAATGATGATATCAGCTTGTTCTGTTGCTTGTTGAATATCTTGTGTTGCTTCAAATGAAATGTTGATTCGCTGAAGCATTTGATTATAAAATTCTTGATCTATATCTTTATAAGGAGCAAGAAGTTCCAATAATTTATCCTTAATTGATTTACAAAAATCATTAGCATGTTCAAAAGAATTAGCGTTGTAAACAGTTACCTTTTTGATATTTTCCATACTCATCAAGGTAGCTATAATTTGGTAAGGTCCTAAATGCCCTGAACCAACCAAAACGAGATGCTCTGAATCTTTTCTTGCCAAATATTTGGCTCCTATACCTCCAGCAGCTCCAGTGCGCATCATAGTAATAAACTCACCACTCATGATGCCTAGAGGGGCTCCTGTACGACTATCCAGCACTAGAACTGTCCCTACAACGGCCGGAAGGTTTTTAGAAGGATTGTCCCCAAACCATGAAACTAATTTTAAGCCAAAGATATTTGCACCTACTAATTCTCCTGACTTAATATCCATATCTGCTTTACCAGGTTCAAACTCATGAAATACCATCGGAAATAAAGAAGCCTCGTCTTTCTCCTTCAACGTATAGGCTCTTTCGACCAACTCTATTACAGTTCTCATGTCTAATAACTCTTTAATATTTTCTTGATTTAAAACTCTAAATGGGAACAAAATTATTCCTCCTTTAATTTTTTCATCTTCAAAGTAGTTGCCACAACTAAGTTCCAATTAAATCTAACACAGCATAAACAAACGGAAAAATTAATTAATTTAATAGTATCTATTAAATAAACTTAGTGATTTAGCATCTCCCTATAAATAAAGTATAAAATTTCATAAAAAGAGGCCCAGCACATATTCTTATTAAATATGCATAAGCCTCTTTTCCCTAATTGGTATTTTTAGTTTTTATTCAACCTTTTATTTTTGATTGAAATGCATTAATGTAGCCTGTAAAAGTATGAGATTTCCCACAACAAAAAGATTGCAAGAGATTCTAAATTATCATAATTCAGTAATCAGGGACCTATAAACGTATAGTTAGCTAATATATGATCAAGAAACAAGCCAACTCCCTAAATTGATATTAATAGTTGCAATTATCTTATTCCCCCTTTCAATAATTGAGTTTGATTTTTAACTAAAATCTAATTTAAATTTTATCTTTTAATTTTCAATGTTAATCCTAACGTTTTTGCCTTCTTATTCATCTTCTGATAGTATGAATATCATCTAAATTGTGCCCGCAATAAATTTATCACAGGCTAAAATAGAGATAAAATGAATTAATTTAATGGTAACCATAGAAAAACTTAATACTGTTAAATGCAAAATTATATCTATTTTTTCAGGTATGAAAGGAAAAAGTATGGAGCTTAGAAACTTGAAAACTTTCCAGGTTGTTGCCCAACACCTGAATATGACAAAAGCAGCTAAAATTTTAGGATACACACAACCAACTATTACGTTACAAATTCAAGTATTAGAAAGAGAACTTGGTCATTCACTTTTTACTCGCATTGGAAAAAATACTTTTTTAACTCCCGCAGGTAAAAAGTTACAAAATCATACAGATAAGTTATTTAATGTTGTGGAGGAATTAGAAAGAGACCTGGAGGAATTGAATGGTCCATCTGGAAGACTCTCTATTGCTGCATCTGAATATTATTGTAGTCACTACCTATCAACTTTGGTAAATGCCTATATAAACCTTCATCCACAAGTTAAATTAAAACTTATACCTTCCAATAGTCTGGACGTTATTGAAAAAATCCTTAGTAATGAAGCAGATATAGGAATTATTGCATGTGAATGTAACCATAAAGATATTGAAAGGCATGTTCTTGGTGAAGAAAGGGCAGTACTAGTAGTTGCTGCAGAAATTTTAAAAGATAATACTAAAGAAAAAACATTAGAAAAATATCCTTTTCTAGCATTTCACGGAAACTGCAGCTTTGATACACTAATTAAACAATGCTTTTCCGAGATGAATTATAGACCGGCATCTATCATTGAATTCGGTGGAAGTGATGAAACCATTAGACGTGCTGTACTCAATCAAACAGGGATTGCTTTACTCGGGGAAAATGTCATTAAAGAAGAACTTGCCAACGGACTACTCGTTCCTTTACATTATTGTACTCAAATGATCGAAACATCTTTAATTTATTTAAAAACGCGAACAGAAGGAGCTACTATTAATTCCTTTAGTGACCTATTAAAAGATGCTTGGGTAGCTACAACATAGTAAAGAATGTCCTTTGCTTTCTAACCATAGTAAACAAAAAGTCCTTGAATAATATCATTTGATGTTATTCAGGACTTTTTGTTTTGTTTGCTACTGTTGAATATTCTTTAGTAAATACTATCTTTTCAACTAATGTTTCAAATCGGACTATTCTTCATAATTTAGTACAAGTCCTATGAATAAGTTTATTGCAGTCTCTAGAACGTCCTCATCTATGTCAAATTTGGGGTGATGATGTGGATAAGCGCTCTTTTTCCCTCCGGTTCCTACAAAAATAAAAGCTCCTTTTCTTATTTCTAAATAACAAGAAAAGTCCTCCGATGCCATGGTAGGATCTACGTGAACTAAAACTTCTGTCCCAAACACTGTTTTGACTGTCTTTCCCACAAAATGGCTCATTTCTTTATCATTCATCACGGGTGATAATCCCCCGAACAATTCTAAACTTCCATTCGCTCCAAAACTATTACAAATTCCTTCAATTACTTTCTTCATTTCACTACAAATATAATGTCTTGTATCATTTGATAAAGTTCGTATTGCCCCATACATGGATACCTTTGTAGGAATGATATTGTAAGAAGTTCCTGCTTCCATTTTCCCAACAGAAATAACAGCTGGATTCAATGGATCAATTCTTCTACTTATAATGGATTGAAGGGCTCCTATAATATGACTTGATATATAAACAGAATCTACTGTTTCATGAGGTGAAGCACCATGTCCTCCCATTCCTTCGATCGTTATACGGAAATCATCTACTGACGCCATCATCGCACCAGAGCGTATTCCAATCTTTCCCTTCTGAAGGGGTTGCCACAAGTGAATCCCAAAAATCATATCGACCTTATTTAATACCCCTTGTCGTATTAAGGATTCAGCACCACTAGGAGACATTTCTTCTGAGGATTGAAAAATAAAAACGATATTTGGTTTTACTTCCCTTCTATGTTCGGACAACCACTTGGCTACCGCCAATAACACAGCCATATGTCCATCATGTCCACAAACGTGAGAAACTCCAGGTTTTTGTGAAATATAACTTTTTTCACCCTCTTCTTCAACAGGGAGTGCATCCATGTCGGCTCTAAGGGCTATAGTTGTGCTACCCTCTGTACCTTTAAGATATCCTACAATGCTCGGAGGTTCATAATTTAATATTTCGATATTCAACTTGTCCAAATGCTGTTTAATATATTTACGTGTTTCAAATTCTTCGCCAGATAATTCGGGATACTGATGAAAATATCTCCTATGTTCAATTGCCCATTTTGTTAAATTATTCAATTCAGCTGTGTCCATTATTATTCCCCCTAGTAACTGATTTAAATTCCGATTCGCCTAAAATAGAATACTCGTTATTGTTAAATTGTATATAAATCGTTGTAATACAACTAATTAAAAGGTTTTATGGTTGTAATTGAAGTTTCTTATAGTAGTAAACATCTTTCATTATTATGGAAAATTAATAAATTTACTGTTTCATTTATAAAACGATAAAAAAAATACTATTAATTTATCAAATTGTAACTATAGGATTTTTCAATTTGTTAAATAAACAGAATAATTCTAATATTTTAATAACAGATGAAACAAAAGTAATGTGATGAATTTAAAAAGAGGGAGGAAATAACTTGGTTCAATTACAACAGAAAATAGAAGAGGTGAAGAGTGAAAAAACAAATAGCAGCAAAACAATCAATGTATTTGTTTTGCTGCTATTCGTACTATTGGTTGCCACTATACTAACCCACATTATTCCGGCAGGAGAGTATGAAAGAGTTGAACAAAACGGACGTGAAATAGTAGATGCAGGATCCTTTACCAGAATAAATCAATCACCCGTTCAATTCTTTAGTTATTTCAAAGCCATACACACCGGAATGGTGGAAGCAGCCGATATCATCTTTTTTGTTTTTATTATTGGAGGGACATTCGGAGTCCTTACAGCTACCGGTACAATCGAGACTTTAATGGTAGTTATGTCAAGAAAGTTCGCTAACAAGGAGAAATGGTTAATTCCCGTTATGATGTTATTCTTTGCATTGGGAGGATCGCTTATGGGAATGGCTGAAGAAACCCTAGCCTATATTCCAATTCTTATTCCTCTTGCCATCGCTCTAGGATTTGATGTATTTACTGGAACAGCCATCGTATTAATAGGAGCTTCAATTGGCTTTACAACTGCAGTCATGAACCCTTTTACCGTTGGCATTGCCCAAGGAATCGCTGGCCTTCCACTTTTCTCTGGAATCACATATCGGATTTTATTATTTATTGTTATGTATATAGTAGGGGTTGGATTTGTTTACAGACATGCCATGAAAGTCAAAAAAGACCGTTCTATTGGGTATTTTGGCGGTTATCAGGATATAAACTTAGAGCAAATACTGAACTCGCCTGTTATTTTTGAAAGAAGACATAAATGGGTTCTCTTTTGTTTTTTACTTAATTTCATCTTTTTAGCATTTGGTGTAATCAAATTTCATTGGTATATTACAGAAATTGCAGCTCTCTTTATTATACTAGCAATTCTCATAGGTCTGGTCGGCAGACTTTCAGCAGATCAAATCGTTCATTCTTTTATGAAAGGTTCAGCGGGATTAATTACAGGAGCCCTTGTCATTGGAGTATCTAGGGCAATATTAATCGTTCTTGAACAAGGACATATCATCGATACGATTTTACATCACACTTCCTCTGTCCTTCAACTTGTTCCTTCTGTGTTTAGTGCCGGAGGAATGTTTATACTCCAAGCTCTTATACACTTTGTAGTTCCATCTGGAAGTGGACAAGCTGCTTTAACTATGCCAATTATGGGACCTTTGGCAGATTTAATTGGGGTTACTAGACAGACAACTGTACTTTCATTTTCCATAGCAGATGGAATTGGGAATATTATTTTTCCAACATCAGGGTATTTCATGGCGGCTATAACTCTTGCAGGAATTCCTTGGATACGTTGGGCAAAATGGGTCTGGCCATTGATTCTAATACAATACGGAATAGGAATTATAGCTGTAATTATAGCTCATTTGATTAAGTACGGACCTTTTTAACACACCTAAGTCCAAAGTTTGATCAAATTAATGTAAGAAACCTTGATAAACGGATAAACAAAAGGGCATGTTTTGAAAAAAGTTAAATCAAACATGCCCTTTTATTTATTTAATTGGATTATTCTGTTATATAAAAATGATCATTTTTTTGTGATCCTTAATCAACTAACATGTTCCATTTCCTCACACTAACATTTACTAGTTTTGTATTTCAGTAAGGTTCAAATAAAGATAGTTATCTTTTTATTATTTATTTTATAAAAAGGACCAGATAAACCACATTCCTGTTAACATGCAGTTTTAGGCTTACTATATTCCTATATTTTTTATTTTTTTGTAATTTGAACATTATCATCCACTAACTATAGGTGCTTCATAAGAAGCCCTATCATAATTGAGAATAAAACGTTCTTTTTGTCCCTTTAGTATAGGAAATAAAATATTCTCTTGAGTTTGACAAATAAATTACTTTCACATGAATGGGGACCAGATTCGTTTTTTCCCAATTTCCTATTCTTTGTTGTTTCAACTTCAGCTTATCTGATTTGATATATCACTTATTTTAAAAAATGGCTGTTTTTGCATAATTTGTTGCTATTTACTGCTATTTACCAAGTAGTGCGGTGTGGTTGATTTCCCCTCCAGATGCTCCCTTTCCGCGGGGCGGGCGGTGAGCCTCCTCGGCGTAAACGCCTGTGGGGTCTCACCTGTCCCGCTGCTCCCGCAGGAGTCTCGCACTTCCGCTCCAATCAACCTTAAATCGTTTTGTTTTAAAAACAACAATCTTTACGAAAAGAGCCTAAAAAATAAAGCATAAAAGGCCAGATAAACTGATCATGCCTTTTATAAGTGCAAACTATTAAAAAAAGGTAAGAGCATATTTGTGCCCTTACCTTTCTTTTTTTATTCTTCACCGTTACTCTTCCTTGCCTGCTGCCATATTCATGCTCGCTTCGACATTCTCCTGGCTGATGGTGGTAAATGGTAAATTGCGCTTTCCTGAGAAATTCTCAAGCAAGTCTTTGACATCAATTCCCGAAGAAGCCTTTAATGACTCCTGCAAGGATGCCATTAAATCCGTTGCATACCCAGTCACTTTATTTGCCCCGCCATTCGCACCGCCTCCACCTGTATCCACTACCGTGATTTTGTCGATATTACTAAGCGGGCTTGCCACTTGTTTGGCATATTCCGGCAGCATTTTCAAGATCATATCCATGACGGCTGCCTGACCGAACTGTTCAAAGGCTTCAGCAATCTTCTGCTTGGCTTCTGCCTCTGCTACCCCTTTTAACCGGATGATTTCCGCTTCTGTCGTACCTTGTGCCCTTTGTGCGTCCGCTTTAGCAAGACCGTCCATACGAACGCGTTCCGCTTCCGCTTTCGCCATGGCTTCAATTTTATACTTATCTGCATCCGCTTCTGTAATCTGTTTCATTTTGTTGGCGGAGGCTGCCTGTTCTACCGCATAACGGTCGGCATCTGCCTTTTTCTTCACTTCAGAATCATATTGCTTTTCACGGCGAAGGATTTCTTTTTCCTCCAGCTCAATTTGCTTCTGACGTTCAATGATCCTGATTTGCATTTCCTGTTCTGTTACATCCTGTTTGGATCTGGCCGTTTCAAGATCGTAAGCTTGGTCAGCCCGTGCTTTGGCAATATCCTGCTCACGTCGGAATTCCGCAACCTTTAGCTTGTTGATTTTTTCGGCTTCGGCTATTTCGGTTGCCCTTTCAAGTTCGGCACGCTGGGCTTCCTTCGAAGCTTCGGCACGCTTGATTCGCGTTTCTTTCTCTGCCTCGGCGGTAGCTATATCGGCATCCCTCTTCACCTGGGCAATCCTTGGCTTTCCGAGCGATTCAAGATATCCATTTTTATCCCGCACATCTTTAATCGTGAACGATACGATGATGAGTCCCATTTTAGCTAGATCCTGCGAGGCTACCCTCTGTACTTCCTGGGAAAACTTTTCACGGTTTTTATATATTTCCTCGACTGTCATCGAACCAAGGATGGAACGAAGATGTCCCTCCAAGACTTCCCGCGCTTCCTGTTCACGGTCATCCTTGGATTTTCCAAGGAATTGCTCAGCTGCTGTGGCAATATCGGTGATTGAACCGCCAATCTTGATTATCGATACACCATCAGCCATGACTGGTACTCCCTGTTCGGTATATACTTCAGGAGTTGAGACCTCAAGTTTACTTGACAATAAGCTTAGTGGTTCAGCTTGCTGGAACACCGGGAGAACGAAAGCGCCACCTCCGCGGACGATTTTAATTTTATTTCCTGATTCGTCAATGTGAACATTTTTGCTCCCTAAGTAGCTTCCAGTCACGATTAATGCCTCATCAGGACCAGCCGTCCGGTATTTCGTAATAAAGACAGCAATAAGTGCGATAAGTAAAAATGCAACAATGGCGACGACAATCCAAATCAAATTAAACATAAACTACCTCCTACCTTTTTTAATCCTGGTGGGGCATAACATAGACAACCCCGTTTTTAACTTCGATGATCAAGACCTTTGAATCCGAAACAATTCCTTCATTCTTATAACTGGCCGCCGTTTTCGCGATGCTTCCACTGATGCTTTCAATCAGGACTTCCCCAAACCCGTCAACCGGAATTGATGTTAGAACCCTGCCGACCCTCCCTCTCAGATCATGGTCATGAAATGTCAAACTTTCTTCCGCTGATGAGATGGGAATCAAAACAAATACATTCAGTAAAGTGACGATAATAAATGAAATGATCAGGGAAATGCCGGCACTCATTCCAGCATGAAGGCCTGATAGCGATTCAAGTAAAAACCCACTCGCAAAAAACACGGTCAAAAAGCTAAAAATGAGTGTAGGATTAAATATATCCGGTAATTCAAGGCCAGAAAATATATCATTAAACAAGATAAATAAGAATGTTAGCCCCCCAAATATAATTAATCCATATAAATAGACTGTTTCTAATGGAACCCCAAATAACTCCATCTCTTTCATCCTTTAAATTCGTTTTTTTCCAAGCCGCATACTATTATAAGGACCTGGGATAAGCGTTTTACCAACATTGATAATCTATTGTTATAATCCCCTCCTTTTACTTTGCTTACCATTCATACGAATGACGCATTTAAAAAGTTTCATTTATTTTCCAAGTTTTGAATTTTTCACTTGTAAAAATCCTGCCTTCTAAAAGACCATTATTGAAAAAAATTCATAATATCATTGACAGTGTGTACTTAACATATTAAAATTCTTTATATGTTAACTCATTACATAACTAGGTTTACATTAGGGGGAAGCACGATGAAGGAACGTCATGAGAAGTTAAGAATGATGATGGTTACAGCTTTATTTGCAGCACTTATAGGAATACTTGCCCAAATTACAATTCCACTGCCCTTAGTACCGATTACAGGACAGACTCTTGCAGTCGGACTGGCAGCAACGATACTCGGTTCACGTTATGGAACCTCTTCCGTTTTATTATACTTGTTCATAGGGGCAGCCGGAGTGCCGGTATTCGCTGAAATGTCTGGAGGATTAGCTAAGATATTCGGTCCGACAGGCGGTTATTTATTATCCTATATCCCGACAGCATATATAACGGGGCTGATATTGGAAAAAACACGTTTCTCAGTTGCAATGGCTTTCCTTGCCAATACAATCGGGATGATAATTACTTTGGTCATCGGTACGGTTTGGTTAAAATATATGAGTTCATTATCTTGGCCAGTGGCATTTGCCAGCGGTTTTGCCCCATTTATAATTGTAGGCGTTTTAAAGGCATTTCTTGCATCTTGGCTTGGCATTACAATCCGTTCAAGGTTAGCGTCGGCTAATATGCTGCCAAAAAAAAATGCACCAGTTTCCCAATGATGGGTAAATAAATGAAAGAGAGGGTACCGCTTGTGGTACCCTCTCTTTCATCTATATTCAAATTCCGGAACACTGCATAAAAAAAAGACTCTTAAAAAGAATCCTTTTTTACAAGTATTTATTGCGGTCCTATCCCCATAAGTCCGAATATGAATAGCAAATGTATATGATCCCCTTTGCTAACCGTAATCATTTTACTATAGTAACAGTAATTTGACAACTATTGAGGACACAATGAACATGCTACCAGTTTATTACACAAAGAAGAATATAGAAACGGATTTGGTTACTTATTATTCACTTGATATTCTTTTTTCGTCCCATCATCGAAAACGACCTCTAAATTGAATTCTTGATAGTCATCTTTCAAATTAAAAGCTTTTGTCACTTCTTGAATGACTTCCTCATCTGATGAATCTTTAGTGAATGTCAATTTTTCTAAAATCGGGGTCAATTCTTTCATTGCTTAATCACCGTGAACTTCATGTTTGTTACGTTTGTCCTCGATCGAGGCTTCTGTTTGAGCTCCCATAGTATCATATTCAGCTTCGTATTCGTTATCATTGCCTGTATAATCCACTTCTAATTGAAAATCCTTATAAGTGAAAGGCAGTTTTTCATTATTATCCGTTCCTGTTTCAGGATTATTTTCTGCTTGATTTTCATTTTCCTGAACCGGCGGGTTTTTCACTTCATCGTTTTCGTCGCCGCATCCAGCCAAAACAAGCATAGCCGCAAACGGGACCGATAATATTTTAATTGAACTTCTCATTAGTTTTTCCACCTTTAGTTTGTATATGTGATTTATTTCCTGATAGGGGGCCTTTAAAACCTCAAGAAATCTCTCAGATATATCAAATCAACGAAGTGATCCTAGTGGAAGGATATAAAACAATACCGCAAAAAAGTGTGTGACAGATCCCCCAAGCACGAATACATGCCAAACCGCGTGATGAAACGGAAAGCCTCGCCAAACATAAAAGATGGCACCAAACGTATATAGCAATCCTCCTGCAATCAATAACTGGATACCAGCTGAAGGCATCGTTGCTGTAAGTGGTCCCCAAACGATAACGATCATCCACCCCATTGCAATATAGAGAATCGTCGAAAGGAAGAGGAATCTTTTCACATAGAAGGCTTTGAAGACGACGCCAATGATGGCAACTCCCCAAATTATACCTAGCAGTGTCCAGCCGAGTGACCCTTTGATCACAAGAAGCATGATGGGCGTGTATGTCCCAGCAATGAATATATATATGGCTGAATGATCAAAGATTTCAAAAATATCCTTCGCTTTACCCTCTGGAAAACTATGCACTAAAGTGGAAGAAACATATAAAAGAAGCATGGAGACACCATAAATGACTGAAATGACTACATGCCAAGGCGATCCTGTTTGGGCTGAGAATATGATTAAAAACACAAGTGCGGCAATACTTAACAAAACGCCGATACCGTGGGTTATCGCATTGACCACTTCTTCTTTTTTTGTATAAACATGTGTATTAGCCATGTTACAGCTCCTTAATTCCGGCTTAATTTTTTTGTATTCACCTAAAGTATACACCAGTTCTTCCAAGCAATATAGAAAAGTGAATATTAACTTGATTAATACCCATTAATTAGATTATCATCTAATTAGATGATAATCTAATTAGAAAAGGGGGATAAAAGTGCAAGTAGAAAAATTGGTCACTTTCCACAAAACGATTGGTGATGTAACCAGGATTAGGATTATCTCCATCCTTGCAAATGGCCCAAAACACGGACAGGCACTTGCGGGAATATTAAAATTGACGGCCCCGACCATTTCACACCATTTAACGAAATTGAAGGACATTAATTTAGTGAAGGATCGCAGGGAAAAAAATACGGTCTATTATTTTTTGAATGAAGATGTACTGAAGCATTATTCGTCAGCATTACCTAAAATGGTTTCAACTAAGGGGGACTCTAATAAAATGGATAATCAAAAGCTTAATTTAGAACACAAAAAGATCCTTGAAAACTTCTATACGCCAGATGGCCGACTAAAAACCATACCCGCACAAAGGAAAAAGAAACTGATCATCCTTCATCATATTGGCAGCCTTCTGGAAAAGGGACGTAAATATCCAGAAAAAGAACTGAATGAATTCATCCAGTCATTCCATGATGATTATGCAACGATAAGGCGTGAACTCACTATCGGAAGCATCATGTACCGTGAAAACAGCATTTATGAACTGAATCCCCGCGAGATGTGGGCTGACATCGTTTAACGGAAGGATTCTAAAATAAAAACCGGCCTCCCATTTGGAAAGCCGGTTCTTGAGATGCAGTTTAAATGGCAAAATGGTGACCGCCGATGATTTTGATTACATCTAATTGTTTCATCCATTCGCTGTCCGAAATGCTAGGATTCCAAAAATACAATGCATCATTTGTGTAGCCATGAATCGCCAATGCTTCATTGACAGCTTTCTTGGCATCATCTCCTGCTGGTTTATTTATACTGCCATCACCAACAGGTGAGAATTGGTTTTTTTGATAAATCACTTCCCGTACCGTATCAGGAAATTCATCGCTATCAAGGCGATTCAAAACAACTCCTGCCACCTCGACCTTACCTCTGTATGGCTCCCCTTTAGCTTCTGCATGTACAAGCCTTGCTAACAATTCTTTATCTTTTTCATTCATTGCATGTGGAATAATCAATGTTTTACCAGGCTCGGCAACATTGTTTACATTATTATTGACTTCTTTCAACTTTCCGATTGGAACACCGTACTGCTTCGCAATATCCCAAATCGATTCACCTTGTTTAATGACATGTTTGGTTGCTCCATCAGAAGCTTTACTGGTCGTTCCCTTAGGGAAAGCTATCCCAAGTACGATGACACTTAGAGTCATTATCACGGTTATTAATACTGATAATTTCATCTTGTAACCTCCTCGTTAAGCATCTTCCAAGGATAACAGACCATATGGGAGAAAACAGTGCTAAATTTTTTCCAAGGAAATGAAGGAAAAATTTTCACAGGTCGATTAACTTCGAAATTTTAATGATTCCCATTCTTCCCGTAGCATTCCCATTTTGATTGAATCGTAATAATAACCTTCATGATAACGGCATTTTCTCATCCTTCCCTCTACTTGCATGCCTACCTTTTCTCCAACTGCGATCATACGTTCATTACCTGACCACGTCGTCAGACCAACCCGCTCAATCTCCATTTTTTCGAATAAATAGCCTATGAATAACATTAATGCTTCTGTTCCGTAACCGCCGTTCCAATACTTGGGCTCAAAAATCGTAATTCCGATTTCAAGCCAGCGTGAAGGTTCATGTTCCCAGTAATATACAACAGAACCTATTATTTGATCGTTTTTTTCCATTAATAACTCGGAGTAAGCCCCCATTTTCTCATCATAGGTTTGATGCTTCAGTTCTTTATCGATATACGTATGGAAATCAATAAGTTCTAGAGGATAATAAGGTGCATCCCACTTTTTCCATTCTGGATCGGCTTCTCCATATTTCAGGCTCCATAAACGTTTTAAATCGGCTTGTTTAACATTCCTCAATATTACTTTGCTTCCTTCAATCCAAACATCGTCCAATTTGTTTCCTCCCACTTCAACCTTGCTGTACCTTCCATTTTACTGGTCGACACATAATTTAATAAAATATTGCCTTTCTCTTGGACCATCGAATTCACAAAAATATACACCCTGCCATGTACCAAGGATTAAGCTCCCTTTATGGATGATCACCTGCTGTGAAGAACCAACCGTACTTGATTTCAAATGGGCAGCCGTGTTTCCTTCCATATGTAAATCCAATGTATGGTTCCATGGATATTGCTCATCCAGTCTTCTGAGGATATCCTTTTTGACATCGGGATCAGCATTTTCATTAATCGTGATTCCTGCTGTCGTATGTGGACAATATATAAGTGCTATCCCCTCTTGAATCCCATTTTCATTAATGAAGGCCTGTACTTCTGTCGTAACATCAATCATATCATCCCTTTTCGTCGTTTTTAAGGTGTTTTTCTTCAGCATGTACGTTCACTCCCTTTTGTCATTTTAATACTTCTTTACCCATAAACCTTACATTCATGCTTTAATAAACCAATCGATATTAAGATTAGCAAACCTTATTATCATTATTTTGTTTTAATATTGAATCAATAAGGGATGAGGGGTGTTTTTAAGCCAACATATCCAATTAGCCACTCCAGCATATAAAGTGGATCGATTGAGGAAGTATTTCACGGAAGTTCTATATAAAAGAGAAACCTGCAGATTTAAAATGCCAAGGGGGGATTGGTTTTAATCTGGCGATCAATGGAGGACTGCCCGAAAAAATCCATCCAGCTCTTGTCATTGAAAACCAGATAAGCTATAGGCTTCTAGCCACATTTAATAATTAATCATATATCATTTAAAGTGACGCAAGGTTTCCGGAAAGCGAACCGCATTTTTGTATCACCCTTTCAGCAACCGGTTGAAGCTTTAGATTGGATATAAGAAAAGCGGACCCGCTTTAATTGGATGCCCTTTTCAGACTGAAGACAAACTCGATGAAAATTGAGTTTGTCTTCAGTTTTTTTGTTTTAGGCTATGTTAATTAACGATTGTAATAACAGCTAATCGAATAAATTGAATTTTATCCTCTTGTGTAAGTTGCCGAAATCATTAGTTCAAACCTAATTCTAACTCCTTTATGGTCATGCCATCCGTGGTCAATCGGAATAGACCGAACATTACTGGATTAGCTTGCACCACCCCTTCACGCACTAACTCTTTAAGAGTCTGATTTACACAGGATAGATTTCCCCATTCTTTCGGAAGACGGCCAGCAATTTGAATCGGTGTCTGCCAATCAGTGGTTAAAGATAGCAACAAGCTTCGTTGTTTTGGGGTCAAGTCCATACTTACTTCCTCCCAGTTTTTAGGTCACCATTATTAATTGTACGTTCTTAATGACTGAAAAGTTTCGTTAATCGGTAATAAACAGCTATCTTTAATCATTTTTCTTATAGTTACATTATCACTTCATAATGGTGAAACCCCAATTAGCCAAAGTTCGATCGGCACTGATTGATATCTGATAATACGCACTGCAAAGATGCTTGTATGGCTTTTTCTTCGTATGTAAAAGCAAAGGGTTCGATCCTTGTCGCTTTAAATCAGATGGTACTTAACGTGTTAAAGGACTCTTGACTCCACCACTTCCAGATTGTGAATAATTATCACCCTCCCTTCTAAAATGCTGGGTGCAATGATTCAATGGTGTAGCAACAAAAAACATATATATTTATTAGAGTTGGTTTTAATTTTTAGATATCTAAGGAAACACGTACCATCAAGGACATATTCAACAAGAAATAAATCAAGAGTGGAAGTAAGGAAGCCATTTCCAGCAGATAAGTTTATCAAGAAAGAAAACAAGGAGATTAAAGAAAGTTCAACTGATCCTGAGAGTTGCTATTATGTGCAAGAAAACAAAACAGTTCGCCTCTTCGTTTCATGCGGCAGCAAAAAATACGCAATGTTAGTCATCTTAGATCCTCTGTTTATAACTGATTCCATCCAATAACATTCAAAAAGGTTCCGGAATGATGCCATTCCGAAACCTCTTTGTCTACAAACTGAATGCGGATCCAATGTACTTGGACCCGCTTTCTTTCTGTTTTTTTTATATCCGTTTCTTTTTCCAGAATCCCAATATTAAAGCGGTAATGAGGGATCCTATTAAAATCGCCAGCAAATAGCGAAAAGGATGGTTGACTAGGGGGATGACAAATATTCCCCCATGTGGCGCTGGCAAAGTTACACTAAAAGCCATTGACAGGGCTCCTGCCGTCGCTGCCCCAACAACACTGCTGACGATAACGCGCAATGGATCCGCCGCCGCAAAAGGAATGGCACCCTCTGTGATGAATGAAGCGCCCATGAAGTAATTAGTGAAACCGGACTTCCTTTCCATTTCAGTGAATTTGCTTTTAAAGAATGTAGTGGCAAATGCGATTCCTAAAGGAGGAACCATTCCACCAGCCATTACTGCAGCATGCGGTCCGAAACTTGATGCCTCAATGGCTGCAATCCCAAAGGTGAATGCTGCTTTATTTAAAGGTCCGCCCATATCCACAGCCATCATACCCCCAAGAATCAAGCCTAGGAATATTGCGTTCGTTCCGGATAAGCCCTGCAGCCAATTGGTCAAGCCCGTGTTAATGGCTGTTACTGGTTCATTTATAAGAAATATCATGATAAACCCTGTAATTAACATCCCGAATACAGGATAGAGTAAAACCGGTTTAATGCCATCAAGTGTTTGCGGTAACTTGGAAAGCAATTTTCTTAAAAGTAAGACGACATAACCTGCAAGGAAACCGGCGATCAGTCCGCCAAGAAAACCAGCATTAGCCTGTGCTGCCAATAATCCCCCTACCATACCAGGAGCAAAACCTGGACGGTCGGCAATACTTGAAGCAATGAATCCAGCCAGGACAGGGATAAGTAAGAAGAAGGCACCATTTCCCCCGCCAATATCACTTAAAGCTTTGGCAATGGGATTATACTCCGGATTTGCCGGATCGGCTGCCTCGATCCCGAAAAAGAAAGAAAGCGCAATCAGGATTCCGCCCCCGACGACAAATGGAAGCATGTTACTTACGCCATTCATTAAGTGCTTGTAAATCCCCAATCCTCCTTTAGCTGAATCACTTTTATCATTTCCAGTTCCTTTGTAAACAGGTGCATCCTGATTCACGGCTCTGGTTAACAGCTCCTCGGTCTTCCGGATTCCATGGGCAACAGGGACAATAATGACATGTTTTCCGTTAAAACGATCCATTTCCACCTGCTTATCCGCTGCGACGATAATTGCATCCGCTTCATCAATCTCTGCGGCTGTTAAACCATTTTTGATTCCTGTGGAACCATTTGTTTCCACTTTGAAATCGATTCCCATTTCCTTCGCTTTGGCCTTTAACGCATCTGCAGCCATATAAGTATGGGCAATTCCTGTTGGACAAGCTGTAACGGCAAGGATTTTACCTCCTTTATTGTTACCAATGGCACCATTACTTGATTGCTCCTCTTCACTTTCTTCTTCAGAAGCTTCCATTTCTTTTTGATTGATTATCTCCAATACTTCCTCACCAGAAGAAGCAGAAATCAAGCGGGCTCTGAATTTATCATCCATCAGTAACGAAGAAAGCCGGGAGAGGGTTTCCAAGTGATCTGCATTCGCTCCTTCACTTGCTGCAATCATAAAGAACAAATGAGCTGGCTGCCCATCAAGCGATTCATAATCCACACCACTGACCGATTTGCCGAAACAGATGGCTGGTATCCTTACAGCATTTGTTTTTGCGTGCGGTATTGCTATCCCTTCACCAATCCCTGTTGTGCTTTGGTCTTCACGTTTTAAGATGGCAGCTTTGAAACCCTCCACATCGTTTAGCCTGCCTGCCTCGGCCAACTTTCCTGATAGTTCATCAATGACTGCTTGCTTTGTAACACTTTGCAAATCTATTATGATTGTGTCCAATTTTAACAAGTCTGTAATTTTCATAGAGTCAGCCTCCTGTTAGTTGTTTGATGGCAATTTGCGGTAATAACCCTTCAATTTTATCCAGTGTACCGAGATCGGATGAAAAGGCTGTAGCACTTCCTGCGGCAAGACTGAAGCGGAAAGCGGATAAAATATCCCCTGTCCTTTCATATGTCCCGATGAAACCTGCGACCATGGAATCACCTGCACCCACTGAGTTGATGACGTTCCCTTTTGGAACATTTGCGGAATATGACTCTCCACCGGTGCAAAGCACGGCCCCCTGTCCCGCCATGGAAACAATAACATTTTGTGCTCCTGCTTCTACCAATTTAGTGCCATATTCTCTAGCGTCATCAACCGTTCTTATTTCGGTGGAAAAAAGCTCACCCAGTTCATGGTGATTGGGCTTTATTAAAAATGGCCGGTGTGGAAGGACATTCAGTAATCCCTTGCCACTCGTATCCACCACCACTTTAATGCCGTTATCGGAACATGCCCTTGCCATGGCTTCGTATACATCCGATGGAACGCTGGGTGGGATGCTTCCTGACAAAATGAGGATATCATTATTATTCAACTGTTCAATCTGACTGAATAATTGTTGATAATTCCCTTTTGAAATGACCGGCCCTTGGCTATTAATTTCGGTCTCCAGCCCTGTCTTCAATTTGATGTTTATTCTTGTATCTCCAGCTATCTCTGTAAAGTCCGTGAAAATCTCTTCCTGTCTTAAAAACATTTTTACATATTCACCTGTTTGTCCACCGATGAATCCTAACGCTGTCGTACTATTTCCCAGCCTTTTAAGCACTCGGGAAACATTAATCCCTTTCCCTCCAGGGAATTTTGCATCATAACTGGTTCGATTCACCTTGCCCATTTGAAAACTTTCCACCTCAACAAGATAATCGATGGATGGGTTGAGTGTCACTGTATAAATCATTAAATGGTCACGACCTTTACCTTTGGATTTTTATCGAGTTGAGCAACAGCCTCTTCATCATTGCTGTCAGTAAGGATTATGGCATCGCTTACATCTGCCACCTTAGCGAAAGTAGCTTCATTCAGTTTTGAACTGTCCGCAAGCACATAAGTTTCATTAGAGAGGCGTAATGCCATCTTCTTCAGTAGAGCTTCTTCCGGGTCGGGTGTTGTGAAACCCAGATCTGGATGGATGCCGTTCATTCCCAAGAAACATTTATCAAAACGGTATTCATTCAAAAACTGTACAGCATTACTCCCTATAACCGCATTTGTCGAAAATTTAATCGTTCCGCCAACTAACACGGTTTTGATTTCCAATTCGATGAGTTTTGGAATATGCATCAGACCATTTGTCAGCACCGTTATATTTTTATCCTTTAAATAAGGAATCATTTCCGCAGTCGTCGTGCCTGCATCAAGATATATACAATCATTTTTCTCTATGAATGAAGCCGCCAGCTTTGCTATAAGTTGTTTTTCAGCTTTTGCTTTGTTTTGCTTTTCCATAGTTGTTGGTTCAAGGCCTTTTCTTTGAAGTAAAGAGGCCCCGCCATGCACGCGTTTCAAGAGCTTCATTTCTTCGAGTTGCACTAAATCTCTCCGAATGGTCGACTCCGAGGCTTGTAGCTGATCTACAAGCTCCTGCAGCTTCACCGTTCCTTGTTCTTTAAGGATCGATAAGATGAACTGGTGCCTTTCAGTTGTCAACAATTCGCCCACCTCACTTTAATATCATCATCATATATGAAAACGAAGGAATAATCAATCACAAACGTTTAAAAATACTCAAATCCATTCAAAATACCTTCAAAAACGTTCAATTCCGATTGAAATAACCTTTCTTGAATTGTATTATCTCTTTTTCTATGAACATATCCTTTCAGTTCTTCCCACAAAAAAAAACCCCCATGTCATGATGACAAGGGGGGGTTCTGATTATTTTATTAGCCTTGAAGTAAAAGTTGTTCTGGATCTTCCAGCATATCTTTGATAGCCACTAAGAAACCAACAGCTTCTTTTCCGTCTACGATACGGTGATCATAAGATAATGCAAGATACATCATTGGTCTGTTTTCGATTTGATCTCCAACAGCGATTGGACGAGTCTTGATTGTATGCATGCCCAAGATTCCAACTTGAGGGGCATTCAAGATTGGTGTTGATAATAGGGAACCGAAAGTCCCTCCATTAGTGATGGTAAAAGTACCACCTGATAAATCTGAAAGTCCAAGTTTGTTGTTACGCGCTTTAACAGCTAAATCCGAAATGTTCTTCTCGATTTCAGCAAAGCTTTTGCGGTCAGCATCCCTTACTACGGGAACAACAAGACCTTCATCAGTGGATACAGCTACACCGATATCATAAAAGTTCTTTTTCAGGATATGGTCGCCTTGGATTTCAGCATTCAATAACGGATATTTTTTCAAAGCGCCAATGACCGCTTTCGTGAAGAATGACATGAAACCAAGTTTAACGTCATTTGTTTTCACGAAAGAATCCTTATGGCGGTTACGCAATTCCATGACTGCAGAAAGATCGACTTCGTTAAAAGTAGTAAGCATGGCTGCTTCGGATTGTACTTGAACTAGACGTTTGGCAATGGTTTGACGACGGCGTGTCATCTTAACCACTTCAATGCGGTCATCATTCACTTCAACAGGAGCGGCTGCTTGTTTAGCTGCAGGAGCTTGTTTTGGAGCTGCCGCAGGTGCTGCAGGAGCATTGCTTGCTGCTTCTACGTCTTGTACACGTACACGACCTAGTGGGTCGGCTACAGGCACTTGAGTCAAGTCAATTCCTTTTTCACGAGCCAATTTCCTTGCAGCTGGTGAAGCAATAACTTGTTGAGTGGATGATGCTTCTTTCGCTTCTGCTTTAGGAGCCTCTTTAGCAGGAGCCGCTTGTTCAGCCTTAGCTGGTTCTGCTTTAGCTTCTTCAACCTTAGGAGCTTCCGCTTTTGGAGCTGCTGCAGCTGATCCATTTTCATCAACGATGGCGATAGCCTGTCCAACTTGGACAGTATCGCCTTCTTCTGCTAAATGTTCCGAAAGTGTACCAGTATAATCTGAAATGATTTCCACGTTCACTTTATCCGTTTCAAGTTCAAGGACATATTCTCCTTTTTCAACGTGATCACCGGGTTGTTTTAACCATTGCGCAATAGATCCTTCAGAAATTGATTCTGCTAATTCAGGTACTTTTACTTCAGCCATTTTATTTCTCCCCCTCATTATTGCGTGTAATTGCTTGAGTCATAATCCGTTGTTGTTCATTTTTATGGACAAGTGGATCTCCCTCAGCCGGGCTTGATCTGCGCTTCCTTCCTATATATGTTACTGAAAGATTGCCAGGAGCCGCTGCATTTAGGCGAGGTTCAACAAATGTCCAAGCACCCATGTTTTTAGGTTCTTCTTGAGCCCAGAAGATTTCTTTAAGGTTTGTATATTTTTTCAGGGCTTCTTGAACTCCAGTGAATGGGAATGGATAAATTTCTTCGATACTGATGATTTGCAACCAATCCGTATTTTTTTCAGTTGCCGCTTTTTCACGAAGTTCAACCGCCAATTTACCTGATGCAAAAACAATGCGTTCAACCGATTTAGGTTTTTTGCCCAAAGCTTTGGTTTCTACGAATGATTCAAAAGCGCCTTCACTGAATTCTTCTGCTGTAGAAGCCATCACTTGATTACGAAGCATACTCTTCGGAGTCATGATGACTAGCGGACGTACTTGCTCTTTATCCAAAATCTTAGCTTGTCTTCTAAGGATATGGAAGTATTGAGCAGCCGAGCTTAAGTTGGCAACTGTCCAGTTGTTTTCAGCGGCCAATTGAAGGAAGCGTTCCAGTCGTGCACTTGAGTGCTCTGGTCCTTGTCCTTCATAACCGTGTGGAAGCAGCATGACAAGACCTGATTTTTGACCCCATTTTGCACGGCCTGCCGCGATGAATTGGTCAAAGATCACTTGTGCTGTATTAGCGAAGTCACCGAATTGGCCTTCCCATAATACAAGTGTCTCAGGTGCAAATACATTATAACCATATTCATAAGCAAGAACTGCCGTTTCAGTAAGCGGGCTGTTATGAACGGCGAATGATGCTTTAGCTGTTTCAAGTGTGTGAAGTGGTGAATATGTTTTGCCAGTAACACTATCATGTAACATGATATTACGTTGTGCAAATGTTCCACGCTCTGAATCTTGTCCTGTCAAACGGATTGGTGTGCCGTCACTTAATATGGATGCAAATGCCAATGTCTCGGCATGGGCCCAATCAATTTTTCCGTCAGCGCCAAAGGAATCCAAGCGACGTGATAAAATCTTTCCTAATTTTTTATTAGGAGTGAATCCTTCCGGCCACTTAACAAGTTCTTCGTTAATTGTAACAAGTTCTTGTTTCGGAACTGCCGTTTCAATGGCTGGAAGTCCTTTTTCAATAATCCCAGGAGGATTACACTCTTTAGAAGCTTCCGGTTTATTTCCGGAAATTTTCGCATATGCATCTGCAAGTCTCGTATCCACTTGCTCAGCAATCGCTTTAACTTCCGCTTCAGTGAACTCGCCAGTTTCAATAAGTTTTTTCCCATAAAGCTCTTTAACGGTTGGGTGCTTATGAATTAATGCATACATTTCAGGTTGAGTCACCAATGGCTCATCCATTTCGTTATGGCCGAAACGTCTGTAACCGATCAGGTCGATCAAGAAATCCTTATTGTATTTTTCACGATATAGGTTAGCAAGGTTCACGGCAGCCATACAAGCTTCTGGATCATCTGCATTCACATGCACGATCGGCACTTCAAAGCCTTTTGCCAAATCACTAGCATATAAAGTTGAACGTGAATCTTCACTTTCCGTTGTAAAACCGATCATGTTATTGGCGATGATATGGATAGCGCCGCCAACTTGGTAACCGCGTAAACGGCTTAAGTTAAACGTTTCAGGTACAATTCCTTCACCTGGGAATGCTGCATCACCATGAATCAGGATTGCAAGTGATTTGGAAATGTCCTGAACTGGGAATCCTTTTTCTGAACGGTCTTCTTGAGCCGCACGAGAATACCCTTCCACGATTGGACCAACTACTTCCAGGTGACTTGGGTTATTGGCAAGTGTAATCCTTGCTTTTTGTATATTAGCTTTAGTAATCTGTTTATCCAGACCTAAATGGTATTTAACATCACCGGTCCATCCATTGTTAATGCCTGTTGAACCTTCGGAAGGAACCAAATCTTTATTAGGTGAATGTTGGAATTCAGAGAAAATGACCTCATATGGCTTTCCTAATACATGTGCAAGCACATTCAAACGTCCGCGGTGAGCCATGGCAATATTCACATTCCCCGTTCCGTTTTGAACGGTTTGTGAAATCATTTCATCTAAAATCGGAACCAAAGCATCCAGTCCTTCAATAGAGAAACGTTTTTGCCCTACATATGTGCGGTGAAGGAATTTCTCGAAGCCTTCTACTTCATTCAATCGTTTAAGTAATAGTTCTCTTTTTTCTTTTCCTACTTCCGGGAACATGTTTCCGGATTCGACCATATCAGTAAGCCATTGCTTTTCATCCAAGTCATTAACATGATGAAATTCAAAGGCTATCGTTTTTGTATAGAGTTGTTTTAGGTATTGTACGGCTTCGTATCCGTCTTTAATGTCTTCAGGTGATTCCGGACAAATAAAGTCAGCCGGTATTTTCCTTAAATCATCTGCAGTCAAGCCATATTTTTCAAAGTGAATTTGTTCAGTGTCCAGAGCTTCTTCTTTTAAAGGATAAATATTTGCAGCAAGATGTCCGTATGCACGGATATTTTCAGCTAACTTAACTGCAGACATAATTTTCTTCATTGGAAGAACTTCTCCAGTTTGTACAGTTGGTGTAGTTCCAGTTGTTGTTTCTGCCGATACATCGAATGAAGGAGGACCAGATACTTCAAAGAAGTTTTTCAGTTCCGGATCCACTTCTTCCGGGTTGGCTAGAAATAAATCGTATTGCTCCATGACATACCCAAGGTTTGGACCTGAAAAAGTTTTCCATTGGTCGTATACCTTAGAATCATTGATGGTCATTTTGTAAACCCCCAAATTTTTCTCATAATTTTTTTCATTTCGTTTTATCCATCCCCAAATTTCTTTCTTCTAAATTTTCCCCAAATATATGATATATATAAGATATATAATAAATAACTTAGGTTATTGAATAATAAAATTTTAAAGGATAAAACGTTTTCAGATGTTATATTAACATGTTTTTGTCGAAATATCCAAAGGTTAAACCACTTTATGCAACCTTTTTTAAACTATACTTCTGCTTAATTCGTCAAAAATCGCTTTTAGTTGTCTTTTTTGCTCATTTAAGTCTTTTTTTCGCTAAAAAAAGATTTTTGTATTTTTGTATAATGATTATTTTTCAGGTAAATTTAACTAGTTTGAAAACCCTTTCAGCTCAATCAAACTTCCAAGCTGTTAAACTCAGATTGCCATATTGAAAGCTTCTGTGCAGGAGATCCGCTTTTTTATGGTCATCCCCTGACCCCATTGCGATGACCAATGGAATGAAATGTCCTTTGGAAGGCACAGCTTCTGTACTGTAAGGGGCGATTTTTTTATAATTGAACAAAGATTGCAAATCCCATTTCATGATTTTCTCTTCGACCCAGTTCTCAAACTCGATTGCCCATCCTTCTGCAACATGCATATCTCTCTGAATTTGGGTGAAATTATGGACAATTCCACCGCTTCCTATGATCAGGACATTACTTTCCTTTAATTCCCTCAATGCCTTCCCAATTTCATACTGCTTATACAAGGGCAGCACAGGACTGATGGACATGGATACGGTCGGGATGTCAGCTTCGGGATACATGATATGCAAAAGCCCCCATGCTCCATGATCCAGGGGGCGCCTTTCATCAAGTTCCCCCAATACACCTATCCTGGACAATAAGGTTAAAATTCGATCCGACAGCTCAAGGCATCCCCTGGCAGGATAAGTTATCTGAAATATTTCTTCAGGATATCCTGCAAAATCATAAATGACCTCATGCTTCCCTACTGCAGAAATCATTTGATCTTCATTTTCCCAATGTGCTGACAAAATAACGATGGCAGCAGGTTTCTTCATAGTTTGCATATATTCCTTCAAAAAAGAAGTGTAGCTATTCTTTTCCAAAGCTAATAGCGGTGTTCCATGTGATAAAAACAATGATGGCATCATAGAAACGATAAATCCTTTCGCATTGTAATCTCAATACCCTATACCTTAATTTACTATAGATAAACATTGTGTTCATCAATTAAATTGCAATTTCGGGGTTGTCTCATCAATAGTATCAAAGGTATATCCTTCTTTTTTAAGGAATTCAATGATATCAGGCAATGCTTTCACTGTATTCTTCATACTATTGATATCATGCAATAAGATATTAACATGCTTTTGATTTTTCGTCCCTTTTTGTACAGCAGTAATGATTTGTTGTTCACTTATTGACGGACTGAAGCCATCTGTCGAGTCAATGGACCAATCAAAGTAAATATACCCTTTTTCCGTTAGTTGCTGAAGGATTCCATTGATGATGGGTTTCGTTGCTGCCTGATGCCTCAAACGATTATTTGAGCCGCCAGGAAGTCGCACAATACGGCTTTTTATTCCATACTCTTTTTGCAGCATGGTTTCAAGCCTATTCAAATCTTGAAAGAAACTCTCAGTCGATCGATAAACGATGGAATAATCATGTGTATAAGAATGAAGGGCAATCGCATGACCGCGGGAAACCATTTCCTGATAACTTTCCTTTGCGTATGGTTCTTCATTCCCTTTAACGAAAAATGTGGCCTTAACATGATAGCGGTCCAAAATATCCAATATATCCATGGTATTCAAAGATGGTCCGTCATCAAATGTTAAATAGGCGATTTTCTGTTTTTCCTTACTTTTTAGGAGCGGTGTTATCTCTTCAGGTACCATTGCATGTACTTGAATGTTTTGCACAGCCACAAGAAACAAAATAATAATGAAACAACCCGCCATGGAAAGAAATAATTTATGCTTATTCTTCATAGATGTTACATCCCCTTCCTTTTGACCATTAAGATGTACCAATAAAGGGGTTTCATGCAAAATAAGGCAACGGTAAAAAATACCGCTGCCTTATAGTATGAATTATCGATCGACATTAAAGTAACGGGCTTCAGGATGTGCAAAAACAATGGCGGAAACGGAAGCCTCTGGTTCCATCATGCATCCTTCAGTCAATTCCACGCCAATATCTTGAGGTTGTAACAGGCGGAATAGCTTCTCCTGGTCTTCCAAATTAGGACAGGCAGGGTAACCAAAAGAAAACCTTTGTCCTGTGTACTTAGCGGCAAATCGCTCTTTCATGGACATTTCAATCGGATCGCTAATGCCTAAATCATCCCTCATTAATTGATGAATTCTTTCTGCGAACCCTTCAGCAGTTTCGAGAGCAAGTGATTGAAGGGCATGATTTTTCAAGAAATCACCTTCAAGCTTAAGTTTTTCTGCCCATTTTCTGATTCCTTTTCCAGCAGTGACCAGGAAGAAACCAACGTAATCCATTTGCCCGGAGGAGACCGGTTTCGCGAAGTCCGCTAAACAAAGATGCGGATTCGAATCTTGTCTTGGGAAGTCGAAAGTTTCCAAAACCTCATGATGCTTGTCCGGGTTGTATACCAATAGCTTATCTCCTTCGCTTTGAGCAGGGAAAAATTGATAAACTGCATGCAAGCCATAATCAGGTTCAGTCTTAAGGAATTCAATTAATTCATCAACGAGATCATTGAGCTGCACCGCTTTCTCATTCCCTTGCTTAAGCAGTTCGGAAACTTTACCTTTTAACCCCAAATGATGACCAATCAGCATTTGCCTATTAATATATGGCTGGATGACATCCAACGGGTAGTTTTTTAAGACGTGACGCTTGATGTCACGCGGTATTTGAACAGGAGCATCGCTTAAAGGGGCAGCTGTGGACTGCTTACGGACAGGTTTTTCCAGCGTGGCGGCAATGGCCGCATTCGCTTTCGACCTTTCTCGTTTCTCGACTAACTCTTCCAAGTACACCACTTTTTTGTTGGAGTCATGTAAAATATTCGTTACAGCCAAACCATCCATCGCATCTTTGGAATATAAAACCGGTCCTTCATATTCAGGTGATATTTTAAAATCGGTGAATTTACGTGATAATGCTGCCCCTCCCACTAAAATCGGGGTATCGATTCCCGCTTGCCTTAAATCCTGAGCGGTTAAAACCATTTGCTGTGCAGATTTGACAAGTAACCCAGATAGGCCAATGATGGTTGGCTCATGTTTACGAACCTCTTCAATGATTTGTTGCGGTGCGACCTTGATCCCCAAATCAATGACTTCATAGCCATTATTGGATAGGATGATATCCACTAGGTTTTTTCCGATATCATGCACATCTCCCTTGACAGTCGCCAAAAGGATTTTCCCTTTCTTAGCACTATCTTCAGAGTTTTCCATAAGTGGTTCCAGGTGAGATACAGCCGCCTTCATCGCTTCAGCACTCTGAAGAACCTCTGCGACAATAAGTTGGTTGTCATTAAACAACCGACCCACCTCACTCATGCCATCCATCAATGGTCCATTGATGATTTCCAATGGGGTGTCACCGCGCTCAATCGCTTTATTTAAATCATCAACCAATCCTTCTTTCGTTCCTTCGATAATATAGTTACCTAGACGTTCGTCCAAAGGCAGGACCACACCATTATCTTTCTTCTCCGCTTTTTTTCCACGATAAAATTCGGTAAAAATCGCTAAAGTTTCAGTTGAAGTCTCAAACAGGAGTGCCTCAGCCAATTTCACTTCCTCTTCCGGTATCAGAGCGAAACGCTCAAGTTTTTCTGTATTGACGATGGCATAATCGAGTCCCGCTTTTGTACAATGGTAAAGGAAAACTGCATTTAATATTTCCCTTCCCCTCGCTGGCAGACCGAAAGAAACGTTAGAAATGCCAAGTATCGTTAGGCATTCTGGAAACTTTTCTTTAATCGCCTTTATTCCATTCACCGTCTCTAAAGCAGATCCGATATATTGTTCATCTCCTGTTCCTACAGGAAATACAAGCGGATCAAAGATGATGTCACTTTTGTTTAGACCGTACTTATTGACGAGCAGATCCACTGACCGTGTTGCCACTTCCAATTTCCGTTCAGCATCGACGGCCATCCCAATTTCATCAATGGTTCCTACGACAACGGCAGCACCATATTGATGGACTAAGGGTACTATTTTTTCAAAGCGCTCTTCACCATCTTCAAGGTTTATGGAATTAATGATCGATTTTCCTTGTGAATGTTTTAATGCTTGTTCAAGTACGGCTTCATCCGTAGTATCGATGACCAATGGGACCTTCACTTTTTTGACGACCTCTTGCACGAATTCCTTCATATCGCCAAGCTCATCCCCATCAGGGTCAGCAAGACAGATATCAATGACATGGGCGCCTTTTTTCACCTGGGAACGTGCAATTTCTGCTGCTGGCTCATAATGCTTGCCGCGTATCAGCTCCTTGAATTTTCGGGAACCGATAACATTCGTCCTTTCACCTACGAATAAAGGACGCATTGAATCATCGTAAATGAGCGGTTCTATGCCTGATACGGCATGACCATGGGCAGTTTCCGTAATTGTACGGGGCTTCATGCCTTCGAGAACCCTGGAAAGTTCTTTAATATGCTCTGGCGTCGTACCACAACATCCGCCAATGATATTGATCCATCCCTTATCGGCAAATTGCTTCATTTTCTCTGCCAGGGAAGTTGGTGACTCATGATAGTGTCCTTCTTCATCAGGGAGCCCGGCATTCGGATAACAACTGATGGCGCTATTCGATATATCTGCAAGTGTCCTGATATGGTCTATCATGAATTCCGGCCCTGTTGCACAATTAAGGCCGACAGCAACAGGCTTCATATGTTCAACCGATAAATAAAAAGCTTCTATGGACTGGCCAGCAAGTGTCGTGCCCATCGGTTCTATTGTTCCTGATATGATGACAGGCACATCTTTTCCTGTTTTTGCAAATGCTGCTTTGATTCCAGAAAAGGCAGCCTTGACATTAAGCATATCCTGACAGGTTTCCACCAACAGCAAGTCTACACCGCCATCCAAGAGACCCAGTGCCTGTTCTTCATAAGAATCGGTTAAAATATCAAAAGTCGTTCCGCCCGTTACGGAAAGCGTTTTTGTAGTGGGGCCCATCGATCCGGCTACATACCTTGGCCATTCCTCATTGGAATACTTTTCACAAGCTTTAACGGCAAGCTCAGCTGAAATTTTATTTAGCTTGTAGGCAATCGTGCTTATTTGGTATTCATCAAGAACGATGCTGGTCGCTCCAAAGGTATTGGTTTCAATGATATCTGCGCCCGCCGCTAAATATTTTTCATGAATGGATTGGATGATTTCCGGTTGCGTCAGTGATAAATATTCATTGCAGCCCTCGAATTGTTCACCGCCAAAATCGTCTGCTGTCAAATTCTCCGCCTGAAGCATGGTTCCCATCGCCCCATCAAGCAGGAGAATCTTAGAATTTAACTGATCTTGAATCGCTTTTTTATTCATGTACTGCCACCTCTGATGTCTGTTTACTATCGACTTTTCTAATATATTTCGTAAGTTCCGCCGTCATTTCATAGCGAAGGAACGGAGTGATTAAATATATGCCCTTGAATTTTTCCCTTGCCGCGTCCACCAGTTCCCGCGCGATATTGACCCCTTCAATCCTTGACTTTACAGGGTCATCCCCCGCTAAAGCCATGGCCCTTCTTACGTTATCAGGCAATTTAATGCCAGGGATCTCATTATGGATGAATTCTGCGTTCCGGGTGCTTGTCAAAGGCATGATACCGATGAAAATCGGAGTTTCTAAATGTTTTGTAGCTTCATGTACTTCTTCGATTTGCTCCACTGAATAAATTGGCTGTGTCAAAAATGATTGAGCACCGCAGGAAATCTTCTTTTCCATTCTCAGTACGGCTTTATCCAGATATTTCACATTAGGATTAAACGCTGCCGCAATTTTAAAATTTGCCCGTTGACCCAAACTTTGTCCGGAATAGGAAAGACCTTCATTAAATTGTTTGACCATGCTTATAAGGTCAAAGGAAGATAAATCATAAACCGAGGTGGCACCCGGAAAGTCCCCTATTTTTGAAGGATCTCCGGTGATGATCAATAATTCATTCAGCCCTACCGTCTGCAGACCCATTAAATGTGACTGGAGGCCAATCAAATTTCGATCCCGGCATGTTATATGCACCATCGGATTAATATTCAATTGGTTCTTAAGTAAGTTAGCCAATGCATCATTCGATATCCTTGGTGAGGCAAGTGAATTATCCGCCAATGTAATGGAATCGACCCCTGCTTTTTTCAAAACCTCAGCACCGGTCATGAAACTCTCTATTCCCAGTTTTTTCGGTGGATCAAGTTCAACTAGGATCGTCCTTTCCGTTTTAGCCTTTTCGTACAGTGGAAGCTCCAATTCTCTATCGTTCACTTCAATTATTTCTATTTCGCGGGATTTCGTAACTTTCTCTTTTACAGGAGCAAAACTTCCGATCGCATTCTTTACAGCTTGGATATGCAGTGGAGTCGTTCCACAGCACCCGCCTATGATAGAAGCACCTTGCTCACGAAGTTCCAAGGCACTTGACCCAAAGTATTCCGGCACGGCTTTATAGACGAGCCTTCCATCCACATAATCAGGAAGGCTGGCATTAGGGTATATGGCAATCGATGCTTCCTTCGGCAAACTCACTTCTTCCAAGGCACGGATCATATGATGTGGACCAAGACGGCAATTCACCCCAACAACATCGGCACCCAGTTGCTCGAGTTTTTGAAAGGCTTCATTTAAATGGATTCCATTTTGAAGATTACCCAGTTCATGCATCGAAACATTTGCGATGATCGGCAGTCCAGTTTCATTTTTCACGATTTGCAGGACGGTTTCCAGCTCTTCCAGGTCATAAAAGGTTTCCAAGAGAATTCCATCCGGGTTTTCCATCAACAGACTGTATAGCTGTTCACGAAAACCCCGTTTAATCTCTTCCATGCTTAAATCCGATTTCCTGATACTCCGCTGTGCCCCTATGGTACCGAAGACATACGCCTTTCCTTTTGCCGCTTTTTTAGCTAGAATGACTCCCTGGCGGTTGATTCTGTTAACTTCATCTTCAAGACCATACCGTTTCAATTTGTTGAAATTAGCTCCGTATGTATTTGATTGAAGGATATCTGCACCAGCTTCCAGATAGGCACGGTGGATGGACTCTATTTGATTTGGATTCGTGCAGTTTAATTCCTCATAACATTGATCGATGCCATTTGAGTACAATAAGGTCCCCATTGCCCCTTCCCCAACCAACATTCTTTCTTTCACTTCTTTACGAAAATTCATCATTACACCCTCTCTCAAAAACAGTCCTGTTTTTGTCGTATTTTATGAGTATGAGAGAAAAGAAAAAAAAACCTTCTCAAAGAAGAAGGTTTTTTGAAACATTCTCCTCATCTATCAAGCTCTGCTTGCTGGATTTAGCACCTTTGCCTAAGCTGGTTGCTGAGGTTTCTTCGGGCCAGTCCCTCCACCTCTCTCGATAAGATCCATTTATATAATTTTCACAAGATTTCAAAATTAGATTATATTTAATTTACATTAATAATCTGTCAATTTCAATACCTGATCGACATTTTTTTCACTTTTGCAAAAATGATTCAATCTTTTGCGGGTTTAACCCTCTTCAAGATTCTTTGTTTCCAGTCTTCCGCTAACGAGTCTAGAGTAAGTAAAGCCTTAGCGCCTTCCAGGTCATCTCGTTTATGTAGGATTACCTCTGTTGCATAATGAACTGAAATTTTTTCTTGCAAACGATCTATTAGCACGATTTCGTTTTGCTTATTTATCGTTCCTTCTTGAAGTACTCTTGCAAAATAACCAGTGAAACTCGTTTTCAGCACAAGTTCCAAAAACTTAGGTTCTTGATTAAAGTGGGAAATGGTCGAACAAGGTATCCTCCCCTGGTTAATTTGCACAATCACTTCGCCTATTTGATATATATCGCCGATATACGTGTCTTCTTCCCTCATCCCCTCTACGGTTAAATTTTCACCGAATGCTGGGATATCAAGCTTTTTAGAGAATTTTTCATTCCATAATGAATAATGCTCAAAGGGGTAAAAGCACAAAGCCCGATCAGGACCTCCATGGAACTCTACATTACCTATCCCATCACCATTTATGCCTGATTTAGTCACTGTCACATGATCATGTACTTGTTTATCCATGGCTGAAAAGATATCGACATTCGAAAAAATTTCCTGTTTCGGCTTTCCGGCATGAAGTGATTTGATTTTTCCATTTTCCATTTGCATCTTCCATTCCTATTTAATTTATATCATCCTATATGTATAAATTATACTAAAAATCCATTTATTCTGTAGCTTTTTAAAAGTATTTGAAGTGAAAAAGCCACATAATCCGTTAAATGGACAAAATATCATTGATTTCCAGAAAAATTCATAGGTTAGTTTCAGTAATTTAGTTGCTATTTCAGAATTAAATATGGTAGAATATGAACACAATATATAGTCGAAAACTACAACCGTTCGCCTATATGTTGATTTTCACGATTGAATTCCTCATTGTCGCTCTTTAGGGAGCGAATTTTTTTGCCTCCATTTCCATCCATTTATTTTCTTTTATTCCATCCATACCCTTAAATCGTGATTCGCTTACCTATTTGCACTTTCCTTTCTATACAAATCCTTCCATGTAAAGTCACTTTCACTCCCTTATAAAATTCCTGATTCCTTTCTAAAACAAGCAGAAAGCCGAGCGACACCATATGTCTTCCGCTCAGCTTCCTGTTTAAGCTTGTTTCTTTTTTTTCGGCGCCGCTTTCTTTCGGGTCGTCTTTTTCTTTTCCGGTTCATCATGTTTCGTACGGTCAATGGATGCCTGTAATGCCTCCATTAAATCGGTTACATTGTTGGAAACTGGTTCTTTTGTTTTGGATGTAATCGTCGTCTGTCCCGTTTTCTTTGATTCAATCAATTCTAGCAACGCGGTTCGATAGTCATCCGTGTATTTTGTCGGATCGAAAGTAGTCGTTAATTGATCTATCAATAATACGGCAGTATCGATTTCTTTTTTTACAATGGTATCATTAGCTGGGATATTCGGAACATCCGCTGTGGAACGGACTTCATCCGGATAATGAATCGTTTCCATCACCAAGGTATTATCAACGACTCGGATTACCGCCATTTGTTCTTTAGAGCGAATGATGATTTTCGCTAATCCTACCTTATTCGATTCCTTGAGGGCCTGCCTCAAAAGGGAATAAGCTTTTATCCCTCCGTCATTAGGGGACATGTAGTAACTCCGATTGAAATAAATGGGATCTATTTCTTCAATTTTAACGAAATCCACGATTTCCACGGCTTTTTCTTCGTTTTGTTTTTTCAGTTGCTCCAGTTCATTGTCTTCCAATACAACAAATTTTCCCTTTGTATACTCAAAAGCCCGGACAATATCATCCTTACCCACTTCTTTCTCGCATACCGGACAAACTTTTTCGTATTTAATCGGTGAATGACATTCCTTATGCAACGTCCTTAAAGAAATATCCTTATCCTCCGTTGCAGCATGAAGTTTGATCGGAATGTTCACCAAACCGAATGATATGCTTCCCTTCCACATCGTATGCATATTCGTCACCTCATAACTTATTTTTAAAGAGAAGAACAATTTTATTATTCCCCTTTGTCCAAAAAAATCCGAAAAAACAATTGCCAACTCTAACACTTCGTTTTTTTGGCAAAATAATGTTAACCAATTATTTGCGGAGGTGATACAAAAATGAAACCGATGCTGCCAACCTATTACCCCGAAGCCCCCAGCTCCAAGGATTGGCGTTATGAAGTCAAATATGACGGTTTTAGGGCCATTTTAACGATTGATTCCGATACCATAAGCATTTCGAGTCGGAACGAGAAGGAATTATCACCACAATTCCCAGAAATCATTGCTTACATCAAAGAAATGGACCTGGAAGAATATCTCCCGCTTCAGTTAGATGGAGAATTGGTCTGGCTTACCAATGAAGCGAAAGCGGACTTTTTTCAAATACAGTGGCGAGGGCGCCTTGGAAAACAATCCTTAATATCTGAAAAAGCCCGCTTTTCCCCATGCCGGTTTATAGCGTTTGACCTGCTTCGCATCAACGGAAAAGACTTAGCAGCTAAACCTATGGAAGAACGTAGGGAATTGATGTTGAATATGGGGGCAAAACTCGGCTTTCCTATTCCGCCTAATCCCAACGATAAGGCTTTGATACAATTAATAGAAAGTTTTGACATTTTGGATAATGCCTTGAATAAGGTCACCCTATTAGATGGCGAAGGGGTTGTCGCCAAGGAAATTCGAGGTACTTGGCAAGAAGGTAAACGTACTACATCATGGATTAAGGTGAAAAACTGGAAGACCGTTTCTTGTTTCATTACAGCATTGCACAAAGAAAATGGTTACGTTTCCCTCGCAGTTTTCAAAGATGGTGCCGTAACGAAAATCGGAAGTGTTAAAAATGGACTGAGTTCTCAAGATAAAAGTATATTGCATCAGCTGATCAAGCAAAATGCATCTGACGAAGATACACAATTTTTTTATATCCATCCATCCATTTGCATAGAAGTTCAATTCTTACACGTATATGAGGAAAATGAATTGCGTGAACCTCAGTTTTCGCAATGGCTTTTACAAACGACTCCCGATGAATGTACCTGGGAGAAATTTGTACTAGGCCAATACACATTTCCAGATACGGTACAAATAACTTCCAAGGATAAACCGCTTTGGATAACAGAAGGTAAACAGGTCGTAAAAGTTGAATACCTTCATTATTTAAGGGAGGTTTCAGCTTTCTTCTTACCCTTCTTGAAGGATAAACTGCTTACGACGATCCGCTATCCTCATGGCACTTTGGATAAAGAAAGATTTTTCCAGAAAAACAAACCTGATTATGCGCCGGCCTTTATTAAATCATTCATGGATGAAGATATCGAATACATGCTGTGTAACGATATTGAAACGCTTCTTTGGTTTGGCAATCAGCTTGCATTGGAATTCCATGCCCCCTTTCAGAAAGCGGGTAAAACAAGACCCGACGAAATCGTACTGGACTTGGATCCTCCTTCCATCGAATTTTTCTCCTTAGCAATAAAGGCCGCACAGGAAATTAAAAAAGTGATGGAATCATTAAGGATTAAGGCTTTTGTGAAAACTTCAGGTAACAAAGGACTGCAAATTCACATCCCACTGCCTGAAGACAGATTTACTTATCAGGAGACACGCATATTCACCGACTTTCTCGGTGACTACTTAACAAGTTCCAACCCAAACGATTTTACAACGGAGAGAATGAAAATAAATCGGCACAATCGACTTTACTTGGACTTTGTGCAGCATAGTGAAGGAAAAACCATCATCCAACCTTATTCCCCACGGGGAAATTCTTTCGCGGGTGTGGCTACACCTTTGTTTTGGGAGGAAGTGGACGAAAATCTCCAGTTAAAGAGCTATACGATTGAAACCATCCCGAACAGAATAAAAAGGGATGGTTGTGCTTTTATGGATTACAGACTTGTCGATAATGGACCAGCCTTTTTGGAGGTTTTGTCGTTCCTAAAACAAAAAAAGACCAACAACTAGTTGGACTTGGGGTTCGCAATGGTCTCATTCCGAACCACGATTAAGACTAGGTTAATCTTTATGGTTATATATTGTTTTATGAAAACTCATTGGATTGAAGGAATTTGCGACACTCCTGGTGAATAACTGGCTAGCCGAGACCCCGCAGCCGCGTTCTTTGATGCAGCTTGGCAGACAATCGGCGGAAAGGGAGCGGAATTAATATCTGCTCCTTTTAATAAAAAAGCTCCGGAGTCCGAGTAATGATGTGAAAACCGAAAAAAGTCGTGAAACGATCGAATAAAGTTCCTTGAAGGTTGAATAAAAACACGAACGGTCGAATTAAATGCAGTGAAGGTCGAATAAAGTTCCTTGTAGGTCGAATATAATTACGGACGGTCAAGAATAAGCTCTGGATAATGTTAATGTAGGGCAAAGTACGAAAAAGTGTCCCTAACTTTTTAATAAGAAAACTGCAGGCAAACTCGCTTTTCTTCGAGTTTGCCTGCAGTCTGAAGATTTCTTTATAATTTTGCTTTCAAATAACCTTGCACTTCATCCTGAAGCTTGGCATATAAGCTTGTTTCCAATTCAAAATCCTCTTTTTCAAGCAGTTCGAATTTTTCAGGCTGATCTAAGTCTATTTCAATCGATGCCTTGAATTCATAGGTCGCGTTCCCGATCAAATCTATTGAATACTTTTGACTTTCTTCATCATGATGAACGACACATTTAACTTTTCCGCCGTTATTGTAGACAGAAATTTCACTTTCCAATGCGTTTAAACCAACAGAGCATGTTACAAGGCTTGAAGCCGACATCGCCGTTCCACATGCATTCGTGAAGCCTACTCCCCGTTCGAATGTCCGCACATAGATGCTCCCTGGCTCCAGCTCTTTCACAAAGCTGACATTGACACCATCAGGGAAAAGTTCATTCGGTTGATTGACCTTTGTTGAAAGTTCTTCCTGCAAATCACTTTGTAAAACATCACTATCGACGAGTGTGATCAAATGTGGATTAGGAACCGCCAATGCCGAAAATAACAGGGTATCATGAAGTTCCGGCATTGGTTCGTTTTGCAGCTGTTCTTTAGCCAATACAAGAGGTAAATCCTTCACATTAAAACTTACTGGTGAAATTTCCACCTTGAAAGTCGGAATGCCCTCATAAATATCTTCCGTTTTTTCCACGAGTAGATTCGCCTTCATGGTTTCCACGATCATTTTATCTAGCCCTAGAACGTCGTTCGCGTAACGTGCAACACAGCGAAGTCCGTTGCCGCACATCGAGGCTTCCGATCCATCCGCATTAAAGACACGCATCCGGCAATCGGCATGTTCACTTTTCATTACGAATAAAATTCCATCCGCTCCAAGCTTCTCCCTATTGCATAGGGCCTTCGCGAAATTTTTCCGCTCTTCTTCAGTAAACGTCAGGGTTGTAGTCAATTCATCAATGATTAAAAAATCATTTCCTGAACCATGGCTTTTTAAACCTTCAATAATCATCCTGTCACATCCTCTAATATGCTGCTTTTCATTTATCATTTTTTAATATTCTATATCATAGCATTTTCAAGATGGATGTGTCATCGCGTAAATCACATTAAATCCATTTTTTGCGACGAAAAGACCAATAAGAAGAGCGGTTGGAATAAGAATGAACTCATCCCAACCGCTCTATTGAAATATTAATCGATCATACCAATGATGAAATAGATGATAAACATTCCGGCACTCACATACATCGGGGCTGACACTTCTCTTGCTTTTCCAGTTACAAGCTTCAAGAACGGGTACAGGATGAAACCGAATGCCATTCCATCGGCAATACTGTATGTGAAAGGAATGATCGTGATGATCATGATTGCAGGTATGCTCTCGGTTAAATCACTGAAATTCAGCTTTTTTATGTTTCCGAGCATCAAAATGCCAATGATAATCAAGATGGGGGCAATGGCGCTATCAGGGATTACTTTAATCACCGGTATAAATAACAGTGATAGAATGAATAGCACGCCCGTCACCACTGAAGTAAAACCAGTCCTGCCTCCTGATGCGATTCCAGCTGCCGTTTCTACTGTTGCAACGGTAGGACTCGAACCGAATAAGCCTGATAATAGAACGGACACACTTGTCGCCTGCAGCGACTTTTTATAGGCATCCTGGCGGTTGATACTGTCTACATGCCCGTGTACAAGACCAATATTTTCAAAAACAAGAACCATCGTCATCGCAAATACACTTATCCAGAATTCTATCCGGTTTGCTTCCAGGAACGATAATGAAAAGAAAAGATTGCTGTAGGAAGCTGTGTCTATGCCTGAAAAATGGATTTCCGATAGTTGAACCGTCCCGAACCAAAAGGCAATGAGACTGCCTGCCAGGATGGTAATCATGAAATTACCGGGGACATTCTTGATGAACAGCGTGATTGCCAGTAAAAAGGTCAACACCGTTGCACACACCGCTGGATCGCTTAAATCTCCGAGTGCGACGATTGATGATGAACCTCCTGTGATTATCCCGCCCTTTTCAAGACCGATTAACATCAAGAATAAGCCAAGTCCGACAGATATGGCTTCTTTTATCGAACTTGGAATCGAATCACTGATTAACTTAGAGTATTTTGTAAAAGCGATGATTACAAAAATTACCCCTGAGATAAACACAGCACCAAGAGCCGATTGCCAAGATAGCCCCATTCCTTGAACCATGGTATAAGCAAATAGGGCATTAACGCCCATTCCTGGAACGAGAAGGATTGGGACATTCGCCCAAAGCCCTATCATGACACAGCTTAAAGCAGATAAAAGAATCGTGGCAATCACTGCACCATTAATCGGTATGCCCGCTTCCGATAAAATCAGGGAATTAACGATGAGAATATAGACTATCGTAAAATAGCCGACCACTCCAGCAAGGATTTCACGTTTACCATTCGTTCCATAGTCGGAAAAATGAAAAAACGTTTCCAAGTTTAATTTCTTCATGTTGTATCCTTATTAAATTTATCCCTCGCCCACCCGTTTGTATTAGTGACAAACTACACTTGGCGATTTTAACAAAAAAAAGGATAAAAATAAATAGTAATGATAAAAATTTGAAAAAAACTGCCGGAAATGATCCCGACAGCCTCGATGAATATATTATTTTTGTTCTTCCGAATACCCATCGACTACCAATTCCAGCTTACCTGTATCAGGGGAAATGATTAGACCATGTACAGGAATATTTTTAGGGATCAAAGGATGTCCTTTAATCACTTCCACGCTGTTCTTACAACTTTCATAAACATCATCAAATCCGCGAAGCCAACTGCGGATATCGATTCCTGCAGCTCCCAGTGTATCGATGGTGCTCTTTGGTATATCACGTTCTATCATCTTGTCCATTACAGAATCCGCATCGACTGATGCCATCCCGCAGTCATGGTGAGGTATGACCAATACTTCATCCGCCTTTAGCTCGTAAATAGCAACAAGGATACTCCGCATAACACTTCCGAATGGGTGGGAGACGATCGCACCGGCAGTCTTCAGGATTTTGACATCGCCATTTTTGACATTCAATGATTTTGGCAAGAGTTCAACGAGCCGAGTGTCCATACAGCTTATGATGACCATACGTTTCTCAGGAAACTTATCCGTTCTATACTTGACATATTCACCTTTTTCTACAAACTGTTCATTATAATCAAGAATCTCATTTAGTAAACTCATAATTACCACCTTTTCAATATGTATTATTAATCTATGAATCTCTCTAGTATTATATCAAATTTTTAAAAGATTTGCTAAAGGGTAACCATTGTCAATTTGAACGATGATTCAGAGTGGCTGCACAGAAACCAAAAACGATGATTTTAGGAATTTCAGCAACATTTGATGAAAAAGAAAGTATGGGTGTATTTGTCTTGAATCGTTTCCCCCACTCCAAAGGCATCCAGCCTTCTTGGTATGAAACGATTTTTTCCCCGTCTTTTGTGACAATCTCGAAAGAATTCATGTTTCCCGGCGTTTCAATGGGCATCCATTCCGTACCGTCTTCCTTATAGATCATCCCATTGATTTTCACGAATGACCGATTTTCTTGATATGATCCAATAATGCCGCCCTGATCATCCATGATCGTCATTTTATTGAATAGTCCCCTTTTGATTTGGTACATAGCCAGCAAACGCCCCTCATGGTCCACCAGTTCATATCGCTTGGCCAGGAGCATCGACAAGAAATTGGGAATCATCCACATGAACCACTTCATATTCAAATCCCGTATCTCGCCCATTAGTGACCCATCCGGCGCAAAGAGCAGCAGGCGCAATGTTGGTGCTGGCATAAAAGTCAATAAAACATGTTCATTTTTTAATAACCCGGTATTCGTTCCGACTAGTTCATCCGGCAATTCCTTCATTCTATTTTCATATATACGATGACTGACAAATTGGGCAATGCTAAAGAAAATAAAAGGAGACGTGATCAATAATATATTGCCCGGTATCATTTTAAAAATATGGAAAATGAAAAATACAATGGCCAAAAGGAGTGATATCCAAGATGCATGAAAATTTGAATTGCTCGTTTTTTGATAATATTCCCGTATATTCATATCCCGCTCTGCTCCTCACTCCTTACAAGAAAGATTGCCGCCTCAAGGACGGCCATTGATTAGCAGTACCACAATCCGCCCTGCACCCGCTTCCTAAAAGTGCATGAAAGCCGTTATCATAATACTTTATTCGATTTAATGTGATCTATTCCCTTTTAATGAAAGGTAACTCCCAACACGGTTCATAAAAAATGACTCCGAATTGATCGGAATCCTATTGTAGACAAAATGGGGTTCTGCTTAATTTTGAAACAAGACTAGTTTATACTTAATGTTTTTTACTGTATTCCTTATTGGATTAAAGAAATTTGCGACACTCCTGCCGAATTACTGGCTTGCCAGGCAGTCGCGGAAAGTGAGCTGATTTCTGAAATCCACTGGAACGTGGTCTAAATAAAAGGCTGTTTTCGCATACTTTGTTGCTATTCACCAAGTAATGCGGTGTGGTTGATTTCCCCTCCAATGCTCGCTTTCCGCGGGGCGGGCGGTAAGCCTCCTCGGCGTGAACGCCTGCGGGGTCTCACCTGTCCCGCTGCACCCGCAGGAGTCTCGCACTTCCGCTCCAATCAACCTTAAATCGTTTCGTTTTAAAAACAACAATCTTTACGAAAAGAGCAAAATAAAAAAACTGCAGTCAAACTCGCTTTTCTTCGAGTTTGTCTACAGTCTCCAAAGAATTCCGAATTGAACGGAAACCTCCTTTTACATCACTCTATAATATCCTGAAAATCAACGGGAACCTGTAATCCGTTCCTTCATAAGCCCTAACAGCAGCAATGATGGTGAATACGACTAAAGCTATCCCGATAACCGGCAATAACAAGAATCCAACCAATACTATAGTGAGTATCCCTGCGACTATTGAATATACGGTGTAGGAAATAAAGAAATTCAAGTATTCCCTTCCGTGATAATCCACAAATTGTGACGAGTCCTTCTTTAATAACCAAATCACCAAAGGACCGATAAAGGCTGTAAAAAAGCTGATCACATAAATAAGGGCAGCAAACACTCTTTCATCTTTAGTAGGCATAGTGTCTTCTCCTCCTTTCTCATATGAATAATTACGAATCAAATGAAAAATAGTTTCATTTTTCCTTTCATTTTATTCGAAAAAAGGTAAAATTGGACTGCTTTTTCTTGATAATGCCACTAAAATCCGGACATGTTCATCATTCTTGTGCATACAGTTTAAATAATGGATTGTCCTATACCATCTAGAATGGAGTGATGTTTTTTTGCTGAATGAATTTCAAGCCTTCATCCTTGGGATTATTCAAGGCTTGACTGAGTTTTTACCTATTTCAAGTACTGGACATTTATATTTAGGACGGCATATTTTCCATCTTGACGAGGCAGGCATTTTTCTGGATACCATGCTCCACATCGGTACATTGCTGGCGTTATTGGTCGTCTATAAGAATGACATAATTGCCATTTTGAAAAATCCGTTTTCCAAAATGACTCTGCTTCTCATTGCCGGGACGATTCCTGCAGTGATTGCCGGCATTTTACTCGGGGATTGGTTTGATGGCCTTTCAAAAACAGGTGTCACCATAGGCTGGGAATTTTTAGCGACCGGACTGATTTTATGGGTAGCGGACGGAGTGAAAAAAGGAGCCAAATCTCTTAATGAAATTTCCATTAAAGATGCGCTGATTATCGGTACCTTCCAAGCTGCTGCCATCATGCCTGCTCTTTCGCGCTCCGGACTAACGATTGCCGCCGGCCTCTTCTGCAGATTAGATAGGGCCACTGCAGCCTATTTTTCCTTTTTGCTTTCAATTCCTGCCATTACGGGGGGCATCGTTTTTCAGATGAAACCGATTTTCACTGGAGATGTTGAACGGCTTCCACTCACTGCGCTTTTCGTCGGAACCCTGGCCGCAGCAATCTTTGGTTATATAGCCGTAGTATGGATGATCGATTTCTTAAAAAAGCGTTCACTGAAAATATTCTCCATTTATGTGTGGGCCCTCGGCGCAATCATTTTATTCATGCAATTCACAGGTAAATTTTAAAGAAAAAAGCGGGCGAAAAAACCAGTTTTTCAAGGAAAAATGCAGGCGTTTGCCTTACGATTTCACCCTTCGAGAAAAAGTTGAAATTTGACGAAAAAAAAAGGCAAAAAACCTATTCCCAAACCGTTTTTTTTTTAGTATTATACCTTCGTAAGGTTCTTTAGATTTGCATATTTTCTGACAATAAAAATAGGGAAGGCAAATGGTGCGCCACCGGTTTCCGGTTCTAGTGGGTTCGATTCCCACCCCGAAATTTTTTGATGAACGACTTAAAAAATTTCGAGGGTGGGCAGCGACTACGCATAAGAACTGCCCTCAAACGGAGGGACGGAAATGTTAAAAAAGAGAGATTTCACAGATTGTTTTTCTCTTTATGAACAAATGACGCATCCAGATGTCTTCCCTTTCGTGCGCCATAAGGTAGATTCATATGAAGAATATGTTTTCATCACTAAGCAAACGATCGAAGCCGAAGATGCTGGGCAACTCATTTCACGAACAATCTTGGATGAATGGGAAAATCCCATCGGTTGTATTTCTTTATACGATATTGAAAATGGTGCAGGTTTCTTAGGCACATGGCTTGGCAAACCATATCATGGAAAAGGGTATAATGCCATTGCAAAAGACGCTTTCTTCAAAGAGCTTTTTTTCGAGCTCGGTTTGGAAACGGTCTTCATGCGTATTCGCAAAAAGAATATCCGCTCTATAAAAGCTGCAGAGAAGCTTCCTTATGCCGTCAATGCCAACGAAACAAGAAAATCCCTTTATGATCAGATCAATCATGAAGGAGATATCTACGATTTGTATGAAATCCCTAAAGATTTATACACCTTTCATATCCTTAGACAGCATGATGATGATGAGCAGCAGTTACTTGAAGCATAAAGCGCTTTTCAACATGGCTTTGTTTATCTTTTCATATAATGGCCGGAGCTTCCAAACCTGGAAAGCTCTTTTTTGCATTTACATAGGAAGTTTAAGATAGATTGCTGCAAATCCCTATTCTTTTTAGGGATAGTTTTTTATAATGAATACAATTGACCAATTCATCAATATATTCAAAGCATCATCGAAAGGACTTAATCATGAAAAAAACATTTGCTTTTATCGTGCAGCTAATCTTCCTGCTCATCATTTGCAAGCTCGGCTATTTTTTAGCCAATTTACTTCATTTACCCATACCAGGCAACGTCATCGGCATGATTCTGTTATTCAGTTTATTACAGACGAAGATTATAAAAGTCGAATGGATTGAACTTACTTCAGGATTTTTGGTCAAGCACCTAGCCTTTTTCTTCATCCCGATTTCAATCAGTTTAATGACCATGGGATGGCTTTTCATTAAATTCGGTTTGCCATTGGCACTTACATTGGGAGTCAGCCTGATATTTGGATTCATCGTTTCAGCTTGGACTGTTCAGAAACTATCCCATAGAGGGGAGGTTAAGCAGCATGACAGCGCTCATCACAACATATAGCATCTTGATAACCATCCTTGCTTATTTCATTGGAAGGAAAATATATGCTAAACATCCATCACCTTTTACGACGCCTGTATTTTTCAGTACGGTTACAATAATTCTCATACTGCTGATCAGCGGTTTGGACTTCAAAGATTATTCACCGGGAAAAGACATCATCACCTATTTCCTGGGACCGGCTACCGTTGCCTTGGCAGTACCACTATTTAAAAATAGAAAGATAATCGTTAAATATGCAATGCCGGCAATTAGCGGTATGATATTTGGTCTTATGGTCACATTGATCATTGCCTTCGCCATCGCTAAAGCATTTTCACTTCCGCAATTCATACTTCAAGGATTGGCGGTTAAATCCATTACAGTGCCCATCGCTGTTGAAATCACGGAACTTTATGGCGGAAATTCCAATGTATCAGCAGCCTTCGTCATTTTGACTGGGGTGCTGGGTACGATGGTCGCTCCAAAAATGATGGATAAACTAAACATCACGATGCCCTTCGCTCGTGGTATCGCTTATGGTACGATCGCCCATGGCCTTGGTACTGCTCAAGCTGCCCAGGAAAGTGAGTTCACCGGGGCTGTCGCAGGTGCGGCAATGGCTATCGCAGGTATCCTCATTTCCTGTTTTTTTCCTATTATAAGTAATTTTCTATAAAATAAAAAGAACCGCAACGTCAATGACGTTGCGGTTCTTTTTTATGATTTATCTTTTTTGGAGATCGTCGTATAAACGCCTAAGAATATAGGTTTTATACAGCTCCAGCTTTTTTTTCTCAATTGGATGATAGCTTATCCCTGCAGCTTTTAGCTGCTGAATGAACCATCCTTTTGAATATTCATAAGCCATTCTGCCCCCTCCTCTGTTCGAAAAAGATATGCGGCATAGAGGGGATTGATACTTATTTTTTTGCAGCCATTACTTGAAGTAATAATTCATACATTTCAGCTGCCGTTTTGAATGGACGTTTTTGACGCATTTTTTCTTGATATTCATTCGATTGTTCCAATAAATCTGCTAATGTAGCATTAAAAATCCGGTCATTTAACTCTTCTTCTTGAATGACTTTACAAAACCCCTGTTTCTCAAAGCTTGACGCATTCAGGATTTGATCTCCGCGGGATGCATTGGCACTTAGAGGGATAAGCAGCATCGGCTTTTGCAAACCAAGGAATTCAAAGATTGAATTTGAACCTGCCCTTGACACAACGACATCAGCAGCCGCCAAAAGATCGAATAATTCTTCATGTACGAATTCAAAAGGAGCATATCCCCTTTGTTTCAATTCCGCTTTCACATTTCCCTTCCCGCAAATGTGTATAATCTGGTAATCCTTTAATAAGGCATCTAGGTTATCTGTAATCACATTATTGATTTTTACGGCTCCAAGGCTCCCGCCCATAACGAGTAACACCGGTTTGTTATTGGTGAATCCACAGAATGACTTACCAGCAGAAGCGCTTCCCTTAAAAATCCCATCGCGTAATACAGCGCCTAGATACATGGCCTTTTCTTTCGGAAGGTCTTTTTCCGTTTCCTGAAAAGTGGTGAAAATTTTCGATGCAAGGGGCATGGCTATCTTATTAGCCAGACCAGGAGTATAATCCGATTCATGTATCGCAATCGGTATTCTCAGCATCCTGCCTGCCAAAACGACTGGAACCGAAACGAATCCACCTTTAGAAAAAATGAAATCCGGCTTGGTTTTTTTTAATATTTTTCGTGCATCAAAAATCCCTTTTATGACCCGGAAAGGGTCTTTCATATTTTCAACAGATAGATAACGTCGGAATTTACCAACGGAAATCGTTTCATAACGGACCTCGGGAAATTCCGTTTCAATGATATTTTTTTCAATGCCTTTTTTTGAACCAATATAAGTAACATCCCAATCATGCTTTAAAAATTCCGGGATGATTGCTGCATTAACAGATACATGACCGGCAGAACCGCCTCCGGTAAATACTATTTTCTTAGTCAATATTTCCACCTTCCAAACTTAAAAAATCACTTTGCATCCATATTACCATATATCCTTGCCATTAATAACTTGAAAAAGTATTCAGTGAACCGCAAAATCCCCGTCAGGAATGTAATCATCGATTATTTTTCCTTTTTCAGCATGAATATATTATAATCTTAGTATTCTACAATACTACAAGATACATTGGAGGAGTAATACATTGCAAGAAGTTTCTGAATCACTCGATCAATTTGATGGAATCGAAGCCTGGACCAAATTAGGAATTTCAATCGGCATTTTCCTAATCTTCCTTTTACTTCGGAAAGTATTTACTACATATATATTCAAGTTCTTTCTACGAATTGCAGAAAAACGTAAAGTAGAATTTGCCGCCAACTTAATGCTCGCTATTGAACAGCCCGTAAGATCGCTTATCGTTTTAATTGGTGTTATTATATCACTGCAATATTTTCCGATCGACACACCTTCGCTTGAATTAAGATCGAAAATATACAGAACGTTTTTTGTCTTCTTATTCTTTTGGACGATTTTCAATCTCAGTTCGATCTTAACCATTTTATTTCCGAAATTAGTAGGTAAATTCGGGCTTGAAGTCGATCAAATCGTCATGCCGTTCTTTACGAAAATCATAAAATTAATCATCATTGCTTTTGCTGCCTCCATCATTGCGGAAGAATGGGGATTTAATGTCGATGGATTCGTTGCAGGGCTTGGATTGGGTGGATTGGCTTTCGCTCTTGCCGCTAAAGATACAGTCAGCAATTTCTTCGGGGGGATCGTCATCGTTACCGAAAAACCTTTTACCATAGGAGATTGGGTCAAAACTCCAAGTGTGGAGGGAACCATTGAAGACATCACATTCCGAAGCACCAAAGTTCGGACTTTTGCCCAAGCTCTAGTTACAGTCCCAAATGCGACCCTTTCGAATGAACCGATCATCAACTGGTCCAAGATGGGAAAAAGACAGATTGCCTTCCATTTAGGTGTGAATGTCACGACACCAAAAGAAAAATTGGAAAATGTCATTAAAGGCATAGAACGAATGCTGATTGATCATCCTGAAGTCCATCCGGAAACGATTTTGGTTAAATTTGATGAGTTCAGTCATTCCGGTTTCAATCTTTACCTTTATTTCTTCACGAAAGCGACGGACTTTGGAGGATATTTATCAATCAAAGAAGATGTGAACTTTAAAATAATGGAGATATTGGAACAGGAAGATGTACAAATTGCCATTCCGTCCCAAGCCTTCATTCTTCAAAAAGACTCAAATATGGAAGCCATGAATGATTTTGAATCCATGCGCGACTGACAAAAGGGGTTCCATAAGAATTTTTAAACAAAGTTGATTGTAACGGAAGGTACGAGACTCCTGCGGGAAGAGCGCGTCCAAGGGAGACCCCACAGGCGGCAAAAGCGCCGAGGAGGCTCCCGGACCGCCCACGGAAAGCGAGTGCCTGTAGTGGAAATCAACGTTCATATATTACTCTGCCTAAAAAAAAGTAGGCAATCTTCATTAAATATCGAGTTTGTCTATAGTCTGAGACTTGCCCTAAACGGCAAGTCTTTTTTAGCTTCAAATAAAAACTCTTAAAACATCACATGCTTATGTGATATAATTCTTTCATTGTGTTGAAAATTCCAAATATTGATATTGAGGTACTTTGATGAATCAGACTTATACTAAATCACAAAAGATCCGCCTGTTATTTTATATATTGATACCTATCCTGATCACCCAAATCAGCATGTATGCCATGACCTTTTTTGATGTGATGATGTCGGGACAATACAGCACTCAGGACGTTGCTGGCGTCTCCATCGGCAGTTCGCTATGGACACCCGTATACACGGGGCTGAGCGGGATATTGATTGCCTTAACGCCGGTGGTTTCACAGCTGATCGGTTCCAGGCAGTCTAAATCCGTTTCCTATTCCGTGATGCAGGCCATTTATTTAGCTGTCGCTTTAGCATTGTTCATATTAATCATTGGGGCGTTTTCTTTGAACCCCGTATTGAATGCCATGGATCTTGAAGATAGTGTCCACATGGTTGCTCATGATTATTTGATCGCACTTTCACTCGGAATCATTCCTTTATTCGTTTATAATGCGTTAAGGGCCTTCATTGATGCTCTGGGGCAGACCAGGATTTCCATGATCATCACCTTATGTGCACTTCCGGTAAACGTCCTTTTTAATTACCTGTTAATCTACGGGAAGTTTGGGTTCCCCGAACTTGGCGGTGTCGGTTCCGGGTACGCCACTGCCATTACTTATTGGTTAATTGCCCTGGTGGCCATCCTTGTTGTAATAAAAATCAACCCGTTTTCGACATATAAGGTTTTCAATGAATTTTTCCGGGTTTCCTGGAAAGAATGGCGGGCTTTATTATTGATTGGGGTACCCATCGGGCTGGCTATCTTTTTTGAAACAAGCATTTTCTCGGCCGTCACCCTTTTGATGAGTAAGTATGATACCGTGACAATTGCCTCGCATCAGATTGCCATGAATTTTGCGTCCCTGCTTTATATGATACCGCTAAGTATATCCATGGCTTTGACGATCGTCATTGGATATGAAATTGGGGCAACTCGTTATAAAGATGCAAAGGTGTATAGCTGGATTGGCATATCGATGGCCTTGACGATGTCGTTCGTTTTGTCGACCATCCTATTCCTCTTCCGTGAACCTGTGGCTTCTTTATACACTAAAGATCATGAGGTTATGATGCTGACTTCACATTTTTTAATATATGCCATCTTCTTTCAGATATCGGATGCCCTCCAGGCACCCATTCAGGGTATTTTGCGTGGTTATAAAGATGTTAATGTCACATTTGCGATGTCACTGGTCTCCTACTGGATTCTCGGGCTTCCCATTGGTTATTTTTTTGCAAATTATACCGATATGGGAGCTTTTGGGTATTGGATCGGCTTAATTACCGGCTTGGCTCTCGGAGCTATAGGCTTGGCGGCTCGCTTACGATTCATACAGCAAGTGAAATATAAAAAAATGGCGTAAAAAAAGAGTGGGGCTGGATTACCGGCCTCACCCTTTTCATTCTCACGCTAGGCTTTATATATTTTCCCAAGAACATCCTTACCGCCTGTTACCGGTATGATGCTGCCGGTAATGAAATCTGACTCTTCATCACAAAGGAACGCGATGACCCTCGCTATATCTTCCCCCGTACCCGGTCTGCCGACTGGAACCGTATCATCCTTTTCTGCCCTCGCGCCCCTGATTTCCCCCTCTTTCCAATCACCTACGATATCACCAGGACAAACCATATTCACGGTGATGCCATGTGTAGCTTCTTCGGCAGCTAAAGTTCTTGTCAAGGAGGTCAAGCCGCTCTTTGCCGCGGCAAAAGCAGAACGATAAATCCAGCCTGGTGCAGTTTCACACCGTTCAAACCCTAATGTAATGACTCTGCCCCAGTTTCTACTTCTCATTTGCGGAATAAGTTCCTTCGCAAAATAGAAAAAACCATTTAAATTTCCATCCATGATGTACTTCCATTCATCACTGCCATATTCAGTCATGTGTTTACGCTCATGCATATATGGCCCTGCGTTATGAATGAAGATATCAACATGGCCAAAGGCCTCCAAAATCTTTTGCAAAATATTGCGGCAATCTTCTTCACTTGACGAGTCACCTTTAATCGCAAGTGCCTTAACATGGTATTTTTCCTGTAATTCATCCACTAACGCTAAAGCTGCCTTTTTACTTTTTCGATAAGTAATGATAATGGACATTCCATTATCCGCGAGTGAAAATGCCATCCTTTTGCCGATTCCCGTTGCTCCACCAGTAATAAAAGCTACTTTTTCATCCACAGGCCTACCCTCTTTATCAAATGGATTTTACTTCATTATACATAAGTTTATTCCATTTTCTATAATTTAGTAATTATAGAAAAGAACCTATGGGCTTTAGCTGCATAAAATATAACAAATAAACCTGTCAGACCATAAGCAGGAGAGAGGAATTCAATATGTTTCCCTGGAATTCACTTTTTTCTTTTAAGAATAACCCAAACCAAAAGGACTTTATGAAAAATATGCAGCAAAGTGATGTACAATCATTTATTGAAAAAGTATTTTCACAAGTCATCCCTGACAATATGCAAGGTATGATGAACCAAAATGATGGCCGCCCACAAAAAGAAAATGCCAGATCTGAACATCCTTTACATGCCGAAGTATTTGAAACTCACTTATATGTCTTTGTAAGAATACCCATAGAAAATGAATCTTGGCTGAAGAAAATGAAGCTTTACCATACTTCTAACCAATCCATCATCGAGGGGATTCCTGAAGAATCGGATCGACATGTCATAACACTCCCCGCACTTGTTAAGAAAAAAGGGGCTTCAGCCCAATATAAAGAATCAACATTGGAAATACGTCTTCAGAAAAGTTTCAACACACAGTATTCAGAAATCGATGTATCCGAGATTTAAGTTGATTTACATGGACCTCACTGATGATAAGGTGCGGTTCCTGTTAGTTCTTGGAAATCCTTTTAGATTCCGCTAGACTTCATTTCTGGAATGGCATGATCCCTTCTCATAAAAAAAGCGCACCCCATATAATGGGATGCGCTTTTTTACTAATCTATTATTTTCCGATGAATTGTTGAGTCCAGTAGTTACCAGATTCTACGTAACCTACTCCGATATGAGTAAAGCTTGAGTTCATGATGTTTTCACGGTGTCCTTGGCTATTCATCCAAGCTTGTACCACTTCTTCAGGTGTTTGTTGACCTTGTGCGATGTTTTCGCCAGCTGTTTTATAGCTGATTCCGAATTGTTTCATCATATCGAATGGTGAGCCGTAAGTTGGGCTATTGTGATCAAAGTAGTTTTTATCTTTCATGTCTTGAGACTTGATACGTGCAACTTTGCTCAACTCAGTGTCGATTTTAAGAGCTGCCAAACCTTGTTTTTCACGTTCTGCATTAGTTAATTTAACAACTTCTTGTTCAAAAGCACTTAATTCAGAGCTTGTCTCTTGTTTTTCATCAGTTGATTTTTCAGGTGTCACTTCAGGTTTTGCTTCAGGTTTTGCTTCAGGTTTTGCTTGGTTCACTGTCCCAGCATCTTGACCTTGCGTTTGAACTGGCGTTTGAACTGGTTTTTGAACCGGTTTTTGTTGTGCTTGCGCTGCAGGTAAAGTGATATTGTATTTAGCTAGGTATTGGTTAAGGACTTTTTGCATATCCTCTTGATTCATAGATTTATAAGTTACTTGTTTAACAGTATCACAGTTGGCTGCTTCAGCTTGGTTAGCTCCTACTCCTGTGAATATAATAGCTGCAGCCGCTGCTGCTGACATAAACATTTTCTTTTTCATTCGTATTTCCTCCTGTGATGTTCGTTTTGTGTGGTGCTTTGCTTCTGGAATTATCATAACATGCACTTTTTGTAATAAATGCACCATCAATTTCCATCGAATTTAACAGGATACGAAAGAGAAAATATTATGATCCTAGTTTCAGAGAAAACTTGCATGAATGCTTTACCTATCTATGTTTCTTTCAGTGGTATATATACTCATATTTTTCCAGCCATTACTTGTCAATGGTAGTTACATAGAACCATTTCCATTGAATACTAATAACTTTTTGTTGACATATCGTATTTAACCAACTTAATATGACTTTCTTTACTTTTATGTTACAAATTTTTCGATTTAACTTCGACACGCCGTCTTTGTCCTGATTCTTTCGACCTTAATGCCTTGGCCATTTTTCAAATAAAAAAACAATCCGGATTCACTCCCGAATTGTTTTGATTTTGATAGTCGTTCATCATTTCATTTCTTCATCATCATCCATTTCGTCCATTTCCTTTTTCCCCCCATTTTGTTCAGGAGTGCTTGGTTTCCCTATGACGAATTCTTTCTTTGGCATGTTGTGCATATCCCTTGCTGTTACATGGGCATATACATAATAGGTTCCTTCTTCATCGAAAGCCTTTTCCAATTCATATATGCCGTTTCTTTTATGTTTTACTGCAATTTTGTCATGGTCATCGCTATTCGCAAGCCAAATTTCAAAACTGACATCATCCGCATCTGTCACGGCTTCGTCCCCATAAGTCACTTTTGCCTCAAATTTCACAGGCTCATTCACTTTACCTTGAATTGGATTGACAGATAAATCGACATTTAACATTTTCGGAATTTCCTCTTCCTTGCCGCATCCGGCCAAAAAAATTAACGTCATGCAAAATAATACGATTTTTTTCATTTTTGAACGTATCCCCTTTTTATGAATTCCATTCTTCATTTATAACCGGTAGGATGACCCTGACTTTTGTTCCCCTTTTTTCCTTGCTTTCTATTTCGATTTTACCATTTTGTAATTCCACCAGTTTTTTGACAATGGACAGTCCAAGCCCTGAACCGCCATCAAAACGGCTGCGTGCTTTGTTCACTCGGTAAAAACGATTCATGATATGTGGCAGGTCCGCTTCCGGGATCCCGTTACCCGTGTCAGTAATCAGCAGTTCACAATCATCTTTATGCTGAATTAGAGTAATATGGATCGACCCTCCAGGATCGGTGTACTGAATGGCATTATCAAAAATGTTATGTAGGACCTGTTCCATCCTTCCTTCATCCCCAAAAATAATCGGGTCTGGATCCAGATTCAACTGCAAGTCCAATTGCTTTTCTTTTATTATCGGTTCATATTTCACAAGGACGTCTTCAATGAATTGGGCATAGGCAATCGGGATATTATTTAACAAGAATGGATCATTATCCATTTTTGTTAAGTCCATCAGATCTCCCACAAGCCGCTGCAGCCTAAGGGCCTCCCTTGAAATGAGATGAAGGTATTTCCGTTTTTCTTCATCATTTTTTACGACACCATCCAATATGGCCTGCGTGTATCCCTTTACGTAACTAAGCGGGGTTCTGAGCTCGTGTGCTACATTTTCTAGAAATTCTTTTTTTCTCTCTTCTTCCATATGGATGGAATTGGCCATATCATTAAAGGCTATTGCCAGTTTACCTATTTCATCATGGCTCCTTACATGGACCTGTATGTCATAATTCCCCTCTGAAACACGATGGGCTGCAGTCTCGATTTCCTTAATCGGACTGATTAGCCTTTTCAACCATTTTGTAGTAAAAAATATCGCGACAATTAAGAATAATAGGACCGCTGCCAACCATTTTGCAGCAAATTCCTTCAGTAAGACCGTAATGGAATCTACTGGAATATATGTATAGATGATACCTTCGAGGCGATCTTCGTCAATAAGGGGAATGATAGCAGCTACAATGTTCTTTTCAAATCTTTTCTCATATCCCTCTTTTTCAACGGCTTTCCCATCTAAAAGCATTTGCCGTTCTTCTTCAGAAATAAGGGTATCATAATTGATTTCAAAAGGCAGACAGGCACTCAGTTCCCTGGGATTGTTGACGACAAAGACCTCGCTGTCATTCTTGCTGTTAAACCATTCAACTTTTCCCTTGAAGTCATCACTGATTTCACCGCCGGTATAATCCGCCCCCAGCAATGACGCTTCATTGACTAAATCCGTTTTAAGCTTCTCCACATATAGATTTTTATAATAATATTGAGAAAGTGAGTAAGCGAACAGCACAGAAAGGATGATGGCGGTGATGATGGTGAGCCATAATTTAAATGAGAGGGTTTGCCATTTATTGATCATTTCTTTTCCTCTATCTTATAACCGATTCCCCAGACTGTTTGAATGTAATCGGCCGCTCTTAATTTCATTCGTAACGTTTTGATATGGGTATCCACGGTACGTAAAGATCCTCCATATTCCCCGCTCCATACATTTTCAAGCAGTTGTTCACGACTGAGTGCCTGGCTTTTATGACGCATGAGGAATAAAAGCAATTCGAATTCTTTCAAGGTTAAATTGATTGCCTTCCCTTCAACCAAAACCGTTCTGGATTGTAAGTTCAAGCTAATTTTACCAAATCGGACATGGTATTGATTCTCTTCATTCAATGATAATTTCCCTGTCCTTCGCAATACAGCTTCGACCCTTGCGACCAATTCTCCTGGATTGAACGGCTTGACGATATAATCGTCGCCGCCAAGCTTCAGCCCTTTCACCTTATCCCATTCTTCACCTTTCGCACTGACAAATATCACAGGGATCTCCCAATTTTCACGAATTTCTTCACAAACGGAGAAACCGTCCATACCTGGCATCATGATATCCAATAGGATTAAATCCACTTCCTCTGTTTCAACCATCCTTATGGCTTCTTTTCCATTCGCAGCTTGAAGGCATCGATAACCTGAGTTCAGCAAATACATTTCAACTAGATTTCGCATATCTTCTTCATCATCCACGACTAAAATGGTGTAAGCATGCATGTCATCTACTCCCTCAACATCAATTGGAACGGACCTTCGCCGACTTTTATTGTTTTTTTAACATCGACTGTTTCAGCATCCATTACATACACTTCATCACTATCATATCCCGCCACGACCACATCTTCATTGAAGTTCGCCATTTCAAAGGGGTTGACGCCGACCACTTTGCTTTTCACTTCCTCATATTGATCATTCAATTTATATAAGGAGCTTGTACCATGACTAAGGACAAATATGCCTTCAGCATTCTCAAGGAACTTTATCGGCATGGTGGGGGCCTTCAGCTTCTTCTTCAACTCTCCTGTTTTTGCCGAATAAATATATAGATCTTCTTCCACTTGGTCCCCATCACCGTGTCCTCCGATCCATATTTCATCCTTTTCTTCCCTTAATAATGTGCCAGTGCTGGAACTATGTACGGGAAATTCGAAATCGACCTTTCTCGTTTCAAGATTAATTACTGAACATTTGGTATCACCAAAATTAATCACATACAAACGATTCGCTTGCTCTCCTTGAAGAACGGTCAAGGGGCTTTTACCTACCTTGACAATATCCTGTTCCTCCCCATCCGCATTTAAAAAATAAATGGAATGATTCGCTTGATTGACCGCCACGATGCTTTTTCCATCACGTAACAACTGCATATTGACGATTCCTTTCCCAATTTCCCAACTGTTTATCAGTTTTCCTGCCGATAATGAGTAAACTTGGACTTTTTTCATCTCTTTTCCATAAAGCAGGATAGTATCTTTGTCTGCCAGTAGCAGGGCTCCGGTAAATGGTTCTGAAATATCCCATTTTGCAAATGGATGATAATTTTCATCTATAAAAGTCAAAGAAGTATCCTTGATATTGACCGTCGCCAGGAAAGATTCACTTTTATTGATTTTAGTAAATGCATGACCGCTATTACACCCAGTAAGCAGTACGATGGCAAGAAAAAGCCCGATGCCCCACTTCATATTTTAAGCTCCTTATTCATTAAATATCTATTTTTTAAAAATTTTAACAATGATTTGTGAAAAAAGTATGAAGCGGAAAAGAATATTTGCCAACAAGCATCCGTATCATAATCTTTCCAATTCAGTGATATAAAGCGTGGCGATCGCATTTTTCATTTCTTCCGAAAGCGAAGATTCCATCACACGTTTAATGCAGAGGTAAAATTTCTCCAATACTGGTTTTCGGGCACGGGGATGGGCATTTTCATCCAAAAGCTCACGGCGGATGAGTTCCGACAACACTTCCCTACCACCTCCATCGGTCATCTTACGATTGTTCCATATGCTTAAATAAGCCACCAGTAATTCTTCTTGCCTGATATTTTCTTTCATAGTATCCCTTCCATCCATTACTAATTTATACATATTATTGATTAAGTTCGTAAATACTATCTTAATAATACGATCATGCTTTTTAAAATTCAAAAAAGGAGTGAGTACAATGACTCAAGTATACCGTTGTCCGAATTGCCGGACAAATAAATCTCGCTTCAATCTCATTCAGCAAGTAGCAACCCCCGTTAAAAAGGATCCGCAATCCGGTGAGATTGTTGAACAATATTCGAACGATTCCCTTCAGCCGTTCCATCTAGCCTATAATGGTCCTGAAGTTCGGGTGCAATGTGCTGCGTGCGGATTAATCGAAGACGAAAAGACATTTGCCGCCTTTGGAATGCAAGAATAAAAATGGTCAGACCCAGAAATGGGTCTGACCATTTTTTCAATCTTTTCCCACCGACATCTTAGCCCGGTCTATGGCAATTGGAATGGCTTTTCCATCCTCATATCCTTCATCCAATAATGCATTCGCGATTTCTATAGCCTTTTCCCTGACATCTTTATCTAGATTCTTCATCGAATTTGGGTAATCGTTCTTATTCCATGGCATTAATACCGCCTCCTTGATAAGAAAGTCTCCTTATATGATTCCCTTCTTATATGGACGGTAAACGTTTATAGGGCCGCTCTCGCTTCCAAAGCTTTCAATTGACCGATCAACATTTCTTCATCCAACTTTTCCCCGATCATGACGATATTCAATGGCATTTTCATCATTTCATTCATATACATCGGCATTCCGTAGGAGTATTGAAATAAATGGGGGTATTGTGAATGTGTAAAGGAGATGTATCCTTTCATTCTATATACCGTTTCAGGCAGGGACCTAAGCCACTCTTCAAAGTCGGTTTGTGCCACGGCACCTTCAAAGGTATGAACGACTGCAGTTAAATGCAAATGGTCATGTACATTAAGCTTTTGATGACCATTTTGCCGATTTCTTTGCATCCCTTGCAATGATTTTAAGGAAACGTCTGCATACTCCGTCAATAAACATACAGCATCCGTATTCAGTGCCTGTATCGTATATATCAGCTGTGCGGCCTCCATCTCACTTACTAAATCCGCTTTATTCATTAAAATGAAATCGGCATGGTGAATTTGCTCGGCAAGCAGCTGTCGAAGCTGCGGAGACAGTTCCTCGCGATCGCGCCACCTTAATAAATCGACTACCGTGATAATCCCTTTATACTCCAGCCTTTTGGCGAAAATCGGCGACATGATGCCATCCAATACTTCAACTGGATGGGCAGCACCCGTCGTTTCAATATAAACCGCATCCAGGTCATTTTCGGTTAGCAATTCATGAAGCTGAACCTCCAATTTATCTTGAATTGTGCAGCAGATGCACCCGTCAAACAACTCCTTCAGAGGCACTTCATCACCAATGAGTCCGCTGTCAACCGATACACTGCCGAGCTCATTTAAAAGCACGGCCACTTTTCTGCCCGCGTCACTTTCCTGCTTTAATATATTTCGAAGAAGCGTCGTTTTCCCGCTGCCGAGAAAGCCGCCCAATATGTATACTTCGGTTGTATTCATTCTTATCTGCTCCTATAATCCGGTTAAATTCGATTCGGTTAAATTTTATCATACTTATCATACTAACGCACTTGCCGATCCAAATAAAAAAACCAGCCCTTAAGCTGGTTTCAGACATAGACAAATTTGAAGAAAACCGAGTTCGACTGCAAGTTTTTATTTAGAATCGTTACAGTCGATTTGAGAAATTCGCTCTCTTTCCGCCGACTGTCTGCCAAGCCTCCTCGACGCAAGCGTCTGTGGGGTCTAGGCTAGCCAGTTATTCGGCAGGAGTGTCGCAAATTTCTTCAATTCAATAAGGAATACAGTAAAAAAACATTAGGGAATCTGGTCTTGTTTTAAAAAATCATAGTTTCAGGACGATACCATTCCGTTTTCCTTTTCTCGACAAATTGAACCCAGCTCTTAAGCTGGTTTTTTAACATTGATTCATGCTTGGACTTCGTCTTTTTCGTAAATCGGCACCCATCCTGCCGCTGTAACGAAAATGCGGACAGCAACAGTTTTCCTATCCTCTGCAAGCGTGAAATAATGTCTTGTTGATTCTGGAACGCTAATAAGATCTCCTGGATTAAGGCGTACATCAAACCACTGGTTATCTTTGCCTTCAATGGCAAAGATACTCGTTCCGCCCGCTATGAAACGCACTTCATCATCTTCATGGTGATGTTCCTGCTTAAAGTTTTCAAGCATTTGATCCAAGTTCGGATTCGCATCGGATAATGTGATGATATCATGCGCTTTATAACCTCTTCTTTCCGAGATTTCCGTTATCTCTGATTGGAATGCTACAAGGATTTCCTCCTTGTCAGCATCTGTTAAATCGTATTTTTCCACGAGATGGGCCGGTAATTTAGAAATGTCCCATTGCTCATAAATAACCCCTTGTGTTTCTAAAAATTCTTTTACCTGTTCACCGTTTTCAATAACCTCGTTTGTTTCATGGAATCTGATTGTCGCCATCATTCATTCCTCCTCTATGAGTGTTTATCTTAAAGAACCTGCAAACGCCTTTTGTTGATTAAGCAACATTTGATATTGAAATAAAAATTCGCAAGCTTCAAGTATTCTCTTTGCTTCGAGTCCGCTTTTACCCCAAACCGTAATACCATGATTGCGGATCAGCACGGCGCCAGAGTCTTCTTCGACATGTGACTCGAACTTATCGGATAACAGCGGAATGTCAGCATGATTATATATGATAGGGATCCGAAGTTCCGAATCCTCATCCCACCGACCGGTCGCTTTAATGATTTCATGATTACGAAAAGAAACTTGGCCTTCATCTCCGTACAATTCGGATATCACATTATTTTCAACTGTATGGACATGGAGTACACAGTTCGCATTCGTTTTCCGGTAAATGACTGTATGAAGTAAAGTTTCGGCCGATGGTCTTAGGTTCGTTTCTTCAACTGGCTTTCCTTTTAAATCCACCAGTAAAAAGTCCGAATCCGATTGTTTCCTTTTATCCTTACCGCTTGCCGTAATATAAAAGAAAGGGCTTTTGGGCTCCCGAATGGACAAATTCCCGCTAGTTCCCATAAACCAATCCCTTTCGGCCAGTTCAACTTTAATATCTGCCAGCTCCTGCCATTCCTTAGAATGAATGTTCATGCTTTAACCGCCTCCTGCTGCTTTAAAATATCAATGACATCAAAAAACGTTTCAAATCCTTGATGTGGAATCCCTTCCCTATCGCATTTTTCAAGCAGTATGTCACGGGCTATGACAAAATCGGCCTGTTTGGCAGCTTCAAAATCCGTTACTGAATCTCCAATTACGAATGTAAAATCTTCTGCACCCGCTATTTCCCTCATAATGGATGGCTTGCAGCAACCGCAATCATTATTACATTGATCATCACAAGCATGTGGCCACTCAATATAAATCTTTTCCTTATCAAAAAATGCATGGTTGCAATAAACGGACTCTGTTGGCAAGATATCATTTAAAAGCGGTGCAATGAAAAAATCCATGCCTCCGCTTACAATATATAAAGGGATGTTAACTTGTTTCGTATACTCAACGAATTCATTAAACCCTGGACGAATGCCAGCCGTCTTTCTTACATATTGGATGATGTCATCCTTCAAGCCGCTATCAAGCAGGGAAAACATATCCCCTACTCCTGAAGATATACTGATTTTTTGCTGAAGGACACCGTCTTTCAACGCTTCCCATTCCGGAGGCGCAAATTTCTTCATGATGGAAATGATATTATCCGTGTTGGTGATCGTTCCGTCAAAATCACAAAAGATGATCGGTTTCATTATTTCTTATAGGCCTCCCCATAACACAAGAGCTTTTTTTAGTGTTTCATCCTCAGCAGCCGCTTCAGATAGGTCCTTTCCTGCCAGTACGGTTTCCACAGCAGAACGGAAAGCCTTTGCTCCGCCCTCTGCTCCATCAGGATGCCCGTGAATTCCACCTCCGGCATTAATCACACTATCGATTCCAAAGTCCTTGATTAGGTCCGGAACCATGCCCGGATGAATGCCAGCAGAAGGAACAGGGAAGGCTTTTTTCCATGAAAGTTCATCTTTTGTCAGAGCTTCAGCAATCGCCAAGGTCTCCTTTTTTTCAAGTGCGACATTTCCATAAGGGGACGGGAACAAGGATAAATCCGCACCTGATAACCTTACTAATTTACCAAGCAATAATGGATAGCCGACCCCATAAAATGATGAGGCTGCCAATGCCCCGCTATATGCAGGGTGCGCCATGATCGGCAGCTTGATACGATCATGTTCACTCAAGGCCTGCAATACATCCAAACCATATGTATGAACGTTGAACAACAAGGCATCTGCCCCTGCATCAGCCGCTTGCTCTGCCTTATCCAATAATTCGAATGTTTTCCCTGATAGATTGACAGCATATAAAGTACGGTGGCCAGTGGTTTCATAGACATCATTCAATATTCTTTTTCCCGTTCTTATTCTATCGAAAAATGGAGTCAGTTCCTGGTCGAAGAGGATCTCATCATCTTTAACTAGGTCGACACCTCCTAATGCTTGTTGCCTCAATTGCTCATTATGGAATGTCAGGTCTCTTCCTAATACACCTTTAAAGATACTCATCACCAGAGGCCGGTTAAATACGCCAACCTTTTTCCTAATGCCTTCAATGCCAAATTGCGGCCCGGGAAAGGCTTTTTGAATATCGCCGACAAAATCCAAGTCGATAAGTTTTATTTCTCCGTCCAATGAAAGTTTGCCGAAGACCGTCGTGAGGATTGCAGGTAAATCATTGGAGAAATTCCTTGCCGGATAGGCAATTTTAATAAGCGACCGGTATATTTTACGATTAAAGTAGCTGTTTGCCCTCTCTTCTTCAGAAAGCGGTGTCACCGATACGACGCGTCCCTTATGTTTTTCCAGTTGTTTCTGGACCAAATGGGGCAGGTCCGTCCATGTCCCGACAGTCAATCCTAAGGCAATGCTCTCTGCTTTTTTCTCATGATTTCCCTTAGAATCATGAATTAAATAAGTAGCGACTATCTCGCTCATTTGATCACTCCTATATCACGTTAGTAAACTCTCGATGTCATTAACCTGAAATGGTCTCAAAATGGCAAAAGCCCCTTCATAAAGAAGAGGCTTTAAAAAGCCATCTTCTTATCTCCCAGCCATTGGCTGCAAGAATTAGCACCGTGCCTTGTGGATTTCAAGAAAAATCCGGCGAAGAATTCCGCCCCATTTTACAATGGAATTACGGTCGGTTGCTGGGCTTCATAGGGCTAGTCCCTCCACCTGCTCAAAATAAGAAAACGCTGATATATATATTTGCATCCAAGTATCGAAAGATTAAGAATTTATTTTGTATTCTGACAGGTAATTCCTACTTTGTCAATAAGTTTTAACTATTTTAGGGTGAATTAATCGGATTTATCATTGTGGTTAAAATATATTTAATCTACTTATCCGTTCTACAGCCTCTTTCAGCCGTTCTTCCGAAGTCAGCAGCCCTACCCTGACGTATCCTTCGCCAAATTCACCAAATCCATTCCCTGCAGCAACAGCAACATGTGCACGCGTTAATAAATAGTCTGCAAAAGTCTCGGACGTAAAACCTTTAGGTACCTTGAGCCAGGCAAAAAATGATGCCGCAGGAGCTTTGACATCCCAGCCGATTGCCCTCAATCCCTCTATGAAAACATTCCTTCGCCCTTCGTACATCTGCACTAACTGCTCTACACAGGTTTGCGAGTCAAGCAAAGCGCTTGCCGCAGCTTCTTGTATCGCCGGGAAGAGACTCACATAAAGATGGTCTTGTAATAGTTCAAGAGCTTCTATGACACTCTTATTCCCCACTGCGAATCCGACTCTCCACCCTGCCATATTGTATGTTTTCGATAGTGTGTATATTTCTATTCCTATTTCCTTCGCTCCCTCTGACTGGAGAAAGCTTATTGGTTTTTTTCCGTCGAATCCTATCGCCCCATACGCGAAGTCGTGGACCACACAAATTGAATGCTCTTTTGCAAAAGAGACGGTCTCATCAAAGAAACTTTCAGTTGCAGAAGCACCTGTGGGATTGTTCGGATAGTTCAAGAACATCATTTTGGCTTTATCAAGCACTTCTTTATGTATGTCACTGTATTTTGGAAGAAAATCATTTTCTTCTGTCAAGGGCATGAATTCGGTCTTTGCCTGGGCTAAAACAACACCGGAAAGATAATCCGGATAGCCGGGATCCGGAACAAGGATCGTATCACCCGGATTCAATAAACACTGCGGCAGTTCGACAAGACCTGCCTTTCCCCCGAAGAGAATCGCCACTTCACTTTTCGGATCCAGCTTGACACCGTATTCACGTTCATAAAAGACGGCAGCAGCGTCTTTTAAATATTGATGCCCCCGGAATGGCGAATATTTATGATTAATTGTTTTTTCGGCCGCAGACTGCAAACTTTTCACGATATGGTCCGGTGTCGGCTGATCAGGGTTTCCCTGGCCTAAATTAATGACATCATGTCCTTGCTCCGTGATGGCATTGACTTTTGCGACAAGTGAGGCAAAAAACTGCTTGGGCAGGTCCTGAAGCTGTCCGGATTTTTCGAATTGCACCATTTATACACCTTCTCTGAAATTTCTTGAAATTCTAGTCACAAATGATATATGTTTATCATAGTCTTGTAAAGTATTTTTTACCATGTGGGGGTTTTAAACGATGAATTGGAAAATAGCTTGTATACAAATGGATATAGCATTCGGGCAACCTGATATCAATTTTCAGGTTGCGGAACAATGGTTGGAAAAAGCAGCACGGTCAGAACCTGATATCATCATTTTACCAGAGCTTTGGACAACCGGATACGACTTAAGCAGGTTAAATGAGATTGCTGATCAAGAGGCGGAAAAAACGATTGAATTTCTTAAAACACAGGCAAGGAAACACGAGATTCATATCGTAGGCGGTTCCATTGCGAAAAAAACGAGCAAGGGAATCTATAACACCATGATAATCATCGATAAACAGGGAAATCTCATAAAAGAATATGATAAGCTTCACTTATTTCAATTAATGGATGAACATCATTTCCTGAAGCCAGGAGAAAAAGATGGTTTATTTACTCTTGATGAAAAAATATGTGCTGGTTTCATTTGTTATGACATCCGTTTCCCTGAATGGCAGCGAGCCCATACCGCTAAAGGCGCCGAAGTTCTCTTCGTTACGGCTGAATGGCCAAAGCCGAGACTCGATCACTGGAGAGCCTTATTGATTAGCCGTGCCATCGAGAACCAAGCCTATGTTGTAGCCGTTAATCGTTCAGGCTCTGATGTCAATAATATCTTTGCCGGGCATTCCTTGATTATTGATCCTTGGGGGAATATCATAAGTGAAGCCGGAGAAGGAAATGAACTCCTGACAGGCACCTTGGACTTCAATAAAGTTACGGAAGCACGTAACAAAATACCTGTATTCGAAGATCGCCGTCCTGATTTTTATTAATTTACCCATTGACAAACTATTTAAAAAGTTGATATTATTTTCCCGAAGATTAAAATTTCAGAAAACATTTACTCTTATCAAGAGCAGGCTGAGGGATAAAGGCCCTATGAAGCCCAGCAACCGACTGTAATACCATTGCGAAATGGGGCGGATTCACCGCCGGATTATAAAATCCACAGAGCACGGTGCTAATTCCACCAGAATTCATATTCTGGAAGATAAGAGGTCCGAAGCCAAAACTTCTGCCTCTTTCTATATGAAAGAGGCTTTTTTATTCTTATTTTGAATCCGGAGGGGAAAAGAATGACTCAAAACCATTCAAATTTTAAGAGATTGACAAACGAAACAGCTGTAACCCTTGCAAAAAAACTTGGGTTGGTCAATGCGGATGCAAGTTTAACATGTAAAGAAATCGGCGATGGAAACTTAAATTATGTTTTTCATATTACAGACACAGTCACAAATAAAGGAATTATAATTAAACAAGCGGTCCCTTATGCCAAGGTGCTTGGCGAGAGCTGGCCGCTGACATTGAAAAGAGCTGCCATAGAAGCGAATGCGCTGATTCATTTCAGAAGTTATTGCCCAGAATTCGTACCGCAAGTCTATTATTCTGATGAACAGCTTGCCATCACGGTCATGGAGGATTTATCGCACTTGAAAATCGTTAGAACAGGATTGATCGAAGGAGATTCATATCCATTGCTTTCACAGCATATTGGTGAATATGTGGCGAAAACGGCATTTTATACATCCGATTATCATTTAGAACCCTCTGCGAAAAAGGAAGTGGCCCGACATTTCACGAATCCCGAACTCTGCAAAATCACTGAAGTCTTTATTTTCACGGATCCATTTTTTGAGGAACTCCCGGGAGATTTCGAGGTGGAATTGACTGATGCCGCCAAAAATATATGGGATGATAAAGAAGTGATCCTTGAGGTCGCTAAGCTGAAACAAAGCTTCGAAACCGAGCAGGAAGCCTTGCTTCATGGAGATTTACATACTGGAAGTATATTTGCAAGTGCAACTGAAACAAAGGTTATCGATCCGGAATTCGCTTTTTATGGTCCAGTTGGTTTTGACCTAGGTCAATACACCGCCAACCTTCTCTTTCAGGCTATCACACGTAATAGCGCTGGAAAGGAAGAGATTTACACACACCTTCATGAATGTTGGAAGGCCTTTGAAGAAACTTATTCCGAATTATGGGATGGCCAAAATAAAAGCCCATTTCGCCATGTGAAAGGTTATCTGCCTTATTTACTGACAAAATTCAAAAAAGATGCATTCGGCTTTGCTGGCTGTGAACTGATTCGGCGAACCATCGGACTTTCCCATGTTGCCGATTTAAATATCATTGAAGATAAAGAAACAAGGATCGCTGCCAAAACGGCAACATTGGAAATTGGTGCTTTTTTAATTAAAAACCGGGGAAAATTGGATGTTCCAGCTGTCATTGAAGCGTTGAAGCAACGTACATTGCCATCTTATTCAACCATTTAAAAGGAGACCTGCACATGACAACACTAGCACCATTACCTTATTCGGTACAATGGGATGATACCCATATTACCTTATTAAATCAACAAGCCCTTCCTTCCATAACTGAATTTATTGAACTTCATTCTGTTGATGATGTATATGACAGCATTTTGACATTAAAAGTTCGCGGAGCCCCAGCAATTGGACTGACTGCAGCATTTGGTGTTGCACTTGGTGCGAAACAGGAAACAACCGCTGAATTAGCGGAATTCAAGAAAAATGTAGCGAGGCATATTGAAAAACTCGCCTCTTCACGGCCAACTGCTGTCAACCTTTTTTGGGCGTTAAGGAGGATGGAAAATACTCTGCAAGCTGCGCAAAGCATTTCAACTGCCAAGGAAGCACTTGTATCGGAGGCTAAAACCATCTTTGCTGAAGATGAAGAAATGTGCAGGAAAATCGGGGAACATGGTTTATCCTTATTCGCTAGAGGAGATTCCATTCTAACGCATTGCAACGCTGGGGGAATCGCCACGGCTCGATATGGCACAGCCTTGGCTCCCTTCCACCTGGCTAAAGAAAAAGACTTTCCGCTAAAAGTGTATGCATGTGAAACAAGGCCTGTCCTGCAAGGAGCGCGTTTGACTGCCTGGGAATTGATGCAAGCGGGGGTTGATGTCACATTAATTTCTGATAATATGGCTGCCCATACGATTCACCAGAAAGGCATAAATGGAATCATTGTCGGTGCCGACAGAATTGCGGCTAATGGAGATACAGCCAATAAAATCGGGACATTGGGATTGGCCATATTAGCCAAGCACTTTGGTATCCCTTTTTACGTGGCCGCTCCATCAACCACATTCGACCTTACTCTCGAGTCCGGCACTTCCATCCCGATCGAAGAACGCAATGAAGCGGAAATCACCTTCATTCAAGGTGTTAGGGTCGCTCCCGAAAACGTGAAGACTTTCAATCCAGCCTTTGACGTTACACCGAATCATCTAATTACAAGCATCATTACCGAAAATGGCATTATAACACCGGATTTCATTAAGAACATTCCGCTTTTCGTTAAATGATCCAGGTTGCTTTATTGATGACAAAAAACGAGAAGGATTTCGTATCCTTCTCGTTTTTGTGATTATTCTTGCGAGGTCCATAATACAATTTTTATTTTTTTGAAAAGAACTCCTGAAGTGCCTTCTTATTTTTAGTGTAGTCCATTTCCAAAACGGCTCCGGACTGGGGATATATTTCATCGTTAAAGCTTCCTTCCACTGGAACCCTTAAGGTTTCGACGGTGTCCGGTGTATGGAAGACGGCTTTTGGACCCATTTCCATTATTGTTTTCAGTCCAATATCTGTATCCAAGTATGAGAGTCCTTGTTCGATTATACTAGGAAGGGCTGCCATCCCTTCGAAGGATGAGATTTGATTTATAAACGCTGTTTTTAATTGAACCATTACTTCTTGTTGACGCTCAACCCTTCCAAAATCACTTTCATCGTCATGTCTAAAACGGACATATTTCAAGATTTCCTCCCCATGTAAAACATTTTTACCGACGCTTGCTTGAATGCTCATATCATCAATGATTTCCTGGTCCACATTCACCGCTACTCCCTCAGGTGCAAGTAAATCGACCATCTTCACGAATCCCTGGAAGTCAATTACTGCTACATGATCTACCTTGACATCGAAATTTTCCTGTATGGTTTTCTTGAGAAGTTCCCTTCCACCATAATAATAAGCTGCATTTATTTTGTTATATCCTGATTTAATCCCAGGGATTTTAACATAACTATCACGCATTATCGAAGCCAGCTTCAGTTTTTCCTGCTCAGGAAAATATTTTGCCAGTATAATCGCATCTGATCGAGACTTTTCCTCTCCCCTTGTATCAACACCAATTAATAGAAATGTTTTCACGCTTTCCTGGTTCTCTTCTTTGGTTAGTTTTTTTTCCGTACCTGCATTTCCATTTTGTTTGGGTAAAGGGGCATAAGTGCAACCTGCCAGAATCAAGATCAATAGATATATGAACAATACCTTTTCTTTCATTACCTCACCTCATCGGAAAATTACCCCTATTCTCTGTCTAATATTGGAATAATATGCACTAAACGACAAAAAAAGCCTGCCAACGATAATCGCTGACAGGCTTTTCGGGCAAAATCATTTATTGATTTCTTTCTTTAATACTTCTACCGCCTTTTTCACTTGTGTATCGTTCTTAAGGATTTTCTCCTGGATGACCTGCATCAATTTCACGGTAGTATCATCTTTAATGGTGCCAGTTTCTTTAATTTTTTGTTCCCTTTGGAATGCTGTTACCGCATTCGCGGTTGCTTCATCAAAGATTCCATCTATCTTACCCGGGTCATGGCCTGCTTCCTTCAGCATCTCTTCAGCAGCTTTCACTTCACTCGATGAATCGGATGCTTTCAATTCCTTGTCAGGCGAAATGTACGGAAGGCTAGCATAATCAGGAAGCTTCACAGTAATATCCGGCTTGATTCCTTTTTTATGAATCCAATTGCCTTCAGGTGTCAACCATTTAGCTGCCGTATATTTGAAGTTAGATCCATCTTTAAAGTCTTCGGCAGTCTGCACTGTCCCTTTCCCAAATGACTTGACACCAATCAATGGAATATCCGCAGATTCACTGACAGCCGCTGCAACGATTTCAGATGCACTGGCACTTCCGTCATCAATCAACACGTCAACGGGGATTTTCAGTTCTCCATCATTCTCTGATTTATAGACTTGTTTTTTCCCGCTGCGATCCTCAACTTGAAGGACCACTTCCCCATTAGGTATGAACAGGCTTGCCATTTCTATTGCTTGGTCAAGCAGTCCCCCCGGGTTTCCCCGCAAATCCAATACAAGACCCTTCATATCCTTCTTGGACATTTCTTCAAGCGCCGTTTTCAGCTCTTGGACTGTATGTTCGGAAAAACTGGTCACTTGAATTTTTGCAACTCCATCATCAAGCATTTCCGCATAAACCGTCTCAATCGGAATTGTGTCCCGTTTAATGGTGAGCTCAATCGGTTCCGACTCACCAGCTCTTGAGATGGATAGATCCACTTTCGTACCCTTCTCGCCCCTGATTTTCAGGACAGCTTCAGAAGAGCTTAGCCCTTCAACGCTCTTACCGTCCACACTTAAAATGATATCATTCGGCTTTACCCCTGCTTTTTCTGCTGGGGATCCTTTTATCGGTGAGACGACCATGATTTGTCCATCCTGCTCCTGAATCTCAGCACCGATTCCTTCAAAAGATGAAGAGATGCTTTCATGGAAACTAGATGCTTCCTTTTTATCCATATAAGCAGAGTAGGGATCATCCAATGATTTGATCATTCCATTAATTGCGCCGTCAACCAGCTTTTCTTCATCAACCTCTTCATAATAGTTATCTTTTATCTTATCGTATGTAGTATACAGCTTTTCAAATTCCGAATGCTTATCCGGTGCTAATGACTCTACTTTTTCATCGCCAAAGGTCAAGGCTATTGTAGTAATCCCTGCTGTTAGAAATATGACTAAGAAAATCCCCATAATGAACGTAAACTTCTTTATTTTAATGAATTTCCCTGCCTCTTTTGGCTGTTTTTGATTTTCTTCTTCCACTGAAGCCTCACCACTTTCATTCTTCATGACGATATAAACGATTTCTTTCTATTTTAACAGCTTTCATGACAATCGAAAAATAATTGTTATCAAAATTAACAACTTATGATCATATGTATTATTTACCCTTTCGGAAAAGTTAAATCATAGAGAAAGCTCCATGGACTACAGGGATTCATTGGCATTAAAAAAATGGGGCTACCAAGGAATAACTAACTGTCATCATACAGCTTCACTTATTCCTGGTCACCCGCCTGTCATTTACATCCAATTATCAGTCCTGGATAGCTGCTTCCAATGCCACTTCAACCATTTCGTTAAAGGTTGACTGACGCTCATCCGCCGACGTTTCCTCACCAGTTAAAATGTGATCGGAAATGGTTAACACAGATAATGCTTGGCGGCCAAATTTAGCTGCAAGCGTGTATAGCGCTGCTGATTCCATTTCTATTGCTAGTATTTGGTATTTTGCCCATTTTTCCAAATCACTATTATCATTATAAAACTGATCGGCCGTAAATACATTACCGACCTTCAATTGCAAGCCCTTAGCTGTGCCGGCGTCATAAGCTTTTCTTAGTAATTCGAAATCCGCCGTTGGGGCAAAGTCCACCCCGCCGAAAGTCATGCGGTTCATTTGGGAATCTGTGGAAGCACTCATTGCAAGGATTACATCCCTGACTTTTACGTCCTTCTGAATCGCTCCTGCAGTTCCCACACGAATCAGCTTCTGGACATTATAGCTATTCATCAATTCATTCACGTAAATCGAAATGGATGGGACACCCATGCCTGTACCTTGTACAGAAATTCGTTTCCCTTTATATGTCCCTGTATATCCAAACATGTTACGAACTTCATTATAAAGTTTTGCATCCTCTAAAAATGTTTCAGCAATATATTTTGCACGCAACGGGTCCCCAGGAAGTAAGACCGTTTCCGCAATTTCATTTTCTTTTGCACCAATATGTACGCTCATACCACTATGTCCTCCTTAACTTATTGTTGAAATGATATTCAAAAACTACTATACCATATCAACCACAAGTTAGGAAAATCGAACCTTATCCTAGAACTTGAAAAAGATAAGGAAACTGGAAATCATGAAAAGACTTTGGCACCCTTCCTTAATACCGCAACAAAACGGCGGAGGTCCGCCGTCTTTTTTAAGGTTTATAAAATTAAGGGATAGGAAGCTGTTAACCGTCTTAAGACAGGTTACTCATCGACTTCTTCATCAATTATGCACTTTTCAAGAAGATATTCGAATGTGATGTCAGCAAGATCTTCAACTTCAGCTTCTGTTGGAAGATAGCCCCGTCTTATCAATTCTTGAAAAAAGAATTCCGCTATCTCTTCTGTATCAATAAAAACCTCAATTTCTCGCAAATCATCGCCCCCTTATTTAAAGGTCTATGAATGTGTAGAGACAAATATACCAGTAAGGCATCCCATTATGGAAAATCATTTGAAGGGCCTATATTTATCATGATCCATCCGTGTTCAATTTGAATGGAAGCTTCTATAAGAAATTGGGAAATTACCCCCTAAATAAATGCAGGATACCTTTCACTTCGTTTGCTTCTTTTTATGATCTGGATAAATTTCCTCAGCCGCTTTTTCAATTTTAGCAAGGGCGATCTTCATGATGTGACGATATTCATCATCGCCAAAATGTTCGTAGAGCTTACAATAATCATTATATAAATCCAACAGTCCATCAATCATTTCCTTTTTTTCATTTTTTGTCATTGTCATTTCTCGCTCACCTTTACCAGGGTTGTTTTGTTTAGCAATGATAGCAAGCTCATTTTTCTTCTTAGGAAGTAGCAGACCCAACTTTTTAATGATTCCATCTGCACGTTTAGCATCGGCTATCAAAGTCAGTTCTTCCTCATGCGCTTCAAGCCATTCACCATCAGAGATTCTGGATAACTCATAGATTACATCCTCCCAGGCGTTTTCCTTATAGCGCCAAATTTCCGTTCGATAGCCGATAATCTTGAAATAATCCTGTTCATACCCATCCACCTGGACCAAGTCACCTAATAAATATTTATATTCAATATCGATTTGTTCTTTTTGATAAAGGATTTCACCTTCATATTCATTTATCGATTGCAGTGTTTTTTCGAGATAAAGACCTTCACTATAGTTCACTTCATACACATAAGCACCATCGAGAAATTTCACATCGGTTATATTCCCGACTGTCCCATACATTGTTATTACGACTGTATCGCCTAATTTAAATTTCGGCTGTTTTTTTTTGCCCATAAGAGACATCCCCCAATATGGTCCTTATCGTTTGATTAGTAAATTATATGCACAAACAAACATGGAGGTTAATGGAAAAGAGAGGGCATTTTGCTCATTTAGCTAAGTAACCGGCCCATTTATGAAATAGCACTACAACCAAAAACCGCCTCATTTAATGAGACGGTTCGCAGTGGGAATGATGAGCGTCACTTTCGTTCCTTCGTCGCGGACGCTTTCAATTTGGAATTTCCCTTTTAATTCCTCCATTATCTGAATGCACGTCGCCACACCCAATCCGTTTCCATCCGGTTTGGTGGTATAAAAGGGCATGCCGATATTTTTTAAATTCTCGGGACTGATTCCTTTCCCATTATCGCTGATCACTAATCTTACAAAATGGGACTCGGAAGTATGATGCACTTCAATCTGTCCCCTTGCTTCAAGAGCTTCACAAGAATTATTCATTACATTCAAGAGAACCTGCCTTAATCGGTTCCTGTCTGAATAAACAACGACAGAATGTTCAACTTTATTAATTAGCCTTACATGAGAACTCGGAATTGAAGGGATATAGGTATCTATTATTTCATCAAGGAATACCTTTAAATCGATTTTCTCCCATTCCAGTTGATGCGGTTTTGCTAAATCAAGCAGTTGTGTCACGAATACATTAACCCGATCCACTTCATGGAGCATGACATCACTATATTTTTCTATTAATGTTTTATCATGATCCTGGCTCTTCAATAATTGGAAAAATCCCTTTATTGTCGTCAGCGGGTTCCTGATTTCATGTGCGACACCGGCAGCAAGCTGGCCGACATATTTCAATTTTTCCGTACGGACGATTTCCTTCTCACGATCTTCTATCGTTTCCATCATTCTTAGAAAGGCAAGGTTCAATTTTTCCATTTCCTCGAAGCTTCTTTTGTCGGAAATGATGAATTCCTTTCCTCCAATGAAATCCTCTGTCGCTTCGACAAGTTCTTGGACTGGACGCACAAGGGTCTTTGTTAATAGATAGACAGCCAGAATAATAGAAACAAAAACGATGCTGTAGATTGTCAGATACCGTGTTAAAAGGTCATTCAAAGGCTGAAACACTTGTTTCTTATCTGCACCCACAACAACAAACCATTTATTCTCCGTCTTTGCAATCGTATGGACAGGCTGGATGGAATATATTTTTTCCCCATTCTTTGCACTGTACAGTTCATCCGATAACGAAGCTTCCATCAGTTTACCTTTCGTTAATCCCATTTCTTTCAAGGCAGAATCTTGCATGACTCCATGCGGGTCTTTTTTCGAAATCATGATGCCTTCTTGATTGATCATGAAAAAGTTCACTGGGTATTTATCGCTAACTTCATTAGCCTTTTTCTCCATCATCTCCCAAAGTCCTTCCAATCGGAAAGCTGGAGATACGACACCGATCATATTCCCTGCAGGATCATATACCGGCGCACTCAGAGCTATTATCGGTTCTGAGAAAGCCCGGGTTTTATAAACGTCAGAAAGGAATTCATGACCTTCTATGGCCTCTTTGAACCATATTCTCTGCGCGAGGTTATCTCCGATCATTTTATTGTTTGTATCTGCAATGACATTGCCTTCCATATCCAAATGCAAGACACCGTAATAATTTCCCTTTGCATCGATAATCTTTTTTAGTTCCTCTGACTTCTCTTCTTTTGAATGGCCAGGATTGATGATTACAGAATTTGTGCTCATTAACTTCACATCACTGATCCGTTCGTTCAAATAGCTATATGTTTCATTTACAATATTCAGTGAACCTGCATTCAGGGCGTTTTTTGCTTCCTTCTCAAGGAGGGACCGTTGTGATCCATAGGATATAATTCCCAATATCAGAAGAGGAACACTTGCAATAAGTAATGAATAAAGCAAAATTCGGGCTTGAAGGCTTTTAAGCATCCTTCCGATCCTCCCTATTCCTGATCTCCTAATAAGAGCCCTTCTTCTATTTGGACATACTGTTCCCATGCTTGATCGAATAGTGACATACTATCGAGATAGTCTGCATTCAATTCTAAATAACTGCTCAGTTCATTATAATCAGTCGATTGTTTTGGGAAGCCATGATCCTCATAGGCATGATTGGCAAATTTAGTGATTGCATCAATTTCCTTTGGTTGTCGAAATTTCATTAAATATAAATAAAATGGTCTCATGTTGTTGAGCCCCCCCTAAAATAACTATGATTTCTGCTTTAATATATCGGAAACTTTCGCTTCCGTCCACTTTTTTTAAAATCAATTTGGTTTTTTCTTCCTCATTTTAAGAAATCCACGATTTTTCAACACAAAATGCATTCGTTATATTACGGAATTACACTAAAATATCGTACTCATTCCATATTGATTACATCCTTTTAAAGAATTTTTTTCCTTTAACGACTTAGTTCTTCATGATTCGATAAAGGAAACGAAGTGCTTCAATCTTGTTTAACCTAATGCCCAGGTCCCTTAACAAATACGCTAAGCATGTTCTGACGTGCCGCTTGAAGGATGGCGGAATTTCTTCAAAACCTCATTATCCAATTTACCAGCAGGCTTTCATTTTGCAAAAGGGAAAAATCCCCTTCATCCAAGAAAGAAATAGTGGTTTTCACAGTTCTGTCTAAAATGAGGAGGTTTATTCATTTATGGAAAAGTAATACACCTTACCACTAAAAGTCAAAGTACGTTTCAACAGTCTTTTCATGTTCATTAACTCACTGTACTTCGTTTGTTTTTCAAGCTGTTTCGAATCAATTAAATATAGTTGATTTTCAATTGAGATAAAGGGGTTTCCTTAATTTCAACCGTGGAGCATCGATGACAAAGGCAGGGACGTCGTTTTTTATTGTAAGTATGAGATGTGTGTCTTATCTAAAGAAAACATGCGAAAAGAAGCCAATAGATACACGGTTGTTCCACTGACTCTTTAGTTATTTTGCTAGCACATCTGTTACTTTAATAAGCAAAAAGAACTTAGCTATTCTTTAACTTACTTTTTAAGTGGGTACATATAAATTAAAAGCAAGTACAGAATAATCTCTCTACTTGCCTTTCAATTGAAATCTATTGTTAGTTTTTTTCTATATTATTTATTGCCATTTCACTATCGCCTTACACCTACCCATTTTTTCTCAATGATATTGGGGTTCTTACGATTAGTATGAAGAACATACAACTCACAAGTAGGATTTTCACGATGAAGTTCTTGATAAGCTTTCATTGCATCAGGAGAAATAGGAAATTTCTTTTTGGTACTCTTCCCACCCCTCAAACACCTTTCCATTACTTTTACTTAATGTTTTATTAAACATTTTTTCACCTAGATGGCCACCTGAATCCGCACTTTCAGTGGCTATTTCCCCCAGCAATTCACTTGTATCTGTCCCTAAAGAATCGATTTCTCCGTTAGAAAATGAAAGAATCATTTTACTTTTACCACTCATTAGTTAGATTCCATAGAGTTTATCAGCAGTTATATTGCGATAGGGCATTATAAGCTTTTCGCTATTCATAGCTGATTGTCCCTATTTCAACTTCAATTACTCATCATACGCCTACTGATTCCCGAGCTGTTTCATATCAATAAAAACCCCAGACCATACATAGTATTGTACCGAAGACAGTAATTAGAGCCAGGAATATAGCGCAATATAGAGTCATAAAAATTGATTTGCTATCATCAGTTTCACGAGCATGCATAAACACAACTAGTTGAACAGCCGCTTGTATGAATGCTGTCAATATAAAAATCGTCATTCCTGTTGCTTTTGACATATTGAAAAAGTAAACCAAAAGAGCTACAACCGTCAAAATCAATGAAAATACAAAACCCCATACTTGTTTTGCCGGGAAAAATTCCTTCATGCTTATGTCATTCCTTTCATGTAGATAAAGGTGAAGATGAAGATCCAAACGATATCTAAGAAATGCCAGTATAGAGAGAAAATGAAGGATTTATTGGCTGTTTCAGGTGTCAACCCGCGTTTTTTCACTTGAAGGATAATAAATAACCCCCAGAAAAGTCCTAATGTAACATGTGCTCCATGTGTCCCTAATGTTGTAAAGAGCATCGATGTAAATGCACTAGTTTGAAGTGTAGCTCCTTCGCGATAATAGGTAATGAACTCAGTAATTTCAAATCCTATGAATCCTAATCCAAGAAGGAGAGTGATTACGAAGAATGTCAACATGGCTTTCTTGTTGCCAAGTCTCATGGCATGAATTCCAAGCCCGATGACAAAACTGCTTGTTAAGAGCAAGAATGTTTCAGCAAGTACTGGAGTGATTTCAAAAATTTCTGCTCCAGTAGGACCGTTACCCGTACGATCAACTAATGTAAAATATGATGCAAAGAGTGTTGCAAAAAGCATAATTTCGGCTCCAAGGAAAATCCAGAAGCCTAATATATTTAGACGATTTTGTTCCGTACTATATTCAAGAGGTTGCGAGTGATCTATTTCCATTTATTAACACCCCCAAATTTTGCTTCTGTCTCTTTAATTTCTTCTACAGAAATGTAATGACCATGATCTATTTCGAATGAACGATGAGCCATGCAAACAAAGATACCGATTAACCCAATAATCGCAAGAAACCAGATGCTGAATACTAACGCAAATCCAAAGACAAAGAAGATACAGGACATGATAAACGGTACACCGCTGTTATTGGGCATATGAATTTTTTCATACTCACCCTTGAATAATTCATGACCTTTATATTTAGCATCCCAAAACGTTTCCCTTGAGTTCACTTGTGGAATAATAGCAAAGTTATATTCTGGTACTGGATTATGAGTAGCCCATTCAAGGGAACGTGCATCCCACGGATCATCACCAACATCTTTTGGAGCATGGCGAATGCTATAGTAAATCGTATATACGATTAATACAAAGCTGATTGCCATAAAAGCTGCCCCGATAAACGAAATCATATTCAATGGTCCAAATCCAGTCGATTCAGAGTATGTGTATATACGACGTGCTTGACCATCTAAACCAGTGATATACATAGGGAAGAATGCTAAGCAAAAGCCAATGGTTAAAAACCAGAACGCCCATTTCCCAATCCTTTCATTCAGCATGAAACCAAACATTTTCGGCCAGTAGTATGTTCCGGCACCAAGTACAGCAAATACAACACCCGGAATAATGACATTGTGGAAGTGAGCGACTAAAAACATTGTATTATGGTATTGATAATCCGCCGCTGACATCGCAAGCATAACCCCGGTAACTCCACCGATTGTAAAAAGAGGTATGAAACCTATTGAATAAAGCATAGGTACGGTAAATCGGATTCTACCTTTCCACATCGTGAACAACCAGTTAAAGATCTTGATTCCAGTTGGAATAGCAATTACCATCGTTGTAATCGAGAAAATACTATTAACATATGCTGCTTGCCCCATCGTAAAGAAATGGTGCGTCCAGACGAAGAATGAATATATAGAGATAAATACCATTGAAGCAACCATTGAACGATAGCCATATAGGTTACGTCGCGAAAAGGTTGGGATAATTTCACTAAAAAGACCAAATGCAGGCAAGATTAAGATATATACCTCAGGATGTCCCCAAACCCAGAACAGGTTAGCCCAAAGCATATCCATACCGCCATCAGTTATTGTGAAAAACTTGGTTGCGAATAGTCGATCCATTGTTCCCATGATCAGCGCCACTGTTAATACAGGGAATGCAAAAATGATAATAACGCTTGTGACTAAAGAAGACCATGTAAACATTGGCATTTTCATTAATGTCATACCGGGTGCTCTCATTTTAAGAATAGTCGTCAAAAAGTTAATCCCCGTCATTAATGTACCTATTCCGGCTATTTGAATACCAATCATATAATAATTCGTTCCAACATGCGGGCTAAATTCATTTCCTGCAAGCGGGAAATAAGATGACCACCCTGCATCAGGCGAACCACCAATTACAAACGAGATGTTGAATAGCATCGCACCCATAAAAAATAACCAGAAACTTATGGCGTTTAGACGTGGGAATGCTACATCACGCGCTCCAATTTGTAATGGCACTACGAAATTCATTAAGGCCATAATATATGGCATCGCCATAAAGATAATCATCACAACCCCGTGTGTTGAAAAAATTTCATTATAGTGCTGTGAATCTAATAATTTGTTATCCGGTACGGCAAGTTGCGCACGCATCATCACAGCATCTACCCCACCACGAAATAGCATCAACAAAGCAGATATTAGATACATAATACCTATTCTTTTATGATCGACTGTTGTTAGCCAGCCACTCCATAAATAAAACCATTTTTTAAAGTGGGTTAAACCAACAATGATCAAGAGAACAGTAACACCGATGGCTACCATTGATGAGTAAATGACGGGACTAGGATTAGGTATAAGAAATCTAGAGAAAAAACCCATACTTTTGTGTTTCCTTTCAGAAAATAATATTTTTCTTGAGATAGACTAAGAAATTATTCATGATTGTGTGCTGATTTTTCTTTACTATTACTTGACTTATGATCATGCTCCATATGTTCACCGCTTGAATTCGTGTTAGAGTCACTTGAGCCATGATGATGTCCAGCATTTTCACCTTCTGGAGCTGGTGAAAAGTCTAAATGAGTTCCAGTAAACGTTAACTGTCCCTCATGACCCGGTTTTAATAATTCATTGAATCTTACTTCAGTAATAGGTTTCGCAGTTTCTTTAACTTCCTTTACCCATTCATCAAACTTATCTTGAGACATCGCTTCGACGTGGAACGTATTTTCAGCGAATCCTTTCCCACTAAAGTTTGCATTTCGTCCCATCATTTCCCCTGATTCGTCCGCTGCTAAGTGTAATGTGGTCACCATGTTAGACATGGCATATTTTTGACCGCCAAGTTGTGGAATCCAGAAACTCGTGATAGGCCCGAATGAATAAAGTTTAAATTCAAGTGGTCGATTTGTTGGAATATACAAGTAGTTTACTGTCTCGATATCGTTTTCTGGATAACTAAAATGCCACTTCCAGTCAGATGACGAAGCGTAAATAACTAATGGATCTTGACCTTTGTACCCTTCCGGAGTGGCTTCCACTTTATTATTGGAAATTACAGAAACAACGGAGAAGAAAATGACGATTAAAATTGGCACCCCAACAATAATCGTTTCAACAACATGATTCCCTTCAATGTAGGGTGGTTCATATTCTTTAGGTAGTTTAGAGTCACGGTATTTCGTTAACACAAAGACTAAAATAGCACAAACAACAATAACAATAACCGCCATGATCGCAATTGATAGCCAAATCACATTGGCTTGCGTTTGGGCTTGAGGCCCTTTAGGATCTAAGACCGCTAATGATTCACAGCCAGAAAGCACATTGACTATGGTAGAAAGAATGGCTAATGAAACCCCTTTTGTTTTCATATATTTATCCTTTCTTTTAAGATTTTATTTCTAAGTTATCCCAAAAAATGTTTATTAATAGTGGTAATTTCTCACAATCACTTTTAGAGGGGGGATGAATATGTATTTGTAACGGCATTAGATAAATATCATTTTTCTTTTTTTCCACATGTATTTACTGCAACTATTATCTTAGCTGTTTTTTCAACAATGACCGTTTCATTATTTGGGGTAAAAACACTCCTTGTGACCCTCGCAGATGGCGATGATGCTCCAGCTTTGTTCTCTAAAATGCTAAAAAAGTATAAGGAATTCCCTCTTCCTTCATTTTGTCTAGCAACGATTGGATTAATTGCATCTATTGTCCCTGCGTTGCTGTTACAGCCGCAGGGATCTTAATTTTTGTTTCAATAGGTCTTTTTATTTCTGCTCTTCCTATTTAGAAAATAAAAATTAGTTGTTTTAACGTACTTTTTCATCTACCCTAATACCCAATGAAGAAATTTCCATTAATGCCTTCACCGTTCGAGATGTACACCCTATAGGCCGCACCGCCGGGCGCACAGAAAAACCTCACCAAAAAAGTAGATGAGGCAACTTCTAATTCTAATTATTTTGTTACTTCCCAAAATCAAAATAATTCCGCTTTAACACTCTCTTCATCTTCAGTAACTCGTCATACGTCGTCTGTTTCCCTAACTGTTTCGAATCAATTAAAAATAGTTGATTTTCAATTTCCTTCACTATTTCATCACTTTGAAAAAGCGCATCGCAACTCTCACAATGAGATGAGGGGGTCTCCGTAATTTCAACTGCCCTCGTTCCATCCGGCAGTTCCCAATACACAGTCCCATTTACTGATGCAAGCTTCCCTTTCTCACACCATGGACAAGTTTCCATGCTATTCATCCCCTTTTGGAGTGCCCTTTTTTTGTTGTGCCTGGAATTTCTTTTCTTTTAATTGATCTCGCTTTTCACGTTGATTTTTTAATGAAGCATGCTCCGGGTTGGTCACGTAATTTTCCCGTCGATTCATTCGCTTCAGTCCTTCAGGCACTAAATTGAATTGCTTGTCGTTCATTAAACCAGATACACCTATATCTGATTGTTTTTCTTCCATATCAGGATATACCCCTTTGAAGTAATCATCTGCAAGTCCTGGTGTATATTGCTCAGGTTCGGGATATGTGGTGATCACACCTTCAAAATTGCGCAGCACCGTTTTTGTTGGAGATTGTGAAAGGATATAATTCGGCTGAAGCGTGATTTTCCCTCCCCCTCCTGGAGCATCGACGACGAAGGTAGGTACAGCATACCCGGATGTATGGCCTCGGAGCCCCTCGATGATTTCAATGCCTTTTGAAATGGGAGCCCTGAAGTGACCGATGCCTTCCGACAGATCGCACTGATAAATATAGTAAGGACGGACACGAATCTTAACAAGGTCATGCATCAGCTTTTTCATGATTGCGACACTGTCATTGATCCCCGCTAAAATAACCGCCTGGTTGCCCACAGGTACACCTGCATCGGCAAGCATCTCACATGCTTTCTTTGACTCCTCGGTAATTTCAATCGAGGTATTGAAATGAGTATTCAGCCAAACGGGATGATATTTTTTTAATATGGTGCATAAATTTTCGGTGATTCTTTGAGGAAAAACAACTGGAGCCCGCGTACCTATCCTGATTATCTCAACATGAGGAATTTCCCTTAAGTTTTTGAGGATATATTCAAGGATCGTATCATTGATCAATAATCCGTCCCCGCCTGAAATAAGGACATCCCGAACTGCCGGTGTGTCACGTATATAACCGATTGCAGCGTCCAATTGTTTTTTCGGCACGCCCATGCCGATTTGTCCTGAAAAGCGTCTTCTCGTACAATAACGGCAGTACATGGAGCACTGATTCGTCACCAAAAAAAGAACGCGATCCGGATATCTATGGGTCAGTCCCGGCACTGGGGAGTCCTCATCCTCATGAAGGGGGTCTTCCATGTCATATTTGGTTTTATGCATTTCTTCCGAGATTGGGACTGATTGCATTCTGATTGGACACCTTGGGTCATCTTTATTCATTAACGAAGCATAGTATGGGGTGATATTCAATGGAATGGTTTTTGTGGAAATCCTCACACCTTCCTCTTCATCCGGAGTCAGGTTTATCACTTTCTTCAAATCATCAACAGTTCGGATCGTATTCGTAAGCTGCCACAGCCAGTTGTTCCATTGTTCTTCGGTTATATCTTTCCATAGCTCTATATCTTTCCAATTGCGATCTGGCTTATATAAGTCAAATAACATGGTTATACCTCCTGAGTTATGATAGTAGTATTAAATGCAAGATGGGTGCCAAAATGACCCAATAATTCAAAAGCCCATAAAAAAAAACCGGACTGCTGGCTGGCATCCGGATTTTTTCCATTCAAATATGCTTTTTAATTTTATATTGCAAGGTCTGTCTTGGAATTTGCAAGAGCTTCGATGCCTGGAAAACGTTGCCGTTCGTTTGAAGAAGGGCCTCGGTAATCAATTTTGTTTCCATCTCAACCATGGCCTCACGAAGCGGAAGTATTTTTTTAGATGGGTTGCGCTTTCTTAAAGACTGGGGCAAATCTGCAAGGTTCAAAACATCATTCTCCGTATGGTTCATCATGAATTCTACGGTATGTTTAAGCTCCCTTACATTTCCAGGCCAATGATATTCCCGAAAAAAAACCTTTGTCTGCTCATCCACGCCTTTTATGGACAATCCTAATTTACTGTTAAATATGGATATGAAATGTTCAGTAAGAAGCTCTATATCATCAATCCGCTCCCTTAGCGGGGGCAGCTCGTAGCTCAATACGTTCAATCGGTAAAATAAATCGGGCCTTAGTTTGTTATCCGATACCGCCTTTTTCGGATCTATATTCATCGCTGCCATGATCCTCACATCCACCTGTACACTCTTTGTTCCACCTATCCTCCTTATGAACCCATCTTCGAGAACACGCAAAAGCTTTGCTTGCAAGTCAATCGGCATCGATTGCAATTCATCCAAAAACAAGGTTCCGCCATTGGCCAATTCAAACAGTCCCTGGCGTTCCACAGCACCAGTGAAGCTTCCTTTAGCGGTACCGAATAGAAGCGATTCCAATAAATTTTCTGGTAAGGCTGCACAATTTTGCGCGATGAATGGTTCTTTACTCCGGCTCGAATTCTGGTGTATGCTCTGAACAAAAAGCTCTTTTCCTACACCGCTTTCCCCATAAACCAATACCGATGAGGAGGAGCGGGCAGCCTTTTTCCCTTGTGAGATCAGACCTTTGAATCCAGCATCAATAGTCAGGATTTCAGTGAAAGAATATAATCCACCGGTTCCGGGCTTTTTCCTTTCAGGACTTTTGATCGTCTTGAGAGAGCTTTCCAGGTCTGCTAATCTTTCAGATAATTGCTTCAAGCTTGAATAATCCTTGGCAATCTCTATAGCTCCTATCATAAACCCATCTACATATATGGGGAGCGTCGTGTTTAACGTCTCAATGATTCGCCCATGTGCATTTACATACGATTGGCTATAGTTGTAGATTGGTTTTTCAGATTTAATGACCCGCAGCAATGTCGATGATTTGTGATTCAAAGAAGGGAAGGCTTCAAGCAACGGTTTCCCAAGCACCTCACTTCTTTTCATCCCATCATGATTGGCCGCCACTTCGTTATAAAAGATGGTCTGTCCTTTTGGATCTATCACATGAATGCCCTCATCAATGGTTTCTAATATGGCTTCCAATACTTCACTTGTATTAAAAAATTCACTTGGCAAGATATCCCTCCTCAAGACCTTCTTGCTAGATGTATATGAGGAAATGCCAAAAACTTGTCATGTACCGCCTAAAATTGAGCATTCAAGTGAAATTTTTCACCCAAAGATTCATGTCTTCCAGTTTATCGAAGATGTAACAGTTATTGGCCAAACGTCCGCGGTACGAGTATCCATGCTGATGCAATGCAGCATTCATGCCGAATGAGAGCGACCTGGCAATCGAATAGATACAAAAAATGCCATGTGAAATAAGATATTCTTCAAGAGCGGAAATCAAGTGTTTCATCAAGCCGTACTGCCGATGTTCCGGCAATGTCGCACAATCGGTGATTTCTGCATTATGATAAAAGGAATCAATTTCTGCTGAGGCAGCACTGACAATCCTGTCTCCATGGACATAAATGTAAAAAACCGTTCCCTTTTCCATGCACTTTTTCACATATAGCGGATCATTCATCGGTGTGGGATACACTTTAAAAACCTCCCCATACAATCGGGCCAGTTGAAGTGCATCGGTAACTTCCGCTTTACGCCCTTGATAGGCTGACGGCGGGTTATCATTTCCGGATTGTATCGGCAGCCTCTGTACATCGGTAAGGATTTGATCTTCCTTTTCCCATTCTGCACTATTGCGCCTTGCATTCAGGTTATATTTAACAAGGAAGAAACAGTCGCTTCCCAAAAAGAATTTATCGATGCTCCCTTCATATAGAAAGCCTTGAGCAAGCAATGACAGAACGTTTTCCTTGCGTGACTTGAAGATGATTTTTTCTGCTGAAATGTCTTTAGCCACCTTTAAAGATTCCTCCACGCAATCTTGAAAATGACCTAGATAATCATCAACCCTGATTCGCTTATTAAAATGGTCGATCGTAATATGTATGGTGCACCTTGGCTTTTGGATTCTTTTTTCAATGATTCCAGCCTCCATTTGTCCGCTCCTTTCACATCTTCGAAAATTGTTGCGAAAGGCCTGACCCTTCCTGGAATCAGACCTTGGGAAATATGATTATTCCTGGTCCACCCCACACCATTCTATCATGGTCAATGCGATGACTTCCGCAGCCTCCATCATTTTATCCACCTCTATATATTCGTTCGAATCATGGGCCATCTTCGTTTCCCCTGGTCCAAACACAACTACGGGGGTAGAGCCAACTGAAGAAAGATACCCTCCGTCCGTCGCCCAAGGGGACGCTTCGACAAGCGGTTCCTCCCCTACCACTTTTTCATAATATGTGCCAATTGTCTTCATGAGCGGATGATCTATTTCGAGATTGCCAGGCAGCCATCTGGCCCCAAACCATTCTAATTCAATCGGTTTTTCTTTAAACCATGCATCACTCCGGTTTAAAGCATCTATTCGCTCCATCAGCGACTTTTGTGCTTCTTCCATGGTTTCTGTCGGGGCGATACCGAATCTACCTTCCAGAACGGCTGTATCCGGCACGGAGGAAGGCCAATTCCCGCTTTGAATGCTGCCTATGTTGATTGGAATGGGGATAGGGACATTTTTATATAGTGAATGACGGAGTGACTCATTCCGTTGTTGTTCAAGCATCTTGATTTCTTTCATTACACCAACCGCTTTATCTATTGCACTGACTCCTTCATACCTTGTGCCTCCATGTGCAGACTTGCCTTTTATTTTCAGTCGAAACCACATCGAACCTTGCTGTAAAGGGAATAGTTTCATATTTGTAGGCTCTGGAATGATTGCACCATCAGCTTTGTACCCCCGTAAGACTGCCGCAAGTGTGCCGGCACCACCGCTTTCTTCTTCAATCACACTCTGGAATATCACATCCCCCTTCAATTTGATTCCGGATTCGACGATCGCTTCAATGGCCAGCAATAAAGATACATTGCCGCCCTTCATGTCCGTCGTTCCCCGTCCGAAAACTTTCCCGTCAATCAACTTGCCGCTATACGGATCATCGTGCCATGCTGCATGATCTCCTTCAGGAACTACATCAATATGTCCGTTTAAAATAAGGGATTTCCCCTGGCCCGTTCCTCTTTTAATAGCCACAAGATTCGGATTCCCTTTAAAATCCCGGCGATCGCAATAAAAATGGGGATGTTTTCTTAATTGTTCATCCCCGATTTCCCAAAGATCTATTTCTAGACCAAGTTGTCTGCACTTCTCGACCACTATGGCTTGTGCACTTCCTTCTTGCCCCCTTTTGCTCGGTTCCTGAACCAGTTTTTGCAAAAGCTGAACCCCATTCATCCGATGTTCATTCAACCATGTTCTTATTTTTTCCTCATACATATCCATTTTCTCCTCTCTCATTCTTTTAAAATATCGATGTTTTCAGAGACGGTAAACGAGGCTTCGGTCCGATTCCTGATTTCCTGAATGCTGGACGTATCAAATACATCAGTTAAAAGGAGGCCCCCCGAAGTTACGGAAAACACGCCTAATTCGGTGATGATCATATGTACGCATTTCTTGGCAGTTAACGGCAACGTACATTTTTTGACTAATTTAGACATGCCCGCTTTATCATTATGCTCCATCAAGACAATGACCTTTTTGGCCTTTGCCGCCAGCTCCATGGCACCGCCCATGCCTGGCACCCGCTTACCCGGGACAATCCAGTTAGCGAGATCCCCCGCTTGACTTACTTGAAGGGCTCCTAGAATCGTGATATCCACCCTGCCACGCCGTATCATCCCAAATGCAACAGTACTGTCACAGTAGGAAGCCCCGGCTCTAATGGTGATCGGCAGTCCACCTGCATTGCAAAGATGTGCATCTTCCTTCCCCGTTTCAGGAGTACTGCCAATTCCCACAAGACCATTTTCCGCATGAAACATTACTTTATGGTCATCCAAAAGATGATTTGGTACAAGTGATGGAATGCCAATTCCCAAATTGACCAGCATCCCATCGCTTATTTCTGCTGCTGCGCGTTTCGCTATTCTATTTCTATCTTCTGTTCCCAAACCCATTTCCAATCGACTCCTTTTGATGGAATGATATAATCGACAAAGGCACCCGGAACAATGATATCCTCTGGATCCAAAGAGCCAAGCGGAACGATTTGCATGGCTTCGACTATAGTGATTTGTCCAGCGGCAGCAACGATTGGATTCGTGTTCCGGGCGCTTTTATCAAATATAAGATTTCCATAAGGATCTGCCATTTCTGCGTAAACAATGGCGATATCTGCAGTTAATGCCGGTTCCACCAGATAGTTTTTCTTCCCCAGCTTTACGGTTTGCTTGCCGTCCCGGACGATATCGGCCTCCATTCCAATATCGGTCAATATACCCCCTAGTCCCATCCCTCCGGCCCGGATGCGTTCGACTAGTGTCCCCTGCGGAGAGAACTCCACTTCGAGTTCTCCATTGTTCATTAATAGTCCTGCATTAGGATTGGAACCGATATGGGAAACGATGATCTTTTTCGCTCTGCGTTGCGTGACCAGTTTTCCGATTCCGATATCGGGGAAACCTGTATCGTTCCCAATCAAGGTTAAATCCTTAATGCCTGATTCTAAAATCAGATTGATCAATCCCGGAGGCGTCCCTATGCCACCGAATCCCCCATAGAGGATGGACTGATGATCTTTGAAGTGATGGCGCACATCTTCCAAACGACAAATCTTCTGGAATGTATTTTCCACCACTATGACTCACTTCCTTGTTGTGATGAACGTTTACCTATCGATTCATTGAATTGCCTAAACGTTATATCGACTCTCATTAACAATTCAGCACACTCCTCTTCCGATATCGTTAACGGAGGGGAGATGATGATGGCTGCCCCGGTTACACCGTCAAGGCCTGCGGCTGCGGGATAAAGTAGTATTCCATTTCTCGTTCCCAATTCAATGATTACATTGGTCACGTCTGCCTCCTTCGGAAATGGGGCCGACGTTGCTTTATCCTGGACAAATTCAATGCCAATCAATAAACCTCTCCCTCGTATATCACCGATAAAGGAATACTTCTCTGCCAACTTTTTCAAGCCCCTTATCAGGTAATTCCCTCTGTCGGCCGATTTTTCGACAAGTTCATTCCTTTCGACATATTCCAAAACGGCCAAAGATACCGCACATGATAACGGATTAGCACTAAGCGTATGGCCTCCAATAATTGATTTCGAGCCTTTCAATATGGGCTCCATCACGTTTTTGGTCATTACTGCGGCTGCTATCGGGGTATACCCTCCACTCATGCCTTTACCAAATGTTACGATATCAGGTTCCACATCCCAATATTCGGAAGCAAGCATCTTTCCGGTACGTCCAAATCCGGTCATTACTTCATCCGCAATGAATAAAATATCATTCTCCTCGCATATTTTCTTGAGTTTTCGAAAATAACCATCTGGAGGAACGATTGCCCCTCCTGCAGCGCCGATAACAGGTTCAGCAATGAATGCCGCTATATTTTCACTGCCAATACGCCGGATTGATGCTTCCAATTCTGAAGCACAGGCCATTCCGCACGAATGCGAATCAAGTTGAAGTGGACATCGGTAACAATATGGAGGAGATACAGAAGGATATGATTCAAGCAAAGGAGTAAATCGTTCTCGGCGAATCGGATGTCCGGACATTGAAAGAGCTCCCAGCGTAATGCCATGGTAGCTCATCCATCTCGATATGATTTTCTGTTTCTTTGGCTTCCCTTTTTCCTGCCAATGCTGAATGGCAATTTTCAATGCCGTTTCAGTCGCTTCGGAGCCGCTGTTTACAAAAAAGCTGTATGTCAGTTCCCCTTTTGTCAATTCTGCAATTTTCCCGGCAAGTTTCTCTGCAGCATCGCTGGTAAATTGGGAACGATACACGAATGAAACCTGTTTAGCCTGTTTGACCATCGCCTCAATGACTTCCTGGACTCCATGGCCAATATTGGCTGTAACAGCACCGGAAGAAGCATCTAGGTAATCCTTTCCATCTTTATCGTACAAAAAAACTCCCTGACCATGACTGATAGTCGGGTAGGCTCCTCCCAGGACCGGTTTGATTAATGAAGACTGCTCCATAAGCCTGCACACTCCTTCTCTTTAAAAACAAATGCAATATATTAAAGTGTATGTCCAAGTGAAGGCAATCTTGCTAAGGAAATTGACCTAGGCATGTAATCGGATAAGTTTCTTGGTTTCATGAGAGACCCTCGAAAAAATGGCGACAAAAAAAAGTGTATCCGCAAGAGATACACTTTGTTCTTACAATACGCTATTTAGTTTTTCTTCACGAATTGATTCCAAAAAACTTTCATCCTTTAAAACAGCCAGCACATTTTTATAAAAAGCAGTTTTATCGATAACTGAAGTATGTACATATTCATACTCTTTTAAAGACGGATGACGCAAAACATTTTTCATGCAGGAATGACAAACTTTTTTAGTTCCTAACTTATAGTAGTTCAAGTTACTTGCATCCCCATTAGAAGTGTCTTCGTTACATACGAAACATGTATGGCTCACACGGCCTTTTTTATTATACTCGGCCAAAGCCCCTTCTAAACGAATGGATGCTGGAATTGTTAATAACACATAATCACCTTTTCTATTTTAAATCTCTTAGTATTATATCAGAAAAATAAAGAATTTGAACTATTAGACTCATATTCCCTAATAATGCTTGTAAAATAGGACAATTCCAATGGCTTACAAGAGGAAAGACTCCTAAAATACACCAGAATGCAAAATATATTCATACATATCCCGAACAGATTAAAACACCGTCCACTTTTTGAACGGCGTCTTCATAATGTCATGAAAGAATCTGGATCGTCGCTTTTCCATTCTTCACCTTCATTACTGCTTTTGAACCAACCGGCACCGTTACAAATGGATGGACATGACCAAAGTTGGCATTAGCGATCACAGGTATGCCATTTATCTCCTTTTTGGAAGTGATGATTTCCCGCAAGGCATATTCAGTCATTCCTGAATCCTTTTGGAAACGGCCGATGACGATTCCTTTAATCCCACTTGCACCTGACTGATGGAGCAAGGATTGTAAATCCCGGTCAAAACTGAATGGATGGCTTTCTTCGTCATCTTCTATGAAAAGGATACTGTCCTTTAAAGACGGCATGAACTCTGTCCCTTGTAATAGATTGAGTGTACAAAGATTACCTCCAATGATTGTTCCAGCCGCTTCACCTTCCTGAATGGCCATATATCCACCATTCGGGTGGAAAATTCGTTCATCCTGTTCTAAATGCCAGGAATCATCACTCCACGTCTCACTTGGCTCAAGATAAAAGCCTTCACTTTCAATTACAGCCTTTTTAAAATATTCCATCGTATATTCCAGACCAGCCTTCATCCCGAACGTCGAGAAATGAGGACCTGAATATGTAGTTAAACCTGTTTTATTATAAATGGCCAATAAAAGCGCTGTTATATCACTATATCCCATCAGCACTTTTGGATTTTCCTTAATCAAATCATAGTCGATATACCGTAACAATTGGTTAGCGTTATACCCCCCGATGGCTGTAAAAATCCCCTTCACATTTGGATCCCTGAACGCCTCATGCAAATCCTCGATCCGGTCTTCGATCGAATTCGAGAAAAAGTCATCATGGAACAAAGCCGTTTCACCATATGTCACTTTAAAGCCAAGTTCAGTCAACCTTTCTTCTGCCAATCTGCGTTGTTCCCCTTTGACAATCGCCAAGCTTCTTGAAGGAGCGATTACGCGAATTTCATCCCCTGCTTGTAAACCGGAAGGTTTCATATCTTTATCCCCCTAAATTAATTACATTCTGTCGTTATTTTAGCAGAAATGGTGAACAAAGAAAAACCCAGAACCTTTATGGTATGTCCTTCACACAAGTTATTTTCTTGCAGATTGGCCATGCTGGTATCAGGATTGGAAATAAGATGGGTGATGTATCGCCTTTCCAACTTGGATGTAACCTGCCTTTTCAGTCAACAACCATGGAATCTAAAATGGTCCAACCACATTCCTCCCAAAAAGAAAAAACCAGCTTTATCAGCTGGTCTTTTGGTTATTGTATTAGCAGCAGAATGAAGCGCCGATGATAATCAATAGAATGAACAAGACAACGATTAATGCGAAGCCTGATCCAAATCCGCAGCAACCGCCGCCGCCGTATCCGCCGCCATATCCACCGCCATAACCGTATCCTGGTCCTGCAACATTTCCACCATATCCGTACATTAAGTTTCACTCCTTTTAGAATTCTTATTTCTCTTTACACCTTACCATATGTCAATACGCCCGCCTTGGTCTGTGCATTTGCCCATTTTTCTGGATTTAAGAAAAAACTTCAAACAACACCATCTTCAACGTTCATCATTCAATGGCTGAAATACCGCAAGTAACCATGAAAAATGTCAAAAAAAACGTTTCATATTTATTGTGTTACGTTAAAATTGGGATATAATAAGGAAAAAACAATTCTTAGCCTCTTTAAGATATCTCATACCTACATGGATACATAAAAGGCAATACGGGGGAACATAATTGAAAACGAACGTAAAATCCTTCATCCCTTTCGCTGCAATCGCCACGATCCTACTAATCAGCTATATCCTTCAAAAAGTCCCTAAAACATATGGTTCAGATGATTCGATAAATGTTTATCAAAAATTCCAATCAGGCCAGCCCATTCAATATCTCGTTATTGGTGACAGTATCGGAAGAGGGTCGGGAGCTGAAAAGCCTGAACTAACATGGTTCAACCAGTTAGAAAATAAGATGAATGAAGCCAATGATATTTCTTTACACGGTGACTACGTGGTCCAAAGTGGAGCCACTGCTTTTGAAGGCTTATTCAAGCTTTCCAAAAAAAGGGAGCATGATCATAAAGATCTGATTTTCTTCGTTTTTGGTGAGAATGATCGCAAATATATGAATGTCGATGATTTTACCATGACATATGAAGCGTTAATGAGAAAGGCGAAACGTCTCCACCCTAATGCTGAATTATTCACAATAACAGAGAGTTCCTTGAAATATGAGGAATTCGCTTCAGCCATCGGACTTTTATCCAAACATTACGGTGCAACCAATGTGGATATGCGACCTATATTCAAAGATTCAGGATATACAGAAAAACAGCTGACAAGAGATTTGATTCATCCAAATGGGCTGGGTTATAAATTATATGCTGATGCAATTTATGAACGGTTCCTGGATAACATCAAACGGGAAAAGGCTGTAGCAGTCCTTCCATCTAAGCTGCATACCCGTTCTGGATTTGAATTATCGGAAATTGACCACTATGGAAAAATAAGCGGCTTCCGTCCAAGGGGCGGCTATTTCACAAGCAGTGAAAAGGGCAGTGTGATTGAATATAACTTCAAGGGAAGTATGCTTGGTGTGAAACTGCTTAGAAGTCCTGATGGCGGGGAAGTGAATGTATGGATCGACGGAAATGAAATCACGACTTTGAATACGTGGTGGCCATTTGCCCGTGAAAGATATTTATTTATCACAAATGGGCTTCCTCCCGGTTCACATACTGTCCGTTTCGAAGTGACTGGCAGGACTAAAGCAATGGAACTTACCACCATTCCATATGTCCGGATCGCGTCAATCATCACAGATTGAATATGACCCAATAAAAAACCCCCTATCATTAGCTGATAGGGGGTTTTGCATTCAATCAAACAGCTTTTTGTATTCTCCGTATCCTTCTTTTTCAAGATCTTGGAGCGGGATGAACCTTAATGATGCAGAATTGATACAATAGCGTAAGCCCGACGGTCCCGGCCCATCATTGAAAACATGACCCAGATGAGAATCGGCAGTTTTTGAGCGAACCTCTATCCTTCTCATACCATAACTCGTATCGAGGTTTTCCACTACTTCCTCTTCTTTAAGCGGTTTAGTGAAGCTTGGCCAACCGCAGCTTGAATCGAACTTTTCCTTTGAAGTGAAAAGAGGATTGCCTGAAACAATATCCACATATAATCCTTCTTCCTTCAAGTTCCAATATTCATTGTTAAAGGCTGGTTCCGTTCCATTATTTTGTGTGACTTCATATTGAATCGGAGTGAGTTTTTGTTTTAATTCTTCATTACTTTTCATTTTTTTCCCCCCAGTGATGTTGTATAAATGCTTTCCGTCCTGAACCAACCGAATATCTTTCATAATGCTCAGGTTGCTTTTTATAATAATGCTGGTGGTATGTCTCGGCTGGATAAAACGTTTTGGCTGGTATAATAGGCGTTACGATCGGTCCTGAAAATTTCCCGCTTGCCTGCAGCTTAGCTTTGGATGCTTCTGCTATTTTACGTTGGTTTTCGTCATGATAAAAAATGGCCGTTTGATAAGAACTTCCCCGGTCATAAAATTGCCCGCCAGCATCTGTCGGATCAATTTGCTGCCAGAATAACTCGATTATCTCCTCATATGGATACATGCTTGGATCAAAGGTGATTTGAACTGCTTCATAATGGCCCGTGGTTTCGGAACAAACTTCTTTGTACGTAGGGTTTTCCGTAGTCCCGCCCGTATAGCCAGAGATAACGGATTCGATGCCAGGCTGTTCATCGAATGGTTTCACCATGCACCAGAAACATCCGCCTGCGAATGTTGCCTTCTCTAATTGCTTAGTCAAATGAAAATCCTCCTTTTTTACAAACAATCCAATGAATGAATTTTAACGCTTTTAAGTGAGCATGTAAAATAATATGCCGATCGACCCTTTTACGAAAAATCGTCCCCCATCTTTTTATACGGGAGACACACGCCCAAGCATGACAACATATGATAAGAACATACTGGAAAAATGAGAGGTGTTGGAAATGAGCGATAAACCGCAATTACATGATTATTATTTCCATAACCATTTGAAAAGTCTCGAAAAATCAACACAACAATTGAGATATGAACAAATGAATGTGCCACTTCCTGTACAAGTACGCTTTTTGCATGCTGCCCCAACAGCTCCCTCATTTGATGTTTATTTAAATGAAATGCGTATCCTTAAAAATTTCTCATTTAAAGAGAACAATGGTTATTTACCGCTACCCCCTGGCAAGTACCCATTGGACATATATCGCAGCGGACAAAGCGCCTTACCTCTTTTAAGCTGTAAAGTAGCTCTCGAAAGCGGAACTTCATACACCATTGCTCTTGCATCTTCCCTGACTAATGAATCATTGAACATGTTATCTTTCGAAGATAATCCATTTGTTCCTCCAAATGAAGCAAAGATACGATTCATCCAGCTTTCACATGATTTACTACCGGTGGATATTGCCGTCAGAGATGGAGATGTTGTTTTTGATCAACTACATTTCAGGAAAGCAAGCGAATATCTTAATATACATCCCATGATAGTAGACTTCGAAGTGAGGATAGCTGGGACAAAAGAAATCGCACTCCCTTTGCCAAACAAAGCCTTCCAAGTAAATACTCCTACATCCATTTATTTAATTGGTTCGAATCGGCAGTCATCCTCACTGGAAACCTTAACGCTATCTCCATAAATGGATAAAAAACCAGGATGCAATGATCCTGGTTTTTTATCCATCTATTCCCTATCACTGTAATGATGATGGGATGGTCAATAAAAATGAAATATCATCATTTTTCAGATCGAATTCATTCGCTTTAACCCTAATATCGCTTTTCAGTTCCATATCCTGTAATGACACATAAATACTTTCGTCATTGGGACTGATGCTAACCCAATCCGGCATATTATAACGCTCATTTATTAAATTCATTACATATGAAACAGGAAGGTTCATTTTACCGACTGCAATTGATTTTTGCTTCAGGATCAAATCCCCATTCTTTTGGGCAATTGGTTCAAAAGTCAATTTCATTTCCACTTCACGGTTGAAAAATGGCATTGTTCCATATAATTCGACTTCATCCGTTAAATACACTTCATAGTGAATGGATCCCGTCAATCCCTCTTTATCCAGATACTGGTTGATTAATCTTGTCAAATCTTCCCGATTCGTATGAATTTGAAATTGGATATCTTCTTCATGGCTTACTTTGGGTATCAGATCTTTATCTTTAGTCGGCAGATTAACTAAAATCGTTACAAACAGGATGACCAGGATGTTTAGGGCTAATAGGGAAATAAACAAAGTCTTCCATTTGACATTTGTCATTCTTGGTCATCATCTCCTTTGGCACTCGCTTCCAATGTGTCCTTTCCGATAGTGGTAATATCCATATCATTATAGATTCTTGTCGCGATTAATTCATATCCGCGATCATTTGGGTGAAAATAATCCTCGGCATACAGCAAATCTTCTTCGGAATTCTCGAAAATATCTGCTATTTCAATAAAATAGGCTGAATCATATTCTTCAATGATCTCTTTTCCGCTTTCATTCCAATCATTCATGATCCTATCAAGTTCATAAAAATCTCCGAACCATTTGGAAAATGGATTATAGACGCCTACAAGGTAAATTTGCGCAGAATCATTTTCTGAACGAACCTTATCAAGTATCTGCCTTAATCTTTTTTCATAGCCTATTTTTGCCGAATCAAACTGATTCAGTTCCAAGTTGGAGAAGTTCTGTTTAAAGACCTTCATGATATCATTTCCACCGATTGTGACGACAATCGAGTCAGCTTGCTTTATGTCTTCTTTAATCCTAGTCTTATCCAGTCTTTTCAATAGTTGGTCGGTCCTATTTCCACGTATGCCATGATTAATCATCTCAACTGAAGTAATCGATGGTTCTTTTTCCAGCTTATTTTGTAAATAAGGCAGATACCCGCCATTATCTTTACTATCACCGACACCTTGAGTCAAGGAGTCGCCAATCGATACGATTTTCACAGGGTCCGGAAAAAAGCTGGCAGGAATGGTTTCCTTTTTGCTCAGCTCAACTATGCTTTTCTGCTGAACAGATGGCTGATTTGAGGCTGTTTCACTTTGACTGCAGCCTGAAATCCAAACTAGGCATATGAAAAGACAGGTGATTTTGTACCTCATAACCCTCACCTTCCTACCCATATATTATATCATGCAGAAAACGAAAGATTGCAAACAATATACCTTCATTGTACTTCCAGAATTGAGCATTCCTTACTATACAATATGAAAAATGCAGTGAATTAAAGCTAGTCCTTTAAAAATTAGCATGTTACTTAGCATGTAAAATCATTCTTCACTACCGCTGTTTCTTTAAAAAAGTTATTGCTCATTTTCAGTTAAGCTCTATTGACATCCTAATAAAGGATGGATGAAAACAGAAAGAACAGGTCATTTAACCTGTTCAATAATTCTGTAAAATTTTAATATGCTTAATGATTTCATCAAAGGGAATATCCTGCAGGCCTGTATAATCCATGATGATCTTTCCTTCTTGATCAATCAGAAAAAAGCTGGTACCATGAATCACCTGATCTTCCGCTTCTGGTTTTTTGACGATCGTTTTAAAGTTATCCAATGCAAACTGCTCGATTTCTTCCTGTCCATAACCGGTCAGAAAGTGCCAGTTGCCGTAATCCACATTAAATTGGTCTCCAAACTTTTTTAAAACATCAGGTTTGTCAATTTCCGGGTCCACGGAAAATGAAACGAACTCTACATCCGTAATACCTTCATCCTTCAATTGCTGCTGCAGCTTCGTCATATTCGAAGTCATGGGGAGACAGACCGTCTCACAGCTTGTGAATATAAAATCCGCTACCCAAACCTTTCCTTTAAGATCGCTTTTTGAGAAAGGTTTCCCCTCCTGATCGATGTAACTGAAATCTTCAAGGTCCCAATTTTTAGCATCAGGTACACCATTGGAACCACATGCTGTCAACAGCAATAAAATCGATGCTCCCATAGCTGCCATAAGCAATTGCAGCTTTCTCATCCCTACCCCGTCCTTTATGTATAAAATATTCTGTTACTTCATTTATTCTAACAGACCAATCGGAATGAGAACAGCAACTATTTCTACGAATTAAAGACAATTGTAAAAGTGACAAAACCGCCTCAAAACGCAGTTTCATATGGTTTATCCTTATCAATCCCAATAATACATGATGGCCATTGCGCCTTCACCCGTATGGGTACTGACAACAGCAGTCGTTGCTTCTATCTTTATGTCTTGGTATCCTGTTAAGTCTGCAATGGCGTGGCGGACTTTATCCGCTATTTCAAGTCCATTCGCATGTACAAAACCAATGCCCCTAATTTTTTTGCCTTGAGTATCTTCTTTGAATTTCTTGATGATGAACTTCACGACCTGTGACTGGCTCCTTGCTTTGGATACAGGATTCAGTACACCATCATCAAGAAGTGCAATCGGCTTTATGTGCAGCAATGAACCGATAAAAGCAGAAACTTTGCCAATCCTTCCACCCTTAACGAGGTTATCAAGTGTCTCTATGACAATGATTAAACTTGACTGCTTTTTTATATGTTCCAGTCGATCAATTATCTCGGCTACAGATTTCCCTTCCTTCGCCATCTTCGCTGCCTCGATCACCTGGAACGACATCGCTTTTGAAATGAATTTCGAGTCAAGAACAGTAACCTTCGCTTCAGACATGCCTGCTGCGCTTTCCGCAGAGCGAACTGTGCCGCTCATGCCACCAGTCATATGTATGGAAATAATCTCGCTGCCGTCCTTTCCTAGTTCATCATATACCTCCACAAAGGTACCTGCGGCTGGCTGTGAGCTTTTTGGCAATTCTTTTGACTGGTTCATCCTTTTCAGGAATTCTTCTTGTTCGATTTCAACCTTATCCAAAAAAGTCTCCCCATCTATAAAGATCGATAAAGGGACCATTGTTATATCATAAAATTCCAATTCCTCTGGTGTCATATCTACTGTCGAGTCTGTTACTATCTTTACTTTATTCATCATTACACATCCCTAAGTTAACATATCTATTGTATTATACCTATTCAAGGTATGCATTCAAACCAAAGATTTTCTTTTTTTCAAGTGAAGTGATACTTATCTTTTGAAATGATTACACAAAAAAAGACCGTTCCTTGGAGCTAACCTGAACACATGCCGATTTACTCGTAATTTCATGGCATTCGTGTCATCTCTTTTAACGGAGAAGTTAGCTATGGAACAGTCCGCATTAAGCATTATTTAGTAAACTTCCAAAAAAAAGCTTGTTATAAACGGGCCATTTGAGTACGGATGCTAAATAATGCTTAAATGAGTAATTTTCTTTATGATCTTTATTGGCAAAAACCATCTTTACAAATACTTCCAAACGCACGGTCAACATAAAAAAATTCGGATCACTAGGCAGTAAGACAGGTATTTCTGAAATTGTGACCTTATGTCCAAAACAATCTTTGAATTCCAAGCATTTGAACATCAATATATCAATCCTCATTTTTCACCGATTGCTTATATTATACACAATAAAACCAAAAGTATAAATATTCAAATGTGTAAAAAAACAGACAAATCAGATTGACTTTCACAAAAAAAAAGACCCATAAAGGCAAAAAGCCATTATGGACCTCTTTTTATAAACCTTCCTCGTATGTGCCTTCCCGCAAGCTTTCACGTTTCACCCTTCGTTTATAGACGACTTTAGATAAAGAAATACTGATTTCATATAATAAAAGCAGCGGAACCATCACCATAAAGTCTGACATAAAGTCAGGCGGCGTAATCGATATCGCTATGACAACCAATACAAAGTATGCATACTTCCTTAACTTTTGAAGTACATAAGGATTAATTATGCCAAGGGAGGTCAAAAACATCGTAACGACAGGAAGCTCGAATAAAACAGCAAAAGGTATTGTCATATTAAATACGAATGAAAAGTACTTATCCGCTGTAAAACTGGTTATGAACATCCCATCTCCCAATTCAATCAAAAATTGAAGAATGGTCGGAAAGATGACAAAATAACCGAAAGCAAGCCCTCCGATAAAAAGCAGGAAAAGTGCCGGAATATAGGCAAGGGTCGCCCTTACTTCATTTGGCAATAAAGCGGGTTTAACGAATAACCAGATTTGCAGGGCAATTACCGGTATCGTTGCCGCAATGGCTACGACTCCTGCAAGCATAAAGTAAATCCAGATTATATCGCTCGGTCCCAATACCATCAGTTCAAAATCGAGATCTTTCACGAACCAATTATAAATCTCCTCAACATAAATAAAACTGGCGATAAAAAAGATGACAAAAGCAACAGCTGTAATGATGAGCCGTTTTCTCAATTCATCGAGATGATCGATGATATTTAAATCTTTATCTTCCAAAGTTGATCACGCCTTCATCTGAAAATCCGTATCTTGTTCCAGCATAAAGGCGCAAGACGATTCCATCTTACGCCCAGCATTCAATCATTCATGATTTTTTTGTTGCAGCTTCTTATCTTCTTCATAATCACCTTTTGTTAAATCACTCGTGGATTTTTTAAACTCACGAAGCGTTTGTCCAAAAGCACGGCCAATTTCTGGAAGTTTCTTCGGACCAAAGATAATTAATGCCAAAATTAAGATGAGAATTAGACCAGGTACTCCAATGTTCGACATGGATACATCCCCTTTGGTGTTGTAATTTGACCTACTCCGATTATAATACCATTTCCAACCAATTGAAAGGGAACTGGCAATTCGTCATAGAATGGTAACAATTATCGACAGTATGCCCTTATACGACTGGGCCGGCAGAATAAAATGTAAAAACATAGGTATTATTCTATCCTAATTTAACATTTTGTCCATGATTAAATCAATAAGTGAAATAAATTACTGTCTTTATTGACCTCTACAAAAGAGAATCCTTTCTTGTTCATCCTTTGAATGAGCCCTTCATAATCATTTTTATCTTTTAGTTCAATACCAACCAGGGCCGGCCCGCTTTCTTTATTATTTTTCTTCGTATATTCAAAACGGCTTATATCGTCATTCGGTCCTAACACCTCATCAAGGAATTCCCTTAAAGCTCCGGCACGTTGCGGAAAATTCACGATGAAGTAATAAAGCAGGCCTTCATATAATAAGGATTTCTCCTTAATTTCCTGCATACGCCCAATGTCGTTATTCCCTCCGCTGATCATGCAAACAACCGTTTTGCCTTTGATTTGTTCTTTGTATAAATCCAACGCGGCTACAGATATAGCCCCTGCCGGTTCAGCTACGATCGCATGCTGATTATATAAATCGAGGATCGTCGTACAGATTTGGCCTGGAGGGACGACAATGATATCTTCCAGGTTTTCTTTACAAAGCTGATATGTCAACTGTCCCACACACTTGACAGCTGCTCCGTCAACGAATGTATCTATGTTTTCAAGTTCAGAAACTTTACCTTCCTTGAAGGAGTATTCCATCGAAGCAGCACCTTGCGGCTCCACTCCAATGCATTTCGTTTTTGGTGAAACCGATTTGAAATAACTTGATACTCCGGCCATTAATCCGCCTCCGCCCATAGCGGCAAATACATAGTCGATTCCATCTTCACAATCATTCAGGATTTCTACTGCGGTCGTTCCCTGCCCGGCGATTACTTTTTCATCGTCAAATGGATGGATAAAGGAACGACCTTCTTTTTCACAGCATTCCATCGCCATGGCAAATGCATCATCGAATGTATCCCCGATAAGGATGATTTCCACATTATCCCTGCCGAATAGCTGAACTTGATCGACTTTTTGCCTTGGAGTGGTAGCAGGCATATAAATTTTCCCGTGGATACCCAATTGGCTGCAGGAAAAAGCTACTCCCTGTGCATGGTTTCCTGCACTGGCACAAACCACTCCATTCTTCGTCTCTTCAGCGGTCAGGCTTTTCATTTTATAGTAAGCCCCTCTTAATTTAAAAGAACGTACGTGTTGTAAGTCCTCACGTTTTAAATAAACATTACAATCATATTTTTCAGAGAGTCTCTGATTTTTTTGTAAAGGAGTATGCAAAACGATTTCTTTCAGTTCTCTATAGGCAATTAGAATATCTTCCAATTGAATCCCCCTATTCTTAGATGCAGTCTGATTCATAACAATCCCTCATTTCCTTCCTAATGAATTCAATCATTATAGCACTTTACTGTTATTAATGTAATTGATTTTTCTAAAAATTCTTTCTTTTGTTTGTTTCATACCAAAAAAAACCGATTATGGTCATTTCCCCATAATCGGTTTAGCACTTTATTTTTTTTGCAGAATAATAAAATCATGTGCATATCGATTTTTTTCATCGATGCTGCCTGGGTTTGAAGAGATTTTATCCCATTCATTTTCATCAATCACGGGAAAGAAAGTATCACCTTCAAAGCTTTCATGGATTTCCGTTATATACAAGCGGTCGGTAGAAGGAAGGATCTCCTTGAAGATTTCAGCTCCGCCAATCACGAAGACTTCCTCATCTCGGTTATCTGCAAACGTTTTGATTTCTGCTATATCATGTAAAACTACGCAGCCTTCCGCTTTAAAATCCTGATTGCGGGTAACGATGACATTTTCGCGGCCAGGCAGGACCCTGCCGATCGATTCAAATGTTTTTCGGCCCATGACGATCGGATGGCCCATCGTCACTTTTTTAAAATACTGCAAATCTGCAGGTAAATGCCACGGCAGTTTATTGTTATTACCTATCACACGGTTTTGATCCATAGCCACTATCAAGGATATCATATACTAACCTCACCTTTTATATGGGGATGGGCTTCGTAATTTTCCAAAACGAAGTCCTCGAAGCTAAAGTCAAAGATATTTTTCACATTCGGATTGATTTTCATGATTGGCAATGGTTTGGGATCACGAGTCAACTGCAGTTCCACTTGTTCAAGGTGGTTAGAGTAGATGTGGACATCCCCGAAAGTATGTACAAATTCGCCAACTTCCAAATCACACACTTGGGCGATCATCATCGTTAAAAGCGCATATGAAGCTATATTAAAAGGAACACCTAAAAAGACGTCTGCTGAACGTTGGTATAGCTGGCATGAAAGCTTACCATCAGCGACATAGAATTGAAAGAAAGCATGGCAAGGCGGCAAGGCCATTTCGTCCAGTTCCCCAACATTCCAAGCACTGACTATCAGCCTTCTTGAATTTGGATTCGTTTTGATTTGTTCGATCAATTCACTGATTTGGTCGATTTGTCTTCCGTCAGCCGTTCCCCATGAACGCCATTGATGACCATAAATCGGACCTAATTCACCTTTTTCATCAGCCCATTCATTCCAGATGCGCACGCTATTTTCCTGAAGGTAGCCAACGTTCGTATCACCCTTTAAAAACCACAATAGTTCATGGATAATCGCTTTTAAACTTACCTTTTTCGTAGTAAGTACAGGGAATCCATCTTTTAAATTGAATCTCATTTGATATCCAAAGGTACTGATCGTTCCTGTTCCCGTACGATCTCCCTTTTGCGTCCCATTTTCGAGTACATGCTTACATAAATCTAAGTATTGCTTCATGATAAACCACCTTTTCTACTTTCATTCTCCTTATTTTAACGTATTATTGCCCAATGTTTAATCTAATTGTTTAATAAAATTATAAGTCTTGGGTGCTTTTTGCCTAAGCAATTGATTTTGTCCATCGTTCACATAAAACATGGCAAACGTTTCTGCAAAGTATTCCTCTGGGTAATTTGAAAAATACGTATTACCTGGAAACAGCCCATCCACTTCCTTACCCCAAATCTTCAAATAATCCATGTCTTCACGGATTCCATCAAACACGATATTATCAATTGAATGCCCCAGCTCATGAAGTTCTAAATTAACGGAGCCATGCCCGTTGCCCTTGTCACTTGCTCCGATTTTAACCAATACCGTATGTGATCCGCCCATACCAGGCACATCATCCCAAGTTGTTTCTTTATTCAAATACCCACGCGGGGTTTTCCCCTTTAATTTTGCCGCGGATTGATTTTCTGTTAAATCACCATCGAATAGTTTGATCCTCACACCACTTTCAGCAGTTTTCACCAAAAGGGAATGAGGCAGTTTATTAATGGTACCAGCAATTTTAAGTGCTTCCCTTTCATCGTACTCCTCTTCTGGAAATAAAAATATTCGTTGCAATTCTTTATTGCCTTTAAAAAGTTCAGCTTGTCTTAAAAGATTATCTTTGGGTAAATTCCGCCATTTCACCCCTTCATCCTTCGCTAATGAATAGGAGAGCATGGAGAATAAAAAGACGAATAATGCAAGTATGGATAACCATTTCTTCCTTTTCATACGCTTCCCCCCTTCTTCGTTATGTTAAGAAAATATATGTTATTTAAAAACTCTAAACCTTTTATACTATTATATTAGTATAGCATATTAACCTTATGTAAAAGCTCTATGTTTTTTTGGTAATTTCGGTTGCACTTTCATCATGAGAAGAACCATTGATCTGCACTTTTCATATATCAACAGTATATAATCGTAAAAGGTGTAGGGTGATCGCATGGAAATCAATAATAAAAAAGCCATCGTGAATGAGCGCCGTGAACTTGCTGAAGAAGTGCTTGATATTTACAGTTTAAGAGTGTTCATCATTCTCGACCTTTTTCTGTTCTCCATCTTATTTGGCATACTGCTGCATCCGCTATTGTCTTCACTTTGGCTTACCTTTTTATTGCCATTGCTTTTCTTCACAACATTTACAGCCCTTCTTCAAATACTTGATATTTTCCAAAACAAAAGCTGACATCATTTTTGATGTCAGCTTTAGACTGTAGGTGAATTCGAAGAAAAAACCTTTCACCTTTAATTTTTTTTCTTTGTATTAACATTTCAGTTGTATTCAGAAATCCGCTCCCTTTTCGCCGACTGTCTGCCAAGCCTCCTCGACGCAAGCGTCTGTGGGGTCTCGGCTAGTCAGTTATTCGGCAGGAGTGTCGTAAATTTTTTCAATGAGGGTTTCGTCCATAAAAAAAGCTAAACAAAGTTTTGTTTTAAAATTATGGTTAGGGTTGAGGCCATTCAAGTCGCCAGATTGAAGACAATTTAGAAGAAAAACGAGTTACCATGCAGTTTTAATTTAAAAAACATTCCAGTTGATTGGAACGTAAGGTACGAGACTCCTGCGGGAAAAGCGTGGCCAAGGGAGACCCCGCAGGCGAGCGCCGAGGAGGCTCCCGGACCGCCCGCGGAAAGCGAGTGCCTGGAGTGGAAATCAACGCTCAGATTTACTAACCCTCAAAAAAACGTTCCAGTTGATCGGAAGAGGTGTACGAGACTCCTGCGGGCGAAGAGCGTGATTATTTTTTAATATAATGAAGCATAGCAAGTTGACCTAATTTTTCTACTTTGGTTAATGTGAATTTTACAGTAATATCATCTCCGATATAAAGAGAGATTCCTTTCCCTAAAATAATGGGTGCAATGGCTAGCTGGAATTCATCAATTAAATTTTCTTTAAAAAATTCACGTGCTAAATTTCCTCCACCAATTAACCATATATCTTTACCAGGCTTATGTTTTATATTTTTAATGAAAGTTTTGACATCTTCATCAATAAATGTAGCATGTTCATCTGAGCCACTAACAGATTTAGAAAATACATAATTTTTATATTCACTATAAGGATAATTCATATCAAATCCACGAATGACATCATACGTTCCTTTTCCCATTACAACAGTGTCAATTCTTTCCAGCAGTGATTTGTAGCCAGATTCCCCTTCTACTTCTGTTGATTCTAACCACTCTAATGTACCATCATCATTTGCAATATAGCCATCAATTGAAGTACCAATGTATAAAATAATGCTACGCTGATTTTTCATCATCAACAGATCCCCCTCGGAACATAAGCTTTATATTTCTTTCATATAAACCACCTAGTCATTCCATTGATACTTCCTCCAGGTAAAATAAGATTCTTAACAAAACTAATTCTTCACTAGATTTGATACCCCTTTTTTACCTGAGTCGTTAGTTGTAGACGATTAAGGAATTCAAACGATAACACAAGGAGCTTTTTTATGGAAAGAACGAGAAATGGTAATAATCGTAATTGGCAAGTCGAATTAAGAACAAATAATCGTAAAAGGGCTTCGGGATGATACCATTCCGAAACTTTTGGCGACAAAAAGCTGCCATCATTATAGATGACAGCTTTTTTAAATAGTGCTCAACCATGTTCCTTGAGCTTTTTCCCTTTCTTCAAATGGAATACGATCGTGGTGCCGAATATCAACAAAATAAAGGAAAAAAAGATCGCAGGCGGGATTTCTATCCTTACAACGGCCAATAACATTTTTATAGCAATGAATCCGATAAGAACATATGCGGCAGTTTCCAATTCAGGAACCTTATCTATCAATTTTAGAAATAATCCCGCCACTCCCCGCATCATTAAAACACCAATCATACCGCCTGTCAAAAGCACCCAGACTTTTTCACTCACCCCGAATGCGGCCAAGACACTATCGACGGAAAATGCTATATCCATCAATTCCACTGCCGCAACCGTTCCCCATAAGGTACCAAACATACGGATCAGTATGCTGTTTTTACTCATTCCCTGAATATCTTCATCAGTTTGTTTTTTTCTTTTATCCCTAAAGTATTTAAATGAGAGCCAACCAAGATAGGCGGCCCCAATCACCTTCACCCACCAAAGCTTTATGAGGAAAACACCGATTCCAATCGCTATAAATCTAAAAGCGTAAGCACCTAATAAACCGTAAAAAAGTGCTTTTTTCCGTTGTTTTTCCGGAAGGTGCCTGACCATTACAGCTAATACCAAGGCGTTGTCCGCTGATAGCAACCCCTCCATTAATACGAGCGTTCCAATCAATCCCCAGCTCACCGGGTCGGATAAAACCTCCACCCACATATGCCAGTCAAAAAACTGTGCATACGTTTGCATGATGTTATCTAAAAACTCTGACATGATAAAGACTCCTCTGCTACTATAACTGCCAAATTAGAAAACCTTTTAAAATAACATTGTTCCCCGTTATGATAAAAACTCTACTTTTATTTCAACACAAAATAAATACGTTGCATGACAACGTATCATTTCGATGCTATTAGAAATTCATTTCATTTTTATCATACTCTTACACTTACATTAAATCAACGAAACCAACCGCTATGAGATCCTTTGTTTACTCGTCCACTCTGGCGGCGTATTTTTATCCCAATATATTTTCCCTAAATTATAATGGGTGGCAAATGAATCATGATGGGTATGATAATGAAAATCGAACCAATAGCCTTCCAGTGGAGGGTTTTCCTGCCTGACATGGAATCTGATGATATCCTTCCCGCTGATTGAATCATAAATATGAAATATTTTCTCGGCCCTGCCTGCGCTCGGCTGCTCAGTGATGGTTAATTGCTGTAATTTTTCATCTGGAAATTGTGCAGCCATTTCTGTGATGGCTTCTTCCATTTTTGGTAATATGGCCATTTTGAACTCATCGCCAATTTTAGGATTGATCTTTTCGCCAAATTTCATAAATGCGTTTTCCTCTGCCTTATTCAGGATGACCGATAAAAATTCTTCCCGGTTGAATTCTTCCTCAAGTTCAGTTGAATTCTGCGAAGGAAGATAGGCCAATCCCTCTTCTTCCACTAATCCCTTTTTAGTATCCTTTAACGAATCGGCTTCCGCTAGCCACGCCAGATCTGAAGGAGTGACAAGACCAAACGTCAAAACGGATACTAAAATGACGAGACTTTTCCTGAACCAAACTGCTGCTTTCAACTCACACTCCCCCTCCTTTTTTGTATTGTCTTTATATTTAGTATACTTTTATTTTTTGGTAATTACGAATATATAGTTACCCATGTTTTGAAAATCAAAAAAAAGGATAAATACCTATATAAACATTATGAACCAAAACTTTTTTAGTAAATATCAACAATTTTATATTTTAATGAAGGATTTTGACGATTATTGGAGAAATTAATTAGATTCAAGTCTTTTTAAGGAGGGGTCTTATATGGCTTCGACTGCCATGGTAGCTTTATGTCTTGTAACATTAGCATTTTTCGTATATTTATCATTTGCTGATTAAGAATAAATGAATACCTACGAAAAATCTTCCTTGTCATTTTTCTACAATGACAAGGTTTTCTTTTCACCCAAACATAAGCCTGACCATTTGGCAGAAAAAAGGACTGAATAATGGAGGAATCATTTTGGAAAACAACAATGAGAAGATAAAAGATAAGGATTACAAAAGGGAAACAGCTACAGGGGGCGCCGGAATGGTCGTTACAGCTCATCCGCTAGCCACTTCCATAGGGGAAAAAATATTACGTGAAGGTGGAAATGCTGTCGATGCGGCGGTCGCCATCCAATTTGCCCTGAATATTGTGGAACCCATGATGACCGGTATCGGCGGAAGTGGTTTCCTTATGGTATATAACGCTAAAGATAAGGAAACGAAAATATACGATGGCCATGTAAGAGCACCTAAAGCCGCACATCGAGACATGTTTCTTGATGAAAAAGGCGAAGTCATCCCATTTAAAGAAAGATCGATCAAAGCCACAGCGGTAGGCATCCCCGGAATACTGAAAGCTATGGATGAAGCACTCGCTGAAAATGGCAGTAAGCCATTAGCGGAACTCATCGAGCCATCCATTGAATTTGCAGAAAAGGGAGTTCCCGTCAATTGGGTTCTTTGCGACGCTCTTAAAAATTTTGAATATCGATTGGGTGATGAAGCCCGTAAGTTCTTCATGCCAAATGGAAAAGCGTATCAAGATGGCGATCTGCTCATAAAAGAAAAACTGGCGAACACCTATCGGATATTACAACGTGAAGGAATTTCCGCTTTTTATGAAGGTGAAATCGGAGAAGGCATCATTTCCTGTTTACAGGAGCTTGGAGGGTTCATGGAGCTTTCTGATTTAAAGGACTATAAAGCTACAATCGATGTACCCATGTATGGGACTTATAAGGATTATCAAATTGCATCATCATATGCCCCAAGTGCTGGCGGATTCACGGTCATCCAAATTCTGAAAATATTGGAGAGCTTTCATATAGAACAATATGACGTCCGTTCTTGGGAAAAATATTATTTAATAGCAGAAGCGATGCGTCTGGCATTTACAGACAAAAAGGCATTTCTCGCTGATCCCGAATTTGCCGAATTGCCATTGGCGGGTCTCATGCATGATGATTATATAGCTAAACGCCGTTCCTTCATCAATTTCAAAACAAGAAATAATGCCATTGACTTCGGAAACCCTTGGATTTATGATTCCGTGAAGCAAAGGGAAGTCATTTCTCAGCCTAATGAAGAGGATATCAGTGAAACGACACATTTCACCGTCCGTGACAGATGGGGAAATATCGCAGCATGCACATCTACAGTGGAACATCCATTCGGATCAGGCATCATGGTTTCCGACTATGGTTTCATGCTGAATAATGAACTGACTGATTTCGATTCCATTCCAGGCGGCATGAATGAAGTGCAGCCCAATAAACGCCCAGTCAGCTGTAAAAGTCCGACCATCATCTTTAAAGACGGCGAGCCAATCTTGACGCTGGGTTCACCTGGAGGACCAACCATCATCAGTTCAGTCGTGCAAACGATCATCAATGTACTCGATATGAAAATGGACTTGAAAGCAGCCATCGAAGAACCTAGAATTTTCACTCCAATGGGCCCTCATATTGAATGGGAACCAGGAATGGATATGACCAGCAAAGGCCAATTGGAAGCAATGGGCTTCGCCTTTAATGAAGTTCCCCACTCCATAGGGAATGTCCAAGCGATTCAAATCAACCCTGATGGCTCTAATTATGGTGCTGCCGATTCAAGTCGAGAAGGCTGTGCCATTGGCCTGGAAGAAACAGATTATAAATCTTGATCACTGAATGGAAATGAAGCCAAAATGAAATTTGGATGTTTTTCTCTTTATTACCTCAAATCCAAATTCCTCAAAGCGGGAGCTGCGAAAATGGTCTTTCAACACGACTCTCTTTCGCGCAACCCGCATGGCTTCTTTCATTATTTCCACAGATAAATCATTACCTTCCGCAAAATGAGTCAGTCCCCTGATCCCGTTCGATTCCTCAATCGTTTCTTCAAACATGGGATCGAAATATACGACATCAAAATGATTATCCGGCAATGTTTTCAAAATTTCGTAATGATCACCTTGCATGACCTCTATTCTTCTCATCGCAGAAATCATCGTTTCTTCTGCATCCTCCCACGTCTTCATCCCATGGTCTACGAGCAAGGCCAAATATTGATTTCCTTCCAATGCGACAACCTGTCCATGTTCACCCACTTTGAAACTTGCGACAATCGCATCAGAGCCCAAGCCCAAGGTACAATCAAGCACAGAATTCCCTTCATTTATATTTCCGGCAATGAGAAAGGGATCACTCTCTTTGCGCATCATTCTTTTTATACGGATCATCGCTAAGTTCGGGTGGAAGAAGAATGGTTCCTTTTCCTGGTATCGATATAACTCCATCCGCTTTTTACCAAAAACAAGGCAATCATCTTCATTCTGTTCCGCTTGGATATCTCTCACCGACCGTTTTCTTCGGGCTATAAAAGGGATATGTAATTCTTCAGCTAACCTTTTTGCTAATAGCATCGTTTCTTTATCGGCTCTTCCTACTGTTGTGACAAACATGGATCCTACCCCTTCATACTCTCTTAAATTTGAAAAGAATGCCCTGTTTCCAGGACATTCCGCTTTTTCACTTATTTAACTTGACTGAACGCTGCCAATAAATTTTCCATGATAGCTTCCATTGGCTGTCCTTCTATATCATGGCGTGGAATGAAATGTACGACCTCTTTGCCCTTTAAAAGAGCCATTGATGGCGATGAAGGTTCTATTCCATCGAAATATTCCCGCATTTTAGCTGTCGCTTCCTTATCTTGGCCAGCAAATACAGTTATCAAATGATCTGGCTTATTGTCTGCTTGCAGTACGGCTTGAGTAGCAGCTGGACGGGCTAACCCGGCAGCACAGCCGCAAACGGAATTCACGACCACAAGTGTTGTACCTTCTACCGATTCCATAAAGTTTTCAACCGCTTCAGCGGATTCCAACTCATCAAAACCTGCTTGCACCAGTTCCGCACGCATTGGTTTCACCATTTGTTTCATATATTCATCATATGCCATTGACATAAAAAAACCCCCTTGATTACATTTCTTCAATTAGAATAATCATACTATACTTTTAAGAGCATATGCAAAAATGACGCTTAAAGCTTTGTAAAATTCTTTTTTCCTCACAAAGAAACATGGTGACAGAATCCACTTTCATTCTGTCACCATGTTTTAGTCTTCCTTTTAACTTAAACTTTCATCACTCCGCCTGAGCTGGCATTCGTTACAAGTTTGGAATAACGTGCTAAATAGCCTGTCTTGACTTTTGACTCGAAGCCTTTCCAATTCGCTTTGCGTTTTTCGAATTCTTCATCGGAAATTTCCAATTGGATTTTACGATTATTCAAATCCAATTCGATGATATCACCATCTTCAACAAAGGCAATCGGGCCTCCCTCAGCCGCTTCAGGGGATATATGACCAATGCTGATGCCTCTAGATGCGCCTGAAAAGCGGCCATCAGTGATCAAACCGACTTTCGCTCCAAGTCCCCTCCCGACGATTTGGGAAGTTGGTGCCAACATTTCCGGCATACCCGGCCCACCTTTAGGTCCTTCGTAACGAATGACCACTACATCCCCTTCTTTAACCTTTCCGGTAATGATTCCGGAAAGTGCATCTTCCTGGGAATCGAAACAAATGGCTGGCCCCCTGTGGTAGCCACCAACCGATTCGTCAACGGCGCCCACTTTTACGATGGAACCTTGAGGAGCAAGATTACCGAACAATACCGCAAGCCCGCCTCGCTCAGAATGCGGATTATCCAATGGATGGATTACATCCTTGTCCAATATTTCACAACCGGCAACATTTTCGCGGAGCGTTTTACCTGAGACAGAAAGGCAATCTCCATTAAAGGCATCTGGTTTTTTGAGTAACTCATTAATGACGGCACTTACACCACCGGCATTATGTACATCTTCAATATGATAATCGGATGCCGGGGCGATTTTCGCTAGATGCGGTACGCGGTTAGCTATTTCATTTATGCGTTCCATCGGATATTCAAAACCTGCTTCATGTGCCAATGCAAGTGTATGAAGAACGGTGTTGGTCGAACCGCCCATCGCCATATCCAATGCAAATGCGTTATCAATTGCTTCAATCGTTACGATATCACGAGGCTTGATATCCTGTTTGATTATCTCCATCAACTGTTTAGCGGATTTCTTTACGAATTCCTTACGTTCTTCGGCTACCGCCAAAATCGTTCCATTTCCCGGAAGCGCAAGTCCCAATCCTTCAGCCAGGCAGTTCATGGAGTTTGCTGTGAACATTCCTGAACAAGAACCGCAAGTAGGGCATGCAACTTGCTCGATTTCCTGCAAATCCTCTTCATTGATATTACCTGCTTGATAAGCACCCACCCCTTCAAAAACGGATGTTAATGAAAGAGATTTACCATTTTTATCTTTACCTGCTTTCATGGGTCCGCCGCTTACGAATATTGTGGGAATATTAACACGAAGTGCTCCCATCATCATTCCCGGCGTTATCTTGTCACAGTTTGGAATGCAAACCATACCGTCAAACCAATGTGCTGATACAACAGTCTCCACGGAATCCGCGATGATTTCACGACTTGGCAAAGAATAGCGCATACCAATATGACCCATCGCAATTCCATCGTCTACCCCGATCGTATTAAATTCGAAAGGAACACCGCCCGCTTCGCGAATCGCTTCCTTCACGATTTTTCCAAATTCCTGAAGATGGACATGTCCTGGAACGATATCAATGTATGAATTACAAACCGCGATGAATGGTTTACCGAAATCTTCTTCTTTAACCCCTGCTGCCCGCAGCAGGCTTCTATGTGGAGCTCGATCGACCCCTTTTGTAATCATGTCACTTCTCATATTTGATGTAGACATTTGTTGTACCCCCAATTTCCACTAAATGTTTAATGATTCAATATAATATAATTTTTAGTATACTCTAAAAATTCTAACATATTTACATACAATTGCAACCATTCAACACTAAATTTCTGCAATAATCATTTTACTAAAATAATAGAGATCCATTTATATATATAGAAACTAATGTTTTGGGATTAGACCAAAGGGGAACTTATGTCAAACGACTGGAAACGACCCTCAAAATTAAAAAGGCATGCGGATTAAATCATCCGCATGCCCTTTGCCCGGGTTATTCCAAATCACTTGTCATTCGCTTGTCTTGATTCTGTCATTTGCTTCCAAACCGAGCCTTTTGCTTCTTCCCCATTTTCTATACGGTCAATGGCCATCTTGACCTGAAGGGCCACTTCGAATTCAGGATCCTGTTCCGCTTGCTTAAGAAAAGGGAGGGTCGTTTCATTTCCCACTTCGTATAAGAACATCGCCGCCCTCCATCTAACCAATTTATTTTTATCCGAAAGTGATTGAGACATTTCTCCCATCGCTTCTTCAAATCCAAGATCTGATAAACAATCACCAGCCGTTCGTCTTACGGCCGCACTTTTATCTTTCAATGCTTTATACAGGCTCGGGAGCACTTTTCTATCCTCGATCATACCCAAGTATACGACCGCGAGCCTTCGAATGGAGACCTTACTGTCGGAGAGTGCCATGTCCAATACTGGTATATCATCAACCGTTGGATCTTCCATTTGTTCTAAAGCCTGATAACGCTTTTCCCAGCTTTCGTCATTCAGCATGTCTGCAGTCAGTTTAATTTTTGGCCGTTTCAAGAATGCTTCCTTCGTATCCACCATTTCATTTGCAGCGTCTACTAGCCGATTAATTCGTTCTTCCGGATAAGCTGCAATCAGCTCATCCGATACTTCCTTCACGATATCTTCCATATCACCATATCTTACGCCATAATCTTTCCATTTTCGAAGCAGGACCACATTGTCATCTTCTTTTTGGGCAGCGGCAATGCCCTTTATGAAATAATCCGGTAGGGCAAAACGTTTTTCATGTTGGCTATCGCTTGCTTTAATTTGCATCGGAATGCCCTTGAATTGCTGTATGGCAACAGTTACTTCTCCGTAATGTTCATTTAGCGTTGTTTGTTTATTTTGTTCTTCGGTTTTTTCCCCGAATATCTGACGGATTTGAACCAAAATATCTTTCCAATCATATTTCGCATTCCGCTCAACGGCTAAGAAGTCCGCAACATGATATACCCCTTTCACTCCCTCGATCGTAAATAAATCTTTGATCAGCTGGGGTGCCTGGTCAGCTTGATCTTTCTTATAATTATTGCTTTTACCAGCTAATAGCTCTTCAGTTAAATTGATTTTCATCGTATTCGGACTTGGTGTAGGTTCTATCGACTTAATTTTCAATGCATTTCTCTCCTTTTACAAGACGTTTCCATGTACTAGATATTATCACATCGGCAACAGATTCTCATGCAATTGAGATTGGCAAAAAAAAGACCGATCCAAGTTTGCTCGCTTGGACCAGTCTCCCCACTCATTCCTCTTCCAATTTTTCCGCTAAATACGCCCATCTTTCCATTAAATGCTCTAATTTATCCGTTAGTTCCTTTTCTTCTTCAAGCAGCAGGCGGACTTTTTCAAAATCGCTTCCCGCCGCTGACATTTCTGATGTTATGTCTTTCAGGCGCAGCTCCGCCTGTTCCATGTTCCCTTCGATTCCTTCCCATTCCTTACTTTCCGCATAGGTCAGTTTTTTCTTTTTCTTTTCGGTCCGGTTCATCTGAGGTTCTGGTGCTTTTATCGGCACGGCCTCTTCCGTTTTTTCTTCCAAGAACTCTGAATAATTGCCGTAATAGAAATCAATATCACCTTTATTCTTGAAAACAAGAAGCTGATGGCACGTCTTATCCAGGAAATACCTATCATGTGATACGGTAATGACTACACCTGAAAACGTTTCTAAATAATCCTCCAGAACGGTCAAGGTTTGCGTGTCCAAATCATTCGTCGGTTCATCCAAAAGCAGGACATTAGGTGCCGACATCAATATGTTAAGGAGATATAAACGCCTTTTCTCCCCTCCTGACAGCTTCCGGATTGGCGTTCCATGCGATCCCATTGGAAACAAGAACCTTTCAAGCATTTGCGCAGCCGATATGAAACTGCCATCTTTAAGGGCGATGGAATCCGCCGTTTCACGAATATACTCTATCATGCGCAAATTCTCATCCATATCGACGCTTTCTTGTGTATAGTAGCCTATTTTCACGGTTTGCCCTTTTTCCAGGTTACCTTCATCTATGGATTCCCGTCCGGCCAGGATATTTAACAAGGTTGACTTTCCACTGCCATTATTACCTACGATTCCAATCCGATCACCTGGTTTGAAGAGGAAGGAGAAATGGCTGATGATGGTTCGATCACCGAAGGATTTAGAAACATCCTGCATCTCAAGCACCTTTTTCCCAAGACGGGCACCGCTTAATTCCATTTCAAGGTTCTCGGTTTTCTGCTTATCCTTTACGCCTGATTCCAATGTTTCGAAGCGTTGGATCCTGGCCTTTTGTTTCGTTGTACGGGCTTTGGCTCCTTTGCGGATCCAGGCCAGTTCCTTTTTGAATAGACTTTCCTTTTTCGTTCTTTCAGCTGACTCGTTCTCTTCACGAATGGCCTTTGACTCTAAATAATCCGCATAGTTTCCTTTGTATTCGAAAAGCTGCGTTTGGGCAATTTCCCAAATCTTATTGGATACACGATCAAGGAAATATCGATCATGGGTTACAAATAAAACGGACTTTTGATATTTCCCCAAATATTCTTCAAGCCAAGTGATGCTTTCGAAATCGAGATGGTTGGTAGGCTCATCCAAAATCAGTAAATCAGGGGTCTCAATCAAGGTTTTTGCCAAGGCCGCACGTTTTTTTTGGCCACCTGACAGTTCCCCCAATTTCCTTGAGTGATCAGGAAGTCCAAGCTTGGTCAGAATCGTTCTGGCATTGGCACTTGTATCCCAGGCGCCAAGCGTGTCCATATCCTGCTGCTGTTTTAACAAACGGTCCTGTACTGCGCCATTTTGCGGATCTACCTGGAGTTGAACGAGTGTCTTTTCATATTCTTTAATCAATGAAAATACAGGAGTTGAACTTTCATACATATATTCCATGATCGTCAATTCCTCATCAAAATGAGGGTCTTGGGATAGATAGGAAATCGTGTAATCATTCGGGTGATCCTTCGTTCCTAAATCACTGTCTTCCAATCCTGCGATAATATTCAATAATGTCGATTTACCGGTGCCGTTTATACCGACGATCCCGATTTTCTCCCCTTCGGTAATGGAAAAAGAGACATCTTTAAAAAGCAGCTTTTCCCCTTGGGTTTTCATTACATGTTCCATGCTAAAAACTTTCATAATCGTACATCCCATTCCTTATTAAATTCCTTTAAAAATCCAATCATATATTCATGCCTTTCGCTTGCAATCTTCTTGGCTGTACAAGTATTGAGCATATCTTGCAAACGCAATAATTTTTCATGAAAGTGATGAATGGATGAGCTTTTGCCATTCCTGTATTCCTTCTTGGTCATGTTTTCCCTTATGGGCAATGAAGGATCATACATAGGTTGTCCCTTTTTTCCGCCAAATGCAAATGTCCTGGCTATGCCGATGGCGCCAATTGCATCCAAGCGGTCCGCATCCTGAACAATTTCAGCCTCAATCGAGGGAAGCTTCAAATGCCCTGCACTATATGAAATTGTATGGATGATCTGTTTGATGGCATCCACACTATCATTATCCAACTTTATTTCATCAAACCAAGCATCAAGCTTTTTCCAGCCACCACCGGCTTCCTGGTTTAGTTTATCATCCGGGATATCATGTAGCAGAGCAGCCAATTCAATGATGAACTCATTTCCTTTTCGTTCTTCTTTTGCAATATGTAAAGCCAGCTTACGTACCCGATCGATATGGAACCAATCATGGCCGCTGGCATCAGAATTCAATTGGTCATATACATACTTCTCCGTTAATTCAATCATCGTTTGTTTCATTTCACCACTCCATGTCCTATCTATTTTACCATGGTTCTCAATAATGGTGTGCTTTAATCTTCATTGAACCAACTGATCCCAATCGTCTGTTCACCTGTATGCACACCGATGGCACTGCCCAGTGGGGATACATGGGTCAACACATGAGGAAATTCTTCGGAAATCATCTTTTTCCATCTTTGCGCCTGCTCCGACACTGCACCATATAATATGGTGCATTCTTTTACTTTTCCCTCTTCGACTGATCTGCGAAAATCAGTGAAGATCTGTTTTTCCGCTTTTTTAAGGTTCCGGGGTTTAGATTTAGTATGCAGCACACCGTTTTCGATTGAAATGATGGGTTTAAAGCTCAATAGGCTTCCTAGAATATACTGTGCGTTTGTTAGTCTGCCGCTGCGATGCAGCTGATCTAAAGAACCTATTAGTACATAGGTTTCATGGTTATCCGCATACATTCTCGTTTTGACGAAAGCCTCATTGATTGTATCGCCATTATCCATATGATGCATAAGGCGTTTCAAGATTAATAGCATTGGAAAGGAAATAAGTAAAGTGTCAAAAACGTCAACGGGGATTGTAACCATTTGAGCAGCTTGCCTGCTGGCGGAAACGGTGCCGCTCAATTCACTTGAAAGGTGTACAGCTATGATTCGATCATAGCGTTTTTCAAGCTCCTTATATAACTCCTGGAATCTGCCGACCGAGGGCTGTGACGTAGTGGCGGTGATTTTATCCTCACTCATCCTCCGGTATAATTCCTCAGGTAATAGATCGACGCCATCTTCATATTCCTTCCCATCGATGATGACGACCATCGGAACGACGTATACATGTTCATTCAATGATAATTCTTCATCTAAAGTTCCCGTACTGTCTGTTACCCATGCAATTCGTTCCATGTTTTCCCCCCTCATTTGTGTCTTCTATTATATTCAACATCCCAACCATCTGTCCCCTCAAAAAACGGATGCATCCATTAAATTTTCTTACCTCAAAAAAAGAGCCCAACAGAAGCTTCCGTTGGACTCGATATCATTCCTCATATTAATTTTTTTATATCCTCTTCCATATCCAGAGGTTTTGTTTTAGGTGCATACCTGCTGACAATATTTCCATTTCGGTCAATCAAGAACTTTGTAAAATTCCATTTTATTGATTTGGACCCCATCACTCCTGGAGCATTTTCAGTCAAATAGCTGAATAAGGGATGGGCTTCCTTTCCTTTTACATTCACTTTTGCAAACATCGGGAATGTTACACCATGATTCAATTTGCAGTATGAATCGATTTCCAGATCATCACCAGGCTCCTGATTCAAAAACTGATTACATGGAAAACCAAGTACGACAACCCCATCCTCTTTATATTGCACATACAGGCTTTGCAAATCATCATACTGTGGCGAAAAACCGCATTTGCTTGCAGTATTCACTATGATCATCACTTTCCCTCTATATTCCTCAAGTGAGATGGTTTCGCCATTAATTTTTTTGACTTCAAATTCGTAAATGGACATATATGATCTCTCCCTTTAGTATGATGATTCATTTTACCGTATTTAAAGGTACGTTTACCAACTTTTATCCTTTGCCTATCATCCAGGAATCTTCACGGCTTGGATGGATTGAATCAAATACTCTACCATGTCTTCCAAATCATCCATTTGCTCTTCTTTTACAAGCCTCCCAAATGATACTTTATATATAGATGAAGTAACGGGTTGCATTTTTTTACTGACCGTATCGCTGGTCGTCACCGTTATGATTCTTTGATCTCCCCAAATTTTTTCCAGGTCGTTCAACAATTGTTCAGCATTCACTTCATCAAGCTTTTTGGGAAAAGAAATGAAAATATTGACCGTGCAGCCCGTATGCGTATCACCAATATCTGCATCGAGTAACTCCGAACTTAGGTTCTTGAGTGAAGCGTGTAACTCGATGGCACCGCTAATCGGAATAGGCGTCATTGTTTTTTTCAATTCCATCTCAACCTTATATGATCTGGACATGGTTGAGAGATTCACTATATCATCACGGTTTATGACCAATATATCTCCAATGAAGTCACGATCGTAAACCGCTCCTTCCAATACCACTTTCATGTTCTCAAATGCTGTAGGATCAAACAATCTCCAAACACCTCTCCGACTTATAAGTTTATGTATTCATGATCTTTCCATTTTACCATTCCCGGGACATTTCCTTCGGGATTTTCAAGAAATTATTAAAATAGCTTTTCTATTCAATAATTTTCTATATAATTAAAATATTATGATTTTTGAAGAAGGAGGCTAATTATGCCAATCAGAATTCCGGAACAACTGCCAGCAAAGGAAATTTTAGAACAGGAAAATATCTTCGTTATGGATGAGGAAAGAGCTACCAATCAGGAAATCCGTCCATTGAATATATTAATTTTAAACCTAATGCCAGAGAAAGAAAAAACGGAGGCCCAATTATTGCGCTTTCTTGGCAATACTCCCATTCAAGTAAATATTTCATTCCTGCGCTTGAGCACACATGAATCAAAAAACACAAGTAAATTTCATTTAGATCAATTTTACAAATCATTTAATGAAATTCGCACGAAGAAATTTGACGGCTTGATCATTACAGGTGCTCCAGTAGAAAAGCTGGAATTTTCAGACGTTAATTATTGGGAAGAACTGCAGAATATCATGAATTGGTCAAGCGAAAATGTCACATCCACCCTACATATCTGTTGGGGGGCACAAGCTGCCCTGTACCATCATTATGGAATAGGCAAACACGAACTTCCAGAGAAATGCTTCGGCGTATACACCCATGAGGTCCTTGAACCGAATGAAAACCTAGTCCGCGGATTCGATGATTATTTTATGGCCCCTCATTCACGCCATACGGATATTGATTATCAAAAATTAGTTAACCATCCTGAATTGAAGGTTCTCGCACAGTCCGATCAAGCTGGTGTATTGATCGCTGCTTCGGTTGATGGAAAAAGGATCATGGTTACGGGCCATTTCGAGTATGATGCCGATACCCTAGGTGAAGAATACAGGCGCGATAGGGAGCGTGGGATCAATACGCAGCTCCCTGAAAATTACTTTCCTGATAACGATCCCACCAGGATACCACTTCACCGCTGGAAAAGCCATTGCAGCTTGATGTTCTCGAATTGGCTGAACTATTATGTCTACCAATCAACTCCATATGAGTGGGATTGAAAGGGTAAGAAAAAAGAAGCTTTCACTTTTAAGTGAATCGTTTTCTTGGGCAGCCACTTCCGATTATCATGGGAAACAACCTGAGTTTCTGACTCAGGTTGTTCGTTTCATGATTCTTTATTAGCAAAGTATACCTCTTCAAAAGGTTGGACGACCACAAATCCTTGACCCTCGAATTTCATTTGAACGGATTCACCGCTTCCCCTTCCAAAAAACGATTTCAATGAAACATCCGTTACGAATTCAGGCTGCAATTCCCCTGACCAAGCTACTGTGGCATTCGGGTCCGTATAGACCGGATTCCCAGGTTCCACCATTAAAGTAAGCGGCTCATAATGAGAAGTAAATGCGACCATGCCTTTCCCCTCGAGCCTCACGTTGAACAATCCCCCTGCCAATAAACCGGCAATGCGCCGCATCATTTTTATATCCCATGAAATCCCCGGCTCAAATGCAAGTAAGTCATTTCCGTTAACACAGATCGATTCACCATTTAACTGTAAAATGGAAATCTTCTTCCCTTGATCCGCGACGTATAGCTTGCCGCTTCCGGTCGCTTTCATCAAGGATGCACCCTCACCAGTTAAGGCTTTTTTAAAGAGTTTACCAAGACCATGCTCCAAGATGCCTTCCCGCTCGAATTTAATATGACCGCGATAAGAAACCATCGTTCCCATTTTTGCCCAGATCTGCTTTTCCAAATTAATCTCCAGGATTCGTTCCGTTTCAAGTTCGAATAATCCTTGCCCTTTTTCCCGCTGCTTCGTCTTTTCAACGAATTGATCGATTTGATACTTCTCCATCACTGCCCCACCTCTTTTTGCATGAGGAACAGCCACATGAACGAGACAGCTTGCTTTAATTCCTTTGAAAAATGTCCCAGCTTTGTATAGTCCACTCCTCTCTTTGCAACGCCGGTATCCGCTACTGCCTTCCATCCCGTTTCTAAAGCCATTTTTTCAAATTCCCAAGGCTGCATTGTATTCATGATAACTTGGTCTCCTAATAGCCGTTGAAAACTGAATTTTTTTCGTGGTTCAGCTGTTGGACCAAGTATTCCAAAACAGACATAACCTCCAGGCTTTATGACCCGTTGGATTTCCTTCATCACCGTTAATGGTTCACCCGTATATTCTAAAGAATTAATGACCATTGCTCCATCCATTTCTTCATCTTTGAATGGAAGATTATAAAAATCTCCTTGCAGGAAAGAAAGTCCTGGTTGTTGAGCGGTTTTTCCCTTAGCAAATTCAATCATCACATTGGATAAATCAACTCCGGTTACTTCATATCCCGCTTCGGACAATTTTAAAGAACCAACTCCATCTCCACAGCCTATGTCAGCCACCTTCACACCCGAAGGTACAAATTCAGAAAAGAAAGGTATAATGTTTTTCCGGCTCCCGGTTTCCCACATTTCTTGCGAATTCTTCACCCACATAGGTGCAAAAACATCCCATTCCTTTTTCGACTCTTTATGCCATGTATGTATATTCATCAGAAATTCACCCTCCTATTTAACCCCTAATTAAATAAGTTCCTGTAAAATATTTACCCGAATCAAAATACCGGGGCTTCCCTATAGCTATTCTGCTCTTCATTCAAAAATCCTCTTTTAAAACGTCTCCCGCCAGTAATCTTCAAATACAAAAAAAAACTGCCAGCGGCAGTTTATTTTGTATTTTCTTCATTTCTTTTTTGTATCTTTCGTAAATCCTCGACACGGTCAGGAGCTTCTTCAAAGAATTCAACCAGGTCTCCAATCCTATCGATGGCATTCCAACTAAGGTGGTGTTCAATCCCCTCTACATCATGATAAATATTTTCTTCCTTGACCCCAATCAACCTTAGCATCTGTTCTAAAAGTTCGTGACGATATACGAGCCTTTTACCAACTTTTTTCCCATTTGCAGTTAAAACGAGACCCCGGTACTTTTCATATATCAAATATTTTTCCTGATCCAGTTTTTGTACCATTTTTGTAACAGAAGATGGGTGGACGGAAAGATTTTCGGCAATATCGGAAACTCTTGCATATCCTTTTTCTTCAATAAGTAAATAAATTTGTTCTATGTAATCCTCCATGCTCGGTGTAGGCATTCGGAATCCTCCCATTCAAACGCATATCTAAAAATTTTACTATATAAACGACCCCGAAACAAGAAAAGATAAGTCTCAGGGCGCCTTTAATGATGTTTCTTCTCAAGTTTGCTTGACGTTTTGTTCTGTTGGGAATGTAAAACTGATCTTCTTTTCAGAATCGGACCACGATAAAATGGCATCAAAGGTTTTTTCGCCTTTTTTAAAACCGCTTATCAAATCCGTCTCACCGCTCGCCAACAGCTTTTTTATATTTGCTTGACTGATTTTCTTATTAAGGATTTTTTTGGAGATCGTGAAGTTACACTTTGTTTTTTGATAACTTACACATCCATAGAATTCCCCTTTATCGACAATCTTAGAACCGCATAGTTTACAGCTGCCCACAGATGCCGAGCTTCTTTTTTTAGGACCGCTCCGTTGAATCGACTCGGTGTCCAGCCCTTGAAAATCCCAGCTTTCCGATGATTCCACGGCATCACTGATGATTTTTGCTGACATCTTTTTAACTGCTTCCATAAAGCCGCCAGCTGAAGCCTTTCCTTCACCGATTTCCCTCAAACGCTGTTCCCATTTGGCTGTCATTTCAGGTGAAGCCAGAATCTTCTCCCCGATGGCAGTAATCAGCACTTTCCCTTTATCTGTCGCAAAAACCTGATTTTTTTTGACATTGATGTATTTACGGTCTTTGAGCATGGTAATGATACCAGCCCGAGTTGCTTCGGTCCCGAGACCCTCGGTTTTCATCAGCACTTTTTCTAACTCTTCATTATCCAGATGCTTTCCGGCCGTTTTCATCAAAGTGATCAGCTGACCTTCTGTATAGCGCTTAGGAGGCAGGGTTTTTCCTTCTTTCACCTTTATATTGGCGACCTTTCCAGTATCCCCTTCGGAAACGGACGGCAAAATGATATCATCATCCTTGTCATTTTGGAAAATCACTTTGCGCCATCCCTCTTGAATCTGCTGCTTGCCTTTAGAAATGAATTCCGCACGCTTATCGACAAGCGTTTTAATGGTGGTGTAATCGAAAATGGCTTTCTCATAATGGGCCGCAATCAACCGGCGTACCACCAAGTCGTATATATTCCGTTCTTCGGCAGAAAGCCGCTTCGGGTCGGTTACCTGCTCCGTCGGGATAATTGCATAGTGATCAGTCACTTTTTTTTCATTTACAAACCTTTTATTATTCATGATGTTCGGTTGCGGCAAAGGAAACAGGGATTCATATTCTGAAAATCCGCTTAGTTTTTGCAAGATATCGGGAAATGTTTCGGCTTCCCCTTCCGTTACATAATTGGAATCGGAACGGGGATAAGAAACGATCCCTTTTTGATATAAACTTTGTACGATATCAAGCGTCTGTTTCGGTGAATATTTATAAATCTTGTTCACTGTCGCTTGCAATGACGATAGATTAAATAACAAAGGCGGCTGAAATTCTTTTCTTTCAGTATCCATTTCAGCTATTTCAGCTTCCTTACCCTTGCAAAAGGCGGCAATTTTATCAGCCATTTCTTTTGTCTTTATTCTCGGATCATTGTTCTGCTGCCATTTCCCCTGATATTTCTTTCCATCCATCTTGAAGTCAGCGAACACTTCCCAGAACGGCTCAGACTCGAATTGCTCAATTTCCATTTCCCGCTTCACTATCAAAGCAAGAGTCGGTGTCTGAACCCTTCCAGCTGAAAACACATCCGAAACGCCCCTTTGTTTCAATAGGATGCTATACGCTCTCGACGCATTCATTCCCACAACCCAGTCCGCGCAAGCTCTCGTATACGCTTCATAATAGAGCGGCCTGGTTTTTTCCTCACTCTTAAGATTTTGGAATCCCTCATAAATCGCTTTAGGGGTCAAAGAGGAAATCCATAAACGTTTCATCGGTTTATTGACATTGCATAGATTAACGATATTGCGTACAATCAATTCTCCTTCACGCCCGGCATCACCTGCATGAATGATTTCATCGACTTCCGGTTTCCTAAGCAAGGTCTTCACAACATTGAATTGCTTTGCCTTTTGTCGGGTCACTTCATATTGAAATTTCTCAGGAATCATCGGCAACGTTTCCATCGACCATTTTTTCCATTTTGAATGATAGGTTTCCGGTGAAACAAGTTGACATAAATGCCCGACGGCCCAAGTTACATAAGCTCCATCGGGAAAAACTTCATTCGGCATGATTTCTATATAGCCTTGCTGTTTCTTCGTTTTAAATTGAGCCGCTAGCGTTGAACCTTGATCTGGTTTCTCCGCAATGATTAGCTTCATGATCATCTTCACCTAATCCGTTACAAAATATCTTTCCCCTATCATTATACCTTAATTATCACAATCGGCTAGATATGACTTCGTTTTTACTGAACCGATAGTAGAAAGCATGGAATGACTGCTTGCTTTCGGTGAATAGAATGAGCAGTATAAAGATATTTGATTGGTCATCTAAAAGATGCTAGTTTTAAACGCTTAGCTGATTACTGGAATTCATCCAAGGAAAGAAAGCGGATTTTGAAGGTTCATTATTAAACGAAGCATCTAATGTAAAAGGAAAAATCGAAGAAATTTTAAAAATTGGTAATATTGACCTGATAAATAATGCCCATAGTCTGATTCAATACATTATTGAGGGTAAAGAAAAAGAACTTCAAGCATTTGCTAAACAAGAAGGTATAGCTTGGGCGACACACGCAATACCATTATATTTCAAATTAGAGTGGGTGCAAGCCATTCGAAGAACCTTGTGGAAGTTCCTACAAGGATATAACGAGGTAACGAATCAAGTTATAAATGAAGATTTTTTTTCGGTAGAAAAACAAATAAATAATCAAGTAGACAGGTTTTTAAATGTTTTTTTTATCACATATTCTCATTACAAAGATTCATTGATAATGGCTCAAAGAGAATTGGTCGAAAATCTTTCTGTGCCAATAATCCCAATAACACCCACTATATGTATTTTGCCTTTAATTGGTGCGGTTGATCTTTACCGAACGAATATTCTCGAGGAAAAAGTTTTAGCAGGGATTGGGAAATTACGTATTCAAACATTGATTATGGACTTATCTGGAATTATGGAAATGGAGGTTGAAGTAATTGATCATTTAATGAAGATTATTGACGGCACTTCATTAATGGGATGTACCACTGTGATCACCGGGTTAAGAGCTGAAGTGGTTAGAAAAATGATAAACGTAGGAATAAGATTAAATGAAAAAGCACAAACATTGGGAACTTTACAACAAGCATTGAATAAATACCTATTAAGTTAAACACGGAGAATCCTAGAAGAGGGTCGCTTTGCCGACTCTTTTTTAATTGACTATATTCTGACCAACTGTCTAAAAAATTGTTCCTGCCTAGCAGTTACATCTTGGTATAAAAAATATAGTTAGGGTATTTAGTATTTAATTCAACACCAATCAATTCGTTTTGATCTTCAACTAAAATGCCCGGTTAGTAGCATAAAGAAAGAGCTGCCCTAAAACAGCTCCAATTTTAAGCTACCGCACCCGTTAGTTGAAGAAGAGAACTGACAAAACAAACTGTGAAATAAAAAAAACCTCTATTAATTAGAGGTTTTTTTAGAACTATCTTGCATAACTTTATCAATAGCTGAAATAGTGGATTTTGTATCTTCACAGTTTTCGATAATTTGTGTATCCAAATGTGTTAGTTTATAACAATTATTGTCAAAGCATACAGACAATAACGGTATACCATTTTTGTTTTTGAAAGTTAATGTTATTTCACAGTTATTATACTGTTTTAAGGTTTCTAACATTGTTTTAATGTGGCCTAAGGACATATCGTCTTAGTCTCCCTTCTATTACAGAGGGAAGATGACTAAGAGAAGTCTGGAGGTGCCCCATATAATTTTAATTTTAACTCTAATTAACTATAACATACTAATGTTTAAAAGTATTGTTATTCGATGTAGCTTAACAGTACGAATACACTACACTTGTAACAAACCTGCCCTTTTAGTTCCATAAGAAAAAGCTGCCTTAAAGACAGCTCTGATCCTCAACTAACGTTATTTTAATAAACAAACTTAATTTTTTTCACTTTTTCGAAATAGAAACCTGTTCCATTTTCTTGTGGAACAAACCCTTGTTGAGCTGAACTATTTTCTACCATATTTTGCTCTTCTGCTGTTATAACTGTGGTAACATCTTTTCCTTCAGCTACCGTACCTTCTCTACGATCTTGTTCCTCTCTAGTAACAAGTTTATATGTATCTGTTTGTTTTAAGGAAACTTCAGCAGATGCTTCTGTCTTTTGCAAGTCTTTCGCAAAACCGATTGATACTGCTAAAACTTCTGCAAAACCGAGGGTTAAAACTAATTTCCCTTTCATATAAATACCTCCCAACTGTGTTACTTTTAAATTTATTTCTTCAACTAAACTGCCCCTTTAGTTCCATAAGAAAAGAGCTGCCTTAAAGATAGCTCCGATCTTCAGCTAACGCACCCGTTAGTTCTATAAGAATACCTTTTAAAAGTAGTCGGGAATATCAAAAGGTATAAAGTCAATATCATTTTCTTTAGAATAATACATACAAATACTATCCTTATATTTTTGCTTAGAAGAAGGTATTTCAATAAAATTAAATCTTCTATAAAAGTCTGACCCAATATCGCTATATAAGAAAAAATTATTACAATCTATATTTTGCTCTAATTTGTTTATAACTTCTTCAATTAATATAGAAGCATACCCTTTTTGTCTTAAATGTAAAGGAGTCGCAATTGACCCAATCCCTCTAACAAGTATGTCTTCTGAAAGATTTAATTCATATACTATTAGGGAACTTAATAACTCTTTTGTATCAGTTTCCTCCAGAACATACCATTTCCCCTTTTTGTACTTACTGGAACCCTGACACATCGTTACATATTCTTGAGAAAGCATTTTGTCTCCCCAAACATCATAGCCCATCATATAAACTACTTCCATATCCTTGTCTGTTGCTTCTCTAATTTTTTTCAATATATCTCTCCTTATGACTTTATTTTCTTATAGACTCACTTCGCCTTTCAAAGTTTAAGTCCTTTATTTATGGAACTAACCTGCCCCGATAGTTGCATAAAGAAAGAGCTGCCTTAAAGACAGCTCTGATCTTCAGCTAACGCACCCGTTAGTTCATTAAAGACATACCTAATGAATGAATTTCCAGTTGTAAAAATGAGTAATACACCAATTCCGATTAAAACAATCCGCCAGAAACAATAACTACTTATAAAAGGTAAAATATCGATTTTTCCTTCTTCAACCTCCTTTATACCCTTATATAACCACTTGTACTAAAACAAACCAAGCAACAGAAAAATAACTCCCGTTACAAAAACAAATGAACCACCTATCATTTCATCCATTTCCTCGAACTCCCTACTTTTTCATCTACCATTATCTTAGTATATATTACTCTTGAACTATCCTGCCCCGATAGTTGCATAAGAAAAGGAGCTGCTGATCAGCTCCTGATAATGAAGTAAACCAACTAATAGGATGTCAATATCTTTCTCTAATATTTTCATTTCCCTTATGATATACTATTTTTGACCATGCCAAATAACCCTCCAAAACCCTTTTGGAAGGATTTTTCTCTGTTTCACAAAACCGTTAATTAGGCTAAATCTAGGTACGTTTCTTTTCTGCTTAACGGTGTACCACCGACTGTCGCGCCCTTTATGGGTAGCACTCATGGGAGATTAATCCTTTTTTGGTCGTTGCGCTAGCCTCCACTTAATTGGAGGTTTTTGTTTAACGATTTACCAAACTCAATCAGATCACTCATAAGGCTCAGCCTTTTTATAAAAAGCGTTTTTACTGGGTCTATTTTGTTGTGGTTTTTTCTAGATTTTGTGCTTTTTTAATTTTCATGGGGGTTGAAGAGGAAATTATTGTTTATATATACTCATTATTTGTCCTTATTTCACTTATATGTATGGAATTTCTACCATTTATATAACAGAATAATCAAGAACATTATAAAACAGACCATAATGTTATCTATCCAATTAACCTCTTGTTGATTTGAAAGAAAGTTTGAACAAAAATACCTCACAAATCCGTATTTTATGATAAATAAGAAGAACCTATTTTGAAAAAAAGATTGATCAAAATGGGCTCTTTCTTTGTGAAGTATTGTTCAATTTTTATAAAAAAGTTTGATCATTTCCTATCTAAGTTGTTCCACAATCGCGCTCTTTTGTTGAATAAGCAGTTCAAAAAAAGGCGTTAATCCTTTTGGGATTAACGCACGATGTAGATTTTTTATAATACACAACGACAGCTATACTTGAGCTTCAAAATCTTTAATCTTAGCATTCGGGCTTAGTATCTTTTCCGGCTGGAAATCGGCTATAGGTTCCCCGGCTTTCACTTTGTTTACCCAGTCATGATTGGCTAGCGCCCCCTTTCCTAAGGTAACCACGTCAGCCTCTCCTTTTCCAATGATTTTTGTAGCTGTTCCCGGATTCTCAAGGTGCCCATTCGCAATAACAGGTAAGTTGCTGTATTTTTTTGCTAACCTTGCAAGTGAAGCTCCACCATCTCCAAAAGCTGAATCGGTTGCGGTCGTGCCTTCTCCTTCCGGAAATGCTGGCTGCCATGCTTCATATTCCGTGACATGGATAAAATCAAGACCAGCTTGGCCTAGCTGACCAAAGATAATCTCAGCATCCCTTTCTTTTCCCTGCCACTTGTGAGAGTAATCATTTACTTTCCCTTGTGAAATTCGGATCCCAACGGTGTAGTCCTGTCCAACAGCTTCCCGAACAGCTTTCGAAACCTCCACCAGTAAACGCACACGATTTTCTGTAGAACCACCATATTCATCCTTACGCTGATTGGTATAATCCGTTAGGAACTGGTCTAATATATAGCCATTTGCCCCATGAATTTCAACTCCATCAAATCCAGCTGCTTTGGCATGTTTAGCCGCATTCACAAATCCGTTTATTACTTCTGTGATTTCTTCCTTTGTCGCTTCTCTTGGTGTTGGAAAAGCCCCTTTTCCTCCGTAAAACTCCATTTGTTCACCTTTTGGCGGAACAGCAGAAGGAGCAATCGTTTCATTCACCAAACGATTTCCTTGTGAAAGTGCTCCTGCGTGCATGAGCTGTGCAAATATTTTAGCTCTAGATTGATGAACAAAATCCACTACCTTCTTCCAAGCTTGTACTTGTTCATCATAAACAATGCCTGGTTGATTTAAATACCCTTGACTATACTTATCATCCGGGTAAATTCCTTCTGTAATAATCAGTCCAAATCCACCACGGGCAAATGACGTATAGTACGAAACCATTTGATCGGTTGCATACCCTTCCGGTGTAGCACTTGTCCGCGTCATTGGAGCAACTCCTACCCGGTTTTCTATTGTTGTGCTACCTAATGTCACTTTTTCAAACAACAAGTCTTTATTTGTCATGAATTAAACCCCTTCCAAATTAAAAGCATATATAAGTATTTTCCATTTCATTGAATGAATTAACATCCGTCAATGCCGCAGGTCATACCTTCTGTTAATATTTGTGGCTTTTGTTTATCCAATTCATCCTTAATGATTTGTTCAAGAGTTTCTTTAGAACGCACCCCAGCGATTTTGGTATCACCAATAATAAACGTCGGAACGGCAGTAATATTTGCTTCTTCATAAGCATGTTTCAATGCTTTTTCATGTGCATCTTTGTACCTTCTTGTTGTTAAAGCCTCCCGAAACTCCTTTTCGTCCAATCCTACTTCACCAGCTAATTTTGTTAGTACATCGATGTTACCAATATCTTGTTCTTCCCGAAAGAAGGCGCGTAGCATACGGTCATTGTATTCATTACCTTTATCTTTTTCCTTTGCATATTGATACCCTTCAAAGGCTAAATGAGTATATGGCTGAGGAGACACTTTTGGAAGGACAATGTCCATCCCCATTCGTTCTGCCATCGGATAAACGGACTGTTTCCATGTACTTTGTAAATAATGTCCTTCCGGCTTTAAAGTTTCATTTGGATATGGACGCAGCTCATACGGCATCCACTCCACTTCTACATCTTTTCCTTTTATGGCTTCTTCAAGAGGTTGTTCTGCCAAAAAACAAAAAGGACATACATAATCTGAATACACCTTGATCTTTACCGTCATGTTATTACCTCCTATATCATGCTCATCTTTGTTGCATATATAACATACCCTACCTTTTTAGGTGGAAACTAATCATATTAAACAGACTTTTGTATCTGCGTACTATTTATTGTAATTCACCGTCTGTGTTTAGTAAAATTGATATTATCGAACAATTAGTTCAATAAAATTGAACCATAGAGGAGACAGTTATATATGGAGCTTCGTCATCTTATAACACTTAAGACAATTGTAGAAAGAGGGGGATTTAAAAAGGCTTCTGAACATCTTGGCTATGCTCAATCTTCTGTTACAACTCATATTCAAGAATTAGAAGAGGAAGTAGGAAAACCTTTATTTGATCGACTCGGCAAGAAAGTCGTTTTGACTCATTACGGCGAGCGACTTCTTTCTTATGCGGTTAAGATCATTGAATTGCATGCTCAGGCGTTAAGCACGGATGATGAACCAATAGGCGATCTTATTATTGGCATATCGGAATCGCTGACGATCAGTCGTGTTCCATCTATTCTTTTAGAATATAAAAAGTCTTACCCGAAAGTTAACCTTTCCCTAAAATCGATAGAAAATTATAATGTTGCATCAAAACTTCAAAATGGAGACATCGATTTAGCATTGGTATTAGAAAAAGAAGATTGGTCTATTCCTGAGATTTATAGTGAAAAACTGAAAAGAGAAAAAATGGTTTTGATTAGCCCACCAGAGAAAGAAGAAGACACTAGAACAGTTCTATATACTGAGCGATTATGCAGTTATAGGTCTGTGTTTGATGAGTATTTAAGGTATAAGCAGATGGATGTTAAAGAAAGTTTAGACTTTCAAAGTATTGAAGCGATAAAGCAATGTGTTAGAAGTGGTTTAGGAATTTCAATAGTGCCTTACTTTTCGGTGAAGGAAGAAATAGAAAGTAATAAACTAAAAGGCGAAGAAGTAGAGCCAGAACATCCGGCAATTGCTACATTTCTTACCTATCATAAAGATAAATGGCTTTCTCCGTCCATGAAAAGTATGATTTCTTTAATAAGAAACCATGCTAAAAATTGGGTGTAATGAGTTCTATAAACGCTATACAATTCTAACCGTATATTTATTGCAACTTACTGAACAGTTAACCGATAAGGCTTTTGAAATTCATGATAGACAGATACTAAGTCTGCTATCAAAAGGACGAAAAGCTCAAGAAGAAATGCAGAAGAGGAATGGTAAAAAAGTAAACGAAAAGGTCATACATTTTTCTAGCATAGGGCAAGCATTAATAAAAGCAAAAACGGAAGGATTAGATGTCTTTGAGGTTTTAGAATCCGTTATTGAATGGAATTCTTTTGTATCTTCAGTTGAAGAAGCTCAAGTACTAGCCCGACCGGTTGATTATGATTATCTGGATTTACTCCAAAAGCGCGCTTTTATTCCCTACGAAAACATACGCCGACACTATTAAAAGTTCTAAATTTTCATTCAACAAAGTCCAACGAAACACTTTTGCATGCAGTTGAGATTATACGTGGAATGAACGATTCTGGAAAGCGAAAAATCCCTGTTGACCCACCAGTAGATTTTGTATCAAATCGTTGGAAGAAGCACTTATATGAAGCAGACGGTACAATCAATCGTCACTATTACGAAATGGCTGTCTTAAACGAAAAGCCTTAATGATAAGCTAAAGTGGCTGTCTACTAATTGGACCAAATTAGAGGGAGTTTCCCTCGAGAAAGGAAAACTTTCAATTTTAAATCTGAAAAATTTGTCTCGGGAGATTCATTAAGACCATTAATAATTACTTAACGTTGTTAAAAACCAGGTAATTGTCAGGAAAATCGGCTTAACGTTGTAAATCCGCATTTCCCTGACGGTACCCCTGTGTGAGATAAGGGGATTAACAATAATATAAACATATTTTTGTTCCTCTAAAAACTGAATAACGGGAGTATGATAGTGCCCAGTTGATTCTAAAACACGAAGGTTGATAACCGCCAGCAGCTCTCTCCACCTCATGTCCCTAAACCTTCAAGATCGTGTTTAATACTAATGCTCTTACGATATGGTTTACCCTTATATAAAAATCCTTTACCTGACTTTCTCCTTTTGATACATCCAGACCAATGACTGGATTCATACTTTATCTCCTCCTAGAAATACAATATTAGTCTGTATCCCCTAGGGCTTTTTGTAATGTCATAGGTTCGCTTATTAAACGGGATCGTTGTCCCAAACAGCCTGAAACATGGTTATACAAGTAGGGGGTAAACAGTTTAGCTGACAGGATTAAATCCCACGGGTGCGACGTTCTACCCCGACTGCCGTTATATTTAGACCATATGAAAAAAGGTCAACCAGAAAAATCTGGCTAGCCTTATATTACGAACGGGTGCAAGAGTTACAAAAGCAACGCTGCTTGGCGTTGCTTTTGTAACTCAAAAACTTTTGATAAAATTCTTGCCGGTGCTTTCCACTTAGCTGTGAACTGCAGTCGGCCTTTTATTTATTTCCCATTGCTTATAATCGTATCACCGATTTATCGGGCAACGGAATTCTATTATTTTGTACTTTCCACGAACAGGTTTTTAAACAAAACCCTCTAGAACAACTTTGCCAATCGTCCTATTGCTCTCCAATAACTTGTGGGCTTGACGAAGATTCTCTGCTGAAATGGGTTCAAGCACTTCGGCGAGCGTTGTCTTCAATTTTTGATGGTCCACTGCATCAGCAATCCGATTAAGCAACAGGTGCTGCTCAATCATATCATCCGTTTCATAAAGCGAGCGCGTAAACATAAACTCCCACACGAAGGTGACGCTTTTTTGCTTGAGCAGTTTGAGGTCAAGCGGAGAGGTCGGATCATCAATTGCGCATACAACCCCTTGGGGAGAAACGGCTTCGCTGATGCCGGCCCAGTGTTTCTCCAAAGCATTCAGGCAGAAAATGTACGGAACGTTTGGAAACCCAATTGCTTGAAGCTGCGGAAGTAGCGGGTCATGGTGATTGATGGTATAGTCGGCGCCCATTGATCTAACCCAATTGACAGTTTCCGGCCGGGAAGCAGTCCCGATTACAGTAAGCCCCGCTTGTTTTGCAAGCTGAGTGGCAATGGACCCTACACCCCCGGCTGCCCCAATGATCAGCAGGGACTTTCCTTCATTGGCACGCGGATCTTGGGAAATTAACATTCGGGTAAATAACGCTTCCCAAGCTGTGATAGAGGTTAGAGGAAGGGCTGCGGCTTCCGCGAAATTCAAGGAAGCCGGCTTGCGTCCAACGATTCGTTCGTCAACCAGATGATATTCACTGTTTCCTCCTTGTCGTGCAATACTACCAGCATAAAAAACTTCATCTCCTGGACGGAACAACGAGCAATCCGGTCCCGCCTCTTCAACAATTCCTGCTACATCCCAACCTAAAATTTTAGAAACTTCTTCAACTTTGTCTTTAGGCGCCCGCACCTTGGTGTCAACCGGATTGACCGATATGGCGACTACTTTAACCAAAATGTCACGACCCGTCGCTCTTGGTTTCTCTATAACTATGTCTACCAGGCTTTTTGGATTTTCAATTGGAAGGTATTGGGTAAGTCCTACCGCCTTCATTGTATCCATGATAAACCACATCCTTTCCTAAACAGTATACCCTATGCAAGTAATGACTTATAATAGGGTTTGACATTCTAATACTACCATCTTTCATACAAAATAAATGTGTTTTTTGTTCTATTTCATGAACTACTTTTTAGCCTGCTCTTTCTTCAGGCGCTTTATGGACTGTCTGATGATGCAGTGATAGAGAACGCCCGGGTTAATCTTGCTTATAAATGGTTTCTTAGATTAAATCCGGAGGATATCCTGCCGACCCTTCCCAATTAAGCCAGTTTAGAAATCACCGGCTTGGAGCCGATAATGTAGTAAAGGTTGTAGATGCCATCATAAATCAATGTATTGATAAAGGGCTGATTAAATCAAAGTCTATCATCCTAGATTCCACCCATTCTCTTATGAATGCATCCAAGCAAAAGCGAATCAAAGTATTGACGAAGTAGCGAACAGGTTAATATGAGCTGTTAAAAAGAAAAATAAAAAGGTATATCAGGAATTGCCTACTTTACCCAAGCTCGAAGAAGCTTCCGATGAAACACTTCCCAAAGAAATGCTTCATTATCTGGCTGAACTCGTCGAAATGGTCGATGAAAAAATCCCTTACGCCAAAGGCACCATAAACGAAAAGATGACAATTGCCAAACAAATTGTGGAAGACGAATGCCTATTAGCGAAAAAGGGAATTCAGTCTGCCATGGATCCCGATGCCCGCTTTGCCTGGAAATCCACTACCAAAAATTTCACGGGATATAAAAGCCATCTCGCTTTGACTGAAGAAGAAATGATTACGGGGTGTAACTGAACGCCTGGAAATAGAAGATGATGGGAAATAGCTCAAATCCCTGGTAGAAGCAAGCCAGAAACATTCCCTTGAAATTGAAAATGTATTCGCAGATCCAGCCTATTCAGGAAAAGATAACCTAACGTATCTTCAGAAGGAAAAGATAAAAGCCTATATCCCATTGAATCCATCTGTTTATGTTACACGTGAAGAGGCCCCTTTTAGGTACGATAAGGAAAAAGACCAGGTTCAATGTCCAGCCGGACAGTGGACCACCAGAAAGGCAAGAACCGGGAAAAAGCAAAACCTATTCGATTTCAATTAAATCCGAAGAACATAAAAGGCAGATGAAATTCCTTGAATCGGATGACGACAAGGAACGGAAAAAGGTGCGCTTGCGAATTGAACATAAGAATGCGGAAATGAAAAGGGTTCATGGATTAACCATACCGTGGTTTATTTGGCATGCGAATACTAACTTGCCTGACTGCATTCACGGTCAATGTGAAAAAGGCCTCCCAGTAACCTGGAGGAGGCTTTGAAAGTAAAATAAGAAAAAAGAGCGTTGCTTCTTTGTTTACTTTCAGAAAAGTCGAGCAAAGAAGTCTTTTTTTTTTGCTTTTTCCGCTTCTCTTTCTCAAAGAAGATCTCAATGTCCCAGCGCAGCCATAAATACGGACGAGTTCTTGTTCGGAAAGCGTACAATCTGTGCTGAGAATCGCAAGCCACTCGCTCATGTTATTGCGATTTTGAACAAAGACCACCTTGACAGAAACACCATTTGCCATTGTTGTATGAATAGAACGCAAAATGCTTTTCTTATCGGAAATAGGTGCGGCAACTTTATACAATTCTTTTAATGACAGCCTTTGATTGTTCACCAAATAGCGTTAATTGGTTGCCTTGACCATGCCAATCACGTCAAGAACGATTTCAACGATGGATTGTATAAGAGGTTGTTGAGTAAACCAAGTATCCGTTAACACATATTCAGCTGATACACCTGCTTTTAATGCTCGTTCAATCATGCTTGGAATAAGTGATGGAGCTGTTTCTAACGCTTCTAATCGACGTTTATATCCAAAGCTTCGTTTATCGATATCGTTAGATAAGCCATTAATTTGCGAGTTCTTCGAACTCAATAGTGTGAAATCAAGAGGCATAAAAGTAACCCCATCTGACCAACCCAAAGTGAGCATACGAAATCCTTTATAAAAACGTTTGATTAAAGAAGAATGTTTACGTGTGAAGTTTGAGTTAATGAAATTTAACAATCTTGTTCAAATCAAATCGATGATGAGGATAGCCTTCACTATCAGGTTTTCCTATAGGAAGGATTCCTGCGAATTGCACATGTTTAGGAAGTTCTAATAATTCCCTTACCTTGTCTTGGTCGAATCCAAGCATCGGATTACTTGAATACCCATACCCTTGAACAGCTAACATGAGGATACCAAATGCAATGTTCGTTTGAGTTAAACCCCATTGGCCGCGTTGTTCAACACTCATACTATTAAAGAATGCTGATAAATTGGCTACTTCTTCTTCTTTTTGCTCCCCAGAAAGACCTGGATGAACAGTATCTCCAATATTTGCAAGTATATCTTCCATATCACTAGTTACCACAATTACCGCTGGGGCTGATGTAACCTGTTTTTGTCCATAAGCAGCTTCTTCAAGTTTATTCTTCAGATTATCATCTGTTACCACATGAAAACGCCATGGTTGAAGGTTCCATGCACTAGGGGATAGTCGTACAAGTTTAAAAATATTTTGAAGATCTTGTTCGTCTATAGGTTGCTGTATGAATTTACGAATACTGTGCCGTGATTCAATAGCTTGTTGAACGGAAATTGTTTGTTCTGTCGTTTTACGCGTCATGATAATCATCCTTTTTATCGAATTTACATATATATTGTACCCATTCTTAAAAAAAGAAACAAAAAATTGCTTGGTTTTTTATCTTTTGAGAATAAAAGATGGAGAAATCTTTTATTCATAATAATTGAGATGTTAAATTTTTAGCTTTTTCAATTACTGCTGTGTAATGTCTTTTTACATCATCCTTTTTCGTTCATGATTTCTTTACTCGAGATTGGCATGTCGGCCATACATTTTTTTGGTATTAAATCCCTTTTTTCCATAAATCTCAGTATGACAGCATCGTAGAAAAGAATGAAGCACCGCTCATTTGTTGAACGGTGCTCAAATTACTTTATTGAAAGATCTTTTGTAAGCGATAGACTTCACGTGTATCAAGTAAAGGAGCTATGTTTTGTCGATATTCCTGATAATGATTCGATTCCATATGGAGCTTAAGTGATTCTTCGTCTTTCCATGTTTCATAAAATACGAATACTCCCTTATCTTCCAGCGATTCATGTAGCGTATATTCAATACACCCTTTTTCGGCACGTGAAGGTTGGATCACTTTTTCTAATTCTTCCCGAAGAACTTGTTCTTTTCCTTGTTTTGCTTTTAAAATCGCATTAATCGTAATTGAAGCCATGATGACCTTCCTTTTATCCAGATTTTTTACTATGTTTCCAAACATACAATCCTAATTTATAGAGAGTTTCTTAAGATTTCTTTTACATCGTCTCTCTTTAACGGGACGTAACTGCCGATCGTTTCGGCAACCATTGCTCGATCAGCCATCAGGTCAATTTCTTTAGCATTAATGTTAAAGTCGGAAAGTACATCTCCTTGTAAACTTCTCTCATCAATTGGTACCGCCAAGAGGACTTGCAACTGTAATCTCAAATCCTGCCTTGTCAAATTCAGCGTATGCTTCGCCAAATTCAGATAGCCAAAGACCCGTTTTATGTTCCTCGTTCATTTTATCAGCCGTTGTTACGACCATTAATATATGTTTTTTCATTATTTTTTCCTCCTAGCGTGTTATTAGTAATATTCCTAACAAATCGTATTGTATTACTAAATTATGTATAATACAAATTAGAAAATAATCCTTATGGTATAAAAAAATTTATAGTTTATAAATAGATATGGTCCTGATTCATTTAGTTCGTTTTACTCTTATAGTATCAATCTTATCATTTAGCTTTATTCCATTAAATGGCCCGTTAGCATTCCTGTAGAGCGTTGAATATCGGCTTTGAAAAAAACAGAGCTCCTCAGTATGATGAGAGTACACACAAACCAAAACTCATCTTAAGGAGGAAGCTCTACTATGAATTTTAAAATGCAAAACAAACAAAAACAACTAATTGAAAGAATCACGAATCGTCATCTTGTTGTAGGAATTGATATTGCACAACAATTTCATGTTGCTCGAGCAGTTAACTATCGAGGAATTGTGGTCGGTCATCCTCTAACCTTTGAAAATAACGATGAGGGTTTTACTAAATTTCTAAGTTGGATCAAAGAACTTAAACGAATAAACCGTTTAGACACTGCCATCGTGGGCATGGAACCTACCGGTCATTACTGGTTGAATCTATCAAAATGGTTATTTGAACAAAACGTTGAAGTTGTTACCGTAAATCCGCACCTTGTTAAAAGGAATAAAGAGAACCGAGATAATACCCAATCTAAGAGCGATAAAAAGGACGCTCTCGTCATCGCTGATGTAGTGAAAAATGGCTATTATACATTGATTTATCATAGCCCAGAATCCATAGAAAAACTTCGAGTCCTTATGTCTAACAGGGACATGATCGTTATTCGTGAGCATTATCTATTAAACTGAGGGAGTTCATTAAGATTTATTGTAGAGTTGAAATAAATAATGCAATAAGGATTAATGCAAAAGAGGAAAAGTTTAATTTTTCTCATCCTTTTCACGTAAATCAATCATTCTATTGTAAATTCGTTTGATCAATAATCTTATGGAACTATCTTGATCCGATAATTCCATAAGAAAAATAGCTGACAATTTCAATAATATGAGAATTATTAGGAAAACTTGGAATTTGAGTTGTTGTATATTAAGATAGTAAATGATGAATATTTTCCATATATAGGAGGAGACATATGAAAAAGAAAATTCTACATACGGTACTTTCGATTGCAGTAGGAGCAGGGATACTATCCGTTGGTGGTGTTCCTATCCAAGCTAAGAGTCAAAATCAGGAGATGAATGACACTTACGCAATAGCTTTTAAAAGTGGATTACCAGAGAATTATCAAGAGGTAATACGGAAAGCTGGTGGTAAAGTAACCAAAGTTCTTCCCGAAGTTGGAGGAATAGAAGCTCAATCTGACGAGCCTTCTTTTCTTAAAAACCTAAAAAATAATTCTTCAATTGAAGCTGCAAACAGAGAAATTCCCCTAACCTTAAACAAAACAGCAGTCAGCCCTTATAGCTATGAGTCTAGTATCATCAGCCAGCAAAATTCAGAGAGTTATTGGGACTCCCAATGGGATATTCAAAGGGTGACCAACGGCGGGAAATCATATGATTTAGAAACAGGCGGATATAAAAATAAAGATGGCAGTATTACTCATAAAGCAGTGGTGGGAGTGATTGATACTGGAATTGATGAGTCTCATCCTGACTTAAAGAATAATATTATAGGTGGACGTAATCTTGTTCCTGCTGGAATGGATGAATCTGAAACAGGTGATCCTACTGATATAAAAGATCGCAATGGGCACGGTACTCACGTTGCCGGAATCATTGGGGCAAATGGTAAAGTAAACGGAGTAGGACCAGATTTAGGAATCCGATCCTATCGCGTTTTATACTCAGAACAAGCCCTTGGATTGCCAACTTGGATTATAGATGGAATAATTGCAGCAACAAATGACAAGGTAGATGTTATTAATATGTCTCTTCGGTTCTATAATAATACCAAAATGACAATTGAGGGAGAAAGTTATAAATCAGTCGCTGAAACGTTACTTTGGAAGAGAGCCATTCAATATGCAGTAAAGAATGGAGTAACTGTAGTAGCCGGCAGTGGTAATGAAAGTTTAAATTTAGATGACAAGAAGGAAGTAAACGAATTTTTAAATAAAATGTATGAACCATATGGGATGAGCGTGAAAGGGCCTGCAACTGTGGTTCCAGCACAGATGCCAGGAGTTATTAATGTGTCTGCCTCCACAAAATGGTCCACCCAACAGCTTGCTTTCTACTCTAATTATGGAAACAGTGCTATTGACGTGGCAGCTCCTGGAGGAGATTACGGGCCTAAATATGCAGAAACCAATGATCCTGCGGCGGCTGATCCAAGTAACTTAATCCTAAGTACTTGGCCTACCTATTTAGGTACTTCATATGAATTTAATGCTGGCACTTCTATGGCCACTCCTCAAGTAGCTGGAATTGCAGGAGTTATTAAGGCAGCTCATCCGGAGTATAAACCTGCACAAGTAACAGCACGTATTAAGCAAACAGCTCTTGACTATGGAAAGAATGGACAAGATGCTTTATTTGGTTCAGGAGAAGCAAATGCTTATAGAGCATTAGAAAATATAAAGAAGTAGCTTATGTTTCTAAATAAAATGAAATATTAAAAGTACAAGGAAAGATTCTTGATCAGCATCTGCCACACGAACAGTAATTGGGAAAAATATATTCATCAAAAAAGGCTTCTTTACTCAACAAAAAAACGATATGCCCGAAATATAAAAAAAAACAGAAACACATAAAATGCGTGACGCCATATTCTAATTAACACAACTCACCAGTTAAAATTCATCCCAACTTAATTGTTGGGATTTTTTTGTTTTATCTTCATTACAATTTTTATGTATCGGTGTCAACTTATATTAAGAAACCTAACACATTATATTACCCTACCAGGATGTAAAGCTTCAAGAGTGTAAAGTTCCCTACGACATTAAGTGGGCTAGGTAACATAATCCCTCCAGAACCTACACGTATATTTTTAGTTTGTGAAGCTGCATGTACACTTAATAAATCAGGAGATGTACTGATTTGACTAGTAGTATTGTGGTATCTTAGTATACCAGTATCTGGTGTAACCCAATTGTTCGGTTAACCTAACAACCTCTGTCATATTGTTAAGACTATCAGTAGGATTGCCATGCTGTAAACGTGAACGAAATCTAATATAAATAATCTTAAACTTTGTTCATGCATTGTTGAAATCATTGGATTTACTCCTTTTGAATAAAAATCAGCATATATATGTGCCTATGCGATTATGGAAACTCAGCATAAATCCGCGCCTTAACTCATACCTGTCCCCTTGGTAAGGTTGTAATAATCCTTTCTTTCATAAAAGGAAAGGGCCGCCCCTTCCAAAAATAGCGGTCATTTTCTCCCTTAAATCCTTAGAGGTTTTATAAATGTTGGCGTTCTCCAGTTTGTGCTGCTTTTTCCACTGCATCAAGAAGCTGATGAAGTTTTACTGCATCCGCAAAACTAGTTGTTAGGGATGTTCCTTCTTGTATATCTTTAGCAAACTTACTGTGCGCCTGAGCGACATTCAGAACAAACCCTGCATCGTTTTTAAGGGAATCCGGTATATCCAGAGGTTCCTCCTCGTGTTGAATATTCGTTGACCTCAAAAGGAGAGGAATTCATTCCTATTATTGATTTGATGGAAGAATTCGGAAAGAAGTTTGGAGAGCAAGTAGATTAATTAAGACAAACGTTACCCCAATACCAGAGAAATTAAAAATAATGGCTCTTTTCGTAAAGATTGTTGTTTTTAAAACAAAACGATGTAAGTTTGATTGGAGCGGAAGTGCGAGACTCCTGCGGGTGCAGCGGGACCGTTGAGACCCCACAGGCGTTTATGCCGAGGAGGCTCACCGCCCGCCCCGCGGAAAGCCAGCATCTGGAGGGGAAATCAACCACACCGCACTACTTGGTAAATAGCAGTAAATAGCAACAAAGTATGCGAAAACAGCCAAAATAATAAAAGGTGCACTCAGTAGAGGCACCTTTTATTTTAATTCAAATGTATTTTTGGAAATCTATAAATAGCCATACTGTTTTGAGGAATTATGCGTACCATTCCGCTAAGCTATCCGGACCCGTTTATATTGTAATTCTGAGTGCATAAAATACATTATTTAAATATGAAACTGGATTAAATCCTTCTTGGTTCCATAAGAATGCTGCCTTAAAGACAGCTTTGACCTAAAGCTAACGCACCCGCTAGTTGAAAAGAGTGAAAGTTAAATTGTACCCTTCATTCTAACTACTTTCACACCTAACTCAGATTTAAGTTCAAGCATTGCTTTTTTTAATAAAAAGCTATTGCTTGCTTGTTACTTGGTGACACACGAAGGTTGTATTCATCAACTCCATTGTTTTTAAAGAACTTCAATCATAAATCACCCAATTAGTTTAGTATCTATCTCCTTAAACTTTTGAATTATATATGATGTTTTTCTTGTTTTCCGTACCCAATTGCTTATAAACAATATTAAGTACTTTTCCCTTGGTTATAAAAGAAAAAGCGATTACCTGGTATAGGAACCGCCTTCAACCATCTTTGCAAAGTCATCAAGAGTAGTTGAATACTTGATATAAATTCGTGGTAACAGATAAAGCTCATCTTTAATGCCCTTCTTAGAAAATAGTTCAGGAGTTGTCGTAGGTCCAAACAAATAATATTTCTTCGTTTCTGCTACGACTTTGTCATTAAAATTTCCTTATGGATACGCAAGAGCAATAACTGGTTTGCCTGTTATTTTTTGATTATTATCTTTTAACCCTTTCAGTTCATATTCATAATTTTCTATTTCCGTCAAATCTGGATGTGTAGCAGTATGGGACTGGATTGAGATCATACCCGAATCAGCCATCATTTTTAAATCCGATTTCAATAATCGGTTTGAGCGACCGATAAAGTCAGAAATAACAAAATGGTACCACTTGGTTTAAAACTTCCGTATTTAAGTTTTTGAAAGATAGCAAAGGCATTCAGATTGTTTCCATACATTCCTGCTTTCATTAGTAAAAGAAAGTGACAACCATGGATGGGTGCCTTTACAAATTCATAAACACATTGAATTCAAATTGATTAACTATCTTTTAAAAATATTGTATTTGTTGGTCTTCATATTAACAACCTGTCCAAACCAATCAATACTTTCCTCATAGAATGAATACAAGTAATAATACCGAAATGGAGGAAACAAACCAGTGAGTGACACAGATTTTTCAAAAGATTCTCTAGGACCAAAAGGAAAATTCATTACTGGCCATTCAAAGGAGTTTATTTCAGATACACTTGGCTTTCTTACCCGATTAGCAAATGAATATGGAGAAGTTGCAAAAATACGTTTTGGACCTTTCCATAATGTTTACCTTATTTCAAATTCAGATTTAATTAAGCAGGTACTTGTAACAAAAAACAAATCCTTCTTGAAATCAAAGGACTTCTCTGCTTTAAAACCAGTAATCGGAGAAGGCCTTCTTACAAGTGAAAAAGAAATTCACATGCGCCAAAGAAGGCTTATTCAACCCGCTTTCAAAAAGTCTCATATTAGCAATTATGGTCAGGATATGATTGATATAACAATGGACTATATTTCCACTTGGAAAAACAGAGAAGAAAGGATTATTACGAAGGATATGATGAGCCTTGCACTGGGTATTATCAGCAAGACCATGTTCAGCATGAGACTCAAAGAAGGATATGGCATCCTCGGAGAACCTATAGAAGCCCTCATGAGAGTTGCCGTTAAAAGAATGCGAACACTTCAAATGCCATTATGGGTTCCAACTAAAAACAACCGTGAATATAAAATGGCGAAACAGAGACTTGATAAGATGATTTATAGCTTAATTGAAAAACGCAGGACAGAGGCAGAGAGACATGAGGATATGCTTGGGATTCTAATGGATGCTCGAGATGATGAGGATGGCTTAGCTATGACAGACAAGCAGATTCGTGATGAGTTAATGACCATCTTCCTTGCCGGTCACGAAACAACAGCAAACGTGCTTTCCTGGACTTTATACTTGCTTTCCCAAAACCCTGATGTGGAAACTAAACTTTTCAATGAAATAGATAGCGTAATCGGCAACCGTAATCTAACACCTGGCGATTTTATGAAATTAACATACACACAAAATGTTATCCATGAATCAATGCGCATATACCCACCTGCCTATATCATACAACGGGAAGTGGCGGAGGATGTGGTAATTGGAGGGTATCTTTTTAAGAAAGGCGATATGATCCTGTTAAGTCAGTATGTGATGCACCACAAGCCTGAGTATTTTGATAATCCAGATTCCTTTAAACCTGAGCGATTTGAAAACAACTTTATGAAAACCCTACCTCCGTTCGCTTACTTTCCATTTGGCGGAGGTCCGAGAGTTTGTATCGGTAATCATTTTGCAGTGATGGAAGCTGTGCTTGTCCTAGCATGCATTGCTCAACGATATCGGATCAGGCTGGCGCCTGACCATCATGAAGTAAAGCCACTGCCGTCTATTACACTCAGACCGAAGCGTGGATTGCGCATGGTAGTCGAAGAGAGAAATATAGGAGATATCCAACCAGAAAATTCTGAAATTCAAAGGAATTAATGAACAAAATTGTCACACTACACATAGGGAAGATTCCCCTTAGTTCCATAAAAAAGACTGCTGCATCAACCCTAGTTTTTGAAGTAAACCAGCTAGGCTTCGACACAGTAGATAGTGGTCCTTTAAGTGATTCGTGGAGACAACAGCCAGGAACTCCTGCATACAGCACAGAACTAACAAAAGCATTGGAAAAAGCTAATAAAGAAAAAGCCCCATACCTACGGGATAAGGTAATAGAGAAGTTATCAGCTTCTAACCTCAAACCCCTCTCAAGTAAAGAAAGTGTGAATATGAACAGAGAAATATATAAATCATCAAACAAAAAGGTGCACTCAGTTTAAAGTGTACCTTTTTACATATCCATATATCCCCATAAAATTGTTGAAAAATATGTTTGCCTCTTTCCTTTTTGCCGCCAAACAATCCAGAATATTATTTGTATTTCTGAGAGATTACAAAAGCCCTTCCAGTCCTATCTCAATTTTTTTCAAAACAGAATCTAAGTATGATTGTGTTTTAAATCCCTCTGCTGCTAACCTCCCTCTATAAACATTGATATATCAACGAGGAAAATGTAGCGGAAGATTTAATCAGAGTATTGAAATTCAAGTTTTTATTACCCAATTTGCATTATCCCGGAAAAGCATGAAATGACTGCTTTACTTCGGCGAAGATTGCGAATTTAAGGCTGGATGATAAAATTAGTCCTATAAATTAATAGGCAAAAAGGGCTTTACTAATTGTTGATCAGTTTGGGTAAGGTGTGACCCTGATAATCTATCTATAAATGGCAGTGAATATGCTATTTATGAACTTTCAATGGAGATTTTCTTCATTAATCGTTTTAATTTATCTTCTGTAGCTGTTCCCTCTACTGGTGTATAGATACTGCACCTTAAGTCCATGTCCCCCTGGACTTGGAGAGAAGTTAAATTAAACAGCATCTTTCCGGCTTTAGCATGTCTAAATTCAATCATCATTTCTGGAGCTTTGCTCACTTGACTTTCTTGCCATAAAGATTGAAATTCCGGGTGAGAATCACTCATTTCTTTAATAAATAAGTTATACCACTCATCCCCTAAGTAGTGACCATAATAGGCACGAAAAATGGCCAGAAATCCTTTAACAAAATGCTCCCAATTCACAGCTAATGCTTTTAATTCTTTTCTTGTAAATATTAGATGGATCAAATTTCGTTGGTCGTCCGGGAGTTGTTCAAAATCTAAAAATACATGAGAAGCAGCATTATTCCACCCTACAATATGACAATGTCGATCTGTAATGATAGTAGGGCAATACGTTAACTCAGCTAAAATTCTCTCCAAAGAAGCACTAAGTTTTGGCTGATCCTTCTTTTGATGAATAATGGATGATTTCACTTCTAAAGCTAAATCATATAGATACTCTCGTTCATCATTATTTAATTGCAGAGCTGTAGATATGCAATCCAATACGCTTGTAGAGACCTTTATATCCCGACCTTGCTCTAGCCACGTATACCAAGTAGTACTGACTCCCGCCAAATGTGCAACTTCTTCTCTTCGTAAGCCAGGTGTTCTTCTCCGTGTACCAGCAGGTATACCTATAGATTCAGGCTTAATTTGGGATCGCTTCGTTTTCAAAAATGAAGACAAAGCTTCAAGTCTGGTTTTATCATTCATTTCTAAGTCCTCCAACATAACAATTTAACCGGGTAGTTATTATACCAGGATAAACGCTCACTTGTAATAGGATAACGCCAAAGTATAATACAAGTATACTATTCATTTGGGGTGATGAAAAATGGAAAGAGTCGTTATTACCGGAATGGGAGTAGTCTCTCCTATTGGAAACAACGTAGAAAAATTTTGGAGAAATCTGACTGAAGGTAAGTCAGGCATTTCCTCTATTGATACATTTGACGTAAGCAACCATAAAGCAAAAATTGCAGGAATTATTCGTGATTTTAATGCAGATGATACTTTAGGAAAAAATGAAGCCCGCCGTCTAGATCGCTTTTCTCAATTTGCTTTGGCTGCTGCCGAACAAGCTTGGACTGATTCTAAATTAGATATGGATGATATCAATCTGGAAAGACTTGGCGTATATGTTGGTTCGGGGATAGGAGGAATTGAAACATTGATTGATAATGTGGATACCCTTCGAGAGAAAGGTCCAAGAAGAGTCAGTCCAACCCTGGTACCAGCCATGATTTCTAATGCTGCTGCAGCCCAAATTAGTATCAAATGGAACGCAATGGGGCCTACTATGTCACCTGTTTCTGCTTGTGCGATCGGTAATACAGCTATCGGTGAAGCATTCAGACTTATTCGCTTTGGAGAAGCTGATGCCGTTTTTGCAGGAGGAGCAGAGGCAGCTATAACAGATTTATCTTTAGCTAGTTTTGGCAATGCTACAGCATTATCAACGAGAAACGATAATCCAACTAAAGCTAGCCGTCCTTTTGATGTAAATCGAGATGGATTTGTCATGTCAGAAGGAGCAGGAATTTTAATCTTGGAATCTTTGTCCCATGCTTTACGTAGAGATGCAAAAATTTATGCAGAAGTTATTGGGTATGGTGCAAGTTCTGATGCCTATCATATGGTAGCTACACACCCAGAAGGTAAAGGAGCCTATCTTGCAATGAAAATGGCTTTGAAAAACGCAAAAATTTCTCCTGAAGAGATTGATGTCATTAGCGCTCATGCAACAAGTACAGAAGTTGGAGATCGTTCTGAGACACTAGCAATAAAAAAACTATTTGAATCAAAAGCTTATCAAATCCCAATAACAGCTAATAAATCTATGCTTGGTCACATGTTAGGAGCAGCCGGAGGCGTGGAAGCAATTGCTTTGGCAAAAAGTTTACAAGAAGGAATTATTCCTCCAACCATCAACTTAGAAAAGCCTGATTCATTATGTGATTTAGATTATGTACCGGGTATTGCCCGTAAGGTGGAAATAAGTACTGGTCTATCCAATTCATTTGGTTTTGGAGGACATAATGCAGCAATCGTTTTAAAAAAATACCAGTGAATTAACTTTCGCATCGTATTTTTAACATTAAAGATCCTCAAGAGAAACTTTAGTTAGTTACCTTAATGGATCTTTTAGGTAATTAACTACGAAAAAGCCCTTTTTTCATCAATTAAGGGCTTGTCTCTTGTTCATTAAGTCATATTTCCCAATTACCTTTTGATAAATCGACTAATTTAGTTAACAAAACAGTTAAGATTCCTTGTCCACGATAGTTTTCTGAAGTAAACATTTTAGTTATATAATGCTTATTTCACTCTTATTGGTATTGCACCACAAGCAATCATTCTTCATTATCTTTTTTCATCAATAATAAACAAGGCTAATTTTTTATTCGATTAAGAAAATGACCACAAAAAAGATCTAGTGCAAATGACTAGATTTTCTTTTTAATATCTTCCCTTATCGATTCAATGATTGTACCTGATAAATTTGCTGGAAGAGATGAACCATCCTCAAAAACCCATGTATTAATTATTTCAAGATCTTCTTTTTTTAAAGTAATGCTATAATCTTTACCATTGTGAGTAAAATCAGCTGTAACCGATTCTTCACCATCAAACTCGTCATCAATAATCATATTCTTTATTTCATATGGCTTCACGATGTAATCTCCTTTTTATCATTCTTGTATATAGAATTGGCTTTATATGATTGTTTATTCATTTTTTTCACGCTAAATCAAAAACCGAAGGGTTATATTCAGGAGATGAACGCTTTACTACGGTGAAGAATGGAAATTTCAGACTGTTGATAAAACCTGTCTTAATATAGGAGTATTAATAGGCAAAAAAACTACGGTTTAGAGGAAAATCGGAGCATATGCAAAAAGAAGCACGTTGCACTATTAAATGTGCCCTCCTGGCAAAACAACATTAAAACAAGCGTTACTTACTGATCAAAGTAAATAACGCTTGACTACCAATCCTTACCTAAGTAATGATTAGTGGGTACTATTTCTTTTCTACAAAATAAACAAACTAATAATATTGGTTGATACAGGACTATCTAATGGCTTACTTAGGATTCCCCATCCTCACTATCAAAAAATGAATCAAATCCTCCATCAAAATCTTCTGCTGCTTCTTCAAACATTTCCCCAACATCAAAACCATCCATTATCTCAGTAAATAACATCGACCCTAAAACACCTACTGCTAATCCACCAACCATTCCAGGTATAGCGTTTCCTAATTGGGAAGCGCGACCATGATGATGGTTTGTGGAATAAGAGAACGGCTGTGTAAAAGCATAAGGTTGATCCATTGCTTCCGATATATATTTTCCAAGTAGTTTATGAAGATCGGCTTCATGCTCGAGAACATCCTGATTTAAATAAAACTCACGTTTTGCTTCAATTTCCTTATAGCCGCTTTTACAGTCAACTTCCATCCAGACCCGGATACCTGATTCTTCATTGGCAAACCTCATTTCAACTTCATTTACCTGTCCCATGAATTGTTGAGTGGGAAAAAAAGCAAATTCCTGTCCATATTGGTCGAGTTTACCCGAGTTTGCTGTCTCGCGAAAACCTAATTGAGACATTGCATTAAAAATGGATGAGATGGATTTCTGGGATTGGATGACCAGCCGGTCTACATCTTTACGATCAACTCCGCCCTCAATATCAAGATGTGTATCCAGATAGTATGAGACAGTTCCTCTTGAAATAGGTATATTCGTAGGTAGAACGTAATGAAACGGAATGACCTTACGCTCTTTGGGGTGAATACAATCTCGATTAACTAATGGTATATGGGCCACTTCCTTAGAAACGCTTCCTTGTTTTAATACCACATTCATCATCAACCGGATAGTCAATTGATTGATTTTCTGTTCCACTTCACCACCTTGAATGACTACCTCCCCTTGGACGCTTTCTCCAGCTTGATAATTACGATTATCATATTGTAAATCTACACTTGCTGCCCCTTTTCCTAAGCTTGCTAATATTTTTTTGAACATGCTTCCTCTTCCCTTCGTAAAACCTCTATTAGTTTCTATATGTAAAATGGGGTGTAATAAGAAAGAACAAGGAATCTTTTTGGATTTCATGAGATTTCTTAATTATCCCTGATAGTATTACGTCGAAAAATGAAATTGGTTTCAATTGATTTTATCGCAGTAGGTGATCTGCATATGATAATGGAGTACATCATCCTTGTTCTGAAGCTGGTGGTGTTGAACGATTGGACTTTACTTTTCATGAAATAGGTGATGAACCAAAGGATGTTCCACTGACCGAATACAGCAAGTTAGGGTCACCCATTGAAAGATGGTTGTATAATGCATTGTTGATGAAGGGCTATTAAACATAAGTGAAATTTGGTTCTTATCGAATTAGCCTTTGATAAACCATCGATTGAATGCGGTGGAATGGTGTATCACTCTTCTCAGCGAAAAAAAGGGACATGTGAAAGAAAGATACTTATTTGAGGAACAGGGTATAAAGGGAGGCGAATATTATAGATTATTGTTTATTTAGGTGAAATCCAGCAACTGTACGACGAAGCATTGAGAGAGAGTTTAATTTTCACTCAAAAAAATGCAAGGGGCTAGCTATTTTGAAATGGTTTAAATTCCCGATTTTCCCATTACTTTATAGCCATTGCCTCTAATTTATCCTCGCTGGTCAAACAAACCCCTTTTATCCCCTTTAATGCATGCGCTTACATTCAACTTCGGATAAACAACTCTCTTTTTCTCAACAGATCCGATTTTAATTACCTTACTGGGCTAAAGGGATATTCCTATCCAAGATATATAGAAATAACCGACTTCCCTTATTACGTAATAGATATATGAACCCCTATTATAATTTTTGGATTAATGATTGTAATTCCACTTGAAGGTTTCCTTTTGAAAGAGCAGAGTGCAGAATTTCGTGAACAGTATGTAAGGAAATTTGTAGTTTTTCTTCTCCTACTGTAGTTAAACGCGTGTAGATACCTCTACGATCATCTTCACATATATGCCTTTGTAATACGCCGCAGCTTTTTGCTTCTAGCCTGCCTACCAGCCTTGATATAGCACTTTGGCTTAATCCTACCATCTCCTGTAATTGTTGCAGCCTCAATTGTTTATCGCTTGTTTTCGATAAAAAGTAAAGAACGTAAAACTCTTTTAACGACAGGTTATGATTTTTTTGCAAAGCACTTTCCAACTCATTCGTAATGCTCATTTGAATACTAGTAAGAGATAGCCAATTATCTAAGTACTTCTTTTCTTGGTTGTTTTTCATGCATTCCACCCTGTTCTATCCTATATAATTAAAATATGGCATTTAATTGATTTTCATAAGTAGTTATAAAATACTTCAAAGCTGGAATTCGATGGTCAAATTCATTTGAAAAAGTGCGTGCCATATCGGCCGTTTCCATATCTGTTATATGGTTCTTCTCATTTTAGACGAGTTTCTTCTTTTTGTCTAAGATTGATTTATTCCATAAAAAAAAACAGTCATATGACTGCTTTTATTTAACGCATTGTAACTGAACAGGATCCTATTTCAGTTCCACCCCAGTTAAGTGAAAGCTTGTCTTGATCTGAAAGAGGACCGACGCCGCTTGGAGTACCGGTAAAAATTATATCTCCTTTTCCAAGCCCAAAATGCTCCGCTGTAAATTCTATAATGGTTTGCAAATCAAAAAGTAAGTCCTTAATATTTCCGACTTGTACACGCTCATCATTTTTTAAAAGGGAAAAATCTGATTGTTCACATGCTTCGACACCTGGAAACGGAATAAAATCACTAACAACTGCTGAATTTTTGAATCCTTTAGCCAAAAGCCAAGGATGCTGTTTTTGTTTTAACTGTGATTGAACATCTCTAAGTGTTAAATCCAACCCAATGGCCATGGCATCTACTATTTCATCTACTTTCATTCCTGATTCGTACTGTTTTGCGATATGTATAACAAGTTCAGTTTCAAAATGAACGGAACCCTGATTACTCGGCAACGTGATGGACTGTCCATTAGCTTCCACAAGCGAATGAGTCGGTTTTGAAAATAAAAAAGGGGAAGTTGGGATTTCATTATTCAACTCTTTTGCATGCAAGGCATAGTTTCGACCTACACAATAGATATTTTTAATGTCTTTCATTATTAATCTCACTCTTTTCTTAATAAATTTAATGCTTCGAAATAGATGTTTTAATAGTTTCCCAAATTATATTTTGTAAATAATAAAAACTCTAATTTAAATACAGTTTATATTTTTCTGAGTTTTTATACAACAGTTAGACTAATAAAGTATCCCTGCTACGGGAAAATACGTTAAATTTTCACTTGTGGTACTTTTACCAGTTACATCTGGTAATATCATCGAGAAAAAATCTTATGTTGATATGCATGAGATTCTCCGGCAATTTGAACGCCTAACTTGATAACTTTAAATTATTTCTAAACTAGTCAATTTAGTTAATCAAGGTACCCTTATGGGCTTTTTTAGCTACTTCCCTCACTTTCAGCTATTTCTATTACAATTTACCCCCTATAACCACTATTAGACTAAATAAAAAAACATATTCCTTTATTAGAGAAATACGCATGATTGGTGAAGTAAGCATTATTCCACATATATCCATTTCATTATGACAAAAAAAGAGCCAACAAATTGTTGGCCCTTTGATTTAAAAAGTAGAAGCTAAATCTTTTGCTCGTGCTATTGCATTTTCTTTTATCTCTTGTGCTTTATCAGGCATTGCTGCATGTCCTTCAACGAATAAACCTTCAAAGGAAGGCACTCCGAAGAATTGCATAATGATATTTAGATATCGGTGACCCATTTCCAGTTCAGCTGCTGGTCCTTCTGAATAAATTCCACCACGAGCTTGAATATGCAAGGCTTTCTTATCAGTTAAAAGACCAACTGGGCCTTGTTCGGTGTATTTAAATGATTTACCTGCAACTGCAACGGAATCAATATATGCCTTCATTACTGGCGGAAACGAGAAATTCCATAAAGGCGTTACAAATATATATTTATCCGCCGCTATAAATTGCTCACATAACTCTGAAAGTCGACTAACTTTTGCTTTCTCTTCCGACGAGAGTTCTTCAAAACCCTTTCCAGATTGAAGTTTCCCCCAACCACTGAAAACATCCACATCAATTTCAGGAATATTTTCTTTATAAAGGTCAATATTCACAACTTCATGGCTAGGATTTACTTCTTTATACGTGTCAAGAAATGCTTTTCCAACGGCCATACTGTAAGATTGCTTGTCATCATGAGGATGAGCGGTGATGTACAATACCTTTGTCATTCTATATCTTCCCTTTCTCATTAACTTAATTAATCATTTTAGTTTGTCTAGGGAATTCAACATATATACTAATGTCTTTTAAGAAATTTGTTTTCGAGGGGCATTTTTATTGAAGGTATAAATCTTCTTTCAATTCGTGGGAAAGAGTGTGATTTTTGGATATGATAAAACAAGAATATCTGATTCATTTTAGGAGGCCTAAGGAAATGACGAATTCAATAAAATTTGATCTGCACACTCACCATCAACGCTGTGGACATGCTATCGGCACAATTGAGGACTATGTAAAGCAAGCCATTGAGTACGGGTTGCAATATATTGGGATTTCTGATCATTCTCCATATTTCTACAGCGAAGATGACCACCTCTACCCCACTATTGCAATGGCAAAAAGTGAACTTGTCCCCTATATTGAAGAAGTACTTCGCTTAAAAGAGAAATATGCAGGCAAAATTCACTTGTTATTAGGAATGGAAAGTGATTTCTTCCCTGAACACATTGAAGTCTACCGTGATCAATATCTTTTACACCCTTTTGACTACATCATTGGATCTGTTCATTATGTTCAAGATATTAGCATTTTTAAAAGAGGGCGTTGGAATGGTTTGACCTCTAAAGAACAGTCAAGAATAAAGGATGAATACTATGATTTAATCCAGAAATCAGCCAAATGCGGAGTGTTTCAAATCTTAGGCCATATTGATGCAATGAAAGGGTTTTATCCAGCCTTTTCATCCATTGAAACAGACAGTATTGAAAAGACATTAAAAATCATTAGTCAAGAAGATATCGCCATTGAAATCAATACCTCTGGTAAAACAAAAGATTGCGGCGGGTGGTATCCAGCAGATGACATACTAGAACGAGCTCTTTTCTATAATGTGAAGGTAACATTTGGATCTGATTCACATACACCTGAGCGTATTTGCGATGAATTTGAACAAGTTCAAAAAAGACTAAAGGAAATTGGATTTTCTGAGTGGGCTTACTTTGTTAACAAGCAAAGGATTCTCACTCCACTTTAATCTTCTTAGTCAATAGGAATAGAACTTGTCCAATCGCTTGAGTATCCAGTAACAATGTGTATCGTAGGGATGGATTTTCAACCCTTTTGCTACTAAGAAGGGCGATGCACAAAAAAATAATGTACAGATTTCGATAATGATCCTGCTTGGAATTTCATTACACTTAAAGAATCGGTACCAATCTTTTTTTTGAACATAAGATAATCATTATGCATCCAGCAATAAACGATTGGTTACAAGTTTTACCCGTTCATTTCAACGAATCCCAGTCATCGCAATATTTTTCAGCATAAAATCAATATCAATATCTTTAGGGAATTAATAACTTACCATTCGTTAATCTTATTAAAAGGAGTTGATTTGGGTATGATCGATAACCCATTGCATAAAAAGAATGACGAAAACTCTGTAGAGCCAGTTGAAGGTAAGCCTGTTTTCAACTCTTCAAAAGGGCGATCCGAAGCCCCTCCAATAACTCCGTCAAAAGATCCTGAATTCGATCTTTTTGGCACAGTATTAAATGGGTATCTTTAATTTATACTTCCTTATTCAATATACCTTCAGAACATGGTTTAAAGCATTAGATTTCAAGACCTAAAACATTATAAATTCCTAAAAAGAAGAGCACATATTAGTCACGTCTAATATGTGCTCTTCTTTTTTTATTAAATTCAAGCGCCCTTTTCGTTAATGATATTCCTGTGGCTCTTCAGGTTAGTCTACCTCACCTGTAATGAACACTTCTCCAATTTTATCAATTGAGTCAACTATCGGTACTTTCATTAACTGCCTGCCCCTTTTGAAACATAAGAAAAAAGGTTGCAACAACAACCTCTCTTTCAAGTAAGCCCACTCTTTCATGAAATAGCTGGAGCTGGTCTGTTTTAATTCCCCTGGGTCGCCTCGTTTCCTGGCTGCTGTACTTGTACTTTGTCCCTTATTTCAATGGACATAATCTTACACATTATTGGATTTCATATTGAATCATTTGTTCATACTAAAGAAAAATATCTGTTCAAGAAGGAGTTTATATGCCGTACAAAAAAAATAATCCAGCTCAACAAAAAAGTCAGGTTAGTCGATTAAACGAAGTGGTGGAAGTGGATACAGATGTTAATGAAGATCCTAATCGGGAGAAATTATTGGATGACTCAGTTGATTCTTTTCTAAAATCGAAAAAAGAACAGGAATATTGAGAAATTCTGGTCGCTAATGTCTTGTTTAAGAAATGTTGTTATACTAATTCAATTGGGCCCCTCATTAAGTTTTTGAGCGGCCCATTTTTTATTTTAATCAACGTACAGTTTCCTTAACAGCAAGACTCTGAATTATGATGTCATTAGTTGAAAATGACGATATAATGTTAGTCGAATGATTGGATTCTCAAAAGGAGGTTCGTTTCAATGAATATTTTAATTTTGGGTGCAACTGGACGGGTTGGGGGTCAATTAGTTACTAATAGTCTGCATGATAAGCATCATGTTACAGTTTTAGTACGCACTCCAGAGAAGATGGGAATAAGCAATGCCCATTTAACCATTATTCAAGGTAATGTATTAAATAAAACTGATATCGTTCGTGCCATGCATGGGGTTGATGTTGTTATTAGTGCACTGAATACCGATGGGACAACCACTTTATCCGCAAGTATGCCCCTGATTATCGAAGCAATGGAAAACGAAGGAATACAACGAATTATAACCATTGGAACAGCAGGAATCCTGCAAAGCAGAACAGCCCCAAATACTCTGCGTTATCAGTCTAGTGAATCAAAGCGAAGGTCTACCCGCGCAGCGAAAGAACATCATAAAGTTTACGATATGCTTAAACAATCAACACTTCAATGGACGATTGTCTGTCCTACGTACCTGCCCGATGGAGAAAGTGTTGGTACATATCGTGTAGAAGGTGACTTTTTGCCGGAGGATGGGCTTGAAATATCCGTGCCGGATACAGCTGAATTTGCATTCAGCCAAATAAAAAGTAGCGATTATTTAAAATCACGTGTAGGCATTGCCTACTAATAGCTCCAATTATTGATACTCCCCTTTAAAAAAATTTGTTTAATCTTAGATGAAGGAAAGAAACCATCTCGTCCTATTAAACCGGTACAATTATCATAAATGCACACAGTCAGCTGAACCATTGCCAAGAATATTTTCCGGTTTCATTAGGGCGAAGATTTTGCCCGTACCTTGTTCATGAACCTTCCATTATGCTATATTTCCCCTCCAAAAATAGCCACATTCTGCCTGTCAGGAGCAAAAGCCAGCCCGTTCCATTTCAATACGGTCTGTACAAATCCCAGTGAGTCGGCATTGTATCTCCCTGCAATCCTCTGATATGCTTCAAGCTCATATATGCCATCCCTATTGTAATCAACCGGATATAAACCAGATAAAGGATTGACCCATCCTTCTATCGGCGCCTTCAGTACACCATCCTTGTTATATATTTCAGCTAAATAGTCCTTATCCTTATAAGTAAGGTCAAGAATGTACCTTTCTTTTAGGTAAGTACTGTTCACCTTTGCCTTGTAATGGTTTTCATAATTCACATCGTATTTATAGGTTTCATTGAATGTATCTGAATTAAAAATGGTCATGAGTTGACCGTTAAGATATGCAAAAACATACGCATAAATCGAACCACCGCTTCCTCCTGTATCAATGACCACTAAAATGTCATCCCCCTTATTACCTGTAAAATCCCCAAGAAAAATGGTTGGATTATATCCTGCGTTATTTTTCATGGAAACTTGTTGATATTGATGAGTCCTCCCATTTTGGATAACCAAAGTTATATCCCTCCAAAAGGGGCTATCAGGGGTTTTGTTTGCGGTTAGAAAAACATTGTCCTTTATCCCGTCCCCATCAATATCGCCTTGCTTTGAGGTCACTATGACTGGTCTGTTGGAGTTCATTTCCCTTGTAAAAACAGTTTGGAGGATCAGTTGCATGTCTTGCAGTTCCTGTCTTGAAGGATAAGGGTGTGGAAACGACAAGGCGTTATCAATCGTTTGCATTGCTTCACTTGTTAACCCGGCCCTGCTTTGAGTCTCAGCCAAACAGTACCAATAATAAGGATGATTCGTTTCTTGTATTTTTGTGTAATAGTATTGAATCACCTTTCTAATGTCATACGTATCCACCTTCATCCCACCTGTCTCTTTATTATCCCTAAAGAATTATATGCGGGAATTTTGTAAAAAGCCTTGAGTGCTTATCCATTGCTGTATAAAACAATATTGTCCTTCTCAAAATATATCGCCTAATTATGAGTAATTTCTGGGCATAATACCTTTTAATAAACAAATTCGCTTGCATAAATTTATTTAATTTGCTATTATAACTGACGAACGTTCGTTAAATTATGAGGTGATATTATTGAAAAGTAATGAAATTAAGGACGCCGCTCTAAAATATTTTACGATTCATGGTTATGAAGGAGCGTCGCTTTCTCAAATAGCTGAAGAAGTTGGCATGAAAAAGCAATCCATTTATGCTCATTTTAAAGGCAAGGATGATCTTTTTCTGCACGTTTTACGTGATGCGAAAGAAACGGAGCTATCTTCGAAACTCCAATATTTCAGTAAAGTTGATTCAAAAAATCCTGAAAATGATTTATATGGATTCCTACAATTGGTCATCGATCTTTTCCAAGAAAATGAGCATATAAAGTTTTGGCTGCGTATGTCCTTTTTTCCGCCAGCGCATCTTGAAAAAGAAATCGGGCAGGAAGTGATAGATATCGAGGAAAAAGTGCAGGCGATTCTTGAATGTAAATTCCATGATTGGATCAAAGCCAAATTAATCGTCGAAGATGAAGCCATAACGCCAACCTATGCTTTCTTGGGAGTTGTGGATTCCATTTTGCTTGAGCTTGTATACGGTAATGATGAGAAACGGCTGAAGGATAAATTAGCAGCCTCTTGGAAAGTCTTTTGGAGAGGTATTTCGCAAGAATGATTCACAAAGAAAGTGGTGTTAAAACATGAATAAACCAATTAAAGAACAAAAGGCAGTATTAATTATTCTTCTAAGCAATATATTCATTGCTTTTCTGGGAATTGGACTCATCATCCCCGTTATGCCGTCATTTATGAATATCATGCATTTATCAGGAAGTACGATGGGCTATCTGGTTGCCGTATTTGCTGTTTCACAGCTTGTTATGTCACCATTCGCAGGTCGTTGGGTTGACCGTTACGGCAGAAAGAAAATCATCATCATCGGCTTATTCCTTTTTGGTGTTTCAGAACTTATCTTCGGTGTAGGGACGAACGTATCCGTATTCTATTTATCAAGAATCCTTGGGGGAATCAGTGCTGCCTTCATCATGCCAGGTGTTACGGCATATGTTGCAGATATTACATCCGTTCAGGAAAGGCCAAAAGCAATGGGCTATATTTCAGCCGCCATTAGCTTGGGCTTTATAATAGGACCCGGGATCGGTGGCTTTGTTGCAGAATATGGTATACGCTTGCCCTTCTTCCTTGCGGCGGCCATTGCTTTTTTAGCATGCCTTTCATCGATATTCATTTTAAAAGAGCCGATGACAAAGGAAGAGCTTGCAAAGGTTTCTGCTAATACAAAGCATACAAACTTTATGGACGATTTAAAAAAATCACTAAATCCGCTTTACTTTATTGCGTTCATCATTGTATTTGTACTCGCTTTTGGCTTATCAGCCTATGAAACGGTGTTTAGCCTATTCTCTGATCATAAATTCGGCTTCACGCCGAAGGATATTGCCATTATCATTACAATAAGCTCTATTTTCGGAGTTGTTGTACAGGTATTTATGTTTGGAAAGCTGGTAGATATTCTCGGTGAAAAGAAACTTATCCAATTATGTTTAATCGTTGGTGCCATTTTTGCGGTAGCATCCACTATGATTTCTAGCTTTTTGGCAGTACTAGTGGTAACTTGCTTCATATTCCTTGCATTTGACCTGCTTCGTCCGGCATTGACGACATTTTTATCAAAAGCTGCCGGGAAAGAACAAGGATTCGTTGCTGGAATGAACTCCACCTATACGAGCTTAGGGAATATCGCCGGGCCATCCATGGGAGGATTGCTTTTTGATGTAAACATCCACTACCCTTATCTTTTCGCTGCTGTCATTATCGTCATTGGCCTTGGCATTACAGTCATATGGAAAGAAAATCGATTGACAGAAAGTTTAGCGAAATAATGAAAGTCCCGGATGGTTATTTGTACCTTTCCTTTTCGGGGTGGAAAACTCCCAAACTTGAAAAATGATATTCTACTAAAAAACCCCCTTTTCCATATTAGGCAAGGGGGTTTTTTAGAACGGGATTCTTACTACTTTCAGCCACCCCTATATTATGAGCCCTCCGCCAAAATCAACGGGCAGGGAATTATTTGGCAAGCAATATGTAGTAAAACTATTAAAGATGTTTGAATCACTTCCCAGTCATGATATTTTAGCAACAGTAACGATGTTTACAGCAAAGTCGATTGTGGAGAACTATCGAAATTTCATCTTTCCAAAAACCAATATTGAAGAAGTGATTATTGGCGGCGGTGGCAGCTATAACAAAACGTTATTAACTATGATTCAATCACTGCTTGGAAATTCTATTCAAGTTTTGACTCAAGAAGAGTTGGGATATTCTTCTGAAGCGAAAGAAGCGGTAGCCTTTGCATTACTTGCAAATGAGACTTTCCATGGTAATACAAGTAACGTCCCCAAGGCTACCGGCGCTGACTTCGATGTCATCCTTGGAAACATGACCTTCCCTCCTTCATATCTGAAGGAGCATAAAAATAATGTTTAACCATTTAAAAAGAGTGGAAGGCACTTCATATTTGATGTGCCTTCCACTCTTTTTTTTTAAATGCCTGAAGAATCATCGCCGACTCTTCTGTTTTATTTTACTTGCCAAGCTGCATGGATACATACTTCACTTCTAAATATTCATCCATGCCATAGTGTCCCCCTTCCCTACCTAAACCACTTTCCTTCATTCCTCCAAATGGTGCTTGGGCAGTGGATGGGGCACTGTCATTAATACCGACAATCCCATATTCAAGAGCATCCGAATAGGCAACTGCCTTATTTAATGACTCAGTATACACATAAGCTGCCAAGCCAAAATTCGTGTTATTGGCTCGATCTATCGCTTCTTGATCGGTTTTGAATGTAGTGACTGGCGCAATTGGCCCAAACGTTTCTTCCTGCATGCATAGCATATCATCCGTTACATTGGAAAGTATGGCTGGTGCGATAAAATGGCCTTGTTTTTCATCGACTTTTGAGGTGTTATGGATGATAGCCCCTTTATTAGCAGCATCCTCTAATTGAAGCTGAACTTTTTTTACTGCAGCTCCATCTATCAATGGACCAAGATCGGTTCCTTCCATTCCATTTCCAACCTTCAACGTTAAAACGGCTGCTTCAAAAGCTTGTAAAAACGGCTGTTCGATTGTCTCATGGACAAATATTCGATTCGCACAAATACATGTTTGTCCAGCATTCCTGAATTTCGATTGAATTAAACCATTTACAGCTTCTTCGATATTCGCATCCTCAGCAATGATGAACGGAGCCAATCCACCGAGTTCAAGCGAGACCTTTTTTACTGTTTCTCCGGCTTTTTTCATTAGATGTTTCCCTACAGGAGTGGAGCCGGTAAATGTGATCTTTTTAACACGTGAATCATTCATCCACACGTCTGATACGTCTCCCGGTTTCTGTGTAGTTACAATATTTATCACACCTGCCGGAATGCCTGCTTCATGGGCACTTTCAACTAATAGCAAAGCGGTCAAAGGCGTTTGTTCCGCAGGTTTGATGACCACGGTACATCCTGCGGCAAGAGCTGGCGCCACTTTCCTCGTGATCATGGCTGCAGGAAAATTCCACGGGGTAATGGCAGCAACGACACCTACTGCCTGCTTTTGCACTAAAATACGCTTTGAAGCAACGGAGGCTGGAATGATTTCCCCATAGTTGCGCTTTGCTTCTTCAGCGTACCATTTCACGAAACTTGAAGCATATTTCATTTCACCTTTTGCCTCTGCCAATGGCTTTCCTTGTTCCAGTGTCATGATCGTTGCGATTTCATCCAGCCTGTCCTCAATGATCGCATACCACTTCTCAAGTAATTCCGCCCTATGATAGGCACTGGTTTTCGACCAAGTCAGAAAAGCAGCTTGAGCTGCATCCACTGCAGCCTTTGCCTCTTTTTCGTTAGCGTCCGGAACATAGCCCACAGGCTCCAATGTTGCTGGATTTTCCACTACAAAATGACTTTCTGTATGAATCGGTGCGCCGTTTATATAAATTGGCCATTTTTCCACTACTTTTTTCATCCTGCTTTAATCTCCTCTTCTTCTTCGTGATCTGTAAATGTCTTATCATTCTCTCCTTTGAAAAAGTCCTTGCCATATAAAAGGGCACATAATAGAATTCCTGCTGCAAACGCCATTCCAGCACCTTTTATAACAAGGATGGCAGCGACGACCCCTGCAATTCCCAGATCGCGTTGGCTCTTCGCCTGCATCACACCGACGCGTACGCTAACATATCCTTGAACCAAAAGCGTTAAGGCCAAGGCCACACCAAGAATTGGTTCCACCAAGCTGACTACCGGCAATAAAAATAACCCTGTATTCGTACCCCAACGGAACGAGCCGGCTCCTCCGAAGAAAGAATTCATGGCTTTCTTGCCATTCTTGAATCGTTCCACAACCACGACCTGCATGGCTGCCCACAACGGACCGCACATTGTTATATCAGGTCCAATAAAACTCATGATCACATTTCGGCCGCCAAAAATTAAATGAGCTCTGTTTGGATTATAGTCCACTTTTTCATCTTCCCTGACCTCATCGGATTCAGAAAGCAGCGCTTTCGTTTTGAGCACATCCCCGAATACGACTAAATAAGTAGCAAAAACAGCTGGAATCGCACTTAAAAAGAAGGTCAAGGCAGGAAAACCTAAACCGAAAACAGTATAGTCAGACCAAAGCGTAGCAAAATCCGGACTGCTGAATCCCCATTGGATATCAGGCCATTTTGCTTCTCCAAAAATTGGGGCTACAAAGACCGCAAGCAAGATTGCTGGCAATATCCCTAAATTGCCTATGAATATCCAAACTTTATTCCGCATTTTCAATTTTCCAAAACTTTTCGAAAAAAGCAGGTAAAAGGCAAAGCCGATACAAATGCTTATTGTATAAGGAAATAAATCAAACTTTCCACCCACTTCAAAGATGGAAACGACAGCTCCAATACCAGCTCCTAAAATAATGCCTGATTTGATTGCGTTCGGCACCAATCGCACGACCTTACTGGCAAGTCCGGTCATTCCTAGCAATATCGATAAAATACCTAATGTTAGTTGAAATGCAACGAGTGCATAGACCCGATCAGGTCCTTCGGGAAATTGCCCGACGAACAATACAAGCAATGGAACCGCAGGTGTAATCCAACCCGGGATAACTGGGTCACCGAGTAAATGATGTGCCAAATACAATAAGCCATTCAAGACTACGACGGCTAGAGCCACATCAAAAGGCATACCTAGATGGTCTGCAAGCAGTGTAATCGCCCCAAGATCAACTGCACACATCAATAAGCCTTGAACATAGTCAGGCCACTCAAAACGATAATGGACAAATGGCAGTCTAATTTTAAAAGGTCCCGCAGGTATATACGATGTCTCTTCTCCATAACGACGGTTTTTCCATTTCATATTGTTTCCTCCACTTAAAAGCCATAGGCTGAACGGTAAATTTTTTCGATATCCCGGACGTTTAATGCACGGGGATTATTGCGAAGTAAACGGACTTGTTTGATGGCCTCGGCAGCCATTTCATTTAAAGCCGATTCAGGAATGTCAAATTCACTTAGTGACTGTGGTATATCAACATAACGGCATATTCTGGTCATCGCTTCTATAGCCTTATCCGCTGCCTCATCATCATTTAAATGATTGACTTTCTCTCCAAGTGCTTCAGCAATGTCACGGAACCTTTCCAAACATGCAATTTTATTCCACTTCATGACAAATGGCAGTAATAATGAATTGCTGACTCCATGTGATAAATGGAAGCGGCCTCCAAGAGGATAAGCTAAGGCATGAACAGCTCCAACTCCGGCATTTCCAAAAGCTAACCCTGCCATTAGGCTACCAGTTATCATCGCTTCCCTTGCTTCCAGATTATCTGGCGCAGCATAAGCCTTTGGTAAATTTTTTGCGATCAACTTCATGGCCCCAATTGCCAAAGCATCCGTAACGGGAGAAGCAAATTTGGAAATATAAGCCTCGACCGCATGAACAAGTGCATCCACTCCGCTCGCAGCAGTCACACTTGGCGGGCAAGTCAGCGTCATGACGGGCGATACAATCGCTACATCCGGTAAAAGATACGGACTTACAATTCCCTTCTTAACCTGTTCTTTTTTGTCCGATAAAATCGAAATATTCGTCACTTCTGACCCGGTTCCTGCCGTCGTCGGTATGGCTATTAAAGGTAGACCCGGAACTTCAATCAAGTTCGTACCGAAATATGTCTCGATGCTGCCTGAATTCGTAGCCATGACGGAAGAGGCTTTCGCAATATCCATCGCACTTCCACCGCCTACCGCAATCAGTCCATCATGTTTTCCATCCTTGATTGACCGTACACATTGCTCAACGATTTCAATTTCCGGCTCTGGATTCACATCCGAAAAAATACCACATTCTGCAGAAAGTAAATCCTCAACCCTCTGCACAACCCCAGCACCCACTAAAACTTTATCTGTAACGATCAACGGATTCTTCATCCCTAATCGCGTAACCTCATCAGTCAGCTGCTGTAAAGAATCTGCTCCTGTCACCAATTTGTTAGCCATAGAAAAAATAGAAATATTCATGTTTATCTCCCCTTTCATGTATTTACTAATGCAGGAATCATGCCAAAGTGTGAAAACGCTTAATTCATAAGGGGGATAACCTTTTTGTCATGGGTGACAGTATAAATAATGAGTAGAAATCAAATCAAAAAAACTAATTCGATTCGTTTTCTAATCGCATGTGAAATTTTTTCATTTTTTGCACCAAAGCGCTTTGACTGATATCCAATGAGATGGCAGCAGCCCTTGTAGTCCCATACTTCTTCATCGCATTCAATATCAGGGAGCGCTCCAGCTCGGAAACGGCTTCCTTCAAAGAATGTGTTGTCGTTTTTTTTGATAAGACCGGCTGGATGAAAGATGGTAAATTAGGCAAATCAATCGTATCATCATAAGTCGTGACGACCAGCCGCTCTGCAAGACTCGCAAGCTCACGTATATTGCCAGGCCACGAATAGTGCGTCAGCCATTCATAGCATTCCGGTGTCATCTTTTTCTTTTCATTATATTTTTCATTGAATTTTTTCAAATACATTTCTAAAAGCGGGATCATTTCTTCCTTTCGCTGGCGTAAAGGCGGGACTTCAAAGGAAACGATATTAAGCCGGTAATAAAGATCTTCGCGGAAAGATCCTTCTTGCACGAGGGTGGCCAGATCACGATGGGTGGCTGTAATTAACCTGACATCCACTTCTTTCATTTCGGTAGAACCTACTCTCATAAACTTGTTTTCTTCTACCACTTTCAAGAGTTTTACCTGTAGCTCTAAAGGTAAATCCCCAATTTCATCCAAAAATAACGTGCCACCATTCACTTTCTCAAAAATCCCCATTTTCCCATTCTTAAGGGATCCGGTAAATGCCCCTGGTTCATATCCAAAAAGTTCTGATTCCACCAAGTTCGCTGGGATGGCTCCGCAATTTATTTCAAGGAAAATTTTTTCCTTCCTGGAGCTTTTTGCATGTATGTACTTGGCAATTAAACTCTTCCCTACTCCCGTTTCCCCCTGCAACAAGATCTTCGCATCCGTTTTAGCTACTTTATCAGCCAATTTGAATAAAGGAGTTGTAGAGGGACCAATGATTATTTCCTGTAAATTCACCTGTTCCGAGCCAGGAAATAATTGAGAAATAGGTTGGAAAGATAACTTTTGGCTGTCGATCGTATACTTCATCCGGATTAATTCAGTAATATCCCTGACACTATTAATGACAAATATGACTTCATTCTTCGGCGATAGAATAGGTGTGGCCGATACGATAATCTTTCTTCCATTTCGAATTCTTTGTGTCAATGTAACTTGATTCTTCGTTCGAATGGAGTCCAATGAAGCTGAAACGGATATCATGCCTTGCTCAACTAAATAACTCATCGGTTTTCCGATGATTTCCTCTTCTCTTATTCCAGTAATACGCTGATACGCTTGATTGATGAATAATGTCGTTCCATCGCCATCCGTGATATACACGCCATCATACAAGGCATTAAATACAACCCTGCATAAATCACTCTCGAAGAATGTTTGAAATTGTTCATAGGGTATTGAGTAATTTCGTAAATTCTGCAGCGGTGCATTCACAGTAATGAAATGAGAAATTGGCTTCGTCAAATCACTCTGCTGCACTGCCGCAGATAACGCCTCAATAGTCAAAAATCCAATGAAATCCTCTGAATCATCTAATACTTCCACTTCAGTGCTTCCTATCGGGAAACATGATATCGCTTCCTCCACTGTCATATCCGAATAAAACTTAGTCATCAGTCTTCACTCCTAACCTGATCTCTTTATGATACTATGTATAAATGCTACACCGGTAAAACAAATCAATCCATATATACTATTTCTGATTACAGCGATAAATATGCTTCGGAATGACACTTATATCATATCAATGGTGTTTTTTATGCTCAAATCCATTTTTACTCAGCACAGGAAAATTTGTCCTTTTGTTTAGGAACAAAACTGCGCAAAAGCTAATTCCTTCGGATGCTCACCTCTCCATTATTTAAATGCTTACGAAACATTTTTTGAGGGTTTTAATAAGTTTCTCTGACAAAAAACCTAATCCGTATTTGGATTAGGTTTTTTGGATTGAACAATTTGAACGTTGGTTTCCGATCCAGGCACTCGCTTTCCGCGGGCGGTCGGGGAGCCTCCTTGGCAGGCGCCTGCGGGGTCTCCACTAGACGCGCTTTTCCCGCAGGAGCCTCGTGCCTTTCTCTCTAATTGATAGAACTCTTTTAGTAGGATTAAAGCTTAAGGTGATGAGGATGGTTTTAATATGATTCCATTCAGCGAGATCAACTTGAAATGATTACTTTAGCCAATGAACCCTGCCATTTATTAACCTTGGACAAAGTTTCAAAGGAAATTTCAAAAGGGTGCGGAATTTTTTACTTCCGCCCCCTTTAGTTTAATTATGGTAAGTTGTTTGTCTCTCTGCTCTAATCATATGATTATTTTGGAAACCAGCCGAGAGGTTTTACATCGAGATTAATGTTGATTTGCTTAATTTCCTGGTATTCATCCAAGCCGTATTTTCCTAAACTGCGTCCAATCCCGCTCTGTTTGTAACCGCCCCATGGCGCCTCGACATATGTTGGATGATAATCATTCACCCATGTGATGCCTGCCCGCACTTTCTTGATCACTCGCAATCCTTTTGCGCCATCGTTAGTGAAGACGCCGCCTGCAAGGCCGTAGTCTGTATCATTTGCAAGTTTAATAGCTTCTTCTTCATCTTTAAACTTTTGAATGACAACGACCGGTCCGAAAATTTCCTCTTGTACGATGCGCATGTCAGGTGTTACATCGGTGAATACAGTCGGTGCAATGAAGTATCCTTTGTCAAGGTCTTCATCTACAAGACGGTAACCGCCAGCTGCAAGTGTCGCACCTTCCTGTTTGCCGATTTCAATATAGTTCAAAATGCTATTCATTTGCGCTTCGCTGACAATTGCCCCCATGTTGCTGTCTTCCGCAAGTCCAGGTCCTACTTTGATTTTATTTGCGCGTTCCACATAGCGTCTTACATATTCATCATAAATACTTTCCTCAACCAGGATGCGGCTGCCTGATGAACATACTTGGCCTGCACCGAAAAAGATGCCGAATAATCCGTAATCGACGGCCGTCTCTAAATCTGCATCTGCAAAAACGATGTTAGGTGATTTACCGCCAAGCTCAAGGGAAATTTTCTTTAAATTGCCCGCGGCCGCCTTCATGATTGTTCGGCCAACATCCGTACTTCCTGTAAATGAAACAATGTCCACATCCTTGCTTTCTGCAATGGTTTGACCGACTACAGTGCCGCGGCCCATCACCATATTAGCCACACCTTTAGGGATGCCTACTTCCTCCAGGATTTCAAATAATTTCATTGCTGTAACAGGTGTCACTTCAGCCGGTTTATATACAATGGTGTTACCTGCCGCAAGGGCCGGTGCGATTTTCCAAACACTCATTAGAAGAGGGAAATTCCAAGGTACAATCAAACCGGCTACACCTACTGGCTCACGAACAACCATCGCTTGTACCGGAGCGGGAACTTGATAAGTTTCCCCTTCTGGATGAAGGACCAATCCTGCGTAGTAACGGAAACACGCGGCGGCATCCGCAATATCGAAACCTGCCTCCGCTTTGAGTTTTCCATTGTCCATTGTTTCAAGAATCGTTAACTCTTCCGCACGTTCCTCCATTTTATCAGCGATTTTATATAGGTAGGAAGCACGCTCCTGTGCTGTCAGGCCTGACCAGATTCCACTTTCAAAAGCTGCCTTCGCAACGGAGATTGCCCTTTCTGTATCTTCCTTGGTGGCACGCGGAGCCCTTGCAATGACTTCCTGTGTTGCGGGATTGATTACCGGGATTACTTCATTTGAAGATGAGGTCTGCCACTTACCGTCGATGTAATTTTTAAGCTCTATAACTGCCGTTTCTAAAATTGTCATGTTTTTTGCCTCCGGTTTTCTTTATTTTTATTGTAAGCCTGTACGGAATCGTTAAAGCTTTATAACTAGTCTGTCGTCCTTCGCACGTGAGCAGCATGTCAGGATTGAGTCGCGTGTTTGGCGGTTTTCTTCGCTAAGGAAGAAATCCCGGTGATCCACTTCACCTTCTGCAACATCCACCTCACAACTTCCGCACCCGCCCACTTTACAAGAATAAGGTGCATCAATGCCTTCCCTTAAAAGCGCATCAAGCAGTGTTTCGCCTTCATGAACACGGATGGACCGATCGCTGTCTGTAAGGTCGACAATGAAAGGTTCTTTCGGCCCGTCATGTTTTGAAGCAAATAATTCAAAGTGAATCGCATGTTCCGGATAACCATAGGAACTGGCAGCTTTTCGGTACTCTTGTACCATCTCGATTGGTCCGCAAAAATATACATGCGTGCCAATGCGATGATCCATCATCGTCTCAGGCATCATTCTGTGTTGGTCTTCTGTCTGCGAAAAATAAAAGGTGCATTGATCAGGATATTTGGCTTTCAACAGATCATAAAAAGCACATAATTCCGGTGTGCGTGCTGCATAATGAAGTTCGAAGGTTTGTCCTTCGGCAGCCATATCTTCCATCATTGCCAGAAATGGAGTGATGCCGATTCCAGCTGCATAAAATGCATGATGCTTAGCTCGAAAGCTAAGAGGGAAGTTGTTTTTAGGGAAGCTGACTTCCAATCTGGAATCTATTGTTACATGATCATGCCAGAAAGCGGAACCTCCGCGTGACGCCTCATCACGCCGAATGGAAATGGCATATTTTTTACGGTCCCTTGGGTTGCTGATAAGGGAATATTCTCGCTCGATTATCGTATCCCCTACCGGCATGAAAGTGGTCAAATGCGAACCGCCAGTAAAAGCAGGCAATGGTTTTCCATCAACTGGAATCATTTCGAACTGTTTTACGAATGGAGTTTCTTGAATGATCTTGTTTACTTTCATTTGAATATTTCCTACTACCCGCATGATGATCAGCTCCCTACTTCTTCTTTTCCGATTGGGATGAATGGGTAACCAATATAACCTTCCCGTACGATTGAATAAAATGGTCCTATTTCAAGACTGGCTTTGCAATGGTCACATTCTGCAATTTCGGCTTCTTCTGCGATTTCCGACACTTCGAAACATTTCATGCAATATACATACCGCCGTTTAGGGCCAATAATCACCGTCTGGATCTCAGCTTCAGATAGACCAGCTTCCACCCCGAGCGAGAAGATCATTACGGCATTGTTCCAAGCTGCCGCAATATAAAATTGGGTGCCCATCTTTTGTGACAAGATGACTCTCTTAATCTCCTCTTTATCTTCCATTCCATTAATGGAAAGACATTCAACAGGCACTGTTCCTGCGATTTCAGAAGTGAAACTTTTCGCCTTTTCATATCCGGCTTGATCAGAAATGACGACAAACTTTCTTCGTTCATTCCGAGGAGTAAATTGATTTACGATCGTAATGGATTTATCAAACAATACTGGACTATTGTACAAGGCCCTATCCTCCTACTTATTGTTTATCTTCGCTTTTTTGTTTTTCATCGATACTCCTCAAATATTCGACCGATTGCGAAAGAAACGGGGCAATTCCTTTGTATTCAGCAATAGGTTCCGGAATATCCTGCAGTACGCTATATGTCAGATCAAACCACTCCTGGCGCATTGTCAAATCCTCCAGCGGCAGGAACTGAGTATTCAATACGAATAGAATGGCGTTGCTTCGGGGCATGCGATAAAATTTTTGTTCTTCAACGCGCAAACGAACAAGTTTACCTGCATTTTCCGGTGTTATTTCAGAGCGCTGCGGTCCCCATACATCCATCGTTTCATAGTTGACATCCCAACGGTCCGCCATCAGGTTCCAGTTAATGCGTGTCCATGGCTTTCCTGGCTCGATGGATAATAAAAACTTACGAACGCGATCTGCGAGTTCATCACCTTTCCGTGATACGAATGGAACAGGTGCATGGATCTCATCAAAGGACATGCCTTTATTCCAGTTAGCCGAGAAGAGTGCAGCGTATGAAACTTGCCCCACTTCCAAGTAGAAATTACTATCGCGATGAACCATTAAAACAAAATCATTATGGAAATGGCGGCCTATATAATCAAGCGGCTCATTTGGAAGCGTGCTGGCATCGCCATACACGAATGAATCGGATTCCCCGAAAATGTGGTTCTTGAAAGTCCAGTTGTCTCCATCTTTAATGACCTCGAAATGTTCCGGATAGCGATCAGTTGCCATGTCGATTAGCATCTCCAACACTTCCCATTGCATTTCCATCGTGTGTGAAAAAGATTGAAACCTTATATGCGGCTGTTCTTGAAGGAGACGACGCTTCGTTTCCACTTGGAGTCTGTATTCTGGTGTAACTTCAATACAGTTAACGTTTGAGAGTTTTTTCAAGTCGTTTGAATAACGATAGTTACCTGAAGTGAATGGAAATGGGAATGTATCTAAATCTGTTGTTTTGAAATCTAAACTTTGTGTAAACATTGAACAATCTCCTTTCGTTCCCTAGATTCTTTAAAGTGAGTTTTTTTCTATTTAGCTTCCTTTAATTCCACGGATGGACGCTCCATGTCGACTTCATAACGGAAAATGTATTTAGATGAAACATAGTAGGTGACTAAAGCGACAAAGTATGTTGGAATTCCAGCAGCTGTATAAAGGAAAAAGCCACTTGCTTCAAAAGTCAATGGATTATAGAGTGCCCAGTAAACGGTCGTTCCGATAACCACCGTGAGAACGGCCGAAGGGTTAATGCCTTTCCAATAGGTATAAGTGCCTTGCGTGTCATACAAATCCCTTATTGAAATGCGTTGGCGCTTTACAAAGAAGTAATCTGCAACGACAATCCCCCCGAGAACAGCCATTATAAAAGAGATGACAGCAATGAATGAACCAAAGGCATCGTAGAACGTTGAGCTTAAAAGTAAGAATATAGTCGGTACGGTTGTACCCATCGCAATCTTCCATGACTTTTTCGGGAATACAGTTTTAAAGCTGACAGCTTGTGAGTACATAAGGAATATGGCTGCACCGACATTCCCTACCGAAAGTAAAATCAAGCCAATGAAGCCGCCCCAACTTCCTGCGATGGAAAACATCCAGTCAGAAGGATTAAGAGAACCAGTGACTAATGCAGCAAGGGCCCCAACTAATGCGGCGATACAGACGATAATTCCATAGCCGTAAAATCCCGCTTTAAATGCTCCTCCTTCTGTTTTAGATAAACGGCTGTATTGGCCAAGGTACGGAAGCCATGAAAAGCCGAGACCGATGTTTAACTCCAGGGCTGTCGCGAATGAACGAGAACTCGTTTCAAATGGCTCAGAAGGAAGTATATGAGCCACTTCCGTGAACCCCTGTCCAAACAAGACTATTGCGAGCAGGCCAAACATGAGAACCATAAAAACTGGAACGGCTACTGCGGTATATTTTTGAATCGCTACCGGTCCCCTCACCGTTACAAGGAATGCACAGACGAAAAGCAAAATCGAGAAAAACGGCGCTCCCGTTGCTTGGCTTGAGAAAATCGCGGGCATGCCCATCCAATTAGCCGCCTCTGCCAACGCCTGGCCGGACATAAAAAGCGCAATGGAAATATAGCCGAGAGTTAAAATAAGAAAAACAAAGAAAAAGATATTCGATCCTAAATACCCAAGTGAACTTCGAAACCCTACGAAGGTATCTATGCCATAACGCGCAAAATAAAGGGTAATGGGAACAATCAACAGCATAGGGAAGGCATTACCGAATAAAATCGCGGCAAGTGACTGCTTCGCGTCAAGCATTGTACCTGTGTATCCACCAGTTAACAGCCCAAAAGATGAGAGGCCAATAACAACTTGAACTAAAATTAAATCCCGAAGGTTAAAAATCCGGTCATTTTTACTTGCCGGTAAGAACCCAAAGGCCACATCCTTTGAAATGGAGGAATTCTCTTTGCTCACACGCTTCTCTCCCAACTATAGAATAATGATTGTATTACTTGGAATACGGCTGATATAGTTCTGGGTGATCGAAACAACTACATTAGACAAGTGAATAGATTAGGTAGACAATGATTAAAATCATGAAAAAAATAGAACCTGTCGCATCCTTCCATTTCATTTTGTCGATTTTCACGGCTTCTTCCTGCTCATACGCATTGATCCGCTCATTCAAATCTGAATATAGATTTTTAATAAAGGGATCTTCTGAATTGATATTCTGTTGAAACTGATTCTCTTTATTCAAAATCGCTTCTCCCTCCTTTGCAATCATGCTTTCCAGTCCCTTCTCTTTACTTTATTGCAATAACCATGCCAATCAGAAAACACTATGCTAACAGGATTTTCAAAAGGAAGAATATTCATTTTTGAAACTATTGAACAATTATGAAATTTCTGTAATATAAAAACTAGGAAGTTATTTGAAAGGCAGGTAGACATAAATGGATCACTTCACCTCTGTACTCTTGTCTATTTACGATCAGCTTATCGTGACAGATAAAAATGGCACCATACTGAAATCGACCGGAACAGGGAATTCCATATTCCAAACAGCCAAATCCGCCAATGTCGGCGGTTCCATCAAGGATGTTGAACAAGATTTATTTGCTACAAACTTGGCAGAAGAGATAATGGGCAAAAATGAAAAAAGATCCTTCATGCAGTCTACATGGCAGGGTCCAGAGCTGCTGATGACGGTATACCCGATTGAATCCGGGGAATGGGTTTGGGCCTACAAAGAAATTAAAGACTCTTATCCAGATACATCAAGGGGGCAATCGGGGCCTTTAGTGGAATCGAAGAAGCCATCATTTCCATTTGTGATCCGCAGTAAACCGATGCTTGATGTTCTGCATAACATGCAAATGGTTTGTGATGTCAGCGCAACCGTCCTATTATTGGGGGAATCCGGTGTAGGAAAGGAAATAGCAGCCAGGGCCATACATAATATGGGTAATAGAAGTGACGGGCCATTTATACCTGTCAATTGCGGCGCCATCCCGGAAAACCTGATTGAAAGCGAACTTTTTGGCTACGTAGAAGGGGCTTTTACCAGCGCACGGAAAGACGGCGCCAAAGGGAAATTCACACTCGCCCATAAAGGTATCTTATTCTTGGATGAGGTTGGCGAGTTACCGCTTAATGTTCAAGTAAAACTGCTTCGCGTCCTTCAGGAACGCGTTGTCACACCAATTGGAAGTACGACATCACACCCTGTTGACATTCAAGTGATTGCCGCAACTAATAAATCGCTCGAAAAAATGGTGAAAAAAGGTGAATTCCGAGAAGACTTATATTATCGTCTTCATGTCGTTCCTATCCATCTTCCGCCGCTTAGAAATCGTGTAGATGAAATCCCCCACCTGGTTCAGTTTTTTTTACAAAAGTACAATACACTGTACAATCGAAAGGTAGCTTTCACACCGGATGCACTTGACTTGCTATGTATCTATCAATGGCCCGGCAACGTGCGCGAACTTGAAAATACAGTTGAGAGGCTTGTGATTACTAGCGGAATACCCGAAGTGGATGTTGCGTTGGTTAGAGAGGTGCTTCCTTTTAAAGGACCCAACAAACCCACTTTACTTCCCGCTATCGATTTTCTAATGCCTTTGCAGGAAGCAGTCGACCTTGTGGAGGAACAGCTGATCAACATGGCGATGGAACAATACAAATCAATAAAACTAGCAGCAAAGGTATTGGAAGTCAGCCAGCCGACGATGAGCAGGAAATATAAAAAATTACGTAATAAAATTGAAGAGGCAAGCTTTTCACCAGTGGATAAACGGGCCATTTTAGAAGAACAAATAAACCAGCGGCTTCGATCCATTGCCGTTGTAACCGCAGCTATCATTCCAGCTGAAGAGGTTATCAGTCTACAAAAAAATATGAACCGGCAAACTTCCTATAACCAGAAATTAAAACAAAAACTGACCATGATTCAAGAAAAGGAAGGCGTAATTGAATGGGTCTTTATATTTATCATGACGGAGGATGGACGTCTGATTCACCTCGTTGCAGACAAAGGCTTTGTAATTGAACCGGGGGAAGAATATTTGGGCCCCCCGGAAATGGTTAATGCCGCATACCAGGCGTTTAATGGTAAAGCTGGTGTGACACCCATATACGAAGACAGGTACGGTGAGTGGAAAACAAGCTTTGCGCCAATCATTGATGATGACGGCAATATCGTTGCTATTGTAGGATGTGATTACAGCAAAGCCTATTTCAATTCGGAAATGCAGCGTCTCCGTAAGCAACTCAATATACATGTTTGATTTAAGGATGCAGTCATGCAGTGATTCTATTAAACCGACTGAATACTAGAGTAAAAAAAAAAGCTGATTACAGGAGCCGCCTTGAACGGTCTTTTGCAGTCAGCTTTTTCGTTAGGGTTTACGATTTTCTCCAAGGTAACTCGTTAACACAGTACTTCAACATTAAATCCTCCGGGCGCTTCTACGTAGAAAGTATATCTGTGTAAGTGTTGTGGGGGTTTTACCTTGAATCCATGATCCTTCAACTTCTGATTGATCCTGTTAACTTGATCTTCATTTTCTTGTATGAAACCAACATGAAATGTCTTGGGGTATTGTACATCGCTTCCTTTCATTAGAGTCAATATGGAACCATCATCATCTTTCATTGCGGCGAACCCATCTCCACGACTTCCTGCACATGTCAGTCCAAAATATGTTTCTAAAAACTCACGTGAAGCCGTAACATCATTAACTGTTAAATTAATATGATTGATCTTCATTGCTTCCCCCGATTTTAATATTATTGTTTTCTTTCCGCCCCTCCGTAAAAAAGTTAATTTTCCGCAGACTTGTTAATTCCCCCTTCGTAAGGTATTCCTTCTTTTTCGTAAAAATGTCAGCATTATCCTTCCGATTCAGTAAATCATCATCCAAGTTACCGCAAGTACAAGATTTAAAAAGGCCAACCAGTAAAAACTGGCTAGCCTTTGGTGTAACTCTATTACAATATTTTTTCATTTTCATAGTTAGTGTTTGACTCTACTTTCTTAGCCAATTTAAATTTATAGAATACTATACAGGCTATCAAAAATCCTATCCCATAAAACAGTCCGACTCGTTGAGTAGGATCAAAGGCAAGGAATACTAGAATCAGCAAACAAAAGCCTAAACAAAACAACGGGACAAATGGGTAAAATGGTACTATGTATTGTAAATCTTCCGTTTTACCACCCGCTTTTATAAACTTCCTTCTGAACATATATTGCGATAAAGCAATCCCCATCCAAGAGATCGTGACGGAAATTCCCGCTATGGACATAAGTATCACGAACACAGTATCGGCCGCAATGAAGCTGGTCAATAACGATAGAAGCGAAAAGCATATCGTAAAAAGAAGGGCATTCAATGGCACTTTCCTTTTGGACAATAGACCAAACACCTTAGGTGCCATTCCATCATGGGCCATCGACCAAAGCAAACGCGTGGAAGCATACAGACATGAATTCCCCACGGAAAGAATGGCTGTCAAAATAATGAAATTCATGATACTTGCTGCATAAGGTATCCCCGTTATCTTCATTAAAGTTACAAAAGGACTTTCCAATAAGCCTAATTCTGAAGAAGGGAATATGGCGGAAAGGATGATAATGGACGAAATGTAAAAAACAATGATTCTAAATAGTACGTTCCGAATGGCTTTAGGGATGTTCTCTTCAGGTTTTTCACTTTCCCCTGCCGCTATTCCTATTAGTTCTGAGCCTTGATAAGAAAATATCACATTCATCATTGTCACAAAGATAATTGTAATGCCTCCTGCTGGAAAAAGACCAGAAGGTGCCAAATTCTCAAAGAATGGGGTTGGACGATCAGATAAAGAGACAAAACCAAAGATGCCAGCGATTCCAATCAAGATAAACAAAAGCACTGCAACGATTTTAATTCCTGCGAACCAATATTCCGCCTCTGCAAAACCTCTTGTCGTTAATGCATTCAATGTAAATAAAAGCACTATGAACACAGCACACCAAATCCAGGTAGGACTATGGGGGAACCATTGTTTCATCAATATTCCTGCTGCCGTAAACTCAACTCCTGCAGTTGCTGCTGAGCCTACAAAATACATCCATCCTAGAGAGAAACCAGCGGAAGGCCCAATATATTCGGCTGCATATTTTTGGAATGATCCAGTAACCGGCATATGAACGGCTAGCTCGCCAAGGCAGACCATGACCATATACAAAATAAGTCCGCCGGCTAGATATCCGATCAAGGCTCCTCCTGCCCCCGCTTGGTTAATTGTATAGCCTGCATTTAAAAATAGGCCTGTACCAATTACGCCGCCAAGTGAAAGCATAAATAAATGGCGTCTTTTCATTGAGCGTTGCAGCTGATCATTATTCTCCAGTCCATACCCCATATAATCACGTCCTTATCTTATCTATTAGCCTATGCCTTCTCCCGAATCATCTTAGAACCTCAATGAAAGACAACTAAGGCCGCCATCTTGTTTTTGAAATTCCGACATTTCCACTTCAATCACTGTGTATCCCAAATCTTCAATTTTTTTCTTTGTACCATCAAACCCTTTCGGGACAATAACGCAGTCGTTCATTCTGACGCAGTTACCCGAATATTCTTCTTCCTCTTTTACGATGATTTGATTAAAGCTAGAAAAAGCCTCGTGATTAATGAATTCCCCGGCCACTAATAAATTATTGTCTCCCAGGTAATTGACACCCGTTTTTAAATGAAAGAATTTCTTAAGGGGAATGATGGTCGTATCATAGCCATACTTACCCATGATATCTTTGAATTGCAAAGCACCTGCTTCATTCGTTCTGGTTGAAAGGCCAATATAGAAGTGATTTTCAACTTGCATTACATCTCCGCCATCTAACATACCTGGTGATTGAATATATTCTATTGTTTCATAAAAGTCCTTTAAAACTTCTTTCATTTCATTAATCTCACCATTACGGCTATCTGCACCAGGATTGGTTACAAGTGCACATTTCGGAGTCAATACTGCGGTGTCTTCTACAAACGTAGAATCAGGGTATCTTTCATCCGATTCGAGAACGGTGACTTTCACACCGCAGCGTTTTAATGCTTCTACATAAGCCTTGTGCTGTATAAGCGCTTTTTCATAATCCGGGTTTCCTAAATCCGATGTTGTTAAGCCATTTACAAAACTTTTACCAATCTTTCTTACAATCGCGTGGTTAAACATATATATTCCTCCTAAATAGGTAGTTTATTTTTTTTGCTGTTTTCGCATACTTTGTTGCTATTTACCAAGTAAAGCGGTGTGGTTGATTTCCCCTCCAGATGCTCGCTTTCCGCGGGGCGGGCGGTGAGCCTCCTCGGCGTAAACGCCTGTGGGGTCTCACCTGTCCCGCTGCTCCCGCAGGAGTCTCGCACTTGCGCTCCAATCAACCGTAAATAGTTTATTTTTAAAAACAACAATCTTTACGAAAAGAGCCATTTTTTTAAATGTAGGATATTAACCTTTTTGAACCAGAAGTTCTTTAAATGAAATTTCTTTTCATCACTTTACTGCATTTAACTATTCCAGAAGCGGAAACCATGGAAAAACCAGTCATGATAGGGAGAAATGACACCGTAAGTTTTCTTTTAAACTATAACGGGTGTCTACGCCAGCCCAATGCTTGCTCAATTATTTTAATGACTGCACAATTTATCCGCTATTCCTACAAAATATCTTACTCCATACCCTAGAGCCTTCTCATCGATTTTAAATTTAGGATGGTGTAGAGGATAAGCTTTTCCAAACTCATTATTATGGACCCCTAGAAATTGCATTGAAGAAGGAACGATTTCTGAAAAAGCCGAAAAATCTTCTGTTCCAAACATGGGATCATCAACCTTGATGATGTTATTCTCTTCAAAAATACCTTCCATGACCGTTCTTGAAATATCAACAGCAGCTTTATCATTTACCACTGCTGGATACCCTAAATACCAAGTAATTTCACATTTTGCCCCATGCGCTTCCGAAATCCCCTTAACGATTCGCTCAAGATGCTCCCTTGCTTTCACTCGGCTATCAGAATCCAAGGAACGAATGGTACCACCGATTTCCGCATATTCTGGTATGACATTGAGCGCACTTCCGGAATGGAACTGAGTGACTGAAATGACTGGTGTCCGAAGTGCTGAAATTTTTCTGGAAACGATATGCTGAATATTCGTCGTAATTTCTGCACCAATGATCAGCGGATCTACCGTTAATTCCGGAGTCGACGCATGACCGCCCTGACCAATAATTTTAATTTCAAAATCATCGGCTGCAGCACAGAATACCCCTTCCCTTAAACATATTGTTCCTGTTCCTTCATAAGGAGTAACATGCAGTGCAAATGCATAATCCACTCCTTCCATGACCCCTTTTGTTACCAATTCCTGAGCTCCCCCTGGCAATACCTCTTCTGCGTGTTGAAAAATAAACCTGATTTCTCCATCAATCGCATCTTTTTTTCCGGAGAGGACTTTAGCGGCACCTAATAACATCGCAGCATGTGCATCATGACCGCATGCATGCATAACCCCAGGATTTTTTGATTTGAATTCAATTTCTGCTTCCTCTTCAATCGGGAGAGCATCAATATCTGCACGAAAAGAAATGGTATTCGATTTTCGGGCAGATTTTTTAGTTCCTTTAAGAACCGCTAAAACGCTCGTTTCGGTTGGTCTCGTCACTTCCAATCCTGAAAAGGTTTTTAATTTCCTGTAGATAAATTCAGAAGTCCGGTGCTCCTGATAGGAGAGCTCCGGATTTTCATGAAAATGACGTCTCCATGAAATCACTTCATCTACAACCGTCTCCTGTACTTTCTTCATCATAAGCGCCTCCTATTAGTGCCAATATTCAGTTTTTTCAGATCTTTAAAAAGGGCCATACTGTATGCTTTGAGCAATGATCAAAAAGATAATTGCTAAGGCAAACTGAATCAGTAGATATGGAAACACCCATTTTACCCATTTCGTAAATGAAATGCCTGCCACTGCCAATCCAGCCAATAGCACTCCAGAAGTTGGAAATATCATATTCGAAATCCCATCCCCTAATTGGAAAGCTAATACTGCTGTTTGTCTTGTCACACCCATTAAATCAGCTAATGGAGCCATGATCGGCATCGTCAATGCAGCTTGCCCACTTCCGGATGGAACAATGAAGTTAAGAAATAATTGGACAATGAACATTCCGATTGCATTTATGGCGGGAGGAAGTTGTTCAACCAATCCTGCAGCATAATATAAAATGGTATCCAGCAATCCGCCACTTGTAATGATGACTAGGATTGTCTGCGCAACTCCTATTATCAATGCCCCAGAAACCATATCGCCTGCTCCTGAAATAAAACCATTAGCCATCTTGGATGGAGTTAAACCACCAATTATGCCCATAATGATTGCACTTAATAAAAACAAGCCGCCAATTTCACTTATATACCATCCTAATTTAATAACTCCATATACTAATAGGATGAAATTCACCAATAAAATAATTAAAGCGGCGCTATGTCTTGTATTTATCCTAAAGTTTTTATCAAAATGTGCATGATCTTCACGCCTGAATTTCCCATACTCTCCTAGTTCAGGGTTTCTTTTCACCTTCATTGCATGAAAATAGATGTACAATACTGTAACGACATAAAACACTGCAAGAAGGGCGATTCGCAATCCCATTCCCGAATACATAGGCAGTTCTGCAATACTTTGGGCAACTCCTACATTAAAAGGGTTCGTAATGCCCGAAATGAATCCAGTCGCCAATGTCCCAAGGATGACGATCGCAAAACCCGTAAGTGCATCAAAGCCTAATGCAATCGTCATCGGAACAATGATTGCGATATAAACTAATGCATCTTCAGCAGAGCCAATCAGTGTCCCTAATGAAGCGAAGATCAATACCATCAACGGAATAAGCAATTTCTCTTTTGTTCCGAATCGGACAGCCACAAACTTAATGAAGGAATCCAGTGCTCCTGTTGCCTGCATGATTCCCAATGCTCCGCCAAACAAAAAGACGAACAAGATAATTGATGCTCCTTCAACCATGCCTGCGTGAATGCTGCTGAACATTTCCAATAATCCCACTGGTGATGATTCTACGAACTCAAAGGAAGCGGGATTGACTACACTTCGGCCATCCTTTTCAATTCTTTCATATTGGCCTGCAGGTAAGATATAGGTTAAAACCGTCACGATTACAATTACGATAAACATTAAGACAAAAGGATTAATCCCTTTTTCCGGTAGCTCCGTTAGTTGGTTAAGTGGCTTATTATTCTGATTAAGCGGCTCGGAAGTGATTGGACCATTAGGCAGGTCATTCATATAAATACCCCCAGTTAAAGTTCTATATTAATCCAGTTTCCCTGTCGGATCATCACTTCTCAACCAAACACTTAAACATACTCTTTACTAACTTCTCCAGCACAACGGGCGTATGGACGAAGGCACTCTCGATGTGAAGGCGCTCAGTACGCTGGTGGGCATCCTTGCCGAACGGACCCACATTAAGTACGGGTGCCTGAAGTTTTTGCATATCTGCAAAAGGAATGCTGTAAGTATCGCCCCAGACCGGTGTATTTTTTTCAAAAGCCGTCCAGCCATCAGACTCATCAGAATATTGAACATAGCTTAAATCGCAAATGCCATTAAAATAATGAATTTGGCTGACTTCTTCATCAAGCAAGCTGGCAGTTTCCTTCATTAATTTCACAGATTCCATGATAAGCGGATCATCGGACGTATTGACGGCTGGATAATATGGCGGTGCGAACAGCAATACAATGGCGGGTGAAAGCTCCTGACATTGTATCATCAATTTTTCAGCGATCCTAAATGATTTTTCCCGCTCATCCAAATCCATGTTTCCTTTAACTTCACTCTTTATTTGCTCAACAAAATTGCCGCCAAATTTGCCCTCGGCATATGAAAGTAATTTTTCGTAGCGCAATACTTGTACTTCGCCTACACCCTCAATTTGTTGACGCAGACATAGAGCTTTATAAGATTCATTGCATTTCATCGCTGCTTCGTATGCAACCTGTTCGAATAGATCCATTATTTCTGCAGCTGTTCTTTTCATAATGAACACATTATAAAGCGCGGCTGCCCGATAAGGTGTCTGTGTTGAATATTGTAGTTTTAGATCTTTTTGCTGAAGCGATACCGGTAAAGGTGTTTCCTCTCCAAGATCACTTTCCAGAAAAAGAGTGTTCCATTCCATGAGCTGCGTGAGGAACGAGGCTATATAGTTAGCGGTTATGCCCTTTAATGGCTCACCTACATGAGTTTCTTTCCCATAAAAAAGGGCAGCGGGCATGATTTTCCCCAAAGTTCCGGAATAAATATAATGTCTATTATCACCCGGCTTCTGTGAAAAGGACGGTTCACTATTAAGAAACATTTTATAGGAAAGGCTATATTTATCACGTAAAGACACAAGTTCTTTAACTGCAGCCCTCATTCCGGCAGAATTCACTTCCTCATCCGGAACCGTTAACAGAAGGAGATTGATCGGCCATTGTTCAATGCTTGCCTTTTCGATGATAGCCATATGAAGGGCAAGCCCCATTTTCATATCCATCGTACCTCTACCAAACAAGTACTTTCCTGATTCAAGATCAAGGCGCGCTTCTTCCGGCAGATCACCTTTCCGGTCATGAAGTTTTCTAGTAAGCTCCTCTGGCTGAAAAGCAAGAGTCTCAAGATCGCCGTATTCTTCAGTATGAACCGTATCAAAATGGCTGATTAATACAACGGTCTCCTTGCTATCGGGATGTTTGTAAAAGGCATTGACAAAATTTCTCCCTAAATCAGCCTCATGAAGCGATAAGTACTCCGGATTCCTTTTAAAATATTCAAGCTCCCTCAATTTCTCTTGTACCTTATAAGGAAACGTGCGTTCCCCAACTGTAAGAGTCCGGCTTTCCCAGCTAACAAGTTCACATAATAAAGCACGGAGCGTTTCTGGAGTACCCCATAGTAATTGACTCATTGAAATCCCCTTTCCGATTTTCATCTAATTAGATTCCCGATATATAAAACGGCAGTCACAAACATCTCAATCAACCGTCCTGATTTTGTAACTCCGGCTTTCCAGCTCAATCGTTTTATATCCAGCTTCATTCAATTGACGGGCTTTCTCTTCATATCCCTTCGGAATGATCACAAAGTCATATTTCCAAAGCTCCCACGTAAGACGCATCTGTTTCATTACTTTTTCATAATCAATCGTGCAAGGGCCGGGGTCGGACATAGCTTTTTCCTGGTGTTTTTATAAGTATCATTTAAAATTTGTACGCACCACCGGGCAGGTTAAACAAGTTGGACCGCCAGTTCCTTTGTAACTGATTTCAGTTCCTTTGTATTCATAAACCGTTGCTCCGGCATCAAGAAGCTGCTGCTTCGTGTAAGCGTTACCAGAAGATATTACACAAACCCGCGGAGCGATGGCAAGCACATTACAGCCCAAGTTCAAGTACTCATCAACCGGCACTTCGATAAGCTCAATGCCTCGTTCAATAAGCAGTTTTCTGAAAAAGACAGGCATAAGGCGGGAATGAACTACGGCTAAATCATGGTCGACTAGGCTGATGAAAGACATAAGATGGAGACACTCTCCCTCTCCTTGATCATGCGGCAGCTGAACTACGATGAAATCATCCACAAGATGTGCGGTCATTTCCTTTAATTGCCGAATGGCTTCTGCGTTTGTACGATAACCATGTCCGACAACCAGGGTTTTATCATCAAGCCAAATGATATCACCGCCATCCGCGACCGCATCACCCGTTAAATACCCAATAATCGGGATGTTCTTTTCCTTACAAAATTCCTTGTATACATTAGCTTCAGGCTGCCTCAATTCTTTCCCTGACTTTAAAATAATGGCCCCTTGGCTTGTGAATTTCACCGGGTCATGCGCATATAAGGAGTCAATCCCGACTACCGAAGATGCAGGCAAATAATCGATGTTTGGAACATATTTCTCCAAAATGGAAATAAAGTCACCATACTCTGTTAGAGCTTCGTTAAAATCCGGCTCTTCCGCAAAGTTGAAGTTCCGCCATGCTTGGCTTAAATGCTCTTGACTAATAAAAGCTTCTTTCGGATGTTTTACAATGACACGTTCCAAAGGTTTGTACATGGACGAACAATATGTCACTGCCTCCCCCTCCTTTTCCGCATATCGGAAAACGTTTCCGCTAATAGGAATTTTTCTTTTATTATAAAATCAAATTTGGTATACTGTCAATATGTTTTAAATATTCAAATAAATTAGCGTTTTATTTAACTTGGAATGAAAGATAGGTGGTTTGTTTATGCAATCGATTGATCGTGCCATGAACGTTATAAAGGTGCTGGTTTCCAATTCATCGGAAAACTGGCTGTCTATTACGGAACTTTCTCAAGAATGTGATCTTCCTGTCAGCTCCATGCATCGTTTGTTAAAAGCGATGTCCTCGCATGGATTAATCCAACAGGACGGGCACTCCAAACAATATGGTTTGGGGAATATTTGGCTCGAATACGGTTTGCGTATGTATGACAAAATGGATTACATCAGTCAAATAAGGCCTGAACTGGAAAGGCTGATGAACAAGGTGGAGGAAAGCGTTTACCTTAGCCAGCCAATCGGAATGGAATCACTCGTTATCGAACGAATCGACAGTGAAAAAAGCCAAATCCGGGTTTATGATCAGCTTGGCTCACGTGTACCTATGCATATCGGGGCTGCCAATAAAGCGATGCTCGCCTATATGCCATATAATCAAGTGAAAAAAATAGTAGATGCTCTTCTGCCATCACAAGAAAGAGCAGCTTTTTGGGATATATTGCAAGAGACTAAAATGAAGGGACATGGAATCAGTCACAGTGAAAGAACAGAGGGAACATGTTCTGTTGCCGTGCCTATATTGAACCATTTTGGGGAAGTTCACGGTGCGGTGAGCATTGGTTTTGTCAGCTTTAACCTGACAGAAGAAAGACTTGATTTCCTCATAAAGAATGTAATGGAAACGGGCAATCGGGTTTCTGCAAAATTGGGGTATAGGGGACCTTGAATAAGAGAGCAGCGGAGAACTATCTAATAAGCCGAAAAAGAAGATGAATCATTTCATCTTCTTTTCGTTTTGATATTAATCGCTGCCGGTCACGAATAAATCTTCCCTGAAATAGGCAAGGACCTCGCCGGCCACCACAGGTTCACCCTCCAATACCTCCAATGATTCTATCTTTCCGCTGATACCAATATCAATGATTTCCACACATCCATCTGCCTTCTTAATCTGAAATAATTGTTCCCATTCGTAAAACCTGGAATCTTTGGTTATTGAAATTTTTTCAATCCTGCCATCACAAGGGCTTAGAATCACATCCACGTACATTTACATCATTCCTTCCTTCCTTCAATATTCTTCAAAATGAAATGGGGTTTGTAACACTAATTTGAGAAAGTTTTGGAACTCAGGTATATCATCTTGTTCAATGCCCAGGGTCGGAGCCCAGTACTGATCTAAATTAATATCATTGGCACAAAGCAGGATCATTCTTCCGCTTTGCATGGAAGTCACCATTGCTTTACCGAAAAACTGGCCCGAATATACAATGGTCACATCATATCTATAATCTTGTGACAATAAGCAATAATGATGAATAGCCTGGTTTTCTTTATTTTCGGAAAGAATATCAAAATTCAACGGATTGCCTCCTTTCTTGTATGCCATATTTCGTTCAGAACCTGACCCAACCTCGAAGCTGGGATGCTTCTGCTATTTTGCGAATCCCTTCAATGTAAGCCGCCACTTTCATGTTCACGGAATATTTTTGTGAAGTATGGTAGACATTCAAAAAGCTGGCCGTTATCTTTTCCTTCAATCGTTCATCCACAAGCTCTTCCGTCCAGTAATAACCTTGGTTGTTCTGGCACCATTCAAAATACGAGACTATCACCCCTCCTGAATTCGCCAAAATATCCGGGACTAGCACTATACCTTTATCATCAAGAATATTGATTGCTTCCTTTGTGGTCGGACCATTTGCTGCTTCAATCAGGATTTCACATTTTAATCGTGATGCATTATCTTTATTCACCACTCCGCTGATGGCTGCAGGAATCAGCACATCACACTCTTTTTCCAATAATTCTTGATTGGATAACGAATCTTTGTATAAGTTCGAAACGACCCCAAACGAGTCCCTGTTCTCCAAAAGGTAAGGAATGTCCAAGCCATTCGGATCATATAAACCTCCCAGCTCATCCGCTATTCCGACAACCTTAGCCCCCATTTCATGTAAATACATGGCCAAATGACTGCCAACATTCCCGAATCCCTGAATGATTACCCGCATGCCTTCAATAGGAATCCCCTTTAAATCACATATCATTTGAAGTGTGTATAATACTCCCTTGGAAGTGGCCTTTTCCCTGCCCTTCGATCCCCCTAACCTCAGAGGCTTTCCTGTAATGAAGCCGGGTGAATCGAATTCCCTGATGTGATCGTATTCATCCAGCATCCAGGCCATGATTTGTGAATTCGTATACATATCAGGTGCCGGGATATCTTTTGTGGGTCCCACTATTTGACTTACTGCCCTGACATACCCTCTGCTTAATCGTTCAAGCTCAGATGAACTCATCTGTCTGGGATCACACACAATGCCGCCTTTCGCCCCCCCATATGGAAGATCGGTTATTCCGCATTTCAAGCTCATCCACCCGGCCAATGCCTTAACTTCTTCGGGAGTGACATCCGGGTGAAACCGAATCCCCCCTTTAGTTGGACCGGCTGCATCATTATGTTGAGCCCGATACCCTTGAAACATCCTTGTCTCCCCATTATCCATTTGAATAGGAATACAGACTTCCAGAAAACGCATTGGCGCTTTCAGGAAATCAAAAACCTGCTCTGGATAGTTCAAAACATGAATCGCTTCCTTTAAGATATCCTGGAATTCATGCAGTGGATTATCCAATTGACGTTTTTCCATTACCTTAATTTTCTCTGACATTTTAGCACCTCACTTATATTCTTATAACTTATTAAGCAACTTCCGTGCCAGCTTTGAGGATATTATATGGATAGCCATATAACGCCAGTTCCCAATCATCAACATCATCAAGAAATATGTATTAATTCATAAGCAATTCAGATTTGCATATGTAAAAAGTGATGATTAAAAACATAAAAAAGCACCAGATAAATGTAAAAACATTCATTGAGTGCTTTTTTTATCCTGAAAAAGAAAGTGTTGATCTGTAGAAGATTCCAGATGATGGTACAAGTCTAATCAACGGCAGTCAGTCCATGAGACCAACTGTTAAACTTAAAAAAATTCTCAAAATTTATATTGAAACTTCTATTTTCCAACCAACAGGTTTAACTCATCTACAAACCTTTTTGTGATAATTTCCGGGCGAGTAATGGCAGTTCCTACTACGACTGCAAAAGCTCCACTTTCAATAGCTTTTCTAGCATGATCTTTCGTATGAATATGCCCTTCAGCGAAGATGGGGATATTTAAGGCAGAAGAGAGCTTTCGAATAAGGTCATAATCAACCTCCTTCACGTATTTTGTTTCCTCTGTATACCCACACAATGTGGTTGATATTATATCAGCACCGAATTTTTCTGCAATTAGTCCCTCTTCAAAAGTCGCACAATCTGCCATTACTAAAATATTGGGATGCTCACTATTGATTTTACCTATGATTTTTTCTACCGTTTCTCCATGAGGGCGCTTTCGTTGAGTCCCATCTAATGCTACGATTGACGCTCCAGCCTCAATAATGCTTATAGCACTTTCATAGGTAGGAGTAATATATACTTCACATTCTTCGGTCCATTGCTTGTGAATACCTAATACAGGCAATTTTGTTACCTTTTTAATCGCTTTAATATTTTCTGGCCCGGTAGCCCTAATACCAACTGCGCCTCCTTTTTCTGCAGCCTTGCTTAATGCGCCCATGATTTCCGCCCCATACATCGGCCATCCCCTTCTAGCCTGGCACGAAACTATCAATCCATTCTTAATAGATTCCAATACGTTTTTTTTATCCATAATTACCACCTAAACAACCCCCAAGAATTTACCAGCTAATCCTACAATAAAGCAAAGGAGGATTAACCAGTAGATAGCTTTTTGATATTTAAGTAATGCCCATAAGAAACCAAGTGTTAAGAGGAGGGGGAAAAGCCCAGGTAAAATTGAATCAAGAAGTTCTTGTAAATTTATTTCTTTTCCACCAAAGTTCCATTTTGCAGCCACTGCCACCTTAACAAAATTCACTACCATTGATCCTGTTACCATTAATCCTACAATGGTAGCTCCCTGAACAAACTTATTTAGCACATCAGAGTCTTTCATTTTAAGGATTAGGCTTATCCCAAACTGGTATCCATAGACAATACCGTAGTAACGAGAAAAAATATTGAGCAAGACGTTTGGCACAATAAATATAATGGGTCCAAGTGAATTTCCATCCAACGCCAAACCAGCGCCGATTGCAGCAAAAATGGTCATAAAAGTTGCTTTAAAAACAGAATCGCCAATTCCAGAGAGCGGTCCCATCAATGCGGCTTTCGTAGAAGAAATTGTTTCAGATGAGATGGGATTACCTTGTGCTCGTTGTTCTTCAAGTGCAAGAGTAACACCTATGACGGCATTGGAAGTATACGGATGGCAGTTAAAAAATTCATTATGACGAACAACCGATTCTTGTAAATCCTGATTATTTGGATACAGTTTTTTGAGTGCCGGCAATATCGCATAGCAGAATCCTAAACTGCCATAACGCTCATAATTTATAGACGTCATACTGAAGAAAGTGCGGAAGAATGTTTTCATTAAATCTTTCCTTGTCAGAATCGTCGTTTTAGCTGTACTCTGGCGGGAGGAATCACGGGAAATTCCACTATCATTTCCTCTCGTTCCTACTGCTGAAATGCTGACCGCGATTCCAAGACCCAACAAGGCTATCGAAAGTACATTTAGTTCCAAGTAGACTGCCAGAACAAATCCAATTAGGAAAAATGACCAAAACTTCTTGAAGTTCATCATTTTCAGGAGCATGGCCATTCCAATTGCAGGTAGGATTCCTGCTGTAATCTTTAATCCTTCCATAAACCAAGAAGGCATTGAGCCTACGATATTATTTACAAATTCACTACCAAAATAAACGGCTAAAAAAGTTGGAATGAACATAACTGTAAAAAATACAATTATTCCAAAAAGGTGAAGCCGTTCTGCCCTTTTTAGATTTAGCTCTCGTAAAGCTTTGTCTGCCCGATGCACTAGATAAATATTAAAATTCCAAGCTAGCATGATTAAAAATTGTGCTAAAATACCGATTGGTAATGCCAGAGCAATTCCAACCTCAGGCTTACCCCCAGCACTAATCGCGAAAATAGTCCCCATTAGACCAGCAATTTGTGCATTTGGAGGAACGCTACCTCCAATTGGCAAGACCCCCATAAACATCAATTCCACACTGGCCCCAACAATCAATCCAGTTTGTAGGTCTCCCATTATTAGTCCTAACAATGGCCCAGCAAAAATGGGACGGCTAATCATCCAATATCCATATCCATAATTTTCGGTCATGAGAATTGCAACAAAACCACTTAACAAAATCGCTGATATTAACTCAATTTCCACTTCATTTTCCTCCCCCTTTTTACACTGACTATCTTTTCGACCATTAAATCTTGGTGAATAAATCAATGGATTTATCATTAGGAGAGGTTCTGATCTCACAAGGGATCCCGTGATCTCTAATCTTGAGAAAAATAGATTTATCTTCTTCATCCAAATAGACTGTTTTACTTATTTCCTGTTTTCCTACTTTATAGTACATGCCACCTACATTTATAGAAGGCAGAATTATCCCTTTTTCAATGAGAGATAAAAGGACTCGAGGACTTTTTACTACGATAAACGTTTTTTCCAGATCAGACTGCTCAACCAGATATTTCACTGCATCTTCGACAGAAAGAATAGCATGTCTTTTCCCCGAAGGTACTGCCAAGCTAAGTAACAAAAGTTGTGTAGGGTCGGTTGCAACTCTATCATCAATTACAATAAATTCTGTGACGTGATAAGCAACACTCCATGAATAAGCAACTTGCCCATGTATAAGTCGTTCATCGATACGGGTAACAACGATACTCATTACAATTCCTCCTTTATGGGGTTAACTGTAGAGTTTATATAGCTAATACTCATAGAGGTATTAGCTATAAGCTCTTCGGGACTTACAAGTGAAAGGCAAGATTCAATAACTAAACCTAAATGAAAACCAGCGATTACTTGTACCCGGCTATCTTTCAACACTTGAAGTGTAGCTGCATTGCATGGGGTCCCCCCTTTAATATCTGCCAGAATGATTATTTCTTTGTACCAATCCAATAATTGATTGACTGCCGATTCCAGTTCTCTTGCAAACGAATCTAACGTTACTTGATCATCCATGCTCAATGCAAAGAGTTGCTTCTGTTTCCCTGTTATAAGTTCTACACAGTCTTTCATAGTCGAAGCTAAATTCCCATGACTTACAAGTAAAATGGCCCGATTCAAACTATCTCCTCCTTGTAATGTAATTTTTTGAATATTCACACAAACCTATCTTATTGAAAAAGAATTAAAAAATCAAGTTTTTATTGATATAATAAGAAATAAAATTTCACTTATGGCATTTTTTTTTGCATTATGTGCAAAAAACATTTCATTTATGATATAAATGAAACAATAGGGATTTTCATCATTTAATAAAACGTTTAATAAAGGGGACATATCATGAGCTTAACTTTATTACAAAAAATAAATGAAAAAGCCGATTCCTTGTCTCGTGCTGAACGGCAAGTAGCCAAATATATATTGGACCATGCAGATTTGGTGCAAACTTACACGATTTCTGAAATATCAACCAACGCAAATGTTTCCCAAGCTAGTGTTGTGCGTTTTTGTAAAAGAATGGGTATAGACAGCTTTAAAACCTTTCAACATACATTGGTGAAAGAAATGAGTTCAAATAATGCCAACATTAATGATCTTTCTTTACTGCGTGAAAATGATACGCCTTATCAACTTTTCCAAAAAGTAACTATGAGCAATAAATTTGCTTTAGACTCTTTAGTACAAACTCTTAACAAAAAAGAGTTTGAAAAAGCAGTAGAATGCTTAAGCCTAGCAAAGAAAATTGCATTTTTTGGTGTCGGGGGCTCCTCTACCGCTGCATTGGATGCTAGTAATAAATTTGCTAAACTTGGCGTTACTACAGGAATGAACACTGACTTTCATACAGTTATTTCCTATATTTCCAATTTTACACCAGAAGACGCATTGGTCGTTTTTTCCACATCCGGAAAAACAAAAGATATATTGGAGATGGCTTCATATGCGAAAAAGATAAACGTACCAGTATTGGCAATAACCGCTTATACAAAGTCTCCTTTATTGAAAATAGCAAGTATACAACTTTGTTTTCCAGACATCGAACATGATCAACGAATCGGTAGTATAGCATCTAGAATTATGCAACTTAACATGGTTGATGCTCTTTACTTAAGTGTTTTTCATCGAATCGATAAAAAAACCATAGATAAATATCAAAAAGCACGTGAAGAAATTCTACGTCTAAGAAGATAGCCTGCTTAAGGATGTGTTTTACTACATTTCGTTAAGAGGCGTGAATATGTATTAATTCATAGGCATTTTTGGATTGCATATAAAAAAACGCATCCTGATCGGATGCGTTTTTTCTTGGAAAATCTCATAGCTGAATTTCTTCAACTTGGTATTGAGGCGGAGCCTTCCTGAATGCCTTTGTGATATATAATAGATAACAAAAACCAATAATGAACCAACTTGTCCCCATTATTAGGGAACTTGCCTCAAGGTTGATCCAAAGAATGCCAATTGCTATCGCTCCAATTAAAGGCATAATTAAGTATTGAATACACCCCTTTATCGTTCGATGCTTCTTTTCCCGAATGATAAAATGGCTGATCACTGACAGGTTTACAAAGGTAAATGCCATTAAGGCACCAAAGTTGATCAGTGACGTTGCTGTCACTAAATCAAAGAATAAAGCCGACAATGAAATGACTCCAACTATGAGTACATTAATGGCTGGTGTCTTCCACTTAGGGTGAATAAATCCAATCCATTTTTCCGGAAACACTTTATCACGGCCCATAACGTATAAAAGACGGGAAACGCTGGCATGCGACGCTAACCCCGAGGCTAGCGTATTGACAAAAGTTGTACAAAGAAAAATGGATTGAAATAGCTTCCCGCCTACATAAAGGGCGATTTCCGGTAATGCAGCATCCGGTTCCTTAAAACGGGATATATCCGGAAAAAAGAGCTGAATAAAGAAAGATGTGGTAATGAAGATGATTCCACCCCAAAGTGCAGTTAAAAATATCGCTTTTGGAATCGTTTTTTTCGGATCGGGCGTTTCCTCAGATAGTGTCGTTACTGCATCAAATCCCAAAAAGGAAAAACAAAGGATCGTGGCCCCGGTTATTATGGCCGAGAGGTCCATTCCTTCTTTTACGAAAGGCATTATTGTAAACACTTCTCCTGTACCTTCTCCATTATTCAAACCTTTGACAACAAGAATGATGAAAACTGCCATGATGGCAATCTGAATTAAAACAAATAGCGCATTAAAGTTAGCAAGTACATTGACGCTCCTGAGATTAAGAATTGTGACGATTGCTACGAACAATACTACCCAAATCCATGTAGGAACTCCTGGAAATAATGCAGTCAGATAAATTTTGGTTAACAATGCATTTACCATAGGTAAAAACAAATAGTCTAACAACGAAGACCATCCTACCAAGAATCCTAAATGAGGGTTTATGGCCTTTTGCGTATAAGTGTAGGCAGAACCTGCAGCAGGAAAAACCTTTACAAGTTTTCCATAGCTGGAAGCTGTAAAAAGCATCCCCACCAATGCAACGATATAGGCAGTCGGCACATGGCCGCCCGTAATCCCAGATACAATGCCGAATGTATCAAATACGACCATGGGGGTCATATATGCTAACCCCATCATAACGATTTGCCATAATTTCAGTGATCTTTTCAATGTAACCTCATTTTCCACCTATCATTCCTCCTTGAAACCGCTTTCAAATTAGTGAGTTCAATTTCTTAACTTGATAAATCCCCATGCCTCCCTTTTTTTAAAAGTTTTTATGTGTATACTCTGTATAAATAAATGCAATTTCTGTGCCACATGATTTCGGTTTACTTCGACAAAGGAAAAACGCCTAAAATGCTACTTAATTCCTGTATTCTTAACGGCAAATGATTGATTTTTAGAAATGAATTCTTTCAGCATCTCATCCATCGGCGATTCAATTTTCCATAAATTATTCGCCTTTGCATACACAAAGCCGGTGTTATCTGGTAAAACCCCTCATTAAATCACCTACTGTGACTTGGCATGATAATTGCAAGATTAATCATCTATAGGAATTCATTTATTTGAGTTTCAAAACTATTATCGTTATAAGAAAATGGAGGAATGGAAAAATGAAATATCCTTTATCACCTGATGTTAAACCAGAGTTTTGTACGACAGGATCATTTATGCGCTTACCTTCTACAAGAGAAAATGCCAAATTGGCAGTGGTAGGTATGCCTTTTGATACAGCTGCTTCATTCAGGGTAGGAGCCCGGTTTGCTCCACAGGCAGTCCGCCAAGCATCCATGACGTTGTTTCCTTATCATCCCATTCAAAAGGTGTTTCCGTTTGACGAATGTAATGCAATTGATATTGGGGATGTTTCGGTGATTCCCCATAATATACATCGAAGCTATGAGTTAATTGAAAAGGCTATGTCAGACCTGATGAAAAACGGGATCATTCCAATAGGCATCGGAGGAGACCATTCAGTAACATTGGCTAATCTAAGAGCAGCCGCAAAAATACACGGTCCTGTTGCACTTCTTCATTTTGATTCACATACAGATACCTGGGATACTTATTATGATGAAAAATACTGGCATGGTTCCCCGTTTATCCGTGCATATGAGGAAGGCTTGCTCCAAACGGATAAAGTTTTTCAAATTGGCATCAGAGGTACCCTCAATCATCCAGGAGATATAGATTCAAGTACAGATCTAGGCTACAATGTTATAACTACGCCCGAACTGAAGAAGAGAGGAATCGAAGATGTCGTGAAGGAAGTCAAGAAAACCATTGGGGATACTCCATGTTTCTTGACCTTTGATATTGATTTTGTTGATCCATCCTGCGCTCCTGGAACTGGCACATTGGAGGTCGGCGGACTAAATAGCTTTGAAACCCTAGAGATGATACGCTCTCTGCAAGGATTCAACTTTATTGGGTTCGATCTGGTGGAAGTCCTCCCGCCGTATGATCCAACACAAATTACTTCACTATTGGCAGCCACCATCATTCATGACTTTGCCAGTTTAGTAGCCTTACAGCTAAAAGAAGAACAAAAAGAGGAGAATTCAACAGAAAAAAGCTTATAGGAGCAAGCGGGAATGATTAAAGAAGGATATTTCAGGTCGATAAACGTTATCGTTCAAAAGGCATCTAGTGAAAGCAGATGCCTTTTTTCTATATCATCTTTTATCTTGTCCAGAATTTCCTCTATAAATATAAACTGATGAACAAGTTCGAGCTATCGATGTAGGAAAATAAAAAAACACATCCCATCTGAAAGAATGGAATGTGTCATCATTTTATTCGTCCGATTCTGCCCCAGGACGATTGGATTGTGTTGGCAGGGTATTCCAAAAGCTTGCATCAACAGTTTCTATTGAATCATCGGCGATAGCTCTAACAGCTGCATCCAAAGTGGTTATTGTTTGCTTTATTAGATAGCCATTACTTTTTTGTCCAAGCGCCACTGACTCGATATTGTGGTCCGACATACCTCGCATCTCAAAGAGCAGTGTGGCAATATCATAACGAACGGCTGCACCATTACGGCCTATATTTTCTCCAGAACCGCCATCATACCTGCCAATATGCCCCCAACCAGTTGGTTCAATGGAGTTATATACAACAGCACCCAGTTTTTTTGACGCTTCTAATACTTCAGGCTTTACGTTAGCGTTTGTAGGATAAAGAATTGAACCTGAAACAAGTTCACCATCTGTTTCGCTTAGCGTCCCTTGATGATGTAGATCTATCATGTAATCTATATCGTATTTCGCAAATACATTTTCGTGTAAAGCCTTTACCTCCACTTGCATGGAATCAGTTTTTTTATCATGCTCACGGTTTAAGTCTACCCCATTTGCATTAGCCCGTGTTAAATGTCGATCTCCTTTTGCTAAATAGTCATCAAGAGGGAAATTAACATCTCCCATGGCCCCATCTGCATTTAACATGGGAATGATCAGTATATTAACATTTTCCAGAATACCTTTAGTCTTGTTCGTGCCTAGATGTTTAATGAATTCGAGTGCACCTTCAGTAGTCAGCTGTTCATTTCCGTGCTGTTGAGTTAAAAATAGTATAGTAGGATTCTTAGGATTTGAAATATATTTCGCTAAGTAAATATCCCTCCCTTTTACCGTTTCGCCGATTACTTCCAGTGCCAGCCTTTCTTGTTTAGCATCCTGCGTTTTAAGATAGCTTACCAGACTTTCATATGTATGAAGTTTTGAAGTTGTCACTTGACCATTTCCAGCACTGGGACCATTTCCAACCGCTCCGACTGGCAGCGCAACAGCTGTAACTGCGCTTAATGTCATTAAACTAGATAATGAAACTGATAGGACTTTCTTTTTAAAATTCAATAAAAACCCTCCTTAAAATGTAATTACAAAAAAATAACCATTACTAATATTCTGACATTTTTACTACTTTATGTTAATAGTGAAAAATAACTATGTTTCCAATCAGAATATAACTTGAAAGGATAACTTCAAAGAGCACTGTCCCACTTCCGTTTAAAGCAAAGGCTCCTAAAGCCGTTCCAGGATGGTTTTGGTTTTGCGGATATAAGGATATATTTCCATATGGAGAATTACCTTGTACTTTCATAGCATTATATACCGCTACATTCAATTGTCTGGAAAAATCATAATTATAGTTTTTTGCATACTTGGCATAATCTTGTCTTGAAGGCGAGCTTGGATCTGGAACAAATTGAGCGGAAATCGAGTATGTGACTAAATCATCCGTTCCATCCATTTCAGAATAGGGAGCTTGGTGATGCAAGTCCACGAAAATCTCCTCCTTTCCGTATTGCTTCAGGAGAGACTTGTAAACATCACGTGTTGTTTGTGATTCAGGTGTTATGAACCAGCCAGAGGTGGGTGATTTTCCAGGGAAGTCTTTAGCTTGGGGTATATAATTCAAATCAGGATTAACGTCACGATTGACATCGAAACCAGGTTTGGACTGATAATCGAATGATTCATTTTTGTATGTATAATCGTTCCAAGATGGACTCGCTCCTGCTAACTGTGGAAACTGATTCACGACCTCTGCCCAGGACATATCATGTCCCCGACGGTTCAATTCAGCAGCATCCGGATTCATTTTAGGCAAAGCAACAAGGGTAATTTCTTTACGAATTTTCTCCGCTTCAGGAGTGTTGGTCCCCAAAAACTTCAAGATATTCAACATGGCATCCGTACCCGTTTTCTCATTTCCATGGATCTCACTTTGAATTAAAACGACTTTGTCTCCAGTTCCCACGGTTGCTGGCTTTAGATAGAAACTCATAACCAAAAGCCTGTTAAAATTATGTTTTCACCTTGGCTGCAATTATATCCATTTAAGTAAAATATATTGAAATTAATTTTCAAGAGTAAAATTCTATTAAAGGTTGCTGAAGATGCCTCGGATATGAACTTTTTGGGACCTGCTTTTTCTACAAAATTAAATAACATTAGCCACTTCCCTCCATCCCTTCAAACTGGGGGCAACCTCTCTTTTGTAGTCAGTTCATAGGTATACCATTAAAAATGGAATCTTTGCCAACCCCGATACAGGCTTTTTCCGATGAAAATGCCTTAAGGCAATTTTTTATATGAATTGTCTTTTATTAATCTTCAACTTTCTTGCCTCTAGCGACAGTTTCCTCATCTAATCGTTTATAGGCATCCTGAAGCACAACTAATCAAATTTATTGGAAGTAATGTTCAAAAGTATCCTATGAGTAAATGCATAGATTGCCAATATTCGCATAATCTATCAACATTTTCGAGAGCAAAGATTTTAATTTTTGCTTGTTGGACCAAAGTGGATGAAAAATAAATGAAGAAAAACCCTGCAGAGATTTCTCTCCACAGAGTTTCAATAAGCTTTCAACTAATTTTTTGTGTAAGGCACCTTGCCTTTGAATAGGCGAATGGCGAAGAACATATATGGTAACAAGGCGCCGAATTCAAGATTCCAATGTAATATATTCAGCCCCCTGGTCTTTTGCCCAATTATGTATATAATTTAGTAAATTATATCCAAGGCCACTAGGACGATGATTTACATCAGTAACCAAATCTTGCACATAAACATAGCGTTCATTATATGAATCTTCACGCCAGCTAATACCCGCTAAAGCTACGATGCTCGTATCATGATATAAAGCAAATAACTTTTTCCCCTCCTTACGCATATCATTTAATAATTCTAGATATTCCTTAAAAGTCAAATCAGTACGCAACTGACTTAATATGGGATAAGCCTGTAAGAATTGATGTTCTACAGTTAACTCTACTATATTTTCCACTGGTATTTTCATCGTTATATTCCCCTAACTTTTTTAAGTTTAATGGCTTCGCCTTCCCTTTATGAATCCAGATTAAATTTCTGACATATAACCAAGGCAAATTAAACACCAAATTAATGTTTTCAATAATTGTGTGTCTAACAGTTTCCCCTTCTTCTCCTTTCTCCATATTTATTAGATATACACACATAGATATACACATAAAATAGATATACACATAAATAATATGCAAGAATCGCGCCAACTCTAATCTATTACAAATCAATATATTGTTGCATCCTTTACCTTAATTGACGTTACGAAGCAGGGTAATCAGAAAATCTCACCAGATGACGATTTGATGAAAAATATTAAGTATCAGTTAAATCAAATATTCAGTTCCTAAAACATTATGATGTGGGGGAATTTAAAAACTTTCTCTTGGACCATTAGGAGAAGCTACATAATGGAAGTGGGACAAGTAAAATTGTTCTGCCATGTTTTATTCGTTATTTACCCATCACTCGTTTATAAATTGACAATTAAATATTTTGTCTCGGATTTGAGAACACTTTAGATAAGGAGGTTTACACTTATTTAAAAATACAGGTTGTTTATTTTCGATTTTGATTCCGGAATAAGAAATAAGAGCAATACAAAAAGCAGCAACATTTAGCCCAAATAGTGAAATGGGAATGGATTTCCGGAAAAAAGCTGACAATTCAAATTAATTTCCGTGTGAATAGCTTGAACATGAATAGCCAAAACTTTGGAGTATTAAGATTGAAACTTTTATGGCAAAAAAAATAAATGTAGGGAATTTCCTAATGCGGATCGAAGATATATTTCCACGATTTGGATCTTTACAACCTATACCAGGACGGTGATGTATTTTTATGTATCGGTTGTTGTATTTTCAAACATATTCAATATAAAAGATTATCGTCCATTTACTACCGCTATAGGGATGAATATGTTTTTTTCACTGATTGTTTTTCCTATGGTACCATCATCCGGGGAATTCAATAAAAATATTTGGTTATTCTATGCAGCGACTTATGGTCTGGTCATGCCTTTATTATTGATTATCACGGCTAAATTTAAAAACAAAACCATTAATAAGCACCATGGCAGCCAACAATGATAATAACCAAAACGTTTAAAAGAACAACATAAAAATATTCCAGAAGTCCGAAATTGTCGGGGTTAATGAATATTTACGAATGAGGTGAGTATATTGAAACATAAAATAATTATCATTTTAAGTCTGGTTTTTATTGCATTCATGACTGGCTTACTCATCTTTTACCTCATAAAAGATGATTCTTCCCGATGGATGGTAGCCCTTGGGGGAATATTGGTAAGTGCCTTGCCCATTTTATTACTGTTTGTTAAAAATAATCCTTTTAACATTCCAATCATAATCGGTTACTATGTTTTTGTTTTCTGTACGACATTTTTAGGGTCAATCGCGAATTTTTATGTAGATTTTAAATGGTGGGACTCTAGCCTTCACTTCTACAAAGGCATTTTCGTGTCTTTTGTTGGAATTGCTCTTTATAAACAATTCATTCCTCAAAAAGCGAGAAAAGATGTTTCAAGGTGGATCACCTTTCTTTTTGTTCTCTCACTTTCAGTCATTGCCGCTGTTCTTTGGGAAATATATGAGTTCGTAGGAGATCTCACTTTTACTCATACCATGCAGCGAGGCGGTAACAAAGACACCATGTACGATATAATTTCCGGTCTTACGGGCGGCCTGCTTATCTCCATTTATTCTATTGTACATAAACCAAAATTATAATTTATAGAGGTATTCATATGAATCGTAAGCTAGTTATTTCATTAAGTTCAATGTATGTATTTTTCATGGCAGCTTTATCTGTTTTTTACTATACAGACGATGAAACTTTCAAGTCACTCGTTTCGATAGGCGGTGTGGTATGTGGAGCAATCCCTCTTTTATTGGCCCTATTTACCAAGCTTCAATTCAATCTGCCAATTATCATCTCCTATTTAATCTTCTTATTCGCTTCACAATATTTAGGATCTATTTTAGGCTGGTATGGACTGGGATGGTGGGATACACTCTTACATTTACTAAGCGGTTCCCTTCTAGCTTTTACGGGAATTGCTTTATATGAACGATTGGTATACCGAAATGCAGGCAAAGAGATTTCTCCTTGGTTTGTCTTTTTGTTTACCCTCTCCTTCTCAGCACTTGGTGGTGTCATTTGGGAAATTTACGAATTTAGTTCTGATCAATTATTCGGAATGACACTGCAAGGCGGAGGAAATAAAGATACAATGATAGATTTAATCGCAGATACTATTGGAGGTCTTATCATTGCAGTTTGGGCCGGAGTGCGGACAACGATTAAGTTAAAGAAAACATAAAAAAAATTTCAGTTGATTGAATAAATCCGCTCCCTTTCCGCCGACTGTTTGCAAAGCTTCCTCGATGCAAACGTCTCCGAGGTCTCGGCTAGCCAGTTATTCTGCAGGTGTTTCGCAAATTTCTTCAATCTAAAGAGGGTTTCATTGTATAAACAAAAAAATATGAAGGATAACCAAGTTTTTTTTAATTCATGTTCGGTGTGAAAGCATTTCGAACCCCATTTGTCGAAAATAGTAAAACAAAGTTCATTGGAACGAATGTACAGACTCCTGCGAGAAAAGCGAATGCATGGAGACTCCGTTCATTGTACAAACCATAAAAAAACTGTAGATAAACTCGATTTTCATCGAGTTTGTCTACAGTCTGAAGTTGACCCTCTTATCAATGGTCGTTTTTATGTTCATTTAAATATGATGGAAATTATTTTTTCCGTCGTCATCGCACTATCCACCACATATGTACCAGGTCGTAATCCGTTGGCCTTGCCTTTCTTTTCAACCGCGTCAGAAAACTCATTGGCATTTTTAATGACTTTTGCCTTTTGCAGGTTTTTCCCCACATCGATGCTTGTCGAGCCTTTAGACACAGAAAGAACTGTACGGTATATGATCTTTTCTGTTGGTTCTTTTACCGTTTCTTTTTCCGCTTCCGCTTTATCTTTAACTGACTGTGCTTCAGCAATTTGATCTTCCCATTCTTTTTCGGAATGGATGACATACCCTTCTTCAGCCAGAGACTCTTTCATTTCATCTTCTGATGGTTTCTCCGATGTGCCGGTCGCTTCTCCTGGACCAAAGAAGTACACAGCACCGCATATGCCTGCTGCAACAACAAGGCCTCCGGCAAAGCTGCGCATTGATTTAGATGTCATTGGCCACATTTCTCCTTTCATTCTTCGTTTTTATGTAAGGAGTAAGCATGCTTTCAATTTCTTCTTCCGGCTGTTTTGTCTTCAGTGCGATGCTTTCAATTGAATAGCCTCGCTTATGTAGGTCGAGTACTTCACGCAACAAGTTTCGCTTTTCGGAGGACATTGCTAGAACGCCTGCCTCTTGCACCGTAATTTCAGCATCTATCTCGATGTTCCTGATTTTTTCCTGTAATACATTCATTTCATCTCCAAAAGTGATAGCAAGCTGTTCCAATTGGCTGTCCACTTTTGCAGAATCCTTTTTAATAAACGATAAAATGAACAGTAATACTGCTGCAGCAAACAAAATGATCAGAGCCCATTCCATCATTTTATGTCCCTCCTTAATCTTTGAATCTACTATCTCGCTTTCTAATTATATATTGATTTGTTCCAAAACTCGATTTAAAAGTACTAAATACCACAATAGTCACGTATTTATGACAAAAAAAGGCGCGACAAGTCCAACCATAACGATTATTAATCAAAAAATGAAAAATACGGCTTCCATTTGAGGACTATTTTACCATAATTCACTCATTATTAATACCATTGTTAGTTTATGAAGGCAACATACTGCAAGAACGCTGTCTAACTGGGTTTTCAAACGTATAAATGGCATTCTTATTCACGTCACCGCTTGTCCTTTTCCCTTTAATAGAGTCCAAGGGTTATATTACATGACAAACACGTTTCCAAACGATAAGATATATATAATTAGGTTCCTTTTCCTGTTTCATTTTTCATTGAATAGGTACGATTTTTTCAGTGCCATTAGGAGGATACAATGAATATTAAAATAAATAATATACCCAGTTTCATGCAAGCCGAAATCGAACAACTTCAATCAAAATTATCCCCCTTGTTGAAGAAAAATATGAAATACGGTTTTTTTTCGACGGTGATGATAGGCTTTTCCATCATTAATCTTTTTTTCCTTTTATTTAAAAACGAATCTTTACCCATCTCGAAAATCGCACTTGGTATCTATGCTTTGGTGGGAGCTGTAGGGTTTGCCTTATTAAAAGAAAACAAACATAACCAAAAAGAAATAGTGAAGATGAGTCAAAAATATATGTTGGATAGAATCAAAAAAAGCAGCTATTTAACAGATTCCAGAAAAAGTAATTACTTTAAAAGAGTAAACGAGAATCCGCTTACTGCCATGAATGTTTTTTTTGAGTTTCTTGCTGAAGAACAACAATGGAAGAACAATTCCTCACACCCGGAATAATATCGGTTGAAATAAGCAAAAAACTCAGCACAAAAAACAACTCAACCAATGTGATCCTAAACTGCCGGATCACACTGGTTGGTTGCTTAGGCTATTCAATTCAAAAATTCTCTGTCTCACGTTTCTTTTTTAAGTGCATTCCAATTGGCAGCTCTGTTGTTAGTTCTGGAGCTTTTTATCAATAAGTTCATGAAAATAGACTGCAGCATGTTCAGTTGGAGAAAAGATCCCATTTGTAAAAGCCTCGGAACTTAATCCTTTTTGCAGTTTTTCCACTAGTTCAAAATCTTCCTGCCGTACTTGATCAACAAATTTAAAATATTCTTCTTTTTCTATTGTTGTTTTTTCATTGAGGGAATAATCACGATAAATACCTAACGACGTCACGGCATCAACAGGAATTACTTGGATGGTATTCACATTCCCGTCTCCTGGATAAACGTTAATCATCATATTTGGCCAAACCCAATAAAAACGCGCTTGGTCACCTTCGCCATTCTTACTTGCTGTCATATATTGATAAGTGAAGTTGTCGTGTGTCGTTGTGCAAAAGTTTGATAAATCAAAGGATTTTGCAAAGCCAGGATGAGCAATGGAACAATGATCACATTCAAGGTAATTGTCAACGACGGCTTTCCAATTAGCTTTTACTACACGCCTGGTTTCCCTAACTAGTTTCAGTGAATCAAAGAAGGGATACTCTTTCATTTCCTCTAAAAATTCCCGATATGCTTCTGCCATAGAAGGTGCATTTTTATCTAGATTGACAAAAATCATAGCATTCTGAACTTCTAAGCGAATGGATTTCATACAGCTGTGTATTCCCAGTTCATTCGTTTTAAAATTAGGGGCTCTATGCACACTTCCATCTAATTTGAACGTCCACCCATGGTATCCGCATTGTAAAATTTTCTTATTTCCTTTATCGGAGTTTTCTACTTTCATTCCGCGATGAGGGCAAATATTGTAAAAAGCACGCAGTTCACCATCAGTACCGTGAGAAACGATGATAGGCTCTCCGGCGATGTCTATTGTCATGAAATCGCCTACTTTTTCAACTTGGCTTGCAAGCCCAGCTAATATCCAACTCTTTCTAAAGATTTTTTTTCTTTCTTCATTGAATACCTCTGGTTCGACATACCGTGAATACGGGAGTGTAGGGCTGAACTGAACATTTTCTTTAATAGACATATTGAAAATCCCTCCTGATTATCATCTAATTTAAAAGTTTAAAAATGCTTGGTACCATTTTAGTTATACCCGATCCATATAGACTGTCTTGACCTCTGTATAGAATTCAACGGCACTCTTCCCTTGTTCACGGCTGCCTGCACTTGAATTTTTACATCCGCCAAATGGCATTTGCGGTTCCGTTCCAGCTGTTTCCGAATTGACATGAACAAGCCCCACCTCCACATCTTCAATAAACCGCTGTGCCAATGTTAAATTGTTTGAACAAATTGCTGCGCTCAATCCATACTCTGTATCATTTGCCATCTTAACTGCTTCCTCATAATTTCCGGCCTTAAAAAGGGCGATGACTGGTCCGAAGATTTCTTCACGTGCAATGCGGGCATGTTGTGGAACATTTTCAAAGATAGCCGGCCGGACATAAAAACCGTTCGCCAATTCCTCTTCTGCCGGAACATCCCCTCCACATAACAGCGTAGCTTCTGATTTCCCAACCTCGATCATTTCAAGCACGCCATCGCGTTGTGATCTAGATACAGCGGGACCGATATATGTTTCCTCTTTGAGCGGGTCGCCCACTTTTAATTCTTTCGTACGCGCGACAAGCCGCTCCCGGAATACTTCATAAATTCCTTCTTCCACAATCACCCGGCTAGTGGCAGTGCATTTTTGCCCTGTAGATTTAAAAGCTCCGCCTATAGCTATTTCAACTGCTTTTTCAACATCTGCATCGGCGAGGACGACAAGCGGGTTTTTCCCTCCCATTTCCGCTTGCACTTTCTTTCCATGCTCAATGGCTTGTTTTTGAATCTGCTGACCTACTTGATTCGAGCCAGTAAAAGATATGGCCTTCACATCCGGATGTTCCACCAACGCAGCACCAATGACGGAACCCCTACCGAATACACAATTGATGACACCAGGCGGTAGACCCGCCTCATCAAATGCTTTCATCACATGATAGACTGACTTCGGTGTGAGATCAGCCGGCTTAATCACGACTGTATTCCCGTAAACCAGGGCCGGTGCCAATTTCCATACAGGGATGGCGATAGGAAAGTTCCATGGTGTAATCAACCCCACCGGACCTAGCGGGCTATTGGTAGTGTATAAAAATGTATTGGCATTTGCTGAAGGAATTACTTCCCCGATTGGCTGCCGGGCTTCAGCAGCATAATATTCAAGTATGCTGGCAGCACGATTGGCTTCCCCCATCCCTTCCAAGAATGTTTTTCCTTCTTCCTTTATCAAATCTTGACCTACTTCCTGAATATTCTTTTTCAAAATATCAGCTGCTTTCTGCAAGTATGAAGCCCGTTGCTGAAACGACAGCTTTTTCCAGTCAGGAAATGAATTTTTTGCGGCTGCCACTGCATCATTTAAATCAGCCGCAGCACTTGATGGAAATTCCCCTAAATTTTCACCATTATGGGGACTTAGATTTTCCTTATACTCCCCTGTAGCGGGTTCTTTCCATTTTCCATTAATATAATTTAAGTAACGCATACGATTTCCTCCGTATTCTATTTTTCTACTTTTAAATAATAGGTCTGCTCATAACCGGAAACTTCTAAATGGATACTTCAACGATTCCTGGATACCCGAACATTTATATTAAGAATAATCACTATTGAATAAAATCAGTGGGCTGTTCATTTGTTAAGGCTGGCACCTCCACTTTCCTTCTCGCATATCTAAAATAGTAAAATATATAGCAAGCAACGACGAAACCAAATCCCCAATACAACGAAGTTCGCTGGGTCGGATCATAAGCGGTGAACACGAAAATACCAAGACACATAATGATGCAGAGAATCGGGGCAAACGGGAAAAAAGGTACTCTAAACTTCAGATTTTCAACCTTTCCGCCTGCTCTGATATACTGCTTACGGAATCTGTACTGTGCGAACGCAATCGCCATCCAAGTAAGCACCCCTCCAACCCCGCTTATGGAAAGCAGCACAACGAATAACGTTTCTTCCGCTACTACACTAGTAAGTAAAGAAAGCAAGGCAAAGACCATGGTGACGAGTAAGGCGTTAAAAGGTACACCGCGCCGGTTGAGCTTTCCAAATGCAGAATGCGCCATACCGTTTTGAGAAAGGGAGAAAAGGATCCTTGTACAAGCAAACAGACCCGTGTTCCCTACAGAGAGGACCGCCGTCAAAATTACGAAATTCATAATGTCAGCAGCATAAGGAATGCCTACCATTTCAAACACGGTAACAAATGGGCTTTCCAGTACCCCAACTTCTTTCCAAGGAACGATGGCCGATAGAACAAAGATTGCTAGTACATAGAAAAGCAGTACACGTATTACGATATTTCGAATTGCTCTCGGAATGCTTTTTTGCGGGTTTTCCGTCTCTCCTGCTGCAACACCCATGATTTCCGATCCCTGGAAAGCATATACGACTGTCATCATCGATATGAACACACCCGTGAATCCTGTAGGGAATAGTCCATCTCCTATAAAATTGGAAAAGAACGGGGCAGGTTGTGCATCCTCCATATGAATCAATCCAAACATCGCTGCAGCACCGATAATTATGAATAGAATGACGGCAAGTACTTTAATCCCGGAGAACCAATACTCTGTCTCAGCGAAACTTCTCGTTGTTAATGCATTTATCGTGAATAAGAGTACCGTAAATATCACACACCATATCCATACTGGTGTATCAGGGAACCATCTGGTCATGAGCAAACCGGCCGCTACAAATTCCAGGCCTACGTAAAGAGCCCAGCTCAGCCAGTAAATCCAGCCAATGACAAATCCAGTGGCGGGACCGATAAATTTCGTTGCATGGACCTGAAAGGATCCGGATACCGGCATCACTACCGATAATTCACCGAGACAAATCATCGCCAAGTACATTAATAAACCACCGATCAAATAGGCAACAATCGCTCCTAAGGGTCCAGCTTCACCGATTGCATATCCTGAGCCCAGGAAAAGACCTGTTCCAATTACCCCACCTAAGGAAAGCATGAATAAATGTCTACTCTTCATTGAACGCTGTAATTCTTTTGGCTGATTTTCATGTTCCGTTTGCATGAATTCCCCCCCGTTTCTTATCGATAAACTGCCTGAACACTTTTATGATTAACACAAGTTAACGAGAGTTTCACGATAACGCTTCGGAAGGCACTGAATATTCTGGAAGGCCGCTGATTGTCGGTTTAAATATTTCATAAGCTACTTCTCTTTGATATTTTTTTTGTTTTTTAGCTTGTGTAAACAAATGATACGTATTTTTCCTGCATAGTTTTTCTATATCCTCAACGACTGCTTGTGGATTTGGTTTAACTAATCCGAAAATAACCACATCATAAAATCTTATCGCCCCAAGGTTGGCAACGAAATCATTGACAACATCTATTCCTCTCTGTTTTATGATTTCGTCTCCCTCTGAAGAAAGGGGAATGTTTGCCGCCTCAACGATCAAGCTCGCTTTTACGCTTTTGGCATTGGATTTGTGGATGACATCCTCCAATGCGGACGGAATTAAAATGTCGCAATCTATATCGAGCCATTCCATGTTTGGCCTTACATCATAATGCGGTTCAAAAAAGGCTTTATCCATTTCCCCGTACATATTCTTATGATCAATAAGCTTTTGGACATCTAATCCTTCTTCACACGTAACCAAAAGGGCTGCATCGGAAATTCCCACAACTTTATAACCTAACTGGGACATTTTCAATGCGCAGCTTGCCCCTACACAGCCGAATCCTTGAATGACGACTCTCGCTCCACCTTTTCCGCTTTTAAATTTCCATGCCTCATCTGCGGAAAAAGCTACGCCATAGCCTGTTACGACATCGTTTAAAAACAAACCGTCGATTTTTGTCGTCAACAGTTCATCGAAGTCTTTTATCCCTTGCAGAACATTCGGATCCTGCTTCATTGATTTCGTTAGGGGGATATCAATGCCAAATTCATTAAATATTTTGAGCACATCTTCATATTTGGTACCTAAATCACTGCCTAACGATACCCCTATATCTATATAAGGCATCATCGCAATCAGAAATCTCCTTAACACTGCATATGCGTCTGGCGCTTTATAATCATAGGCAATGCCCGCTTTACAACCGCCAGTCGTCTCAGACTCACAGGCTACATACTTATAAGCCATAGCCTCGGCCAACCTCTCGACTTCTTCTCTTGTAACCGTTGGGTGCATTCTAGTACCGCCGCCTGTGTATCCTTTGACAAAGTTATGGACGACCAGCCAGCCTTTAGCATTTGTTTCCGTATCATTCCATTCCACAACTAAATATGGTTTTAACAACTATAAAACCTCCCTTAAATACTTTCTTTTCATTGGTTCCTGCTAACTTCCAATATTTAATTGTTCGACACTAGCTTATCGTGGACTTCCTTCTTGTCTTGGCCTACAGATAGAATCTTTGGATTTACTGCAACTTCAATTACAGCAGGCAGCCCTGAAGCAATCGCCCTTTGCAGTGCTGGCGCAAAATCACTATTTTTTTCAACTTTTTCACCATGTGCTCCAAATAAGCGAGCCAATTCGGCAAAATCAGGATTAGACAAGTCAGTTCCAACGACCCGATTTGGAAAATGCCTTTCTTGATGTACACGAATTGTTCCGTAAATATTGTTGTTCACAACAATTGATATAGTCGGAATTTTATACCTTACAGCGGTTTCAATCTCTTGGAGAGTCATCATGAAACCGCCATCTCCTGAAATAGAAACAACTTGTTTGTGAGGCTGCGCCAACTTTGCCCCAATAGCAGCAGGCAGTCCATAACCCATCGCACCCGACGTTGGCCCCACGTATGTGTTTTCTTGTTCAAAACGATAATATCTGGATAGCCATCCAAAAAAGTTTCCTGCATCATTTGTAATGATGGTATCCTTCGACAGACTGACGGCTAGATCATGCATCAATCCATCCATATCCACGAAATCTTCTGTATAGTCGGTCTTCGGTTCAGAAAATTCCATATATTCATCGTGCAATTCCTTCAAATGATCCTCGCTTGAAATAAAAGACTCTGATTCTGATGTTAGCAATGCTTGTTCCAAGAAGCTCTTGGCATCTGCTTCAATGGCAAGGGAAGGAGCATACACTTTACCAAAAATTTCTGGACAAATATCAACATGGATCAATTTTGTATTTTTAGAAAGCAAGGTGTAATCTTGAGTTCCTACTTGAGAGAATCGCGTCCCTAATGCCAAAACTACATCTGCATCACGGATTGCATCAAGTAAATATTGAGGTGTCCCAAACCCAAGCCATCCTGCATAGCAAGGATGTGAGTTCGGAAACGCATCAAATCGACGGAAAGCTGTAACGGCCGGAAGTTTCATTGTCTCCACAAATTGTACAAGCAACCTGTTGGCCTTAGCATGATTCACACCTCCGCCTGCAATCAAAACGGGGCGCTTTGCGTTTCGTATCATATCCATCGCCTGCTTCACATCTTCCATATGTGGTTGAGGAGGAAGCGGGCGATAAGAAGGATTCAAGTTCAACTCGGCCACATCCTCTAACATGTCATGCGGCAAAGCCACTAAAACAGGGCCCGGACGACCCGATCGCGCAATATGGAAAGCCCGTTGCAATAATTCCGGAATTCTTTCCACACGATCGATCTCTACCGTCCATTTACATAAATGACTGAAAAAACCCGTCAAATTCACTTCCTGAAATGCTTCCTTCTCTTTAAAAGGGCGTTCGACTTGGCCAATAAGCGCAACCAAAGGGGTTGAATCTTGAGCAGCAGTATGAATGCCGATAGCTAAGTTTGTAGCCCCCACTCCACGCGTTGCCATACAAACTCCTACCTCCCCTGAAGCCTTGGCATACCCTTCCGCCATAAAAGAGGCACCTCCTTCATGCCTGGCGGAAATAAGTTCTATTTCAGGATGTTGATAGAGTGCATCCATCACACTAAGATAACTTTCACCTGGTACACAAAAAGCTTTCTTTACCCCTTCTATAGCCATTACTTCTACGACTGCTCTTCCTCCACTGACTTTCATAATCAAGCCTCCCGCTTTCAAGTACGTGTTTTTGTTCTCGTAATTTATGATTATATTAATATTGAACTCTTTCCCACTATCATTTAATAAGTTTTTCCATTCCGGAAACTTGTTTTTCCTCTTCCATCCGAATTGAAGTTTTTCTAGTAACGGCACTCACTCCCAAAGTTACTGCAATGTTGATGAATAATACAGCTAACCCTACATCAAGATCTTGTATTCCTTGCGGTAGAGATGGAAATAAAGTGGCAAGCGTCGTACCTGATGTGGTCGAGTATATGACAAGTAGGATTCCAACGATCATTCCGGCAAAAGCTCCTTGAACGGTAACAGGATTTTTTTTCCACAGACTAAAAAATAGTGCTGGAAACAACTGTGCCATGAAGCTATATGCCATAAGATATAACGTGAAAATCGATTCCCCGCCATTGAACGTAAAATATAGAGTTACTATAGAAATGACAGGCACTAACATTCTGCTCAATCTTTGAAGCTTTTCATCTGAAGTGTTCGGCTTCCATACCTTATATACATTTTTTGAAAGGATTGTGGCCGTAGCCGTCAACACGAGTGAACTGGGTATAAGGGCGGCCATCGCTCCTGATGCTCCAATAACTCCGACAAACCAGGGATCAAATGACATCTTCGCCATTTTAAATAAAGCTAAGTCTGCTTCTGCTCCCTGTAAATTCGGAACTTGGAGAATCGCAGAAAAACCAATAAATAACGAAAAAATGATGATTACTTGATAAATTGGCATAATCCCAGCATTCCAACGGAGTGATTTTGGACTTTTTGCAGAGAACACTCCCGCTAACATATGAGGAAACATATAGAATGCCAGTGCTGTCATGATCGTAGCTGAAATAAACCAAGAGATACTCAAACCTTGTTCCGGGAATATCAATAAACCTTGTTTTACTGTATTGATTTCTTCAAACATCGGCTGTAGACCACCGTAATAATGAAGTGGAAAATAAATACCCATAAAGACGACAACAGCCAATATCATGATATCTTTAATGACCGCGGTCCACGCAACGCCATGCATTCCAGAAGCAGTTACATAAATTGTGATCGCAATTACCCCAACAACTATAGCCACATTTGGAGAGATGGACCCATAGGAGGTTTCCGATACGATAATACCTAACCCTTTCAACTGCATGATCAGATATGGAATAATTGAAATGACGCTAATTACCGCTACAAGAACTCCTAAAGCCGGACTGTTGTACTTTTTGTCATAAAAATCAGATTGAGAAATGACATTATTTTTTTTTGCATACCTCCAAATAGGCGGCAACAGCCAATATGCGATTACAAAATAGAAGCAATTGAATGCGTATAAGGCAGGAGGCATGCCAGATCTATACGCTCCGCCGCTCGCCCCCAAAAACGTATATGTCGTAAACATTTCACCTGCTATCAAGAAGAAGATCAAAAAGCTGCCGAAGCCTCTTCCGCCTATAGCCCATTGTTCCAAACTCATATTTTTACCTTTTCGAGCTTGAAGCCCTAACCAAATACACAGAACCAGAAAGAAAAGGATAACAAGCAGGGCTTCATTCATCAGTCTTCTTCCTCCTCGGTTGCAGGATCAAGTTTATTGGCAATTATCAAAAACACTGATGTAAGACAAACCCATAATATGGCCCAAAAAAGAACAAATGGCATCCCTAACACATAAGGTTCAATTCGATTGATAACCACAAGCGAGCCAAGTGCCGGTATTGCACTTATCACATAGATTATTTTCTTCATTTGTTCACCATCCTTATCAACAAATGCCAAACTCGAATCTTTCAAACCTTATTTATCAGAAAAAATAGATAATTATCACTGTATTATTACATTGACACCCCTTTAGTTAAGGGCTCGTTTACAGCCCAGTTCGGTTTCACGCCAGTAAGAACTTGTTCCACTTGCATAGCTGCATGTACAGCCATGCGTATCGAACCTTCCTTCGTCAATGCCGCATTATGAGGACTGACAATCACATTATCCATTTTAAAAAGGGGATTCCTTTTATCAGGAGGTTCAACTTCAAATACGTCTATTCCAGCGCCGGCAATCTCGCCCGCTTGCAAAGCGTTTACTAAATCACTTTCCTTAACCACGCCGCCTCTGGAAGCGTTTACAAAAAAGGAGGAGGGTTTCATCCAGGAAAACTCACGGCTTCCAATTATTCCTTTTGTTGTTTTCGTTAACGGCAGATGTAGACTAATAACATCAGAGTTTCTGAATACCCATTCTAAATCTGATGCTAGCTCCAGCACAGAATTCTGGCTGGCTGTAACATAGGGGTCGTAGCCAATCACTTTCATATCGAAGCCTTCGGAAGCCTTTTTTGCCAGTATTCTACCGATTCTCCCTAGTCCAATAATCCCCAAAACCTTGCCTTCCAAGTCCATGCCAAAAAGTTGATTACGGATAGCAAAATTCCCGCTGCGCAGCTCTTTATCAGCCAAGCTCAAGTTTTTGGACAATGATAAAATTAATGCCATTACATGTTCAGCTACAGAATTCGCATTCGCCTCTGGGGTATTTGTTACATAAATGCCACGCTCAGTAGCTGCTTCTATATCGATATTGTCCAAGCCCACTCCATACTTAGCTATTACTTTTAGGTTTTCAGCTGCTGTAATAACTTCTCTACTTATAACAGCCGTTGATCTCGTCAGTACTGCATCACACCCCTTGATTTCTTCCATAAGAATTTCTTGCGACAAATCAGACCCTACTTTAATATTAAAGCCTTTTTCTATTAAATAACTTTTCCCCTCCTTCTCAATATCTTGAGGAATATACACTAAATGACTCACATTTCCACCAACCTTTCATGTTAACCTTGAAGGAAAAATCTTTCCTACTCCATTGTTTATATACAATTATTGTGCCAACATAAAAAACATCCCTTTTTTCAAGAAAGAAGCCAATTAGTTCTCAAATTAAGACATAAATAAAGTAAACAAATTGTTTCATGCTGAATTAATTTGTTTCAATTTGTTTCAATTTGTTTCAATATTAAAGTTTTTCATCTTTCTCCATAATGTCGTGCGACTCATGCCTAACTCAAAGGCAGCTTTTCCTTTATTAAAATTCACCTTCATTAACGTTTGAACAATTCTTTCACGCTCGGATACATGTATTCCAGGTGACATATCGCTCTCTCGGTCTTGTTGCGACAGCGGAACTTTCTTTTTACTTCTATTTGGAAAATACATTTCGATATCGTACACATCAATTAATTTGTTCTTATACAGAGCACATAATCGCTCACAAAAATTTTGCAATTGGCGAATATTCCCTTCCCAATTCCCTTCACTCAGCTTTTTCATGGCACTATCCGTAATCTTGATTTGTTCTTGATCCGAATGACTTTTCCGAATAAAAGCATTCACCAATAAAGGAATATCTTCTCTGCGTTCCCGAAGCGGAGGCAATACAAGGTCCAGCACACTCAAGCGATAATACAGATCCTCCCGAAAGTCATTACTTTTCACCATTTGCATGAGATCCTTGTTCGTTGCCGATACAATTCTTACATCAACCGGAATTACTTTATCATCACCGATGCGCATGATTTCCCGCTCTTGAAGGACACGTAGCAGCCGGCTTTGCATTTTTGGGGAGATTTCCCCTATTTCATCTAAAAAAATCGTACCTCTATGGGCCAGTTCAAAAAACCCTTGCTTTCCGCCTTTCATGGCTCCCGTGAAAGCTCCTTCTGCATATCCGAAAAGCTCGCTTTCCAATAAATTTTCGGGAAGGGCTGCGCAATTAATGGCTACAAACGGGTTATTTTTACGATTGCTATGATTATGTATGCTTTGGGCGAATATTTCCTTGCCCGTTCCAGTTTCTCCAATTATAAGAATGTTTGAATCTACTTCACTATAACGTTGAGCCGTTTCAATCGTCCTCTTAATTTCGTGGCTTCGATACAATATATCATCAAATGTGTACTTCGCCACATGTCCGCGTGAATGAAGTTTTCTAAAGAACTTCCCTTCCATCTCCTGTATGCGGGTAACATCCTGAAAGGCGACCATATCCCCCACTTTTTTGCCTTTTAAAAATATCCCAACTTTTTTTACTGATAATTGAATGGATTGGTAAGCAACCGTATCTTTTTCGTATTCATCGTCGCTTAAAAGCATATTACGAAATTTCCCGGGCTTTATTATATCGTATATTGAATTTCCAATTAAACTCCCCTTGGCAATCGATAATATTTCCTGAGCCGCCGTATTAAATACGGATATTAGCCCCTTCAAATCTATAGCAATAACCCCTTCATAGGCATAATTAAGAATCGTTTGGTAACGCTTGGTCTTCTCCTGTTCCCTTCTGCTGACAAGAGCTACTCTTTTTGCCTCAATCAACGCCTGCCGAAATGATTCCTTTCCAGTATCAACCAAAATGGCTCCCAACCCTATTTCTTCGGCATATTTACAGGTACTTAAACCACTTAACACAACCTCACAGCCATCCCTGGCTGCCAAATCCACTAAACTGACTGAGGACTCGATATCATTTAATATATAGGACTGAATTGGCAAATCAACGATATCCGAAAGGTTCTCCACGCCATAAATCATATTTAACGCACCTATGACGGCCACTTTTTTACTTCCAAAACGTGCCTTGCAATCATGCAGGGAACGAATAAGATCAATACCCTGTACTGGTATATCAACGATTGGAATGAATTCATTGCTTTCTTTTAAAAGTTTCGTGATTAATCCCCTTGAAATAATCACATCAGCATCAAGCTTCAGCTTCCCAATCTTATCGGCATCCTCAACTACCTCCTCTAGCACAAACTTCACCGAACCGTTATCATTGTTTTCCGATGCTTCCAACTTGTTGAATTCCTCAAATCTTTCAAAAGCGTCCGTAATATACCCTTTTCGAGGAACGACGAGTTTTATTTTTATCAAAATACCCACCTCCAACGTAAATTATTTTGGTTTATCGGATATAAGCTAAAAGCAACCTGTTATTTATTCTAGACCTAGTCATACAATGAATGAATATCATATGGTAAGCTAAGAATGCCGCAAAGGTTCTCATTCAAAGCCGCAATAAGAAAGGTAATGACGTGAGTACAATTGAGACTTTAAAAATAGTAATTCTGCATTTTATTTAGATATTAGAATTCAGAAAATGACTTTGAAAAATAAAAAACCCTTTATCATGGGTTTTTTCATCATAAGGATTTCGATTGGGTATTTAATATGGTCATTCAGGTCATCACATTAAAACTTGCTTTTCTTCAATAGAATACGCCTTTTAACATTATTATCAGTATAATGATTCTTAAGGTGAAAATCATCATGAAAAAATCTTCTTTAATTTCTTAAAGTGGCATTGACATCCACTTTTATTCCATAATTCCCCTTCCTTTCTCGGTAATAGGACTATATTCCTTTAATTCTTCATACCAATGTGGAATTCCTTTTGATTTTATCGTTCGTGACAATAAAATTAGTCTACAAACATATTAACCCCGTTCAAGAAATCCTGAACGGGGTTTTTCAATAAATATTATTTTGAGTCTTTGCGGGCATTAGCAGTTATCAAACTTCGTAAATCCGCTCATTCAAGGTGGTTTTACTGGCGAACTTAAATAGGATCCGCTATGACAAGGATTTTCCCTGCTTTAATATCCTCCACATATTGTTCGACTTCGGCTTCCTCCAGTCCAAGATCCAATAATGGCTTTCTCAATCCGCCTGCTCCCGATACTGCACCGGCTGCGGCTCCGCCAAAAGTGGCGAAAATCGGTCCTGCTGCCAATATCGGTCCAATTCCTGGTACGGCCAATGCACTCATTCCAATAAGCAGACCTGTTAATCCGACAGCGCCGCCGGCTGCGGCCCCAGCGACTAATCCATCAGTCTTTGCCGGGCCGACTTCTTCGGCTTCACTGGGTAATTTATCAATATTTTTTGCCACTACTGATATTTGATCGGATGTATATCCTTGTTCCTTTAAGTTTTCGACTGCTGAAGTCGCTTCATTTGCATTTTCATATATTGCTATAAACCTCTTGTCCATGGTATCTGCTCCTTTAAAAGTAATGTATTATACATTACCCTTAATTGAGTTTTAATAACCTTCCATGAAAGATATGAATTTCATTCCCGGATTTGCCCCTGGCCGTAAATGAAGTACTTGCTTGATGTTAAGGCAGGTAAACCCATTGGTCCACGTGCATGAAGCTTTTGTGTGGAAATGCCGATTTCTGCGCCATAACCGAATTCAAAGCCGTCGGTAAAACGGGTGGAAGCATTGTGATACACTGCAGCTGCATCTACTTTATTCAAAAATGCAGAAGCGTTTTGTTCATCCCCCGTCAGGATTGCTTCAGAATGCTTGGAACCGTATCGGTTTATGTGATCAATGGCTTCGTATACACTTTTTACAGTTTTTACGCTGATTTTTAAAGCTAGGTACTCAGTTGACCAATCTTCCTCCGTAGCCGTTTTCGCTCTCGGAAAGGAGCTGCAAACCGCTTCATCTCCATATAATTCAATACCCTTTTCGTCCAGGAGTTCCAAAATACGCACTCCATTTTCTTTAAACCATTCTTCATGGATTAGAAGCCCCTCAATAGCATTGCATACGGATGGGCGCTGAGTTTTACCGTTTAAAACAATTTTCTCGACCATCGTGAAATCTGCGGTCTGATCGATGAAGATATGGCAATTGCCTGCTCCTGTTTCAAGGACGGGAACAGTGGACTCCTTAATGACCGTTTCAATTAAATTCTTTCCGCCGCGCGGAATCAAAACATCTAAATACTCATTAAGATGAAAAAGTTCCTTAGCGGTTTCACGACTCGTATCCTCGATCAACTGAACAGCTTCTACAGGGATTTCGGTATTCTCTAATGCTTTATGAATGGAAGAGACTAGTGCAATATTGGAGTATTTTGCTGACGAGCTGCCTCTTAATAGGACCGCATTCCCCGTTTTCAAGGATAATGTAGCTGCATCGATGGTCACGTTAGGCCTTGCTTCATAAATCATCCCGATTACCCCGATCGGCACCCGTTGCTTTTTAATCAATAAACCATTCTCTTTTTCGATCGTCTCCAATTGATCACCAATTGGATCATTTAAATCGATTAAAAGCATAATGGCCGCTGCCATGTCCTCAATACGGTTAACATTCAGCATGATTCGATCTAATATAGACTCACTGAAGCCTTTTTTCCTGCCATCTTCCAGATCCTTTTGGTTTTCCTTTATCAAAAAATCTTTATCAATAATAAGTTGTTTAGCAATTTTTCCAAGTGCCTCATTCTTCTTTTCCGTACTCAAACCGATTAGCTGATAACTGGCTTTTTTGGCTGCCTTTCCTTTCGCCGTCACTTCACTCATTTCCAAATTCCCCCTTTGCTTTCATGAAATTGATTTTTTATGCTTTCACCCATTTATCGCGATGGATGACTTCTATGGAAGTGATTATAAGATCGGATGTCCTCTTTCCCATCGCCTGTTTTAATTCTTCGTCGGAATAAAGGACCTCACCCCGCCCTAATAATCCATTTGCACCAAAGACTTCGACAACATCGCCCTTATTGAAGACTCCTTTTATTTCATAAACTCCAGCTGGCAGAAGACTGCTGCCATTTGAAACTAAGGCCCTTTCGGCACCTTCATCAACGAAAATTTTCCCGGATACTTGTGAATGAAGGGATATCCATTGTTTGTTTTTCGTTACCGTCGTCAAGACTTCATTCCCAATATACGTGCCATCACCATTGCCATCAAGGATTGTTAGAAGTTTATCACTCCCCAAACCAGAACCGATGAATACTTTCACCCCTAGAGACAATGCAGTTTGCGCTGCAATCAGCTTCGATTTCATCCCACCCGTTCCGACATTGGATCCTGCACCTTCTGCCATTTGCAATAAATCATCCGTTATTTCGGATAGCTTTTCAAATCGTTTAGCCCCTGGATTTGACTGTGGATTGGAGTCATAAAGCCCATTAATGTCCGTTAATATGATCAAGTTTGTCGCGTGGACCAGCCCGCTTACTAAGGCGGATAGCATATCATTATCACCAAAAGTCAACTCCTCGACCGATACTGTATCATTTTCATTTATAATCGGGAGGATGCCGCGTTCAAGTAATTCCATCAATGTGGCATATGCATTTTTATATCTATCTTTTTTCGAAAAATCTTTCCTTGTTAATAAAATCTGCGCCGGAACGATTCCAAAATGCCCTAATTGTTCCATATACGATTGAATCAAAAGGCTTTGACCTACAGCTGCCGCAGCTTGTTTTCCTTTGAGAGTGACAGGTCTCGTCGGGTAGCCAAGCTTGCGAAAACCTGTCGCTACAGCACCTGATGAAACAAGGACAACTTCATGGCCCGCTTTCCTTAAAGCTGCCACTGCCTGGATATGATCGGAAAATTTATTCTGGTCGATTTCACCTTGTGTGTTGGTCAAAGAACTACTTCCTATCTTTACAACGATGCGTTTCTTTTCCATCGATTACTTCCTCCAATAAATATCTAAGACATGAAAAAAAGCCCTTTTCATCCTCGAAATAAGGACGAAAAGGGCTGCTCTCCGTGGTACCACCTTCATTGAATGCAAGTTCATGCATTCCACTTTGCCTGATAACGCCAGGGTTTGCGCCTATGTTTTGCATAGGACTCAAGAAGCAGGTTCTGCGCATTCCTGTCGCGGGTCTTCCAGCAATTGACGCCGCTCTCTGTCACAGTGATTCTCGCATACTAATCTTCTCTCAACGTTCATTGTTTTAATATAGTATGCAAAATTATCTTCTTGATGTCAATAACATTCCTTCGATGAATGAACCTTATAGCGCCATCGCTGGGCCGAAGAATTCATAGTGAATTTTATCCGTGTCTACCCCAAGTTCTTTCAGGTAAGTGATGATGGCCCTCATGAAAGGCACAGGGCCGCACACATAATAATCAGCTTCAGGTTTAACAATACTGCTCAATAATTCCTTATCAACATACCCTTGCTTTGAAAAATTCGGCAGGTTCTTATCATCCTCACTCGGATTTTTAAAGACAAAGGATAAATGATAACTGGAAAGCTTGTGGGTTAAATCTGTCAGGTCCGTTCTGAACGGCTGTAAATTGCCATTATCGGATGCGTGAATGAATTGGACATCACGCTCAGGTGTTTGTTCAGCTACTGCATGAACCATACTCATGAAAGGCGTTATGCCAACGCCTCCGCTCAAGAATACTGCCGGAGTTCGTTTTCCCAAATCAATGGTGAAATCACCTGCTGGAGCCGTTACGTCTATACTGTCACCCATCTGAATGGATTCATGCAAGTAGTTAGAGACCCTTCCATCAGGAGATGTTCCAGGCTTTTCCTTTTTAACGGAAATCCGGAAGTAATCTTTTCCCGGAACATCAGACAAACTATACTGACGGTTGAATAAATAGCGTTCACCCGGTATCTCGATACGAACAGTAAAATATTGTCCAGGAAGAAATGATGGGACTTTATCTCCATTTGCTGGTTTTAAATAAAAGGAAGTGATTACGTCACTTTCCCGTACTTTTTCCACCACTGTGAATCGTTTGAAATCAGACCATCCGCTGACCTGATTGGAAGCTTGATCGTACATTTCCTTTTCGATGCTAATGAAAACACCGGCAATGACTCCATAGGCTTCTCCCCAAGCTTGGAGGATCTCCTCTGTAGCCGAATCTTGTAACACTTCCTTGATTGCACCTAAAAGATATTCTCCAACAATAGGATAATGTTCAGCCTTAACTGCAAGGCTTCTGTGTTTTTGTGCTATTTGCTTTACAGCAGGTAAGATCGTTTCAAGCTGATCTATATGTATAGCCGCTGCCAAAACCGTGTTGGCAAGTGCAGTTTGCTGGCGTCCCTTTTTTTGATTGGCGTGATTAAAGACATTTAACAATTCAGGATGTGCTTCGAAAAGATTTTTATAGAATACAGTTGTGATAGTTGCACCATGCACTTCTAATACGGGAACGGTTGATTTAATAACATCGATAGTTTTCTGGGATAGCATAGGTAAGCCCCTCTTCATAAACAAGTATTTTAAATACATGTTTATATTAGAACTTAAATGCATGAAAAGCAATATTTTATATACATCTTTTTAAACAATACGTTTTCATGTTTATAAAATGTTCACATTTATGATATAGTCTAATGGGGATAGAATGTGAGGCGATAAACATGAGGTTGACGAGTTATTCCGATTACTCACTTAGAGTGTTGATTTACCTGGCTTCCCACGACCAAAGCAAATTGTCAAATATTAAAGAGATATCTGAAGTTTATCAACTGTCTAAAAATCACTTGATGAAGATAGTTCATAATCTGGGTAAATTAGGATATATTGAGACAATACGTGGAAGAAATGGCGGTTTCCGGCTTGCAAAATCACCCGCTGAAATAAATGTAGGGGAACTGGTACGGAAAACCGAAGAAGATTTTTATTTAGTGGAATGTTTTAAAGATCACGATAACTGTGTGATTTCTCCCGTTTGTTCATTGAAATTTGTCCTTAATAATGCCTTGGATGCTTTTTTAAAGGTCCTTGATCAATATACGATTGCAGACTTCAGCGAAAATAAAGTGATGCTCAAAACTTATTTCGATTCAGTAAAGCAGAATGACGAAGAGCCCGATTTTTTATAATCGGGCTCTTTTTCATTAACCGATGATTCGTTCAATCTTCCATTCTTTTTCCATTCGCAAATCCATGATCCCTGAACTGGTTTTCAAAAGGACTTTAAGGGGATCGTATGGATTGATCATGATGATCGTCCCCATTCGTCCATTAGTAAGCGTGACTTCTTTTCCAACCAAAGTGGACATTAATCGGTTTACAAACTCCAGCAGTATTTCTGGATTGAATTTACCGAACATATCGTTGTTCATTTGCTCAATCACCTTATAAAACGGCATGGCCTGATGATATACACGATTTGAAGACATCGCATGGAATACATCGGCGATTGCGACGATTTTCGAATGATGATGAATGTCATTCTCCATCAGACCAAGTGGATAGCCTTTCCCATCTTCCCGTTCATGGTGCTGAAGGGCTGTTACGGCAATCGATGGTGGGATTCCAGGGATATTTTTAAGTAATTCATAACCATAGATGGCATGGCGTTTCATTTCTTCATATTCTGCCGCAGTCAGTTTACCCGGCTTTTCCAATATTCTATCAGGAATCCTTGTTTTACCCACGTCATGCAGTGTGGCTGCCAGTGTCAGTGCTGAAAGGTTTTCTTTTGATAATCCAAGCTTCATCCCTAGATAAGTGGCAATGATTCCGACACCGATATTATGCTTATACGTGTACTCGCTTTCTGCTTGCATCTCTTCGAAAAGGTAATAAACATCAGGACTCTTTGCAGCTTCTGCAATGACAGGTGCTACCTCAGCTTTAATCACTTCAACCTTTTCAAGCTGTATTTTTCCTTCTTTACGTATATCTTGAAAGATGTTTTTGATTTGAGTAGAAGCTTTGTTGATTCTCTCATGAATCTTTACTTTAGATTGTACATGATCTTCAGTTAAAGTAGATTCACCTTTTTTCAATTCTTCCATTATGAAATCAATTTCAGATATGGTAAGAGGCGGATTCGCTTTATTAATCAGCTTCCCTCTTCTATTTTTCATTGCTCTCACACTTTTCTCTATTTTTTACCTATAATACCATATCCTTCATGACATTTTATCTTAACGAAAAACAATTTTTTTTGGTACTTAAGCTCGGTCACTAAGTTCATTGCCCAGGCGTTTTAATTTTTCACCAACCGTACATTCTGAAATACAAAACTGATGGGCATACGTACGCCCCTTCTCTTTTCGAAAATGCTTTCGTAAAAAACAATCCTGGCAAAATGAAGCGAGTACATCTTCCACTTCTTCATATATTTTTTTCCTGTTCATTGTTGTTATGGCTCCTTTGACTCAGCAATCTCTATTTTGCTGAAAATGGCTTTTCCCTGCAGTGCAAGTGTTGCAAGGCGATCAGCTTCCTGGTTTTCCTTTCGAGAAATTGGCTTGCAGACCGGAATGATCTTTAATTTATCCAGTTTCGCTTCAATACGGTCCAGCCATTTATTTAAGTTTTCTTCCATACAGGGCCATTCACCGGAAAGTTGATTTAAGACAACGAGAGAATCCCCTTTAAAGACACAGCTTTGATGGTGGATCCCAAGTTCCTCCATTTGTCTGACGGCTTCATGAAAGGCCGCATATTCCGCTTCATTATTGGATTCGAATTGGTCCAATTTCACGTTTGTGCGTAACCGCCAGAACTTCTTACCTTGACGAAAATAAATCGCTACACCGAGTCCTGCCACCTTTTCATCTTTTTGATAACCGCCATCAAAAAAAACCGTCACATCCTGCGGCTCTTCCTCAACTTCCGTCAGAAGTTTCTTTAGCTCTTTCTTCGTCCATGTTGTATCGAATTCATCCTTGAATTCCACTTCTTTCAGCCTTCCTGCCTTTTCAAGATCTTCCGTAATGACCAGTGCAGTCCCGGCATCAAGCCAATCCGAAACGAAATCAGCAGATGGTTTTTTGGAAGCATGATAGGTCCATTGCATAATTACCTTCAAAGATTTCCAGCTCCTTATCCATTCACCATTCATGCAGAACAGCTTACAATTTTCATACCTTTTTTTCGTCATACCCTTTATAATATATTGTAAGCATTTGAACCACTCTTTTTAATTATAGTTCCCATATCAGCCTGAAATTCTCATGTTTCAATCTTATTATGAAACGTTTTTTATAAAGGCATATTGACAGTTAAACTCGAGGAGGAGCATATATTGATCGAAGTGTATATTGATGGTGCCAGTGCGGGCAATCCCGGGCCGAGCGGCGCAGGTGTTTTCATAAATAATAACGGTGTGGTCGAGAGGCATTCATTTCCGCTTGGAAATATGGAAAACCATGAAGCTGAGTACCATGCTTTAATCAAAGCATTGGAAATTTGTGTAGCCAATAAGTATCAAATCGTTTCTTTCCGTACGGACTCCCAAGCCATCAACCAGGCCATTGAAAAAAGATTTGCAAAAAATAAGTATGCGATATTGCTGGAACGGGCGTTAAAGCTTTCCGACGAGCTTGAATTATTTTTCATGAAATGGATTCCAAACCTTGAAAACAAGTCCGCGGATGAATTGGCAAGACGGGCCATTCGCATGAATAAGGCTGAGGAAATTCATGAACAAGACAGCTGATTTTTCGTTATTATTCGTTGTATTCATTTGGGGCGTCACTTTTGTCATGGTACAAAATGCCCTATCATTTCTTGACCCATTCACGTTTAATGCCGTCCGTTTTTTCATGGCCTTCGTTTTCTTGCTCATTCCTTATATATCGACTTTACACAAAAAGGCGAAAACGTGGAATAAGGACCTCGTTATAGCCGGGTTTCATATTGGGGTTTGGCTTTTTCTTGGATATGGGCTTCAAACGATCGGATTGAATTATACGACCCCTGCGAAGACAGGCTTCATAACAGGATTAAGTGTCGTCATGGTACCTGTTTTTTCCTTGCTGCTTTTAAAACATCGGCTTTCCCGGAATACAATGATTGGTGTCGCCGCTGCAACCATTGGGCTTTATTTAATGACTTTCGCTGACCGCTCCAATTTGAATATCGGTGATTTACTGGTATTTTTATGCGCAATCAGTTTTGCCATGCAGATCATTACTACCGCCAGATATGCAAAGACCCTACCCGCTTTACCGTTGACGCTGATTCAGGTTTCGACCGTATCTTTATTATCATTTGTTTCAGCCTTCATTTTCAACGAGAATCATTCCGTCATCTTCAGCTCAGAGGTCATGTTAAAGAAGGATGTATGGACTGCTTTATTGGTTACTGCGGCCCTTGCCACGGCATTCGCCTTTTTCGCCCAAACCTTCTTCCAAGCCTATACGACCCCTACTAGAGTGGCGCTGATCTTTTCAATGGAACCGGTTTTTGCTGCGTTATCCTCATACATATTGATAGGGGAAAAATTGACTACCGCCTCCATCACTGGCTGCGCATTCATTTTCTTGGGAATGATTTTCGCTGTACTGCCTGTTAAGAAAAAGAAACCGGTGACACAGGAGTTTACTTGAAAAGGCCAATAAAATAAATCGGACTTCCAGTTACGAAGTCCGATTTATTTTAGCAGCCCCTGTTCTTTTGCAAACGATACCGCTGCACTACGCGTTTCAATGCCATTTTGTTTTAAGTTTTCCAAAAAGGAAATATAAAAGCTGCCATCAAAATTCTTTTGTGCCTTCAATGTCAATTCTATTGCAGCATTGACTAAAATATCACTTGCATCCGTGTAGCGCTTACCAAAATAAATAAAACCAATAGCGTCATTACCAAAAGTGAATCCTTTACCCTCTAAAAAACGAACATACTCTTCAGTTGATTTCGCCACTTCTGCATCCACTCCATAATTCATGCCTTATTTTCATCTTACCGTATATCAAAGATTTTGACTATCCATTTTTCGACAAAAAAATCACCGTACAAAATAAAGGAGCTCCCATTGGGAAGCTCCGTTTTGTTTGATTAAATCATTCGCAATAATGTCCTGAATTCATGATCTCTAGCCAGATTTTTGACCTTCTCGCGATCATACTGATAGACCGCATCATCCAAAGAACATGAAATTGGTACATCACATTTTATTTCTGCTAGCTTTCTGGATAAATGAAGCATATCGACGGCGGATTCAATTTTAGCCCTCTGCCCATTCGTCAATGAAGCAACATTTTCAAGAATCCCTTCGATACTTTGATACTGAATCAATAATTTCAACGCTGTCTTCTCCCCTATTCCTTTAACTCCGGGATAGTTATCAGCTGTATCACCCATTAAAGCTTTTAAATCGATCATTTGTCTTGGTGTGATCCCTTTCCATTCAAAAAAGCTATCGGGATTATGCACCTCATAGTTACCATACCCTTTTTTTAACAGTAGTACGGAAATGTTTTCATCTATTAACTGAAGCATATCTTGATCGCCAGTCAATATACCCACCCGGCTACCTTGAGCAGATGCCTTGGCAATTGTCCCGATACAGTCATCTGCCTCATATCCAGAGAGCCCTATGTTAGGGATATCAAATGCTTCAACCGCTTTTTTCGCCAGGTCGAATTGAGGTATCATTTCGACTGGAGCTTCTGATCGATTAGCCTTGTATCCATCAAATAATTCATTTCTGAAGGTCTTGCTGCCCATATCCCAACACACCGCTACATGACTGGGTGAAAAGTGATTCACCGCCGTCAGCATATGCTTCAAAAAACCTTGAACGGCATTGGTTGGCATGCCTTTCGAGTTAATCATGAATTGACCAGTAACAGCCGTTGCATAAAAAGCTCTAAATAAAAGCGCCATCCCATCGACAAGCATAAAGGAAGGGTGCTGCTCGTTTTCTTTCATTAACACATTATCACCTCTATCATGATGTACTTCCATTTTAACATAACCGGCCTCTTTTTTAAGGATCGTTTAATTGGAAATAATATTATTCAATTGGATTATCATCGTAGGAGATCCAGTCACTGAAGCTGCCAATATAAATCTTCACATCATTAAAGCCCGCTTCTTTCAGGGCGATATAATTTGGCGATGCCGTTACACCTGAACCGCAGTACACAATGATTTCCTTATCATTACCGATGCCTGTGAAATTCGACTGAAGATCTTCCTTCTTTTTAAAATAGCCATTTTCCAGAACGTTCGTCCACACCTTATTTACGGCACCAGGTATATGGCCGGCTTTTTTATCAATTGGCTCCTCAATTCCCTCGTAGCGTTTAGATTCCCTCGAATCGATTAAAATGACATCGTCTGGCCTATTCATTGTGTAATCCTTTACTGTTTGAAAAGAAGCCAAAACAGACTCATTTAAATCGATATGATATTCTGCTGGCACATCATTCGTTTGATTCGAGTCAATGGGATAGCCCGCATCACTCCAGGCGCGATATCCCCCGTTAAGAACAAAAACTTTCCGATGCCCAAGGTAGCTCAGCAGCCACACAAACCTGGAAGCAAAAGAACCTTCACCGCCATCATATGCAATAAGTACCGTATCATTGGTTATTCCATTTGATTCCAGTTTACCTTTAAAGGTTTCAAGGTCAGGAAGAGGATGTCTTCCGCCATGTTCTTTAACCTGACCCGATAAGTCCTTTTCAAGATCGAAATAAACGGCGCCGGAAATATGGTCTTGTTTGTATGCCTTATACCCTGCATCAGGAGTGCCTAGCTGAAAGCGGCAGTCACAAATTCTTATATCATTGGAATTCAGCAACGGCAACAGCTCTTCTTTTTCGATTATAAAACTCATTTGTATAACCCCCTACTTCAAAATGGCCCAAATTAATTCATTAAGCTCCGTTTCCATGCCCTTCCCTTGATGTAGCCTAGTTATTTCATTCTTTAAGGAAAGTGATTTCCCTTCTAAAAGCGAAAGATTCTTTTCACTTTCATTGTTGCTTATACATTCTTCCATTTGTTTTGCCTTGAATATCCGGGTCATCCCGGTTTTCAATTCTTGATCAATGGAAACCAATTCAAGTAATTCCCATACCGATAAAGGTGGCAGCGAACTCCGTTGGATGATATATTCCAAGATTAAATATGAACGGCATACTTGTACCCATATTTTTAGTTCTTTTCTTTTGGATTCCCTTGTTTTTGTCAATTGTTGAAGATTGTCGCGCATCATCCGATAATAATGATGCCCCAGTGCCTTTTTGGAATAGCAATCCGCTATTAAACCATTCATCTTCCTATAATAATCGTGATGCATAATCAACTTGATTTGCGACTGAAATAATTCAAATAAAGCAGGATTACTCTTTAAGGTAAGATGTGATGATTTAAAAAGATCCCAGCCTTCCATGTCAAATGGGCCTTCTTTCATTTGAATGACTTCAACTGGCTGACTTAAGCTGAGGTATGATCGCTTATCATTATGAACATATATAAATCGAACATCATGATCAGATAGGCCGGATGCTAAACCAAAAGAATGGCTGCCAGTAACAGCAGCCATCAAAATGGTCATATCCTCTTTCTTTTCCAGGTATCTCAATCTTGAAATAAGGTTTTCTTTCATGAATGAACCTCGTTTCTATTTCGAATGCATTTTTACCAATTCAGCTACAGCATTTTCATAATACGGTAAATCGACCGTTTCCTCCAATGCTGCACGTAAGCCTGCAAAGATATCCGATATTTCCGTCTTAAACTCTTTTTGAATCGCGAGTAACTCTTGATCGAGGACTTCATTATACATTTCGAAAATCCGCTCACCTTGTTCTTTAACATATATTAGGGCAGGTTCATCCAAACGCTTCTGAAGCCCTTCACTCATTTTCGCTTTTTCATTTTTTTCAAAGAAAGATTTTGGATTTTTAAATAGCGCCAATTCCTTTTTGAATTCTCCCGTATCCAATTGGGCAAAAGCTCCAGTGAATTCAATGGACTCCCTCTCATTAGGTTCATATGGCTGCAATGAAAGGGTTCTTCTTACTTTTTGCATTTGCTGAAGCAAACTGCTTTGTTTCTCATTCAGTAATTTATTTACGAACATTTCCGTCCTTAATGCCGTTGCCCGCATTTCCTGGGCAAGGTCAAAGCCTAACGCTTCCAATAAGTTCTTCATCGATTGCTTGAGGACAATTTTCAGATCGCCTCCATCATCTTTTAAAACAGCCGGATTGAACGATTCTTTAAAGAAATCATTAAACCGGAAGAAGACTCGTTGTTTACTATAGAAGGTCAATTCGTCGACTTCTTTTTTCAAACGTTGCCTTTCCGCATCCCCTTTAATGACTGAGAGGAGTTCAGAAATGGACTGTGCCTCTTGTGAAAGGGCCTCCAGGGCATTTCGTTTCGCTTTCTCATCCTGCCTTGAAGCTGTAATTACATCTCTTAGCAGTTCTTCCGTTCTTTTTACAGCCGCTTGAGCCGATTCAATTGCTAGTCCAGTTAAATCGTTTTCTATGAAAGAATCGAATTGGCCTTGGAATTCCGAGATTCCGCTATTAGGAAGGAACGAATGCTTAAATGAACCAGGCGTTTGTTTTTCCATCAACGCTCCCTTACTCGTAAGCGGGAACAGTTTTGGAAAACGGATTCCGAAACCATTCAATTGATCTGTGACATAATCCATCACTTCGTCCAATTCGTCAGTGGTTTGTGCCAGATCGACAGCATTGACAATGAAAAACATCTTATCCATAGCGAATGAATCTTTGACACGTCCAAGTTGTATCAAGAACTCCCTGTCTGCCCGTGAGAATGGGTGATTATAATAGGTCACAAAAAGAATGGCATCCGAATTCTTAATATATTCGAAAGCTGCTCCTGTATGTCGTGCATTTATCGAATCCGCCCCAGGGGTGTCTACAAGGACCATCCCCTGCTTAGTCATTTCACAGTCATAACGTAATTCAATCAGATCAACTAGACATGACTTGGACTCTTCTGCAGCAAAACGTTTAAATCCTTCAAGATCTACCGTAACCACATTTCCTAAATCATTTTGGTACTCAGGCAGCCCTTGATGGAACGCCCTTAGAAAGGATAAATGAGTCTTCCCCTTATCGACTTCCCCCGCCTTCGCAATGATTTGCCCTGCTAGTTGGAGGGCTTCATCTAGAGTCTTTGCCGATTTATCAAAAGCTGCCAAGGCAAGGCTTACATCTTCCAACAGCATCGCCTCGGTCTTTAATTTGACGGTTGCCGTTCCATGTGGATGCTCTGCGTCCGAAGACATGATTTTGTTGATTGCCGCAGTTGTCGGATTTGGTGATACAGGAAGGACGCTTTCTCCCATCAACGCATTGGCGAAGGAAGATTTGCCCGCACTGAATGCACCGAAGAGGGCAACCGTGAACGTCTGCTGTTCCAAGCGATTTGCCTTCTCTTTCAATTCCTTATAAAGTGATTGAAATCCTCTCAAAGGTTGGATTAACTTGGCCGCCTGTTGTAAACTCGCTGCAGTCTCCATCAGCTTTTCTTTTCCGCGTAAATCAGCAGCATCAGATGTAGAAACAGTCACGGAAGGTGTAGCTTCCTTGTTTTCTTTATAATGATCACTTTCAATTTGTTCCTTGACTGACCTTGAGCTACTTCCTTTATCGGTTTTCATGATTTTGACCGTAATATTTTTTTCCTCTTCATTCCATTGAGTTAAAAGCATATCAATATCGCGATCATCGACCAATGATTCAGTTTGATTCGCAATGGCCTCTAAACGCTCCGTTTGGTAAACGATTTCCGCGTTCATCGCAGCAGTAACTTTAAGGGCTTCCGCAAATTCAGAATAACCTTCAAGCTCCTTATCGATGGATATGGACTGTTGTTCCACTACTTCTTCCATAACGTCAACCAAATCATTTAAAAATCCTTCAGATACATCACGTGCTTTCTTTTTGATGGCTGATGCCAAATCATTCGTATAGTTTAAAACGTATTCCCCCGTAATATCGACTTGTGGCCTCAAAGAATTTTTTATGTAAGATTCCGTTACCTCGATCTGAAGTGCCTGAGCCTTACCTTCAAGCGGTGAATCATGGATCTCCGCTTGATTAAGCATTTTAACGGCTAATTCTTTAAGGTGCCATTCAAGCTGGGTTTTCACCTTTTCTTGTAAATCGTTCAAAAACGCCTTGATACGTGCCTCACGTTCGGCATCCGTTTTTTTCTTGGCAAATAATAATCCCATTTTAAAGTCGGGCTGAGCCGATTCCAAGAAAGATTTACCTAGGTCCCGTGTTGCCGCGGGCATGATGTACGCACCTTTCAAAATCGTTTCTAATGCATGAGCATATTGGACCTTGATGTCCTCTATGCGACCCGTTAATGATTTTTTTTCTTTCAACAGGCTGTCCACTTGATTCGTCAGGTGTACTCGTTCTTCATGAGGAAGTTCCGACAATACTTCAAAATCATCTGCATGTTCTTCTTCATACTGCTCCTTCAGCCAATTAAGATGCCTTTCGACAAGGGCATTAGCCGATTGCATGATGGCATCTTTGCCATCATTTAGACCTTTGCCAGCCATTTCATATATGAATTGCTTGACGACTTCTATTTCATTTTCACGATTGTTCAAGTCTCTTACGGAAGTATAAAAAATCCCATCAGGATATACATTCCAGTTCGCAAATGCTTCAGTAACGGAAAGCTTGAAGTCTTGAAAGCTAAGCTCTTTCTCATCATGCTTATCAATCATATTGATAATTAAGTATGTCGGTTTTTCAGCCTCTAACAATTCTTTCGTGAATAAGAAGTTCACCTCTGATTGGACGTGATTATAGTCCATGACATAGAAAACAACATCAGCCAGATGCAAGGCAGATTCCGTAGAGACTCTATGTGCATCATCTGTTGAATCAATTCCTGGCGTATCCATGATCGCACATGAATCCGGCAGTGAAAAATCATTGGAGCTTATCGTTATTGCCGATACTGAGTCTCCATCCTTTGCAAATTTCTTGACCTCTTTAAAATCATAAGGTGCAGGAAATAATACGGGTGGCTGATGATGGTAAAAGACCTTGGCATAGTCTTCCCCTTTTTGGACTTTTACCGTATTTGCACTCGTTGGAATCGGACTTGAAGGCAGTACTTGATCACCAAGAAAAAAATTGATCATACTGGATTTCCCCGCTGAAAAATGCCCGCAAAAAGCAATGATGAACTCCTCATTATCCACTTTCATGATTAACTGTTTCAGTTTATCGGCATTGCCTGTATCACCTGCCGATTGAAATTTCTCATACATGGCAGTCAAAATCCCCAATTTGGACTGTTGCTTTAATGTTTCTTGAATCATGAATCCATACCCCTTAATCTATCGTCATTTTGATATTCTTATTGTAAACGATTTCGTTTGTTATTCATACCATCAGCTTTATTTTTACTATATGATTCATTACAGTCCATGTTCAAAAAAAAACCACCGATCGGTGGATTCAAGCAGTTTGATTCATATTGACTTGGAATGCAAAAAAAAAACCAGGATGTTTACCTGGTTGTAGGGGTGGGGTTAAAAGCAGCTCGGTTTTCAATTGGTGACCCGGTATAAGGTTTTACTGCCTTTGCCGGTTTTTGAATATTATTCAATACATGTTTCATCACAAAACCATATGTAGCGATTGTCAATAAAATGAATACCCAAACCATTACTAACACCATCCTCTTATATATTGTTTAGCTTTTAGTTATTAGTTATTTAAATAAAATGATCGAGATCCGAATGAGAATAATTTTCATCTTCATTTAGAATCTTATCACGAACGATAATCATTTTCAATACGAAATTAATTTTTTTTATTATTTTCCCTTAAAAACCGTAGAATATTCCGTGTGTTCCTTCAATGCCTTCTCTTCCATCGGGATTCTTACCGTCATCATCCAGACATTCAATAAACTGAAGATGATAGCAGTATAATATGCATTGAATAATAAGGAAATAACTAAAATCTCAGTTGCGACTATGATATAGTTCGGATGTTTGACATATTTATAAGGACCTTTAATGACTACATCGGCATCAGGAACCACTATGATTTTTGTATTCCAATGTTTTCCCAATGAACGGATTGCCCAAATCCTGCCTGACTGCGCAATTAGAAACAGGGTCAGCCAAATTGGCCAAAGTCCAGACATATTCCTTTCAAGCATGATCACTTCAATAATGAGAACAATAAAAAAACTAAGATGCATTAGAACCATCCATCTGTAATGGGACTCACCGTATTCCACTGCTCCTGCAGCTTTCAGCTGTTTTTCATTTTGTTTGGCGATATATAATTCAACCAGGCGTTGTATTGCGATCACGATAATGAAAATGGCAAAGATCATCACGTCCACCTCATTAACACTAGTTCAGATGAAAACCCAGGCCCTAATGCAGCAGCCAAGCCCGCCTCACCTTTATTCCCGCCCCTTTGCATGAACCTCTCCAGGACGTACAAAATTGTTGCTGAGGACATATTTCCAAATTCCCTCAATACTCTCATTGACTCTGCCGTCATGCTTTCATCGAATCCGAGGGCTTCGTGATAAGCATCGATTACTTTTTTGCCTCCAGGATGAGCGATGAAATCTTTTATGTCACTTAGATCGAATCCATTCTCCATTAAGAACTCTTGAACATTCGGTTTAAGCCAATCCTTGATGATTGTAGGGATATCTTTCGAAAAGATCACGTATAATCCTTGATCCTTAACGTCCCACCCCATTACATCCAATGATTTCGGCATAAGCGTAGATTGAGAATCCAAAAATTGCAAATGTCTTACTTTTTTTGAAAACTGTTCATTCTGCACTTCATCACCGCAAACCAAAATACAGCTTACTCCATCAGAAAATAAGGAAGTTCCAATTAAATTACTTTTGGAAATATCGTTCCTTTGAAATGTCAGACTGCATAACTCCACGCTTAAAACAATGACCTTCGCCGTCGGGTATGCTTGGCAATATTCAAAAGCACGTGATAGGCCGCTCGCTCCCCCTGCACAGCCAAGCCCCCAAATCGGAATCCTTTTAGTATGCGGGTTAAATGGAAGTTCATTCATTATCCTGGCATCAATGGTCGGGGTAGCAATACCCGTGCTTGAGATAAAGAAGAAAGCATCTAGCTCGTTTGCCTGCAGTTCTTCTTTTAAAAATTCTCTGTTGGCTAAGCATTTTTCTATAGCTTCTTTCCCAAACTTGACTGCTTGCTCTATATATAAATCATTACGATCGGCAAAAGAATGATCCTCTTTAAACCATTCAAGATCATTTGAAAAATATCGATTTTCCACTTGCCCATTCTTAAAGGCTTTTAGTAACCGTTCTATATTCTTAAATGATGCTCCAAATATTTCTCTCGAAAATTCCATGATTTTTTCCTGTGAGAGTAAATGTGGCAGCTTTATATGTGATGCAGATAATAAATATGGCATGATTCCACCCCTGATTATTCATGATATGGTTAATATACCCACCCGGATATCAATTATGCTTTATAGCTATATGGTTATATTTATTCGCATTTCATAATATTTTTTCTTTTCTTCTAACTGACTAGGTAAAAACGACTATAAATCTGATAAATTAGAGAACATTACCATGGAAGCGGAGGAACGAAATTGGAAATCATCGCAATAATCACAAAATGGTTAAATGGAATCATCCTGGCCGTTAAGTCCGTTAGTTCTTTCTTTTGGACATTCAAACGCCTTCAGGAATTCATTAGCATCCTTATTGGCATGACAGGGGATATCCGTGGGAGAATAATGATTGGGGGACTGGCATGCCGTTAGGCTTGAATCTTTTGCTGCAAAATTCGGTAACATGCTTGCCGGTAACATTGCCATCTCTTTAACAGATGAGGATGCATTGATTGATATTACACCGCCCGCCGTCATTGTGGGCGATACCAAAATATAGGTTTCATGAAGAAATCCATTTACCCATTTCATTGGAATGCGCAGTTCCTCTTCAAATCAACTTAATGATTAAAATGTGATCACGAAACAAGAAACCCCTTACCTATAATCGGTAAGGGGCACTTTCATTCTTCCTTCTTTACTGAAGATTGATTTTGCACTTGTATAATGATATTTTGAAACTCCTCTTTTCCACACACACTGCACCTATACTCCTGGTTTAGAATGGTCCGACAATGAATACAATATTTTTTCTCCATCCCTATCACTACTTTCCTGAACATATACTATCAATATATTCAAAAAGTGAAGAGAGTTTCCTTTTATCTGACAAAATGCCAATTTCATTATCCATGATATTATTCGGCCTAAATGAAAAAATGCCCAAAATCCTCATCTCTTGAGGATCTTGGGCATTAAATTTGTGATTCTATCAAGTTAACTAAAACTAGTTTAATCAGGCTACATTTCGCCCTTCAATATGCGTTTCCTTCACTTTCCCTTTTGTAGGGATGATGTTAAATACGATATTCAAGAAAATGGCTGTCAAACTTCCGGCTACAATACCGTTTTCCGTCAAGATTTTAAAGCTTTCCGGAATTTGTGCAAATAGTTCAGGAACGACCGTCACCCCAAGTCCCATACCTACTGAACAAGCGATGATCAATAAATTTTCTTGAGAAGCAAAATCCACTTTGCTCAACATCTTAATTCCAGCGGCAATTACCATCCCGAACATCGCAACCATTGCACCGCCAAGCACGGATGAAGGGATAATTGTCGTGAAAGCACCGATTTTTGGAACAAATCCTATGAAAATGAGAATGCCCGCTGTTGTGTATATGACATTCCTTGTTTTAATGCCCGACAATTGAATCAAGCCGACATTTTGTGAAAAGGCTGTATACGGAAACGAATTGAACAAGCCGCCAATCATGATGGCCAGACCTTCAGCACGATATCCGCGAGCTAGATCGTCTTCTGATATTTCTTTATCCGTGATTTCACCAAGGGCATAATAAACACCAGTTGATTCCACCAAGCTGACGATTGCCACCAATGTCATTGTAATGATCGCCGTGATGTTAAATGTCGGGGTTCCAAAGTAGAAAAAATGAGGCATATGCAGCCAATTCGCACTGACCACTGAGCTAAAATCTACTTTTCCAAGGAAAAAGGCAGCAAAGGTACCGACTAACAGCCCCAATAAAATAGAAATGGAGCGTAAGAATCCCGTTGAGAATTTATACATGAATATAATAAATAACAAAGTTCCAAAACCAAGCGCTACATTGTTCAAGTCTCCAAAATCAGCAGCTCCCTGGCCTCCACCAAGATTGTTGATGGCAACAGGAATGAGCGTAATGCCAATAATCAAAACGACCGATCCAGTGACAATGGGCGGGAAGAACCTTGCCAATTTTCCGAAGAACTTACTAATGATAATGACGATCAATCCCGACGCCAAAATAGATCCATAAATGGAGTTGATTCCATATTGCGTACCAATTGCAATCATCGGGCTAACTGCTGTAAATGTGCAGCCTAGGACGACCGGAAGCCCAATTCCAAAGAATTTATTTTTCCACACTTGCAATAAAGTTGCTATCCCGCACATCAAAATATCTATCGATACTAAATAAGTTAACTGCGCTGCAGTCAATTCCAGCGCCCCACCGACAATCAATGGAATGACGACTGCACCGGCATACATGGCGAGAACATGTTGTAATCCTAAGGATGCAACTTTTAATGGTGACTGATTAGACATTGACGGATGCTCCTTCCTTTTCCTCAGCGAAAGTTATCTCACCGAATTTCAACTCAGCAATTCGTGCAAGTGATTCCACTTGGAAACCTTGTTGCCTAAGATCCTTACCACCACTTTGAAATGCTTTTTCAATCACGATGCCGATTCCAGCCACTTCTGCTCCAACCTGCTTACAGATTTCCACCAAGCCCCTGGCTGCCTGTCCGACCGCAAGGAAGTCATCGATGATCAAAACCTTATCTCCAGCTTCAATATATTTATTGGAAACCGTAATGGTATTGGTTTCTTTTTTTGTAAAGGAATGAACGGAAGCCGTCACTAAATCATTTGTTAAAGTAAGTGATTTACGTTTACGGGCAAAAATGAGCGGAACTTCCAATTCCAAAGCAGCCATCAAACCAGGACCAATGCCTGATGATTCAATTGTCAGCACTTTCGTGATTTCCTTGTGTTCGAAACGTTTAACGAATTCTTTACCAATTTCTTTCATTAGCATAGGATCCATTTGATGATTTAAGAATGAATCTACTTTTAAAATATCTTCTGATAAAGCTTGACCCTCGGACAAGATTTTTTCCTTTAAAAGTTGCATGAAGGTTCCTCCCAATCTTGGATGTTTATTGATCCATAAACCACACAATTATTTCCCGGCATATAAAAAAGCCCAAGAAACATTGCGGCACTTTTTTGGAGTGAAGCAATACTTCTTGGGCATGAATGAAAAATGAATAAGCAAAGGCCTTCATTTACGCAACAAGATCTATTACTCACCCATAGTCGAATTATTTACGGTAATCCGGTAGAAACTTGCAGGCCATATCCCTGCTATTATACGAGTGAAACTTAATATGTTATTAATATATGAATTATATCAACGCTGGCTCTATTTGAAAAGTAATTTTTGATAAAAACCGAACTTTAAATTAAAAAAATAAATCATTATTCGTATTATTAGAAAATTGCGAAATCAAAAACCTAAATAACCTGGATTTCCTATCAAAAAAACATCATATTCCATTTTACTGGTATTATACCATGCGTTTTTGCAGCGACCATAAAAAAGAAGAAGGGCTTGAGTTTTAATCCAAGTCCTTCTTCTTTTTTATGGTTTGTCAATTAGACCGTTGATTTCCTCTTCAGCCACTCGCTTTCCGCGGGCGGTCCGGGAGCCTTCTCGGCGCCTTTGCGCCTGCGGTGTCTCCCCTGGACTCATATCTTTGAGCCACTGAGCCCAATCTCATAACTTTAAGCAGAAATTTATATGGAATTTAAAAATGGGTCCGGAATTTTTTAATTCCGAACCCTCTTGTCTACAAACTGAGAAGGGCTGAGATTTAATCCAAGTCCTTCTTCTTTGATTCATTTGATTTTATAAACTTCTTTATATTTATTTTCAAGGTAATTTATTAAATACTGGACATTCAGGCCTTCCCCTGTCGTTTCTTTCAAAATCTCCAGCGGCTTTTTTGTTTTTCCGTATTTATGTATTTTTTCATTAAGCCATTTCCTGATTGGTTCAATTTCACCAGCTTCCAACAGTTCATCGAAATCAGGCAAATCCTTAAGCATCGATTGCTTGAATTGGGCTGCATACATATATCCCAATGCATAAGAAGGGAAATAGCCAAAGCTGCCATCTGCCCAGTGTACATCTTGCAACACGCCCATTGCATCATTTTCAGGTGCAATTCCCAAATAATCCTTGTATTTTTCATTCCAGACTTGCGGTAAATCCTTCACTTCAAGTTCCCCATTAAAGAGGGCCTTTTCCAGCTCATACCGAATCATAATATGTAGAGGATACGTCAGTTCATCTGCGTCAATACGGATGAACGATGGTTTTGATTCGTTAATGCCCCGGTAAAACTCATCCAGCGACACATCTTGGAATTGTTCGGGAGCATATTCTTTTAATAAGGAAAATTTATTTTTCCAAAAGCTATGGTTCCGTCCAATGAAGTTTTCGAAAAACAAAGATTGTGATTCATGGATCCCCATGGATGTCCCGCTATCGAGAAGTGTTCCGGTTAGCTCTTCGGCGATATTCTGCTCATAAATGGCATGTCCACATTCATGAATGGTACCAAAGATTGCCCCCCTAAAATCATTTTCATCGTATCGGGTCGTCACCCGGACATCGCCCCTATTTATTCTAATTTCAAAAGGGTGAACTGTTTCATCAAGCCTGCCTGCCTTGAAATCGTATCCTAGCTGTTTTAAAATTTCCAAGTTGAGTTGATGCTGTTTTTCTTTTGGAAATTCTTTATATAGGAACGCTGTTTCCGGTCTATGTTCGCTTTTTGCAATCTGTTTCACCAAGGGAACGATCCTCGACCGAAGCTCACTGAATACGCTGTCAAGTATGTCTACAGTCATGCCTGGTTCATATATGTTTAAAAGGGTATTATATTTCGTCCCTTCATATCCCCAGTACTCTACGAACCTACGGGTATATGCTACAATTTGCTCCAGATAAGGTTGAAATAAAGAAAAATCAGCTTTTTCCCTTGCCTCTTCCCATGCACTTTCAGAACGCGATTGTAAAATGACGAATTCCTTATATTCGTTCGCAGGAATTTTCTTATTCCTTTCAAACTCTTTTTTACACTCTTGTACCATCTTATTCATCGATTCACTAAGAATGGCTTCATCCATCGAAAGTTCTTCAATGAAGGATTCCATTTCCTTACTTGTGCTCATATTGAAAACTTCGGAGGAAAGCATACCGATAACTTCGGAACGCTGCTCAACTCCCTTTTTAGGTGCACCTGTACGCAAATCCCAAAAAATTAACGCGAGAGCTTCATTAAAAGCCGAGATTTTCTTTACATATTCTTTAAACTCTTTTTCTATCAGTTCTATACTCTTTTTTTTCATATTCACTGCTCCTTCCAACTACACTTTACCATATTATACAAAAGACTTTCATTTCAGAACCACTCCGATTAATAAATTCAAATAAATAAGAGCCAAGGGGTTCCCTTGGCTCTCATTTTAGATCGGGTTTTATTTAAATCGTGACAGGAAGAATGGATACAATCTTCTCTTTCACATGTTCCGAAAGATCCTTTTCAATCAAAATCTGGACGGTTCCCGTATCATTGCTCGTCCTGATCAAACGCCCTATTCCCTGGCGCAATCGAAGGAGCATGTATGGAAGATCCACTTCTTCGAATGAATCGGTAACCGAGTTACGTTTGGCTTCGAAAACCGGATCGCGAGGCGGGAATGGAAGCGAGTGTATCACTACATTTTGTAATGAAGGTCCTGGAACATCAAGACCTTCCCATAAATGATAGGAGAAAAGGACAGATTGCTCATCCTCTTGGAACTTCTTAACAAGCTCACTGATTTCCGCTTCCCCTTCAAAATAAAATGGATAAGATGATATTGGGCAGTTTTCCTTGAACCATTGCAATTCTTCTTTTGAATGGAATAACACTAGTGTTCGACCTTCATTTTCCTCAATTGTCTTCATTGTATATTGAAGTTTTGCCAATTGATTTCCATTTTCGAAGACCGGCATGTTCATTTTCATGACTTCGTCGTAATCAAATGGTGATTCAACGGAAAAGCTGTCATACTTTTCTATCCCTAAACTATCTGCAATATATTGGAAGGATTTATTATCCGATAATGTTGCCGATGAAAAAATGTAAGGGATTTTTTTCGAGAATACCTGTTCAGACAAGATATCCTGCACAAGCCTTGGCATGATGACCAATGTTTTGGTCATTTCATTTTCTTCAAACCAGGAAACGGCCTGTTCATCCTTCACAAATAGAGAAAGGGAGTAGCCCAGCTGCTCTAAATACTCTTCCGTCACTTTTAGATCATAATCATTGATCGTGTACATTTCCGCTTCAAAAACAAGGTTCTCCTCTAACTCTTCAACCTTTTTATGAAGCTTTTGGGCAAAGCTTGTTATTTCTTTTGACATCGGGATTTCATAACGATTAGATCCGCTGACATGTATCGCTTTTTCATCCAACAAATCAAAAAATTCTTCATTGATATCAATTAAGTCCTCGATGATGTATAAAGTTTCTTCACGAACCTGATTAGCTGTAAGCAATTCCAGAACCGAAGCAAGGGTTTGTTCCCCAACTTTATAAGTTAAAGCCTTTTGAGCAGCAAATTCCAAAAGATGACCTTCATCAAAGACAACGCAGCTATGATCAGGCAGTAATGGTAACTGACCTTCACGCTTACGCTTTTCCTTAGTCCATACATGCTCCATGAAGAAGTCATGTGAACAAATGATCAAATCACTTGATTTTCGGTAATGGTCCCGTGATAGGGTTTGCCCACAACGATGGCGTTTATCACAAGTAAAACAGTTTTGAAGCTGATCCCAGCCAACTTTAGACCAGTCTTCATCATTTAAATATGGATACTGTTTACGGTCCCCATATGCTGTATAGGCGTTCATGGATGAGTTATCATGAACAAACTTGGGAAGTTCATCATAGAGCTGATCTATCCCCTCTGAATCCTCATGATTCACAGCATAATCCAATTTTTTAAGACATACATATTGATCGTGATATTTGGCAAGCCGAACATCCACTTCAATACCTAAAGCATTCTTGATTTTTTGGATGTCGCCTTCCTCTTTGACAAGCTGTTCAATCAACGTTTCATCTGCACATGAAATAATTGCCGGTTTATTCGTATATCTCGCATAACAAATCGCATATAGTAAATAGACCAAAGTCTTACCGGTCCCTACCCCTGCTTCAGCAAAACTTACATTTTTTTCTTTGAAGGCTTTTTCTAACTGAAAAGCCATGAAGATTTGTTCGTCACGCAGCTCAAATCCTTTTTCGGGAAGAATATCGTAAAAAACATCACCGATCCATTCTGAAAGCTTATCGTAAAAAGAATCTTCCTTTGTTACCGAAAAAGGCAGTGTTTTAAGCATCATGGTCTCCCCTTTTATCTATCATCATTATATAGAATCCGAATCATTATTATCTTAGGCAAAAGTATATTATCCTTTATTTCACATTAGTAGTCAAGATATTTACCTATTATAAGAATGAAAGGCAATATGTATGTATGCTGTCCGGTTGCCCGATTCGTAAAATAAAAGACAGGCTCCAAGAGAGCCTGTCTGTAAATAATATAAGGTTGAATTAAGCTTTGTTTACGTTTGATGCTTGTGGTCCACGTTGACCTTGTTCTACATCAAATGTAACGTCTTGGCCTTCTTCAAGTGTTTTGAAACCTTCGCCTTGGATAGCTGAGAAATGTACGAATACATCGTCTCCACCTTCACGTTCGATGAATCCAAAACCTTTTTCTGCGTTAAACCATTTTACTTTACCTTGTTCCATTTTTGTTGCCTCCTAGTGTGTTCTCCACACATTATATTACTATCCTTGCTCAAAAGAATATTAAGGTATTCCTTAAATCTGAACAAAAATAATTCATTATTATAATAACAGAAAAGGAAATGATAAGCAAGACTGGAACCTATTATGAATAAATCGTCCTGACTAACAAAATCCTCCATTATATTCTACCTACTCATTCACCTTGAGGCTGCCTTGGCGGCCTTTTCCCCCAATATTGATAAAGGTCGGCACGGATGAAACCATTGAACAATTTCCTTTTTTTCGTTGCAGGCTTACCGTAATGCTGTTCGAAGTCAGGGTTGGAGGTAATCATGTATACCGACCATGTATCAAGCTTCTTGAAGGCCTGGCCCATTTCCCTATACATCTGCTCTACCTCTTTTTTCTCACCAAGACGTTCTCCATAAGGAGGGTTCCCGACAATGACACCATACTCTTTCTTGGTCGAGATATCCCTCACCTGCATTTGTTTGAAATCAATTAGATCACCAAGACCGGCTTCAAAACTATTCGCCTTAGCTATATCGACCATTCGATGGTCAATATCACATCCGGTTATGTCCAAGTATTGATCATAGTCAGCTAAATCTTCAGCCTCAATCCGCGCTTCATCCCAAACCTTGCTGTCCATCCATGACCAGGTTTCGGAAACGAATTCCCTATTAAACCCAGGTGCTATATTCTGCCCAATTAAGGCCGCCTCGATGGGAATCGTTCCAGATCCACAAAATGGATCTATAAAAGGTTTATCCGGTTTCCAATTGGTCAGCATGATTAACGCAGCCGCCAATGTTTCTTTTAGGGGCGCCTCTCCCTGCCCTGTACGATACCCCCGTTTATGCAAACCTGCACCTGAAGTGTCTATGGTAAGTGTCACTACATCTTTTAAAATAGACACTTCAATTTTAAACAAAGGTCCTGTCTCCGCAAACCAAGATACTTGCTTATATTTACTTTTCAATCTATCAACAATCGCCTTTTTTACAATAGCCTGACAATCAGGGACACTGTATAGCTTTGACTTAACGGATTTTCCACTCACGGGAAACTCGACATCGGCTGATAAGAAATCCTCCCAATTCAAGGCCTTTGTTTTTTCAAACAACTCATCAAATGAATATGCTTTGAATTCCGCGACTTTAATTTTCACCCTATCGGCACTGCGCAGCCATAAATTAGAGCGGGCAATGGCGGATTGATCCCCTTTATAGGTGATTTTACCATTTTCGACTTGACAATCGTAACCAAGATCCCGCACTTCCTTGGCAACAATTGATTCCAATCCCATTGCTGATGTAGCGATTATATCGAATTGTTTCATTAATCCTGCACCTTCTTTCCATTAATCCAAATCAATGGCACTTTTTCCCGAATTTCTTTCCTTTATGTATTTAGAATCAGGCATTGATTTTTTACATGTAAACCTTATGGTCCACCGCGTTTTTATATATCAATTAGCCGATCATGCAGCGTATTAATCACCGTGAAGTATAGCTTTACTCAATGATCCTTGTACCTTAAATACACCTTGGAATTAAAACATCCAACCAATTATGTATGCTTCCCATCCATTATCCTGAAGTTTGAAGTTCTGTCTTGATTCCTTCATTTTGGGGCTAACAGAAGCGTTAAGGTACCTTTATAAATAGGATACCCAGAATCAAAGAAATGCTTAACATTCCAACACTATTTTTAAAAACGTTACCGACAGACTTCATGTAAGCCATTTTCCTAATCATTCGAACGCAATGCCAAGTTTTAAGTTTAACACAGCCGTGTTACAGAAAACGAAAAATAAATGGAAATGCCCGATCTTTTTATAGAAGAGCATTCTCCATAAACAAAAACTCCCCTTTTAAAAGGAGAGTTGTGCTTTTGGTGTTATATGATAACGTTCTGTAAGCCATGTTTTGTTCCTCAGTACTGCAAGCGACTCGCGTCTCGTACTTCGGCGGTAATCATCTATCTACAGAAGCAAGTGCTTCTGTCCTTCTCCTCGTTCAATTCCAAGGAAGAAAGCGCCCCTACCATTAATTTGGGTTTCTCGCTCGTGGGGTTTACCTCGTTCCACCCTTTACATTTCTGTAAAGGCTCCGTCACTGTGGCACTTTTATAGGTATTCATGCCATATCCAAAAGGACTTAGGCATTTTCCCAGCCGTCAGCAATCCAAGATTGCTGCCCAAGCTTATTTTTTCGCCAGGCACGAACACTACGGACATCGCAGTCCGTGCGAGCATGGACTTTCCTCTACTGCATAAATGCAGCAGCAATTACCCAAACGTTAACATAACATAATTGATTATACTCCATTATTCACGAAAACTCAATACCAAAATCACTTTCACTTTTACAATGCAAAATCTCAGTCAAAAAGCTTGTTACCAAAAACGTGCTTTTCCAAGTTGGATAACCGTTTAAGAATGTCAAAGTTAGTGGTTCCCGGAGTGGCACTTGGTGCAGGTTGATTTGGACGTTTTGTACTCTCTTCGGCTTGTTTTTTCAATTTAAGATTTTCTTGTTTTAGATCTTCAATTTCCTGATGGAACACTTCATAATCTTTAATGATCAGATCCAGGAATTGATCCACATCTTCAGGTTTATAACCGCGCATGGCTGTTTTAAAATCTTTTTCAAGAATATCTTTAGCCGTTAATTTTATCTTATCTGATAGCATAAGACTTCACCTCAATACTTTCGCCAATACAATCGACTTTTTATTATTTTTTCAAATCTGCTTGGGTTTGTCAACGAAACACCATTTTGTAAGCTTACTGTTTCAGAGAACGTTATGTAATCCCATTAAATCTGTATCTAAATTTCATCATAATATGATTATGCTTTAGAAACAACTTTTAATCCATAATTATTTTCACTCCATCATTCTTCGGACCAGCTGGCTTCTTCCGCAGCCAGTTGCAGATCATCAAAGTTTATCTGAAAGATGGGGTAAGGCTGTGTTTCCGCCTTTTTCATCGCCTCGAAATAAGGATATCGGGCTGATCCTTCTTTTTCAGCTTCGAAAATGATGAGTATGGCATCGCTTTTATGGACCATATACCTATTTTTGGTTTTCAGCTGTTGTGGCCCTTCATATGGTTTGTTGAAAATGGACTCAACAAAATCGGCACGGGCCAATATGGATCGGTAATATTCTTGATTCGTCTCGTTCCATGACTCTTCCTGTTTCAGGAAAGGAGTAAGCACCCCTAATTTAAGCTGATGATATTCTTCCTGTAATTCGAACACCACTTCGGCACCCCATAGTTCCGTACCCAATTGACCTGAGATGATCACCCATTCCAGCCCGTCTTCCACCAATGGCAGGAGACGCTGCTTCATCGCTTTCTTTATATATTTTACGGCATCATGGTCATTTTTGAATATCCCGAATTCAAAAGCCTTGTAGCCCGTCATATACAAAACCTTCATCTCTTGGCTAATCTCCTTTAACATGACATGATTATATAAGAAAACAAGGGCTTAATAAGCCCTTATTTTTTAGTATCCGAAATGCCTAGGCGGACAGCATGGGTTGTGCGGCGGCCTTCCACAAATCAAGTGTTGATTATAGCACTCGTTCACCACGGATTGAGTATGCGGGAAATAATGCTTAAACGTGTTCACATGTTTATTGACATTTGTAGTATGTGATGGATGAACGACAGGGATCACTGTGTTCGAAACATTCGTATTGACAAATTGCTGTGTTGGAGAGACTTGCGCTGGGGCAACTTGAGATGGAGATGTTTGTGTTGGACCATATTGCGCTGGTGACACAGCCGATGGACCATATTGCGCTGGAGACACAGCCGTTGGACTATAGGCTCCCATTACGTTAGATTTTTTACCAGTAGACGCTCCCATTACGTTGGAGTTTTTACCAGTTGATGCGCCCATTACTCCAGGTGCGTTCCCGTATGCTCCCATTACATTGGATGTGCCCATTACATTGGATGTGCCCATTACATTGGGGTTATTTCCTCCACAATTACGAAAATACATTTATAATACGTCCCCTTTCATCATGATAAGTTTAGTCTTACCATTACAGACTATGAAAAAAAGGGGATACGTGTACTGATGAAATGACCTATTTATACAGAATAAGTATAAAACGATGGATGGCTGTCAATAAGTACACTATCATTATTATATCTAGCTAACCGTCAAATGAAATGAGGAATTTTCTATAAAAAGGAATAGAGACTGTCTTTTAATGAAGTAAACAAAACTATCGTTAAACAAAGAACTACAAAAAATAGAAATAAAGTCGTTTTATACATTTCTCCGCTCCGCTTTCACCTTAATTTTATATGATGTAAAGGCATGAAATGAACGTTTCTGAATTCCACCCTCAACTCTTTCCATTTTACACACAATAGTTGAAGGCTACAATAATTGTATTCATATTTTTTATTTTCGGCCTTTTGCACTAAAAAAAGTTTCTTGGTCCCTTATATACGGAAATATCCTTTGATTCCTCTTTCTTTTCAAGCCGCCGGATCCTCTTTTCCAATTCCAGCTGTTTTTTTTCCAGGGCCGTCCCTTCCCTAAGCATCTCTTGATGCGCGATTATCGAACATTTTAGAGCATGACCGACGTCCTTAAATTGATGTTCGTATAATTTTGCACATTCAATCTGTGCCTGTATCCTAATTTGCACATTCCCTTTTAAGGCGACTTCCTTCCAAATTTCCAAAGCTTCATCGAATTGTTTTTGTTTCTTTTTCTGGAAGGCTAAGGCATGGCCGGCTAATATCCGATCTTCCTCATTACCCGCTTCCAGTATTTTTTGATAGGTCTCAACTGACTCCTCTTTTTTCCCCAAATAAGCAAGCCATCGTGCAATTTCCATGGACTCTTCGGTATATCCATCGATTTGGAGGATTTTTCGGGACAAATGAATATACAAAGTGATCAGTGATAAGATATCCAATTCATTATGCTTCATGATCCCAAACAGTATTTCCGGATTCTTCCTCTCAACAAAATCAAAATAAATCATCGGAGCCAAATATCCAGGAATATCATCCTCCCTATGTACACCTAGAATATCTGTTTCGACAGCTGATAATTTCACTCGTTCCAATTTGTTTCTCCAAAGTCGTCTTGAAGCATGATACAAATCGAAATGTCCGAATTCCGGTAGTTTTGGTACATGTTCCTTTATCAAGGTATGTCTCGTTTTTAGCTGGGGCCAATCAAAGGATTTACCATTATATGTGACAAGCGTTTCGTAATTGATGTTTTCCAGAAAGCTTTGATATAGCGGTATTTCACTTCCAGGCTGCGGAAGGATATGTTGCTTCACGACTACTTCTTCACCTTCTAAATAGGCATACCCTAGTAAAAAAATGGTATTGCCTGCTCCGCCTCCTAGCCCTGTCGTTTCCGTATCGAAGAAAAACAGATCTTCACTCTTAACGCCCCTGGCGGAGAGTGGATGCTCCAATGAAGTTTGATTCCACTCTTTTACGACCTTTTTCAGCTCGGAAAATTCATATAACCCGTGTTTGTGATTTATAGGGTAGCGGACTTCCCTAATGAAACAATAGTCACCGTCGAAGTGAAAGGAATCGGTATCGTTCTCCTGCCACTTTTCAAAGTAAGGAATTTCTTCATTCACTGCCTGGTCACTTTCTTCTACAGGAGAAGGATGTTTCCCCAGGTTCATATGCGTTTTCATGCGGTTCAATTTATTTTTTAAAGACATGAAATTACACCTCTTTTCATCTATCACTGCAATCTATTAATGTTTTTGCTTACAAAATTGGCCTAATAATTGTTTGGCATCACTCTTGGCTGTTTTCGTTGCGGATTCTGTACCGATACAGGAAGGACAGCCGCTTTCACAAGTGCAATTATCGATCATTGATATTGTTTCCAGCAGAATGACTTCAGAATTTTCATATACTTTATCACTTAACCCTATGCCTCCCGGATAACTATCATAGATAAAAATGGTCGGTTTTTCATTATGCGCTGCCTTCACCTGCGGATAAACATGAATATCATGCGGATCGCACATAACATATAGCGGAATCATGTAATTAAGCGCATGCGAAGCACCTATCATTCCTTGTTCTATTCGATTTTCGTCCCACTTAAATATATCAGGATCCATGGAAAGCATGGCCGAACTCGTATGCAGTTCCATCTCAGGGAGACTGATTGGACCTGAACCAATATTTTCATGAGTTTCAAATTTGATTTTTTTGAAGATCGTAGGCATCGCCCGGATTGCGACATCACCAAAAGCAGCTGCTGTCGAAGCGAAAGTTCGCTGTTTATCGACTTCCAATACAGACAATTGGACAGCAAGGTTAGCATCCGTATAATAGTCCACATTGACTTCACGTACATAAGCCTTCTTTTCATCCCAATCAAGTTCTTCCACCTGAAATTGAATTCCCTGGTGTAAATAAATGGCTTCATCGTGAAGAAGGGTCATTGCACTGAACGTATCCATTTCCCCTATGACCCGATTAACCGGTGCATTCGTTTGGTCGATGATCACGACATTTTCCTGTGCCGCTGAGCGCAGGCTGATATTGCTTGCGGGAAAAGCATCATTCATCCAATGCCATTTATCCCCATTTAGGTGTAAGACCCTTTCTTCCGTAAGGAATTCAAGAACGTCCATAATCTCTGTTTTCCCAAAAGTATCGCCTTTTTTAAATGGCAGCTCATATGCTGCACATTTTACATGATCAACCAAGATCAAAAGATTATCCGGATTAATTCTTGCCGTTTCTGGATTTCTGGTAAAGAAATAATCGGGATGCTGTACGATATATTGATCAAGGGCACTTGAACTGCCGACCATGATGATCAACGCTTCACCATGCCTTCTTCCTGCTCGACCAGCCTGCTGCCAGGCACTCGATATGGATCCAGGGTAACCGGTCATAATGCAAACCTGAAGCTGGCCGATATCGACACCCAACTCAAGTGCATTTGTGGAAACCACCCCATAAATGGAACCATCCCTGAGGCCTTGTTCAATTTCCCTCCGCTGTGTTGGCAGATATCCGCCGCGATAGCCCCTGATCGATTTTGGCCCCAATTGCTTTGACACAAGTTCCTGTAAATACGTCAATAGAATTTCCACTCGAACCCTGCTTCGCGCAAAAACGATGGTTTGTATTTTATTTTTCAAAAATTCATTTGCCAGCTTCCTGACTTCCAAAACCGCACTCCTTCGTATGTTGAGCGGTTTATTGACTATTGGGGGATTATAAAATACAAAATGCTTTTTCCCACTTGGGGCTCCGTTATTATCGATAAGGACCATTTGTTTTTCCGTAAGCTCTTCTGCTAACTCTTTTGGGTTATTGATCGTAGCGGAAGTACAGATGAATACAGGGTCGCTTCCATAAAACTTGCAGATCCTTTTTAACCTTCTTATGACGTTGGCTGTATGACTTCCGAAAACGCCGCGGTAAATATGAAGTTCATCAATGACCACATACTTCAAGTTTTCAAACAAAGAGACCCATTTCGTGTGATGGGGCAGGATTCCGGAATGGAGCATATCAGGATTGGTGATCACGATATGCCCGGCCTGGCGGATTTTTTGCCTGATGTTTGAAGGTGTGTCCCCGTCGTATGTATAACTATTTATCTTAGCATCCATTTCATCGATCATTTCATTCAATTCGCTTTTTTGATCATAGCTCAGCGCCTTTGTCGGAAATATATAAAGCGCCCTGGTTTTTTCATTTTCCAGTATTTTTTGAAGGACCGGCAAATTATAGCATAATGTTTTACCAGAAGCTGTTGGTGTGACCGCCACAAGGCTATTGCCACTGACAGCAGTATCAAATGCAGTTGCCTGATGGGTGTACAACCCCTTTATCCCCCGTATTTCAAGAGCATGCTTGATCTTATCATTCATTGCAGCGGGAAAAGGGACATGTTTTGCCTCTTTCGCTTCAATTACTTGCCAATGTACGATGTTATCTTTAAAATCCTCATTTGTTTTTAAATCCTTAATAACTTCTTGTAAATTTTTTCGCAGTTTCATATAACCACCTCATACTCCTATTCTACCGAATGAACGTTCTATACAAAAGGGAAACTATTTCCTATTCAAAAAAAAGCTGGAAACGGCAACATCCCGTCTCCAGCTCGGTCTTTTATCATTTAATTCTTTTCGACAAAGCGAATGATTTCTTCGAGTAGTTTGTTTGGAGCTTCCAGCATTCCCATATGGCCGCTGCCCTTAAGTATAACTTCATGGATATGGCTCCCTTTTACAGAAAAGGTTTTTTCAACGGGAATGAGCTTATCCTCTTCACCTGCAACCAATAAGACAGGCAACTTTGTATCTTGGAGCACATGATTTCTGTCTATTCTGTTCCTCATGGCATGTAAAGACCCTATTGCACCGCTTTCACTTGTTTTATAGCCGATTTCCTTAGTTTGTTCAATATTGGAATCTTCGGGATTAGCGAAAAGCTTAGGTATAAGTCCGTCAATGAAAGCAGGAATTCCCTCACTTTTGATTTTCTCGACAGATTTCAAGCGCCCAGCCTTTCCAGTCTCATCGTCCGGCAAAGCTGTAGAATGTACCAATGAAAAACCAGACAATTTCCCAGGAAACCTTTCTGCGAACGCCAAGGTGATATATCCCCCAAGCGAATGACCAAACATATATACCTTTCCGATTTCCAGCTCGTCCAGTAATGACGCAATATCAGCAGCCATATCTTCAATCGAGAAAGATTCCCCCATTTCCTCACTTGCACCATGCCCCCGTAAATCAACGGCAATAACCCGGTATTCATCCTTTAATTCAGCAATGATGTCACTCCAATATTCATGGCTTCCGCAAAATCCATGAATAAACAACAATGTTTCATTTCCTTTCCCGGTATCTATGTAGGAAAGCTTGCTATTATCTGTCATATAAACCCCTCATTTCCTTTTCTAATCATTCAGTAACGTTATTCCCTATAGTCCTTTATCTGAAACCCAACAGTGCATTCACATTTCTTAATTCCTCACATAGCCTATAGGCAAAGGAATTTTTTAGAAAGGAGCACCGTGATGACCTCTTCTGAAAATAATAATAATCGGAGAAAAGAACCCTTTACCCATTTCATTAACAAAATGGATCGGCTGTTTTCCGAAAGGCCTCCTAAAGGCATGCTGCAATCTCTTGACGATTTCTTCGGTTCTGCGAAAGAACGCAGCTTTCCGGTTGATGTTCATGAAACTCATTCAGAATATACCCTTACCGCCACTTTGCCTGGAATTGCACGCAGCCAAATATCCATTGATGTACTGGCCCATGAGGTAACCATAACTGCAAAGCAAGTAGATAGAAGACATAATAATCAAGGAATGTTTCAAAAAGAAGTTTCAGCAGGCACTCTTTCAAGAACCATTTCCTTTCCAAAACCCATTGATGAAGCAAATGTCATCGCTCGACATCGCGATGGCATCCTCACGCTTCAGCTACCCAAAATCAGGGGGAATCGGATTGAAATCCATTAGAAATGAATAAAAGCAGACTTAAAAAAGTGGCTGGGTCACTTGTAAGTCTGCTTTTCCTTTATTCACCATCTAAGCTTTAAAGAAGCCCCCTACTCCTTTGACCATTGAAGATACTTGAGAAACTGTATTCATCATTTGTCCAGCTGTATTCATCATCTTCGTTATATCCATCGAGCCATCTTGTGTTTTGAATTGATTCATGACCGATTTGAAACCAGACGGCTGGGGTTTTTGCATGAACTGCTGCTTAGGATATGGATTATGAGCCTGCTGCTGACCTTGCGGAGGTCTTTTAGCTGGCTGTAACGGATTGGCGAACGGACTAAAAGCTTGCGGCTGCTGATTGGACTGGATTGGCTGCATTTGTGCCATTGGCTGCATCACACTGCTGCCTGGATAAGCTCCCACAGGCATCGCCTGCTGCTGGACTGCTTGGAATGGATGATAGGCCGCTTGCTGATAAGGATCATGATATGGTGTCATATAGCCCCCTGTATCCTGGAGATGATATGGATACATAAATGGTTGTTCATGATTATTGGGCGGAGGATACGGCATTGGCTGCTGGTACCCTCCCCAATATTCCGTCATTGATTGAGGAAACTGTCCTTGATTTGGGGAGATTTGGTTAAAACCGGATCTCATCATGTCAATGAGCCCTCCTCTTTTTTCATTACATGGTTCTGATAATATATGAAAAAAGGGGTAATAAAGTGTAGATATTTTTATGATAAAATCCGATTGATTTCCGTTCTTACATTATTAAGGATGAATTCCACCGATTGAACATGGCTTTTAAATCGCTTATAACTTGTTTTAGGAAAAAATGCCTGTACGGCCACATCAGAAAGGTTATGGGCGGTTTGTTCGATTTGCTCGGGGAAAAGATGCCTAAATTCGGTTTCTTTCATCCACTTCTTCATTCCGGTTTCCCATTCGATGCATGCGGTCCTTACCTGGTCTGCAAACGGCTTGACATCCGAAAAAAAATCCTTTTCCTTTCCTTCCTTCCGTACACCCTCATAGATATCATCCGCTTGGTTCGTAAATTTTATTAATTGTTCCGTTAATAGCTGCAGTTTTTCTTTTTGCACAATATATTCCTCCGCACAATTGTTTCCCTTATTATAATCCACTTCATTATAAAATGATATTCCTCTGGCTTATACGTGCAATTCAGTGAGAACATTATGCTTTATTATTGTTTTTTTCGGGGCAAGGGAAAAGGAATGGTTTACAGCTTCAGCATTTACCCAATAATCCTCGGCTTTCTCAATGGCTTCCTGGGCTTCGTTAACTAATGTATATTGCTCCGCCCATAGTTTGCACCGCACTGTATTTACAGTTTCCCCATATGAAATTTCCAAACGTTCCAGGCTGGTACTGATCTCAGCTATCATCCTTAATATCTCCTCTGTAGCGACACTTTTATTGACCATGCTGATCCCTCCCATTCTTTACCTGTACTATTCTTTTTTTTATCAGAAAGCCCTTCATGACTGACAAAACTAGAAGGGAATCGGCAAAGAAAGTGCAATTCACTTAATTTATTATGCCCTTCGACAACAATGGCAGAATGAAGAATGAAGTTTTAAACAAGAATACAGACAGGAGGTGATTTTATGCAGTCGAATGAAAGCAGACAGCAAAAAAACGAAAAACGACAAAAGCCGCCCACCAAAAAGGCGGGAACGGGAAACCCGAAGCTTAGCGGAGAAAACCGCCCCTCTACGTAAGACATAAATACTGACCGATAAAACAGGGAAGGCTTACACGACGCCTTCCCTGTTTGCTATTATAATATCCAATTTTTGATCATTGCTGCCGTATGCAGCTGCTTTTGTTTATGGTCATACCAATCGGTCAAATGAGGGTCTTCTTCCCATTTGGGTTCAATGAGCCATTTTTTTTTAACCTTTTTTTTCATATCCCATTGATCTGTCATCCCTGCTTGATGATGAATCACTGGATATACTCCCCTCAACATCGGGGTTTCATGGTACCTAGGATTTTTTCGATATTGTTCATAATCATATCTGGATCCCGTTGGTTCTGTCCTGCTGGAAAATTCATAGAATAGCGGAAACAAATCTCCAGAAAATAAAAGGCCAGCCAACCTTTTCCCCAATTCAATTCTTTTATCGATATTTCTAAAATGAGAAACGGACGAGCCATACAGTTCTCCATTGCAAGTAGGAAATAAAACGGTGCTAAAATGCATCCAGTCCTGCAGGACAAATAATAGTGAATGAAATACGAGAGATTGTTTTTTAATAACCGGTTCTTCTATGATGTTTTGTTCATTTATGATAAGCGCAGTGACCAATTTTCCCCGATTTCCATGTTTCCAAAAGGCATACCATTCGTCCGTCATGAATTTGGTAATAAAAAAATAATGACATAAGTGAAACAAAGGACGTTCATACTTCGTCGAATAATGATAGAGAAGCAATTGCGGGTATGCATCTTGGAATATTCTCCAGTTGGCATCTTCATACGTCAGGAATAAGTGACGCCTGTATTTCAGGCCAAGCAAATGGGAAAACCAAATCCCTTCGAGATCACACATATTCCAGCCTGCATTTCTAGAAACCATCCCCGCTAAAAATGACCATTGTATTTCGGGATGCATTTTGAAAAATCGTTCATATGCCTTTGTCCTTGATATATTATCCCTATTCCCTTTAGCGGTTTGAGCTTTTATGGAATGTAGCAATTGCTTTTCCGTCTTTAATAATCGCATCTATGTGTCCACCTTTCTATAGCGATGAATTGTGACATATAGTTGTACATAAATGCTATCGTTCTAAGAAACAATTCTTTTTATTCACATTTTGGATTCTTTTTTTGCTAATATAGATAAGTGAAAAAAAGGAGGGGTAAAAGTGGCATTTCATTATCCCAACGGACGAAGATTTGTACCGCAGGCTATGGAAGAAAAGAAAAGCCCACTTAAAAAAATCAGTTACAGCAACCGGGGAAAAACATTGGAAGACGATTTGAACGAAACCAATCAGTATTATTTAGCACACGGCATTGCCGTCATCCATAAAAAACCGACACCCATTCAAATTGTCGATGTCCACTATCCGAAAAGAAGTGCTGCAGTCATTAAAGAAGCTTATTTCAAACAAGCATCGACCACCGATTACAATGGTGTTTATAAAGGAAAGTACATTGATTTTGAGGCAAAGGAAACGAAAAACAGCAGTTCGTTCCCTCTGAAGAATTTTCATGACCATCAAATTGAACATATGAAACAAATCGTTCAGCATGACGGAATTGCATTTGTGATCATTCGGTTTTCAGCAATGGATGATATATATGTAATGAGTTCTGAACAACTGAGTTATTATTGGAAGAGAATGAAAGAAGGCGGGCGCAAATCTATAACTCTTCAAGAGGTTGAAAACAGTTCACGAAAGATTACTCTTGGCTTTCAACCGAGAATTGACTATATTAAAGTAGTAGATTCGCTCATCGCAGAAAATTTTTAGTTTTTTTAGAAAGGCAGGTTAGCTGTAATGGCTGAAAAATATAATACTAGAGAAGAACGCCGAAAGCAGGGGCAGACTCAAAAAAAGGGACAGAATAAAGGTCCTAAAAAGCCAACAAATATGCTTAAGCGAATTTTCCTTATACTTGTTACAATCGGAATAATAGGCCTTGTTGCCGGAGGAGCGGCAATGGCTTACTTTATAAGCGACGCTCCAAAACTCGACGAAAAGCTTTTGAAAGATCCAGTCACATCCAAGATTCTCGATGAAAATGGTAAATTGCTAGCTGAAATCGGAAAGGAAAACCGGGATTATGTAAATTATGAAGACATACCCGATCTTGTCGAAGAAGCTTTCCTGGCAACGGAAGATTCACGATTCTATGAACACCATGGTGTCGACTTCTTACGTCTGGGCAGTGCCGTCATAGCCAACTTAAAAAACGGGTTCGGCTCAGAGGGTGCAAGTACATTGACCCAGCAGGTTATCAAGCGTTCTTATTTAACACCTGATAAGACCATCAAAAGGAAAGTCCAGGAAATGTGGCTATCCATTCAGCTTGAAAGAAAATATACAAAAGAAGAAATTTTTGAAATGTATGTGAATAAGATTTTCTTTGCAAACCGCGCAAACGGGATCTTAACTGCATCGCAAACTTATTATGGAAAAGATCTAAACGAATTAAAATTGAACGAAGCGGCCATGCTTGTAGGATTACCGCAAAGTCCAAGCAGGTATGACCCGTATAAATACCCTGAACGTGCGAAAGAACGCCGTGATATTGTCCTGCACTTAATGAATAAACATGGATATATCACCGAAACGGAAATGAAAAATGCACAAAGCATCGATATAACAGAGGGACTTCAAGAAATCGATAAGAGTCACATCGATACGACGGCATATGATGCATTCATCGATTTGGTAATTGAGGAAGTCGGGGATATGGGTGACTATAACGTCTTTACAGATGGTTTGGAAATCCAAACGACAATAGATAAAGATGCCCAAGAATATGTCTATAACATGTTGAACAGTGATGAAATCATCAATTATCCAAGTAAAGATCTCCAAGCCGGAGTCACATTACTCGATACAGAAACTGGTGAAATCAAAGCAGTGGGCGGCGGCAGGAACACGACGGTTAAACGCGGCTGGAATTATGCAACGGATGCCAAGCGATCACCTGGTTCGACCATTAAGCCTATTCTAGATTATGGTCCTGCCGTAGAATATTTAAATTGGTCCACCTATCATCAAATCAAGGATGAGGAATACAGTTACAGTGATGGAACACCGCTTAAAAATGCTTCCGGACGACATTATGGTACTGTAACAACTCGTGAAGCACTTGCTCGGTCATTAAATATCCCTGCCTTAAAAACGCTTCAAGCAGTCGGATTGGACCGTGCACGTGATTTTGCCACTGACCTTGGCATTCCTTTTGACAAGGAAATCACCGAATCTGCAGCATTGGGCGGCGGTAAGGATGTTTCTACACTCGAACTTGCCGGAGCCTACAGTTCATTCGGAAACAACGGTATATATAATGAGCCGCATAGTGTTAAAAAAATAGTCTTACGTGATAAAACAACCATTAAAAACAAGACAGAATCAAAACCAGTCATGAAAGATTCCACAGCTTTCATCGTGACGGATATGTTGAAAAGCGTCATGAAAGAACCTTTTGGAACAGGAAGATTAGCCAATATACCTAGTCTCCCTGTAGCCGGTAAAACGGGTTCAACCAATTTCACGCCTGAACAGCGTGCAGCGAACAACATCCCATCTTCCGGTGTAAAAGATAGCTGGATGGCAGGTTATACAACCAATTATACTGTCGCGGTTTGGGCTGGTTATGATAATGCATCTGGTGAGAAAATGGAATATCTGGGTGAATCATCTCAGAGGATCCCTAAATCCATCTTTAAGAATTTAATGGAACATATGGCTCAATCAAAAGAAACGAAAGACTTTGATCAACCTGACAGTGTTGTGAAGGTTGGAGTCATCAAAGGTTCGAATCCAGCTGTTAAAGCCAATGAATACACACCAAGCAGTAAGATCACTTATGAATATTATGTTAAAGGTCACGAACCAACACAAGTGACGACAGAATATGAAAAAATCGACACACCTGGCATTAACGCTTCCTACAATCAGGAAAGCAATGAAATCAATCTATCATGGTCATATCCTAAAGGAAATGGGAATACCCAATTCGAGGTTAAGATGTCCGTTGATGGCGGAGCAGAGAGCGTATTAAAAAAATCGAAAGATACTAGTTTAACGATCCCTAATCCAACCCCTGGCAGTAAATATACTTTCTCAGTGGTAGCTTTAGTGGATAACCAACAAAGTGATCCTGCAAGTACATCAGTCAAAATACCTACTGTAGCGGAAGTCCCTGAGGATACTGAGGACCAGGAGATTGAAGCTCCGGGCGAAGGTGAAGATTTGGAACAAGAAACGCCTGCTGAAGGCGAAGAAGATAAGCAAGATGAAGACAAAAATAACAATGGCGAAAACGGCAATAATGGCAATGACGAAAATAACGGTAATAACGGTAACAACGGTAATAACGGTAACAACGGTAATAACGGTAACAACGGCAATAATGGTAATGGCAACACTGATAATAATGGTAACGGTAATGGCAACAACACTGATGATGGAAATGGCAATAATGGTGGTGATGAGGACGTCGAAGGCGGGAATGATGCCACTGACCCTGGTACGGTAAAAGAGGAAAAACCAGTTGAGAACCCTGACCCTACCCCGGACCCAGATCCAAACAAAGATACGGAATAAATATATAAAGATTGACTAAAAAACGTCTAAGCTTTTAGCTTAGACGTTTTTTTGGCTGTTCTTAATTTTAATCATGAACTTCACATATTGTTTTTCAAATTCTCGGAACAACTCACTAAGTTGTCTATATGAATGAAAAAAGGCGGGTCTAGCTAGTATGAAGGAAAGCCTTTCAGCAAGGTTCACCGGAATATGGGTAAAGGATTCTATTTTTGCCCGGAAATCACTCAATACCACTGGCTTTCCATGCATCCAGAAGACTGCGGTTAAAAATAAACCGATTCCTTTCTTCATGAGTCCCAAAGTCTGTCCCACTTTTCGCTCGGAAAATAGCAAACTGCATTCTGAATCAATTCCCTTCCATTTTTCCAGAAGTTCCTTTATATGCAATGCCCCCTTAGTCCAAGGAGTATATGCCTTTACATTATTATAATAAAGTAACTCATACGGGAAAGCCTCAAATGAGATCGTTCCACTCCAACCTGTAAAACGCTCTTTTACCAAGATGGTTTTCTTTTCCGGAAAAAACAAAGGGTGGTCCAATTCTTCAGGGACTTTCAGTGATATCGACTGCGTCAATTGGCTTCTTTCCTTTTCATTCTTTTTTTTCCTTCACGGCATAATTCAAGAAGCGGGCAGGTTTCACATCTTGGTGACTGGGCCTTGCAATGATAGCGTCCAAAGAATATCAGGCGGTGATGCGTAACGGACCATTCATCCTTTGGTATCTTAGCCATCAACGTTTTCTCAACATCGAGGACACTATCCTTCCAACGGCATAAACCAAGGCGCTTGGAAACACGCTCTACATGGGTATCCACAGCAATCGCAGGCACATCAAAAGCAACGGATACGACTACATTCGCCGTCTTTCTGCCAACGCCAGGCAATTTAACAAGCTCATCACGATCACTGGGAACTTCCTTCCCGTATTCTTCGATCAGCATGCGCGACAACTTTTGTATATTCTTAGCCTTGTTACGAAACAAACCGATTGAGCGAATATCATTTTCCAGCTCTTCTATCGGAACGCTTATGTAATCCTCAGGCGTTTTATATTTTTGAAATAAATCCTTCGTTACTTTATTGACTAATACATCCGTACACTGAGCTGACAGGGCAACAGCAATCACCAATTCAAATGGATTGGAGTGATTCAGCTCACAATGGGCATCCGGAAACATTTCCCCCATCGTATCCAGACAATATCGAATTTGAGCTTTATTCAACATATTGGTTCTCCTTCAATTTACATTACTGCTCGAGCCAGTTATAGAAAGGCACATCTTTCAATGGTCGTGCATTTTCCGTCTTTCGGTCCCTCTTTTGGTGAACTCTAAATTTTTGTCCTTGCTCCCTTGCCTGTTCCAAGGTTTTAATCCCATTCTTTTTCCACTCGAATAAAATTCGATCAATATATCGGAAATTCAATTTTCCGGATATGACAGACTCCCTCAGAGCTGACTTAATGATTTCGGGTTGATGGTCATCCTCCATCCACATTGCCAATGTCTCGCATTCATATGGAGATAAAGGGCGGCCGAACTCCTGTTCAAAAATCGTATAAAGGCTCTCCCCCGCTTTTTGGCTTTCAGCAGACTCTGTCTGTTTCAAAGTTTTCAAGAAACAGTCCATCATTTTTTCATAAAGTGGAGACAACGAGTATTTTTCCTGTCCGATTTCTTGGCTCTCCTCAACCATCATTTCAATAAATCCCCTTTGGACCAAACGCTGTATCAAGAATAGACATTCCGTTTCCTGCAATGTCATTCGGTCAGAAAGTTGGGATGGTGCAGGAAAATGGTTACCTTTATCTATGAAGCTTTGCAATTGTAATAAAAGGACCATTTCTTGTTCATTTAGTCCCATTGTACTATAGTTAGTCAGCAAAAAGGATGGAATCGTTATCGTTCCTTCCTTAAACCACGCATATAAATGTTCTTTATTCATGTTTTTGGACACCTCTGGTTAAGTATAACATGAATACGGCTCCCCGAATAAGTTTATAATTTTAACAAAAAACGGTTATCTGCCAAATATGGCAAGATAACCGCTTCATTACGGAATCAAGGATATAATCGATTTAATAGGCGTGGGAACGGGATGGTTTCACGGACATGCTCGACTCCGCTGATCCACGCAACGGTGCGTTCTAATCCCAAACCGAAGCCTGAATGCGGTACAGAGCCATATTTTCTTAATTCCATATACCATTTGTAAGCATCCTCGCTCAAGCCATGCTCATTGATTCTCTGCTCAAGCAATCCCTGATCATGAATCCGCTCTGAACCGCCAATTATTTCTCCATATCCTTCTGGAGCGATCAAATCGGCACAAAGAACGACTTCTTCCCTGTCAGGGTCTGGTTGCATATAAAAAGGTTTGATTTTAGTTGGGTAATGAGTTATGAAAACGGGCTTATCATAACTTTCCGCTATCGCAGTTTCGTGCGGAGCCCCAAAATCATCACCCCATTGGATATCATCAAATCCTTGTTCATGAAGGAACTTAATGGCTTCATCATATGTAATACGCGGGAAAGGAGCTTGAATTTGTTCAAGCTTCGCTATGTCACGGCCCAGTGTATTCAACTCAAGCTGACAGTTTTTCAATACGGATTGGACGATTGAAGAAACGAATTGCTCCTGAACCTCCAGGTTTTCTTTAAATTCGATAAAAGCCATTTCTGGTTCAATCATCCAGAACTCGATTAAATGTCGTCTTGTTTTGGATTTTTCTGCCCTGAAGGTAGGGCCAAATGAAAATACCTTCCCTAGTGCCATGGCAGCCGCTTCCATATAGAGCTGACCACTTTGTGAAAGGTATGCATCCTCATCAAAGTACTTAGTCGCGAACAATTCACTCGTTCCCTCTGGTGCGCTTCCAGTTAAAATTGGGGGATCAACTTTAACGAAACCTTCTTCATTAAAGAATTCATATGTAGCACGGATTATTTCATTCCGGATCTTCATGACTGCATGCTGACGTTTTGAACGCAGCCACAAATGGCGGTTATCCATTAAGAATTCAGGACCATGCGCTTTAGGTGTAATGGGATAATCCAATGATTCATGGATGATTTCAATATCTTTCACCTGTAGTTCAAAACCGAACGGCGAGCGTTCATCCTTTTGAATGACTCCTGTTACATACAAGGAAGACTCTTGCGAAACCGATTTCGCACGAGCGAAAATTTCTTCACCCACATCAGCTTTCACGACCACACCTTGAATGAAACCAGAGCCATCACGGATTTGAAGGAAAGCAATTTTCCCACTGGAACGTTTGCTGGCAAGCCAGCCTCCAATGGTAACTTCTTGATCGACGAATTTACTAGCATCTTTTATTGTAATTTTCACGGAATTTACCTCCAAAAATAGCTTAACTTACTAAGGAATTTACTCTACTTATTATACCCATAGCCCTGCTTACAAGCAAATAAATCAATTGAAGCGAACTTTCATGCCTTTTCACTCTTATTTTGTTTTGGAGTGTACTAGCCAGATTATATGGTAGATTACCTTTCACTATCGCCCAAGCTCATTACAGTAAAGTCTTCTTGTATCATTCAATTCTATTTTCAACAAAGAATTGAATCCTATCAACCAATGGAAATCATTTTCGCCTTTAACAGGGTTTCAAATGATGCATATAATTGAAAAGCACTTTTAGGATTTCTTATTTGGCAGGAAAGCAGCTCTTCAAGTCTTTTGATCCGATATCGTAAACCACTCATTGAAATGTTCAATTCTTTCATACTGCATTCAAGATTTCCACCGCATTGCAGAAATACATAAAGCGTTTTCAATAATTCATTTTGGGTCATCTTTCATCAATAAAGGACCCAGCATTTTCTCGGCTTTTTGCAGGACCGCTGGAGTACTCCCCGTATGCATTAAGATGGATAGCAGATCCACTTCTTCAAATTTGATAACATCCCGGGTTCCTTCATTCATATTCAATGCAGTTAAAGCTTCTTGAAAAACCTCCTGAGCCCGTTCTAATTCATCACTTATTGTGCCAAGCCCCATTTTAAAGGTATATCCGCTAAAAACAGTATATAAGTGATTGATGCATTCCTTGGTGCGAAGTTGAAATTCATTTCCCGGACTCAGCGGTATAAGCAATACGATATTACCATCCCTTAAGGCTGTTAAGACAACTTGATTCCGCTTTTTAAAGAAACTATAAATCTCTTCGATGATTTTTTGCTGACTGAAATAGTCATTCTCTGTCCTCGGAACGGAGGATAAACCATAGTCAAGCACCGCAATGGTGAAAGGATGATCCAATGAAGTGTCTAAATACATGCTTTTTTTGATTATTTCTTCTCTGGAAGCAAACTCTCCATTTAATATTTGTTCAAGAAATACACCTTTTACCCTTTCGAGGGCTTCAAAACTGCTTTTCTCATTTAAGAGGAATAAGGAACCGGTCATTGACACCCTTTCAAGAATCATTCGATTGATTTCCAGGTTCATTTTTCCTTCGACCAAATCCGATTGCGCAAAAACACAATAGCCATAAGTTTTATTTTGTATCGTAATGGGAGTATAAAGCAGCTCCATCCCATTTTTTACGATTCTTCCAGTCTCCAATGTGACAGGTCCATTTTCCCTCATTAGTTTGAGCTGATTCCTGACTTCCCTTACCTTCCCTTTGTGAAATCCAGCATGATAAACCTGATTGCTATTGAAGTTCTCCATCAACAAAGGTATTTTCGTTTTCTGATAAACCGTCCTCACTATCGATTGAAGGTTTCTTCCGTTAATTAACTCTTCTGTCAGCAAATGATGAATATCCATCACTTTTGATAAACTATTGCGTTCCTCCAGCAGCTTTTCATAGGTCATCGCAAGCTCTTGAACAATCGGTTTGCTTTTATAATATTTCAATTCATCCTGAATCTCCATGCCCCATAAATGTATCGATTTACCTTCGTATCTACACTCTGAATGCCCAGCTCCCTTACAGGCTCTTTCCTTAAAAATCACTTCATGACCGCAGACCGTTGAATAAAATCCACTTGCATAACCCGTCAATGTATAACAGATTGGCTTTTCCCCGATGCCTGTCTGGGTGATATGTTCCTCTGCCTCATAAGAATTCACCCAAACCCCTTCCACCTTTACAGAATGTACATCCGTTTGATTATTCATTGATAATTCCAGTTTTATAGTATTGACTTTTGTATACCCCTGCAGCATATGTAAGATGGGACCTTGCCTCAGTATTTCCTTAACCGTTGACAAATTCCCTCTTAGTGCCTTTTTAGCATCATTGACTCCGATATTCCAGCCATAACGTATCAAAAAAGACTTCATTCTTTCAAATCCAATATTCTCAATCAAGTCTTTTCTTAGGGTACCGAAAATTGAAGAGGAAGTCAGGATCATCCTCTCATCATTTAAATGAATTTCTCCTTCGTCATTCTTTAGATTCAAAAGATTCGTCATGACTCCCCCTAGCTTTCCTTTTACATAATATTATACTTTTTCCACACCTTTCCTATCAAGGAAAAATGTAAACGCATTCATATCATGCATTGGTGGAAAAGCCGGCGGGAGTCAATAACAAACCATTCTTTTTCACGTTTTTCCTGCTCAGATTAATTCATTCGGAGCCGGATCAAATCAACATCAACGCCATCATCTTCATTTATCCACTTATCGTTTGTCCAGCCATGAAGGTCATAATCGTCCATTGCCAAGTCCACAAACGCTTTGAATTTAGCCGATTGTCCATTTGCCATTTTCAGGGTTTCTAGCCTAATATTTTCATGGTTACCCGCATAATTGATTTCATATAATTCATTCCTTCCACCAAATTCAGTTCCGATGGAATCCCATATAAGTTTCATCAGTTTTACCCTTTCCACTGCCGAAACCCCGCCTGAACCCTTATAATATTTATCTAGATACGGACGGACCTCAGGGTTTAAAAAATCCTTGGAGCTTGATGGGAGCTGGATGAGATTACCTGCTACAACCTGTTCAAATATCTGTTTTACCTTTGGCCATACCATAGGTGCCAACACCCTATATGCAGTTGCGTATGTGCTATTGGGCAGAACAGTGCCATTCGGCCCTTCCATAGGATCTGTAGCCATCGCTGTCGAAATTGCCCAAAACATATTCCTGTAAGCAAGCACTTCCCCGATATTGGCTTGTACTCCCCTAAATTGATTCGTTCCTGCCATTTCCGTAGTTCATCAGAAGCCCAGCCATAAAATCCAATTTCACCGCATAGCGTGTACAGCCATGAAATGTATATCTGTTCATCCATCCAGTCTTGGATCTAAATCCATTGGCAATTTCCACATTATTATAGGCGAATACATTCTCCCATGGGATGAAAACATGATCAAGGACGATTACTGCGTCATTTTCGTCGAACCGACTTGAAAGCGGGTAATCGAAAGGAGTGCCTCTCTTGAAAGCCGTTTCCTCAAAAGACTGTCTGCTGATCATTTTTAATCCAGGGGCATTCATCGGAAACAAAGAAAATCAATGCATGGCTTCTATCTCCTTCCCCAAGATCGACAGGAGAATAATTCGCAACAAAATTATAATTCGTAAGAGCTGCAGAAGTACCAACCATTTTGGCGCCGCTTACGATTATTCCATCATCCCGTTCTTCTACCGTTCGCACAAAAACCTCTTTATTTTCATGTAGCGATTTATTCCTATCCATTGCCGGATTTATAATTGTATAGTTACAGAAGGGAACATCCCTTGTGGTTTTTTCATACCATCTTTTCGCATTATCTTCAAATCCTTTATAAAAATCGCTATACGGTCCCAATGACCCTGTAAAGGCAGCTTTATAATCAGGCGTGCGACCCATGAAACCATAGCTCAATTTTGACCATTGCGCTATGGCATCCCTTGCTTCAAGCAGCTCTGTTCCGTTCTTTGAAGCCTTGAAAAACTTATGGGTGGTATGGCCTTCATCTGTCTTAGCTGTTAAAATCCGTGCACTAACCGGATCATGGAGAGCATCATACAGTTGGGCAATTGACCTGGCAGAATTACGATATGCCGGGTGTGTCGTCACATCATTTACCTTATCGCCGTTCAAGAATACTGTTCTTCCATCACGTAAACTTTCTAAATACTCTTTGCCATTCATCATCGGAACATCCCCCATTCACATTCTTTCAATTTGAATTCCTAGCTACATACTAACTAAATGTTCAAGGCATTTTTCTATTGAAACACCTCTTTTTTCTAACATTTTTTGTCTAATTATACTGAATAATCTAAATATGTTGAACTTACGCAAAAAATCATATACGATATCATATATGATTAATAAAAAATCAAGGGGTGAGTGTCCATGACAAAAGCAAGAGTGAAGCTCATTGAGTCAGAATATTCAGAAGATATCGAAATACTGTCGAACCGCCACATATTAATGAATGGTGATAAGTATGAGGTATCACAAATCAAGTTGGATAACCCTATTTCAGGAACGGTATATGGAACATTATTAAACTATAAAGGATCATTGGAAGCATTGAAGGGAAAGATCGACCATCCTCCCTATAATGAACCTCCTAAAGGGCCGATCCTTTATATTAAACCTAGAAACACGTTTTCTTCTTTTTCAAATCCAGTTCCGCTTCCAAACAGCATACCTAAATTGGAAATCGGGGCCGCACTTGGAATTGTAATCGGTAAAACGGCCACAAGGGTCAAGAAAGAATATGCATTGGATTATATAGAAGGATTTACGATTGCCAATGATATCAGCATTCCTCATGAAAGCTTTTTCCGTCCTGCGATCCGTCATAAAGCCCGTGATGGATTTTGCCCGATCGGTCCCTGGGTCGTATCCAAGGAATCGATATCCAACCCCGATTCTTTAGGAATACGTGTTTATATAAATGGAGAGCTAAAGCAAGAAAATTCAACGTCAAATTTAATTCGCTCCATATCCCGCCTTATTGAGGATGTAACAGACTTCATGACATTGAGTACCGGTGACGTCCTTCTAGTTGGAGTTCCAGAGAATGCACCGCTGGCAAAAGCCAATGATCATGTCAGAATAGAAATTGATGAAATCGGATATTTGGAAAATACAATCATTTCCGAGGAAAAACTATCACTGGAGGGGATTTTATGAAGAGCGCACGTGTAGCCTATGCAGGTGCCGTACATCCAGCAATTGAATATCATGGCCAGCTCCAATTGGCGGATGGCCGGATTGTCAATGAGCAGGATGTTGTCTGGCTTCCCCCAGTGGAACCACGAACTGTCTTCGCACTTGGCTTGAATTATGCAGACCATGCGAAGGAGCTTGCTTTTAAAGCCCCGGAAGAACCCCTTGCGTTCTTAAAAGGCCCCAATACCTTTATCGGCCACCGGGGACAGACAAGACGGCCTGCTGATGCAGCTTTTATGCATTATGAATGTGAACTGGCAGTGGTCATAGGTAAAAAGGCGAAGAACATTAAAAAGGAAGAAGCCTTTAAGTATGTAAGTGGATATACGATTGCAAATGATTATGCAATACGGGATTATCTGGAGAATTACTACCGACCAAACTTAAAGGTCAAAAATCGCGATACCTGTACCCCCATTGGGCCTTGGCTTGTCGATGCCGAGGATATTCCAGATACTTCGAATCTTGCCATCAAAACTTACGTCAACGGAAAATTGACTCAGCAAGGCAACACGAAAGACATGATTTTCGGCATTGCTGATTTAATTGAATATTTTAGCAGCTTCATGACATTGAGCCCAGGCGATATCATATTGACAGGCACACCTGAAGGATTGGCGGATACTGCTGTAGGCGATGAAATCATCACTGAAATTGAAGGTATCGGGAAACTCGTCAACACAATAGTCGGTGACGATATTTTTACCGAAGGCCGGGATAGGCCGCATCTAAAATCCATAATGAACGGAAGGGACTAATCACATGCCTCATATCATTATTGAATATACGGATAATATCAAAGAGGATATCCAGATTGACAGCTTATTAAGGAAGGTGAATGATGTACTGATATCCTATCCTTCCATCTTTCCAATTGGCGGCATTCGATCGCGGGCCATTGAATTGAATCATTATCGTGTTGCCGATGGTACAGAGGATGATGCCTTTGTTCATGCCATCTTAAAAATTGGCGCTGGACGTAAAGACAGTGATAAAACCAAAGTATGTGAGCAACTTTTCGAAACGTTGGAATCCCATTTGGCTTCCCTCTTTTCAAAAAGATATCTTGCCCTCTCCATGGAACTTTCGGAATTCAGTGATTTTGGAACATATAAGAAGAATAATATCCATAATCGATATAATAAATGAACAAGGTTTCATATTTAAAGGCCTTCCTCATCATCGGGAAGGCCTTTAAATTAGACTGTTTTCGCATACTTTGTTGCTATTTACTGCTATTTACCAAGTAGTGCGGTGTGGTTGATTTCCCCTCCAGATGCTCGCTTTCCGCGGGGCGGGCGGTGAGCCTCCTCGGCGTAAACGTGGGGTCTCACCTGTCCCGCTGCTCCTGCAGGAGTCTCGCACTTCCGCTCCAATCAACCTTAAATCGTTTTGTTTTAAAAACAACAATCTTTACGAAAAGAGCCTTACATTAAAATGTTTTGCCCATACTGCCGGGCTCAGTTGATTTCTGCAAGGTTTTCAGTACGGTTCAAGAACTCCTTGACACGATCCACATATTCCTGTTTATCATAGCCGTTATATAAAGCGCTCGCCATACGGACCGGATCTCCAAAAAAGAATCGTTCGTACAGGGTTTGCCTGGATCCAAATGAACTCATGCATACATCCCATGCGAGACGATACAATTTGACCCTGTCATAGGCTCCGCCATTCGCGGCTTGAAGATATTTATCCAAATCCCCTCGAAGCTCCGAATTGAAATCGGCTTCATTTGGAATCGCCATTAAGCCGCTAGCTCCAAGAAGCTGCATTATTTCACTGAATCTAGGGTAAATCTTCGGATAATAATTACGGGCTATGTTTAATGGTGTGAAATCAGGTGTCATCATTCCCCATTTATCCAATTTCGCGTTTGCCTCCGAAGCTGTTATGAAAGCCTTTAGCGTTTCAAGCGCCATGATGACTTCCGAGATTTTCTCCTGAACATGCTGGTATTGCCCGATATTGATGGTTTCCGCCATAAGCTGCAAAATCCCCAAAATGAACTCGGTTTTGGCGATATTCTTCGATACCACCTGATGGGTCATATGAACAACTGCATTGCTTTCATTATAAGCCTGGTTGCAAATGCCGACATCCCCATATGCAAATACCCGATTCCAAGGAACGACTACATCATCAAAAACGATAATCGTATCCATCTCCTCAAATCGTGAACCAAGTGGATGGTCAAAATGTGACTTGCCATAGTCGAATGATTCACGACAGATGAATTTCAATCCCGGTGTATTATTTGGTATCGAGAATGCGAATGCATAAGGGTTTTCTTCTTCTGATTGTTTTAGCAATGTCGAAGGGAAAACCATGATTTCATCCGTTATTCCTCCTTGTGTAGCTAATAATCTGGCTCCCTTAATAATAAGCCCTTCTGAATTCTTGCCAGCAATTCTTGCAGCAATGTAAGGATCCGGAAGCTTTGCGGCACTAACTCCCCTATTAACCTGTGGTTGAATCAAGGTATGTGTCAACGACAAATCCTTTTCCCGGCAGAGCTCATAATAATCCTTCATATTTTTTGCAAATGCCGAATCCTGAGTGCCGAACATATCCGCTGCAGTCCCGTACGCCATCATCCCGCTGTTGATATAATCAGGGGAACGTCCCATCATTCCATTATTATGCCTTGCCCATTCCTGAATCATCTTCCTCCTTTTTTCAAGGTCTTCCTTAGTCCGCGGCTGCATGAATGAGGTCCCTACTCTTTCGTTTGAAGTTGGTGAAATATAAGTCATGATGTCATTTTTCGCGGAATCATGCTGCAAATCATATAATTCGGCCTGTGTTTTCATGACCCCTTTAAAAGCTGGGTGTTGACTGATCTTATCTTTAACTTGCTCCCCATTGATCCATACATTCGCCTTTGCCTTGTCTACCCTATCGATATATTCTTTACCTGTTTTAGCCGACATAATTGCATCCCCCTTAGTTCAATTTAATAAAGCGCTTACAATTAAATGAATTCCAAATATTGAATTAATTCCTATAACAAAATATACCATGTGTTATGATAGATATATAATACTTAAAAAATTCAATATGTATATGTTAATCATATGTATGAGGTGTATATAATGGACATCCGGCAGTTAAAATATTTTGTGACAATCGTTCAGGAAGAGCAAGTAACCAAAGCCGCAAAAAAATTACATATTGCTCAACCGCCTCTTAGCCAGCAACTTAAATTAATGGAAATGGAAATCGGTGAAAAACTTTTCGATCGGAATGGAAAGAAACTTGAACTCACTGAAACTGGCAAGGTCCTTTATAAAAAAGCTGAAGCTCTATTAAACCAGTTTGAAGAATCACTACTGGAAGTGAAGGAAGTCAGTAAAGGGGTAAAGGGCACCCTTTCCATAGGGTCAGTAAAAACTTGCTTTTCTTACATTCCGCAAAGGATGAGGACCTTTAGAGTTAAATACCCTGACATACGATTCAAGTTAATGGAAGGTGATACGTTCCGTTTGTCAGAAGGCTTAATAAACAGGGAAATCGAGTTGGCCATTGTACGGCTTCCTATTAACGGTAAGCAATTCGCATCGATTAACCTTCCGCCGGAAGGTTTTGTGCTTGTCACCCCAAAAGATTGGGATATCCCAGACTCCATCGAATTCAAACAAATTAAAGAATATCCCCTCTTATTGCTGCATAGGGTTAGCGGTCAAGGTACTTACGAACTTATAGTGGATGAATGCTTAAGACATGGATTCGAACCTACGATTGTTTGTGAATGTCCTGATGCTGCAATGATCTTATCTTTAGTGAAGGAAGGAATAGGAGCTACCATCATGCCACGTACCACATCCAAATCGTTTTCAACCCAGGGGATAAAAATTGTCGAATTGATAGATTGTGAAGTACAATCCGAAGCCGCCCTTATTTGGCTCGAAGAACGCTATCTTTCCAAAGGCGCCGTCAAATTTCTAGAAACATTTTCTGAATGAATGCCCCGTTATCCTTGAATATTAGTGCACCTTTGTTCGAATTTCTTTATCCATTGTAAAGAAAAAAGCAACTCATCAGGAGATGGCTGCTTTTTCAAATCCATTCACAAGTGTGCTGACCTGCGCTTTATTTCTAGGCACGCTTTTACATCATTCAATGTCGCAAAACACCCTTAACATCATGACCGGTATTGGACTTTACGAGGATTTCATTATAATTGTCTTTTGCAACCGCTTTCAAACCACCCCTGCGATTACCGATCAAGGCACCCAAATAGCACGCGAGGAATCCAAGCGGAATGGAAACGATTCCTGGTGAATTCAAAGGAAAAATCGGATCACCTGTCATGATGGTTGCTCCGGGTACCGGGTTCCAGACATTTGGACTTAATGCCACTAGCAAAAGTGTACCAAAAAGACCTGTCATCATACCGACTATTGCACCGGTTTTATTGAATTTTTTCCAATAGATGGTGAGAAGGATGACTGGCAAATTCGAACTGGCTGCCAATGTAAAAGCAATCGATGCAAGAAACGCTACATTGAATTCCTGAAGACCTAATGATAAAACGATTGCAAGTGCAGTCACACCAACGGAAGCCCATCTTGCCATCGTCATTTGCTGTTTTTCCGTCGCTTTTCCATCTTTTACTATCTCATTATAAAAATCATGTGAAAATGCCGTAGCACCTGTTAAAACGATTCCCGCAACTACTGCGAGTATCGTTGCGAAGGAAACGGCCGCAATAAAGGCGAATAAGATGTCCCCGCCCACAAGTTGGGCCAATAAAGGTGCAGCCATGTTACCCGCCGGATTAGCGGCCATGATATTAGATGTTCCAACCAACTTCGCAGCACCGAATCCGAGAAAAATGACCATGATATGAAAAGCACCCATAATCCACATCACCCAAACAACCGACTTCCTTGCCACTTGTGCATTCGGGACAGTCAAAAAACGGATTAAAATGTGCGGTAGACCCGCCGTTCCCAGAATTAGGCCCAGAGACAAGGAAGCTGCATCCCACCCACTGGCATATTTAATACCTGCCTTCAGGTAATCTGCACCCATGGGTGTCGCTGTTTTCATTTCCGTAAAAATTCCAATGAAACTATAATTCAACTTCCACATGACGATCATGAATAATATAAACACTCCGCCAATCAGCAGGATGGCTTTAATGATCTGCACCCAGCTCGTCGCCGTCATCCCCCCAAATAGAACAAATACCAACATGACAATACCCACGATGATGACAGAGGTATTATACGGGATGTCTAAAAGCAATTTAAATAAAGCGCCTGCCGCAACAAGTTGACCCAGCATGTACATGACTGATATCACCAAGGTATTAAAAGCGGTCACTCCCCGGACCTGTTTATATTTAAACCTTGTAGTCACCATATCAGCCAATGTGTATTTTCCTAAGTTCCTTAATGGTTCAGCCACTAGGAATAACACGACAAGAAATGAAACAAGTGCACCGTACATCAGGAAGAAACCATCATACCCCGTTAAGGAAAACGCTCCAATCAACCCTAAAAATGTGGAAGCCGACATAAAATCCCCGGCCAATGCAAGTCCATTTTGCCTAGCGGTCAAACCGCCCCCAGCCGTATAAAATGAGCCTGCCGTTTTAGTTTTTTTGGAAGCGAAATACGTAATGAAAAGAGTGCCTATCGACATTAGTGCAAAGAGAATAATAACTGTCCAATTCATGCTTCAAAGCCCTTCTTTCTCGATGATTTCTTTTATTTGTTCATCGATTTTTTCTGATTTCCTTACATATACGCTGCAAACCCATACAGACATAACTGTAATGGAGACACCGTACACCCACGCCCATGTTATGTCCCCAATGAAAGGGTGATCCAGGATATCTGTGTAAAAAACCAAGAAGGGCAAAAGCAGGGAATATCCCATAAAGAATATCGTAAATGGGATGACGAATTTCTTTTTATCGGAAAGCATATTCTGAAACTCTTTGGAGGCAACAATCCTTTCATAATCCACTGGATTAATTTGTTCCGATTCTTGAAGGTTTTTTTCCAACCGAACCATCTCTTAACACCTCTTCTGATATTTATTTTTCAAATAGTATTGAGCCTCTCCATTGTCAGAAATCACCGAACAAAATCCAAACAACTCATCTGCACAAAGAAGGTCTAAGCCCATCCCTAAGCTTTCCGTACGCATTTTGTCACCGGGACAATTACAGATAGGGCAGCTGTTAGTTCCCACTGCTGCCCTGTCCAAATGACCATGTGAAGTTAATGCATGTTATGCCGAAACACTCGATCAATCATTCATCCGAATCCGCTTTTTTCAGATGATGAATTCAGGCTTGCTTTTTGCCAGAATCGGTTCTTTAAGAGGAACTTCTTCACCTGATATTATATCAAGAACAGCAGAAGCCTCATCAAACCATGAATCCGGTGCTTTGGCTCCCCAGAATGTCTGGCGTCTTGGATCATTCAAATCCCAATGAATCGGTTCGGTATCCGGGTCAGATGTTAAGTAATCCCCATTGTATAATTCGATTCTGTGACCGTCCGGGTCTCTTAAATATAGGAAGAATGCATTGGATAGACCATGCCGTCCGGGTCCGCGTTCGATGGACTGTGCATATCCAAGTGATGCCAGTACATCACAGGCCTGGATAATTGCAAGGGGGTCAGGCAAAAAGAAACCTACATGATGAAGTCTTGGGCCGATTCCGTTCATGAATGCCTGGTCATGGACGGTTTGTTTTCTATGTAGCCACGTTGCCCATAATTGGCCCGACTCATCCACTGTATCTTCCGAGCAGGCAAACCCTAATTCTTTCACATAAAAATCATAGGCTTTTTGCACATTTGTTACATTACAATTCACATGATCGATCCTTTGGACCCTTGAACCCCTATGCATATCGAATCGTTGCAGCATTCTCTCTGCTTTATCCATTTTGCTGAAAAATTCGATTGGCAATCCGGAAATATCCTGTACTCGGAGCGACTTGCCTAGTGCATGCTGGGTTCCTTCCTGCATCCACTTCATTTTCATTCCCTTGGACAGCAAGAAAGATTCCAATTCTTCAAGATCTTCCTCTTTTTCAACCTTGTATCCTATTGCTTCAACGCTCGGCTTTTCTGCCTTTTGCAAGATAAGCGAGTGATGATGCGCTTCCTCTAAACCACGTAAATATACGTGATCATTCGTTCTTTCCGTTTCAATAAAACCTAAAGCATCCACATAAAAGGCTCTGGATCTATCTAAATCCGTTACATTAAGTATCGTTCTCGCCACACGAATAATAGAAAAATTCATAGTAATCTCCCCTTCTTTATGTCACCCGGATTAGTTTTCAGCAGAAGAAACGGCATTTCGTTTTACGTCCCCAAATTTCGGAATATGATGTTCTCCAATTGCTACGTGGATAACTTGTGTTTCCGTATAGAATTCAAAGCTATAATGTCCACCTTCACGTCCTACCCCACTATATTTCGATCCTCCAAACGGTATCCGCAAATCCCTGACGTTTTGGGAATTCACCCAGACCATCCCACTATCGACGGCTTGAGCAAATCTATGTCCCCGTTTCATATCATTTGTCCATACATAAGCAGCTAGCCCATACTTTACATCATTGGCCATTTTCAGCACTTCCTCTTCAGTCTTGAAAGGAATGACGGCCATGACTGGTCCAAAAATCTCTTCTTGTGCCACCGTCATATCATTTGTACAGTTCAAGAGAAGCGTCGGGGCAATATAATTCCCTTCCTTGAATGCACTTGGTATGGTACCGCTTACAATTTCCGCCCCTTCATCTTTTGCTATATCCAGATATCGGGAGACATTTTTAAAATGGGTACGATGGATCAGCGGTCCGATTTCCGTGTCTGGATCCATTGGATTTCCAATTTTGATAGTATGAACACGTTCCTTCAATTCTGCAACGAACTGGTCTATTATCGATTCATGGACAAATAATCTGGAATTGGCTGTGCAGCGCTCCCCATTGAATGAATAGATTCCCCATACCACTGAATCCAGGGCCTTTTCTAGATCGGCATCTTCAAAAATGACGGCTGGTGATTTCCCTCCGAGCTCCATGGAAAAACGTTTCATTGTATCTGCACCATTTTTAATGATTTCAGCGCCTGTTGTCGTTTCACCGGTAAAGGATATCAATTGGACTTCAGGATGGGCAACCAAGGACGCCCCTGCTGTCTCCCCAAAACCGTGAACGATATTAAATACTCCCTTTGGCAGACCGGATTGATCAATGATTTGTGCTAATTTATTGGCAGTCAAGGGGGACCACTCCGCCGGTTTAAGGACACATGTATTACCTGTAGCCAGGGCCGGGGCAATCTTCCAGGTTTCTAACATGAAAGGCGCATTCCAAGGAGTGATTAATCCTGCCACTCCTATCGATTTATGAATCGTATAATTGATGAAAGTGTCATCCACTTGATATGACTCTCCTATTAGCCTGCTTTTCACCATTTCAGAATAAAAACGGAAATTCTCCGCTCCCCTTGCCGCTTGTTTTTTTGTTTGGCTAATCGGCAACCCTGTATCAAGTGATTCCAGAAAGGAAATTTCTTCGGCATTCTCTTCAATTAAATCAGCAATCCTATTAATGTACTTTAGTCTTTCTTCCACTTTCATGGTTCTCCATGGGCCATTATCGAATGCAGCTCTTGCGGCAGCGACCGCTTGATCAATATCCTCTTTAAATCCTTCTGCCACATTATTGATTGCCTGATTATTAAAAGGGCTTAGATTTTCAAATGTTTTTCCTGAGATACCATCGACAAATTGACCATTGATGTAATGCTTGACATTTTGCACCGGAAAGGTTTGCATGAATACATCCTCCTTTAAAAATTAATTCGGGAAGATGACAAAAATCGTTTGGATTTGTGCAATCTTCCCAATTCAGCAATTATGACTGGATTATTTGGTCAATCAATCCGTATGATTGAAGGGTTTCACGCAGTTCTTTTTCCAACGGCTCCGAAGGCGGTCCCATAGGCGGCCGTAATGCAGGATTGATTTTCCCCATCATCCCCATCGCCGCTTTTAAGGGTCCTGGATTCGTTTCTTTAAACAAAACATCATTCAATGGCATTAATTTGTAATGTAGGTCAAGTGCCTTTTCAACATCCCCCTCCACCCAATGGTTATAAATTTCCGCCACTTCTTTAGGAGTGATATTGGCTGTAGCACTAATATGTCCTGCCCCTCCAATAGCCAACATCGGATAGCATAATAATTCGATGCCCGAATATAAGAGAAAATCCCTTCCGCAATTTAATAAGACACGGTTCACATGTTCAAAATCTTTATTAGATTCCTTTACTCCAATTATATTTTCACAATCTTCAGCAAGGCGTGCCAATGTCTTCACTTCCAAATTCGTTGCCGTTCTTCCGGGAATGTTATAAACGATAAGCGGGATATCAACTGAATCGGCCACCGTCTTAAAGTGATTGAAAAGTGCCTGTTGATTCGGCTTATTGTAATAAGGAACGATGACTAAAGCAGCATCAGCCCCCATTTCCTGTGCCCTTTTAGTCAAATGCAATGTTTCTTTCTGATTGGCAGATCCAGTACCTGGTGCAACCGGAACACGTGCTTTTGCTGTTTTGATTGCCGTTTCCATCACTAATTCCCGTTCCTCAATCGTTAGAGAACTCGGCTCACCGGTAGTCCCGCATACCGAGATTCCGTGGGAACCGCTTTCAATATGCCAGTTTACTAGATTTTCAATTGCCTTTACATCCACTTCCATCTTGTCATCAAACGGAGTGATAATTGGAGCGATGGATCCTCTTAAACGACTTTTGATTTCCTCGTACATTTTTTCTACCGCCCTTTCATTATTTGAATATTCGGAATAATTAACGTAAAAATCGGCCTTGCTTTTATGAATAATCGATCGACTATTATAAAACAAGGCCTGGGTCATCAAAGAGCCTGATCGTGGTTAGTTTCCGACCTCTGTTTGAATGTACTGATGGCATTCAATTTATGCTTTCTCACCAGTGATTCAATTTCTTCAAAAGATGCTTTTTCCTTTAAAAGCTTTATGATGCTTTCATGTTCGCGAATCGATTGGACTGCACGTTGCGGTACCATGGTGAACATGGACTTTCTGACTCTATTCATTCTTTGTTGCGCCTGTTTAATTTCCTCTTTTAAAAAGGAATTTCCGCACTTTTCATAAATTTGCTCATGAAAACATTCGTTTAACTTACCAAACAGCTCTAATTCAAAGTTATGGAGGGCTTTTTCCATTTCTTTGTTTAAATTAATCAGATTTTCAAAATCATCATCTTTCATCGTTAAAGAACTGAGGGCAGCTGCATATCCTTCAAGTAAAGATAGAACAGATAGAGTTTCAATGTATTCGCTCTCATTAATGCTTGTAACCACTGCTCCACTATAAGGCTTATATTGAATAAGGCCGTCGGATTCCAGTTGTCTGATCGCTTCTCTGACAGGAATCGGACTTAAACTTAGTTCTTTTGCCGTTTGATCGATAATGATCCGCTGTCCAGAACCATATGTTCCATCCAAAATTAATTTACGAAGGTGCTCATAAGCTATTTGTTTTTTGCTGGGTGTTTTGTTTTTCTCTTCCATATTTTCATCATATATGAAATCATATATGATTGCAATCGGTTTTTATTAAAAATCATATATGATTTTTATTTTTTCTTTAAAAGCTTGTTTAACTGTTTAATGAGCTGTTTCTCCGAAGACAAAAAACATAAAGGGAGGCAAATAATCCATCTTTTCCTTAGCTATAGTGAAGTGAGCCAAATGCTTTTCATGTCTACTTCCCGAATGTATCATATCAAAATAAAATTCAACAAAAAAACCTGCAGACCCTGTTGTAGCCAGGTAGTCTGCAGGTTTTTAAAAAATTATGCCATTTTTGATTTAACGAATGATTGTATTCTTTCAACTGCAGCTTCCAACAGATCCAGTGAAGTTGCATAAGAGAGTCTGATGTTATCAGGTGCACCGAACCCTGAACCTGGAATAACAGCCACTTGAGCTTCTTCCAGCAACGCAGTCGTAAAATCTTCGACATTGCTGTACCCTGTTAATTCAACTGCACGTTTAACGTTCGGGAATAAATAAAATGCACCTTGTGGTTTAATGCAGCTAATGCCTGGAATTTCAACCAGTTTATCATATATCTTATTCAAACGGCCTTCAAATGCCTGACGCATTTCTTCAACAGGTTCTTGTGTGCCTTCATAAGCGGCAATCGCACCATATTGTGCAGTTGTGGTAGGATTTGATGTGCTATGGCTGGCAAGGTTCGTCATTGCTTTAATGATGGACTCTTCACCGACTGCATAACCAATTCTCCAGCCAGTCATCGAATGCGATTTAGATACACCATTGATGATGATCGTTTGCTTTTTCAATTCAGGTGAAATCTCTGCAATGGATGTATGTTTAGCATTTCCATAAACCAATTTTTCGTAAATTTCGTCGGAAATGATCAAGATATCATGAGCAAGGCAAACTTCCCCGATAGCCGCCAATTCTTCCCTGGAATAAAGCATGCCCGTAGGATTGCTTGGCGAGTTGATGATAACCGCTTTCGTTTTTTCGGTAATTGCTTGTTCTAATTGTTCTTTTGTGATTTTATATTGATTTTCTTCTTTACCGACTACATAAACCGGCTTTCCGTCAGCAAGCTTGATTTGCTCAGGATAGCTTACCCAATATGGTATCGGAACAATGACTTCATCTTCTTCATCCAGGATAGCTTGAAACAATGTGTAAAGCGCGTGCTTTGCACCTGAGCCAACTACAATTTCAGACGGTTTGTAATCCAAGCCTTGATCACGCTTCAATTTAGCCGCAATTGCTTCTTTTAGCTTCGGAAGACCAGCGGATGGCGTGTATTTAGTTTGACCTTCATTCATGGAAAGAAGTGCTGCATCTATGATATGTTGGGGTGTATTATAATCTGGTTCACCAGCACCCAAACCAATTATATCCAGACCTTGGGCCTTAAGCTCCTTTGCTTTTGCCGTTATGGCCAATGTTGTTGATGGCGTTAATGACTGAACCCGGTTCGCTAATTTCATTTTAATTAATCCTCCATTCTAAATGCTTCGATAATACTTTAGCCATTCCCCTGTTTTAAAATCATAATAGTCATAGTTAAAACGCTCGGATTCATCAAGATATGTTACTTCCCAAAGCGGAACGTTCTTTTCCATGCCTAGCTTAACCGAAATGATTTTTTGGGGATTAAGCTTTTCTTTGACAATGTTTAAAATCTCTTTTTTTGATTTACCATCTTTATAGTTTTCCACTACTATTTCTTTCTTCTTGTCCTCAGGAAGCCAGACTATTTTTTTAGTCCCTTTTTCTCCCTTACCAATGATGACAGAGTATGAATCCTGCCCATTATAGAGGTAGAAATCTTCCATGGTCACAAGGCCGCCCTCTTCCTTCGCCTTTTTAAAAGCCTCATTACCAGCCTCTTTTTTAGGCTGCAACGCTTTAATATATGCCCCGCTGACAAATCCGATAAAACAAAGGACCAAGATGGAAGCAATAATCAACCATTTTTTCAAAGCTGCTTTTCCCTCTTTCTATGTACGATAAATTGTAAATATCGCTTTTTCTTGATCTTCGGAATCCAATGCGAGACCGAACATTAAATCGTCTTTTTTCAATGTTCGGTTCAAGGAATCCACAATTTTATACAGATCAGGAGAATGTTGCAACCTGACTGTTGAAATTACTTCGATTTTACTTTCCATGAAAACGCCCCTCCATTTTTATAAATTGTCAACAACCACTGGTATGAATAGGATTTGAAGGCTTTACCACCTATCACATTATACCAGTTCAGAGGTTATTTTTCTTTATAAATTCATAAAAATCCATTTAGATTAATGAAAAAACGATAGATTCTTTAAATCCAATTCTCTATCATTTCAGCCATTTCTTTTATTGAGGCTTGGTGCCAGTCCACTTCAGGAATGGCCTTTTGAAATTCAGTTCCATATTTAGCAGTGATGATGCGGCGATCAAGAATAACCAAAATCCCTCTATCTTCGGGCGTCCGTATAAGTCTGCCGAATCCTTGCCGGAACCTTAACAGGGCTTCCGGTAAAGAATACGCAGAGAAAGGATTACGCCCTTGCTTCTCGAGAAGTTGGCATTTTGCAGCTGTCACTGGTTCATCCGGTGGCGAAAATGGCAGCCTGACAATGATTAAACAAGATAAATCCTCGCCTGGGATATCGACGCCTTCCCATAGGCTGGTTGTCCCAAACAGGACGGCTTTCTCGAAGTTTTGGAAATTCCTTAGGAGCCTCATCCGGCTTCCGCCAGAAATCCCCTGTGCAAACAGGGTGAACTCATCCAGGACCCCACTATCCTTGATGGAATGATAGGTCGCCCGCAGCATTTCATGCGAGGTGAATAAGACCATCATCCTCCCTTTCGCCGCTTGAGCGGCAGCAATAATATGGTTTGCCGCGGTTTCGGAGAATTCCTCAACTGTTAAGCAATTAATATCTGGTAGATCATTTGGAACCAGAACCTTTACGAGTTCCTTATAAGGAAAAGGTGAAGGAAAACTTGCTGTCTGCATTGGCTCATTTTCTAAACCGAGTTGTTCTTTAAAATACTTAAAAGAATCCTTCACCACGAGGGTTGCCGATGTCATGACCACACTTTTTTGGCGCCCGAAATAGGAATCCCATAGCCGTTTGCTTCCTGCAATCGGCTGAACCGTCAAAGTCACCCCATGCTGGGGTGCTGCATTCGTATAATCAAGCCAATAAATATTTTCTTCATGCGGCTTGATGAAAAATTCATGCAAGGAGTCCCTGGTATCCTGTAAATGTCCTAGCAGCACCTCGATATCATTCAAGTGAAATAATGAATTTTTTCCTAAGGGGGACTCATTATTCAATAAAAGAGCTAATCTTTTTTCTAACTCCGTGATGATGTATCCTAATAAATCCACCAATCGCTCAGCGACCAGAATCGCTTTACCCCATCTTCCATCATCTATTTTGAACGAAAGCCGTTTTGGACTCATGGAACGTGAAAGTTTTTCCGCCTGATTGGAAATGTAATAAAAAAGCTGTTCGAATTCATAGGCAAAATCACTAAGCTTTTGATCTAATTCATGGGTGGACTTCCCATCTGCCAGTCCATTATTTAAGAGCATCCTGTCCAATTTATATAATAATTGCTTTTGATCTGATGTCCCTAGTCTGTTCAAAACCGTCTTCACCGAAATGTAATTAAGCCTGCTCCCAAGCTGTTTAGATGCTGCCTGTTCCAAATGGTGTGCTTCATCGAGTATCAAATACCCTTTTTTTGGAATCAAGGCATCTTCTGTAAGCAGATCCGTCATTAAAAATGAATGGTTAGTAATGATGATATCCGCCTTGCCAGCTGTTCTTTTTGCCCGTTCAAAAAAATCCAATTCAAGCCAGGGCTGTTTTAATCCGGCGTATGTAAGACCATCGCTTTGAAGCCTGTTCCAAAATAGCTGACCGCCGCTTGTAAGATTCAATTCATCTTTATCGCCTGTTACGGTTTCAGTGAGCCAAACCAATATCTGCATTTTCGTTAATGCCGTTTCATAATTATCTTCCTTCTCACGCAATGCCCTTTCGAACTTTGCCAAGCTCAAATAATTACTTCTCCCCTTTAGCAAAACAGCTTGAAAGGTAAAGGGAAGTATTTTTTTAAGTTTGGGAACCTCGTTTTGAAGTAGTTGATCCTGTAGCTGAAGCGTGTATGTCGAAACGACGACAGGTTTATGATGCTTTTTTGAAAAATAGACGGCAGGAAGCAGATAGCCTATGGATTTCCCAATACCTGTCCCAGCTTCAATGATTGCATCCTGGCTGGATTCGAAGGAATGGTGAATCATATTCATCATATCAAGTTGTCCGCTTCTTGCTTCAAAGGAAGGGTATGCACTTTGAAGCATGGCTATTTTTTTCTCATCATCGAGCGGAAATTCCGCCCCCGTGTCTTTTTGATCACTTTCGTCTTCGGCCTTTTTAAATGCTAGGCCCCTATAAGTAATGAGATCAGGTGAATGGACTTCCGCTTTAGCAAGTTTGCTTGCAATGCAAGCATCTATCAATTCGGAAATCTCACTTTGTAAGGAATATGATAATCGATATAACTGTTTAAGTGTCATCACTGGAAGATTCATCAGCTTTTTTTTCAGTTCCAACAATAATAAAGCGGTCGCATATGCATCACTATCCGCTTGATGGGGCCTGGAATGATCCAGGTTTTCTTCTTTAGCCAGCTGGTGCAGCTTATATCCATCGGATGTTGGTTTTAAAATTTTCGCTAACTCCACTGTATCAAGGGTGGAACCATAAAACGGCTCAAATCCGCATCTTACCAGTTCTTCCTGTAGAAAAGATAAATCAAATAAAACATTATGGGCAACAAAACAAGCCCCTTCTATAAGCCGGGCAATATTTTCTGCAACATCTTCAAAGTCAGGTGCATTTTTTACCGTCTCGTTGCTTATTCCGGTCAATTCTTCAATAAACAAGGAAATTTCCTGTCCAGGGTGGATATATGTCGAGTATTCATCCACAATCTGGTCATTTTCGATGACCACGCCAGCAAATTGAATAATCCTATCCCCTTTTTTCGGAGAATTCCCTGTTGTTTCCAAATCGACCACTACATATCGTTGCATCATGAATTGTACACCTCAAACTTCACTTTCTCCACTTCCTGATGGAATTCTCTTATCTTTTTTATACCATAATAATCGTAATAAAGGAAACGAGCGGTTCATCAACGAACGAAAAGGGCCGGCACCTGTATGCATGATCCATGCATTTTGTGCCGGCCCTCCGCTTACATGATTGTAGCTGCAGGTTCGTTTGAAATCAGATCAATGATTTTGTTATTTTCATTCATGATCGCAACTTTTGGTTTATGATCCCCCAGTTTATCTTCTGAAACCATCACATAAGAAATGATTATCACGATGTCATCCGGCTGCACCAGTCTTGCTGCCGCTCCGTTCAAACACACGACACCGCTGCCCCGTTCACCCGCAATCACATACGTTTCAAGTCGGGCACCATTATTATTATTCACGATGGCGACTTTTTCATTAGGCAGAATACCAACCGCATCAATTATGTCTTCATCAATCGTAATGCTGCCTACATAGTTCAAATTAGCCTCAGTTACCCTTGCACGGTGGATTTTTCCATTCATCATCGTTCGAAACATCTCAATTCCCCCTGATTCATGAATTATTCTACATATAAAGTGATATTATCTATTAGTCTTGCATGCTTGAACTTTACAGCCATTGCAATGATGATATTTCCAGCCAGCGATTCAAGCGGTTTAAGTTCAGGGTATTGATAGACTTCAATATAGTCGATCACTCCACTTGTGTTGGCACCAATATGTTCACTTACTATGGCCGTGACGGTTGCTGCATTTCTTTCACCTGATTCAACCGCCTCTTTGGCCTTCAATAAACTTTGGTACAGCTCTTTAGCCTCCAAGCGCTCCTGATCTGATAGGTTCACATTTCGCGAGCTCTTCGCTAACCCATCTTCTTCACGTACGGTATCTACAGCAATAAGCTGGATAGGGAAATTAAAGTCTTTGATCAGTCCATCTATCACAGCGACTTGCTGGGCATCCTTCTTACCAAAATAAGCTCTATCTGGAAGAATGATATTGAAGAATTTCGTTAACACAGTCGCAACACCATCAAAGTGTCCAGGCCTTTGTCTGCCGCATAAAACATCCGTCCTGCTTTGGACAACCACTTTTACAGATGGTTCTTCACCGTACATTTCGTGGACGGTTGGATAGAAGAGATAATCAACTCCGCCATTGGCTGCGACTTTTTCATCCCGTTCCAAATCCCGCGGATATGTTTCAAAATCCTCATTGGGTCCAAATTGCGTCGGATTGACAAAAATACTCATTACCACAATGTCATTTTCTTTGCGCGCCTTTTCCAAAAGGGTTGCATGCCCCTCATGTAAAAACCCCATTGTCGCTACATAGCCAATGCTTTTGTTATTGTTTTTTTCCTCTCTAAGTGCCAATTGCAAATCAGCTGCTGTTGTAAATGTTTTCATCTTTTGCCTCCGTAAAGTTCAGAAAGCTGCTCTTCCTTCATCGTGAATGTATGTTTCTCCGACGGAAAAACTTTAGATTTCACTTCATTCACGTAGCTTGTAATCGATTGGCCAATCAGTTCATTGGCATCTCCATAAACTTTTACGAATTTCGCCAGCCGGTCTACGCCATACTTGATGACATCATGGTAAACGAGGACTTGACCATCCGTTTCAGCACCTGCCCCAATTCCAATCGTTGGAATGTCAAGGTTCCGTGTAACGAGTTCCCCCACTTGATATGGAACACATTCAAAGACTACTGCCATCGCCCCTGCCGCTTCACACTTTCTCGCATCTTCCAATAGCTGTGCTGCACTTTCGGCATCTTTTCCTTGCACTTTATATCCGCCCAGAACGCCGACTGATTGAGGAGTCAAGCCAAGATGGGCTACAACAGGGATGCCCGCCTTGGTCAATGCCGATATTTTTTCAACCACATCATCCGCTCCCTCAAGCTTTACGGCATCCGCATGACCTTCCTGCATGATCCGGGCTGCATTCTTGAGTGTTTCATCCATAGATAGGTGATAGCTCATAAATGGCATATCCGTCACAACAAATGTATTGGGTGCCCCTCGTTTTACTGCCTTTGTATGATGGATCATGTCATTCACCGTAACTGGAACTGTTGATTCATATCCCAATACGACCATTCCTAAAGAATCTCCGACTAAAATCATGTCTACACCTGATTGTTCGGCTAACTTTGCTGACGGGTAATCATAAGCCGTCAGCATGACAATTTTCTCTTGATTTTGTTTCATTTTCAAAAAATCCCCAGACAATTTCATTACGTTTCCTCCTTTTGATGGAGGAGATGAAAACATCAGCGAAAACTGGTGTCTATACATTCATGCGCAAAAAAAGGACTGACTAAAAAAGTATCTGTTTTACTACGAAAAATGGCTGAAAAAGCCACATATCGATCAATAAACAGCACTTATCTTTTTAGTCAATCCCTTTGTCTCATCAGAAGTTTCATCCCTCCGTCCCCGTCCAGTTCTCTGGATCAAGGCAGATTTTCAAATAAATTTGGTATTCATGGGGGTGCAGTTCACATGAGATACTGCCCACTTGCATTATAACAAGCCAAATTGAAAATTTCTATTTAATTTTCACGAATTTGACAAAAATCTACTGAATTTCAATATCAGCAGAATATATCGAATGGACGGTTCCTTTGCCGTCTTCAAGAAGTAAAACGCCTGAATCCGTTATGCCCAACGCTTTTCCGACAATCGTATCATTAACGGTACTGGCTTTGATTACCTGTCCGAGACTGATCGCATAACTCTCCCATAAATCCTTTATTGGCATGAAGCCTCGATCTAAATAGAGTTCGTACAAATTTTCCAGACGAAACAATGCTCGTTGAATGACCTTTGACCTTGAAACCGTCCCTCCACTTTCTATAAGAAGGGAAGACGCCTTTTCCTGCAGATCTACAGGAAAATCCTCCAATTGCTGATTGATATTCATTCCAATTCCGATAATGACAGAATGAATCCTATCTGATTCAGCCTGCATCTCGGTAAGAATGCCCACCACTTTCTTGCGATTCACCAAAATATCATTCGGCCACTTTATTTGCGGCTTCAATTCAGTGGTATCCTCTATAGCCTGAGCAACAGCGACGGCTGCCAATAATGTAAGCTGAGGGGCCTCATGAATCGGGATTTTCGGTCTTAGGATGAGACTCATCCATATGCCGCTGAATTTTGGGGAATGCCAAGATCTCATTAGCCTGCCTTTTCCGGATAACTGCTCCTCGGCAACGACGAGGGTCCCCTCCTGAACGCCTTCATTTGCGAGTTGATGCGCAATTTTTTGCGTGGATTCTACAGTTTCCTGATAGTGGATCATCTTGCCGATCGTTTTTGTTTCCAAGCCAAGCTGTATTTCGCTCTCGGACACTTTTTCCGGCGCTGATATGATCCGGTAGCCTTTTTTCCTTACAGCTTCAACATTATACCCTTCACTGCGCAGGTCTTCTATATGCTTCCAGACAGCTGTGCGCGAACAGCCAATGTATTCAGCAATTTCCTGACCGGATATAAACGCACCATCCGCTTTTGAGAGGGCTTCCATCAGCTTTGTTCTTAACTCAGATTGCATTTCACCAGCCACCTCTTTATTTCTTCTTTCTCATTACTTAATTCTTCATTCAAGACAGCTTTCAATATTTTTTCCAAGTATTCCTTGACCCATGGACCTGGCTTTTCTTGTTGCCAATTCAATAAATCCGTCCCCTTAACGGCAAGATCCGACATTTGTTTAATAATAAGTCCATTATAGCTTTGATGTGCATTCTCCTCCGCATCCGATACATTACCGCCAGTCATCGCCGCCTTGACTTTTGCAGCTTGTACAGATACGTCATGACCTGCACGAAATATATCGATGGCGGATGGATCCTCTTTCTTCACTAGCTGTATCGTACGTTGAACGTTTCTTATGCTTTTCAATGGCAGCTTCCATTCCCTCAAAGCCTCTTCCATTTCCTGATCCTTTGTGTGAACCATGATTATAGACCATATTTCTGCCGCTTTTAGCTGATGAAGCCGCAGGTTCAATAATTCCATTAAATGATCCTTTTTACTGGAGAATAGGGGCAGGTATCGATATAAACCGCTTTCCAGCAAGAGTGAAAAAGCCCTGACTTTATTGGAGCCTGCCAATAGTTTCTCAAATTCAACCAGGATTCTTTCGACAGCAATTTCACTGATGATCTGGGCGTTTTCTTTAAGGGAAGCAAAGGTTTCTTGATCCAGTTCAAAATCAAGTTGACTGACGAATCTTAATGCACGCATCATTCTCAATGCATCCTCATGAAACCTTTCATGCGGGTTGCCAACCGTAATGATCCTTTTTCCAGCCAAATCTCGCTTACCATTAAATGGATCGATGATCTTACCGGTCTTATCCATTGCCATTGCATTCATCGTAAAATCTCTTCTTTGCAAATCCTCAGTCAAAGAACGGACAAATTGTACAGCATCGGGTCTGCGAAAGTCCGAATACCCGCTTTCCGTTCTAAACGTCGTAATTTCGTATGTACCCGTATCCGTAATGACGAGCACTGTTCCGTGGTCAATCCCGATATCAGCCGTATTAGGAAAAATTCTTTTGATTTCCTGGGGTGTTGCGGAAGTGGCGATGTCCACATCGTTAATGGGCCTTCCAAGGATATAATCCCTTACAGAGCCGCCAACGAAATAAGCCTCGTATCCTGCTTCTTCAATCAATTCCAGAATGGGTACTGATTTTAAGAATAACCGATCCATCAGCATCCCCTCCCTATTCCATGGATTTACCTTCAAGTGCTTGAATGTAGATGGCTTCATACTCAGCCATAATCGTATCACTGTGAAATTCAGTATTGGCCCTTTCCAGCGCAGCTTCAGAAAAGCGTTTATGTAAAACCGGGTCGCTTAAAAGTCCAATCGCTTTTTCAGCAACCATTTTGACATTTCCCAATTCACAAATATAACCAGTCTCCCCGTCAACGATGACTTCAGGAATTCCCCCGATATTGGTCCCTATACAAGGAACTCCACATGCCATCGCCTCGAGCAGCACAAGTCCGAAGCTCTCTTTTTCCGATAACAGGAATATCAAATCACTGATTGAATATAATTCGGCAAGGTTATCCTGCTTACCAAGAAACAAGACCGAATCATCGATTCCAAGATCATTAGCCAATTTCAAAACGGTTGTCACTTCCGGCCCATCCCCTACGAGTAGAAGCTTTGCAGGCATTTTCTTTTGAGTTAGATAAAACGCTTGGATAACGTCTTTCACTCGCTTGACCGAACGGAAATTCGAAACATGTATGATCACTTTTTCATCTTCACTGATTCCGTATTCATCCTTAAGGTAATCGGAATTTGATTTATGGTAATCTCTTTCATCAATAAAATTATAAACGGTTTTGATTTCCTTATCCGGTGCGATTAATTCGTGTGTCTGCTGAACAAGGGAATTAGATACTCCTGTAACGACATCTGATTGCTCTATCCCGAATTTTATCAAATTGGTCAATGAAGGATCATGGCCTAATACGGTTATGTCCGTACCATGCAGTGTAGTTACGATCTTTACTTCATTACCTGACATCTGCTTTGCAAGAATTGCACAAACTGCATGGGGAATTGCATAATGAACGTGGAGAATATCTAATTTCTCCCGTTTTACGACATCCGCTATCTTGCTCGCAAGCGCCAGGTCATATGGTGGATATTGAAAGACTGAATATGAGTTCACTTCAACTTGGTGATAAAAAATATTACAGTACATCTTATTCAAGCGAAAAGGGAGGCTTGAAGAAATGAAATGTATTTCATGTCCTTTTTCAGCAAGCATCTTGCCTAATTCAGTTGCTACGACACCAGAACCCCCAACTGTAGGGTAACAGGTAATTCCAATTTTTAATTTCATAAGATTATTTTTCTCCTAACAAGTCGGCATCGATCAGTAACGGTTTTTTAGTCATGAATCCCTCCGCATAGGCGACACCCACTTCTTTGCCGAACATCCGCTCCCGTGCCTCGACAGTCTCGATATAGCCATTCACCAGCGGTGTTTCTACAGATACTTGACTTCCTTCGAATTGGCTGCGGTATGCCCTAAGGCTATCCAGCTTTTTCGATATTGTGGAACTGATGTCCACGACAAAGTCCGGTTTGTGAAACCCATTGATCATATAATAGTACATATTTTGGACACGATGAGAATCAAGGCCTGCTTCTTCCATATACTTTCTTACTCCTGCCGAAAAAACTGCTTCCTCCACCAATTTGGCACAGTTACCATGATCGGGATGGCGATCTTCCAAAAATGGTGCAAATACAAGTGCAGGCTTATATTGGCGAATGACCGTAATGATTTGATTTATGTATTCCGCTTTCATGTATAGGCCCCGGTCGGGTAAATCAAGGGAAATCCTCTTCACCCCAAGAATTTCTGCAGCCTTATTCGCTTCCTCTTGCCGCAATGGAACGGTTCCATTGGATGACATTTCAGCTTTTGTCAAATCACAAATGACAATTTCCCTGCCTTGTTGCACATATTTGGCGATCGTGCCACCCATACCGATTTCAACATCATCCGCATGTGCGCCGAAAGCCAGAATATCTATATTACTTTTGTTTATCATTTATCTCACCTTGTTTTTTCCGTAGTTTTAGCCAGTCCATATACCCATGCTTCAAACCTTGTATCAGCACTTCTGCCGTGCCCATATTTGTCGCCAAGGGAATTTCATAAACATCTGATAGGCGTATAAGCGCCGATACATCTGGTTCATGTGGCTGTGATGTCAATGGATCGCGGAAAAAAAGGACCATGTCCATTTCTCCGCGCGCGATCATTGCACCTATTTCCTGATCCCCGCCAAGAGGTCCTGAATGAAAACGATGGACAGGCAGCGATACTTCTTCCATGATCCTTTTCCCGGTCGTTCCTGTAGCATATAATTCATGCTGCTCAAATACCTCTTTATAGGCTGTTACAAATTGAATGATATCTTCTTTTTTCATATCATGGGCAATTAAGGCAATTTTCATCGTAAATCCTCCTGATCCCTATTCAATAATATTTTCCAGGCCATATACAAGAACATCCAACTTCATGACGGTATCGACAGCAAGTTTGACTCCTGACATGAAGGAAGCTCGATTAAAGGAATCATGCCGAACCGTCAATAACTCTCCATCACTTCCGAAAAGCACCTGTTGATGGGCAACCAATCCAGGTAGCCGGACACTGTGGATATGCATACCATCCACATTTGCGCCTCTTGCCCCCTGGATGGTTTCTTTTTCATTAGGGTGCCCCTGTTGTTTCGTTTCACGGACTGCTGCAATCATGTCTGCCGTTTTGGAAGCAGTTCCAGAAGGTGCATCCAGTTTTTGATCATGGTGCATTTCTATGATTTCCACATCCGGGAAGTACTTTGCGGCCATTTGGGAAAACTTCATCATCAAAATGGCTCCGATTGCAAAGTTTGGAGCGATGATGCAGCCAATGCCCTTTTCTTTTGTTAATGAATCCAGCTTCGCTAAATCTTCCTTAGTAAAACCAGTCGTTCCCACTACAGGGCGGATGCCATGATTAAGTGCCGTTTCGGTATGAAGCATCCCCACTTCGGGTGTGGTCAAATCGATCAATACGTCCGCTTTTACGGAAGAAAAGCATTCATTTATATCCGAAAAAACCGGTGCTTCAATGCCGTGAAAACCTTCTATTGCGGAGAGGCTTTCCCCGTTATGCTTGCGATCTATGACAGCTGCCAATTCAAACCCTTCTGTCCTATGTACAAGCTTCACCGCTTCATTTCCCATTCTGCCACGTGGACCAGCTACTATAACTTTCACTTTACTCATCTTTACCTTCCTCCTCCAATTATTCTTCTTTTCTTGTCCATCTATCTTTATCACGGGTTGTGAACTTTTCCATGACCAAATCATGCGAGTTTTGAAGGTCAATCCCTAAAGAATTGGCAAAACAAATCAACACAAAAAGCATGTCCCCCAATTCCGCTTCAATCGTATTCTCTTCTTCTGTTGCCTTCTTTGGTTTTTCACCATGGTAATGATTGACTTCCCTAGCCAACTCGCCAAGTTCTTCAGACATACGGGCCAGCATGGCCAGAGGGCTGAAATATCCTTCTTTAAATTGTCCTATGTATTGGTCGACCTCCGCTTGCATTTGTTGGATCGTCTTATGCTTTTCCATATAGTCACCCATTCTTGATTTCGTTTTCAAACATCATACCTTCTCCATGTTAGCTAAAAGTGAAACAGATGACAACAGATACGTTCGCGAATCAAAATTGCCCATAGTTGGTTAATTAGTTATAATAAGTAAATTAATGAAATGTAAACCTTTGGAGGTATGGGACATGCTTTTGGGCTTGAAATTGAAAAATATCATCTTCATCCTTTTTGGGGCTGGAATCTTCGCTTTTGGCCTCGTGCATTTTAACATGCAGAACAACTTGGCCGAAGGCGGATTCACCGGTCTCACATTGATTATATATCAACTTATCGGGATAAATCCTTCTTATTCTAATTTGATTTTGAATATTCCCTTATTTTTAATAGGGTGGAAATATCTAGGGCGCACATCTTTCTTATATACGATAATCGGAACGGTTGGCCTCTCCGTTTGGCTATGGGTTTTCGAAAGATACGAAATCGAAATCGATCTCGGAAACGATTTGATGCTGGTGGCATTGTTTGCCGGTGTATCTGTTGGTGTCGGGCTGGGCATCATCTTTCGTTACGGAGGGACAACAGGCGGAGTGGATATCATTGCCCGTTTTGCCCATCGTTACTTAGGAGTGGGCATGGGACGGACGATGTTCATCTTTGATGCCGTCGTCATTGGCCTGTCCATCCTTACCTACCTGGATTACCGTGAAGCGATGTATACCCTAGTTGCCGTATTTATAGGTGCCAGAGTAATCGACTTTATGCAAGAAGGAGCCTATGCTGCTAGAGGTGCAATAATCATTAGTGATAAAAACATGGAAATTGCAGAAAAAATCATGAATGATATGGAGCGGGGCGTAACTGTATTAAGGGGTTATGGATCCTTTACACGCAATGACCGCGAAGTACTCTATTGTGTTGTCGGCAAAAATGAGTTAGTCCGCTTAAAAAATGCCATAACATCGGTGGACCCTCATGCATTTGTATCAGTAAGTGAAGTTCATGATGTATTGGGTGAGGGCTTTACCCTTGATGAGAACAAGAATCCCATTGAAAGGTAATCCATTGGTTAATTTTGCCCTGTCTACCTGCATTTTATTAGCAATGTGCAGCAAAAACTCTTTAAAACGAAAAAGGACCCCATCCCAAGATGGAGTCCTTTTCAAATTAATCTTCTTCCCTCATTCCTGTATACATAAGCAGAAGACGAACTAATTCCAGTACGGCTACAAGAGCGGCAGCAACATAAGTCATCGCAGCAGCACTTAATACTTTTTTCGTTTCCCGTTCTTCATCATTCCGGATGACCCCAGCGGAAACGAGTTGATCCATTGCCCGAGAAGAAGCATTGAATTCAACCGGCAGTGTTATCACTTGGAACAATACAGCGGCTGACATAAATACGATACCCGCCAAAAGCAAATTAGGAAGTGAAGCTAGCATCCCGATTAAAATCAAAATCCAAGATATGTTAGAGCCAAAATTAGCTACCGGTACTAATGCATGGCGGAAACGCAAGAATGCATATGCTTCTTTATCTTGAATCGCATGTCCAACTTCATGGGCTGCAACCGCTACGCCAGCAACTGAATGGCCGTGATAGTTATCCGTTGATAAACGCACCGTTTTATCCCTTGGGTCATAATGATCCGAAAGCATTCCAGGTGTCTCTTCGACCCTGACATTGAACAGTCCATTTTGATCCAAAATGGCACGAGCCGTCTCAGCACCATTCATTCCGGAAGAGGCCGATACCTTTGAATATTTTTTATACGTGCTTTTCACTTTCATTTGTGCATAAATCGGGATTAAAATGATAATCGCCAAATAAATGAAATACATGGTATCCTCCTATAACTCTTATTACTCTTAATTCTATGGATTGAAGGCAACCGTGTCAAATATAGTGTTCTCTTCCCGTGTCTTTTTAATCATTATGTTCTTTCCTTGGTTTTTCCCTATCCCCTTTATATTTTCTCCAGCCTACATAAGAAAGCGTCATGATAATGATTGAGCCTGTCGAAATGATGACCCACCAAAGGGAAGGATCTGCATCATCTTCACCCATATCATCAAAAATGGAGGTTAGTTCGTTTTGCAACGCTTCCAGTTCCTCCTGATTATCTCCATCACTGATTACCTCCGGGCGGTATTGGTTGATGTATTGAATCCTCGTGTCCAGTTGCTGCATCGTTTCTTTGGAAAGGTCGACTTTCAAGCTTGGATATATCATTTCATATTGTGATAGGAATAAGTTCAATTGGCTATTAAATGTAATGGTGTCTTGTTTGATGGCAGCATTCTTTGTCTGCTGGAAAGAATTCATCATTTGATCCTCCATCTCTGTCCAAAGTGGCTGATGAGTAGACTTGACCGCATCAACAACAAGCCGGAACTTTGTGACAGAATTAACCTTTTCGGAATCTCCCTTATTCATATCCTTTATTGTCATCAACGCTTCATTATGAGCTACAGTGATAATTCGAAGTTCGTCCATGTCAAGGATCTGCTCTTTCGCTGTATCTTTTAAAAACCGGTCAGAAAAAAACGTCAGCATCTTTTCCGAATCTCCATATCGCTTCAACTTGGTCATTTCCAAGGCTCTATCGGAAATGTCATCTAATTGCTCCAAACTTGAAGAGGATTCTGCATAGACAGGGAAATGTAAGACGACAAATAAAACAGCAATGGTTAATATGAATTTTTTCAACATGCTACTCGTCCCTCCTCATATCTCTACTAAAACGATATGAAAGAAAAAACATGAGTAGACCTCGTTCAACATAAAAAAGTTACCCCAGCTTTTACAAAGCTGTATTTAGAGTTAACTTTTTAAGGGAAGGATAGGGTGATTCGCTTATTTCTATATCCAAAGTACCAGCCGACAAAAATGGAAAGTATGCTGAGCCAAAAAGTGAAATAACCTATCGAATTCATATATACCAATAAATCACGGTATATTGGCATCATTTCAAAAACATAATCGATTATGTCATTATGTATGGTCCAGATCCCTGCCACTATCATATGCCAAGGTTTTATTCGATAAAATGGTGCATATAATATCCCTTGAATCGCCATCCCCAAATGAGAAGCCATTAACATATAACCTTCCCATGGCAATGAACCTGTTGTCACGTAGGTCATCAAATTCATTACAACTGCCCATATGCCATATTTGAATAGTGTCATTATCGCCAATGCTTCCATAAGTCCGAAATTCCTTCTTAAAAGGAAACCCGTTAAAACAAATACAAAAAACAGGCTGGCAGTCGGGCTATCCGGTACAAATGCCAAAAAAATCGCCGGAGTGTTTTCCAATTGACTACCGTACCAATAATATCCATAGGCTGTTCCGAATATATTTATTAATAATAACAAAACGAGCATTTGCCGATTTGCAAGCCAACTGTAGATAACATTCATTCTTTTACCCTCACTTACATTCTCATGTATACTCATTTTACAGGCCATCAACCAGAAAACCAAGTATTCATTTCAATTTCTTCTCATTAACGCTTCAATTTACCAATAAAAAAAGCCGACAACCGTAGTCGTCAGCTTCATTTGCAGCATATGAAAGAAAATGCTGTGGATGCTATTTATTTTGCCGATAAACCTGATACAAATTCAGCTAATGTTTTCAATTCTTCATCTGTACCTTTGAACATGCCAGCTGGCATGGCGCCCTGGCCTTTGACTGCGATCTTAGAGATTTCCTCTGGCTTTAAACCAGTGTCAATTAAGCTTGGCGCTCCTGCTCCACCAGTTAATTCTGCTCCATGACAGCTGATACACCCATTAGAATCCATTAATTTATACCCATCGCTCTCTTTATCAATGTCTGCACCTTCCACGATCGCTCCTTGCTTCTTGGAAGCTTCCCAATCGTGATGGGCTGCGGATTCCCATGTTAAATAGAAAACGCCGGCCATTGCCAATAACATGAAGCCTACAGCAAAAGGACGTTTCGCCGGGCTCCGCTCTGTACCACGATCCAGAAAAGGTGCCAAAAGCAATGCCCCGAAAGCCAAACCAGGTATTACCATGGACCCGATTGCATTATAAGGACCTGAAGCATAGGTATACTTAAGTAATTGGTAAAGGAATAGGAAATACCAGTCCGGCAGCGGAATATACCCTGTATCTGTAGGATCTGCTATCCTTTCCAATGGTGACGGATGAGCGATTGTCAGGCAAAGATAACCTACAAGAAATACAGCTCCTACCATCCATTCTTTTAAAAGGAAATTAGGCCAAAATGCTTCAGTTTTCCCAGGATATTCTGAATAATCTTTCGGAATATTCGGTTTACGGTCCGCGGAGATACGCGAGTCACCTACGAATTTCATACCTTTCCCACGATGCATTGAACAATTCCCCTCCTTTATGAAAAGGTTTATTTGGTTTTTGGTTCACCATTCTTTTATAGCGGGCCTGAAATACCTTGTTTTCGGATCATCAGGAAATGAGCCGCTAGTAAAGCAAATAATGCTGCTGGCAGGAAGAATACATGGATAGCAAAGAATCGTGTCAATGTCTGTGCTCCAACGATGGTTGGATCTCCTGCTATCAATGTCTTGAGTGCCGGCCCCATCAATGGTACCGATTCGACAATTGTCAAAGTAACCTTCGTTGCGAATAGCGCTTTCATATCCCAAGGCAATAAATAACCAGTCAAGCCTAATGCCAGCATGATGAAGAAAATCAACACGCCGACCATCCAGTTCAATTCACGCGGTTTTTTGTAAGCTCCCTGGAAGAAGACACGAAGAGTATGTAAAAACATCATAACGATAACTAGACTTGCTCCCCAGTGATGCATACCACGGACAATTTGACCGAAGGCAACTTCATTTTGCAAATAATAAACAGATTCCCAAGCGTTTTTAATGTCCGGGACATAGTACATCGTCAAGAACATGCCTGACAAGATTTGGATGACCGTAATAAAGAAAGTTAACCCACCAAAACAATATACGAATGCAGAAAAATGATGTGCGGGGTTAACATGTTCTGGAACCTCATGGTCAGCAATATCCCGCCATAATGGCGTAATATCTAAACGCTCGTCCACCCAGTCATATAACTTTGTTAGCAATGTTTACGCCTCCCCATGCGGTTTTAGTTGACCCAAATAAAGTATTCCATCTTTTTCTTTCGTGTCATAGACATCCAATGGTGAAACCGGCGGTGTCCCTTTCACATTCACTCCATCTTTCGTATACCTGCCATAATGGCAAGGACAGAAAAATTGATTCGGATTAGTCTTATCCGTATTCCAGCCTACCGTACAGCCTAAATGTTTACAGATTGGAGATAAAGCAACGATCTTACCATCATCCGTTTTGTAAACCCAAGCTGTATTTGTTTCTTCAGACTCATACCACCCATCGACCTGTTTAAAACTAAAGTCGACACGGGTTGGTTCGGTAGTCAGTTCACCTACCTTCTGTTTAGTTGCAACGTAATCCCCGCCTTTATCTGCTGATAATACAGGATCAATTGCAAACCTAACCATAGGCATCAACATACCGGCCGCCATAAATCCACCAACGCCAGTAAGTGTGTAATTAAGGAATTGACGTCGTGAAACATTATGCTTGCTCATGCGTTTTCCCCCCCTCTATTACTATACTGAGAGCCCAAAGGACCAATAAATAGCGACACTATAAAACTAGGACATTTCCATGATATCTCAATAATTTACCAAGGTCAATATTTGTAAAACCCAAAAGGTGGCAACTATGTGTCAAATAATGCGAAAAATCCTACTTTTTTTCATTTTTCCAATTATAAGAGAAAATATCAAGGATTTGGATAACTTGCTGGTGAATCATTTCCCTTGCTTGTTCGATTTCAAGCCCTTCCAGCGGGATGGCAGGAATCCATACTAAATTATTTTCTAATTCCCGCTCCTCCTTTTTCCACTCAAAATCCGATGTAAGAAAAAAAACATGCTCGAAATTATTTTCTTTCACTTCATTGGCCCAACGTTTTAACCGCTCAACCTTATCCAATTCATCACTTAAATAATGAAATGTTGGCAATAAAAGAATTCTTCCTTTCATCTGCTTTTCAATTTCCAAGCTTAAAAATGTAAGAAATTCATTCATCGAGCCCGTTTGCTTCATTTGTCCTCGAAAAGATAGGGGAACCAAAGGAATCAAAACGGTATCCACATACTCTTTTGACTGCATATACATGTCAAGATCTTTTGCTGTCCACTTCATGTTTTTTCTTCACTCCCGATTTTTTAAATCAACTCCTTATCATTTTACCATTATTTTTATAACATCTTTACCATATACCCATAGTCTTTACAAAAATGTGAATTTTATCAATGTTTTATAAAAAATAAAAACCTTTCCTGATTACGGAAAGGTCAATATATTTCATCCAAGTACTTTTAATTGATTCAATTGTTCGGTCAAGTTCTTAAATGCTAGTTCATCATGCTTATCAAGGGCTTCATCGATTTCCTTAAGCAAACGGTCCCTTTGAAAATACAACATGCTTCTTTCCAAAAATTGTTCAGCCAGCAGCTGGTCTTTTTCATTCGACGCCGTTGATTTCGGCATGAAGGGGTTGTTCTCGAGTACCGCTGCATATTGATAGGAAGAATAAGACGATTTAAAATTAAGCTGAATATAAATGTCTTCATCCCGATTTAAACGGATATCATGAAAAGATTTCTCTGCATCGGTCGTCATGATATTGGACTTATAGAACCTGAAAGGGACCTCATCCACACAATGTGTCGACATAATCAATCCACGTGGGCAATATTGTGCATTTTCTACAAAATGAACCTTTTTCATTAGTTGATCATGACTCATTAAGTAATTCAAAATCCACACACATTCTCTTCGTTTCAGTTGATAATGATTTAAAAACCACCGAATAAAATCCTTCTTCTCATTCACAGAAACAGGGGCAGCCACCATGAATTCCCTCCTCTGTCTAGATTTAGTTTCGTTTCACTTATCTACATTTCATCTGTGCTTTCACCTAGCCGCTCCAATATCATCGCATACTCATCATTCGCCGGGTTCATCTCAAGGAGCTTATTAAATACTTCTCTAGATGTGGCTCTGTCTCCTTCTTCAATTAAAAAGAAACCATAATCCTCAAGGAAATCTTGATTGTTCTTGAATGAATTATATGCTTTATGATAGCTGGTTAATGACTCTTTAAATTGTTCAGTATGCTGATATGATACAGCAGCTATCCATTCAAACTGCGGATCATCCTCTCCATATCGCCTTACTTCACCAATACACTCCAATACATCTTCATACCGTTCGTGGTGCATATACAATTTCAAGAGGGTGAGTGCAGCTTCCAGGTATCCCGGATCAATGGCCAGTGCTTCTTTAAATAGATTTTCCGCCTCTTCATCAAGCCCGCTTTTCAAGGCAATTTTTCCACCGAAGAAGTAAAGTTCCTTATTGAATTCATCAGCCTTGATTCCTTCTTTGACTGTTTTCAGGGCATTTTCCAGATCTTCAAGATGTTCATAACTCTTTGCCAAGTACAAATATAAAGAATGGTATTCATGATCTAATTCTTTCAGTTCAATGAACTTTCGTACGGCTGTGTCATAAAGACCTGCCTGAAAAGCTGTAAATGCATATTCAAATAGGGTATTGATTTCAAGTCCATCCTTTAAGGCCTTTTCAAAGTGCGGAAGGGCATCCTCGAACTTCCCCGAACTGCTTAATGCTTCAGCAAGCCTCTGATTGACATTAACACCAGCGATTTCTTGTTCCTGTTCCAAAACCTTTATGTAATTTGCAATGGCTTCCTGATCCCTTCCTTGATGAAAGAACAGTTCAGCTAGTGCAAAATCAATGATGATCTCATCTGGAAGCATTTCTTTGGCCTGCAGTAATTTCCTTTCGCTGACCTCGTCCATCCCCTGTAATTGATACAGGTCCGCTTCCAAAAGCAAAGCACTTGGATATACTTCATCATCTGCACTTACTTTTTCAAGCATCAGCATCGCTTCATCTTCCTGGTCCATGTCAATCAGGATTTCCGCCAACGAAACAATTAATTCTCCTTCATCGGGATAGAGTTGCAGCAGATGTTCAAAAAGATCCTTTGCCTCCTCCGCAAAACCAAGCTGGAGCATTTCTTCGGCCAGCAACAATATGTCCTCTGCTGACTCTGATGATTTAATTCGATTTATATGTTTAAGAGCTTCTGTTAATTCCCCTTTTTTTAAATGCTGTATAACTTGTTCCACTTTGTTCATTGTTGAATCCTTCCTTTTGCATGATAGACTTGGTCCTTAGTCATACACACTCACGCCATAATGTAACATACTCTGCCATTAAGAACAAAATACCATATAATCGCAAGATGTATAGTAAACAGTATTCATTAGTTTACCATACTGTAGCCCTGTATTCCATTGATGAAGTCCCCTCCCATTCTCATTAAAAAAAGGTTACTAGTTAATTCTCCACGCTATGGTAAATCTCCTTTTTGACCATGAACACCATTTTCATTTATTTTCATGATCAATACAGGTATAAAAAGTCCGAATGTTAGCGCTTTCAACGCTTTTCAGGATTTAAAAAAAGTTTACAGACCAAATAAGGTATGTAAACTTTTTTTATATTCACTTTATCAATTGCGTCAAATGACCAAAAAATTGTGGATATGATACATCTATGGCATCAGGGTCAGCAAGTTCCACTTCCCCATCCGTTATCAAAGCCGCTACAGCAAGCATCATCCCGATACGATGGTCCCCATGGCTTGTAACCTTACCACCATTCAAGGCTTTACGCCCTTTGATGATCAATCCGTCTGCTGTCGGGGTTATATCTGCGCCCAGGACGGAAAGCTCATTTGCAACAGTATCAATTCGATTCGTCTCTTTCACTTTAAGTTCTGCTGCATCCTTGATTGTCGTTATCCCTTCAGCCTGTGTTGCCAAAAGTGCAATGACCGGTATTTCATCAATGAGACGCGGAATTAAATCACCGCTGATGGTCGTTCCCTTTAGCCGGGAGCTTCTGACAGTGATGTCTCCTGCAGGTTCACCCTCGGTCGTCTTCTTCTCTATCGTAATATCCGCCCCCATCGATTTCATGACTTCGATGATTCCAGTCCTTGTCGGATTAAGGCCGACATTCTTTAATACCACTTCACTATTTTCCGTAATCGCTGCAGCCACCATGAAGAAAGCCGCTGAAGAAATATCACCCGGCACATGGATGTTAGTTCCTTTGAAGACTTGATTTCCACTTACTTTAATCGTTTGACCGTCCTTTTCGATTTTCCCGCCAAACTCTTGGATCATTCGTTCTGTATGATCACGGGTCTCTTCCGGTTCGATAATGATCGTTTCACCTTCTGCCTGTAAACCAGCCAAAATTATCGCTGATTTCACCTGCGCACTTGCCACAGGCAATTCATAGCGAAAACCTTTTAATTGGCCTCCTCTTATGAAAAGCGGGGTGTATTCGGCTCCTTTGCGGCCATCAATGATCGCTCCCATCTGGCGAAGAGGGTTTACTACCCGGGTCATTGGACGTTTGGCTATTGATTCGTCACCTGCCAAAACGGCCGAAAATTCCTGTCCTGCCAAAATGCCCATCATTAACCTGATCGTGGTACCAGAATTTCCGACATCCAGCACTGATTCAGGTTCAGTTAATCCTTTAAAACCTTTGCCTGCAATTTTGACGTGCTGGCCATCTTGTTCAATATGGACTCCAAGCTGCTTAAAACAGGAAATCGTACTCAAACAATCCGCTCCTGGAAGAAAATTAGTGACTGTCGTTTCCCCCTCGGCAAGGGCTCCGAACATTATCGAACGATGGGAGATCGACTTATCTCCAGGTATGGCAATCGAACCACGTAATGTTTGGATGTTCGTTTGTAATTTTTTTGTATTCATAAAACCATCCTTCCCTATTAATATTATGCCAGGATCGTTTCATAATCTGTATGTCTTGAAATACACTCCGAAGCTTTAATGCGATCAACATCCGTTTGGAAGCTGATGACCAGCACACCGTATATCTCTTCTCTGGTTTCAATGATCCTTATGTTTGTAATGCTGATACCTTCCTGTGCCAAATATCCGGTAATCTCAGAAATTATTCCGGCATAATCCGGTATATCGATATATAAATCATAAAACGCTGGTATGGCGCCTTTCGCAGATGTTGGCAAATCATCCCTGAAAATCTTGGCATCGGTGAAGAATCGAAGGATTTCTTCACTATCTTCATTCGCGACCAGACCTTTTATATGCTCCATTTCATTCAGCCAATCATTCATTAATTCAAGTAGCACATCCCGGTTATGTAACAAAATGTCACGCCACATTTCCGGACTGCTTGAAGCAATTCTTGTAATATCCCGAAATCCACCTGCCGCAAGCCTTGAAATTAACTTATTTTCCTTACTGTAATTTTCTGCTTGCTTAACGAGCCCCGATGCGACAATATGCGGAAAATGACTAATGACCCCAGTCAGCTTATCATGTGTGGCAGGACTTACAACCAGAAAGTTCGCTCTTGTCCCTTGCAGCCACCCTTTCAGTTGCTCAACTTTTTCTTCTTCGATGGAATCTCCGGGAGTAAGCAAATAAAATGCATGTTCGAATAAATGCAATTTGGCTGCCGCAGCACCGCTTTTATGGGAACCAGCCATAGGGTGCCCCCCGATGAAGGCCACCCCTTTATCTATCAATGGTTTTGCTGCCTTAACGACTGTATCCTTCGTACTCCCTGCATCCGATATGAGGACATCACTTTTTAAATCCATTTCAGCTAATTGAGCTAAAATCTTCACGGTTTCATTGACAGGCACTGCAAGTAGAATCAAATCAGCATCACATGCTCCCGCTTCCAATGATGATACAGAATCATCAATGATCCCTAATAGCATCGATAGTTGAATATTCTTTTCACTTAGGTCCGTACCAACAATCACGGCTTCGGGATGCGCATGGCGTACAGCCATGGCCAATGATCCGCCAATTAGACCTAGACCTATTACGAAAACCTTACCCTTCACTCTTCTCTCCCCCGCATCTTTTGTGCTCCTCTAGGTTTGATGAAACGTTAAAGCAGCGAATCAGAAGGTGCCTCAACTTCATTCAAAAAAGATTTAATAGCGTTAATCATTCCTTCATTTTCTTCCGTAGAACCAACCGTGACCCTTAGGCTGTTAGGAAAACCGAAAGATTTCCCCGACCTTGCAATGTATCCGCGCTCAAGCAAATATTGAAACACCACATCGGCATCCTGTTTAAAATGGATAAAGATGAAATTACCTTGTGACGGGTAATAAGCTAAATTTTCCTTATTGCAAAATTCATAGTACTGCTTGAGCCCTTTTTGATTTTCTTCCTTGCATTTTTCAATGAAGGCTTGATCTTCCAAAGCGACGATAGCAATATTCTGTGCGAATGTGTTGACATTGAATGGTTCCCGGGATGGATCTAGTTTCTGGATGATATCCTCATCCGCCAATCCGTACCCTACCCTAAAACTGGCAAGTCCATAGATTTTTGAGAATGTCCGGAGTATGATCAAATTTTTATATTTATTAATCCATTGATTCGTTCTCGGGTAATCCTCAGCCGTTGCATATTCACAGTAAGCTTCATCCAAAACGATAAGTACATCTTCCGGCACTTTTTCAATGAATGATAATAAGTTCTGTTCCGAAATGTATTTACCTGTTGGATTATTTGGTGTACAAAGCCAGACAACTGCTGTTTTTTCATCTATAACTTTAAGCATTCCTTCTAGATCATGAGCACCATCGATATGAGGAACTTCCCTGATTTCCGCACCTTCTAGCGTGGCATTATGGCGATACTGTGAAAAAGTGCCTGTTGCCATGACCGTATTCTTTCCAGCTCCCAATAGGCTTCGGGAGATGATTTGAATGTTCTCATCAGATCCATTTCCAAAAATAAGCTGAGTTTCTTTTACACCTGTATGTTTTGCAACAGCTTCCCTTAGCATCGTTGCATATCCATCTGGATAGATCGCAAACGAATGGGTTGAATTCCTAACGGACTCCTTTACTTTTTCCGAACAGCCGAAAGGATTTTCATTTGAAGCTAATTTCGTGATTTTTTCCAACCCGTATAATTTTTTCACTTCATCAGTGGATTTTCCCGGTTGATAAGACTTCAAGGAAAGGACCGCTTCATTCCATTTCATGTCAATCACCTCTATATTTTTATCACTTTAAAGTAAGAAAGTGTGAGAATAGTATATCATATTCATAGATTTAAAATCATCTTATATTTGCTTTGTCAAATCTGGCCGTAATACCGTAGCCCCTGCCTGGTATACATGCTGTATCTCTTTTTGAGATTTCGTCGTATTTACATGGATCATGACCCGAATGCAAAATGGCAAGGAATTGCTGACCGGTATTTCTTTCATGCAAGTAACCGGTACATAAGTCCAGCCTTCGAATTTCCTCAAGGCTTTGGCAGGGAAGACAGAACGAATCTCTTCCGTAGCAGAAAAAAACACAGAAGCAACCATTTCGGGATCAATCTCGTTGACCTGAATGATCTCTGCCATCAACCTTTCGGCAGCGGAAATCACTTCCATTTCCGTGTCTCTTTCTACAGTAGTGGCACCCCTTATTCCTCTTATCACACATAGTCCCCCCTTCTCCTGAACTTTATATCATATCCGCCATTTCCTCTATCAGCTCGGAGTCGGCTATATCCATTAATAGCGGTGACCCCACTTCGTTTAGCAGGACAAAAGTAGCTGAATCATTGACCGATTTTTTGTCTGTTTTCATTAACTCAAGCAGCATTGCATGTTCAAGCCTGGTTGGAATCGTTATTTGATAACCTAAAGAAGATACCCAGCTAATAAACTCATCCAGTTTAAAATCGAGATCCACTTTCTTTCTGCTCAATTTGAGGGCATAAACCATCCCGATTAAAATGGATTCCCCATGCGTAAAGTTTCCGTACCCCATTGAACCTTCCACTGCATGTCCGAGCGTATGACCAAAATTCAAAAAGGCACGAATGCCGTTTTCCTTTTCATCCTCTTCGACAATTTTAGCTTTAATTCCAATCCCTTTTGTAATCATTGTCAGGAATTGCTCATCCGTTATATCATTCAAATCAACAATATTCGACTTTAACCAAAGATAAAACTCATTATCGGCTATCAATGAATGTTTAATGACTTCCGCAAAACCTGACCTTAATTCTTTAAGAGGCAGAGTTTTTAAAAATTCAAGATCATAAATCACCGCTTCAGGCTGATGAAAGGCCCCAATCATATTTTTCCCTAGCGGGTGATTGATGGCAACCTTGCCGCCCACTGCACTATCATGGGCGAGTAAAGTCGTCGGAACCTGTATAAATGGAATCCCTCTCATAAAAGTAGCCGCAACGAATCCAGCCAAATCACCTACTGCACCACCGCCAAGGGCGATAATCAATGATTTGCGATTAATCTGTTGAGTTAAGCAGAAGCTTTGGCATTCATAAAACACATCGAATGTTTTAGCATGCTCCCCTTCTGGCACCACATGGTGCAGGACAGGTTTCCCCGTCTTGATCAGGGCGTTTTTCACGGTCTGCAAATGAAGTGCCGCCACTTTCTCATCAGTTATGATCAGAATCTTGTTTAGATGATTTAATTCATGTGATATTAATTCGGGCAATTCATTTATTGCCTTCTTGCCAATTAAAACCGGATATTGCTTGGAAGCCGTTTTTATTTGGATGGATTCCATGATTTAAAACCCCTTTACTTCTTCCCGATATGATCTTATGTATTCCGCTAATTGCTCATAACGATCTGAAGGGAATTGATCAACGATGGCTGCCGCCAGTTCCCATGCTACTACCGCCTCAGCAACCACTGCTGCTGCAGGAACCGCACAACTATCGGAACGTTCGACACTTGCTTCAAACACTTCCTTCGTATCAATATCAACGCTTTTCAAAGGTTTATATAAAGTGGGAATCGGCTTCATCACACCGCGTACAACTATCGGCATCCCCGTTGTCATACCGCCTTCAAAACCGCCAAGGCGATTGGTTTTCCGGTAATAGCCCTGTTCTTCGTCCCATGCGATTTCATCATGGACATCACTGCCAAATAGATGGGCAGCCTCAAATCCAAGACCTATTTCCACCCCTTTAAATGCATTGATGCTCATTATCGCTGCGGCCAGTTTTGCATCAAGTTTACGGTCATAATGCACATAACTTCCTACACCCACCGGCATTCCTTCTACAATGACTTCAACGATGCCGCCGATGGAGTCTCCTTTTTGTTTCGCTTCATCAATTGCATCCTTCATCTGCTGTTCTACGTTCTTGTCAAAACATCTAACAGAAGATTCTTCTGTTACTTGTTGCAATTGCTGAATGCTATCGTATTTTGGCGGTTCTGCCTTCACTCCGCCAATTTCCAAAACATGCGATGCCACTTCTATCCCCAATAAAGACAATAGCTTTTTCGCGACAGCTCCTGCTGCCACCCTTACTGTCGTTTCACGGGCTGAAGAGCGCTCCAGAACATTTCTTAAATCGCGGTGCCCATATTTAATCCCGCCGTTCAAGTCGGCATGACCAGGACGTGGCCGGGTGATTTTACGTTTAATTTCTTCAGCTTCCTCTTCTGAAAGCCCTTCGCTTCCCATAATTTTTGTCCAATGCTTCCAATCATCGTTCTCAACCACTAAAGCAACCGGTGAACCGAGTGTGTAGCCATGTCTGATTCCCGAAGAAATAAAAGCCTGATCTTTCTCGATCTGCATCCTTCTTCCACGTCCATGCCCTTTTTGCCGGCGTCCTAATTCTTGATTGATATCCTCTTTCGAAATCGGCATTCCTGCCGGTAATCCTTCAATGATAGTAGTCAGTTGCGGACCATGTGATTCTCCCGCTGTTAAATATCTCATCTTCCAGCCCCCTTTTAGCACTTTAAAGTGTATATGTATCAATATACCACAATTTTATGAAACGTGGGTATATGTAAAACGTAAAAACCATATTGTTTGAATTTAATCACTTTTCTTTCTATTTTACAAGTACTTAAACATTTTCGATATAGTTTATTCTTCCAAATTAGAGTTCTACTGGAATGGCTATTACACGGCAAACGAAAAGGGACTGACTGCGCACGTGCAGAATCAGTCCCTTTTTTCTAAAGTATTTACTTTTTCTTATAAAAAAATGTGTCGATCGTTTCAAATTGATATTTTGCTGGGGTGAATATTTGTTCAGTACTTCCTACAAAAAATACCCCGCCGCTTTTTAGCGATGCACTAAATTTTTCATATAATAAATTCTTTGCTTCTTCCGTGAAATAAATTAAAACATTGCGGCAAACGATTAAATCGAACTCTTGGTCGAATCGGTCAGCAAGAAGGTTTTGCTTTTTAAATGTCACCCTTCTCTTGATTTCATCATCGACACGATAAAAATCTTCTTTTTTTTCAAAGTATTTCCTTTTAATTTCCTCAGGCACTTCATTTAAGGAACGTTCAGGATACATCCCCAACTTCGCTCTCGCCAATACATTTTCATCGAGATCCGTCGCCAATATTTCTATCTGGCTAAGTGGGACCAGATTGGATAATATCATGGCAATCGTATATGGTTCCTCGCCAGTTGAGCAGGCAGCACTCCAAATTTTCAACTTTTTTTTGCTTTCTAATAACCCAGGCAGGATTTTCCTCTCCAGCACTTCCCATCTTTTCGCATTTCTATAAAATTCGGAAACGTTGATTGTCATTCTATCCAAAAGCTCATTTAAAACACATGAATTGGCTTGAATGTCTTTGTAGTATTCACGAAATGAATGATATCCTCTTTTTTCATATAGAGATGTTAGTCGCCTTTTCATTTGCCCTTCCTTATATAACGCCAAATCAATACCTGTCAGCATTTTGATATTACGAATAAACTCTTCATATTCTTGAGGCATTCCCACGACTCCCCTGCACATAATTATTTTAAGTGGTTCTTCCCTTTATTTATATCGGAGAGCGGCATTTTTTCTTTAAACTAAAATGATCCTTTACGTTGCTGCTTGAAACTAATAATGCCATTAAAAAAGCGGGTTCCATCGCATAATGACGATGGAACCCGCTTTTTTTTAAAGAGATCGTATTAATTAATAAACCCACTCGTTAACAAGTTTAGAGTACTCAACAAGTTCTTCTTCTTTGAAGAATAAACCGATTTCACGTACAGCGCTTTCAGCCGAATCAGATCCGTGAATGATGTTTTTGCCGACAGTTACGGCAAAATCGCCACGAATTGTTGCTGCTGCTGCATCTTTAGGGTTAGTGGCACCCATCATTTGACGTGCAGTAGCGATTACGTTTTCACCTTCCCAAACCATTGCGAAGACAGGACCTGAAGTAATGAAGTCCACTAGTTCGCCAAAGAAAGGACGTTCTTTGTGCTCGCCATAATGCTGCTCAGCCAATTCTTGAGAAATGACCATTAATTTTGCTCCTGCAAGAAGGAAGCCTTTTTTTTCAAAACGGGAAACGATTTCACCGATTAAATTGCGTTGAACGCCGTCAGGCTTAACCATTAAAAATGTTCTTTCCATGAATGTCACTCCTAATATGTATCATTGTTATTTGCCTATATAAGGCAATACTTTTAGAATATTACCATTGTTTGATGAGTTTCGCAACTCCCATTATCAAAACTTTCTTTTTCCGATATTTTTCGCGATATCCGATAAAGTTTTTCTAGCTTTAATGGCAGGAAGACCTTTCAACTCAGTAAAAGCCTTTTCTAGATACATATCACTGATCCTCGCTGCCTTTTCAATGGCACCTGAAGTTTTTATCGCATGAATTATATGGGACATTTCCTCTTTTGGCGTATCTTCCCGAACTGTTTCGATAAGCTTTTTTAACTTTGGATCTTCCATAGCAATCAATACGGGTAAAGTGATATTACCTTGAATCAAATCACTGCCGGCTGGTTTCCCAAGCTCTTCTTCCGAAGCAGTAAAATCCAATATATCATCGGTGATTTGATAAGACATACCGACATAATATCCAAATTTAAATAGCTTTTGGTGAATTCTCTCTTCAACGCCCGCTGAAATGGCTCCCAACTGGCAACTGGATGCAATGAGCAATGCCGTTTTCCGTTTGATCCTTCTAAAGTATATCCGCCAATTCTGTTCGAAATTATATTTATCTTTTATTTGTTCAATCTCCCCAAGACATAGTTCAACCATAGTATCAGCGAGAATTTGATGCGCCAGCGGAGACTCGATAACCGCCATCATTTCCAGTGCACGAGCAAAAATGAAGTCGCCTGTGTACATGGCGACACGATTATCCCATTTTGATTTAATGGTAGCAGATCCCCTGCGTAAATCCGCATCATCCACAACATCATCATGCACAAGGGAAGCTGTGTGGATCAGTTCCAAAGTCGCTGCGACATGCTTTACGACATGAATATCATAGTTGCCAAACTTCGCACCCAATAGGACGAATACCGGACGGATCCGTTTTCCACCGGATTGCAGCAAATGCAGGGAAGCTTCCCTTAAAACCGTGGAATCCGCTTCGATTGCGGCTTCCAGTTCTTTTTCTATTAATTGCAAATCTGCATTCAAAAATGAATACATCATTTTAAATTTCATACATTCCACCCAGCTTTGTCCATTGCTATTATGCTTATTTTGAAGGCTTGTACCCGAAATGTGTTGCTGCTACCCCACCGAAATGGGCCTTATAACTGACATTTTCCATTCCCGCCTGCTTGAACATGTTTTCAAGCTTTTTCATGCCAGGGAAATCCCGAGCCGATTCCTGCAGCCATGAGTATTCGCTATAGCTTTTTGCGAATAATTTGCCGAACATGGGCATGATGAAACGGAAATAAAAATAATAGCCCTGTTTAAAGCCAAGCATCGTAGGCTGTGAAGTATCCAGGCAAACGATCATTCCACCCGGCTTGGCTACCCGGTTTAACTCTTTAAGCACTTTCATGTAATCGGGGACATTCCGCAGCCCGAAACCGATCGTGACATAATCAAAGCTATTATCCTCAAAAGGAAGCTCCATTGCATTCCCATGCATTAGGGACACTTGCTCCAGATTGAGTTCATTTACCTTCTGTTCGCCGATTTTCAGCATGTTCTTACTAAAATCCAGACCAACAACCTTTCCTTCTGGTCCTACTTCATTAGCAAGGGCAATGGTCCAGTCCGCTGTTCCACAGCATACATCCAGTGCATGGGCGCCTTTTGGGACATTCATGATGGCCATTGTAGCCTTCCGCCATTTAAGATGCTGTTTAAAGCTGATGAGGGAATTCATCTTGTCATAATTTCCGTAGATCTTTTCAAAGACATGATGAACTTTTTGCTCTTTAGACTGCTCCATGATTCACCCTTCTTTCACATATGAATTTGCTATACTCTCTGTTTGTTCCAAGACGGCCTTCACTCTTTCCAGAAGTTCATCATCCACCTTTGCCAGCTTCCGCATCGAGCACTGTACGGATTGCCTGGCATCCCTCAGGCACTTGTCGAATTGAGTGCGTACCTGTTCTTCTTTTTCCGAAATGGTCACTTCCCCGCCAATCGAGTCATCGAGAGGCATGTCCCTTAGGACATCAAACACTATCGATTGCCCCGTTTCCATATAACGGTTCTTCTCGGCATGCAACCGTTTTAAAAGCAGCAGATCTTCGGCAATTTCTATCCAGGCAGGCTCATTATAGTAATCCGCCAGTTTATGAATCAGCGAAGCCTCGATCGCTTTGATCGTCATTAAAAGCGTTGGGACATCATTAATGGACCCTTGTTGGTAAAGAATGATTTTATTGTCATTTATTTTTTTTATCGCGCTCGAAAGTATTCGGATCATATCAACATTACCTACACTGGCAAGCCCTTGATAATATAAGCCACTATAGTAATCACCGGCAAGCACTTGTAATTGACGATTTTTCAATACCTCGGGCAACTCGGTTCCTTCTCCTGAATTCGAGACGATTTCATGGGTATCCAGAGCTATTTGCACTAACATGGTTGAAATGATGTATTGATTTCGTTTTTCGCTTAAAACGTCCAAATCGTTAAACAATCCCCAAAGCAATATCAGTTTATCTTCGTCCAAGCTTGGCTTTTGTATATACTTCAATAAATATGGATGTTGAGCTTTCGTTTCTATTAACCGCTTTAATTGCCTTATGTCGTCCGTTATGTTTAACAATTGAGATCACCCTTGCATCCCCGAAAGATAATTTTTTTATACATATTGGTTTTTCTGTCTGTGTAAAATACACATTATTATACCATAAAAACAATCAGATGAAATGGTCAACGTTTATAAAATGAAACTTCCAAAGGTAAGGAAACCATCGTCTTTTGCTCTTCAAAAAAATGGATGCGGGAAATTTACAGCTTGTTAAACGTGATATCAGATGATTGATTTACTAATTAACCAAGTATTGAGAAGCTATCATTTCTCAGGTGAATTCTTTTTGGAATCACTTTCTATCTCTCCGAATGGAGTATAGACTTTTGCATGGCCCCTGATTTTAATTGCCGAGGTATGCTCCGTGAATTGTGCGATCATCACCTCTCCTGAGTCTAGTTTTTCGGAGTGATGAAACTTGGTGTCCGTTCCCCTTGTCAACCCGATGACATTCACACTATCCTCAATGGCTTTGATTACGACAAAATCATTCAAGATCTTTTTTTCATTCATTTTTTCCTGCCCCCATGTCCTTAGTCTTTAATGAATGCCAGCACTTCAGCTCTAGTACGATGATCCTTCGCAAACGTTCCCCTTACAGCTGAAGTCACTGTTTTAGATCCAGGTTTTTTTACACCTCGCATGGTCATGCACATATGTTCAGCCTCTACTACAACCATTACACCATGAGGCTCGAGCTTTTCCATTATCGAGTCAGCAACTGTGGAAGTGATGCGCTCTTGAAGTTGCGGACGCTTCGATACAGCCTCAACCGCCCGTGCCAATTTACTTAAGCCAGTCACTTTTCCGTTTTTCGGAATATATGCTACATGGGCTTTCCCGTAAAAAGGGACTAAATGATGTTCACATACTGAGTAAAATGGAATGTCTTTTACAAGTACGAGTTCTTCATGGTCCTCACCAAAAACAGTATCGAAATATTCCTTTGGATCCTGATTAAGACCAGAGAAAATTTCTTCATACATTCTGGCGACACGGCCAGGGGTATCCAGCAGTCCTTCCCTCGTTGGGTCTTCCCCTACAGCCTCAAGAAGCATTTTAACCGCTTCTTCCAATTTGGCATGATCAACATTAGCCATCTTTTGTACCTCCTAAAAAATCAATAATATTATGTATTCAGATAAAAAATCCAAAGCGCGTTGCACCCGGATATCCATAATTGCAATTATTAAAGAAGACCCCTACTTTGAGCCCTTGAACGGCAGTTTCGCCGGAAGCTTTTTTTGGATGGGCATTTCCTTGTGACGGATTAACCCTCTGCAGCGTTTCTAAAATATTCACTGTCTTTTATATTATCACAGATGGAATTTAAGAAGCAAAAAAAGGGCCGCGTTTTCACGCGGCCCTTTTCGGTTAAGCACCCGTATGTAATGGTAGAATTACTTCACTGCATCTTTCAGCGCTTTACCGGGTTTGAAAGCTGGCACTTTGCTAGCTGCAATTTCGATTTCGTCACCAGTTTGTGGGTTACGGCCTTTACGAGCCGCACGTTCGCGGACTTCAAAGTTACCAAAACCAATCAATTGGACTTTATCACCGTTTTTTAGAGCTTCTAAGATTGTATCAAAAACAGCATCAACAGCTTTTGTAGCGTCTTTCTTAGAAATTTCAGTTGCTGTAACAACTTCATTAATTAATTCTGTTTTGTTCATGCCATTCACCTCCTCCCAAAAGGAATCTTTATAAAAAATCATTATTACAACACTATAATAGTGATTTGATATTAGCTTCGGTCCAAAATTTTTCATTCCCTGACAATCAAGGATTACCAAGCCGAATTAATTTCCAAATAATTCATCCAGAAAAGTATAAATAGGTTGAAATCGCTGTTATAACGCGTTTTCTGTATGTAGATTATCACAAATCCTATTAGCTTAGCAAGGGAATTCAAAAAATAATGGGAATCTTTTCATTAATAATTGTATATATTATAAATTTTGTCTTTCGCTATTCATCATTTCCCTTTTTTATAGAAATTAAACTTATTATATTGCTGAAAATCGCTTAACCACAGGGTTTTTTCAAGATTATACTAAAAAACAGCAGATTATTTCAAATTTTAGCGTTCAATATGATATTTTTATTGTGATTTTGAGTATTCCGCATGCAAAAAGACCAATCCATAAATGGAGTTGGTCCAGCTTTTCAACGTTTTTATAAGATGATGGCAATCAATCCCCCACTGCCCTCATTAATAATCCTTTCCAGTGTTTCTTTCAATTTGTAGCGGGCATTGTCAGGCATCATAGCTAATTTCACCTGTATGCCTTCCCTTACATAGGAACTTAGGCTTCTGCCAAAAATATCTGAGTTCCAAATAGAAAGTGGATTGTCTTCGAAATCCTGCATCAGATACCGGACTAATTCTTCACTTTGCTTTTCAGTACCGATGATTGGCGAGAATTCGGATTCGACATCGACCTTGATCATATGGATGGAAGGAGCTACGGCTTTTAACCTGACACCGAACCTGGCTCCCTGACGGATGATTTCCGGTTCATCAAGACTCATATCGTTAAGGGAAGGGGCTGCGACACCATATCCTGTTTGTTTGACCATTCTCAATGCATCGGCCACCTGATCATACTCAGCTTTGGCATACGCAAAGTCCTGCATTAAAGATAATAAATGATCCTTGCCCCGAATCTCCACACCGACAATTTCCTTCAGAATATCATCATAGAGTTCATCAGGGGCGTATAGGTCGATCTCTGCAACACCCTGCCCCATCTCAATGCCTGCAAGCGCTGCCCGGTCAATGAACTCGAATTCATTGAAATGACCGACTACACGATCTACATCCCTCAGGCGTTTGATGTCCTTGACTGTCTCTTTAACCGCTTCCTGGTAACTCTCCCTTAACCAATGATCTTCGCGCAGAACCATTACCCAGCTCGGAAGATTTACATTGACCTCGAGAACTGGGAATTCGTACAAGGCCTCGCGGAGTACACTGTAAACATCCGATTCCCGCATTCCTTCGACACTCATCGCCAATACAGGGATATCATACTTTTCCTGCAGGGATTCCTTCAGGGCTATCGTATTCGGGTGGTGAGGCTGAACGGAATTGACAATCATGATAAATGGCTTGCCAACCTCCTTCAATTCTTCGACAACCCTTTCCTCGGCCTCTAAATAATCACTTCGCGGAATTTCTCCTATCGACCCATCCGTCGTAACGACCACGCCTAATGTGGAATGATCCTGAATTACTTTACGAGTACCGATCTCAGCCGCTTCATTGAACGGAATCGGCTCTTCATACCAAGGCGTGTGAATCATACGCGGACCATTTTCATCTTCATATCCTTTAGCCCCAGGTATTGTATAACCGACACAATCAACTAAACGAATATTCACGTCGAGACCTTCAGCCACTTGAATCGATGCTGCCTGGTTCGGTACGAATTTGGGTTCCGTCGTCATGATCGTCTTTCCAGCAGCACTTTGAGGCAATTCATCCTGTGCTCTTGCACGGTCCGCTTCTGACGGAATATTCGGAATGACGACTAGCTCCATGAATTTTTTAATAAATGTGGATTTCCCCGTCCTGACGGCACCGACCACCCCCAAATATATGTCGCCACCGGTCCGTTCAGCTATATCTTTAAAAATATCTACCTTTTCCAAGGTATCCCCTCCCGAATTAGAGTTTTGGGATTTCGTTTATCCATTTGCATTTATTTAGGACATTATATATCTATGATGTTGTCCTAAAAATTTATTCCAATTATTTCCCTGGTTCAATCCCTTCCTCCACCAGAAATTTTATATAAGGGTTGTTATTTTAAAAGTAAGATGAAATAAAGATAAAAGAAATAACCCTTCCCCTACAATATATTTTGCAGAAGAAGGGTTATGCCTAATTTGTAAGGAATATTGGTTTTTTTGTTTTTTCATCAATTGTATATGGCAGTGAATAGGCAGGGACGAACTCCGAACTCTGCACCAGCAGTTCACGGATATCTTCACCTGGCTTCATTTCCCCCTCATGCTTCTTCAATGCCTCCATTAAATCCGGGGTATAATCAACAAAAATACTGCCTTGACCATCAACTACGAGATATAAGTCTTTTTGTGAAAATGGACTCGTGACCGTCGGAGCTTCCTTCAGGCCCATTTTTTCATAATCAAGCGTGAAGACATTATCGGATAACCTTTCCTTAAATGGCGGGTATCCGTTGCTTTGCTGATAGGCAGTCAATCTCAAGGAAACATCCTGTATCTTCTGCGCCATCCTGACATCCAACAGCTTTACGGTCGGATCATTTTCAGCATTAACGAGGATGTATTGAAAGACGCCTCCTGATTCAAATGCATTGTCCGGCGGTTCAGCCATATACCTTGGTGAAATCTTTGAAAATTTTATGACATATTTTTGATAAATCGGTGTACCTGCATCTTTTGTGACGATGGGCAATATGCCCCCTTCATCTTTCTGAAATTGATCCACTGCACTTTGGACGGATTGTATTTGCTCTTTATAAGGCAATTGGTTTTGCATTTTTTGCTTCTCCGGATATAAGCAGCCAGATAATGATACAGAGATGCAAAATAAACATAATATTTTGAAAAAATTTCTCATCATTTCTCCTCACCTATCAAGTGGTTGGCCCGCTAAGAACAACGATAAGGATGATCAAGCCGGCCAGAATCATAAGTATGTATGCGATAATTGCTGTCAAGACTCTCCAAAAACCTTTTAATTTATAGCGGCTTAAGTAGATTAGAAATATAGAGATAATCATAAAACCCATTGCTATAAAGGATATCCACATTTTTTGCAGAGCAGGTGTCATATCTTCATCACTCCTTTTTCCAGAAATTATTATAACATACCAAATTACGTTAAAGGAATTAAATCCTTGTCCAATCTGTGTAATTCCCGTTATCATGACTCATTTTCATGAAAAAAATATAAAACGAAAATAAGTATAGTAAGTAATTTCCATACTTCCTCCATCCAAGCAACAAAAAAACAGCAAAAGGCTGTTTCAGTTTATAAACAATCTCGATAATAATTGAGTTTGTGGACAGTTTTTTTAGGTGTTTGAAATTTGGCCGTTGATTGGAACGTAGGACACTCGCTTTCCGCGGGCGGTCCGGGAGACTCCTGGACGCTATTAGCTCCTGTGCCGGGTCTCCCTTGGCCCCGCTTCCCCTTAGGGGTCTCGTACACCCGATCCAATCAACTTTGCTTTAACAGTAAGATAAGCTCTTTAATTAGAAGGATGAAACCTGAGGGATGAGGATACCTATGATCAGCTTGAAATGTTTACTTTAGACCACAGGGTACAGCGAACCATTTGGTTAGTAAAATGGAGGCTGCCATTAATGTAAGAAGATGGCCAACTGGACTTGACGAAGGGGAGAAATAGTCTAAATAATGACCTTGAGAAAACTGCTACAAATCAAAAAAAATTAAAAAGGTTTCGGAATGACCATTCCGAAACCTTTTTATCTAAAGTCTGAATCAGCACAAAGGCTGTTTTTCTGCTTTTAAATTAAGATTGAAGCGTCGGCAAGACCTCTTTAAACGCTTTAATGACTGTATCGACTTCATCCAACTGAATAGTCAATGAAGGCTCAATCCTGATTGTTTTGGAATTGATAAGCGTACCTGCCACCAAGATGCCTTTATCAAAGAGGGCTTTTGAGAATTCATAACCCACTTCATCTTTATGGAACTCAATGCCAATCATCAATCCTTGGCCGCGGATTTCCAAAACCTTATCTTTGTGCTCAGCAGCCACTTCCCTTAACCCATTTAGGAAGTATTCACCAACTTCTGCAGCACGCTGCGGTAAGTTTTCTTCCAAAAGTACGTCGATCGTAGCAATGGCCGCAGCACAAGCGAGTGGATTTCCTCCAAATGTGGTTGTGTGCATGAATGGATTGTCAAACCAGCTTTTAAACACTTTCTCATTGGCTACGACAGCCCCTGCAGGCATTACTCCGCCGCCAAATGCTTTCGCTAAACAAATTATGTCCGGAACAACATCATATAGCTCAGAAGCGAACATTTTACCTGTCCGTCCCATCCCTGTTTGCACTTCATCCAAGATCAATAACGCATCATATTCGTCACACAATGCCCGAACCTGCTTTAAATAATCTTGCGGAGGAAGAATGACCCCTCCTTCACCTTGAATAGGCTCCAACAGCACAGCAGCAACATCTTCACCGACCAACGCACAACTTTCAAACGTTTTTCTCATCATATCCACATCACCGAATGGTACATGACGCACACCTGGTACCAACGGGAGGAACGGTTTTCTGAACATGCCCTTTGCCGTTGCAGATAGGGAACCAAGGCTTTTCCCATGAAATGATTTTGTCGTGGAAATGATCGTGAATCGGTCACTGTACATTTTAGCCAGCTTAAGTGCAGCCTCCACGCTCTCGGTACCGCTGTTCGTAAAGAACGAGTATTTTAGATCTCCCGGTGTGATTTCGGCAAGGATCTTGGCAAGCATTGCACGTAATGGGTCAAGTAAGTCTTGGCTATGAAGGGCCTGTCTTTGCAATTGATCGGTTACGGCCTTTACTACCTTAGGGTTACGATGGCCAACATTATAAATACCAAAGCCACCTAAACAATCAATATATTTTTTTCCATTTACATCCGTAAAACAGGAATCTTGATCAGACCACTCCACCGAAGCGAATTGCGTGTCTTTAGTGACCGTCTTCCGATATTCCAAAAATCCAGGGTTTACATGGTTACGGAAATTCTCGACCGTTTCTCTTGTTACCCACTGCGCGTCTTCTTTTGAAATTTCTTTTTGCTCGATTAATTGAAGCACTTTTTTAATATAATCTTGGGTTGCTGATTGGTTAGCTTGAGTATTTTTACTTTCTACGTTAATTGACATTTTATAAGCTCCTTTTTTTATAACTTTAGTGGATGGTTATTTGAAATTGCTTCTTTTATGAAACTTTGATGCTTACCTCCCTTTTTTCTTATACTTACTAATCAAGCAAGAACCATGCCAAGTTAATTAACCAATAAAACCGCATTCTTTTTGATTAATCATGCTAAAGTTATGCATATTTGCATACCAATATTTCAACTTGCATAATCATTCTTGTAAATCATAAAAAACCTTCCAAATGCTCTTATAAAAATAAAAGCCGTTGACAAGTGATTTTTCATCACTCGGCAACGGCTTTATTCAATATGCATTTTTTTCGATTTTCTTACTCTGTTCAGCTAACACTTTTTGATACTTCCTGCTCACTGACGATTGACTTATCCCGAGCGCTTTTGCCGCTTTGGTCGTAGTTTTATACTGTTTCATGGCAAGCATGATCAGTTGCTCTTCGACATGATCCTGGGCTTCCTGCAGCGGAAGGATTCTCGTAATGATGGGTTTCGATTGTTTAAAGTCACTGCCCACAGGTATGAACCTTTGAATGAAATCAGCATCGATCATCTCTTCATCAGCAGAAACAACTAATCTTTCAATCATGTTCTGCAATTCACGGATATTCCCCGGCCATGTATAGACTTCCAGTATATTCAACGCATCAGGGGAAAAGTGGTAATTCCGTTGATACCTTTCATTCAGTTTTTGCAGGAAATGAAAGGCTAGCGGCGGTATATCCTCCGGCCTTTCCCTTAAAGGTGGCACATGTATGGGTATGACGTTTAATCTATAGAATAAATCTTCTCTGAACGTCCCCATCTCGACCATTTTTTCCAGACTCTTATTCGTGGCCGCAACAATTTGAACATCAATGGGAATGGGTGTCGTGCTGCCAATCGGAATCACTTCCTGTTCCTGGAGGACCCGAAGCAGCTTGACTTGCAGGTGTGTGGGCATGTCACCCACTTCATCAAGAAATAAAACACCTTTATTAGCCTGCTGAAAGTATCCTACCTTCCCATTTTTATCCGCTCCTGTAAAGGAACCCTTTGTATAACCAAACAATTCACTTTCGAGGAGGTTTTCCGGAATCGCCCCGCAATTTATCTTAAGGAAAGGCTGCTTGGACCGCCTGCCCATTTTATGAATGGCTTCGGCTATCACTTCTTTACCTACTCCCGACTCCCCGTTGATCAATACAGTTGATGAGAAATGAGCGATTTTCTTGACTTGGCTGATTATCTGCTCCATTTTAGGACTTGCAAAAACCAACTCTTTATAAAATTGATCCTGTTTTTTGAAAGAATCCAGTTCTTTCCTCATTTCATTTAATTCCGATTTCAATTGTGTCGTTTCCGTTATATCCCTTGATGCAATGACTATTCGATCTATATCCCCTTTTTCGTTGAACACAGGGGTGCCGACGGAAAGGACTTTCTTATTCATTTTCGTATCTTGGACGATCGATACTTTCTTTTTTTGTTCAAGGACTAACCGGGTGACTGAAGGATTAAAAATCCCTTCATCTTCTAATTGCAAAAGATTCTTTCCAATATAATCTTTTAAATTCTTCCCCCAGAATCCTGAGATGATGCTGTCACTATATCGCAGCAGCTCTCCTTTTTGATTGACTACAAGTATTTCATCATAGATATTCGCTAAAATGGCATTCAAGTCTTTATTCGAGCTTTTTATCAATTCTATTTCCATGGCCATTTCCTCAACCATCGGTAAATCCTGAACGATGATGATCAGGCCTTCGACTTCTTTTTCATGGTTCAGAATCGGGCTATAGTCGACAAGCACACTCCTGACATCAGTAATCTCCAACTGATTCAGAATACTGCTCCCGCTGGCAAACACGCTATGTATATGCTGCTTATTGAAGATGTCCGCAGCCGGTTCATTTAGGACTTGTTCAGAAGGCTTTTTTATCATCTTCAAGCCTGATTCATTGAAGTTCACAATATTTTTATCTTTATCAGCTACAAAAATCCCCATAGGAATGGAGGTTAAAATCACATTTAGCAGGTCTAAATTTTGTTTGCTGTCCTGCTTGAATAATTCTGCTAACACATCTTCCCTTTTTACATAGCCGGTAAGCAGGCCATCATCCGTTTTTATTAGCACGATAGGTTCTCCGATAATTTGAAACAGAAGCGGCAAGGATATGTTAGGGGTTAATTTACAGACATTATCAATCGAAAAAGCATACTGTAAAAGCTGATCGACTGTTGTTATATTTTCATTTAACGGGAGGTCATCCATGCGGATATACGCAAACACTTGATTTTCCTTCATAAGAAAGAAGAAAGGCTCCTTTATCTCATGAATTTTTTGGTCTGATAATGTAGGCTGATCAATTGTTATAGTTATGAATGGTCTTATTTTATCATCCGGTATAGATAACACAGTTTCACTCTCCTTTTGTAACCTAACCTATATTTTATCACAATTCTGAATTGCTAGATAAAAAAATAACATGTACGATTACTCATATCCAGCATTTTCCTTTATCGATTCCACAACAAAAGGGTCCTTTAACGGACCCTTTTGAAACCTGCTATGCACCCTTGACTTATTTTATAAAGGACCGTTCAGCTTTTCTTATTGTTCCTGATCAAGATAGATAAGACGATGAATATAACCATGAAATACAGCTATAGTACAGAACCAGGCGGTTTCACCACCATGATATCGATAACCGTCACAATAATCAGTAAATTCGGCACCCATGTAGAAGCCGGTACAAAAGGAATGGCTGCCGAAAAGAAAAAAGCTGAAAACAAGTAATGGACCATTGTCATAAGCGCTAAATCACTGTTGCTAAATCCTTGAACAAGAAAACGAATAGAAAGAGCGTTAAAGACCTTTTCATTTTCTCATCAGCCATATAAACCACTTTCGTTCATGAAGTGAGTAAACTCACTGTGCCTCTTCAAAACGGAATAGCGGAGGGGATTCCGTAAACCATTTTGTCCGATACAGAAGATAACCAATCCCCATTACCGCCCATACAATTCCTAGGATCAATGAACTCGTCTCGAGATTAAGCCAAAGGATGAAGACCGATGCAGCACCTAAAACCGGGGACAGAATAGTTGAAAGAAATCCTTTAATCGTTCTGAAGCTTTTATTTCTTATTGAATGGACGATTACACAAATATTCACGAAAGTAAAAGCAATTAATGCCCCAAAGTTTATGAGGGAAGTGGCGGTAACCAAATCAAGGAATAAGGCAACCAATGAAATGGACCCGACAAATAGGACATTAAAAAATGGCGTGTTGTATTTGGGGTGGATAAACCCAAATAGTTTCTTCGGGATCATTTGGTCACGCCCCATGACATATAGCAACCTAGAAACACTTGCATGGGATGCAAGCCCGGAGGCAAGTGTCCCGCATAAAGTTCCTGCAAGAAAGAAGGCTTGAAATAACTTCCCGCCCACAAAAAGGGCAATTTCCGGAGAAGCTGCTTCTGGATCGCTAAAGCGGGAAACATCCGGGAAAAATAACTGTGTAAAGAATGATGCCGTCACAAATAAAACCCCTCCGATAAGGGCGGTCAAAAAGATGGCCCGGGGAACCGTTTTAGCTGGATTCGGTGTTTCTTCCGATAAAGTAGTGACAGCGTCAAACCCCAAGAAAGAAAAACACAGGATTGTAGCACCAGTTATGAGCGTCGACATTTCCATATGATGCCCGAAGAGTGGCTGAACCGATAAGACCTCTCCAGTCCCTTCTCCACCCATGACCCCTTTGATGACAAGCGCCACAAATATAACGATCACCAACATTTGAAAAAAAACAAGGAAGCTATTAAAGTTGGCTGCAAAATTAACATTGAATAAGTTAATGCCTGTCATTAAAAGGACAAATGCCACCACCCATATCCACGGGTACACATCCGGAAAAAGAGCGGTTAAGTATATTTTTGTTAATATGCCATTCACCATCGGTAAAAATAAATAATCAAGTAACGAAGACCACCCGACAAGGAAGCCTAAATGTGGATTGATCGTTTTTTGTGTGTAAGTATAGGATGAACCTGCCTGCGGATAAATTTTTACCATTTTCCCATAACTGGCAGCAGTAAACAACATCGCTAAAAGAGCAATGACATAAGCGGTTGGCACATGCCCCCCCGTTTTTTCGGAAACTATCCCAAATGTATCAAAAACAACCATCGGCGTCATATATCCAACACCAAGCAATACAATATGCCACAAGTTTAAAGACCTTTTCAGATTACCTGTTTGCATGTATCATTCCCCTTCCTTTTTTAGCGAGAAAAGATAACCAACTTTTCTGGCCTCCCCTATAATTCTTTGGTCATATTACACCTCGCAATTTTCATACCAAAAAAAAATAGTCGATTTATAACAAAAAACAAGGAAATATGGAGACTGCTTTATGCAAATTTGAATAACCTATTCAATTATTCATATGAGAACAGATGATTTTTTGCCCATAAAAAAAAGCAGAAGATATTAGATATCTTCTGCTCATTTGACTAAATCCCCCGTGCCGAGGTCAAATTACTAGTTTACTTTCGTTGCATTGTATGCTGATACACGGCAAGGCGCATCATCAAATGCCTAATTTAATGAAATTCTTTTATGAAAATCAACAGATTCGGATTTCAATCCTGCTGTCTGCTATCCAAAATATTATAAAGTTCTTCCATCTCATTCGTTTTTGAACGATTCATCAAGAGGTCAACTGCTTTTTTCACTTCTTCCCCATTGAATAAAACATCGTACAGGGCTTCAGTGATCGGCATGTTCACTTCGTACTTTTGAGCTAGTTGATAGGCGGCTTTAGTGGTTCTGACACCTTCAACGACCATACCCATGTTTTCTAAAACTTCTTCAAGATTTTGCCCTTTTCCAAGCATATTCCCAGCTCTCCAATTACGGGAATGTACGCTTGTACAAGTGACGATCAAGTCGCCAATCCCAGCTAAACCTGAAAACGTAAGCGGGTTAGCCCCCATGGCCACCCCTAAACGGGATATTTCAGCCAATCCTCGTGTCATTAATGCAGCCTTGGCATTATCCCCATAGCCTAAACCATCCGTAATTCCGGCAGCCAATGCAATGATGTTCTTTAATGCCCCTCCGATTTCAACACCAATCAAGTCCGGATTTGTATACACACGGAAATTATTATTGATGAAGATGTCCTGAACCCTTTCGGCAGCTTTCATATTCTTTGAAGAAACGGCGACTGTTGTCGGGTGACGTAGACTGACTTCTTCAGCATGACTCGGTCCTGAAAGAACCACTATATCTTTAAGCCAATCCGCCGAAGAGACTTCTTCAATCATTTCCGATATACGAAGCAGGGAATCAGGTTCAATCCCCTTACTCACATGAACGATTGTCAATGGCTTATCATGAGCCTCTTCAATCTGACCAAGCACTTCCCGGTAGGCTTTGGTCGGCACAGCCAAAATGATTATTTCTATCCCGACCAATGCTTCCTTAATCGAAGAATAACCTTTAATCCCCAAAGGCAATTCGATCCCCGGCAAGTATTTTTCATTCGTATGATTTTGATTTATTTCATTGATTTGTTTCTGATTATGTCCCCACAATCTCACTTCATGCTGGTTATCAGCGATTACGAGCGCTAAAGCAGTTCCCCAGCTCCCTGCACCGATCACTGCGATACTTTCTTTATCTTTCACCATGGTATAACCACCTTTACTATTTTCTCTGGCGTCCAAAAATTCGTATTGGTGTTCCTTCAAAACCAAAGGCATCCCTAATTCGATTTTCTAAAAATCTCTCATATGAGAAATGCAATAATTCCGGATCGTTAACGAATACAACGAAAGTTGGCGGCTTGATCGCTACCTGAGTCGTATAATAAATTTTCAAACGGTTGCCATTATGTGTCGGTGTCGGATTCATCGCCACGGCATCCATGACCACTTCATTCAATACATTTGTCTGAACCCGGATAGCATGATTCTCACTAGCCTGATCAATGACCGGTATTAAGGTATGTGTCCGTTTTTTCGTTAAGGCAGAAAGATAAATGATTGGTGCATAATCCAAGAATAGGAAATGGGCACGGATTTTTTCTTCAAAATCCTTCATCGTTTTTTCATCTTTTTCGATGGCATCCCACTTATTGACGACGATGATGACCGCCCTACCCGCTTCATGGGCATAACCGGCAATTTTTTTATCCTGCTCACGAATACCTTCTTCAGCGTTCAGGACCACAAGAACAACGTCTGAACGTTCAATTGCCCTTAATGCACGAAGTACGCTATATTTTTCCGTGCTTTCATACACTTTACCTTTTTTCCTCATCCCTGCTGTATCAATAATGACATATTCTTTGCCATTGTACTTATACGGAGAGTCAATCGCATCACGAGTCGTACCTTCAATATCGCTTACAATGACACGTTCTTCACCTAACAAAGCATTGACCAGAGATGATTTACCTACGTTCGGTCTTCCGATCAAACTGAATTTAATGACATCATCACCATAATCCTGGCCAGTGAAATTAGGGAAATGTTTAGCCGCTTCATCCAGAAGGTCACCTAGACCAAGCCCATGGGACCCGGATATCGGGAATGGATCGCCAAAACCTAATGCATAGAAATCATAAATTTGATCCTTCATTTCTGGGTTATCTACTTTATTTACTGCAAGGACAACTGGCTTTCTCGATTTATAGAGAATCTTAGCGACTTCTTCATCAGCAGCCGTTACCCCTTCACGACCATTCGTCATAAAAATTATCACATCAGCTTCGTCGATGGCAATTTCAGCCTGCTGGCGAATTTGTTCAAGGAACGGCTCGTCACCGATATCAATTCCACCTGTATCAATAATGTTAAAATCATGTGTCAACCATTCGCCAGAACTATAAATCCTGTCCCGGGTCACTCCAGGAACGTCTTCGACAATCGAAACCCGTTCTCCAACTATTCTATTAAAGATTGTCGATTTTCCCACGTTCGGACGACCGACTATCGCAATTACCGGTTTTGGCATTGCTATTCACCCTTTCTGCTACTATATCTCTGTCAAAGTCACGAAATTCATGAATGCATTTATACGGTTGCTTTGCATTATTGATTTTCATTATTTCCTTTTAAAGGAAAGAGCTGTATCCATCATCATTTAAAGGAATCTTTTATCAGTAAGAGGATTCGAAACTGATGTTCAGTTAAATGTATCAAGTATTCACTGGCAGTTTGTCCACTTGACGCCCCAGTTCCTGAGGTGATATGAAGCTGACCCCTCTGCATGCTCAAACTTGATTATAAACAGCCAAAAAAAATGAAGAAAGCTTCGACATACGGCTTCCTTTTTAATTGTTTAGAGCATTTTACGATTATCTACAGACCTCTAACTATCCTATAGTAACAAATTTCTCGCCAATCAACAATGATTGTATGAATAAAAGCCTTCTAATTCCAGTTTGCGCCATTTGAAAAATAATTCATCATTCTCTTCATTGATTAAAATTCTCTTTTCCTTGCTTTGATAAAAGTCTCGACTGAGATATTGAATAAATGTATTGGCCAGCCAGTTCCAACATTCTCCACAGTATGTTTGCGCCCAAAACCAGCACGGCATTATCATGCCATGCGTAAGCTAGGGCCACATAAGGTAAAGAGTGGTAAGCAAGCAAGCAAGAATATATGATATCTCCCATCATCATCCCAATTAAAAGGACGAACAATCGATGTTTCCAATTTTTAAAAAGTAAAAGGATAAGATAATTCAGGAAAACACACAAAAGATAAGCCGGATTCATGATGAGCCATACAGGATCAAGCAAAGAAAAAAGTTGAAAACTGGCATAAGCGAGAGTGATAATAAGACTTCCGCTGATCAGTTCCATTATCTTGATGATGGACTTATTCCTAATATACACACACAGAATAAAGAAAATATACGGCCCGCTCAAATGCATGGAAACCAAGGGAGCATCCAGTTTATAGCCAGCTAAAACCATAACGGCTAATAGATGAAATAGAAAATCAAAACGAAAGGGAACCGTTTTCGGAATAAAATACATGACAATGACCCAAACTATCCATGAAATCCAATAAAATATTATTCCATCCATGCAGCGCCCCCCCTTTTAGGAACATTATGGCTTGTTTATTCAAAGTATAAACGTATAGCACGGCATTTAATGAGGAAACTTCCTCCTACCATTAGAAAAGGAGGTGTTAACATGGGAAAAGATCGGCAAGAGAAGAAATTGAAAGAAAGTAAACGGGTGGAGTCCGACAGGGACCAATCACTGGAGCATAAAGGGGCAACTAGAATGGAAAGCCCTGAAGAGGCTCGAAAAAGGAATAGTTAAGTCTATCCCTGAACAAAAAGAAGCATCTCAATCCGTTTCAATTGAGATGCTTCTTTTTATGGTCATTCATTTAGCATATGCCGAACAATCAATGCCTCTTTGAGATAGCCAATGATAGGTATTGCCCTTGATGACTAATTTTGATTTCCTTAGCTCTGAGATATTACCGCAACCGAGTGCGGTCATGATAATCTTTAAATCTTCATGTATGTAATTTATTTCTTTAATCAGTTGTTCCAAGCCCAACTCTTTATAGAGCTTGAGGAAATGTCCGGCCAAACCGACACCTTTCGCTCCTAATGCCAGGCTTTTTGAAATTTCCAGAGGACTTTGAATGCCGCCTGATCCAATGACTGATACCTGTGGTGAAACATTAACTGCTTCGACAATCGAAGCGGCTGTCGGTATCCCCCATTCATTGAAATATCCGAGTATTTTTGCGCGTCTCTCATTCTCAATTTTAGCAAAATTCGTTCCGCCAAACCCGCCTACATCAATGATCGAAACACCAATAGAATGTAATTGCTGCACCGTTTCCATACTCATCCCAAATCCAACCTCTTTTACGATGACAGGGATTCCGATCGTTCTGTTGATTTTTTCAATTCTCGAAAGGGTACCGGCAAATCCCCTGTCCCCTTCTGGCATCGTCAATTCTTGAATGACATTGATATGAATCTGAAGGGCATTTGCCCCAATCATATCACTGGCCCTCATAGCCTGTTCGACTGTTGCTTCGCCACCAAGATTACCAATCAACACACCATTAGGATTTTCCTGCCTTACAACTTTAAAAGAAGCCTGCTGGCTAGAATCCTTGATGGCTGCCATTTGTGATCCGACCGCCATGGCGATTCCTGTTTCCCGAGCAGCAATGGCCAGGTCACCGTTCAGTTTTTCGGTTTCAGGGCCTCCGCCTCCGGTCATGGCATTTATGAAAATTGGCGAACTTAATTCAAGTCCGCCAACTTCTGCTGTGAGGTTCACATTATTCAAGGAAATACCTGGTAAGCTTTGGTGAATAAACGAAATATCTTCAAGTCCGGTTTTATGCTGCTGCCCTGTCTTTAGCGCAAATTCTATATGATCTAATTTTCGTTGTTTTCTCTCCAAGGCCATCACCATTATTATCCTATTTTAGTTTTTTCAATTGATCACCGATCATTTCACCTAGCTGAAAGCCCTTCGATTCTTCAGGGATCTCATAATCCGATGTATTGTAATTGGCTTGAGGTTCTTCAAGTTCCTTAATGCTCAATGATAGACGTTGATCCGTTTCATTGACTTCCAGCACTTTCACTTCGACAGACTGGCCTTCTTTTAGCACTTCTTGCGGTGTGGCAATATGCTTGTGGGAAATCTGGGAAATATGAACAAGTCCTTCCACCCCTGGAAAAATCTCCACGAATGCACCGAAAGAAACAAGTCGTTTGACGATACCTTCCAGCGTAGAGCCTTTGGCCGCTTTTTCTGCAATGCCCGCCCAAGGTCCCGGTAGTGTATCTTTAATGGAAAGAGAGATCCTTTCATTATCACGATCGATGGATAGTACTTTAACTTGCACTTTATCCCCTTCGGAAACGACATCTGATGCCTTGTCTACATGCTGATGGGAAAGCTGGGAAATGTGGACAAGACCGTCTACGCCCCCGATATCCACGAATGCACCAAAATCGGTAATCCTTTGGACCACGCCTTCGAGCACTTGCCCGCTTTCAATCTTATCCAAAACGTTTGCTTTTTGCTTTTCCTTTTGTTCTTGGACGACAGCCCGATGCGAGAGGATTAAGCGATTCTTGTCTTTCTCAAGCTCAACGATCTTGAATGTTAAAGTTTTGTTTTTGTAATCAGAAAAATCTTCAACGAAATAGTCTTCTACTAGAGAAGCCGGAACAAAACCACGTACGCCTAGATCTACAACAAGCCCGCCTTTGACGACATCTTTAACTTCAGCCTCAAATACGTCTCCATTTTCAAATTTCAATTCAAGGTCATCCCATGCTTTAAGAGCGTCAATTTTGCGTTTTGATAGAATGAGAGCTTCTTCTTCGACCTTAATGACTTCCAGCTCCAATTCATCACCTTCCGAAACGGCATCTGACGCCTTTTCGACATGAAGGCTTGAAAGCTCACTGATTGGTATGATTCCATCAGTCTTGCTGTTTTCCACATCGACAATGACCTGTTTTTCTTCTACCTTTGAAACGGTTGCTTTAACTTGATCCCCAACTTTGTAATTGTTCACTTCTACCTGGTTCATATCTTCTGTCATTACTAACTCCTCCTTAACCCATGACTGATCAGCAAACTTCCTCTTCATCGGCCACATATTTTATTTAAAGTGGTTCAATAAAAACACTTTCCTAATAAAGATAAAAACAGTTTTTTTAGATTAATAAAGTTATATTCCTTTTTATCTACAATAAGGAACAATACCCTTATTTTATAAATTCTAACAAAATCAGAAAATTGTCAAGTATGAAGGACTATTTATGCTCGGAAATCAATTTCCCAATTTGGCCCATGATGATTTTGGTAGCTTCATCGGCTGATATTTTCTGTTCGCGATATTCAGTAAAATTTATTGGCGGACCGTAAACGACCTTCAACGGACGCAAAAATTTATATGGGCCGATGATTGCACAAGGTATGATAACGGCATCAGACCGCAAAGCGAAAAATCCAGCACCCGCCAAACCTTCTCCCAATTCCCCAGTCTTGCTTCTGGTTCCCTCGGGAAACAGACCAATCGCCTTGCCCTCCTTCAAAAGCTTTAAACCTTTTCTCAAGGATTCCCGATCGCTATTGCCCCGCTTCACGGGAAATGCATTTACTCTGGGTAATATACCCTTTAAAACAGGTGCTTGAAACAACTCTTCTTTCGCCATGAAATGAATATCCCTTGGAGATGTCATTCCAACTATGGGCGGATCCAAATTATCAATATGATTGGCACAGATCAATACTCCGCCCTCTTTAGGGATATGTTCCTTTCCGAGCGCTTTAACCCTAAACGAAGGTGTTAAAACGCCTTTTACGATGTTCTTGGCAAATGTGTAAAAATCCAATGTCATCTTTTCCTCTCTTCTATTAAAGACATGATACTTTCTGCAACTTCCTGAATCGATAATGAAGTCGTATCGATTTCGATAGCATCCGCAGCCTTTTTCAGTGGCGATACCTCGCGTTCCGAGTCCAGCTTGTCCCTTGTTGCAATTTCCTCCCTTAACTTTTCGATATCTGAAGGAAAACCTTTCAATATATTTTCCTGATGCCTCCGCTGTGCCCTTTCATCCACAGATGCGATAAGAAAGACCTTTACTTCGGCGTTAGGTAAAACATGCGTACCAATATCCCTGCCATCCATGACGACACCGCCATTTTCACCAAAGATTTGCTGCCTGCGAACCAATTCTTCCCGGATGCTTCGGTGCTTTGCCACTTCCGAAACGGAACCAGTCACTTCATTATTCCTGATTTGGGCTGTCACGTCCTCATTATCCAAGAACACCAACTGCCCATTTTCACTTGGTCTTAATTCGATTTCCGTATTGATGAGAACTTCTGATAATGCTTGTTCATCATCAAGAAGAATCTTTTGATTAAGGGCCTTATAGGTAAGGGCCCTATACATTGCACCTGTATCCACATATATGTAATTGAACTTTTCTGCAACAATTTTAGCAACCGTGCTTTTTCCAGCAGCAGCTGGTCCATCGATTGCGACTGATAATTTTTTTTCCATAAATCCTCCCAAGAATCCTACAATCATGCTGATTATTTAGTACCCTTTCATTTTATCACAACTAGCGGGAAAATCATTAATAAAAGGGATGTGCAGGTTCAAAATCACCTATCTTCTTTTTTTATCACTGCAGCCATCAATCGTTATCCTTTTTTGAAAATCTTCATACAAAAAAGCGAATCACCGCATCAGACTGTTTACCACAGTATTTTCATTAAATTCTTCAATTCGGTAGGTTTTTTTCCATATAAAAAGAAAAATATATTTTACTTTAAAATCACGGTTCGGAGGAGATTCCTCATCATGAAATGAACCAACACTTTTACTTATCGGTCCCATTGAATGTTTCAATGATTTTCGTATAATTATTGCTGGTGACACCTTCATATCTCGAGAGCTTGGTCAAATCAAAGATTTGATCCTCCCTGCTCAAAAGGAACTGAAAAAAAAATAAGCAGGCCAATTGAATAATGATCACTTTAATTAATAGTCTTTCAACTGTTTTCATAAGCCGCACCCTCCATCTGTTTATATTAGCAGTATGGATGGAATCGCTGTTTTTCATTCAATCATGTTAAGCGTGCAAGCCTTTTTTCTTTAATTCGACCTGCTTTTCAAATATAAATCTCATTAATGTCTGTACATCATTTTTTGTAGGCTCAAGAAATTGGACGTGGAGCAGCATATTTCCATGCTCTTTTTCCGTTACGCGAATGACTTTGCTATTTAACCTTAAATAATGAATCTCACCTGATTTAAGCGTGAGCGCCATCCAGAGGTATAAGCGGGAAACCGATTGTATATCAGTGCCTTTTAAAAGCCTTATGGAAGCTCCGCCTGCACTTATATCCTCTGTTAATGTGCGAAAAGGTGGAAACTCGGAATGTTCTGGATGAATGGCTGTATCCAGGGTTACCTCCAGGCGCACGTATTGCCTCCGTTGGATTTTCACAAACGTTTCTGCTTCAGGCAGTAAAATTTGCATCATGGGTATTCTACCTTTCACTTTTCCAAGCACTTCAGAATCAAATACATAAACAGCCTGCTCTTCATTGGAAAATGTGACGTTCAACTGTGTCCCATCCATAAGGAATGCAGTTTTACCAGTCTCTAAATTGATAGGAAAGTCGGTATAAACACAACCCTGTACCATTTCGACAACCATACAATTGAACTTTTCCTTCTGTGATGAGTATTTCGGTTCGAGCATTAATATATCACCAATTTTAAACATCGTTATCCACGTCCTTTGATAGAAAGGAAACTACATACTATTACCTATTAATTCCCCATATTATCCAATAATCATTTACGTTATTATGTCATGAAATTAGAAAAAGGGAAAGTGACTAAGCACATTTCCCCACAACTAATGATTCATGACTTCAGTTAAGATTACATTAAATTCTCGTATATCGGTTCGGAATTCTTTAATTTTTCCACTTTTTCTTCTTGACCGGTATCTGCATTTATGAAAATACGGTAGGTATCATCTTTAATCGTACCAAGAAATTCATAACATAGAACTTCTTCCCCAATATCATTGGTGATTAACGCCTTTCCTTCTTCCATTATTTTTACATTACTGTTGATTTTGTCCTTAGCTTCTTTCTCGGATATGTTCGGATCCGCTAATTCCCTGGTTTTATGTGATTTTAAATACTCGTCGGCTGAAAATCCTATGATGGATCCATCATCCAAGGCGACTTTGACCTTGACTGAATCCGGATAAATCTTGACGCCATTTTCTGATGTCACGAAATTCAATAATGCGATATTATCGTACTGAGCACTTTCAAATAATTCAAGTGAACTAAAATCATGTTCCTTTAAAAATTCTTCGGCTTTTGTATAGGCTTGATTCAAATCAATATTTGTTTTGTTCACGTCCCTATTATTGATATACCAGATAGGGTAACCGCCTTTTTTTGTCAAATCCATATTCAACTCGGTATCGGAATCTTTATCGAGAATGCTCACACTATAAAATCCAAAATCGGAACCTTTTCCGTTTTCCTCCACATTCACCTGCAGATTTCCGCTTTTTGAGTGTGCATAGTTTTTTGCTGTCGCAATGGCTTCTTTTTTTGTTATGGTTTCACCTTGCAAATTTTTAAAGTTTTCATCCCTCTGTTGTGCAGATGTGAAAGTAGGATTCATCTCATTCGTTTCGCCGTACCCAGATACTTTTTTCTCCACCGTCTTTAATCCGTCGATGATCGTGTTATCCGAATTTTCTTTCCCTGATGCAAGAGCCATTTCGACATCCATCCATCTTAAATTGTTTTTCAGGACTAGATACTGCACTTTTCTTAACTCGCCCTGGATGTCCCCAGCCTGTGTGTACAAGGATTGTAGAGTCGCATATTCCTTATCATTCAATGGTTCTTTTTCAAGGTCACGTACGGCTGTTTTATAACTGAAGTCTGCAATTTTCGATAAAAATTCTTCTGTCTTATTAAAAGGAAGCAAGGTCAATGGCAACTGCCCGACATCACTTTGGGCTTCGGAAGTGATGCGCCAAACATCTGTTAAAGCCGGGCTTAATGAATAACGTGAATTCATGGCCAAAGTACTGCCGACCTTATCATGCAATATATCCACTTGATAGCTTAAATCATGAAAGGCTCGCTGATACGTATTTTCCGCGTTAATTAACACAGCATTTTTTTCCTTATGTTCTTGATAGCCCCAGAATGCAGTTCCCGCAACAACTACAACGAGCAGGGCAATCACTATATTCCTGATCATTTTCCTTCACCTCTTTACTTACAAAAGATATGTTTTCCGATTCTTTTAATTTGTTCCCTTGACCAAATCCATTTGCTTGTTGCCGTAGCGGGGTTAAAATAATATTCTGCATTTCCGCTTGGATCCCACCCATTGATTGCATCCACCACGGCTTCTTTTGCCCTTTCATTCGGTGTCAGCCAAATCTGTCCATCTGCAACAGCCGTAAAGGCCCCAGGTTCAAAAATCACTCCGGAAATGGTGTTAGGAAATGCAGCACTTTCCACTCTATTAAGGATTACTGCCGCAACGGCAACCTGACCTGTATATGGCTCCCCCCGTGCCTCTCCATAAACGGCATTGGCCATCAGCTGTATATCGTTTTGAGAATATCCGCCTGGAAGATTGGCTGATGTCGTTGTTTTGGAAGGAGCTTTTCCGGAAGCGGCGCCTCCAGACGCAGTTCCATTTCCTTTCGCCTTTACCTGTTTTTCAATGGGGACTCCCCCATAATAGGTGAACTCGTTTCCTTTATTGATTTGCTCATGAACCCATGCTTTATTGAAATTAGACGCATTCGTCAACTTCTGTTTTGTTGTAGTCCCTGCCAAACCATCGATTGGAAGCCCGAAATCTTGTTGAAAGTTTCGAAGTGCCCAATAAGTGCCCCATCCATAGGCTCCATCAATCTTTCCATTATAGTAACCGATGTTTTGCAGGCGTGCCTGCAATTCAATTACATCATCTCCAACCGCACCTTTTTGAATGATTTGGTTCGAAAAGGCATTTGTTCTTGTTTCCGGGTAAATTCCGAAACAAATAGTTATACACGAAAACAGCAAAAGCCATTTCCATTTTGACGAAATTCCTTTCATCAAAAACACTCCTCTTTTTCTTGAATTAATGTAATTCTATTTTCTTCTTTACTGGCTTTTTTATTCCAAGCATAAAAAAAACGGAGCGGGCAAAATATGCCAGCACTCCGTTTTTAGAGTATTCTTCACTTGCTAAGGAATTGATTTTGAGAAACTTTTTCTGCATGAAAATCAGACAACAAACGTGCTTTTTTTACTTTTTTCATGCCCAACCACCAGAGATAAATCATGAAAGGCATGATAAAGTACACCCAAAATTTTTGGGAAACTAAAATATAATCGTAAACTCCATGCAACGAAATTGGTATGATCAATGCCAATGATAAATAGACCCTATTATTCGAAGCTGAAAATTTCGCCTTGCCCAAATAATATCCCATGATCACACCGAATAAAGCGTGACTGGATACAGGGAGAACGGCCCTAAGAAAAGCATGTTCCACCCCGTTGGCCAACAGGTACAAAATATTCTCCATTGTAGCGAAACCAAGGGAGACTGCAGCTCCGTAAACAATTCCATCATACGGCTCATCGAATGCTACATGCTGATAGATAACATAAATGAGTATGAACCACTTGAAGAATTCCTCAAGCAGTGCAGCCCATAAAAAAGCATTCGCTAAATCGGTATTCAAGATATGTTCGGTTTCGAGCACATACTGTATGAACATAATCGGCAATACAAGAAAGACACCGAATAAAAATGTTTTGACCACAACCGATATCGGTTCGGTTTCATATTGATCTTTCAAATAAAAATAGCTCAGTAGCGCCAATCCAGGCGCGATGGCAGCTGACAACATGACCAGCATTAGCTGACCCTCTTTTCATCTTCGTTTCCTTAATCGTAACATGGAATGATCAAAAACTGAATCCAAGAATCAAGTCTTCCAAATTTTATTTAATCCTTCAGTACTTAAAGAATGTTTCATCTATAGTGTTTTCGCTTGCCAGAATGACAGCTAACTTAATCCGGGCCTTTTTGCTGTCATAGTCAGCGCCTAATATCACACCGCGCTGTTTTAAATCAAATGCGCTGCCTTCATAATCATATGCTGGGTGAACTTTACCTTCTTCCGCACTGGTAGTCATGATGACCGTTATGCCTTTATCGATTGCAGCTTGTATGGAAGTTACCATTACAGGGGTAACCTGTCCCCTTCCTACACCCTCGAGCACGATGCCTTTCGCACCGTTTGCAACCGCCGCATCAATGAAGAGGCCATCAGATCCGGTATGGCACTTGATGATATCCACCCTTGGAATGCGACGCTGTATATCAAAATACTCCCTATGTAATGGCTTTTGATAAATGCTGACGACATCATTATCAATTATCCCCAAATATCCATAGCCAAAAGATACGAACCCCTGCAAATTGGAAGCATGGACTTTTTTGACATACTTGGCTGAATAGATCCGCTCATTAAAAACGACTGCTACGCCGACGTCCCTAATAAGGTCACTCGCAGCGCATAATATCGAATTCCTTAGATTGGAATATACATCGGTGCCCACCTCTTGAGGAGAACGTTGAGAGCCGGTTATTACGATTGGACGTTGATCCTTTATCGTGACATCAAGGAAATAAGCCGTTTCCTCAAGTGTATCTGTACCGTGGGTCACGACGATTCCCGTGACATCAGGATCTTCCAATTCCTTTTGAATGGTTGATTTAAGCTGTTCCATTTTCTCAAAGGACATGGACATGCTTGAGATCTGGAAAAGATCAACCACTTTAACCTCGATATCGGTGGGTAACTCGCAAAGTGATGCCAACTCATGGCCTGTCAATGCACCAGAGGCCAGCATACCATTCATAGTTTCTTTACTGGCAATAGTCCCACCAGTCGTTATTAATGATATTTTTCCCATACGGCCCAGCTCCTTATTTATATAATTCACTCACTTTTCTTTCAAAGCCAAATGATTAGCAATCAATCCACCATGGAACCTGCCGTTCTCGATGAAGATTTCGTTCGCATTATTTCCAGCAGCCAGAACTCCTGCTATATAAACACCTTTAACGTTCGTCTCCATCGTTTCCTCGTTATATGCAGGCCTTCCAGTCTCCTTATCAATAGTAATGCCCATTGAAGCTAAAAATGAATGGTCAGGATGGTATCCAGTCATAGCAAATACAAAATCATTTTTAATGACTTTTTCCTCATCACCTACACGATAGATAACGCTGTCTTCCGTTATCCTGTCAACATTCGCATTAAACTCCATCTTGATCGTTCCATTGCGGACCAATGATTCGAATTCAGGAAGGACCCAAGGTTTGATACTTGGAGAGTAATCCGATCCTCTATAAAGGACAGAGACCCTTGCTCCTGATTTGACCAATTCCAGAGCTGCATCCACACTTGAGTTTTTGCCACCGATGACGGCAACATCACTATTAAAGTAGGGGTGGCCCTCCTTGAAGTAATGAAACACTTTAGGAAGCTGTTCACCCGGTATGCACATATAGTTCGGATGATCATAGTAACCGGTCGATACGATCACATGCAGAGCTGTATAGTCACTCTTCGATGTTTTGACTAAAAACTTCCCATCTTCACGCTTTTCTACTTTTTCCACTTTTTCGAATTTATTAATCCGCAATTCTTTCCTTCTGACTACCTCCCTATAATAGGCTAGCGCCTGATTGCGGACCGGTTTACGGTTTTCAATTATAAAAGCGACATCACCAATTTCCAGTTTTTCACTCGAACTGAAAAATGTTTGATGTGTCGGATAACGGTAAATGGAATCAACCACATTGCCTTTTTCAATAATCAGGGACTGTATTCCCACTTCTTTAAGAGCAATTGCAGCAGCCAATCCACAAGGGCCCCCACCTATAATAATGACTTCTTCAACATTCATCTTTATTCCACTGCCTTTCCATGCACTATGTAATTCGTTCGTCTAAATAATAAAAACTCCTATCAATACATGATAGGAGTTTTTACAAATCATTTCAATGATAAAGCAATGAACATGATTTTAACTATAAATTCATACATGATTTGAATCTTTTAGATCCAACCACGGAAGCGAGAAGCTTCAGCCATTTTTCTTACGCCAATCATATAGGCAGCTAGGCGCATATCAACACGTCTTGATTGTGCAAGATCATAGATGTTATTAAAGGATTTTACAAGGATTTTTTCCAGCTTTTCGTCCACTTCTTCTTCAGACCAGTAATATCCTTGGTTATTTTGTACCCATTCGAAGTAAGAAACCGTTACACCACCAGCAGAAGCAAGGACATCAGGAACAAGAAGGATTCCGCGATCCGTTAGGATTTGTGTCGCTTCTATTGTTGTTGGTCCGTTAGCTGCCTCGACAACGATCGATGCTTTGATATCAGCAGCATTTTCTTCAGTGATTTGGTTTTCAATTGCGGCTGGAACTAGGATATCACATTCCAATTCAAGCAGTTCTTTATTTGAAATTGTGCTTTTAAACAATTTCGTTACGGTTCCGAAACTATCTCTACGATCGAGAAGATAATCGATATCCAAACCTTCAGGATCATGAAGAGCCCCATATGCATCCGAAATCCCAATAACTTTGGCACCTGCGTCATGCATGAATTTAGCTAAGAAACTACCGGCGTTACCAAAACCTTGAATGACGACCCGTGCCCCTTTAATTTCGATGCCGCGTTTCTTGGCAGCTTCATTGATACAAATCGTTACACCCTTGGCAGTGGCTGATTCACGGCCATGGGAACCACCAAGCACTAGCGGTTTACCCGTAATGAATCCTGGCGAGTTGAATTCATCCATACGGCTGTATTCGTCCATCATCCAAGCCATGATTTGAGAGTTTGTGAACACATCAGGTGCCGGGATATCTTTAGTCGGCCCAACGATTTGGCTAATTGCGCGAACATAGCCCCGGCTCAGCCTTTCAAGCTCGCGGAACGACATATTACGAGGATCACATACGATACCGCCTTTACCCCCGCCGTATGGCAAATCAACGATGCCGCATTTCAAACTCATCCAAATGGATAATGCCTTGACTTCACGTTCCGTTACATTAGGGTGAAAACGGATACCACCTTTTGTAGGCCCAACAGCATCGTTATGCTGTGCACGGTAACCCGTGAAAATCTTAACCGAGCCATCATCCATGCGGACTGGTATCTTCACCGTTAATAAGCGCAATGGTTCCTTCAACAGCTCAAACACTTCTTCCGGGTAACCCAGCTTATCCAAAGCTTTATGTATGACAGTTTGGGTAGACCTCAGTACGTCGTGTTTTTCTTCTTCATTTACATGGCTATTGCCTTTTGCCGATTCCATTAAAAGTACCTCCTAGAAAATCTCATCCATATATTAAATTATAATGTACAAATAGTCCTCTTCATGTGCTAGTATACACCTTCGTTACATTTATGCAAGAGTAAAAACGGGAAATTAAAAGTTGGAAATATTCTAAAAATGAAAACGTTATCATATCAATTGTTTTCATACACTTCTACCGTAAATCTCCTTCGGCCGTAAATGGAGACAAATAAGGCAAACCGCATTGCTTTATCCATAATGTGGCTGCCTTGTCTCATTCGTTTTACATCAACTAAAGTGTGTGAGCAAAACATGTATCGCTTCATTTTCGATTATGCATGTTCCGTATTCATTGATGCGGCAGAGTGTCAATGTAGATGCATGGCCATACTCAGCCGCTAAAGATATGACCGTGTCATAGGTCGTGTCTTTGACATTTTCGATAAGTAAATAGTATCTTCCCTCAAAATGATAAAGAGTACTTTTAAGCAAACCCTGAAAAGATAATCTATGAGATAATTGGACGATATCTTCAAAGTCATTGAAAGCATACAGAATATGGGGGAAGTCATCAATTTTCACTTGTAAATCCAAGTACTCCTCTTCGTCTGTCAATAATTCCTCTTCGTCCTTAGTCACAATGATTATCAATCCTTGAGCAGGCAAGGAGAAAATTTCAATTGCAATGGAGCCACTCATTTTAAAGCTGAGTTCTTCGCATGCTTCTTCGACCATATCCTGAAATAGCTTGTGGACCTTTAAGGAATTCCCTAAAATATCTTCTTTTGTAATGCCTCTATCAATTAAATCATCAAGGGTCAAAAAAATCTTGATTTTATTATTAGTTAATCGCTCCAGCTTCATAAAAAAATGCCCCCTGGTTACCATCTTCATACATCATATGAAGCCTTGGTCGCAGGGTGCATATCCATTATTTCGCCTAAGCCGGCAGCAGCTAACCTCTCAACCATTCCTCCCAATTTGATTGCGTGTCCCCCATTAAAACCCCGCTGAAGGCTGTACGGTTTTCTCCGGATATAAGGCTCAGCGCCGCGCCGCCAAGACCCACCTTCAAATCCGGAAAATCCTTTATTAACGCTTCAACCAGCCTAAATGTTCCATCAAGATTCTCTTTCAGTGAACATGACATGAATAGGTATGAGGGCTTTATAATGTTTAAAACAGTGAAAAGGTCCTTATCAGCAATGGATTCACCTAAATAAATGGTTTCATACCCTTTCCGCTTCAAGAAAATGGTGAAGACCAACAGTCCAAATTCATGTTTCTCACCTGGAGCACAAACAGTAAGGGCTTTCGGAAGGAAACCATTAGTCGGAATTGCATGCATGACTGAACTGATCCTGGATTTTAGGATGTTCGACGCAAAGTGTTCATGAGCAGAAGTAATTTCTCCCCTTTCCCACTTATCCCCAATCTGAACCAATATAGAACCGAGGATATCAACTATGGTTTGTTCGATTGTATACATACTGAATGCTTGGCTTATCAGCATATGGGCTTTATTTTCATTGAAATTCAATAAGGCTTCGATCAACTCATCGGATAATTTAACCGTTTGTTTATCCTTACCGTTTGTTTCAGGTGCTTCTGTAGCTAGAGTGCCAGTACTTTCTAGAAGTGAAACGGCTTGGCTTATTGTAAAGCCTTTCTCTGTTTTATTGATGAGCCACTTAAGGATTTGCAGATGTTTTTCTGTATAAAGCCGATGCCCTGATTCATTCCTGACAGGCTCGATAAATTTATAGCGCCTTTCCCATGCCCTTAGGGTTCCCGGCTGTATGTCCAGCAGTTTTGAAACTGCCTTTATATTATATTTACCTTCTTGCATGGTTTTACAAGGCCTCCAATAACTGTACGATCATTTGTTGAAATTATAGTGGATTTTTCAATGTCTGTAAAATCCCGATATGCTCGTCTAAAAGCAGCCTAATAGGTTTTTTCCAGCGCTTCGCCTATTTCAGTGACCGTCCCCCTTTTCAGGGTGAACAGGTGCGTTTCCGGCTTAGCCTCAAGCCTTAAAGGCACTGCGCTCGTCCCATAGCCATTACTCGTCATATATAAGCAATCTCCCTCTTTTTTAATGCTGCCGATCTGATAGGGCCCAAATCCGAATATGCGTATTTGCCCGCCATGGGTGTGACCTGACAGGACAAAACGAATACGGTGTTCAGGTGTCAACTGATTCTTGACCAATGGATTATGGCTCACCAAAATCCGAAAACCTTCATTCCCGCAATCAGACAGTGCAAGGTCAAGCCTATCACGTTCTTCCGATATATCATCAATGCCGAGAAGAGCTATTTTGCTGCCATATTTAGACTCAAAAGAAACAGCTGTATTATCAAGTATTTTCACACCATGTTTCAGAAGAGTCGCATCCAGTTCATGGAAGTCTCCTTCATAATCATTATTGCCCCAAACAAAATAAAGGGGGCCAAGTTCTTTAAGTTTCAATATATTTTTTTCCACACGTTCTAAGGGAACCCCGCTTTCCCTAATGTCACCGCCGATTATCACCAAATCTGCCTTGTCACGAACTTCCTCAATTAATTTATCCGCAACAATCCGCCTATGAAGATCGGAAATGAAAAAAATCCGAACATCGCCAAAGCCTTCAGGGAAGTCTTTGAAATATAAGTCTTGAAAAATCACCCTATCTTGCATAGCCGTACGCCACATGTAAATGACCGTGGCAAATGACAGCAGAATGATGATTAAAAATAAACCAGATAACCAATACATCTTAGTTAAACCTTCTTTCCATCCTTATCCCAAACGTACTTTCATATAACCATAAAACCAAATTACCCGCAATCAAATTTAATGTAACGTGCCCATCATTTATTTTCATGATATAAGTTAATATCATAATTCTTCTTCATCATTTCAAAAACCTTATGGCGATTTTTCCATTCCTCCTCTTTTTCCCACAATTGCTTACTTTTATTAATGATTTCACAGCGTAGCAGTTGAAACTCCTTCTCAGCTTTATCAAGCTTTTTTTTAATTAAAACCATATATCCATATAGGCCAATTGCTGCCGCCAAAAAAAGGAAATGACTAAAATGATCGACGAAAACACTAAACATACTGAAAAAGGAATAGGAATAAGGTACAACGATATAAAAATAAAGATAAATCATAAAAAGGGCAGCAACTAACATGGTTGCCCATAAGCTTTGCAGGTGCTTCTTCTTAAGTGCCTCGAATTTTTTCTTTCGATCCACGACATTCTGCAGCATTTGTTTTGTTGCTTGATCCGTTTTCTCATCCAATAAAATGATTGTCGATTCCATCGCATTTCCTCCTCTACTCTTTCAAATCATGATATGAAAGAGTAGAGGAAAAAATGATTAAGCACCTGTCACGTTTGGCTTCATACCGGGCCAAGTCAAGCCATTTTAAAAACACCCTGCCTATAAAGACAGAGTGCCATCGTTATTTCTTGATCGGAATTTTTAATACTTGCCCTTTGGAAATTTCATTGCCATTCAGCCCATTCCACTCCTTGATCAGAGCAATCCCTTCCTGTGATTTGTAATAATTCATGGAAATGCGAAATAATGTTTCTTGACCTTGAACAGTATGTAAGACAACTTTGTATCCCTCTTTATCCGTTTTCGAGGCTTGAACATTTTCGGCAGACTTTTTCTTTTCTGCTGCTTCCTTCTTTGCTTTTTCGTCAGCTATTTGCTTTGCTTTGGCTTTTTCTTCAGCTTCTTGCTTCGCTTTGGCCTTAGCCTCAGCTTCTTGCTGGGCTTTTACTTTTTCTTCAGCTTCTTGCTCCGCTCTGGCTCTTTCATCAGCTTCTTGCTTCGCTTTGGCCTTTTCTTTAGCTTCTTGCTCCGCTTTGGCCTTTTCTTTAGCTTCTTGCTCCGCTTTGGCCTTTTCTTTAGCTTCTTGCTTCGCTTTGGCCTCTGCTTCTTCTTTTTCCTTCTCCTCTTCAGCCTTTGCCGACTCTTTTCCCATTAAATCTTCTGCCGTTGCTGTAGTTGGAATCGATTCATTATCATCCCCACTCAAGATGACTTGGTCACTTTTCGTACCCTGTACAGGCCTATCCTGCAGATATGTATAAAGGGTATAAAATCCAATTGGAAGCAAAATAAAAAATAACGCTAATAATTGTATCATTGGGAACTTAATCTTCCCTTTACTTTTTTTCTTTTTATTCTGGTGGACTTTGCTGCGCTTGGGCAATGATGATTTAGCCTTCTGACGTTCAATTCGCGAACGAAGTTCACCAGCCTGATCATTTTCTTTTTCATACTTTTGTACCCGGCTCATTCAAGTCACCCCCTTTCTTGCTCAACCCTCTTTGCTTTTTGTTCCTGATTAAGATACCAAGGATAAAGTCAATCAAAAAGTGGGCCGTGATCGTCACGATGATATTATTAGTCATTTCAAATAGAAAACCGATAAAGAAGCTCAAAACCAAAACGTTTAAAAATAAAAACCAATTAAAAAGGTAACGATAATGAACGGCTGCAAAAATGAGGCTCGTAAGAAGCAAGCCAAAATGTGTTTGCAGCACTCCACGGAATAATAATTCTTCGCTTATCGCTACCGCTAAAGCTACGACAAAAATCATCGGGTATGACAAATTACTGAAAATGCGTTCGTTAATACCACCATCATCCTGATAGGAAGAGGGTGTCACTTTCATAAGCAATAAGTCGAATAGCACGACAATGACTCCTGCGGGAATTCCAATCAGCAAAATGTTCAGGTCATCATAGATAAATAAGTCGAAAAAGGCAGAACGGTCCTTAAATAAAATAATACCTAAAAAGATGGCTAACGTTAAGAGAATAATTTGTGTAAGAAACAAATTATATAGCAACTGTCTATCTGTAAGTTGTTTAATCATTTCAGCTTGCTTATTTTTCATCGCCATTTTCCTTCTTTAATAAGATATAAGCCAATTCCTTTTTCCACGAGGAAAAGGAATTGACCGGACCTACCTTGACTTCCGGCCATACATCAGCCATTTTTTCGGTATTCATCCCACAGTTATCACAGCAGATGGGGTTCACTTCCCGATGCTTTTCCCCAAAGTAGTCCAGTATCCCTAAACGGCGGCATTCCTGTGCATAGATCCAGTGCAGGAATTTATGCAGTTTTTCTTGATTACTGGACTTCCTCTTTTGACAATACTCTTTCATCTCTGCCACTTGATGTGGGCTATTGCCCGCAATAAACTGGGTAAAAAAACGCAGCTGGATTTCGTTCAACGAAAAGGATTGAGACAGCTGTTCTTTTTCTGGGAGGGTCAAATTCAGCGGAATTTTTTGTGATGCATGAAGGAAAGAACATACACCATCGATTTGCGAATCCGTAGGCAACTGTTGCTCCATCAAATGCAGCGGAAGCCCTTCATCCCCTTCGCTATATAATAAGACAGCCACACTTTGCTTCCGATCCCGTCCCGCCCTGCCTATCTCCTGAAGATATGCTTCCATCGTCGATGGCATATGAAAATGGATAACATATCTGACATCGGACTTATTCACACCCATTCCAAAAGCACTTGTTGCACATATGATCTTTAACTGGCCGGAAATGAATTGCTGCTGAATGAGCATCCTTTGATCCTGTTCCATTCCACCGTGATAATAATTGACACTATCGATCCCGTTTTCCTGTAAAAACCCTGTGACCGATTCCGCCACTTTTTTAGAGGAAAAATAAATAATCCCGCTTCCGGTAAATTTCCTTACAAGCTCCAGCACACGTGCTAGCTTCTCATCGTAGCTGAACAGTCGTTCGACAATGATTGCAATATTTTCCCGATCAACTGATGAGACTGTTTCCTTGACCGGCTCAATATTGAGTTTGCCAACGATATCCCTCCGGACCTCATCGGTTGCAGTTGCTGTCAGGGCAAGAGTCAACGGATTGCTTAATTCACGCCTCACTTCTCCTAAATTCAAATAATCGGGACGGAAATCATACCCCCATTGTGAGATGCAGTGTGCTTCATCTATGACGAACAAGCCTATATCTATGGATTTCAAGGATTTTATCACACCATCCAGGCTTAGCATTTCAGGAGATAAAAAGATAAAACGATAACTATGCAACCGGTCGAAAGCTTTCCTTTTTTGTTTTAATGACAAAAAAGAGTTGAGGGTCAATACACTTTTTTCGCCACTCATCTTCAGCTGATCTGCCTGATCCTGCATTAATGATAATAACGGGGAGACAATTAGGACAGTCTTATTTAAAAGATAAGCCGGCAGCTGGTAACATAATGATTTACCTGACCCGGTCGGTAGCATCGCTAAAGTATGATTGCCGGACATCAATGATTCGACCACTTCCTTTTGTCCAGGACGGAATTCATCAAAACCGAATTTTTCTTTGAGGACTCGTTCTATTTTCATCATCACTCACCTATTTTCGCAAGTACAAGTCTTATTTGGAAAAAGCTTATCTCTTTATTATCGACCATCTGCTTAATTGCTTTAAGCTTTTTCGTTCCAAGTTCCTTAATAGCTTCAGCAATTTTCCTCTCATCCTCGATAGTCACATAATCTGAAATCGGAAAACTCTTGTCCGATAAGACAATTTCTACGAGGTGATCTTCGATGGTGTTGACTTTCAATCTGCGGATTTCAGCAATCTCACCCAGACTTTTCCCTTCCTGGATGTATCGTAAAGTAGTCTGTGTAGATTGTGTCAAATGAGGATATCCACTACTTTTCCAATCATTTGTTAATCTGGACAAGAGAGGGTAATCCTTTCCCATTTCCAATTCGGCAAGCATTTGATGCAATGAGTCAAGGAATGTAAAGCGAACATACTCTTCTTCTACGTCTTTCCTTTTTGCAATCTGTTCAAACGTAAGTCCAATCCTGTTAATCCCGGTTATTTTCAAAATGAAAATGTCTCGTTTCATATCACTTTGACTTTCTAAAAGGGATATCAGTTCATCATATAGATGTTGGGCAATCAACGCTCGATCCTGACGATTGGCCTGTAAAAATTCCTTTACGAAGAATTGGATTTTGGGATTTCTTTGTATCGGATAAAAACGTCTTTCATTGTGGACAATATGGGATATGGTTTGAATGAGTAAGTTTAACCTTCCCCAGAAAACCGGGGTGATATTGTGATACTTCCAACCATTTATATACGCTGGAAAAGGATTATTTTTAAAGTAATCGACTAACTTCCCCTCACCTTGCATACTAATCTCATATGCATCTGGTTTATCCGTTAAATTAATCAAATCATGCTTAAGTAAAAGTTCAATGTTTTGATTTAATTGCTGACGGGTAAATCGAGGTATTGTCCCAAAAATATCCGTTAGCCCGAATAAATGGGCATCTTGGATTGTTTGTGACGATTTCTTCCCCTGCAGCATATGGTATATAGCATAAATGGAGCGTTCGCCTTGAAATTTTTTTATCGCATATAGAATGATGGCCTGTAGATAATTATTCATGGGACTCACATCCTTGTTTCATTTAACCAATAAACCCATTGTAACAAATAACTGCAAAAATCGCCGTTATTATTGATGAATACAATGGAAATCATGTGACTAAATGACGAATCATGGAAAGAACCAAGTTAATTATTTCGATGTTATCCGTTGTCATTGTGCTACATGATAGTTATTATCAATACAATTTCTATTGAAAAGTTTGGCATTCGGTCTTACAATAAGAAAGAGATAATAATCTGAAATAAAAAGATTATCAGTTGTCAATCAACTTAGGAGGGGTTATATTCATGGCTAAATTTACTATTGTGGATAAAGAAACATGCATAGCTTGTGGAGCTTGCGGAGCAGCGGCACCAGATATATATGATTACGATGACGAAGGGATTGCGTTTGTTACCCTTGACGATAACGAGGGAATCGTTGAAATTCCTGATGTACTTATAGATGACATGATGGATGCATTTGAAGGATGCCCAACGGATTCTATTAAAGTTGCTGACGAAGCATTTGACGGAGATGCACTTAAATTCGAATAACGTACAAGCCATTTTCTATCGAAAATGGCTTTTCTTTTGTCATCTCCCATACTAAAACAGGCATAAAAAAACAACCGAATACGAATATCCGGTTGTTTTTTTATTTCTATCGTCAATGCCATTAAGCATTTTTATATAATGTTTGCTTATTGATCCATGTCTGTAATTTAATGAACAGCAGCATGAATACAGATGTGATGAGTAGGCCTTTAATTACATTGAAAGGCAAGATTGCCGTCGTAACGAACTTTCTTGACTCGGGTGCCGACATTGCATCCCATCCCATAAAGAAGGTATAAGCCGGTAAGAAGACATAATAGTTTAAAACACTCATGAATACTGCCATGGAAACTGTTCCCGCAAGTAAAGCGAATGTCATCCCTTTTTTTGAATTGATTTTCTGAAATACATAATAAGTCGGCAAGACAAACAGTATTCCGGCTATAAAGTTAGCGATATGCCCGACAGGTACAGCAGTCAAGGTCCCTGTCATGACTAAATCCAATAGGTTCTTAATGAACTCGACCAGAATTCCAGCCATTGGACCGAAAATTAATGCCGCCATCAGTGCTGGTATGTCGCTAAAATCAACATTGAGAAAAGGAGGGAATCCCGGAAACGGGAAATTTAAAAGCATTAATAAATAAGAAATGCTTCCCATCATGGCAAGTGTAACCGTTTTTTTCACTTTGTTCTTTTTCATAGGTCTCTCTCCTTCTTTTCCGATCTACCTGAAAAAGAGGTTAGGGTTCCAAAATATGTTGATGCTCAATAAAAAAACCTTTAATTCCAATAGAATTAAAGGGATAAATTAAAGGTTACATCAAACAAACGTTCAGCAAAAAACTGTTGAAACGCACTCAGGAACCTCCATCTTCTCCCATCCAGACTATACTGTCGGCTTTGGATTCGCACCAAATCCTGCCTTGTAAGGCTCGCGGGCTTAGAAGAAGAAATCCTTCATCACCGCCGGTGGGGAATTGCGCCCCGCCCCGAAGATAGATCTATAAAATTTTTTATACTTCCCATTATATCTGAATTACACGTTTTTTGATAGCACTTTTTTTTCAGTTGATTCATAGTGGATACACAAAATGAAAATACAAAATAATGAAAATTATTTTTTTATATTATTCAATCCTTGATGAAGCCATTTATATCGCGACATTAAGCAGATGATTAGATGATAGATTTTCTATTAAGCGCTTACATCCAGATAAGCCAAATTGACATATTCAGCATTTCAATTGTAAAATTAACTGAAATTTAAGATAATTCTTTTCCTAGGAAGGTGTTTAGACGTGTATCGGATTTTAGTAGCAGACGCCATTAAACCAGAAGGACTCGGACCGCTATCTGAGGCATCCAATATTCATCTCATTCAGAAGACCGTAGAGGAAGCTGCAAACGAACTTGATCAGATTGATGCAATTCTTGTAAGGAGTGCTACGAAGGTTTCGGAGGATTTAATGAACCGTATGCCGCAGCTAAAAATTATAGCACGCGCTGGTGTCGGTGTTGATAACATAGATATCCCCTCGGCGACAAAACGCGGGATTGTCGTGGTTAATGCACCTGACGGCAACACCATTTCAACAGCTGAACATACATTCGCCATGATGGCTTCATTAATGCGCCACATTCCGCAAGCTTATGCTTCACTGAAGAATGGGGAGTGGAAACGTTCTTCATATACGGGTACTGAACTGCGCGGGAAAACATTAGGAATAATTGGCTTTGGACGTATCGGAGGGGAAATTGCCAAACGCGCTAAGGTATTCGGCATGGATGTCATTGTCTATGATCCGTTCCTTACTGTCGATCGAGCAAAGAAAATGTCCGTATCCGCCCTGCCGTTAGATGAATTGCTTCCTAAAGCAGACATCATTACTGTTCATACACCACTTACGAATGAAACTAGAGGATTAATCAATAAAGCAAAACTGCTTACCTGTAAAAAAGGGGTGTATGTACTGAACTGCGCCCGGGGCGGTATTCTGGACGAAGATGATTTATATGAAATGATAGTTCAAGGACATGTTGCAGGGGCGGCACTGGACGTTTTCGTCGAAGAACCTCCACTTGGCCATAAACTGCTTGAACTGGATAGAGTCATTGCTACACCGCATCTGGGCGCTTCCACTAAAGAAGCACAATTAAATGTTGCCGTACAGGTTGCCCAAGAAGTGTTGACCTATTTCGAAGGAAATCCAGTCTCAAGTTCGATCAACCTTCCAGCCATATCTAAAGAAGTGTTTGAAAAGGTACAGCCGTTTTATCAGCTTGTTCAGCAAATGGGATCCATTGCTTCTCAGTGCATGAATGAAGGAATTCAGGAAATCTCCGTTACGTATGCTGGAGAATCATTGGATTTCGATACAGCGATTCTTACAAAAAGTCTAATCTCTGGATTTTTCAGATCAAGGGTCGATGCATCAGTAAATGAAGTGAATGCCTTGTTGATCGCAAAAGAGCGCGGCATAACCGTTGGTGAAAAAATCTCTACGGACTCTTTAGGTTACTCGAATTTGATCAGCCTAAAAGTAAAAGGTGACCACCGTGAATTAACAATCAGTGGGACCTATATCGAAAATTACGGTTCTCGAATCGTAGGTTTGAATGGTTTCAAAATCGACTTTCACCCAGAACCGAATTTACTTTATATCCAGCATACCGATAAACCTGGTGTAATCGGTAACGTAGGTAAGGTCCTGGGAGATCACGGAGTCAATATCGCCACCATGCAGGTTGGCCGAAAAGAAGCTGGCGGGGAAGCCATCATGGTTTTGAGCTTTGATTTACCATTGGAAGATAACATGAAACAATTTTTAATGGAAACAGAAGACATTACATTCATGGCCCGTATTTCATTATAAGAAAAAAAGTGCCCGTTAGCGCGGGCACTTTTTCTGTGAATGCATGGGGCTCTTGCCAACCATGGACAGGGTGTTTATAAACGCATTGCCCGCTGCATCAATTCACTCGGTTCGGTGCTTTGGGCACCAATATGTCGTCAGTTAAATTCAGCTGGCCTACCTCTTCAATTGGAGCATTTTCAAACTTCACTTTTTCAAAACCAAAATCCTTAGCTATGAAGAGTATGGCTTCTAAGGCTTGAAGGGATTCCTCATTATTTTCAATTGCAGCTTGATCTGATAATTGGATGATCACAAGATCTCCATTAGAGCTTATCTTTTCCCATTTCAGGTCAGGCGGGATTGCAGGAGAAATTCCCTCGATGTCTGCCTCCCCTTTTCCAGCTTGCAGCGCCTCCTCAAAGTCCTGATATCCCATATTGCTTGGAACAAGAAACCTTGGGGAGGACTTATCTTTTTGGTAAAGCAGGTATGTGCGATTTTTTTGATGAGGTATTGCCACCTCCTTTAAATATCCCGCATGTGCAAACTTGGCACCTTTCTTACCTTCTGTAGAAAATGTCAATTTCTCTATATTATTGTAGGAAAGCGTTTCCTCCATCGAATGGAGAAAAAGTGTATCTTCATCCAATAGTTGGCTTTTTTCTTGAAAATCAATATGAGCAGTGGCCATATCGTTTCCTTGGCTAATCTTTATATCAAGTGGAAAATAGTCAGATAACCCATATTGCTCTTCATTGATATCGGACATTTGATTAACTAACTGTTTCAATGTATCACTTTGATCATAATGTTTGAGTTTAATTGAAATGGGAACGATGAAATTCATTTGATCATCTGGGATACCCATCGTAATGATCGATGAATTGTGTAGGTCATCTTGATAGATCGCTTGTGCAAAGTTTTTTTCCTTTTTCCCTTTTCCGGGTTCCATTTCAGAAACCCCGTCTTTAGATTCGATTTTTGCTTGCTTACTCGAAAACTCTTGAATATCCTGTTTATCTTCTGGAGGATTTTCTTTGTTGCTTGCATCCTGCCGTTCACGATCTGCCGTTTCCTTATCTTCAGATAGAGATAATTTCCCACTACTGCCGCTACCCTCTTGACTTGTCGTTCCTTTTTTTTCAATAATTAACGATGATGCCAAAACAACCATTAAGAATAAGGAGGCAACACCCGCAATTAGAGGTATCCAGTGTTTCTTTCTCTTTTTATCATGCACTCTTGCAAACACCTCTGCCTTGGTTCGGTCATCTTTAAATTTCGGAAGCTCTCGGAGCATGTCTTCAATTTCGCTTTCTTTCCAACGGGACCTTCTCAATGCGGTGGCCCTCCTTCCCTGATAAATCCTCCATCAACTTTTTAATAGCCTTTAAAGCACGGTGCTGGGTTGTTTTTACCTTACTTTCACTCCAATTCAATACTTCAGCAGTTTCCGTAATGGACAATCCCTGAATATATCGTAAAATGATGACGGATCTTTGATTCGTGGTACACCGGTTTAAGCATTGATAAATATCTTGGATTTTATCGTTCATGATAGCCACTTCTTCGGGAATGGGTTCTTTATCTTTTATCAATTGCCTATCCCAATCAAAGTTAGGAAAGATTTTGTCTTTCCACCCTTTTTGTTTCCGAAAGTAATCAATCGTCACATTTCTAGCAATCGAATACATCCACGTTTTTTCACTGCTCTTTCCTTCAAACCGTTCATACGCCTTCATCACCCGGATATAGACCTCCTGGACAAGGTCCTCAGCCGTTTCTCGATTTTTAGTCATATAAAATATAAATTGATAAATTTCCTGATGATATTTCTCATAAAGATCGTGGAAAACGGAATCCATCATTTCCCCACATCCGTTCATAAATATAGTCGTCAATCCTAAACAAAAGTTACATACTTCGGCTTTTATCTTATTATAAAATTCCGTTAATTTCCACATATTCGGGACTTATCTGTTTCCTAAAAAAAACAAAGGCAAGTTGGAAAGAATCCAATTGCCTTTGTCTTCTCAGTTCCTTATGAAACAAGATTTTTTGGCAAGCCACCCGTCATTCATTCAGCATTCTCCAAAATTCGAGGCAGGATAAAACTGAACGTCGTCCCTTTATTAGGCAAACTGTTTACCGATATGAAGCCATCATGGGCATTGATTATATTTTTTACGATGGCCAAACCCAATCCGGTTCCCGAACGCCCGCGGGTCCTTGCTTTATCCGCTTTATAAAACCTCTCGAATACAAAAGGTAAATCTTCTTCGGGAATTCCTGATCCAGAGTCCTTCACATCAATGATCAGACCCCTTCGATCATTTGTCCTCTGAATGACATCAATGTTACCTCCTGAAGGAGTATGACGAATCGCATTATCAATTAAATTGGTTAAAACCTGTTCAATACGGTCCGGATCGAAATGCCATTGAATTTGATCATCTTCAAGACTGGCTGATATTGTGATCCCTTTTTCTTTAGCTAGTCCGGAAAACTTACTTGTAATCCTCTTTAAATAAGGTGAAATAGGTACACATTCATAGCTAAGATTCATTTTACCAGATTCCAATTTAGCAAGATCGAGCAGATCATTGACTAAACGTCCCATTCTCAAAGACTCATCATAGATGATGCGGGCCATTTCCACCTTTTCCTCTTCACTGCTCGCAATGTCATCTACGATTGCTTCACTATATCCCTGCAACATTGAAATCGGCGTTCTTAACTCATGGGAGACATTCGCTATGAAATCAGTCCTAAGTTTGTCCATACGTCTTTCATCACTCATATCCCGTATGATGGCGACCGCTCCCCGAATATTGTCGGCATTTGTATATAGCGGACTGACAATCAATCCCCAATCACGTCCCTGCAAGGTAATTTCACCGACCTTCTCCTTATCGAAGGATTCTGATTCGTCAAAAAGATTCATTAAAACCAAGGGAACATTCACATTATCTTCACGGTTAGAGCCCTTTTCAAAGTACCAGGATTGCAGAAACCTTTCCGCGGGCGGATTCGTTTCAAGAATGGTGCCATCTTTATTGAAGGTAATGACCCCATCTGCCATACTGCTAAGAATGCTTGAGAGGTGTTCCTTTTCCTGACTAAGTGCATTCATATTGAATTTTAGCTGCTTCCTCATCTGATTAAACGCTATTGCCAGCTCACCGATTTCATCTTGAGTCAGAATTGGAACCTTGGTATCAAATTTCCCCCGGGCAATCGCTAGAGCGGCTTCCCTCATCTTCACCAATGGGGCATTGATTCTTGTGGATAAAAAGAAAGCAAAAATCGTTGTCAAAATAATGGCGATGCCCGCCGCCAATAAAATGAACTGTGTTGTAGATTTTGTGGTTTCTTCCATGGACTCCAACGATTGAAATAGAAAAACTTCATCCTGTTCCCCATTCAATTCAAGTGGAATGCCTACTACGATTGCTGACAATTCTTCGTTACCCGTTTCATCGGATAGCGCCATTTCCTTTTTTACAGTCTTTCTTTCCGTAAAAACCTTGAGTAATTCTGAATCATTTTTTATGAGTTCCGGTGTGATTTCGAACTCATTATCTCCTCCGATGGATGAGAATATCATTTTGTCATCATTAAGAATGATCATTTTCGATTCGTTGCCTATTATTTCCGAAGCTATTTGTAAAACCTCATTGCTGGATCCCTGATGTTCATTGGTAACCTTAATGATTTGTTCAGCGGTTTTGGTTAAATCATTTTCAATATTTTCAATTTGGAAATTCTCAAAGAATTCGACCAGCAGAACGGTTAAGACGATTAATACAAATGACACGAGCAATAGGATCGTTGCCCATAGCTTCCCTACAACACTGCCCCATAGCATCAGTCATTAACGACTTCGAACTTGTAACCTACACCCCAAACGGTGACAATCATCTTGGCTGCGTTTTCGGATATGCGGTTTAATTTTTCACGTAAGCGTTTAACATGCGTGTCTACAGTTCGAAGATCTCCAAAGAATTCATAGTGCCACACTTCTTTTAACAACTGCTCCCGATCGAAAACCTTATCTGGGGATTTCGCCAAGAAATATAATAATTCATATTCTTTTGGTGTTAATGAAACCTCTTTGTTATCCGCAAGCACACGGTGGGCATCATTATCGATGGTTAGATGCGGGAAGACGATCACATCTTTTGCCGTCGTTTCCGTCTGCATGTAACTTGTGCTTGATGAGCGGCGTAATAAAGCCTTAACCCTTAACACGACTTCACGGGGACTGAAGGGTTTTACGATATAATCATCGGTCCCCACTTCGAACCCTTGTACGCGGTTCACTTCTTCCCCTTTAGCAGTCAGCATGATAATCGGTGTCGTTTTCTTTTCCCTTAATTCACGGCAAACTTCGATTCCATCTTTACCAGGCATCATAATATCCAATAAAATTAAATCATAATCATTTTCAAGGGCTTTTGTTAAAGCCACATCTCCATTTTCAGCTTCATCGATCATGTAATCTTCTCTTTCCAAATACATCTTTAGCAGCCGGCGAATTCTTTCCTCATCATCCACCACGAGAATTTTAATAGCATTATACATTATGTAATCAGCCTCCTATTCATATATTCTACAAAATGAAAACTTCCATGACTAATACTTTTTCCTTACAAAGTACGATAAAGAGCGTATTTCGCATGGCTTCCATGAACCTTTCACCATTTTGTCACAAAAAAAAAGACTTCGACCGCTACCAAGAATTAACAAATGCTAATTAAGCGAAATATTTTTTATAAAAGGAGTGACGGAAAAAGGGATCATTCTCTAGAAAAATCGATAAGCCAACTCCTCGACGTTTCTATCAAAAGACCCCCTTCATCTAAATATTACAATACAGAATCAAGCATATGAATGCAAACCAGCAATAACAAGATTAACGAATATCAAGTTAAACATGATGATGGCAAAACCGATTACGGCAAGCCAAGCTGATTTTTCCCCTTGCCACCCCTTTGACATGCGCAGATGCAAGAAAGCCGCATAAAACAACCAAGTAACCAGTGCCCAGACCTCTTTCGGATCCCATCCCCAGAATCGTGTCCATGCCACTTGAGCCCAGATCATTGCAAAAATGAGGGCACCGAGTGTAAAGATCGGAAAACCGATAAGGACCGAACGATAACTAATCTCGTCCAATAAATTCAAATTCACATTTTTAACGATCGGTTTAATCAATGCCGCCACTCTTTTGCGAGCAATCAACCTTATTAAACCATACAGGATGAGTCCCGCACCGATTGACCAAATTACAGTATTCAGTTTCTTGGCGTTGATCAGTGCAGGCATGTCCACCAGTGGTTCAAACCGATCCGTCTCGATAAGTTTCCCTTCATGGGGACCTACAAGTGCAGGTAGGTTAAATTCTTGCTTAGCCGGTACACCTTTTTTATCGACCCAATCAAAATTCGCCTTATAATCCATGGCAGCAAAAGAAGAAGTGATGATGACGAAACCGATGGTACAGACTAAGGTGAACATGATGGTTTCAAGCCAGAACGTTCTTTTGCTTGATTGTGTCTGATCGACGAATTTGATTAAATAAATGATGGCAGTAATGAAACTTATGGCAAGGATGGACTGTCCTGCCGCTGCAGTCGTTACATGAATATGAAGCCAATCGCTCTGCAGAGCAGGGATAAGTGGCGAAATCTCTGTAGGGAACATACTTGCATATGCGATTATCAATAACGCAATCGGCAAAGCGAATAGCCCAAGGGCAGGTGTTTTATAAAGATAATAAATTAATATGAAAGCACCGACCAGCATCATTCCGAAAAAGGTCGTAAATTCAAACAGGTTACTTACCGGAGCATGGCCGGCAGCAATCCATCTTGTGATGAAATACCCAATTTGCGCTGCAAATCCGATAATGGTAATGAAAATGCCCAGCTTAGCCCATTTGTTTTGTTTCTTTTCCTCCGCTCCGCGTTTATCCTTGATCGATCCCCCAAATAAAAAGGTAGCGATCAGATATAAAATAAAAGCTGCATATAAAAGGTTACTGCTTAATTCAGCCATTTAAAACTTCCCCCTTACTAGAAGATTTCTCCTCTTCAAGTTGATCCATTGGTTCGGAAAGTGATGTTGATTCTATCGCTTGTTTTATATCTCTTTTAATGCCGTGCCAGTTTTTGTTTGTATGGCCGGCCATTAATATCTCATCATCTTTCCTCTTGATCCATATACGCCGGTGATTCCAATAAGACCCTTGGATAACGCCGATCATGAAAATGATTCCACCCGTGAATAGGATCCAAAGCGTTAAATCCTTCCTGACGGTCAAAGCCGTGACATCTTGGGTTTCGACACCATTAAAAGCCATTTTATAAGTGTTTTCCCCTAAAGGCTCCACAGTCTCCTTAATCGCCACGAAACTGACTTCACCCTCTGGCTTATCCGGAGTATGCATCTTAAAGATAAATGCTGGATTATTCGGAATCTTCGATATCGTTCTAGGTTTGCCTTTTTCATCGAACTCGAAATCAGGGAAGTAACTGATCAAGTCAACCGAATATCCTTCTTTCAACTCGTATTTCTTTTGAGGATTATTCAAATCAACCTTTAAGCTGCCATATTTCTCTTCCGTTTTTTTATTTATCAAATTAAAAGCCATCGTACTGAGTTCATCTAATTTATAGTCTACTTGGTAGAGAGCATAATGATCATGTTTCAGAGGTTCATTGACTTTGATTTTATAATCTTTAAGCTTTTGAAGGTCCACTTTTTCCCCTGGTAAAGTTTCTCCCTTGCGCTCATAGAGCGTAACATCGGATTGATAGGTTTTTGCGATCGTACCGGTTTTATCAATGGCAGCACTGTACTGCTCATCTTCTTCATTCTCTTTGTCATATACCTCTAAGGTAAATTCATTATTTTGGAGGTAGTATTCACCATTTGTACCCGGGATTTCTTTTCTCTCGCCTTCACGCAGCCAAAGTACTTTGTCGATATACATCCCAGGGACGGACCGCAATAATGCTCCAATTAAGAAAATGATAAGTCCAATATGGTTTACATAGGGTCCCCAACGTGAAAAACGACCCTTTTCGGCAAGTATATGACCGTTTTCCTCTCGTATATGATAACGCTGCCTTTTTAGTCTACCCTTTACTTCTTCAAGGTTTATATCTTGATCTTCAAGCTTTGTCACCCCATAAATCCGCTGACGTTTCATGAACCCGTCATGACGGGTGACCCCTTGTTTTTTTAACGATTGATATAATGGAAAGAACCGGTCGATACTGGCAATCAACAGTGATATGCCCAGCATGCCTATGATAATCAAATACCACCATGAACTATACAAGTTGTGAAACCCGAGTTCATAATACACCATTCCGAACCAGCCGTATTCCAGTTCATAATGCTCAGCAGGCGTCGCTGTTGCAGGGATGTACATTTCCTGGGGCAAAATCGTCCCGATAGCTGAAGCGATCAAGGCAATGACAATGAGCGTCACACCGACCTTAACGGAAGAAAAGAAGTTCCATATTTTATCGATGATCGTTTTTTTATATGTTTGTGAACGCCTGGCACTTCCTTCATATCTCATATCAATAAGTTTATTCTCTTTTTCGTTATCAAGCACCATTCCGCATTTCCCACAAATCTTTGTGCCAAACGGATTTACATGACCACAATCGCATTTTACTTCTTTCATGTCAAAAACTCCCCAATATTATGGTTTAATTCTCTCCATATGCTTTTGGATGCTCTCTTCTGTCAAAGCTCCGGTGATGATATCTATCACTTTCCCCTCTTTATCAACCAAAAAGGAGACAGGCAATATATCCACGCGATAAGCATTTTCCACTTCCCTACCTTTATCGATCATGACAGGAAAGGTAAGATCATGCTTTGTAATGAAATTATCGACAGCATAGTCAGATTCCCCGACATTAACCGCCAATATCTCAACACCTTGGTCTTTAAAGTTTTTATATTGATTTTCCATATAAGGCATTTCATATTCACACGGCTTGCAATATGTACCCCAAAAGTTCAGGAAGACGCCCTTTCCCTTGTAATCGGAAAGTTTATGCTCTTTGCCTTCCATATCAGTCAAGACGAAATTGGGTGCATCAGATCCTTTTCTCAGACTTTCATTCTTATCTTTAGTGAAGTTCGTATAAAGGGCAAACACTAAAGCTGCACCTAAAAGCAGGAGAATGATGGTTCTGCTAATGAGGCGTCGCTTCTTTTTATCCATAGATATCCTCCTAAGGCCACACTAAATTTAACCATACCATTATACCATTTAACACCATGTCCTTTTTATTTACATTTCTGAAGGTTTTGTGACATTCTTTCCCGATTCATGAAGGAAAAGGTATTTATAGGTTGTTTTCCACCACCCATTCTTCCAGGAGAAGAATGGGATAGTGGTTTCAGCCTATCAATACAGGAAAAATTCTAATCTACATTCTCCGCTGTTTAGGCTCGGTCGTTGCCAATGTCCGCATTAATTTAACTTCATGTGGAGTCAGCTCCCGGGAATCTCCTGCTGTTAAACCGTCCAAGGTCAAGAAACCATATTGTTCCCTTTTCAATTTAATGACGGGATGGCCAATTGCTTCGAACATCCTGCGGACTTGCCTGTTCCTGCCTTCATGTATTGTGATTTCAACGATGGCTGTTTCCTTTTTCTTGTCGGTAGACAATACCCTTGTCTTGGCTGGAGCAGTCTTGCCATCCTCCAACTTGATACCTTTATCCAGCTTTTTCAAGCTTTCACGCAAAGGCATTCCTTTCACTTTTGCCACATACACTTTATCCACTTCATGCTTCGGATGCATTAACGTGTTTGCAAATTCTCCGTCATTCGTTAAAATCAATAAGCCCGAAGTATCGTAATCCAAGCGGCCAACTGGATAAATCCGTTCATTGATGTAAGGGAAAAAGTCCGTTACGACTTTTCTATTCTTATCATCAGAAACTGCCGAAATGACGCCGCGCGGTTTATAGAATAGGAAATAAACCGGGGCTTCTTTTTCAAGCGGGACTTCATTAACCTCAACCTTATCATTAGGCCCAACCTTCACACCTAATTCCTTCACTACTTTGCCGTTCACTTTTACCTTACCTTCTAAAATCAACTCTTCTGCTTTACGGCGGGAAGCCAGTCCAGCATGTGCTATCACCTTTTGTAATCGTTCCATCTATCTTCACCCCATAGTATAATCATTCGTTTGTTATTGTCTATACATACACAATCATACAATTATTACATATGGAGAGGCAAAAACAAAAGGTTTTTCGCGATTAAGAGCTTTTCTTTTATTATTACACCAATAACGGGACGGTTAAATGGGTTTGTTTCCATAATGAGTGTAACATAGCTTATTTTTCCATACAAAAAAATGTTTCTTTTGATGAAAGTTTGATTGCACCTTATTAATGGAGGGCCAATTTTAAGAAAAATGACAAAAAAAAAGAAATGGAATCACCCATTTCCCTACCTTTAATTCATACCGAAAACCAGTGTGACGACAATAACGGCAGCTATGATTCCGATCAAATCTGCCAAAAGGCCGACCTTAAGGGCATCACCCATTTTTTTGATTCCGACGGCTCCAAAATAAACGGTCAATACATAGAAGGTGGTATCTGTACTTCCCTGAATCGTGGCAGCCAAGCGCCCAACAAAGGAATCGGGTCCATAAACCGATATCAGGTCGCTCGTGATTCCTAAAGCGGCTGTTCCGGATATTGGTCTAATAATCGCAAGGGGTAAAACCTCGGACGGAAAATGAAGAAAGGAAAGCAAGGGGTGCAGTGATTGTACAATGAAATCCAAGGCCCCTGATGCCCTAAATACTGAAATCGCCACAAGCATCCCTACCAGGAAAGGGATGAGGGAAAAGGACATGCTGATTCCTTCTTTCCCCCCCTCAACGAAGGTCTCATAGGTGGGAACTCTTTTCAATGTGCCGTACAGTAATATACAGAGAATCAAAATCGGTATCATCCAAATTGAAATGGTGGTCATCCAGTGCAACATCCTATTCCCTCCCGTTCCTCTTTCTCCTGTAATAAAAATATCGATCTATCGCGATTCCTCCAACGGCAGAAATGGCCGTTGCTATTATGGTCGGAAAAACGATGTCCGTCGGGGAGTGGGCATCGTAATTCATGCGGATCGCAATGACAGTAGTTGGAATCAACGTTACGCTTGAGGTATTGATTGCTAAAAAAGTGACCATCGAGCGGCTGACCGTTGCTTTTCCCCCATTTAGTTTCTTTAGCTGTTCCATGGCTTTTATACCAAGGGGCGTAGCTGCATTCCCCAATCCGAATGTGTTTGCCATCATATTGGAAAGTATATACCCCATAGCGGGATGATTAGGAGGAACTTCTGGGAACAGCCATCTCATGAATGGCTTGAACAAGTTGGATAGTTTATCTAACAGCCCCGACTCCTCCGCTATTTTCATCAGACCCAGCCAAAAAACAAGTATGCTCATCAATCCCAGACAAAGGGTGACCGCTTCCTTTGCGCTGACAAAAAGAGCTTCATTCACCTGTTCCATCGTCCCATTAACCATGCCAAAGACAATACCGATCACAAACATCCCGAACCAAATGTAATTAACCATTTCGTCCGATTCCCAATACCGCTTCAAATACCTCAGCCCATGAAGATTGGAATGATTGTTGTTTGAAGCTTTCTTTTGCTTCCCCATAAAAAATCGAACGAGTGCCTATTTTCTTTCCATCGAGATAGATGGATGCTCTGCCGACCACTTCCGGGATTTTCCTTTTATCTTTCCAAGCCTTCTGGGGCTTCAGCAATTTCATTTTTACATTGACCAATTCCCTCTCTTCTTTTGTCAGTGGGTACGAAAAATCATTTTTAATGTAGACATGCCCTTTATATATTTTATTTTCCATATTTTTTACCATGCCTTCGGGTAAAATTTCTGTCGGCTTATAATCCTTAAAGGCGGATTCGTACATTTGAATATGATCATTCCAATCATCCGGGCCATTCAATGTCACAGCAATCAGGTCATGTTCGTTTTTTGTTGCCGTCGTGACCAAGGTTCGTTTTGCTAGTTTGGTATACCCTGTTTTCCCTCCTGTGCAATACTCATATAGTTGTGTAAGTAAACGGTTCTTGTTCTTCCATACATAATCCCATTGTTCATTGGAATTAGGTGCCCTGTGTTCCTTTGTGCCGGCAATCTTTACATACGTTTTATTTTGCATGGCATAACGAGTGAGTATGGCCATATCATATGCGGTTGAATAATGGTTCTTCGTATTATCCAAACCATGTGGATTTGAAAAATGGGTATTTTTCATTCCGATTTCTTCAGCTTTTTGATTCATCATCCAGACGAATCCCTCCACGCTTCCGCCAACCTTTTCGCTGATTGCGACTGCTGCATCATTACCTGAACGAAGCATCAAGCCATAAACCAAGTCTTCGAGCTTAATTCTTTCTCCTACTTTTAAATAAAGTGAAGAGCCCTCCGTCCCGAAGGCATCGCTGCTTACCTTCACTGTTTCATCCATTTGTCCCGATTCAATTGCCAAGATAGCCGTCATTATTTTCGTAATGCTTGCAATACGGTTCTTTTCATGGGCATTCACTTCATAAATGACCCTTCCGCTATCCTCATCCATTAAAATCGCACTATGGGCACTTACGGATACATTTGCTTTGGCGCTTTGTACAGGAGCCATAAAAGACAACAGGAGAATGACGATACACAAACTTGATAACCCTTTATATGGAAAACGCATGAGTGCCCCCTCGTCTCTTTACTTGTTTTTGTACAAGTTTATGCAAGGGGACAAGGGTTATGAATAAAAGAATGTAAACCATCATGATATCTACTGATTTTCTCTTTGATTTCCCATAAAAAAAATCGATAGGGGGACCCCTATCGATTTAGTGTTCTATCATACTAATAATGCAGCAATTTCATCAATTTTCTTAGCTCCGAATACCACTTCTTCATCATTGATGATCATGGCCGGCACGCTCATGACTTTATATTTCTTCTTGATTTCCTGGAAATTGCTTATATCGACCATTTCCGCTTCAACATTAGGATTTTCAATCGCTATGCGCTGAGCGCCCACTACAACGTCAGGACAGTAGTGACATGCCAATGAAACCATAACCTTAATGTTCGCTTTTTTACTGATACCCTTGATTGAATTCAATACGGCTGAATCCAATGCTTGACCAGGCCCGGCCAGGTTATAGATAGCCAAAATGAAGGAATTCAACTCATGGCCGCCTGGTACACCGTGGTATTTGACGCCACTGTATTCACCATTCGAATTTAAGAGGGAAACGACAGGGAACTTGTCTGCATTGATTTTTTCTTCAATTTCCGTATTTTCCCCTTTGTTGTATAACTCAAGATGAAGCTTATCTCCTAATTCCGCAACATCCAACAAGAAGTCTCGTAATTCGACTGATTTTGGCAAACTTTCATCGACGATGGACACTAATGTAACGTCGCTCTCCATCTTGCCGAAGATTCCCTTTAATTGGCCACGTAACGCATCACTCAATAAAGCGCTCTTGCCAGCCGGGACAGCGGCCTGTTCTTTTTTCGCCGGTTTCTCAACTTCAGGTTCATCTTTGATTCCCAGGCGATCTTTTTCTTCTGCAATATATTTATCGGCATCCGTTGCCGCTATCGCTCCATCGGATACAGCTGTGATGATTTGGCGCAAGGATTTTGGCCTTAGGTCGCCCGCAGCATAAACACCCTTCACATTCGTCTTCATATCATCATCGGTTAAAATGTAACCAGCACCATCCATTTCGATATGGCCAGTGAAAATCTCTGTTTTCGGCTCATAACCTATGAAAACGAATACGCCAAACGTACTGTCTTCATCCTTCGCCTTATATTCAAATTCTTCTTTAGTCGCATTATTGATGAAACGGGCACTTTGAATCATCCCGTCTCCATATACCCCAAGGATCTCCGTGTTGAATTTCACTTCAATCTTATCATTGGCCATTACTTTATCAACAATGGACGGGGCACACGAGAAGCTTGATTCCCGGGCGATGATTGTAACTTTTGTTGCAAAGCGTGTCAGGAAAATAGCTTCTTCAGCAGCTGCATATCCTGCCCCGATAACGAATACTTCCAACCCTTCAAAGAATTCACCATCACATGTTGAACAATAAGCTACACCGCGACCGGTAAATTCCTCTTCACCTGGAAATCCCAGTGTTCTTGGAGAAGCACCCGTTGCAATGATGACGGCCCGTGCATGGTAGTCCCCGCCAAGGGTTTTAACGATTTTCACCTCACCGGAGAAATCCACGCCCGTTACATCGGCTTTGGCGAACTCAACGCCAAAATCTTCGTTTTGAAGCTTCATTTCTTCAACTAATCTAGGGCCCGATATATGACGGATACCAGGATAATTGGCTATTTCCGACGTAGTTGCAGCTTGTCCGCCGCCAGTTCCTTTTTCTAGGATTATTGTTTTTAACTTAGCTCTTCCTGCATAAACACCGGCTGAAAGGCCTGCAGGACCGCCACCAATAATTAATAAATCATATATTTTTTTCATCTTTTGTGCTCCTTGCTGAATGATTATAACGTGCTAAACTGATTATTTTGAAAAACAAAAGGCACTTATTTTAGGTAAGTGCCTTTTGTCATTAGATCATGCCGGACGATTTGTACAGTAATCGTAATCAATGCTGGGTATGTCTATGTCCATTACCTGTAGAAATGGACCCTCCCATTAAAAATTAAAGTTTACCTACAAGGTCTAGGCTTGGTTCAAGAGTATCTTCACCTGGAGTCCATTTTGCAGGGCAAACTTTATCTCCATGTTCCGCTACGAATTGTGCAGCTTGAACTTTTCTTACAAGTTCTTCTGCATTACGGCCAATTCCTAAATCATTGACTTCGTATGCTTTAATTTGTCCTTCTGGATTTACGATGAAAGTTCCACGTAGAGCCAAACCATCTTCTTCAATCAATACACCGAATTGACGGGATAAAACGTTTGCCGGGTCAGCTAGCATTGGATATTGGATTCTACCGATTGTATCAGTAGCATCAGCCCATCCTTTGTGGCTGAAATGAGTATCTGTTGAAACTGAGTAAACTTCACAACCAATTTCCTTGAATGTTTCATAGTTATCTTGAAGATCAGCTAATTCAGTTGGACATACGAAAGAGAAGTCAGCTGGGTAGAAAAAGAATACTGCCCATTTTCCTTTAACATCTTCAAGTGTAACTTCTTTGAACTCTCCTGCATGGTAAGCTTGTACTTTAAAATCTTCAACTTGTTTATTGATCAATGACATAATAAATTCCTCCAATAGCTATTTTTTTATCTGCTCCTATTTATAATAATTATTAAATAGAAACTAGTCAATAAATATACCTTAATAATTTTTAAGTTCACAAATTGGTCACAGTTTTTATATTGATATAAATTAATTATTTTTAAAAACCCATTGTACCTCAAATTAGCATTATTAACACATTTCCAATGCTATTTCAAGGATTTAAATAAGTCATATCCTCATTATTTCGTGAAATGATATCATCTCCCTTTCAATCTAATTATAATATCCAAATGAGAATTATAAGTCGCTCTAAAAGTAAATTAGATGGTTCTCCTTCATATCCTTGCCATAATTTCCCTAAAAAATTCTTGATACAAAATTTCAGGCAAAAAAAAAGACCCTTTACGGCTCGTGTCAGTTTGGCGGCAAAATGTTGTTCGGATTCCGAATAGTAAGGTGAAGATCGAAAAAAATTTGTGAACGGTCGAATACTGTGCTGGGTAGGTCGAATAAAGTGTGATTTAGGTCGATTAACTGTGTTAACCTCCCAAGACCGTGCTGTGGGTCGAATAAAGCGGTCTTTATGGTTTTTTACTGTAATCTTCATTGAATTAAGAAATTAGCGACACTTCTGCCGAAAAACTGGGTAGCTGAGACATCCAAGGCGCTTGCTTTGATTCGGCTTGGCTGGCTGAAAGGGAGCGGATTTCTGAAATCAAAAGAACTTTTCAAATAAAAAACTGCAGGCAAACTGAGTTTTCATCGAGTTTGTCTACAGTCTGGAACGAACCTTTACGACTCGTGTATTTGTATTTGGTTCTCCAAAAACTTCACTATATTTTACCTGTTATTGCTTTTTCCAAATAAGCTTTTTCGCTTCGGTGAACCTTACGGCTGTTTTCGGCCAGTTTACTACATCCCACCATTTATCCACATAAGCTGCCCGATTATTTTTATATTGCAGATAATAAGCATGTTCCCATACATCAAGAACAAGGATTGGGATCGTATCCCACTGGGTCAAAACCATATGCAACTCCGATTGAAGTATTTCTAGCCGCCCCGCACGCGGAACCCAGACTAAAATCGCCCAGCCAACACCTTCTACTTGTTTGGCAGCTTCACTAAAATGACTTTTAAAAGCGGCAAAGCTTCCAAAATCCTTTTCTATCTGGTTAAGTAAATCCCCTTTTGGCTGTCCGCCACCTCCCGGGATCATCTCTTCCCAGAACAGCGTATGGAGATAATGGCCTGACCCATGAAAGGCTGCTTCCTTTTCCCAATGTTTCAACAAGGAAAAATCTTTTGTTTCCCTCGCTTTTTTCATCATCAATTCCGCTTTATTCAGTCCATCGACATATGCTTGATGATGCTTATCATGGTGCAGATACATGATTTCCCTCGAAATCGTCGGCTCCAACGCATCATAGGCATAAGGTAACGGCGGTAGCGTATGCTTCCCAATCGGCACCGATTGCCTTTCCCGTATATTGAATTCCCTAGCTAGCTCTTCAATTTCCTCGTAGACCCGAGCCATCTCTTCTTCAATCAGGACCAGATCATCATAATCCATTTCTTCCTCATCCATATCTTTTGTCATTTCGGAAAGCCGTTCAATGTTTGACAGCAATGGCGAATCGGTGATATCGATCTTCTCAAGATATTCCATCACTCCATCAACCCAATCACTTACCTCTTTAGCATAATCTCTTACATCAGACATCTTGCAACCTCCTCTTGGCCTTATGCACATAAATCATCAAAGTATTTTATGTTTCGAATAAGCGGAGATTCCATTTATAAATAAAAAAAACAGCAAGGCCTATTAAGCCTAGCTGTTTCATTATCTTGACTGCAACATTTTCGTCCGGTAATCCGTTTCATAAAACTCCAATTCTTCACGCATGGTCTGGAATCCACTTTCCACGTCTTTCAGAATGGATATTATGCTGTCAGGTACACTTTGGTGAAATTTAATCGAGTTTTTCCCTGTATAGGCAGATCTGCTGTCCTCAAACCACCGATCTGATTTTGGGGAAAAGTATTCTTCGATACATTGATGATAAATTCTATAAAGCGTCTTTTCAGCTGCAGCTTTATTGAAAACATCATTTTTCAGAACGATTTGGCAAGCCTCCAAGCCCTCTTCACAACTTACAAGCATTCTTCTTAAACTGGAAAGGATCCCTTTATAATAGGTTTCATCCCCGCTTTTTTCTTCTTGCAGCTTAGAATAGGTCGTCTCATTTATAAATTCCTCTAGCTGAGCCACTGTCGTTTCTAAAAAGCCTTTTACATCCTCAAGCTGAGATTTTACCAATGTATTCCCCAACCGTGAACCCTCCTCAAAATGATTAAGATTGAATATAATAGTCAACATGTGATTCTATATCATATGGTTTAGCTTGGTCAATAGATATAAACACTTTCTCCAATTTTTCAAAATCCATATTTTCGAAATAACCAGCCAGCTCTTTTTCTGTATTTATATATATACGTTTTCGGTTAACCAGGCTCGGGTCCTTGAGTAGACAGACCATGGCAATGACATCAGCCATATAAATATCCCTGTTAGGGCTTTTGAAAATGGGATTGGCGGGATATGGGGTCCAACGGGTGACCATCTCATCAAAATAGCGAAGATACAGTACATTCAGCGTCTTTTCTTCTCCATCCTTTATGTATTGTATAACGGATCGATTAAAGAAGTCCTCAGGTGAATTTGACTTTGATTTTTCAAGCCCAAATCCATTGCATGCTACAATTTGCACCCGCAATCCCCCCGCATTCATTTTTTTCTATATTATCACAATTTAAAGAAAAATGTTATTCGATTGTTTGCTGAAATTTTTCAAAAAACAGATCGGCTTCACCATTTTCAAAGCTATCATCCGAATTATCGGCGAGAGGCGGCAATTCATCTATGGAATTCAGGCCGAAGTAATCCAAAAACTCTTTTGTTGTCCCATATAAATAAGCCCGGCCGGAGCCTTCAGCACGTCCGACCTCTTTTATTAATACTTTAGTGACAAGTGTATGAATGGGGCGTTCCGTTTTCACTCCGCGAATTTCATCAATTTCCGCTCTGGTAATCGGCTGCTTATAGGCAATGATTGCAAGTGTTTCCAAGGCCGCCTGGGACAATCCTTGAGTGCTTGATGTTTCCACTAGCCTTTTCAAGTAATCCGAGTGCTCTTTCTTTGTCGTCATTTGATAAACACCCGCTATTTCGATCACCTGAATCCCGCGTACATCAGATATATATTCTTCCTTCAAACTTTCAACGATGTCCGTTGCTTGATATTCCGTAATTTCCAGGACAGAGGCAATTTGTTTGACGGAGAGCCCTTCATCTCCGGCTGCAAACAATAATGCCTCAAGAATCCCTTTCCAATTAATAACTTCCAACTGGTTCTACACCTTCCTTAGCAGCAATCATGATTTCCGAAAAATTATCTTCCTGTTCAACGATGATTTCATTTAGTTTCATCAGTTCCAGCACCGCCATGAAAGTGATGACGATATGCTCCTTAACCGGGAGCGAAAACAGTTCAAAAAAACTTTTCTTCCCTTTTATTGATTGTAACTCAATCATGATTTCATCCATTCGTTTCTCTATCGATATCTCTTGTTTCGTTACTTTCGTGTATAGCGGCTTTTGAATTTTTTGCCTCCGAAGCAGTTTTTGCAGAGCACCCAACATATCATATAGACTTATATTCAACTCTTGTTTATCACTTTCCGCTTCTTTAACATAATCAGATAAATCACTTGGGGGTTTAGTGAACAGCAAGCTGCGTTCTTCTTCCATCCCTTTAAATTCTTCGGCTGCATATTTATACTTTTTATATTCTAATAGTTTTTCCACAAGCTCGTCCCGTGGATCCTCCTCAAATATCTCCCCATCTTCATCGATCAATTGTTCATCTTCATGCTTTGGAAGCAGCATTTTACTCTTGATGGCAAGCAATGTTGCAGCCATCACCAGATATTCGCTGGCCACATCCAATTCCAGATGCTGCATTGTATGGATGTACCCTAGGTATTGATCTGTAATATCAGCCATCGGAATATCGTATATGTCTATTTCCAGGCGATTAATCAAATGCAGGAGTAAATCCATCGGACCTTCGAAAGCGTCAATTTTTATATTATAACCCATTAAATTACCTCATTTAAATCTAATTGGCCGGAAAAGGCCTATTTCTTTTACTAATCAAGTATAGTGGATTGCCGCCCTTTATCCAAATAATTATTTACTGTCCCTAGAAAAGTTTTTATTACGGATTTCCGACAAATGGGTCGTTGCCCAATCACATTACGAAATCCAACATAACCTAGAAATGTAAGAATAGCAGAACAAAGGAGGTACTCATTATGGGTGCAGGTGGTTTTGGAAGCGGCGGCGGATTCGCGTTTATTGTAGTATTGTTCATTTTATTAGTTATCGTTGGTGCTTCTTGGTGTTAATTGAAGACTGACGAATCAAGCTGATTGCCTTGCAATCGGCTTTCTTTATTTTCCAAGAAAAAATTCTATGCTAAACTTGGTGAGTATACATAGCGGGTGTTAGGCTATAAGAAAATGTTTTTTGCCTTACATTAGAAAATTCCATCAAACAAAAGGGGTGCTCCTATTGAATTACGCGGAAGACTACCTTTCCTTCCTTGTCCATTTCCATGGGACTAGGGATTACTTCGAATGTCATGAAATTCTTGAAGAATATTGGAAAGAAACTGCGCCAAAAGAGCGTGACTCTCATTGGGTTGGGCTCATTCAAATTGCGGTTGCCCTGTATCATGATCGCAGGGGAAACAAAAAAGGGGCTGCAAGGACCCTGTCTAAAGCCCTGTCAAATCTCCACCTTAAAAAGGCCGAGCTCCTGGAGTTGGGACTCGATCCAGAACGACTGTCCAAATTGCTCGAGGACACCCATGAGCGAATATTATCTCAAAAGCCATATGAAAGCATTAATCTGCCGATTACGGATCAAGGCTTGATCGAAATATGCCAGACCATGTGTTTGCAAGGAGGGTATATATGGGGGGCAGACAGCGACATGGCTAATTCATCCATAGTCGATAAGCACCTAATGCGTGACCGCTCGGATGTCATTTCTGAAAGGGCTCGGCAGCTATCCCTTCGAAAATCAAGAAAGGAGGACCGCCCTTAAAGGTGGTCCTCCTTTCACGCTTTCATATTCAGTATTCTTCACATCTGTCAAGAAAGCTTTCGGTAAACTCATTTGCTTTTAATTCTTTGTCAGGATATTGCTCCTTGATGGCCCTGACCATCGTTTTACCGATACCTTGCTTCCGGAATGATGGATTTACAGATATATGTTGTATCTCAATGTGATTTGGAGAGACTTCTATCCCGATCAAGCCCGTAATCTCTTCATCTTTCCATAAGAACAGCTGTAAGTTTTCATCCGTTTCATAATTCTTCATCGTATTCCGAAGCGTTTTTATCTCTTTTTCATTTGGCATGAAAGATAATAATCCCATGGCAAACTTCTCATAACTTTTCTTATACTTAATCAACATAATATCCCTCGTTACTAAATAACGTTTTTATTATCTTCCTGTTAACAATTAATTTGCTTTGAATAATAATCCTCACATATAACATTTACATCATACATAAAAACCTCGTTCGTTTCAACATCACTTTCAGCACTTGATTTATCGATGTGCTATGTGCTAAGCGATAAACAGCCAGTATACGATTCCCCACATCAAAGCGATAATAAGCATCATAAGTAAAAGAGTCTTATTACTTTTCCTCATCCCATACTCCCTTTATGAAAGGTCCAAATATTTAAATAACGAATTCATTCTACTATAACTTAACACAATCTGACAAATATCCTTGCAATCTTGCTTCGATTTTACTACATTGGTAAAGTGATCTAGGTTCATAGAATGCCCTCTTAGGTATAAAAGACAAAGATATACCAAACTTTTTCGTTAAAAAAACGCCGCTATCTTGGGCTACTAAAATTTTTTTCAGGAAAATATGTATCTTTTTTATCCTTTGTTTCGTCATATACTATGAATCTGATTTAAAGTGCTGCCCTTTTATTGAAAGATTCCCAAATCAGCAGGAAAAGTTAAGGAGGATTATCATGAAAAAAATGAATAAATGGGTCATTGTAACCATTTTATTATGTCTATTATTGCCATATAAGGCTTTTGCAGATGCAGCTGTTGGTGAAATGATCGTCACACTTGGTGAAAATTTGACGAATGAACAAAAAAATATGATTTTATCTGAAATGAAAGCACCTAATGATGTTGAGGTCCTTACGGTTACAAATGCGGAGGAACATGAATACTTAGGTGACTATATTGCTAGCCGTCTGATCGGTACAAAAGCGATTTCATCTTCTGCGATTACTTTGGAGGAAAAAGGGACCGGACTTAAATTGGAGTCGAAAAACATTAACTGGGTTTCCGATGAAATGTATATCAATGCACTGGCAACTGCTGGAGTAAAGGATGCTACCGTTTATGTCACTGCACCTATACCCGTCTCCGGTACAGCGGCTTTGACAGGGGTCATTAAAGCCTATGAAATCTCTGCAGATAAGAAAATTCCTGAAGATGTGAAACAGGCAGCGAATGAAGAAATGGTGAAAACAGCAAAATTGGGTGACGAAATCGGTACAGAAGAAGCCTCTGCACTTGTTACGAAAATCAAAGAGGAAATGGCTGCAAATCCACCAGCCAATACTGAGGAGGTCCGCGAGGTTGTCGAGTCTTCAGCAAAAGACCTTGGAATCACCTTAAACGATGCTCAAGTCCAAAGTTTAATTGATTTATTCAATAAGCTAAAAGAATTGAATATTGATTGGAACGCCGTCGGCGATCAGCTTACTGCAACTAAAGATAAGCTTTCCAATTTTCTTGAATCCGAAGAAGGTCAATCATTTTTGGATAAATTGAAAGAAGTCTTCAGTAGTTTAATAGACGCGATCAAGTCACTTTTCAGCTGAATAAAATAAAAAAAGGATGGCCAATGCCATCCTTTTTTTCTATTCTTTATTGACGACTGCCGCTTCATGAAGGGCCAAATCCAAATGGATAAGATCTTCGTACGTCTCACGTTTGATGACCAACCGGGCTTCTCCATTTTCGGCAAAGACGACTGCCGGTCTCGGAATCCGATTGTAATTATTCGACATGGAATATCCATATGCCCCTGTACAAAATACCGCCAAAACATCACCGCGTCCGGCTTTTGGCAATGGTAAATCCCAAATCAGCATATCCCCGCTTTCACAGCATTTCCCGGCAATGGACACTGTCTCTTCTACAGGGTCAAGCGGCCGGTTTGCCAGAATTGCATCATACTTCGCCTCATAAAGAGCTGGGCGTATATTATCACTCATGCCCCCATCAACGGCAATATATTTACGGACATTAGGAACTTCCTTTTCAGAACCGACCTTGTATAACGTCACACCGGCGTCTCCGACTAAAGAACGGCCAGGTTCAATCCAGATTTCAGGCATTTCTAAATCGGAATCAGCAATCAGGTTCTGCACTTCTCTAACGATTTCCTCAACATATTGAGACGCCGGTAGTGGATCGTCCTCTTGTGTATATCGAATCCCGAATCCCCCTCCGAGATTCAATACCTTTGGTTGAAACCCTACCGAATCGTGCCAATCATTCAGCTTGCCAATAATTTTTTGGGCCGCGAGAAGGAAACCCGTCGTTTGAAAGATCTGGGAACCAATATGGCAGTGCAGCCCTAGAACTTCCAGGAAATCACTTTGCAGCGCTTGCCTAAGGGCTGCTTCGGCCTGGCCGTTAATAAGGTCAAAACCAAATTTCGAATCTTCTTGCCCTGTCAAAATATAATCATGCGTATGGGCTTCGATGCCTGGTGTTACACGAAGAAGGATTTTCACCTTTTGTTCACGGTTTGTACAAATCTCTTCCAACAGTGTCAACTCTGAAAAATTATCGACTACTATACAGCCAATGTCATAGTCCAAAGCCATATGTAGCTCTTCTTCGCTTTTGTTATTTCCATGAAAGTGAATCCGTTCTGTTGGGAAGTTTGCCTTAATTGCCGTATACAATTCCCCCGCTGAGACAACATCGAGAGAAAGTCCTTCTTGCTCAGCCAACTGGATCATGGCGATCGAAGAAAAGGCCTTACTTGCGTAAGCAACTTGAGCTGAAATCCCCAATTCCTCAAAAGTTCTCTTAAACCCTCTTGCCCGTTCGCGAATTAGCTCTACATCATAAACATATAATGGTGTGCCAAATTGTTTGATCAATTCGATCGTGTCCACTCCGCCAATCTCCAGATGTCCACGTTCATTGACACCACCGGTTCCGTACAAATGCATGATAGCCTCACCTTCCTGACTTAAAACTAAAGATTAATAAGAAATGAGGCAGCCTCAAATAAAGAAACCCTATGAGAGGTTCTCTATATGAACAAGCCTCATCCAAATCGATTATTCCATGTAAATATTGTCCTCTATGACTGCTTGGTAGTTCGAAGGGAAAGACAGATTGGTTTAAACTCCAAAGAGTCATAGTAGCTTTATCTCTTTGTGAAGCCTAACTTTACCGCTTTATCCGAATAAAATTAAATTACCACAACTTTTCGACAACATCAACCTTTAGATTTTCTCGGCTGCCTATATAGATCCTGGGGATGTACAATACTCGGACGTTCTATAGAACCTGGATAAGGTCTTCTAAATATTATATGTGACAAGGCTTTCGGCTGAAACGGTAGAAGCGGCCATAAATAAGGTGTATTTAACGTTTTTATGCTAGTAAGCATGATAATGTAGAGCGTGACGCCTATGACCAGACCAGGCACTTTAAATAAAGCGACCAAAACTAGCAGGGCCAAACGGGAAATTTTATTCGCAACCCCTAGTTCTAAACTTGGAGTGACAAATGTACCGATTGTTGCCACTGAAGCGTAGAGGACCACTTCAGGAACAAAGAGGCCAACATCTATCGCTATCTGCCCTATCAAAACTGCCGCAACCAAGCCCATCGCCGTAGAAAGCGGGGTCGGAGTATGAACGGCTGCCATCCTTAGGAATTCTATCCCAATATCGGATATGAAGATTTGGAATACAATGGGTATATGGGTTTTATCATTCGGTCCGATATACTCAAACTTTTCCGGCAGGAGGGAAGGCTCTAAACAAAACAGCAACCAAATCGGCAGCAAGAATAACGAAACGAAAATCCCGAGAAACCGGACCCAGCGCACCAAGGTCCCAACGGCAGGTGCCTGCCGATACTCCTCAGCGTGCTGCATATGATGGAAAAGAGTGGACGGGGTAATGATGACACTCGGTGAAGTATCCACATAAATAAGGACATGACCCTCAAGCAAATGCGTTGCCGCTACATCAGCCCGTTCCGTGTATCTGACAAGCGGGTATGGGTTATATTTTTGCTTGACGACGAACTCTTCGATCGTTTTATCAGCCATCGTTATACCATCAACCTCAATACTATTCAATTCCTTACGAACGATTTCTATTAAATCGGGATCGGCAATATCTTTAATGTAGCCGATGGAAATATCCGATTTCGATCGTTCCCCTACATGCAGCATTTCGAAACGTAATCTTTCATCCCGGATTCTCCGCCTGGTTATCGCTGTGTTAATGATGATATTCTCGACAAAACCATCCCTTGATCCACGGACGACTTTTTCCGTATCTGGTTCTACAGGCTGTCTCCCGGGATAACTCCTGACATCCACAACCAATCCTATTGGTTTACCATCCACAACAACGACTATTAAACCGGATAATACCTGATCAACAAGCTCATCCATCGTCTTTATTTCTTGAACGGATTGGTGTACGAGCAAGTCTTTGACTGTATCAAAAACTTTAGTTGACACGATATCGGCATTTTTGTTATGAATAAGAGAATCAAGGATATCAATGATGTACTCTGTATCCGTCAGCCCGTTTATATAGTAAAGATGGACATCTTTTCTTAAGACCTTTATCTTTCTTACTCCTAAGTCGAAGCTGACGCCTAGACCTACATTCTCTTCCATGTACGCGTCAACTTCCGCTACCCTACTCGGAATCGGTTTCATGTTTTCAGGTTTTTCTGAAGTCATCATGACCACTCCTTTCCAATATGATTTCCACCGCTAGCTTCGTTATCGGTGCTCCTCTTTTAAAATCATCCTGATGGGACATTTTCCCTATATCTCCTATCCCCACTACGATGGGAACATGTAATTGATCGATGCAATACACCGTATCTCCTGTTAACTTGCCCAGTTCAAATTCCTCGGCGCCGTATTTATCAACCCCATTCGGTGTCAAATTACCATCACGGTCAATACAGATATCCACCTTGGTCCATTCTTCCCTTCTAGTCTTTGAAGCGACCGCTATTACGCCAAGGACGTTAATATCAGGGTGTCCTGCAACTACCTTCATTGCCTGTTCGCCTGATCCTTCTCCTATAAAACCGCTATCATCAAACATGACCAATACAGGATCATACTTGGCCTTTTTTATTAATTCAACTAACTCCAAGCCCGTATATCGTGATGGATTACCTTGAGACATGGAGATACATCTTCCCCCAATTTCCATGGCTACATGCTCGACAGCCCGTTTTGCATACTCATCTCCATCCGTAATCAATATTACTTTTCGTTTGGTCACCATCTTGGGCCTACCTTTCATCATCAGGAATAGTTACCTTATAAACTTATAAATCGACAAAATAAATCCATTGGAATAATGATCCGGCTACTTTTCCCAATACGAGTGCCATCAACAGATAAATAATCTTTTCTTGAATTCCGATACGTTTTGAAAGAACCGGAAATACATTAAGGACTTCAGTTAAAGCAGCAGCAAGCATCCCATTAAATATCCCGTCAGCCAAACCGATCGGAATTAATAAAAAATGCGGGAGGGAAAGTTCCGTTTCCTGTAATCCTAACCATGTTCCTGCGACAACTCCGGCTATGATGGCTCCTTCGTAGTAATGTATCATTTTCATTGTTTTTGTCAGCTGGGTCAGCCTCGGAATCACCCCAAGTACAGTTAAAAACGCTACAAAACCGGCACCTGTCGCAAAACCCCCAGCTAAACCGACAAAGATTCCGAAGATGATTTTACCGGTCATCAAGGTGGCGCACGTTCTCCTTATTTTCATTCATGATTACATAATGGTCCAAATCCTGCTGATAGTTGAACATTTCAACCTCGAGCGGACTAGGTTCCTCATTGAAGCGTTTTTTAAAGAAGTGATTAAAAAATAGAATCATGCCCATACCAAGGCCGAAGCTATATGGGATTTGGATTAATAACGGCTTTTCTTCCACTTTTCCCGTTATTATAGTAAAGATTTTTTGATGCACTTCCCCCATGCTGACATCCACATGAAAATTCATGATCGTCATTCCGCCGCCGACAAATAACAAAAACCAAACTAAGGCGAATGTCAGGTATGACATTTTCTTTTTCGAGAGGATGATTTCGATGATCGTTTGGGAGGGCCCGAATGTCTCCACTTCAATAGTCGGATCCACCTTGCGGATGGCCATGATAACTTGAGCCAAATCAATGACAATAATATTCCTATCTTCCTTCTTGACCGTTAATAATATGATTTCTTCAATTAAGGCAATCACTTCTTCAGGTCCGATTATCCTTGCAATATCTTTTATTCTCACTGTTTGATTTCCCTTTACCTGTACACGGTTCCTCATCCTGATATATACAACTGCCACTATCATCACATCCCGACCTTTTATTTCCTTATGCTAGTAGTATGGATTGGAAACAGTTTGAAAATGCAGGAAGTGAACCATGTCCAAATATTACTAATTTGAAAACAAAAAAAAGACACGCTGCAATGACAGCATGTCTTTTTGATGTAGATTCATACTTTAATGAGTGGGGAAGAAAATCAGCTGAATCAAAAATATCAATCCAAAAATATAAATGAGCGGATGTACGGATTTTCCTTTTCCACTGAATACCTTCATAAGGGGATAAGTAATGAACCCGATTGCAATCCCTGTAGATATACTTGAAGTAAGCGGCATCGTTAAAATGATCGCAAATGCCGGAAATGCCTCATCGAAAATTTTCCAATTGACTTTAGCCAGCCCTTCCATCATGAAACATCCCACGATGATCAAAACAGGAGCTGTGATTGCTTGAACGGAAGAAATTGCCGATATCAATGGAGAAAAGAAAATCGATACAGCAAACAAAATTGCCACGACAGTAGCGGTTAACCCCGTACGTCCCCCTGCGGCCACTCCCGTACTTGATTCAACATAGGCAGTCGAAGGGCTTGTACCAAACACCGAGCCGACTGTCGTCGCAATCGCATCACCTAAAAAGGCTTTCTTGGCACGAGGGATTTTCCCATCCTTCGTTAGTCCTGCCTGTTCCGTCACTCCAATCAAGGTTCCTGTCGTATCAAAAATCGTCACAAGTAAAAAGGCGAAAACAATTGAATATAAAGAATTCGTGAAGACCCCAGCGATATCGATATCGAAAAATACCGGTGTTGGAGGTACGGATAAGAACCCATCGAAATTGAGCAAACCGATAAAGTAGCCAATGATTGCCGTAACGATCATACCGATGAAAATTGCCCCTTTTATATTACGGGCCATAAAAATCAAGGTAATGAATAAACCTGCTAATGCTAAAACGGTTCCAGGCTGATGCAAATCTCCAAGCGTCACCATCGTTGATTCATTAGGAACTACGATTCCAGCATTTTTTAATCCGATAAACGCAATGAATAAACCAATTCCTGATGTGATGCCATATTTTAATGAGTTAGGAATCGCATCAATTATCATTTTACGCAAGCTTGTCACACTAATTAAGAGAAATAGTAAACCAGCAATGAAAACCGTACCGAATACGGTCTGGTATGAAAGGCCCTGTGCCCCCACTACGCTGGCGAAATACGCATTCAAACCCATCCCTGGTGCTATTGCAATCGGGTATTTTGCAACGAGTCCCATGATAAGGGTACCAATCACCGCTGATATGACCGTTGCCATGAAAACTTGTTCAAATGGAATTCCGATTGAAGACAATAAAGCCGGATTCACGATTAGGATATAAACCATAGTTAAAAATGTCGTAACACCCGCCATGACTTCTGTACGGACATCCGTCCCATTTTCTTTCAGGGAGAAAAACTTTTCCATAAACATATTTTAGACCTCCAGATCTAAAGGAAACACCGACAACCGTTTGCACGAAAAGACAAGGTGTCCTAATATTGTACTGCATCGACGTTTATCTTACCCATTATTGAGTAAAGGAAAGCTAAAAAAACGAATGAAAAACGCGACCTTTACTATAATATTCGTTTTTATTCCTAAATTCAACTAAAAAATTCGATCCAGCTCTTTTTTCATTCTACTTGATAAGAAGCACTTTTACTTTTTCCTAAAATCAATATTTATTTTCAAGATCAACGAAAAACCACATGAATCATTGATTCATGTGGTTTTTCATTTGCTGAAGAATCTTCTTTTCCAGCCTTGACACCTGGACTTGGGAAATACCAAGCCTTGCCGCCACTTCCGATTGCGTCTGATCTTTATAATACCTCAGGAAAACAATCAGCCTTTCACGTTCATTCAATTCTTGTATGGCTTCTTTCAAAGCGATTTGATCGAACCAGGAGGTTTCATTATTGTCGGCAATCTGGTCAAGAAGAGTAATCGGATCCCCATCATTTTCGTAAACCGTTTCATGGATGGATGAAGGGCTCCTGCTAGCTTCTTGGGCCATGATGATTTCCTCTGGCGACAGCTCTAGATGTTCCGCCAATTCATTGACAGTCGGAACGCGGCCATACGTTTTTGAAAGCTCCTCTTTGGCCCTGCGAATTTTATTCGCCATTTCCTTTAATGACCGGCTTACTTTAACCGTTCCGTCATCACGGATAAAACGTTGTATTTCACCAATGATCATAGGCACAGCATACGTTGAGAATTTCACTTCAAACGATAAGTCAAATTTATCCACGGACTTTAACAGACCAATACAGCCTATTTGATAAAGGTCATCCGGTTCGTAACCTCGATTGAGGAATCTTTGCACTACTGACCATACAAGCCTCAGATTGCTATTGACAATCAGATTTCTCGCATCTTGGTCACCACTCTGGCTGCGTTGGATTAAATTCCGCAATTCCTCATCTTTTAAATGGGGCTGGCCTTTCTTGCTTTTCTCGTTTTTAACCTCCACATCCATATGCAAGTCTCCCTTAATTGCACAAAGCTCTGCTTGTAGTTAAGTGCTTTTTTAATCGAATAATCGTGCCTTCGCCCTTATGGGAAATTATATTGATTTCATCCATGAAGTTTTCCATGATGGTGAATCCCATGCCGGAACGTTCAAGTTCGGGTTTTGTTGTAAATAACGGCTGTTTAGCTTCCTCGACGTCTTCAATGCCCAGTCCTTCATCCCGGATGGTCAATTCCACAGTATCGTCTTCGATGATCACTGAAATGTATACCCAACCTTCCGGGTCATTCTCATATCCATGGATAATCGAATTCGTAACGGCCTCTGACACGACAGTCTTGATCTCAGTCAATTCATCCATCGTCGGGTCCAATTGGGCAATGAATGCCGCAACAGTTACCCTGGCAAAAGATTCATTTTGGCTAAGTGCAGAAAATTTCGTTTCCATTTTATTTTTCATTTTAGGCAACCCCCAGTCTTTGCAAAGCGTTTTTTTCGGATAGTTCCATTTTAACAATTTTAAACAACCCTGACATCTCAAATAACCGCTTTACTGCTGGAGAAATTGCACAGACCACCATTTCACCTTGCTTTTTATTCACCTGCTTATAGCGCCCTAAAATAACCCCGAGGCCTGAACTGTCCATAAAATCCAATTCTTCCATGTTAAGGATGATATGTTTGATATTATGCTTTTGAATGGCTGCCTCTGCCTGGTTTTTCAATTTTTCTGCTGTATGATGATCTAAATCACCTTTGAGACGAATGCACAGTACGCGATTTTTCGCCTCCATATTAATCGTAAGACTCATTATATACAGCCTCCTTCACTGTCTTATAAAGAGTCAAATTCTCTTTTTCACCTGACGATTCCTCCTTACTAGCAAAACTAGTGGAGTTTCGCCTAAATTAGTACGATTAACAGGCATTGCGACAATTTATTCTATTTCGCTTGGGTAAACATGCCGAAAGCCCGTTTATACAATTGCCACCAGCTGGCATTTTCAACAGTTTCCTTCGCAACAATCGGAGATTCGACATATACCTTGCCGTTTTTCTTCAATTCAAGCGTACCAATTTCATCACCTTTTTTAATCGGGGCATCCAAATCTTTATCAAGCGAGATTTTTTTTGTAAAGTCCTTTGCCGTTCCGTTTTTGGCTGTCAAAACTGAAATTGGTTCACTTGTCACTCCCACCACGGATTTCTTGTTGCCTTTACTTACCTTGGCTTCACCTAGCACCTCGCCGCGTTTATAAATCGGGTAGGTGATATATTGTGAAAATGCATAATCTAACATCTTGGTGACCTGAGCGTTTCGTTCCTTAGGAGAAACGGCTCCGAAAACGACGGCAATGACACGCATATTCCCTTTTTTGGCGGTCGCTGTCAAACAATACTTCGCTTCATTTGTGAATCCTGTCTTCAGTCCATCGACCCCAGGGTAAAATTTCACTAATCTGTTCGTGTTGACAAGCCAGAATTTCTTTTCTGTATTTTCACGGAGATAATCTTCATATGTACCCGTGAACCTTGTAATCGTTTCGTATTTCAATAATTCCTTGGCCATGATCGACATATCATGTGCCGTACTGTAATGATCTTTAACAGGAAGGCCTGTTGCGTTTTGGAACTTTGTATTTTTCAATCCGAGGTCTTTCGCCTTTTTGTTCATTTCCCTAACAAATTCTTCTTCCGATCCAGCTAGACGTTCTGCCATCGCCACCGATGCATCATTCGCCGAACCAATCGAGATGCCCTTGAGCATTTGTTCTGTGGTCATTTCTTCACCTGGCTCAAGGAAGATCTGGGAACCGCCCATCGATGCTGCATACTCACTAGTCCTGACCTTCTCCTTCATGCTAAGTTCGCCTTTATCGATCGCTTCCATGATCAGCAGCATTGTCATGATTTTCGTCATACTTGCCGGCGAAAGACGAACGTCTGCATTTTTATCATAGAGAACAGTACCTGTATCCCGTTCAATTAAAATAGCCGATTTAGCATTTGCCGCCAATTCGACTCCTTTTTCCTCAGCTGCTTTTGTCTGTGGGACACTAAAACCCATTGCTACCAATACGGTTAAAAATAGAGAAAGAATCCGCTTCATCTCCATACCCTCCAATCTTTATAGGATTTATTTTTTCCATTAAACCCATTTTTATACAAATAAAGATGAATTTTGAACATATACTGGATATAGGGTAACAAAGTGAACCAAATTAAAAGAGGATGCGCATGGGCATCCTCTTTTAAACATTCAATCAAATAAACGTAAAAAGGCCGCTCAAAAGCGCGGCCTTTTTTTGGAAAATATTTATTCCATGATTTCTTTATAGATCAATGTAGGTTTTTCTACTTTCTCTTTTGAAATCGCAATGCTTTCATACAATTTTTCTTTTACCTTTGAAATATCTTCAAAGTTGCTGTAAATCGTCACAAGGGATTCACCTTTTGCCACGGTTTCCCCGATTTTTTTACGAAGTACCAGTCCGACTGCCAAATCAATCTCTGATTCCTTAGTCGCCCGCCCGGCACCTAACAGCATGGCTGCCGTTCCTACTTCATCAGCGATGATCTCCGATACATATCCGTCCTCTTTCGCTTCCAGTTCGAAAGTATGAGCAGCCTGCGGCAGTTTTTCCGGCTGATCCACAACCGAACCATCGCCTCCCTGCGCTTCTAGGAAAACCTTGAATGAGTTAAGTGCAGAACCATCCTTAATCGCATTTTCCAGCAAGGTTCTTGCTTCTTTCAGAGAGTTTGCCTTTTTGGCAAGGTATACCATATGGCTCCCTAGTGTTAAAGAAAGTTCCGTCAAATCATCCGGTCCTTCTCCTTTAAGTGTATCGATGGCTTCCTTCACTTCTAAAGCATTTCCGATTGCGTAACCCAACGGTTGGCTCATATCGGAAATGACAGCCATCGTGTTTCGCCCTACATTGTTTCCGATGCTAACCATTGCATGCGCCAACTCTTCGGAATCTTCAAGCGTTTTCATGAAAGCGCCCGCTCCCGTTTTAACATCAAGTACAATTGCATCAGCACCAGCGGCGATTTTCTTACTCATAATCGAGCCAGCAATCAAACCGATACTGTTAACGGTAGCGGTAACATCACGCAATGCATATAGCTTTTTGTCGGCTGGAGTCAGGTTGCCACTTTGTCCAATGACAGCTATCTTATTTTTATTAACAAGTCGAATGAACTCGTCATTTTCTATTTCGACATGAAATCCTTTTACAGACTCCAACTTATCGATCGTTCCCCCTGTATGGCCAAGACCCCGTCCTGACATCTTTGCCACCGGAACACCTACAGCAGCAACCAATGGTCCAAGCACTAATGTTGTGGTATCACCAACACCGCCTGTTGAATGTTTATCGACCTTAATTCCTTCAATCATCGATAAATCGATTTGATCTCCTGATTCGACCATTGCCATGGTTAAATCAGCACGTTCCTGCTCATTCATTCCTTTGAAATAAACAGCCATTGACCAAGCGCTCATTTGGTAATCCGGAATCGATCCGTCGGTAAACCCTTTGATGATGAACTGTATTTCTTCTGTAGTAAGAGCGTTTCCATCACGCTTTTTCTCGATTAAATCTACCATTCTCATATTAGAATCCCCACTTTTTTAGGTGTACTTGTATTTTTTGGTCGGTTTTATATGTCTTTAACGATGTGTTTAACAAATTCCAGAAAGCTGCTTTTCACTTTTTCCGTCGTTTCAATGACCTCTTCATGCGACAAAGGCTGATCCAGGATGCCTGCGGCCATATTGGTAAGGCATGAGATTCCGAGCACTTTCATATCGCTATGCCTTGCTACGATCACTTCCGGAACGGTAGACATACCAACTGCATCCCCGCCAAGGATCCGTGCCATTTTCACTTCTGCAGGTGTTTCATAGGTTGGTCCTGTATTCCCGATATAGACACCTTCTTTAATATCCAATCCTAATGAAGCTGCTATTTTTTTCGCTTGTGTCCGAAGGTCTTTATTATAAGCTTCCGACATATCAGGGAATCTAGGGCCGAAACGCTCTTCATTAGGACCAATCAATGGGTTTGCCCCCATTAAATTAATATGATCCGTAATGAGCATCAAGTCACCTGGTTCATAGCTTTCATTAACGCTTCCTGCAGCATTCGTTACAATTAACTGCTCAACACCAAGAAGTTTCATTACACGTACGGGAAAAGTGACCTTCTCCATGGAGTACCCCTCATAAAAGTGGAAACGCCCTTGCATGGCTACAACTTTTTTGCCACTTAATTGTCCGATGACAAGCTGTCCAGCGTGTCCTTCAACAGTGGATACCGGGAATTCCGGGATTTCGTGGTATGGAATCGTTATGGGATTTTCAATTTCATCCGCCAATACTCCAAGTCCGGAACCAAGAATCAGGCCTATTTCCGGAGAGCCTTCAATTTTACTTTTTATAAATGACGCAGCAGTTTCCATTTTATTAAACATCTATTTAATCTCCCCTAAATCTAGATCGCCCAATATATTTTTCCCGTATGCAGGCATTTTCACATCAAAGTTAGCAGCCACCGTCGCCCCGATATCAGCAAATGTATCTCTTATCGGGAGTTCGGCACCTTCTGTAAATCGTTTGGAATAGACTAATAAAGGTACATATTCACGTGTATGATCGGTTCCTTCATGGACCGGGTCATTCCCGTGATCGGCAGTGATGATTAATAAATCATCCTCTTTCAGTTTATCAAGGACTTCCGGCATCCTAGCATCGAATTCTTCCAATGCCTTTCCGTATCCCTCAGGATCGCGGCGGTGACCGTATAAAGCATCGAAGTCGACTAGATTAAGGAAACTTAACCCTTTGAAATCCTGTTCTACCGTTTGGATTAATTTATCCATTCCATCCATATTGGATACGGTCCTTAATGATTCAGTGACGCCTTCCCCATCAAAGATATCCGAGATTTTCCCGATTGCGAGCACATCATATCCAGAATCTTTCAATTCATCCATTACTGTCCGATCGAAAGGCTTCAATGCATAATCATGACGGTTAGGCGTTCTTTGGAAGTTTCCTGGTTCACCTGTGAAAGGTCTGGCAATCACGCGTCCAACCTTGAACTCATCAGCCATTGTCACTTCACGGGCAATTTCACAAATCTTGTACAATTCGTCTATCGGGACGATGTCTTCATGTGCGGCAATCTGTAATACGGAATCTGCTGATGTATATACAATCAGTGCACCCGTTTTCATATGTTCCTCGCCGAGCCTTTCAATGATTTCCGTGCCGCTTGCCGGGACATTCCCAATAATTCCCCGACCCATCTTCGCCTCGAGTTCATTGACTAATAATTCTGGGAAACCATCCGGAAATACACGGAATGGAGTTGATATATTCAAACCCATAATTTCCCAATGCCCAGTCATCGTATCTTTTCCTGTAGAGGCTTCCTTCATTTTCGTATAGTATGCGAGAGGTTGCTGAGCTTTTTCAATTCCCTTGATTTCACGGATATTGCCTAAACCCAATTTTGCAAGAGTCGGCATGTTCAATCCATTCATTCTTTCTGCGATATGGCCAAGTGTATCCGCCCCTTTATCACCGAATAAATCTGCATCAGGTGCTTCGCCAATTCCAACTGAATCCATAACTATTACAAATATTCGATTAAATGCTGAATTTCCTTTCATGAGTCATTCCTCCTAAAATAGTAAATCACTTTTTATACTCTCTATAATACCCTTATTCTGCTCAGTTACTCTTCATTTTAAATGAAACCGCGAGAACGTCAGAAGTCTGACCTCTCTACATTGTAAACGATTACCATGATGGAGACAAATAATATATTTCGGAATAAAACAAAGTGCCACCAGACCTTGCTTTAGAAGCATCAGCCCCCTTACCAGTCAGTCCACACTGAAATAAAAAGGCTGCTCCTTCAACCGCTTCGCAGTTAAATTCACAGCCTTTCTATCATTCTACTATTCTTTCAAGCTCGCGGATGGAATTTTGAATATACATCCTTGATCCGTACGTTCGTAATATGTGTATAAATTTGAGTTGTTGAAATATCCGCATGACCAAGCATTTCTTGGACCGCACGTAAATCAGCCCCGTTCATCAATAGATGTGTCGCGAAAGAATGTCTTAGTGTATGCGGTGTAATTTCTTTTTCAATTTGTGCCGATTTTACAAGTTTTTTTAGAATCTTCCAAAATCCCTGCCTTGTCAGCCTGTTTCCATGATGATTCAAAAAAAGTGAATCTGTCCTGTGCTTGGGGCTGGCCATTTTCCCCCGGGAACTTTCCATATAATGTTCAATGGCACCCAATGCAGTTTGGCCAATCGGAATGATCCTCTCTTTATTTCCTTTCCCTACACAACGGACAAAACCCATCGATGCATGGACATCACTTACATCCATGGATATCAACTCACTGACACGCATACCCGTCGCATACATCAGTTCTAGCATTGCCTTATCGCGTAAACCGAATTCATCCATTTTCTTTGGGGCTTCCAATAGTGCTTCAACTTCTTCCATGCTTAATACCTTTGGAAGACTTCGTTCCGGTTTTGGCGTCTCTATATGTATGGACGGATCCTGATCGGTTACTTTTTCCCTTAGAAGAAATTGATGAAAAGACCGAATGGAGGCTATATGACGCGCCACCGTCTTCGATGATTTCCCTTGATCCTTCAAATGCACGAGAAAATGCAGGATGTTGACCCGCCGTGAATCATTCCAATCTTCGATGGCTTCAGCCTCTTTCAGAAAGCTCCAATATGACCTTAAGTCACGCTCATAAGAAACGAGCGTATTCTTGGCAAGCCCTTTTTCAATGGTTAAAAAATGAATGAAATCCCTAATTTGATTCTCCATATGTTATTACTCCCCGTTTAAATAAAACAACATTAAGCGTTCAAGCCATGCATCATCACCCGTATCTACAGCCTTCGATACTTTTACTGCCATGCCCTTCGGTTCATCATAACGATGATAATCTTGATATTCCTGATTTAACCATACCATTCCTATATAAAAAAGAACAGTGAAGCTAACAAAGAGAATCATCACTTTAGCCGTATGCAAAACAAGCGATAATGATGTTTTCATCAGCTTTCCCCTCCCATTCGATCCTTTGTATCAATCTATGCCCAACAGGACAAGTTTTATACGTGTTTCGGAAGGAGAAAACAAAAACAACTCTTATTTAAGAAATAGGCTTTTAAAAATGCAGAAAACCTTCTCCATTAAATGGAAAAGGTCTGGCTTCATTCACCTTTATTTTCTTCTTTGTCATGACATCGATGACAAATGCCATGAAAGGTTAATCTATGGTCTTTAATCTTGAAGTTCCAGTCGCGTTCCACAATGTCTTCTACGTCTTCAAGCAGGTCTTCCTGAATTTCATCTACCGCACCACATTCCACACAAACAAGATGATGATGGAAATGCGCAGCTCCTTCTTGTCTTAAATCATAACGGGAAACCCCGTCTCCAAAGTTAATTTTATCTACTATCTTCAATTCAGTCAGCAACTCTAGCGTACGGTAAACTGTTGCCAATCCAATTTCCGGCGACTTTTCTTTGACAAGGAGGTAAACGTCTTCTGCGCTTAAATGATCCTCTTCATGCTCAAGTAAAACGCGGACGGTCGCTTCTCGCTGAGGCGTTAATTTGTAGCTGGACGAGTGTAACTGCTTTTTTATCCTATCAATTCTGTTTTCTATTTCCATACCTAATATTCCCTCCCGCGCCGCTATCCTATCCATTATATCAAAAGAGGGAAAACTGTCAAAATAGATTTCTTGTTAATGATAAAAAAATTTCCGGGAAAGGTAAATTTTCATCAATGACCCAATAAACTTACGACATTTTTCATTAAAGAAGGGGATAGGTACGCTTCAAACGCAGCAGCCGTAATCAAAAACAATCCCGACAAAATCAATGAGAAAATATACCGCGAAATTATCGGCTTCAGCGGTTCACGAACCTGCTTTAGGAAAATTCGGCTGATCATTTTCATTGATAGTGAGACGGCAAGGACGGTTATCACGATGAATATCGGGACGATGAATATATTTTGGGGCAAAATAGCGACAAATGATAATAAAAATCCGCTCCATCCCATTTGATTGACTAAAAAGCCGACTGTGAATCCAACAACCATCCCTTTTATAAATAACAAAACCAGGATGACAGGCAAACCGATGACCGATATTCCGAGAATCCAGATGACCCCGATATATTTTATATTATGCATGATACTTTGGCTGAACATATCATGCGAAGAGGCAAATTCACCCTTGGATACTTGTCCGAAAAATTGCGATAAATAATAGAACAAGTCTTCCTTTTGGGTAAAGCTCAAACTATTCACCAATATTGCCCCAAAAATGACACCCATCAAAAAAAGCACAGTGATAAAGACATATAATGAGGAATGTTCGTTAATATGTTTCATTACGGCATTTTGTACGACAGATTTTTTTTTCATCTTTCATCCTCCCAACTCCGCTTACTAGAATCTATGTTTTCACTCTCTCATTTATGCTAAGAAAACTTCCCCCATCAGCCGAACGCCTTGAACCCAATCCGTGTTATAATTTTCCATATCAATGATGGATGGAGGCAGGATATGAAAGCTATATTAATGGATTTTCCCGAAAAAATTGAAACCCCACGATTATATCTAAGACCTTGTCAGCCTGGCGATGGCCTGGACCTTTACGAAGCCATTGTCCATTCTAAACCTGAATTGAAACAGTGGCTGCCGTTTGCCCATCAAGATGTCTCGTTGGAAACTTCTGAACAGAATGTCCTTAAGTCCTTTGCGGACTTTATTTTAAAAGAGGATATCAGGCTCCATATTTATAGGAAAGAAGATGATCAATTCATCGGCTCCACTGGTCTGCACCGAATTAACTGGGACATCCCTAAATTCGAAATTGGTTATTGGATTGATACGAGATACAGTAAACTAGGCTACATAACGGAGGCAGTGGAAAAGTTAACTAAATTCGCCTTTTACCATTATGGCGCAAAGCGGGTCGAGATCCGCTGTGACCCTAATAATATTGCCAGCAAACGGATTCCTGAGAGGCTGGGATATTCGCTTGAAGGTATTTTACGTAATGACTGCCTTAGTGCAGATGGCAAGGAAGTGCGGGACACCTCCATTTATGCAAAAACAACAAACTAAAAAAGTCCTGACAGATCTCATCTGTCAGGACTTTTTTCAGTTCATTCCTTTTTGACCTTTCCGTACTTTCCTCCGCCCCCCACTTCAAAAGATAGCGTCCCTTTTCTGGCAGAATCGATGTAGCCCGCCAATTTTTCAGGAACGATTTCCTTGAGCTGTTCAAGCGTAACTTCATGTAGGATATTCATCTCTGTTCCAAATGCCACCAGCAGTTTTTCCATGGATTTAGGACCGAGTCCCGGGATGAAATCAAGTGGTACTTGATGGATATACGGCGGCCTTTCCCTGCCATTTCTCCCTTCCATCCCGGAAATGGAGAGCTCTTCAATCCTGGACGATACCCCTTTTATAATGGATTTATTTCCGCATTCGGGACATTGTTCACTCTCCCTCAATACCTGGTGTAAACACCCTGAACATACAGTTTGATGATACTTTCCCAATAAGGGGTTCAATCCATAATTAACGGTCACCTTACGATCCCCTTTTTCTTCAAGTGCTTTTGCCAGCTCATTGAAACTCGGTTCTTCTAGCAGGACTTTTTGATATTCACGAGCGATTTTCCCAAGCGAATGCGCATCGGAATTCGTTACGAATACATAGGAGTCCAACTCCTCGATATCCTTGACCATTTCTGTATCAGAACTTAAACCAAGTTCGATGGCATCAATTAGCTTCGGATCGAATACTTCAGTCAGACTGGATCGCACCCCTTTTCCATATAAGCTTTTAAATGGGGTGAAAACATGTGCCGGGATAAACAGGCCGCCCAATGATTTCACGATCCTTTGCAGCGTTCTTCCATCACAATAAATCCTTTGGGAGCTCAAGGTAATATTTTTAACATGTCCGCTCATCCATGAGGAGAATTCCTTCATCGCTTTTATAGTGGGAAAATAAGCGAGGACATGGATCGGTCCATTACAATTTTGATCATAAATTTCAATCTCCGAGCCTGGAATGATGGTTGTATTCTTATATTGAAGTCCGCCTTCAATCTTCTCCGTGATTTCGCCGTCCAGCATCCCCGCTTCGATTTCTTCGATAATTTCAGGAGAATGGCAATCGATTATCCCGATTAGATCAAGGCCCTTCCTTTCACTTGCCACTTGCAGCACATTGCTGAAGGTTAACGTTTTAGCACCTGTTATTTTCACGGCTCTTCCGCTTCTCGTTCTGCCTATATGGATATGAAGGTCAGCGTAAAACTCTTTCATTTACGATTTCATCGCCTTTTTCAACTGCAGATACTGAACTGCATATGCCGTTTTGGCATCTTGGATCTTCCCTTCATCCATATAAGTCTGAGCTTCCTCCAGCGTGAGTTCAATCATCTCGACGAATTCATCTTCATCCAGCGGGGCCGCATTTTCTTTCTTTTTCAAATTGTGGGCCACATATAGGTGGACCAATTCATCGGCGAATCCTGGGGATGTATAGAAGGAAATGATGTGCTCCATTTTTTCACATTCATAACCCGTCTCCTCTTCCAGCTCCCGTTTAGCCGACAGAACCGGTTCTTCGCCTTTTTCAAGCTTTCCTGCAGGAATTTCCACCAAGCTTCTCTCCAGCGCTTTACGGTACTGTTCAACCATGATGATGTTATTTTCTGCCGTGAGAGCTATGATAGCAACCGCTCCCGGATGCTTGATTATTTCACGTTTACCCGTTTTCCCATCAGGAAGCTCTACATCATCCACTTGCAGGCTGATTACCTTTCCTGTGAAGATTTTTTCCGAAGACAGCGTTTTTTCTTCAAATTTTTTCATCCTGACCACTCCTCTGTTCTAATTGCAGCATGATTCCTCATACATTTTACCATACTAGAGATGGAGGGCGATTTAATGAAAGTTTACGTACTGGAAAAAAGCGTTACTTTATCCGGAAAGAGTTGGGAAATCCTTCAAAAACTAAAACAATTGCAAAATCAATATGTCTATATCAATGATTGGATAGCCGACATACACGATCAGGTGCCGCCCACTCCTTTAAAAAGGATCAAGTGAATTCTTTGAGTGAAATGGATTTCTCCTTTACAATGAAGTGTAAGGGAGTGGATAACATGAAAAAACGCAGACTAGGAAATTCAGACTTGCTAGTTTCTGAAATCGGGCTCGGATGCATGTCATTGGGGACTGATGAAAATCAGGCATCCGAAATCATACAGGCCGCTTTAGATGAAGGAATCAATTATTTTGATACTGCTGACTTATATGATTTCGGCATGAATGAAGAAATCGTCGGAAAGAATTTAAAATTGGTCCGCGATAAGGTATACATAGCTACCAAGGTCGGAAACCGCTGGAATGAAAACAAAGATTCCTGGAGCTGGGATCCATCTGGCGAATATATTAAAACGGCAGTAAAAGATAGCTTAAAGAGATTGGGAACTGACTATATTGATCTTTATCAGTTACATGGCGGCACCATTTCAGACAATATCGGAGAAACGGTAGAAGCATTTGAAGATTTGAAAAAAGAAGGCTATATCCGATATTATGGAATTTCCTCGATTCGTCCGAATGTGATCAAGGAATTCACTGAAAAGTCTGAGCTTGATTCCGTGATGATGCAGTTTAATCTTCTCGACCGCCGCCCAGAAGAGTGGATGTCCCTTTTGGCCAACAAACAGATCAGCATTATTGCCCGTGGCCCCCTTGCCAAAGGGCTGCTCAGTGAAAAAATGCTTGAAAAGGCAAATGAGGATGGATACCTTGACTTTAGCTATCACGAACTTAAAGATTTGCTTCCGCAAATAAAGGACAAACTTTCCCATAGGAAGTTGAATGAAACGGCACTTCAATATGTATTGTCCCATCCAAGCGTCGCTACCGTTATACCAGGAGCAAGTTCAGTACAGCAGCTCCGCGAGAACTGCCAGGCTGCCAACAGTCCTTCACTGTCCAAAACCGAGTTGGATATCTTAAAGCAGTTGACCAAAGCGAACAAATATGAAAGTCACCGGGATTAAAAAGAATAGAACTAAATTAAATGTTTCAAATAAATCAGGCTGCACTATCTCCGTTTAATAACGTGATAGGCAGCCTTTTTCCGTTCCAACGTTTTTTTCACCATTCTGCTTCTGTACCGCTTTCAAGTTTCCCATCATTCTTACCCCCTTTCCAAACCAAATTTACTTCATACCAATTGAAATTATTCATTGGACAATACAAATCAAGTGTTATACAATTAAATTGTGCACAACCAAAATACGAAGATAAGGGAGAAAAAATGATGACAAAAACATTATTTACAACGTCTGTAACAGTTGATGGCGGAAGAGAAGGAACGGCTATTTCTGCTGACGGCAACTTCACGGTTGATATTGCGATGCCTGGAACACCAAGAGCTAAACAGATGCCTGAAGCATCTAATCCGGAACAGCTTTTTGCAGCTGGATATGCTGCATGTTTTGATAGTGCCTTGCAATCAGTTGGTAAAATCGAACGCGTTTCCTTCGATTCCAAAGTCACCGCAAGCGTAAGCCTATTGATGGGTGAGATGCATCAGTACAGCTTGGCTGTAACTTTGGCTGTGAAGGGATCCGGAATCGATAAGGAGACATTCGAAACCCTTGTTCATAAAGCACATCAAATGTGTCCTTATTCAAAAGCAATCAACGGCAATGTGGATGTCGCCTTTGAAATAAGTGTAGATTAAATCCGACAAAAAGACGCTTGGGGAACCCCAAGCGTCTTTTCTTTGCTAAAATTGCTGTAAAGTTTTCAATAGTTGGATCAAGGAAGCTTTTAAATCCTCAACCACCTTCTTATCATCACCCGACATAGCCGAAATGCGATCGGGAATGAAGCAGGCCTCTTCCTGTAAACCAAGTCCCTTTTCCGTCAACTTAATCATGACAGACCGTTCATCTTCAGTCGAACGTTCACGGACAATCAAGCCATTCTGCTCCATTCGTTTCAACATGGGGGTAAGCGTTCCTGAGTCGAGGGCAAGGAGCTCCCCTAGTTTTTTTACTGTAAGTGTATCCTGTTCCCATAATAGAAGCAGGACCAGATATTGAGGATATGTCACTTCGAGTTTATCAAGCAGCGGTTTATATTTCTTCGTCATTTCCCTTGAACTTGCATAAAGCAGGAAACATAATTGGTCTTCCAGCACTTTTTCTATTTTACTTTGCATCATATCACCAGCTAATAGTAGTCCATCCGATATGAAGTCATATCGAACTTATCTTTAATATAATCGTTATACTTTATAAAATAAAGGAGTATCGGCAAGGAATGGTCTTCCTGAACGAAAAAAAGGGAGCCAGCCCACTTAAAACTTAAACTGCTCCCTGTCCTTCATTTATAGTTCTTCCAGTTCAGGTTGCTTTCACCCAATAGTTCTTCAAATGATTTATTCTTCTCCCGCCGCTTTCTTTCTTCGCGTTTCTTTTCTTCTTCCGCTGCCCTTTTTTCTTGCTCAGCCTCATTAAGTTCCTTTTGCTTTTGACGAAGCTGGGACATGATATCTTGATTGATCATATCACCAAGTTTCAATGAAGATGAATCTTTATCTTGGTTTTTGCTTTGATTTTGATTTCGCGGCTGTTTCTTTTTCATCCTTAAAACCTCCTGGCCATTTATGAAATTATTATATCACGACTGCCGTTTTCCTCGTCATGGTTTTCAAACAGTGTTTTCCCATTTCCCACATGGTAAAATAAAGAAAATCAACCTAGGAGGACCTTTCATGAAGAAATGGTGGTTTACACTCGCCGGAATCTTATCGTATATCGTTGGCGTCGGCATTTATTTTTCCAATCGGATCATGTATATGAAAAAGAAGGAAGATGACTTTATCCAGAATCGTGAAATCATGGCTAAACGCCTGATCCGGGAGGATTTTGATAATCTGCCTAAAACGGAAATTTGGGTATCGTCACCATCCGGATATTCCTTGAAATGCTTGTTTATCGAACCGCATGCCACCAATAAGTGGGTGATCATTTCTCATGGTGTGACGGAAAACAAAGTCAATTCGATTAAGTACATGAATATATTTCTTAAGCGGGGCTTCAATGCGATCATTTATGACCACCGCCGGCATGGGGATTCCGGTGGCAAGACGAGCAGTTACGGACATTATGAAAAATTCGACCTGAAGGCCGTAATCGATGAATTGAAAAGACGTAAAGGTCCCGACCTTCATATTGGCATTCATGGTGAATCCATGGGAGCCGTAACCCTGCTTTTATATGCCGGACTGCTTGAAGATGGTGCTGATTTTTACATTGCCGACTGTCCATTTTCAAATTTCGAGGATCAAATCAAATACCAGCTCAAGCATGAAGTCCCATTTCCTTCCTGGACTGTGTTTCCGCTTGGGCGTATGTTCATCAAACTCCGTGACGGATATTGGACCAATGAAGTGTCCCCAATCGATTATATAAAAAATATCCGAAACCCGGTGCTCTTCATCCATAGTGAAAATGACAGTTTCATTCCCGCTTCCATGACAGCGGAATTATATGCAGCAAAAGAGGGCCCAAAGCAGCTTTACATCGCTAAAAAAGGGGCCCACGCTCAATCTTATAATGAAAATCCAAAAGAATATGAAGATCAAATCGATCAGTTTCTAAAACTTGTCTGAGAAGAAAAAAGAGGGTATCCAAGATCCCTCTTTGCTTTTAATCAGATTTTATTAAAATAACTCATCCTCGGATTCAAGATTTGATTCGGACTTTTTAATTGAAAGCTGTTCGCTTCCGGAACAAAGTCTATTTTCATCACTTCATCAAGAAAAATCATTTTTGATTTCTCCACATATAGCGGAATCCCGTTTGTTTCCACTTTTTCGGTACCTTCTTCAGGTTCGTTGACCCACCATAGCGCGGTCACACCGCTTACCACGCAGCCACAGCCATCAGTATCATATTTCAACTGTAAATATCCTTCTTGTCCCTGTACCTTATCGGCCATTTTCTCAGCCGCTGTTTCCGTCCATTCAATATACATGATTGCACGCCTCCCGATGTCTTTTCCTTTCCCCCCATTATAAACGATAAAAACGCTTCTGTTAAAGAAACTGCCTTCCTTTGCAAGCGTCAGCCGACACGAAAATCATTTTCTTCATGGCCGATCCAACAAATGCCGATTTTCTAACGCCAATTCCTTTCATCAGAAAGGCTGTCCCTTGGGAACAGCCTTTCCGCTCATCACTCCATTATCCTTACATCCGCGATATCGGAAAGCCTGATATAGTGAGCCTGCTGAAACCGATCGACGATATGAAGCTTTTGGGTGAGCTCATTATAATAATGGATCCTGCCGATTAACAGCTGATACCGGTTTCCTTCATAATGAGCAATCGTGACATCCTTTCTTTCCTCCATCGCTTCCCCCATTACCGCATTCATTTCTTCCAATTGCTGCTCATCCAGGATGCGCTTCGTTTCATAGCCATCCTCCACCACCCAATCCCGAAGCATCTTCACATGCTCCGGCAACATCATCGATGTCCATTTGATACGGCCGCGATCACGTATCATCCTTTTCCCTCCCTTCAAAATCAACCTTACGCCTTATGCCCACCAAGCAGCTTGCTTCGGTAAACGGCTGTACCTGCTTCTGTATACGAAACGGCACGCAATAACGATTTGGCTCCATATTTATGGCGGATTCGATCAACCGTGTAACTCAACTCCCGCTTCTTCCAGCGCGAAGCATCGAATAAAGTCAGCTGCATTTCGTTATCATCCACAATATTCGAGAGCCTGACCTCTATGCTCCGAACCGTTTTTTGCCTATAGTTCTCATGAAAAAGCTCCAGGCAAACTTTATATAACTCCATCGTAATGTTGGTCGGTTCGCTAATCGAACGCGAACGATGGAAACCTCCGCCAAACTCGTCCTTGCTGTAACCAATGCTGAGGCTCACCGTCCTTCCTGCCTTGCGATGGGTGCGTGCCCTTCTTCCAACTTCTTCGCAAATTTCCAGCATGACCTGCTTTACCTCATGCTCCTCCTTATAATCCCGCAGCAGGATTTGACTTTTGCCGAAGCTGACCTGCCCTTCGATGATCACTGCCCCCATATCGGATAAATCTATTCCCCACGCATGGTGGTAAAGCTGATTGCCCATAATTCCAAACTTGGCTTCAAGTAATTCAAGATCATAATTGGCAAGCTGCCCAACCGTAAATATGCCCATTCCATGAAGGGTTTTTTCTACGCGCCTGCCGATCCCCCACATTTCACGAAGCGGGGAAATTGGCCAAAGTTTGCTTGGCACATCCTCATACTTCCATTCCGCAATCCCTTTATGTTTGGCTTCCAAATCAAGGCAAAGTTTTGCCATAAGCATGTTCGGTCCAATTCCAATGGCACAAGGGAGCTGTAATTCCCGTTCAATTTCATCCTTTATCTTTTCAGCTATCATGCGGGCATCTCCCCATAAAGAAGCGGCACCATCGACTTTCACAAAGCTTTCGTCCACACTATATACGTGAATCGCTTCTTTGGGCACATAACGGTTGAACAAGCGGGTGATTTCCGTCGAAACCCTTAAATAGGTCGCCATTTTAGGTTCAACGACGACAATCCTCGGATCATTCGGGATCTCAAACATCCGCGAACCTGTCTTGATGCCAAATTCCTTCTTCATCTTTGGAGAAGCCGCAAGCACAATGCTCCCTGTCCTCTTCAAGTCACCAACCACCGCCAGATAACAATCAAGCGGGTCCAGACCAAGCATGACCGCTGAACAGCTTGCATAAAAACTTTTCATATCGATACACATAATTGATTGGTTCGGCATCGTCCCATAATCCATCATTTCTCACCCTAACAAGAATATATGTTCGCTTTTATTATATTCATAACTTTAACCGAATATACGTTCTTATTCAATGGAAGTTTTCATACAAATTTCTACTTTTTATTGTAATTTCCTTGAAAAATATAATAGATACTAAAAATGGTTAAAATACCAAATTTAAACTGCATATCCAAATAGTTTTTTTAAAAAGAATCCATTCGCAGCTTGAATATTTTTTAATGGATCCTTATACTTAGTTTTTTTAAATTTTTTCATCCTTTTCAACAGGCTTTCGTCCATTTTATATGTAGTCTTACTACTCATTTTTTGTAATGAAACTGTAACCGAAATTATGTCTAATTGTCATAATGGTATTGTAGGATAATATTGTTAAGAACATAGAGAGATAGATAGAGAGGAAATGAAAATTATGAAGAAATGGATCGCTTCAGCAGCTGTTGCTTCTGCCATGATGCTAACCCCACTGCAAGCCTTTGCCAATATTGGAGACCAAACCCTCAGACCCGGAATGACACATAGTGATGTCAAACAACTACAACAACTTTTAAAAACCAAAGGTTATTTCACATATTCAGGTTCACTGACTACATATTACGGCACCAATTCTGTATCAGCAGTAAAAAAATTCCAAAAAGCTAAAGGGTTGACTGCCGACGGAATTGCCGGCCGAGGCACATTTAATGCGCTTGGTGTTTATAATGTCAATAATACTAGCTTGATCAGCTATGCAAAAACCTTAATAGGCAAACCCTACAAATGGGGCGGAACAACACCAACTGGATTCGACTGCTCAGGCTTCGTCTATTACGTATTCCAGAAATCACAAGGAATCACCTTACCGCGTACAACATCCTTGCTTTATTCCAATACAGGTTTAAAAGTATCTTCACCAGCTAAGGGTGATCTTGTATTCTTTAATACTTCTGGAACAGGGGTATCCCATGTTGGGATTTATATCGGAAATGGTCAATTCATCAGTGCTACGTCTTCTAAAGGAATAACCATCACGGATATGGATAATTCATATTGGAAACCAAAATATTTGGGTGCGAAAACTTTATAAAACCGAGGACAAACAACCGGACGGAATTCAAAGTGATTCAGTCCGGTTGTTTTATTTTATATATAATATTTCCTCCGTTACATCCTCAACAGTCACCATGAATGAAGAGTCCAAGTTGGAACGGTTCATCATTTCGATATTATAAACATGCTCTGAGGGTAAATGGACGACTTCGAGAACCATGAATCGCTGACTTTCCGCTTTGCTGACATGATCGAGGGCAGCAGTGACCGCCCTTTGTTCGGCCAAGCTTTTTTCATCGGTCAAAACAAGAATCAGTTCCGCTTCCGCTTTCCCAGGAAATGATTTCCTCACCCCGCCCCGGTGCCATGGTTTCACTTTCATCCCGATTTCCAGGTCGGAATAATCGAGGTCATTACCATGTTGATCTTGAATGGATGTATCAGTGGTCACCTTATAATACGTCTCTTTAATCAAAATCCTTTTATCGTCAAGATCCGTAATGAAACCCTCTTCCCCCTTATCAATGGCTTCATCCATGAATCAGGGGATTGACAGCTACCCAGAATAAAGGCAACGAATATAGATATATAAAGGTTTACAATCCTCTTCATACAAATCCCTCCTACTAGAAATAGACGAATTCCCCCTGGAATAGTTACCAATTTATTTAACATAGAAAACTTTGGGTATTTCAAAATGGGGAATGTCATCGACATTCCCCTTTGCCTATAATTTGTCCCGCATTAAAGTCTAGCTACTTTTTAAAAAATGCTTTTTTCCCTAATGTTTCGGTGATTTTCGGAAACATGTTATACCATTTCCCAGCAAAATTCATCCAGCCAGGAAGATTGATTTCCCTCTTATTGGTCAGCATCGCCGCTACGATTTTAGCAGCGACATCTCCTGGCTTAAGCATGAATTTTTCAACATTCTTTAAATATGTACCTGATTCATCCGCAATGTTAAAGAAATTCGTTTCTATGGGGCCAGGATTGACGGTGGTCACAAAAACATGATCTTCCATCAGCTCAAGCCTAAGTGCGTTCGAATAGCCAAGAACCGCGAACTTGGTCGATGAGTACAAGGTTGATTTAGGAGTGGCGATTTTACCGGCCTGTGAAGCGATATTGATGATATGCCCCGATTTTCTCTGCTTCATATACGGAAGAACCAGCTTTGTGCAGGCCATCAATCCAATGACGTTGACAGCAAACATCGCTTTCGTTTCATTTAATTCCGTATCCTGCGCTTCTTTAAACGTGCCGAAACCAGCATTGTTGACCAACACATCCACTTCACCTATTTGCGCATGGATGTCATTAAATACATTTGTCACCTGATCAGTGTCTGCCACGTCAAGCTTATAGGCATACGCATCAATCCCATATTGGGTGATCAGTTCATTCTTTAGCTGCAGTAATTTATCCATGCTTCTGGCCAAGAGGACGAGACGGCCCCCCTGCTTTGCACTTTGAATGGCGACTTCCTTGCCAATCCCTCCGGAAGCTCCGGTAATAACAATGACTTTGCCTTGCAATTTATTCAAAAAAGTGAGCCTCCTTGCGAACATTAGGCGATTGAATACAGAATGACCCCTGATTGGATTTCTGTTTCGACTTCACCCAAGTCTTCTAAATAGTCCAGCTGACCGACCGTTTCCGAAAGTGTCAGGCCCACTTCCTGAAGGTATACTTTCGGAAACAGCTGCTGACATACTTCAAAGACCGATAAAGGCTTATCTTGAAGCATGCTTTTCACCTGCATGGCACGGTTATGCTGCCGTTCGAATCTATAGTGAATCAAGTCAGCAACCGCATCTCCATCCACTTCAGATCCGTGTCCGGAGTAAACGGTGGATATGGAAAAATCCAATAATTTCTGAAGTGATGCATTATACTGCAGTAACGGACGAGGTCTCATGCCTCCGGGAAGTAAAGGTGGTTCCATTAATGGATTAGGTGAAATCTTGGCAAGCAAATGATCGCCAACGATCATGACCCCGTCACTTTCCCGGTAAAAGGATAAATGGCTTTGCGCATGCCCTGGAGTCTCGATCACTTTCCAGCCTGGAAGACCAGGGAGTTCATCTCCCTCAGCCAAATATCCATGCAGCTTCCGTTCACTAAGGAAACTGATTTCGTCACGATTATGAATCAGTTTATTTTTCAGCTCTTCTGCCACTCCGAACTTTGTGGCATATTCAAGGAAAAAACGATTATGTGTATCAAGGAATTCATCACTGATAGTCAGCCAGCGCTGATTGTTTTTGTGTCCATAAACCGGGATCTCTTTTTCAAAGAAATCGAGTCCACCAGCATGATCAGGATGATGATGGGTTAAAATGATTTGTTCGATATCAGTCAGTTTTAGACCCAATTCCCCAAGCCCGTTAGTCAAGGCTTCCTTTGATCGTTTTGTTTTCACTCCAGTATCGATTAGCGTTAAAGCATCCCCTTTAACTACATAAACATTCACATCACCCACTGCAAATGGCGTGGGCAAAGTAATTTTTGCAATATCTCCAGTCCAATTCACCATAATCTTTTCCACCTTAGAAAATTATATTTATATAAAACTTTTTATACACTAAACAGAATTCTAAGTATACTTATCATGTATAATTACCATTTTACATGTATTTTTAATTACTGTCATTATTTTCACATAATTCATGTCTATTTTTTCTCGTCCATGCATATATTATCATTGACAGAGTGCTAATATATCCTTCATAATCACAAGTAATTAAAGACGGCATGGCTTTGATTAAGGCCAAGTAAATTATTGATGGCGTAAAGAGAGTGAAGCTCGGAATGTGCTGAAAGGCTTCATCGCCCTCTCATTATTGAACCTACCTTATGAGCCTTCAGGAAAACCTGACGTAATTCCCGCGTTAGAGGATTCAAGTGCAGCTTTTCTGTTTATTTATTATGGAAAAGTTGAACAAAGGTGGTACCACGGAAGCTAGACCTTTCGTCCTTTATTGGATGAGGGGTCTTTTTGTTTTCAAAAAAGCCGAAAACTTTAAAAGAAAAAGGAGCGGGAAGTATGAATAAAATCGCCTTTATCGGAGCTGGATCGATGGCAGAAGCAATCATTTCGGGGCTGGTGACCCAACAGGTAATTGAACCAGCAAATATTTTTGTCACAAATAAATCAAATGATGATCGGTTCGATTATTTAAAGAAGCAATATGGTGTAACTGCCACAAGATCGCTGCAGCTATTAGTACAGGATGCAAACCTTGTCGTACTGGCGGTGAAACCGAAAGATATTTTAGAAACGATGCAATCAATAAAAGAATATATTCGTGAAGAAATGCTGTTCATTTCCGTTGTTGCCGGCGTTCATACAACAAGCTTGGAAGGTATCGCCAACAAGCGGTTCTCGATCGTCCGTGCCATGCCTAATACATCGGCAGCTGTAGGAAAATCAGCAACGGCCCTTGCGGCTAACTGTCATACGAAAGACGCGCAATTACAAACGGCGATTACCCTTTTTGAAACGGTAGGTACAGTGGCAGTTGTCGACGAAACCCAGCTAGATGCGGTAACAGGCTTATCGGGCAGCGGTCCGGCTTATATTTATTACTTGGTCGAGGCATTGGAAAAATCAGCAGAAAAAATAGGTCTCGATTCCGAAACCGCTAAGCAATTGATTCTCCAGACACTGATGGGTGCGGCCGATATGTTGCAGAAATCACCTAAAACGCCTGCCGTACTAAGAAAGGAAGTCACTTCACCAGGCGGAACGACAGAAGCAGGTCTGAAAGCACTTCAAGCACATCAAGTGGAAGAAGCATTCATTGCCTGTGTACAAGAAGCGACTGAGCAATCAAAACGAATGGGCAATCAAATAAGTAAAGAACTGGCCAAATATGTAGTTTCGCAGTAACGTGCATGATGATGATCGGCTGTTGCCAGGCAACAGCCCTTTTTTCTAAGGGGTAATCCTTCCGTAGTGTGCGTTACTTTATAATCAGCATGTCATTTTCATCAAAACTCCAATCCTTCGAATATGCAACCTCCCAATAATAACCATCGGGGTCTGAAAAATATCCGCTGTACCCTCCCCAAAAAACATCCTGAGGTGATTTTTCGATTGTTCCCCCGGCCTTTTCAGCTTTGTTGATCACATCATCCACTTCTTCAATTGATTTAGCATTATAAGCAAGCGTAAGACCCGGGAACCCATTTTTCTTAGGCGGTTCTTTCTCATTGATGTCTTTTGCCAGCTCCTCTAAAGGATACAAAGCAAGTTTTGTTCCGGCATTATTAAAAAAGACGATTGCGGGTTCGTCCTCTTTAACCGTTGTATGAAATCCCAACCCGTCCCGGTAAAACCTTAATGATTCAGCAATATCCCTGACACCTAAAGTTATAATGTTGATCCTGTTCATACTGGTCCTCCTTTTTCCATGTTTTAAGGGTAAATTCGACATCTGCATCACATTTCCCTTTTTAGCTTGATTACCATTAGCCACGCCATCACAAATGCATCTAAAAGTTCCTAACAACGCTACCATTTGCAAAAAGCTGTTCCACGGGGAATTCCACCTTGAATTGACCCTCATGCAAATTACGTTGGAATTCCACTTTCTTTGCCGAATGAATACATGTTTTGTCAACAGTAAAGGAATTCCCTCATACTTATCGAATTCAACAACCAAAAGGGGGAATCTCGATGAATACAAGCGCAGTTGCCCGGTTACTGAATGTTTCCCATAGTACGATTCAACGCTGGGTCACCCAATTGAACATGGAAGTAGAACGGAATCAGCTTGGTCACTACCAGTTTTCGGATGAAGACATTACATTATTAAGAAAAATCCAAGATCAGCTGAACGAGGGCATCATTCTCCAAAAGGTTAGCATCTCAGAGAAGAAGCTTAGAAAAGCGACAATCCAGAAACATCCTGAACCGAATAAAGGAAATGATCAACTGCTAGAACGCATCATCCGGCTTGAAAATGGACTGAAAACTAAAGCGGACGATGTTGTATCCTATCAGCTTTTACAGCACAGAAGCGAAATGGAAGAAATGCACAAACTCGTTAAGAAGCTCGAAGCCCGTATCGAAGCGTTAGAAAAACCAATGGGTCAGCACTTTGATTATTTCCTCGCGGCTGAAGAGGCTGCTGCCACTAAAAAGACGAAGAAAAGGCCATTCATAAAAATGATTTTCGGAAACAGAAAGAACGATAGTTCATCATGGAGCACAGCCGACAGCGATTGACATCGAGTATCAAGATCGTTCAAGAGCACCCCGCGATAGCCATTTTTCTTATGCAAAGCATTTCTTCAGGACCTGATCTTATTAATTACCCCAAAATAAAAAGGCCCTGACCCAAGATTAATCTCACCTGGGTCGGGCCTTTTCATCATCTTAAATCAATACTGCACGGTCATTGAGCATTTTTTCGCCTTTGATGCGCTGGAATTCGTTAAGCAGTTTTTCGACGGTTAGCTTCTGCTTTTCAGCGCCTCTGGCTTCAAAAATGATCTGTCCCTTGTCCATCATAATCAAGGAATTTCCAAGATCGATTGCCTGCTGCATATTATGAGTCACCATCAACGTCGTTAACTGGTTCTTTTCGACGATTTCCTTCGTCAGGTTTGTAACGAGCTCCGCACGTGAAGGATCAAGTGCTGCTGTATGTTCATCAAGTAGCAGGATTTTAGGGTCGGTGAAGGTCGCCATCAGCAATGATAGTGCTTGGCGCTCCCCACCTGATAATAATCCCACTTTTGCAGTCATCCGATTTTCCAAGCCTAAATGAAGGGTGCCCAAACACTCTTTAAACAGTTCTTTCCGTTTTTTTGTCACCCCAAAGCCTAAACCTCTTTTATTGGTTCTGCCATAGGCAATCGCCATATTTTCCTCAATCGTCATATGTGGTGCCGTACCCAGCATGGGATCCTGAAAAACACGGCCAATCATTTTGGCACGGGCATGTTCTTCAATGGCCGATACGTTTTCACCATCGATGATGACTTCACCTGCATCAGGGAGAATCTTGCCGGAAATCATGTTCATCAACGTCGATTTACCTGCTCCATTACTTCCGATGACTGTTACAAATTCACCTTTTGTCATCTGCAGTTCCAGATTTCCAAGGGCTAACTTTTCATCTGGTGTTCCCTCATTGAAAACTTTATAAATCTGATTTAACCGAAGCATATTCTTCCCTCCCTGTCGGTAAAGTCCCATCATGACGCATCTGTATTTCTTTAAGCCGCCTTTTCTTCCGGTTTTTTTCCTTTTGTTTATCGGAAATTTTAGGAATGACAAGTGCCCCGACCACAATAAGTGCCGTAATTAATTTAACATCACCCGTTTCAAGGAATTCTACGCGAAGTGCCAAAGTTACGACGATACGGTAAATGATCGCCCCTCCAATGACGGCCAGCGTCGCACGTGCAATCGTTTTTGCACCAAATAGAGCCTCACCGATTATGACGGATGCCAATCCGATGACAATGATACCAATCCCCATGCCTATATCACTAAAACCGTTATATTGGGCGACCAAGGATCCCGAAAAAGCCACAAGTGCATTTCCGATTGCAAGTCCCAGAATCTTCATGTTGCCAGTATGGGCGGAAAAACTCTTGACCATGGCTTCATTATCACCAGTCGCACGTAAGGCAAGACCAATTTCCGTTTTTAAAAAAGCTGACATTCCAGCTTGGATGACGACAGCCACAATCAGCATGACGATTAATATGGCCCATGTTTTTGGCAGGCTGTCACCGAGACCCATGAAGGATAAAAGACCATTCAACAAATTGTCCAGCCCGGTGCCAGCCCAGGCATCCTGGATATTCGTGATAATGGTCGTTTGAGAAAGCAACGGAATGTTGGATGCACCCATGATCCTCAAATTGATCGAATAGAGCGCGATCATCATTAAAATACCTGCCAAGAGAGGATTGATTTTCCCTTTCGTATGCAGGAAACCAGTTATCGTCCCAGCGATGAACCCTGCCACCATGGCACTCAACGTGGCAACGATTGGCGAGAAACCGTTAACGATCATAATGGCGGCAACGGAGGCCCCTGTCACAAAACTGCCTTCCACAGTCATATCCGGGAAGTCGAGAATCCTGAATGTTAAATAAACACCGAGTGCCATGATCGCATAAATCATTCCCGACTCAAAAGAGTTGAATAAGGCTGAGAACATTTTTTTCTTCCTTCCCCGAACAAAAGCAGAGTTTATTTTACAAACTCAGCATCTGCTTTCCATTCTTCTTTTATTTCAACACCCATATCTTTTGCTGCTTTTTCATTGATGACCAATTTCAGTTTTTGTGGATATTGAACCGGGATATCCCCAGGTTTTTTACCATCCTTCAGGATTTCAACCGCTTTTTGCCCCGCTTCATAACCAATATCATAGTAACTGAAGCCATATGCTGCAAAACCGCCAGCATTTACAGAATCAAGTTCGCCGACAAACAATGGGATATCTTGATCATTTGCCACAGAAATGACCGATTCCAGTGCCGAGACAACTGTATTATCAGTAATGATGTAGAAAGCATCCGCTTTTCCGATTAAAGATTCCGTTGCCTGTTTAACATCCGCTGAAGTCGAGACGGATGCCTCCACGACTTTCAAACCAGCTTTTTTCGCTTCCGCTTTCACATTCTTTATTTGGACGACTGAATTTTGCTCCCCTGTATTATAGACAGTTCCAATTGTCTTCGCCCCAAGCTCTTCCGCTAGGAATTTCATTGATTTTGCAATGGCTTCAGGATGGGAGTCCGTTGTACCCGTCACATTTCCGCCTGGTTTTTCCAAAGAAGTAACAAGCTCTGCAGCTACAGGATCGGTAACCGATGTAAAGACGATTGGAATATCCTTGGTCGCATTTAAAGCACTTAGAGCACTAGGAGTCGAATTCGCAAATATCAGATCCACTTTATCCCCAACAAAGTTATTGGCAATCGTCTGACTGTTATTTTGGTCACCCTGTGCAATTTGAAGATCATATTTGGCTTTGATGTCACTGTCCTTCAGTGCCGCCTGGAATCCTTCATATGCTTGATCCAGGGAATCATGCTGAACGATTTGCGTTACCCCAATGTTGAAGGTATCCTTTCCGCTTTCATCCTTTGCTGTATCTTTTTCCTTGTCATTTCCACACCCAGCCAATAATAAACCTGCGACCAATGTCATGGCTGCAGTTGAATATAATTTCTTTTTCATATTTTCCCCCCGCTTTTTCCTTATTTAAAATAATGTTTTTCTAACGACGCCAGCTTTTTTCGCTTTTATGTCCTAAATTATAATCGTTTAGTCCCAATTATTCCAATATATTTTTTAACTTTTTTGAATTTTTTGAGTTCTAAATATAAAACATGAAAAAAGCTGCTGTGAAAGGTATGGTAACTTTCACAGCAGCTTTATGAAAAATCAGTGTTCGACGACCTGGCTGACAATTTCGGTAACTGTAGCACGATCAATTTTTTCTTTGCCTTCTTTTAGGGCTTCCAATGTGGCTTTTGCCAATTCCAAGGGTATTTTACAAAATTGGATGATCTCTTTCGTTTCAATCTCTCCAATGTACGCATCGGCTAATGCAAGATTATGTTCCGTATGGGCAAACATCTCGTCGAAACCCCAGCCATCCGGATAAAAGTTCACACCACGTTCTGCATCTTCCTCACGGTTACGCAGGATATTGACTGTTTGGAGTCCACGGCCAAATGCGATGGCAAGTTCACGGTCCGTTTCGGTTCCATCGTACCAGTTCCACATATCGGACAGCATGACCCCCACTAAACCTGCAACATAATAGGTGTAATCATCGAGTTCCTCTTCATTATGGATTTGCCAGTCCTTAGTAACCCATTTTGCCATGCCTTCGGCCATTTCCTTTGTCGACTCCAAGACCTTGGATTTTGCACCGGGAGGACAAAATTCAATCCAGTCCGAAAGAAACAGGGTCACCTCGGGCAGTTCATCCTTATATGGTTCAAATAACGATTGAAGATTTTCTTCACTGAAATCCCCATCACGCTCACTAAGAGCCTGTAACAGGGAAACCTTAATATCTGCTGGAAGACCTGGGTGGTCCTCGATTTCATCAATGGCTCGCATGCAAAGGTATGCAGCTCCAATGGCCTCTTGTAATTCCTTTGGAAGATAGCTGATCGGAATGAAAAAAGTCCGGCTTGTTTTTAGGAGAAAATCCATTGCTTTAGTATGTAGGGCACTTTTGTCAGTCATATATACACTCCTTTAAATATCCAATGAACAATTGATTAATTATATCAAACATCGGCTTTGATTTCAGCTGCCCAATTCCTCTGAATACAAAGGAATTTTAATGGCCATTAGATCTTCACCCATAATCGTGTTTGGAAAAATCGCCTTGCTTTCCTCTTTTAGCCTCTCAGCATCCTCCGGAGTATACCGTGAGCTGATATGCGTAAGGATTAGATGCTTAGCCCCCGCTTTCAAAGCCGTTTCTGCAGCCTGAACGGTGGTCGAATGATAATAGGCTGATGCCATTTCCGCTTCTTCCGCTGAAAATGTAGCTTCATGAACAAGGTAATCCGCCGATTCAGCAAGAATGAGCGCATTGCTGCACATTCTTGTATCCCCTAGAATCGTGATGATCCGGCCTTTTTGAGGAGCACTGATATAGTCCTTCCCATTTAAGACACGGCCATCATCGAGACAGACGGTTTGTCCATTTTTCAATGCTTTAAAGTGAGGCCCCGGCTTCACACCTTCAGACCGCAGCCGGTCGACCAGTAAGCTTCCCGGACGATCTTTTTCCACAATCCGGTAACCGACGCTATAAATGCCATGATCAAGCGACATGGCCGTCACTGTGAATTGTTCGTCCTCAAACACTTCGCCTTCTTCTATTTCGATAATTTCCAAGGGGTATTTTAAATGAGTTCCACTCACCTGTAAGCTCGTCATAATAAATGCATCTATACCTTGCGGACCATATACGGTCAGTTTATCCACTCCGCCCTGAAATGATCTGCTGCTTAAAAATCCAGGCAGTCCGAAAATGTGGTCACCATGTAAATGGGTGATGAAGATCTTTTCAACCTTTCGCGGTTTGACCGCCGTTTTTAATATTTGATGCTGTGTTGCTTCCCCACAATCGAATAACCAAACCGTTCCACGTTCTTCCAATAATTGAAGGGCGATCGATGTCACATTACGCGCTTTAGCCGGAACGCCAGCGCCTGTACCCAATAAAACGAAATCCACTCATACTACCTCCGTTGCAAATACTTTATGACTTAACTATAGCATAACCAAGGTGCTCTTTCATTTATCACCCATTAAAACCGAAACCAAATGAAACTTTTAATGAAATATAGAGAAAAAATGCGCAAATTAATTGCTTTGAGGGAAAGCTAAACGTAAAATTAGAAATTGGTACACATACGGGAATTCCAACTTTATAGACAGATTTAACGGAAAGTTGAGGTTTTAAACATGACAGAAAACAATAAACCCACAGCATTGATCATGATTTTTGGTGCTACCGGAGATTTAGCGAAAAGGAAATTGTTTCCTTCCATATATCGACTATTTCAAAAAGAGAAAATCAATAAGTTCGCCGTCGTTGGAGTGGCAAGGAGGCCATTGACGAACGAGGAGTTTCAAACAAGTGTCAAGGACTCGATACTTACGTTCGGACATGCGGAAGAAAAGGTCGACGAATTCATTTCCCATTTCCATTATCACTCCCACGACGTTTCCAGCTCGGAATCATACCTGCAGTTAAAAGACATTGCCGAACAATTAGACGGACAATATCAATTAGAAGGAAACCGGATCTTCTATTTGGCGATGGCGCCTGAGTTTTTCGGAACGATTGCCGAACAGATTAAAGCACAAGGCCTGAGTGACACAAATGGATATAAGCGCCTGGTCATAGAAAAGCCATTTGGACACAGTTTCGAAACAGCACAAAAATTGAATGAGCAGATTCGAACTGCATTCGCTGAAGATGAAATCTACCGTATCGATCATTATTTAGGTAAGGAAATGGTACAAAATATTGAGGTCATCCGTTTTTCCAATGCCCTATTCGAGCCGCTTTGGAATAACAGATATATATCCAACATCCAGGTAACTTCAAGCGAAACACTTGGAGTTGAAGAACGCGGGCGTTATTATGAAACCAGCGGTGCTCTAAGGGATATGGTCCAAAACCATCTGCTGCAAATGGTTGCCCTTCTAGCCATGGAACCCCCGATCGCTTTGACGACAGAAGAGATTCGAAGCGAAAAAGTGCGGGCATTGCGTTCACTTCGACCAATGAAAGTGGACGAAGTCAATCAATACTTCGTCCGTGGCCAGTATGGTGAAGGAACGATAGACGGTCAAACACTTCCCGCCTACCGCAATGAACATAACGTAAATCCGGAATCCAACACAGAGACCTATGTTGCGGGTAAATTGATGATTGATAACTTCCGATGGGCCGGTGTTCCTTTTTATATCCGCACCGGTAAGAGAATGGATGTCAAATCAACGAATATCGTTGTTCAATTCAAAGATATCCCAATGAACCTGTATTATAAAACGGAAGAAACACTGAACCCGAATCTTCTCGTTATCAATATCCAGCCTGACGAAGGCATCACATTGTACCTAAATGTCAAGAAATCCGGGACGACATCCAATACAAAGCCAATGAAGCTGACCGTCTCGAACAAAGGGATCGAACACATCAATTCTCCCGAGGCATATGAAAAGCTATTGTTTGATAGCATGCGCGGGGATGCTACAAACTTTACGCACTGGGACGAGGTTGCCCTCTCATGGAAGTTCGTCGATACCATTTCCAATGCGTGGGAAAACACTAAAGACGAATCTTTCCCTAACTATGAAGCTGGATCCACAGGTCCACTCGCATCCGATGAACTCCTGGAAGAAGATGGACATATTTGGTGGCAAGTCAAGAAAAACGAAAATAATAATGATTGAAATGAAGAAGGGACGCAGATTTGAATCTGCATCCCTTTTTTTCATTCATGAAACACTCTTCCTCAGCAATTTATCACGGATAATATGATACATTTCCTTGGGCTTAGACATTTCTTCCTCCACTTCCGAATTGAGCCAAAATGAAACACCGAATTCTAAGGCGATGAAAAATAAAAATATGGCTACAGCCCACCAAATGATGAACATATATCATCCGCTCCTTCTCTCTTCTCTCTGCCTACTGTATCCTACGGTCCGTCCATCTCTTTCAATGTTTATATTCCTTTTTCCGCAGGTGTTTAAACCTAAAAAGCAAGGATGAATGACTTACATCATACTATGTTTTCCCTAAAAAAGGTAAAATAATTGGAACTATTTACAACTAGTTCATCTTTACCATTTTTACCCTTCTAACCACTTTATAGAAATAGAATGGTAAGTCCTTGCTAAGGTTACACTAGAAAAGGCGCCTGTGACGGCACCACTAACTTCGATGTGGAGGGATTAAACGATGGACATTCGTGAAGGATTAATTCCAACAGCCTTGGGCACAGCCGTGACAGCTGCGGGTTATGCAATGAAGCAAACCCGGGGCTCAAACAAAATGGTAGCTAATACGGTTTTTGGTTTCGGTTTGGCCCATGTTGTATTAGGGGTCATTGACCTTGTAGAGCATCGGAGATAGTAAAAAAAAGAGCCGGTTTAAAAGGGAATCCCCTTTTAAGCCGGCTTGAACTTTTTATTTTTCCATCCATTCGGTATGGAACGTTCCTTCTTTATCAATGCGTTGATAAGTATGAGCTCCAAAATAGTCACGCTGAGCTTGAATAAGGTTAGCTGGCAGCGTTTCTGTACGATAGCTGTCGAAATAGGCAAGTGCTGATGACAAGCAAGGAACCGGGATTCCATTCATCACTGCCGTTGATACCACCTCACGCAAAGCCCCTTGATAGCTTTCGACGATTCCTTGGAAGTAAGGATCTAGAAGAAGGTTGTTCAAGTTCGCTTCACGATCGTACGCTTCCTTGATTTTTTGGAGGAATTGTGCACGGATGATACAGCCGCCACGGAAAATCATCGCGATTTCCCCATATTGCAAGTTCCAGTCATTTTCTTCCGATGCTGCTTTCATTTGTGCAAATCCTTGTGCATATGAACAGATTTTGCTCATATAAAGTGCTTTACGGATACTTTCAATCAAAGCCTTTTTATCGCCTGTAAATGATTCGGCTTTTGGCCCACGAAGGATTTTACTCGCTTCAACACGCTCGTCCTTGATTGCTGAAATAAACCGGGCGAATACGGATTCGGTAATGATTGGAAGCGGAACACCAAGATCAAGCGCACTTTGACTTGTCCATTTCCCAGTACCTTTTTGGCCAGCTTTATCTAAGATGACATCGACCATCGGTTTGCCGGTTTCTTCATCATATTTTTTGAAAATATCAGCAGTAATTTCAATTAAATAGCTATCAAGTTCCCCTTCATTCCATTCAGAGAAGACTTCATGCAATTCTTCAGCAGATAATCCAAGAAGATTTTTCAGAAGGAAATAAGATTCGGAAATCAATTGCATGTCCCCGTATTCAATGCCATTATGTACCATTTTAACATAATGACCTGCCCCATCCGGTCCGATATACGTGCAGCAAGCATCCCCATCGACCTTAGCGGAAATGTCCTTCAAGATCGGTGCAACCAGTTCGTATGCTTCTTTTTGACCTCCAGGCATGATGGATGGACCTGTCAAAGCTCCTTCTTCCCCTCCTGACACGCCTGTACCGATGAAATGGATGCCAAGCTTGCTTAACTCCTCATTGCGGCGCTGAGTGTCCTTGAAGAAGGTATTCCCTCCATCAATAACGATATCACCTTTTTCAAGTAACGGTTTTAATTGCTCGATTGTTGCATCCGTTGCCGCTCCAGCTTTAACCATCAATAAAATTTTGCGGGGTGTTTCCAAGGAATTGACGAATTCTTCAAGCGTATAAGCGGCTGTTACGTTTTTGCCTTCCGCTTCCTTCATCATTTCGTCCGTTTTTGATCCTGAGCGATTATACACGGAAATAGAATATCCCCTGCTTTCAATATTAAATGCAAGGTTCTTGCCCATTACGGCTAGTCCGATAACGCCAATCTGCTGTTTTGTCATGCTTCATCTTTCCCTTCTCTATATCTTTACACAGCTTGTACGCTATTCTTTGTCAAAAGAAGGATCATTCCTCCTGGATTGCTCAAAGAAATCTTTACTGAAGCTAGTGTCTGTTCCAATTGAACGATTTTTCAAGGGTAATCCCTTTTTAATAATATTTTCTCCGTACTTATTTTGCAAGTGTTCCATCGCTTCATACAAGGGTTCTTTTTCTGCATCCTCTTGAAAGGAGAAAAGATCCAGTTGCTTGAAGGCTGACTCTTTTTCGATGACATCATAGGCAGTGACACCAAGAAGCCTGATTCCTTCCCCATTCCAATTTTTCATGAATAGGTCGATAGCTTCATCCAAAATATCCTTTTTTTCAAAAACTGGATTAGGAACCGTTCTGCTTCTCGTTATAGTGCGGCGGTCTTTGTAACGGATCGTCACACCTATTTTTTGACCAAGCAGGCGTTTATTTCTCAAACGGACGGCTACCTTACCGGAAAGCTTTACCAATACACCAATCAGTTCTTTTTGATTCGCGGAGTCATGCGGGAGAGTTGTGGAGTTCCCAATGCTTTTATGCTCAAAAATCGCTTCGGGATCCACTACTCTGGGGTCGATTCCATTAGCCCTATCCTTCAAACGGATGCCATTGATACCAAGTAGCTGTTTAAGTTGACTATCATTGGCGTGTGCAAGGTCCCTGATCGTCTTTATCCCGATAGTTTGAAGCTTTTCCGAGGTCTTACCCCCGATGCCATGCATTTCGCCAACTTGTAAAGGCCAGAGCTTTTCCGGAATGTCCCGTTTCCTTAACACGGTGATTCCCATTGGCTTCTTCATATCAGAAGCAGTTTTAGCCAAAAATTTATTAGGGGCAATCCCGATGCTGCAAGGGAGATCCATCGTATTAAAAATTCTTTCCTGAATGCTATTGGCTATATCTAAAGGCGAACCCAATTCGGCGCATTCACTAATATCCAGATACCCCTCATCTATCGAAACCGGTTCAACCATCTCTGTATATTGCCTCAATACATCAAAAATAGCCAGTGATGCCTTTCGATAGCGCTCGAAATTCGGTTTCTGAATGACCAATTGAGGACATAGTTTTTTTGCCTGCCAAATCGGCATGGTCGTTTTAACCCCGAACTTCCTCGCCTCATAGCTGCAGGTGACGATTATCCCCCTTCTCTCTTCAACATTGCCCGCAATGGCAAGCGGTTTGCCTTTCAATGAAACATCATATGACATTTCCACTGAGGCATAGAAACTATTCATGTCTACATGGAGAATGACCCTGCCATTTTTGGGATACATGTCCTTCATGTTCGACCGTCACATCCTTGTAAAAATAAAAAACACCGGATAATAGGGACAATAAAAAACCATTTCTATTAACGTACCCCTATTTATCTTTGGTAACCTCGGCGAAAGATGCTCCACTCGAAGAAAAACAGCCATCATGTCATTGATGACTGTATTCCTTCCATACTTTGAACGCCTTACAATTATATACAAGTTGTTGCTGATCAATGTCGTAATCAAACGGCAACACCGATTGCTTAATAAGACACCGTTCAAAGGGTATAAATCAAGAATTTCAAGGGTTCAATCGACAAGGCATATTCCTCATCCTTCGCATAATGCGACCGCCTTTTTCGATTACTCAGGAAAACTCCTATATTACCCTGTCATATTACAGGTGATTATTCCCCTGATACTTCTTGGATGATAGTGATGACCATTTCAGCTAGCTTCGTTAATTCCTCAACCGGAATTCTTTCATTCGTAGTATGGATATCTTCATAGCCCACTGCGAGATTGACAGTAGGGATGCCAAAGCCTGCAATGACATTCGCATCGCTTCCTCCGCCGCTTTTAACCAGCTCGCATGGACGGCCGATTTTCTCTGCTGCCTTCCTTGCGATTTCGACTACATGATCACCAGCACCATATTTAAAACCAGGATACATGACGTTAACTTCAACTTCAGCACGTCCGCCCATTTCAATGGCTGCAGTCTCGAATGCCTCTTTCATTTTCGCTACCTGTATTTCCATTTTTTCAGGAATCAAGGATCTTGCTTCTGCAAGGATTTCCACATGGTCACAAACAATATTCGTTTGCTGTCCACCCTGGAAACGTCCGATATTGGCTGTCGTTTCCTCGTCGATTCTGCCTAATGGCATTCTAGAGATTGCTTTGGCAGCAATTGTAATGGCCGAAACGCCTTTCTCAGGAGCGACACCAGCGTGAGCAGTCTTGCCTAAAATGGTTGCAGACACTTTCGCCTGAGTAGGTGCTGCAACAACCACATTGCCCACTTTTCCATCACTATCAAGTGCAAAACCGAATTTAGCCGTTACAAGGGAGCGATCCAATGCCTTTGCACCAACCAAGCCGGATTCTTCACCGACTGTTATGATGAATTCGATTGTTCCATGTTCTATATTCTGTTCTTTCAACACTTTAAGCGTTTCTAACATGACCGCTAATCCAGCTTTGTCATCCGCCCCTAAAATGGTCGTTCCGTCTGACACTATGTATCCATCTTTGATGGAAGGCTTGATTCCGTTCCCTGGAACAACCGTATCCATATGGGAGGTGAAATAAATGGTATCTACGCCTTCTTTCATTCCTTTTAAAGTACACACTAAATTCCCCGCACCATGACCGGTAACTGCTGTTGTATCATCTTCAAAAACGTCTACACCCAGTGCCCCGAATTTTTCTTTCAGCACTTTGGCGATGGCTGCTTCATTTTTCGTTTCGGAATCAATCTGCACCAATTCCATAAATTCATTAACTAAACGTTCTTCATTAATCATAAAATAAAACCTCCAAAAAAGTTTTCCTCTTTAATTATACTTCTAAAAGCCGCGCCCCGGCAAATAATGTGAAAGGAAGAACCCCGCCTGAAAAAGCATGCTGGTCATTTCCCTGCCAGAAGGCCTTGTTAAAAGGTGAATAATGACTTATTATGTTTTTTTAAAAATGCTGTTTTCGCATCCTTTGTTGCTAATTACTGCTATTTACCAAGTAGTGCGGTGTGGTTGATTTCCCCTCCAGAAGCTCGCTTTCCGCGGGGCGGGCGGTGAGCCTCCTCGGCGTAAACGCCTGTGGGGTCTTACCTGTCCCGCTCCTCCCGCAGGAGTCTCGCACTTCCGCTCCAATCAACCTTAAATCGTTTTGTCTTAAAAACAACAATCTTTACAAAAAGAGATTTTAAAAATGATATTTCCCAGTATGGAAAAGAGCCCAAAACAACTAGTTTGGGCTCCTTGTAATGTTGAATTACAACGGGATATTTCCGTGTTTTTTCCATGGTCGAGTTTCTTTTTTGTTGCGTAGCATTTCTAGAGATTGAATGATCTTAATCCTGGTTTCACGGGGATCAATAACATCATCAACCATTCCAAGACTTGCGGCAACATAAGGATTGGCGAACTTCTCACGGTACTCTTCAATTTTAGCTGCACGTGTCGCCTCCGGATCTTCGCTATTTTGTATTTCACGGGCAAAAATGATATTTGCCGCTCCAGCAGAACCCATTACCGCGATTTCAGCATTCGGCCATGCAAACGTAAGATCCGCACCGATGGATTTACTATTCAGTGCCACGTAAGCCCCTCCGTAGGCTTTACGCAGGATGATCGTCAATTTTGGTACTGTCGCTTCCGAATAAGCATATAGGAGCTTTGCACCATGGCGAATGATCCCGCCATGTTCTTGTTTAACGCCCGGGAAAAAACCCGAAACGTCTTCAAACGTAATTAGGGGAATGTTAAATGAGTCACAGAAACGAATAAAACGGGCAGCCTTATCTGATGAATCAATATCAAGCCCCCCTGCCAACACCTTTGGCTGGTTACAGACAAGCCCCACTGATTTCCCTTTGATGCGCGCCAAGCCGACCACTATGTTTTTCGCAAAGCCCTCTTGAACTTCCATAAAGGAATCCTCATCGACAACCTGCTCCAATACTTTCCTAACATCATATGGACGGATCCCTTCATAAGGTACCACATCCGTTAAATCCGGACGGTAGTCATCTCCATCGTCCGCATCCAAAACCGGCGGCTTCTCTTCATTATTTTGTGGAAGATAGCTCAGGAGACGTCTGACGTCCGCCAATACTTGCTCCTCAGATGCCCCCTTGAAATGGGCATTACCGCTTATGGTATTATGTACAGTGGCTCCACCCAATCCTTCAGAAGAAATCTTTTCACCTGTAACCGTTTCAATGACTTTAGGCCCTGTTATGAACATTTGGCTCGTTTTTTCTACCATGAAGACAAAGTCGGTTATGGCTGGGGAATAGACGGCTCCGCCTGCACATGGTCCCATAATGACCGAAATCTGTGGAATGACCCCTGAATAAATCGAATTCCGGTAAAATATTTGGCCATATCCATCAAGCGAAACTACACCTTCTTGAATACGAGCTCCGCCAGAATCGTTCAAACCAATGAATGGCGCCCCATTTTCCGCTGCCAAATCCATAACATTGGCAATTTTCAGAGCATGCATTTCACCGAGTGCTCCGCCAAAAACAGTAAAATCCTGTGAAAACAGATAAATGTCGCGGCCGTTGACCTTTCCGTAGCCGGTGACAACACCTTCTCCCGGCCCTTCTGCCTTTTCCATGCCAAAATTGGTATTACGGTGTTTGATAAAAGGGTTAAGCTCTATGAAAGTACCCGGATCAACTAAAAGTTCAATTCTTTCCCTTGCAGTAAGTTTGCCCTTTTCATGCTGCTTATCGATTCTTTCTTCACCGCCGCCCATTTCCACTTTGCGGCGTCTGTCATATAGGTCATTGATCGTATCATAGATGTCCGTCATTCCTGCTCCTCCTTTGATAATGCATGTTCACAAAGCTCATATAATACACCTGCGGTTGACTTGGGATGAACGAAAGCAACATCGGCATTGTGCGCTCCCTTTCTTGATGATTCATCAATCATGCGCAATCCAGATTCTTTGATTTCTTTTATTCTATCTTCGATGTCATCGACGCCAAGGGCCACATGATGAATTCCTTCACCGCGTTTTTCGATGAATTTGGCGATTGGGCTTGCCGGTGATAACGCTTCCAACAATTCCAAACGCGTATTGCCTGCCAGGATGAATGCCACTTTCACTCCTTGGCTCTCCACTGTTTCGATTCCTTCAAGCTGCAATTTCAACGTTTCCGTGTAAAGCGGCAAGGCATCATCCAGTGACTTGACGGCAATACCGATATGATCGATATTTTTAATCATCATAAAAACCTCCATGCTATGTATTATTGGATGACTCCATTAAAATACTACTAATCTTGCATTAAAGCCTCTTAAAGTTCGGAATAATATGAACATTATACTTTTACTTGTTTCTACTAAATGTTCAAGTTAAAATAAAATCAATTAAACTGTTTTAAGGGAGAGGGCATATGGGAAACAAGAAAATCAGAAAAATCGTCGTATATTTAATGCTTATCTCAATGTTATTAACAAGCTTATTATCAGGTATCGCATTTCTTTTGTAATAGACTCTGTAATGGGGAGGGAAGCAACGCTTCCCTCTCTTTATTTTATCGCTCCATTTTTCTTTGCCAACGTTTTGAAATCCTCGTTCGATATGGTGATTAACACCTTAGTGCCGATGGGGACTTTTTCGTCCAAACGCTCTACATCGGATTTATGCATCCGTACACAGCCATTTGATATGTATTTACCAATTGATGATGGCTGATTCGTACCATGAATGCCGTAAATCCTCCCATCGGTATTTCGTGCATCGAATCCAATCCACCGCGACCCCAGAGGGTTCCTTGGATCGCCTCCAGGAATATTCTTTTTCCGGTAATATGGATTGACCGCTTTTACTTTTACCGTAAAAATCCCTTCAGGCGTCAGTTCCTGACTCTTTCCCGTACCGACCGGCAGAATCTCCTTGACTTCATTACCATCAATGAACGCCAATTTATTGTTCGCTTTATTGATGATGATAAACGGATCGCCAGGCTTGACCGACTGAGGTTGGGCTTGTACCTGAAGCGGCCATAAAGATAGCATAAGCAACAAAGAAAGGACCCATTTCATTTGTATCAATTCCTTTACTTTTTTGCTTAGTTTAAGCCAAGTGCCTCTTTTTCATTCGGTTGCTGGTCAGCTTGGGCAATCCCTTGAAAGAATGCTTCAACAATAAATAGCGTTCCATTTCCTTCATGAGCTGCAGTAATGCGGCCCTGGATTCGAACTCTTCCCGTGTCTGCGGCAGTACCATTCCCCTAAAATGAATCTCCATCTCCTCAAGCTTTTTCAGATAAAGAATGGCCGTATTTTGCGGATGGACGTTTTCTGCCAAATCTTCTATAAAATCAGCCACTATCCCGCTTTGCTTGACGACCAACGGAATATTCGTGACTAGGGGAAGAATTCGTTCAATTATTTCAAACTGCTTTTCACGCATTTTGAAATAATGGTAATACAGGTCTTCTTCCCTTAAAAAATGATTTTCCACATCCCTGAAGGCGAGGCTTTTGGCCTGATTAAGAAGATTGGCCGTTTCGGTGATTTCCTTACCATCCCATGTGTGATCATTATCCCTTAAGTAACGGACAATCCCCATCAAGATCGCACTAAAATTAGCTTCGATACTTTCCTGATAGGCCAGCAGTTTGTCATCGACACTGGGCATGTACAGGTTCATGACAAGCGCCACTCCAACTCCAACTGCAATTAATATCGTTTCATTGATGAGCAGGGAAAGAGTGATGTCACCCGCCCCATATAGGTGCATGATGATGACGCTGCTCGTTACAATCCCCTCATTAATCTTCAAGGCAACTGTCGTTGGAATGAAAATCAAGAGGATCAAACCTATTACCAGCGGGTGGAATGCGACGAAATGAAACAATAGGGATGCATAGGCCATTGCAATCAAACAAGCTAATAACCGGTGCCAGGAGGCATACACCGACTTCTTTTTCGTAACTTGAATGCATAAGATCGCAATGATTCCAGCAGCAGAGAAATATTCGAGATTAAGCATTTGTGCAATAATAATTGCCAGGGTGGCCCCCAAAGCAGTTTTAATCGTCCTGTATCCGATTTTAAACATTGTTATGTATCACCTGGCTCTTTCTCTATCTATTATAATACTATCAGGAAATGAGATATTTTCACAGTCCTTTGCGAGTTAAATTTCCAATTTTTCTAAATACATTCACGCAAAAATACATTATAGGAAAAAAACAAAAAAAGGTAACCTAAACGTTACCTTTTTTTCACAATTATATACTATTTGCTTTAACTTATAAAACTTTTTCCAAGAAGTCTTTTGCGCGCTGGCTTTTCGGATTGGAAAAGAATTCTTCCGGAGCACTTTCCTCAACGAGCAGACCATCGTCCAGGAATAGTACTCGATCGGCCACTTCTTTGGCAAATCCCATTTCATGCGTTACGATCAGCATGGTCATCCCCGTATGTGCCAGTGACTTCATAACCTCGAGCACTTCTTTTACCATCTCGGGATCAAGCGCTGAAGTCGGCTCATCGAAAAGCATTACTTCCGGGTTCATTGCCAATGCCCGTGCAATAGCTACCCTTTGTTTTTGTCCGCCTGACAGTCGATTCGGATAAGCCGATTCTTTATCGGCCAAACCGACTTTAGTCAAAAGCTCACGAGCCTGTTTTACAGCCTCGGCCTTTGACAATTTTTTCACCTTCATAGGTGCATATGTCAGATTCTCCAGTACGGTTTTATGCGGAAATAAATGAAAATGCTGAAATACCATTCCGACATTTTCACGTACCTTCATGATATTGGTCTTTTTTTCAGTGATGATTTGATCTTTGAACCTGATTTGACCATCTGTTGGAGTTTCAAGCATATTGATGCAGCGCAAGAAAGTTGATTTTCCCGACCCGGATGGACCGATGATCGCTAACACTTCACCTTGCCCTATCTCGGTGCTGATTCCTTTTAATACCTCGAGCTTGCCATAATTTTTTTTGAGTCCATCAATTTTAATCACTGCGTCTCATTCTCCTTTCAATCACTTTGCCTAAGATGGTGAGAACCATGACCATCACATAATAAATGAGGCCGGCAAATAATATCGGCTCGAAGAATTTATATGTCTCACCGCCGACAATATAAGAACGGCGCATGATATCCCCTAATCCAATTATCGTGACGACGGCTGATTCCTTCGTTAAGGAAATCAATTCGTTCACAAGGGATGGCAGGATATTCTTGATGGCCTGCGGCAGGATAATATTAAGCATCATTCCTGAATAGGGAACACCAAGTGCAAGGGAAGCCTCGCGTTGGCCTTTATCGACTGCTAAAATCCCTCCCCTGATAATTTCAGAGATGTATGCCGCTGAATTTAGCCCGAATGCTAAAAATGCTGCTTGGAACGCTTCGATTTGAATCCCTAATATTTGTGGTGAACCAAAATAAATCAGCATTAATTGCAGCACTAAAGGGGTACCGCGAAAAATGGATGTATAAAAGTCAGCAATCCAATTTAAGGGCTTGATTCTGCTGATTTTAAGTATAGATAATAATATTCCCAAAACAAATCCGATTACTGCCGCTACCGCTACAACCTTTAATGTAGTCGGTATCCCCTCCAGGATATATGGAAGGGAAGGCATAATCCTTTCAAATTCCAGATTCACTCCATTCATCCTCTCTTATGAAGACCGTTACGGGCCTTTCTCCTGCTTCATTTTATTAACAATAAAGCGCGGAAAAACGTTCAGATGGCATTCTGAACGCTTTTCATCTCTCTTTTTTATTCAGTTTCACTGCCACCGAACCATTTTAATATTAATTTTTCCATTTCACCATTTTCCATCATTTTTTTCAACTCGGCATTGAATTCTTCAGTTAACTTGCTTCCTTTTTGGAAAGCGATTGCGGAACCGGCATCTTGATCACCAGACTTGATCAAATGGCCCACCAACTCTTTATTATCTTTCAAGTAGCCTTTTGCCACAGTATCTTCCATGATCACGGCGTCAAAACGTCCTGTAGACATTTCTTGAACAACCTCAGGAATACGATTCCGTTTTTCAACTTTCATCCCGATATCTTGGGCTTTATTCAAGTCATTTGCCAATGTCTCCTGGATGGATGCAAGCTGTACGCCTACCGTTTTCCCTTTTAAATCTTCAACCGTTTTGATCTTACTGTCCTCTGTCGTGATGATCATGTTTTTAGCTGTATAGTAAATATCACTGAAATCGACTGATTGCTCGCGTTTTTCAGTTGGAGTCATTCCAGAGATAACGAAATCGACCGATTTATTTTCCAGAGCAGGCACAAGACTATTAAAGTCAATGTCCTTCACTTGGACCTCATAACCTAATTTTTTTCCGATTGCTTTAGCAATATCAATGTCAAATCCTTTGATTTCATCGCTTTTAGACGTTTCAACAAATTCAAATGGCGGATAATCCGCAGATGTTCCCATTACAAGGACCTTTTTGTCTTCCTTGTCAGCTGTGCTCTTATCTTCTTTCTCTGATGTTCCGCATGCCGCTAAAATACCTACTAATAAAACAGAAGTAAGCAACAATGCTAACTGCTTTTTCAACTTCATTATTATTCCTCCAAAATGATATTTTAAATTCTCTTGTTAGTAAATTCGGTTTAGTTAAAATTTGAATAACTAATATTCATACACTAATGTGTATTTTAACACACTCTAATAATTATTCAATAACGTAAATAATAGATTCATTTTTCAGAATATTACTATAATTAATTTACTGGATTCGCGCTTTTTTTCAAAAGGGAATATTTCGGTTCGCCTTATCTATCTTCTTTCCTAAATGTCCAAGACTTATGCAAAATCATGAATAAAAAAAACCCGCCGATTGGGCGGGTTTTTTAGGTTATCGCTATGGTTTACACTTCTTCGCAATATTGATCGAAGTAGTCTTGTAATTTTTCTACTACAGACATCGGATGGTGCCCTTCAATTTCATGGCGTTCTATCATCGTGATGATTTTTCCATCCTTCAGCAATGCAAATGATGGAGATGACGGCGGATATCCTTCGAAATAATCACGGGCTTTCTCCGTCGCCTCTTTATCTTGCCCAGCAAAAACGGTTACAAGCTGATCTGGGCGTTTATCATTATGGATTGCATGTGCCGCTGCAGGTCTAGCTATTCCCCCGGCGCAGCCACAAACGGAGTTGACCATAACAAGTGTCGTTCCTTTTTGTGCAAATACTTCCTCTACTTCCTCGGGAGTAGTCAATTCTGTATATCCAGCAGTCTTTATCTCATCGCGAGCCTGTTTGACTACGTCGTTCATTAAAAAATTAAAATCCATATTCATGGCATGTGCTCCTTCCAAGTTTTCTCTTCTACCCTATCATAACAATTGCCACTTCGTGATTCAATATATTTACCTGTCAAAACTGCATAAACCATTTCCGAACACGTTTAAAACGAAAGGTAAGCGGGAATCATGTGTGTTACAACAAGACTTACAAAAGGATGGGGCAGGCGTGGGAAACAATACACGCCTGCCCCATCCCATTTCTTTTTAATTTGACTTAAATGTATCGGTAAAAGATTGAAAAGCCTGCTTAACAGCAGCAGTGACCGTTTTATTCCCTGACATCACTTGATTCTCGAGTATTGGGAGAAGACTCTTGACGGTTTCATTTTTATAAAACATCGTTTTAAGCTGGTGATCCATCAATGAATAAAGCCATTCCTTAGATTGCATTCTTCTCCGTTCTTGAAAAACACCCGACTCCTTGGTCAAATCGGAAAATTCATTCAATACATCCCAAAGCTCAGGAATTCCTTTACCGGTTATGGCTGAACAAGTATATGCCTTCCCTGCCCATCCTTTTGTTGCTGGCTGAAGGAAGTGCAAGATTCGGCTATATTCGGACTTCGTCCTAATCGCCAGCGGAATATTCTCTCCGTCGGCTTTATTGACCACAATTCCGTCCACAAGTTCCAGAATCCCTTTTTTCATCCCTTGTAATTCATCTCCGGCACCTGTAAGGACAAGGAGCATGAAGAAGTCGACCATACTTCGAACTATAGCTTCACTCTGACCGACACCGACAGTTTCAATCAGTATTACATCAAATCCTGCCGCTTCACAAAGCAACATCGTTTCCCTCGTTTTGCGGTGAACTCCTCCTAGAGTGCCTTCGGATGGAGAGGGTCTAATGAAGGCATGGGGGTTTCTTGCCAGCTCCTCCATCCTTGTCTTATCGCCTAGTATACTTCCGCCATTGATCGAGGAGCTTGGATCGACAGCTAGAACGGCAACCTTATGGCCCCTGTCACATAAGTAGGTTCCGAACGTCTCGATGAAGGTACTTTTTCCGGCACCGGGCACTCCGGAAATCCCGATGCGAATCGAATTTCCTGTATGAGGAAGGATGCTATGCAATAATTCCTGTGCATGATCCAAGTGGTGGGATGCATTGCTTTCAACCAATGTAATGCCTTTAGCTAGCATGGCCCTGTCACCTTTTATGATTCCCTCTTTAAGTTCATGGACCGGTATGTTTACATTATGTTTTTTGACGAATTTGCTTGTAGAAGGTTTGTTATGGCTTGCTGCTAATTCTACACCTGGCTTTAATGAAGAAGCAAAACCTTCCTGATTGTTCTGATCGACCCATTCGGGCTTCTTGTCTTCACTCATTATTGAGCCACTTCCTCATATCCGAGGCGATTGTATATTTCCTGAAGCACTTTCTTTGCTGCTTGTGGAATGACCGTACCAGGTCCAAAAATGGCTGTAGCTCCATTTTCCATTAGGTAATCATAATCCTGTGCAGGGATGACGCCGCCTACAATCACTATAATGTCCTCACGCCCCAAGTTCTTCAGTTCCGTAATAAGCTGCGGCAACAAGGTTTTATGGCCGGCAGCAAGCGAACTCATTCCGACTACATGCACATCATTTTCCACGGCCTGGACGGCGGTTTCCTTTGGTGTTTGGAATAATGGACCGATATCGACATCATAGCCCAAATCCGCAAACCCCGTTCCGACTACTTTAGCTCCGCGATCATGACCGTCCTGACCCATTTTAGCCATTAACAAACGCGGTCTTCTTCCTTCATTTTCAAGAAACTCTTCCGTCATGCGGACGACTTCCTCAATTTCTGCTTCCTTTGAGTATGCCGAGCTGTATACACCGCTGATCGAACGGATCGTTGCTTTGTGACGTCCAGCAACCTCTTCGATCGCATCGGAGATTTCGCCTAATGAAGCCCGTACTCTTGCAGCTTGCACAGCAAGTTCAAGAAGGTTACCATCGCCAGTTCTGGCAGCCATGGATAGCGCCTGAAGGGCTTCAACCACCTTTTCCTGATCACGTTTCGCTTTTAATTCGCTCAAACGCTTAAGCTGACTTTCGCGAACTGCTGTATTATCAATCTCCAGTATTTCAATCGGATCTTCTTTTTTCAAACGATATTTATTTACGCCTACAATCGTTTCATCTTGAGAATCGATTTTAGCTTGACGCTTTGCAGCGGCTTCCTCTATCCTCATTTTTGGAAGGCCGGTTTCAATAGCCTTCGCCATTCCGCCAAGGCCTTCGATTTCCTCTATGTGAGCCCAAGCCCGTTCGATTAATTCATTTGTGAGTGATTCTACGTAGTATGAGCCTGCCCATGGATCGATTACTTTTGTGATCCCCGTTTCCTCCTGCAGATATAGCTGTGTATTACGTGCTATGCGTGCCGAGAAATCCGTTGGCAGGGCAATGGCCTCATCCAGTGCGTTCGTATGCAGGGATTGTGTATGCCCAAGTGCAGCCGCATGCGCTTCAATAAGGGTCCTTGCGACATTGTTAAACGGATCCTGCTCCGAGAGGCTCCAGCCGGAGGTTTGGGAATGGGTTCTCAATGCCATCGCTTTATTATTTTTCGGCTCGAATTGTTTCATCAGTTTTGACCAAATGAAACGAGCCGCCCGCATTTTCGACACTTCCATGAAATAGTTCATTCCTACAGCCCAGAAGAATGACAGGCGTGGTGCGAATTTATCGATATCAATACCTGCTTTCATTCCGGTGCGTGCATACTCAAGCCCATCCGCCAACGTATAGGCAAGTTCGATATCAGCCGGCGCCCCCGCTTCTTGCAGATGATAGCCGGAGATGGAAATGGAATTGAACTTGGGCATATATTTAGATGTATACTCAAATATATCAGCTATGATTTTCATGGACATTTCTGGTGGGTAAATATACGTATTGCGAACCATATATTCCTTTAAGATGTCATTTTGAATCGTGCCTGAAAGCTTATCCTGTGTTACGCCTTGTTCTTCAGCTGTCACGATATAAAATGCAAGGATCGGTAATACTGCGCCGTTCATCGTCATGGACACGGACATTTGATCAAGCGGAATGCCGTCGAACAGGATTTTCATGTCAAGAATTGAATCGATGGCAACTCCCGCTTTTCCCACATCACCTACAACACGTGGATGATCGGAGTCATAACCGCGGTGTGTAGCTAAATCAAAGGCAACTGAGAGCCCTTTTTGCCCCATCGCAAGGTTACGTCTGTAAAACGCATTGGATTCCTCAGCAGTCGAGAAACCTGCATACTGACGTACCGTCCAAGGACGATTGACATACATCGAAGGATAGGGCCCTCTTGTAAAAGGAGCGATGCCCGGTACACTTTCCATATGCTCCAAGTCACGATTATCTTCCTCAATATAAAGCGGTTTGATTTTTATTTGTTCATTGGTTTCAAACAAAAGATTCTCAATGTTTTTCCCAACGGCTTTTTCGGCTTCCTTTTTCCATGCTTCCAACGTACCTTTAACCTCGGACTTAGCAGGATTTATAGCAGAAAAATTCGGTTTTTTCATTTCAGTTCACCCCTAGCTTATGCAATAATTCCGTTAAAATGGCTATTGCATTCGTTTTGACATGGATAAAATCTTTGACTCCTGCTTCACTTAGTGTAATCTCAAATTCTTCTTGCTGCTTGCCGGCACTATAAATAGTGATTTCAGGAAATTGCTTTTTAATTTCTTTAATGGTGATTGGTGCTAATTCCGAATAGTCACCATCACTGCCGCAAACACAATAGATAGGAAGTTTGGTCGCAGCTACATAATCGACTGCTTCCTCAACGCTTTGACACCCCTTACTGCCGGTTGTTTCAATACCACCTGCCGCAGCAAGACTTGTAACGAAATCTGCACGAGGTTTATAGGATTTGAGATTTTTCAAATTAATTAAACCAATAGTTGGAGCCGTCCCACTAATTTCTTTATACTTTTCACTGCGTAGTCTTAACTGTTCGAACTGAATGGATACCCGATCCAAGTCAAGTGGGGTAATGCCAACCGGCTTCTCAACTTTCATATATGACACATGGTTATCCTGTGTCGTGGTTTTAATCTTATCAGCCGGATTCGGATATACATTCGTTCCGATGATACTTTCTTTTCTGAAAGCCGCATTTTGAACTTTTTCTTTGTAAACTTCAGCTATTTCCTTCTGAAGGGTTCCTTGTTTAATTAACTCAAGAATCCCTCCAGCTGCATCGATTTCAAGGAATTTCGCCCAAGCCTTTTCAGCCAGTTCATCCGTTAGTTGCTCAACATACCATGAACCGCCAGCAGGATCGACCACAGTTGTGATATTTGTTTCTTCTTTTAAAATCAAATGAGTATTTCGGGCAATTCTTTCTGAGAAATCATCGGTTTCACCGGTTGCGTGTGTGAATGGATGAATTTGAAGGTATTGAATGCCTCCAATAGCGGCAGCGAAGGCTTGGTTTGTTGTCCGAAGAATATTGACGTGCTGATCATATAGCGTTTCTGTCAACTCGGAAGTAACGGCATGTATCGCCATTTTAAAATGGTCCGATGCTGTATCGAAAGCTTCTGCCAGGCCTGCCCAAAGCCTTCTTGCAGCCCGTAGCTTAGCAATGGACATGAAGTAATTTGAATCCACTGCAAAAGAAAATACTATTTTTTCGGAAACCGAAGCAATAGAAAGACCTTGCTTTTGCCCTTCCAATAGATATTGGACGGCTGCTGCTAATCCGTAAGCTATTTCTTGTACGGCATTGGCTCCTCCATTATGGTAGACTGCCGTATTAATCAAAACTGTTTTTAAATCCGTGCCTACCTTCTGATAATCTTGGATTGTCTTCAGCCAGTCTGCAAAATAGTTATCCGTATCTTCTGGCAGCTGACCGCAAATGAGCCATTCTGCAATGGGATCTTCAGCAATAACGCCTGTCAATTGGGTATTTTGTGCTTCGGCAACCGCTTTGAATTGAGGGAATAATCCTTTTTGTTTCCCCTTAATGTCAATGAAAACCGGGATTTCCTTTAATGGGATATCCTTAAACAATTTTTCAGCCCTTGCTCCCTCGACAAGCAATCGTGCAGGGTATGCCACGACATTTTGACCGCGCTTGAAAGAAGCTTTCATCTTTTCATTTGCTTCTTCAGCCGTGATACCGCTTACAGGCTGAACGACAAGCCAAGGTTTTTCATGATATCCCGTTGGGGACGTTCCTCGGGTGAAAGGGAAGAATCCTGGCAATTCAGCTACCTTCTCCTTTAATATCGCCTTTTCTGTATAGAGCGGATATAAAGTGATGCCCTCATATGTATTCGTTTTTAGATTTTCTACACTTTTCCCTTTTAAACTTGCTTCCGCAGCTTCTTTCCACTCTTCAAAAGAAGGCTTAGGAAAGGTTATGTTTTTTACATCTTTCAGATCCATCTGTAATCGCTTTCTTATCATTAGCCGCCTCATACGCCCTTTCCCTTCATTGGGAGAACGAACGCTCAGTCAGTTTTGGATAAGAAAACCACCCTCCCGTCAATTTAATCTGGATTATACTAACATTCTACCATATTTTTCTTAAAATTTAAGACAATAGAAATTAGCAAATCTGAGATAAAGAAAAACACTGGCCTATTTCGCCTCTTATAAACATGTACAGCCCCTGATCTGTATTAGAACAGCTCATAATAAAATAATAGCAAAAATAAAATTTTTGTCGATGTTTTTCTACGGAAAAGAGAAATGGCAGGGTTAAACTTTGACGAAAGACTTCGGCATCCTTCATCTTTGACTAAATCAAAAGTGAACGGGAAATCGATAACAGCTAGACTAATTATGTTCAGGGGCCACCCTCATCTGGTGATTGGAACGGTTTGCAAGACTCCTGTTTAGAATAGCGCATTCAGGGAGACCCCATGCCTGAAGTTCCTAATAACGTTCAAACTTTACCACTCATAAAAAAACTGTAGGCAAACTCGATTCATCAAGTTTGCCTACAGTGTAAAGGAATCCTTCGGGCTTCCTTTTCTTCAATTTAGTATATGGAAGTGTTATCTTTGGAAATCTTTTCGATGATTTCTTTAACCCTCGCGAGGAATCGTCCGCATACCAATCCGTCCAATACACGATGATCAAGTGATAAACAGAGATTCACCATATCTCGTACTGCAATCATGTCATTTATGACCACTGGGCGTTTTACAATCGTTTCAACTTGTAAAATGGCGGCCTGTGGATAATTGATGATCCCCATGGACTGGACAGAGCCGAATGAGCCAGTGTTATTAACAGTGAACGTACCACCTTGCATATCCTCTGCTTTTAACTTACCCGCCTTTACTTTGGATGCAAGTTCCTGTATCTCCCTTGCTATACCTTTGATTGATTTTTCATCTGCATTTTTAATGACCGGTACAAATAAGGCATCTTCAGTTGCAACGGCTATTGATATATTGATTTCTTTCTTTTGGATGATTTTTTCTCCTGCCCACATCGAATTGAGCTCTGGAAATTCCGTAAGGGCTTGAGCAACCGCTTTTACGAAAAAGGCAAAATACGTTAAATTATAGCCTTCTTTTTGTTTAAAGTCGGATTTTAGATTATCACGCAACTTCACCATATTGCTTGCGTCAACTTCCACCATCGTCCAAGCATGCGGGATTTCGTGCTTACTTTTCAACATATTGGACGCAATTGCCTTACGGATTCCGGTAACAGGTATTTCCTTGTCACCAGCAGCAGTCGGCACGTTTGTTACGGGACTGATTTGTCGACTAACTGGAGGGGCGATCTCTTCAGGAGCCGAATCGGATATTGCGGAAGGCTCATCCGCCTTAGGAAGATTCCCTGATTCAACAAGTTTCAGTAAATCTTTACGGGTGATCCGTCCCTCATTCCCCGTTCCTTTAACTTTTGAAAGATCGATTCCATGCTCCTGAGAAAGTTTTAACACAGCAGGCGAATAGCGAGCTTTCCTTGATGGTTCAGCCGCTTGCTGCACTTCTCTTGTAACAGGTGCATCAACATTTCCCTCACTCTGAGAAACAGCTTGCCCAGCATTATCGTTATCCGTCTTTGCCGTTTCAACTTCAATTGAGCAAATGACTTCCCCGACTGCCAATGTTTGATTCTCATCCGCTTTCAATTCCTTGATGATGCCCGTAAAGGAAGAAGGAACCTCAGCATTTACTTTATCCGTCATCACTTCAGCTAGCGGGTCGTATTTCGTGACATGATCCCCAGGCTTCACTAGCCATTTACTGATGGTCCCCTCTGTGACACTTTCGCCTAGTTGAGGCATCTTCATTAATTCCATAGCCATAATTCGTTCCTCCTTCTTAACAGTCATTAATACTCGGCCAATTCCCTCATTGCTTTTTCCACTTTATCAGGATTCACCATAAAGTGTTTTTCCATAGTAGGCGCATATGGCATGGCTGGTACATCAGGTCCCGCCAATCGTTTTACAGGGGCATCCAAATCAAAAAGGCAATGCTCGGCAATGATGGCTGCTACCTCACTCATGATGCTGCCTTCTTTATTATCTTCCGTAACCAGTAATACTTTCCCTGTTTTAGAAGCCGCTTCTATGATAGCATCCTTATCCAAAGGATAGACGGTACGCAAGTCAAGAACATGTGCAGAAATTCCATCTGCAGCTAATTTTTCTGCTGCCTGAAGGGCAAAATGCACACAAAGGCCATAGGTGATGACAGTAATGTCTTCTCCTTCCCTTTTCACATCCGCCTTACCGATTGGTAGTACATAATCTTCAGTAGGTACCTCACCCTTGATCAAGCGGTACGCGCGTTTATGTTCAAAGAAAAGCACTGGGTCTTCATCGCGAATGGCAGCTTTAAGCAAACCCTTTACATCATAAGGGGTAGAAGGCATCACTATTTTCAAACCCGGCTGATTGGCAAAGATTGCTTCAACCGATTGTGAATGATAAAGAGCTCCATGAATCCCTCCGCCATATGGAGCACGGATTACCATTGGACAGCTCCAGTCATTATTAGAACGATATCTAATTTTGGCTGCCTCTGAAACGATTTGATTAATGGCAGGCATGATGAAATCAGCGAATTGCATCTCAGCTATCGGCCGAAGCCCATACATGGCGGCTCCAATGCCGACTCCTGCAATTGCAGATTCAGCGAGCGGGGTATCGATGACCCTGGCTTCACCGAATTGGTCGTATAAACCATTAGTGGCTTTAAAGACCCCACCTTTTTTTCCTACATCCTCACCCAATACGAATACACGGGAATCACGTTCCATCTCTTCCCTCATTGCCATTGTCACGGCATCTATATATGAAATCACTGGCATTCTATTACCCCCTTACTTTTGTGCATACACATGATTCATAGCACTTTCAGCCTTCGGATATGGAGCATTTTCAGCATAATCGGTTGCTTCGTTGACTATCTTCATGACTTCATCATTCATTTGTTTCTCAAGGTCCTCATCCATGATTCCCACTTCTTTTAAATACGCTCCAAATGTCATTATGGAATCCTTCGTTTTGGCTTCAGCCACTTCATCCGCCGTCCGGTAGCTTCGGTCATCATCATCACTTGAATGAGGTGTGAGCCTGTATGAAACGGTTTCCACCAGTGTAGGACCTTCTCCCCTTCGTGCACGGTCAGCCGCTTCTTTCACCGCTGCATAAACTTCCAAAGGATCATTGCCATCCACTGTTATTCCAGGCATTCCATAGCCGATCGCCCTGTCGGAAACATTTTCACACGATAGCTGTTTCTCAATAGGAACTGAAATCGCATATTTATTATTTTCACACATGAAAATGACCGGCAGCTTGTGCACACCTGCAAAGTTGGCCCCTTCATGAAAATCGCCCTGATTTGATGAACCTTCCCCAAACGTTACGAATGTTACCAAATCCTTACCTTCCATCTTCCCCGCAAGGGCAATTCCAACAGCATGCGGGACCTGTGTCGTTACAGGCGATGAACCAGTGACGATCCTATTTTTCTTTTGACCAAAATGACCTGGCATTTGGCGCCCGCCGGAATTGGGATCTTCCTCTTTGGCGAAACCGGAAAGCATCAAGTCTTTTGCGGTCATTCCGAAGGTAAGTACCACACCTACATCCCGATAATAAGGCAGTACATAATCCTTTTGCCGATCTAGCGCAAACGCTGCCCCAACCTGTGCAGCTTCTTGCCCTTGGCAGGAAATCACGAAGGGAATTTTCCCGGATCGGTTTAAAAGCCACATGCGCTCATCAATTCTGCGGGACAAAAGCATTGTCCGGTACATATCTAAAACCGTTTCCTCATTTAAGCCTAATTGTTCATGACGCTTTTCTACCATCATAAAACCTCCTGACCTTATTCTTTAAGAATGAATGGCACGTCCATCGACAGCAAGGGCCGCCTCACCGATTGCTTCAGAAAGACTTGGGTGCGGATGAATTGTCTTGCCTATCTCCCAAGGTGTCGCATCAAGCACTTTTGCAAGTCCCGCTTCAGAAATCATATCCGTAACATGTGGCCCAATCATATGAACGCCCAATATGTCATCCGAATTCTTATCGGCGATGATTTTTACAAAGCCATCCGCTTCCCCGAAAACAAGGGCCTTACCAACTGCACGGAATGGGAATTTCCCAATTTTAAGGTCATAGCCTTCCTTGTTTGCCTGTTCTTCCGTCAAACCGACACTTGCAGCTTCAGGGCTTGAATACACACATTTTGAAATGAGCGAATAATCCAGCCGTTCCGGTTTTTGGCCTGCGATATGTTCGACGGCCGTAATACCTTCATGGGAGGCAACGTGAGCCAATTGAAGACCGCCGATACAATCACCGATTGCATAAATATGTGATTCCTTCGTTTGGAAGAAATCATTGGTTTCAATAAAACCTTTTTCTTTCACAATTTCCGTATTTTCAAGGCCGATTCCTTCAACATTTGCTGATCTGCCTACTGAAACAAGCATTTTTTCAGCTGTGAATTCCTCTGCCGAACCTTTGACTTCAGCAGAAATGGATACTGAAGCATCCGTTTTCAGGGTTTCAGGCATTACCTTGGCACCTGTAACGAACTTGACTCCTTTTTTCGTTAGGAGACGAAGCATTTCACTGGAAATATCATGGTCTTCAGTCGGGATGATTCTATCTGCATATTCCAATACTGTCACTTCCACACCAAAATCATTAAGCATCGAAGCCCATTCAATGCCGATAACTCCACCGCCTACAATAATCATTGATTTTGGCAGGCTCTCAAGCTTTAGAGCTTCATCCGATGTAAGCACCAATTCCCCATCAATCGCTAAACCTGGCAGTGTCTTCGGACGCGAACCCGTTGCAATGATGACATTCTGAGGAATGAGCATTTCATTTTCACTGCCATCATTCATTTCCACGGAAATTGTCCCAGGCATCGGTGAAAATATAGAAGGACCAAGTATACGCCCTAACCCTTCATAAACCGTTATCTTTCCTTGTTTCATCAAGTGCTGAACTCCTTTATGGAGTTGATCGACTACTTTATTCTTTCTTTCCTGCACCTTAAGGAAATTTACCTTTACATCCCCGGTAACAATACCGAATTCTTCACTTTTCACTGCAGTCTGATATACTTCCGCACTCCTTAAAAGTGCTTTCGAAGGGATACAGCCTTTATGTAGACACGTTCCGCCGAGTTTGCCTTTCTCCACGACAGCCGTTTTCAATCCTAATTGAGCAGCCCTTATTGCCGCCACATACCCGCCTGTTCCTCCTCCGAGGATAACGAGGTCAAATTCTTCAGCCAAAACCACTCCTCCTCACAATTACAAACAATTTGTCACCATTTTTACTTGCCCTATGTTTATTACGTTATCCATGATGAAAATTCCTGTGTTTATAAAAAAAAACACAGGAATCTAATCTTGTAAAACTACATTCACTTTCTTCCATTCAAGATATGTTTTTCATTTTGCAAGAATTGGCTCCTTGAATTCCTCATGCGAGCAATTCGCTCCTCTGCCATTCTATCCGCAGCTTTATAAGTTGGGATTTGATCACGTTTTGCAATCTCGATGACTCTTTCAATTGTATCATAAACCGTTTCCACTTTCTTAAGGGCCCTTTCCCGATTATACCCTAAAAGCTCATCGGCCACGTTTATGACTCCACCTGCATTAATAACATAATCGGGAGCGTATATAATACCTTTTTCATGAATTTGATCGCCATGAACAGGTTCTTTTAATTGATTATTGGCCGCACCTGCAATGACCTTGGCCTTGATTTGATTGATTGTATGATCATTTATGACAGCCCCTAATGCACAAGGTGCATAGATATCACAGTCGACTCCATAAATTTCATCAGGATTCACTGCAGTCGCCCCAAAGGATTCAACCGCACGGGCCACACTTTCTTTATTGATATCCGTAACGATCAGCTTGGCGCCCTCCTCATGAAGGTGACGGCATAAGTTATAAGAAACATTCCCGACGCCTTGGACCGCAACCACCTTGCCTTCTAAAGAATCGGTTCCGAATGCCTCTTTTGCAGCCGCCTTCATGCCTCGGTATACCCCATATGCAGTTACAGGGGAAGGATTACCCGAAGAACCGAATGCAGGGGAAATCCCAGTGACAAAATCCGTCTCCTCATGAATGAGATCCATATCCTCAACCGTTGTACCTACATCTTCAGCTGTTATATAACGCCCATTCAGCCCTTGGATATACCTTCCGAATGCACGGAACATCTCTTCATTTTTATCCTTGCGCGGATCGCCGATGATGACGGTCTTCCCCCCGCCTAAGTTCAAGCCGGCTGCGGCGTTCTTATATGTCATTCCTCTTGCAAGCCTTAAGGCATCTTCAATGGCATCTTCTTCAGATGCATATGTCCACATCCTTGTGCCTCCAAGCGCAGGCCCTAAAGTTGTATCATGAATGGCAATAATCGCTTTCAAACCCGATTGTTTGTCCTGACAGAATAGCAATTGCTCGTAATCATACTTCTCAAGATATTTAAAAATTTCCATAAAGGAATCCTCCCTAGATGTTTTAATACATGTCAGATATGAGAACACTGAATTTCTCCTCATACTTACTTGTTCCTACGTTCATTTTAAATAAAATCCGCTACTCCATGATATTTTCCCTATGGGGAATGGTTCCCTTGAAAAATCCATACACCTTTAAATATGCAAATAACATGCCAATAAAATACATAATGAGAGCGTTTTTATCCAAAAAAAGGGGATGCTGGTTAATATGTTGGGCAACTATAGCCTATAACAAATTGAAAAAAATTTCATGTTAGAAGTGGAGTCTCGTTTAAATTAAAATAAATCAGAAAATTCCGTGCAGCTTTTTTCATAGTGCGCAATTACTTGCGTGCAAAAAATTTCACAGTTTTAGTTTTTCCATTTTGTAATATAGATTTCTGACAGAAATCCCAAGAGCTTTTGCCGTAAGTGTTTTATTTCCCTTGTGGGTATGGAAAGCTTGCTGAATGATTTCGGATTCATACTGGTCTATTATCTCCGAGAGCGGTTTCCCCGATACGTAGCCAGTAGGCTTCATTAATAATTTCTCTTGTTTTAATGGAATCTCTTCGATAAAATCCGGAATATGATGTATATCAATGATCGTCTCGTTCAATTTCATGAAAATGATTGCCCGCCCTAAGATATTTTCCAGTTCCCTAACATTACCTGGCCAGTTGTAGATTTGCATCTTATGTATAGCTGCTGCTGTAATTCCCTCTATGCTTCGTCCATATTCCTGATTGATTTTATTAATCAAATGCTCCGCCAATTCTCTTAAATCCTCTTTTCTCTTTCTTAATGGAGCAATGAAAATAGGCATGCGGTTCAGCCTGAAATATAAGTCTTCCCTGAATGATCCGTTAGCGATGGCCTCTTCGAGATTGATATTCGTAGCGGCTATGACCCGGACATTGATGGGAATCGGCTTCGTCCCCCCCACTCTGACGATTTCTTTTTCTTGTAATACCCGAAGTAATTTTGCTTGGATGTTGGCTGGTAATTCACCAATTTCGTCCAAAAAGATACTCCCTTGATTTGCCTCTTCAAAAAAACCGACCTTTCCGCCCCTGCTTGCCCCTGTAAAGGCTCCTTCATCATACCCGAACAGTTCACTTTCAAGTAATGATTCCGAAATGGCCGCACAATTTACACGAACAAATTTATTGAATTTCCTATCGCTCGCATTATGGATGGCATGTGCAAATAACTCTTTGCCAGTCCCTGATTCCCCTCTTAATAAGACAGTAGCAGGTGTTCTTGCCGATAATTTCGCCTGTTCAACGGGAAGCTTCATCTCTTCGGAAGCACCGATTATATCATCAAAGGAATATTTAGCCTGCAATGTCCGGATAATCTGTCTTGCCCGATTCAGTTCGTGGGTCAGGGCTTGAATTTCCGATACATCATGAATGACGCCAACGCTCCCTTTCAGGCACCCGTCCACAATGATCGGAGCAACATTCACGATCACTTCCTTATGTTTTGGGCCGACACGCATATTGACACCCCGAACAGGCTTTTTTGTCTGAAGCACTTTCATGTGCATACTTTCACCTTCGTAAATATCGATGGAAGCCGGCTTACCGATCACTTGAGTCTTTGTTAAACCAGTGATTCTTGTATATGCCGGATTGATCAACAGCCCCCTGCCTTGATCATCCACAACAGAAATGGCTTCATCACTGGATTGAATGATCGCCTGGAGCATCGTCTGTATCTCTTTTAAATCAGTGATCTGCTCCGCCAATTGTACAGCTTCCGTTTTATTCCTAAACACAGAAAAAGCCCCTATGATTTCCTTATCGGCATTCACAAGAGGTATCCTTGTCGTTATGAGTTCCGTTCCATTGCTAAGGGTGATTTCCTGATTCACTTCTTTTTGGTTCGTTTGCATCACACGCAGCAATCCAGTTGAAGGGATGAAATCTTTGATATGTCTGCCTATCACACCCTCGCGCTTTTTATCAGTTGCACGTTCTGCACTATCATTGAACATGATGATGAATCCTTCATGATCAATCACCAACATCCCTTCACTGGTCGTATTAAGGATCAAGTCCATTTTTGCCGAGGTATTCTCCAATTTACTTATTAAACGATTTTTCTCTTCAAACAACTTAGTCATAATGAGGGCGACACTTCCAGGAATGAGAATCGTTTGTTCGCCCATGTCCCTTTTTATCTTTTTATAGACAGAAGGATCTCCGGTCGTATCAAAAATGATGTCCAAATCCCGCTCCAATCCCAGGCTCCAATTATTCACAGTAGGAATCCCTCGTTCCTTTGCAGCAAGCATCCCTTCAGCGGATTCATTCGTATCAGCCATACAAACAATGGAGAATACTTCACTTACCGATAGGAGTTTCAACACGGTTGTCCCTCCCACTCCTCCCCCTACTATCATGACCTTTTGCATGAGCCATCCCCCTTAAGATATAATTACCTCTTTTATTAGATCAATCAATGCAATTTTTTTCATACTCCACACCATTTTACCATATCGGATCTCTTTAAAAACAGCTACCTACTCCCAGTCATTATCTGGATTCCCGAAACTTGACAAATAATTTATATCCTTTATCATTTTTTAAAGACGGAATTTTCGGAAGGGATTTGACCGCATGAAACGTTTAATCGCTTTTTTGATACTTTTTATACCCGGTGCCTTTGCTGCCTATGGTATAAAAATAATGAGGGACATGGTGTTTGGTATTCTGCAGCCTCCCTATCCAGTCCTTTGGCTGCAATTTTTAATAGGACTGCTCATTACGATTGGCGGAATAGCCTTCATCGCCGGCTTCGTCCTTCATCGAGATCGAAAACAAAATAAGGTCCAAAGCAGGTTCAATAAATTTTAAACGCAAAAAGAAGGTGCCATGTTTCGTATGGCACCTTCTTTCTTTATCTTGATTTCAATCCTTCCCTGACCCGTACGGCTGCCTCCGGAAAATCGGTTATGATGCCGCTGCACCTCAATTTGAATAGCCTTTTCATCTCGGCTTCTTTATTAATGGTATATGGCCGTACAGGAACACCCATACTCATCGATGTTTGAATGAGAGCATCAGGGGCAACCCGGATATTTGGGTGGATTGCACTTCCGCCTATTGCCTTGGCATATATCCAAGGCATATATAGACCATCCCTATAAAGCAGTGCGGTTTCCAATTCAGGTGCAAATTGATGACATTTGACCAAGCTGTAATGATTGAAAGAAGAAAGAATGATCCTTTCCTCCATTTCGTAAGTACGGATGAGTCGGATGACTTTCTCTTCTAAGCCTGGATACAGAAAAAGCGTATTTTTTAATTCAATGTTGCAAAAAAGCTGATTTTCGTCAAGCCAAATAAATAGTTCTTCAAGTGTCGGGATCTTTTCTTTCCCCAATTTACCCTTATAGTTTGAAGACGCATTAAGGGTTTTCAACTCCATCAAGGTCCTATCTTTTACATATCCCGAGGCATTCGTGGTCCGATTGAGCTTTTCATCGTGAATGATGACCACTTCCCCATCTTTCGAGAGCTGGACATCCATTTCAATACCATCCGCCCCGACACGCGCAGCTTCTTTGAACGCCGAAATCGTATTTTCTGGATGTGTTCCTGCTGAGCCTCGATGTGCAAAGATTAAGGTCATGAAGAAACGCCGCCTCTCTCATATGGTTATATCCCAATGTTATGAACAGAAACAGCAAATTATTTTCATCTAGCTCAATACTCAAATAAAATGCAGCTGATTATTTTCTGCAAAGAAGGTTCCTTTCATCAAATGACTCAATTTCTTCTGCAAGGTATGTTTTGCATTTGCGAAAAATAGATACGCTCGCTTCCCCTTTTACATCATACGTCTTATGCAGACAGGCACTCAGTACCGCCTTGATTACTCGCTTTTGTTTCCCGTATCATTATTCCGCTCCTTTATAGCGATAATGAAAACAAATCCGATAAAACTAAATCCGTCAATCAAACACGCTAACCACTCATGGTTTCTATCGCCTCAGCAAGCGTCTTACGGCCCGAACTGGCTGGGTAAGTCTCAAATGATAGCATGCCGAAGGTAATTGCGGTACACACTCGTATTTATGAGATGCTTCGTGACCTTCAGGGGATTCCCTACCATGAAGTTACAAATATTTCGCTCATCTCTGTTATTTTGAATCTCTGATTAGTTCCTCCCCTTTCTCACTCCTTTCCTAACAGGTTTCCGAATTCCTCTTATACTGTCGTTATAACGTCGAATAAGTCCACCTGATTACTTTATTTGAGTCTGTTCCAAAAGAAAATGTCGCTCAATCAGGTAAAAAGGAAATTTAACAGGAACCTTTGGACTGCTCTTTTTCGTCCGGTATCAATCTTGCTGGCGTGTAGGAAGCAGACGACCAAGCGTATTGCGTATTTCCAAAAGCCAGCTCCTCAAGAAGGGAGCTGCTTGCCAATCAGTTAGCCCCATGTGCACCAGTGCATGCCACTTCAATCCCCCATTAGAAAATGGTTTCCAGGTACAACAGGAATTTTCCCGTATTGAAGGTCCAGCCCACTTTTTCAGCTAATGAGGTCACAGGGGATACGATTTTTAAATTCCTAATGATTGAAATATCCAAAAAATACTCTTCACCCAGCTACAAATAAGAAAATCTTTTTTACACTATGCTTTGTAGGCAGATCCTTCATATTTATGGAGATCCTCAATTATTTGACCCATTTCAGTCTTAATCTTGCATAATCCCCGCGGGCCGCTCTATATCCGATATGACGCTACAACCTTTCCAACTGTGTGTTGCAAGGCGCATCGTCGAGTGTATGGAAGTGGGCCTAAAGTTGCCTTACCTAATAAAGATTCAAACGAAGTCGGCAAGCCGAAAGCATAAAAAAACGCCCAACAAGGACGTCACGATTCTTATCTATAAAATATTTCGTTGACCGTCATTTCGAGCCTTCCGCTAATGAGCATGGTATTGCCAAGCGAAGGTTCACTGGCCTCTTTTCCGTAGGGGTAAAACTGAGCCTTATACATGCGGCAAATTCCGTTTGGGTCATACGATGGTCATGACGTAATTCATTCAATCGATTACGGATTGATATAAATACAAGCCCCTACGCAAAAATAATAGCCGCCCAGTTTGGACGACTGCGGAATTTTCCTATATACTGACTCGTAAAGATGCCGGGTTTATCCGCCAAATACGATCAGTCTTTATTGGTATTCCACCGGAAAGTTTATCGGAATAGCGATAAATTCACGGTTAACTTCCCGTCCAAATTGCCGTCAAATCCACGATTCTACCCTTGTCAAGAAGCTTTATGTTCAAGGCGCAGCTTATCGGCAACCATGGCAATGAATTCGGAATTTGTAGGTTTTGCCTTGGTCATGCTTACGGTATAACCGAAAAGTGATGAAATGGATTCTATATTGCCACGGCTCCAGGCCACTTCAATCGCATGCCTGATGGCACGTTCAACACGGCTCGCCGTAGTATTGTATTTTTTTGCGATATCCGGATATAAAACTTTGGTGATGGAACCCAATAGTTCAATATCATTATATACCATGGATATGGCTTCCCTTAAATACAAATAGCCCTTTATATGTGCAGGGACTCCAATCTCGTGAATGATGCTTGTGATGCTGGCATCAAGGTTCTTCGGCTTGGATTCATTTTGGGGACGATAGCTAAACTGACTATGATTTTTTAAAACTGCCTGCCCTTTACTGCTTACCTGACGTATGTGATTGGCCAGATTTTCCATATCAAATGGCTTCAGGATAAAGTAAGACGCCCCCAACTCAACAGCTTTTTTCGTTACATCTTCTTGACCAAAGGCAGTAAGCATAATCACATTAGGCATGGCACCCCGTTTTACTTCACGAAGTTTTTCTAGCACACCTAACCCATCTAAATGAGGCATGATAATATCGAGGATCAATATATCCGGGTCAACGCTTTCAAGCATACCCAGGCAATCTTGACCGTTATGTGCCACCCCAATTACTTCCATGTCATCCTGTGCAGAAATGTATTCTTCCAGAAGGCCAACAAGTTCTCTATTATCATCTACAACGCACACCTTAATTTTTTTCACGCTTGATTTCCTCCTCAACTACAATTGGTCTTTTTTTCTATATGACTAAATTCTATTGTAATTGAACTTTTCGACAATGGAAACTAAATTCCTTTTATTTTTGAAAAAATATAAGGAATTCAATATTATTCTCCGGATATCTCTTGTTTTCGACTTCGTTTGCTATTCGAATAAAGCAATTGTCGAAAAATCTTCTCATCGTTATCATTTTATCACATCGTTTCAAAAAAACCTCTATTTTTAGAAAAAATCAATTTAATTCCTACCCAAAATTTATCATAATCATCACTTTCCATTAAAAAGGGGCATCCAAAAGGATACCCGGATTCTTAGCTTGCCTTTTCATAATTATCTTTGTCGTATATATTTATACCGGCTTCGTTTAACATCCATTCGATATGGACTCCATACCCACTTGTAGGATCATTAACGAATACATGGGTGACTGCACCGATTAATTTCCCATTTTGTATGATAGGACTGCCGCTCATACCTTGAACGATCCCACCCGTTTTTTGAAGCAATTCCTTATCCGTCACTTTTAAGACCATTCCCTTAATTGCGGGGAACTTCTGTGGTATGGAACTGACGATTTCAACATCGAATTCCTCCACTTCAGAACCATCCACCACTGTAAGGATTTTTGCTGGTCCTTCCTTTACCTCATGGGAAAGGGTGATGGGGAGTGGCTTATCGTTAATTCCATTTTTAAAATCTTGATTTAACTTCCCAAAAATTCCGAAGGGACTATTGCGATTGATATTTCCTATTTTTTCTTTATTGGAAGAAAAGCGTGCCAATTTTTCTCCTGGATCACCATTGCTTCCCTTTTCGATAGATGTGACCGTCGATTGGACAATCTGTCCGTCCTTGACAACTATCGGCTTTTTTGTATCCATATCGGATATAACATGTCCCAACGCCCCGTATTTTTTTGAATCCGGGTGATAAAACGTCATCGTTCCGATGCCAGCTGCCGAATCACGGATATACAAACCCAATTTGTAAGTTCCTTCATTCTTATCTTTTAGAGGTAATAGGGTACTATGAAGCACTTCATTATCACGGTTAATGACAAGTTTCAACGCCTCACCCTTTTCGCCTGCCTGCTGAACAAAAGGGGTTACATCCCCCATCTTCTTTATCGTCTGACCATTGATTTCTGTAATAATATCACCGATTTCAATTTTTGCCTTTTCTCCCGGTGATTTTTTCCCCTGCGCAGTATCAATAAGATGATGACCTACTACGAGAACCCCAAGAGTATTAAGCTTTACTCCAATGGATTGGCCTCCAGGCATGACTTTAAAGTCTTTTAACACCCTGATGTCGACCTTTTTGGCAGGTAAGCCTGCTACATCGAGTAACACTTCATTCGTACCTGGTTTTTCAGCACCAAGCGTAATCGAGGCTTGTTCATCATGAAGCGAAATTCCATCACTGGATCCCGAAGTTTTTGCAGAAACAGGCAATGATTTGGAAATACTATATTGACTTCCTTCAAATAGTACAAGATGATTTGGAATTAAAAAATATTCACGAGATGGCTGGTATAACCCTAATGTTAATAGCGAAACAAGGAGAATTCCACCGATGATCCTGTTTATCCATATAAATTTCAATCCATTCACTCTCCTCGCTCTCTGAAACTTTATGGCTACACCTTTAATTTAGCCCTCATGACAGTCATTTATAACAGGTGCAAAAAATAAAAGCTATCCGTTTTTGGATAGCTTTACAATGAATGCTTATGATAAATTTAAATAATCTCCTTACCGGCCCTTCATGATGTAATCTTCAGCCTTTTGGCCAGCTGGATTAATTCATTGGCATGCTGCTTCGTCAAATCCGTTATCTCGACTCCTGAAATCATCCTGCCGATTTCTTTTACTTTTTCCGTTTCAATTAGCGGCTTGACCGAGGTATTCGTGCGTCCCGCCCTTACATTTTTTGCTATGAAAAGGTGGGTATCCGCCATAGCGGCCACCTGTGGCAAATGGGATATGCACAATACTTGTGATCCAGTTGCCACTTTATAGATCTTTTCGGCAATGGATTGTGCAACCCTTCCGCTCACACCTGTGTCCACTTCATCAAATATAATGGATGTTATGCCTTGATGTTTGGAGAAAATGCTTTTCAAAGCCAGCATGATCCTCGACAGTTCTCCGCCAGATGCGATTTTGGAAAGAGGTTTTAACGGTTCACCTGGATTGGTGGAAATATAAAATTCCATTGAATCCAGGCCTGACTGATTAATGCCCCTATCTGACAATTCATCGAAAGTATAAGCCGTTTGAAGGAAATGTGGTTCGAAAATTGTCTTTTCCATGTATAAATCTTTTAATTCCTTATGGATCTTTTTGGTCAATTGCTGAGCGAAGCTCTGGCGAAGTTCAGAAAGATTCTTTGCTTCGACAATTAAATCTGCCTTTATGGATTTCATTTCCTTTTCAAGCTTCGCTATATGGGTTTCCCTATTTAGCAGTTTTTCTACTTCTTCTTCTATTGCGGCTCCATATTCCAGGATTTCCTCTATGGTCCGCCCGTATTTACGCTTTAATTGATTTATTTCATTAAGGCGGCTTTCAATGAATTCCACACGTTCTGTATCATAATCCAAAGAGTCTAATTGGTCTCGGATGTTTGACACGGCCTCTTCAAGCAGGAAGTAGCTATTTGAAACGGTTTCAGAGCTGTTCTTTAAACCCTCATCAAGCCCTGCCGCTTCCTCCAAATTATTCATGGCTACGGAAAGCCAATCAATTGCATGCTGCTCACCATTTAAAGCATTGTAACTGGTTTGCAGCGCTTCATGAATTTTTTCGAAATTATTAATTTTCTTCCGCTCTTCCATCAATTCTTCATCTTCGCGTAACTTCAAATCAGCTTTTTGGATTTCATCGAATTGAAATTGGATCAAATCAAGGCGGTGGACCATTTGCTGTTCATTTTGGCTCAAGCCATTCAATTGTTTAGAAGCGGTTTCATAGCGTTTATATAGCTTTTGGTATTCAGTGAGTGCAGATGCGATCTTTTCACCGCCGAATTGATCGAGCAGCGGAAGATGGAGTCGTTCATCCATTAATTCCTGATGTTCATGCTGACCATGGATATCTATCAATGTTCGGCCTACCTCGCGTAAAGTGGAAATCGTTACAAGCTTTCCATTTACCCTGCAAACGCTTTTGCCGCTTTGTGAGATGTCCCTTCGAAGTATCGCCATCCCATCATTCATATCCAGGCCAAACTCTTCCGCTTTGGCAAAGACCGGGTGTTTTTCATCTTCAATTTGGAATAATCCTTCTATTTCGGCCTTAGACTCACCATGCCGAATGAACTCTGCAGAACCGCGTCCCCCAACTAAAAGATGAACGGCATCTATTATGATTGACTTCCCTGCCCCTGTTTCCCCTGTCAAGACCGTCAAGCCTTTCTCAAATGAAACGGACAGGCTGTCTATGATCGCAAAATTCCTAATCGATAGTTCTGTTAACAATCTAGGTCACCTCACAACATTATTAGAGCATGTCCAAGAATTTGCCGGAAATGATCTTTGCATCTTCCTCAGAACGGCAGATAATCAAACAAGTATCGTCGCCGCCGATCGTCCCGAGTATTTCTTGCCAATTTAAATTATCAATCAATGCGCAGATTGCCTGGGCATTACCTGGGAGCATCTTCATAACCAGTAAATTGTTGGCTGAGTCAATGCGTACAAATGCATCGACAAGGATTCTCTTTAATTTTTGAAGTGGATTGAAGCGCTGGTCTGCCGGCAGACTGTATTTATACCTTCCATCCGTCAAAGGAACCTTTACAAGGTGAAGCTCCTTAATATCCCTTGAAACAGTGGCTTGAGTTACATTGTATCCAGCTAACTTCAATTCCTCAACTAACTCATCCTGGGTTTCAATATCATTATTCGTTATGATGTCCCTTATTTTTATATGTCGTTGTCCTTTATTCATAAGTAGAAGCACCTCTTCTCAACTGTTGCTCATTTAATGGAATCACTTTCATTTCTTACTTAAGCAAGCTTCCCCCATATGGGATTTCTTCGTTATCTTCAGTACGTACAAATAGGCCGCTTTAGTAAGTGGCTAATATTAATGTTATCGGATTTTTATGCAATTGTACAACTTTTTCTCTAAAAATGAATACAAGTGTATTTTTTACGTACCTATTTTATGTATCCACCCTTAAATGATTCAGTGCATGCCCACATTGTATAGTTAAAAAGCTCCTTTAGCCAACCATTCAGCTAAAGGAGCCATACAAAGTTCTACCTATTCTTTTTTAAATTGGGCATGGGCCTCTCCAACGATGTCGTCAACCGTTTTCGAAAGCAATATCGTGCCTTCATCCTTCGACCCTTGCCAGTGTAAATGAAGTAAGAATTCAATATTTCCATCACCACCGGTAATCGGTGAGAAGGAGGCATCCTTAATATCATAGCCTTCCTTTATAGAAAAAGAAATGATCTTATCCAATACTTGTTTATGGATTTTGGGATCGCGAACAATCCCCTTTTTACCCACTTGATCCTTCCCAGCTTCGAATTGCGGTTTAACCAAGGCAACGACATCACTATTCGGGACGAGCAAGGTCTTTAGCACCGGTAAAATTAACGTGAGCGAGATGAAAGAAACATCAATGCTTGCAAAGTTTGGCATCTCCCCATCAAGATCGGCGGGTGTAACATAACGGAAATTGGTCCGTTCCATTACTTTAACCCGCTCATCCTGCCTAAGCTTCCAGGCAAGTTGATTATAGCCCACATCAAGCGCATAAGACATGAGAGCGCCATTTTGCAATGCACAATCCGTGAACCCACCAGTTGATGAACCGATATCAAGCAGTATTTTACCATTCACTTGTAAATCGAATTCCCTTAATGCCTTCTCAAGTTTAAGACCGCCTCTTGAAACGTAAGGCATGACTTTTCCTTTGATCGTAAATTCGAGATCGACCGGCACTTTTTCCCCCGGTTTTTCGTACCTCTCTTCATTCGCGTAGACAAGGCCTGCCATTACCATACGTTTCGCTTTTTCACGTGTATCGGCCAAGCCTTGTTCTACAAGTAATACATCTACTCTTTCTTTCATCACTTTCATATTGTCAGGCCCTTTTTTCTTTTTTGGGTGTTATCATTTTAATCTTTTTGATGGCTGTCTCAGTCGTTAAACCGATTTCTTCAAGAAGTTCATCGACACTTCCGTGTTCAATGAAATTATCAGGTATTCCCATTCGATCTATAATTGCCCCATAAAATCCTTGGTCATGGGCATATTCAAGTACTGAACTACCAAAACCACCTTGAAGAACCGCTTCTTCTATTGTCAAAATAGGCATTTTTTCACCAAGGAGACTGCTTAGGATGTTCTCATCCAAAGGCTTAATGAACCGCGCATTGATCACCTTAACTGAGTAATCCTCTTTCTCTAGCAGTTCTGCCGCTTCAAGAGCCATCGGAATCGTTGTACCGAACGTTAAGATGGCAGCATCCGTTCCTTCTTTAAGAACTTCCCACGAACCGATTGGAATCTGCTGTAATTCGGTATCCATCACAACTCCCCAACCATTCCCACGAGGGAAACGCATAGCAATCGGACCATCATTATAGTTTAAGGCCGTATTGACCATATGCTGACCTTCGTTTTCATCTTTCGGCATCATCAACACCATATTCGGTACATGGCGTAAGAAAGCAATGTCGAAAACGCCTTGATGCGTTTCACCATCGGAACCAACCAATCCGGCACGATCGATCCCAATGAATACGTTCAAATTCTGGCGGCAGATATCATGCACCACCTGGTCATAAGCCCTTTGCAGGAAAGTTGAATATATAGCCAGGAAAGGTTTCATTTTTTGCGTTGCCAATCCAGCTGCAAAAGTTGCAGCATGCTGCTCGGCAATCCCCACATCATAGAAACGCTCTGGGAACTCTTGAGAAAAGCCCACCAATTTCGAACCAACGGGCATTGCAGGTGTAATCGCGACAATCCGCTCATCGTCACGGGCTAGCCTGCTGACAGTATCGCTTACAAGAGCGCTCCAAGCAGGACCTTTACTAGTGGATTTCACGAAATCGCCTGTCTCGATTTTGTATGGGCCTGTCCCGTGCCAGTTTCCTGTTGTATCCAGCTCGGCAGGTGAATAGCCCTTGCCTTTTTTCGTGATGACATGCAGCAGTACAGGTCCCTTCGTTTTCTTGGCATATCTTAAATTCTCCAGCAATTCTTCATAATTATGACCATCCACTGGTCCAAGGTATGTGAAACCGAGCTCCTCGAAAAAGATTCCTGAAACCAATAAGTACTTCATGCTATCCTTCAGCCGTTCAGCTGTAGCTGCAAGTTTACCACCGACTGCAGGGATTTTTTTCAAAAGAAGCTCCAATTCATCTTTTGCCCAGTTATATTTGCCCGCTGTACGCAATCTTCCCAATATCGTGTGCAGGGCACCTACGTTAGGGGCTATGGACATTTCATTATCATTCAGGATAACGATCATGTCCTTCTTTTCATCTCCGATATGATTCAACGCTTCAAGCGCCATTCCGCCTGTTAGGGCACCATCCCCGATCACCGGCAAAATAAAACTGTTTTCACCTTTGATATCACGGGCAGCCGCCATTCCCATCGCCGCTGAAAGGGAAGTCGAACTGTGACCGGTTTCCCAAACATCATGGGGGCTTTCAATCATTTTAGGAAAACCGCAAAGACCTTTGTATTTCTTTAAGGTGTCGAACTCTCCTGCTCTGCCAGTCAGGATCTTATGGACATAGGATTGATGTCCGACATCCCATAAAATTTTATCATTCGGACTGTCGAATTCTTTATGCAAGGCTATAGTCAACTCGACGACACCTAAATTGGGACCAATATGTCCACCTGTCACCGATAATTTTTCCACAAGGAATTTACGTACTTCCACACTTAAGTCGACAAGTTCTTCATTATTCATCTTCTTCAAAAAAGAAGGGTCTTTTATAGATAGAAGATCCAAACAGGACCACTCACTTTCTGTAATTTTCGGTTGTAAGCATAAACAAAGCCTCGTTAAAGAGGGCTATGGATGACTAGACCGAAAAATTGGTTTTAAGTTAAAAAATAGCCGCCAACACCCAGGTGATTTCGGCGGCTTAATATACCCATTTATCACATATCTCAATTAAAAAATTCATTTTGATTTTCACATATTTTTGCACAATGAGTATACCATAAAACCTCAATTGATAACAAATTTAGCTCAATCAATGGTTACGGTTCGCTATTAAATCGGTTAGTTCATTCAACAAACCCGTTTGTAAGTTTGTTTTTCCTAAAGCGGCATGGGCAAGTTCTATATGATGTTCCAACTTTTCCTTTGCCCCTTGAAGCGTAAGTAAAGAAGGATATGTGCTTTTATGATTACCAACGTCACTGCCAACCGGCTTGCCGATCAACTCGACGGACCCTTCAATATCCAGAATATCATCCCGAATTTGAAAAGCAAGCCCCAGGTGGTATGCAAAGTCACGTAAATAGAGTTGCTGTTCTTCATTCGCTCCGGCTAATATAGCACCGGAAAGGATGCTTGCAGTCAATAACTTCCCTGTTTTATGTTCATGGATATACTCCAATTCCTGAAGGGTCAGCTGTTTACTTTCACCTTCCATATCGGCAACTTGACCTCCAACCATTCCTTCGGCCCCGGCAGACTTCGCAATTTCACTTACAAGATTCAGCTTCATTTCAGCCGTCACCTCGGGATCGACCATATCCGTCACCAATTGAAAGCTATATGTAAGAAGCGCATCACCTGCCAGTATTGCCACCGCTTCACCGAACACTTTATGGTTCGTCGGTTTTCCGCGGCGGAGATCATCATCATCCATCGCCGGAAGATCGTCATGAATCAAAGAATATGTATGGATCATTTCAATGGCAGCCGCAGCAGGAATCCCGATCCTCAAGCTTTTTCCAAAGGCCTCCAGAACAGCAAAGACCAATAACGGGCGAATTCGTTTACCTCCTGCCTCCAGGGAATAGATCATGGCTTCTTTGACCACTGCCGGTGCTTTAAGTTTATTGACATATTCCACGATTTCCCGTTCTATAACCGTTTTATATTCTTTAGAAAACATTTCAAAGGACGCCGTACCCATGTCATTCTTCCTCCTGTACAGCGAAGTTTTCAAGTTCCCCATCTTCGCGTAAAATTTGAGTCAACTGATCTTCAACAGCCTTAAGCTTTGAATGGCAAAGCCTTGATAAATCCATTCCTTGTTTATATATGGAGATGGCCTCTTCCAAGGGCACATCGCCTTCTTCCAACTGTTCTACAATTTTTTCGAGATTCTCCATCGCTTCTTCAAATGTAGCTTCCTGTTTTTTTGTCATGGTTCAATCCGCTCCTTTATTTCTTTAATTTCACATTCAAGGGTTCCATCTTTAATCGAAACCGCTATCTTATCCCCTTTTGATACTTGCTGTGTACTTTTCACTAAGGTCTCATCCTCTGCAAAAACCAATCCATAGCCCCGTTCCATGATTTTTAGTGGACTGAGGGCAGACAAAGTGGCTGTAATATGAACGAATTGCTGGGATTTTTGCCGATAGATGGCTTCCATGGCCCTACGTAAAAGCTTTGCATGCTGCTGCAATTCATCTTTCGCATTTTTCACCGCTTGTTCAGGATGCTGCTTTTTGAGAATTTCGTTCAGCTGATTCAGCTCATCTCTCTTTTTGATGAAATATCGCGTGCTGGTCCTCCCTAGCCTGTCCATCGTCTTGTCTAGCTGTTCCAGCTTCTGTTCATACATTTTATGCGGATAACGGAAAGCATAAGACCTCTCCAACCTGGTCAAACGTGTTCGTTCAAAATTGACCGCTTCTTGAATGGAACGGGTCAACCGATTTTTGCGGTTCATCAGGCGTTCGAGTATTTCATTCAAGTGAGGAACCGCTAACTCCGCTGCACCAGTCGGTGTAGGAGCACGCATATCGGCGACAAAATCAGCAATGGTGAAATCCGTTTCGTGACCGACAGCAGAAATTACCGGTATATCGGAATCATAAATCGATTCAGCCACTATCTCCTCATTAAAGGCCCATAACTCCTCGATCGATCCGCCACCCCTTCCGACAATGAGAACATCGCTTTCTGCCCTTGCGTTAGCCATTGAAATTGCCTTGGCAATCGATTTAGCGGCATTATTCCCTTGCACAAGTGCTGGATAAACAATGATCCTGGCGATTGGATATCTCCGCTTGATAGTTATCAGGATATCTCTTAATGCAGCTCCGGTCGGGGATGTTATGACTCCTACAGACTTAGGGTACTGCGGGATCGGCTTCTTATGTTCGGCCAAAAACAAACCTGCCGCCTCCAGCTTTTTCTTCAGCTGTTCATAAGCAAGATACAAATCCCCCACACCGTCAGGGGCCATGCTCTTCACATAAAGCTGATACTGTCCCCCAGCTTCATATAATGATATATCGCCCTTAACAAGTACCTTCATACCATTTTCGGGCAGGAATTTCATCCCTTTATTATTGGCGGCAAACATAACGGAAAGAAGTCGGGCCTTCTCATCCTTTAAAGTAAAATACATATGTCCGCTTGTATGTTGTTTAAAATTCGAAATTTCACCTTTTATGTATACATTTTGCAAATGAGGGTCGGCATCAAATTTCCTTTTGATGTACTTAGTTAAAGCCGACACACTCAAATATTGTTGGTTGCTCATATAATGTCTCCTTCCGATGGAAATCGGATATAAAGAAAACTTACTTATGGATCCATGAATGGAAAAAAAAGCGGTCTCCCGTTATTATAAAACAAGAGGTCCGCTTCTTTAAAATAATTTAACGTTTTTTTCAGCTTTTTAATGCTTGCTTGTTCAGTTCAAGTGCTTTTTGAGCAGATTTGACCGTGTTCTTCATAAGCATCGTAATCGTCATGGGACCAACGCCTTTAGGAACAGGTGTAATGTATGAAGCCTTATTTTTCACTTCATCAAACGCCACATCACCGCAAAGCTTCCCTTCATCATTCCTGTTCATTCCGACGTCAATGACGACTGCGCCTTCTTTAATATGGTCACTCGTGATCGTGTCCCTCTTTCCGACAGCGGCCACAACGACATCGGCTTGCTTGGTATAATAGGCAAGGTCCTTTGTCCGTGAATGACAGTATGTAACAGTAGCATTTGCATTCAAAAACAATTGTCCCGCTGGTTTTCCAACGATATTACTTCTCCCTACGATGACAACATGCTTACCTTCAAGGTCATAGTCGATATACTCAAGCATCACCATGACGCCGTATGGAGTACAAGGTAAAAATGCATCCTGTCCCGTCATCATCCGCCCAATATTAATCGGGTGGAATCCATCTACATCCTTTTCAGGGGAAATCGCTTCAATGATCGCTTTTTCCTGAATATGTCCAGGCAATGGCAGCTGCACCAATATACCATGAATGCTGTCATCCTGGTTTAATTCAGCAATGCTCTGAATTAATTCCTCCTGAGAGAGTTCCGCAGGCTTTTTAATTAATACGGAATGCATGCCCAAGTCCTCACAGGCCTTTTGCTTATTGCGCACATAGGTTTGTGATGCTTGATTGTCACCCACCAGGATTACAGCCAATCCCGGAACGATATTTTTATCACGTAAATGTTGAACTTCCTTACTGATTTCCTGCCTAACTGACTCTGCAATTTCTTTACCATTAATGATTTGAGCTGACATGTGTTTATTCCTCCCAAGTTAATTTTGCTAAAGAAATTGCTGAGAATCCTTGTTCAAGGCTGCAGCTTCAACTGCCGCTTTTCACCTTCACTTTGGATAAAACGGCATTTACAAAGCTGCTCGATTGATCATCACCGAATTTCTTAGCAATTTCAATAGCTTCATTCATTGCAACACTTACAGGAACATCTTCACTTTGAATCATTTCATAAACCGCGATCCGCAGTAAATTCCGATCAATGTTCGCCAGTCTTTCCAACGTCCAATTCTCTAAGTTGTCCCTGATCATTCCATCAATTTGTTCACGATTTTCCGTTATCCCCATTACTAATTTCTTGAAGTATTCATCAGTAGGAGCACCATCCAGTACGCTTTCCATTGCTTCTTCTGCATTCGAGTTGGCAATATCTATTTGATATAGTGCTTGAAGGGATTTTTCACGGGCTTCTCTTCTTTTCATAATCTTACTCCTTTAACATCTACTATTATATATGAAAATGCTAGAACAAACGAACATTAAATAACATTTTTTCAAAAATATTAAGATTTTCGCCATATTATTTAAAAAACAAGCTAAATCCCACTAAAATTAAGGCCAAAAGACTCAAATATCTTGATTCAGGATAACAATTCAAGATAACTTTCGGAATTAAACGGCCAACACAGTCCCATACTTTTTGAAAGTGTCAAAAAGCTCATGCCTAGCTTTCATGCTCATATTTCACCTTTTACACTCTAACAGAAATCACCCTTGAATTAAAGGGAAACTTCCAGACACCGCCTTATTATGTTCATTTAAATTTAATATTATAAGCAGGCCTCAAAAACGGGGTATCTGGAGTTACCATTCAAAAAAACAAAAACCCGGCTTTTTGCCGGGTTTTTGCAGGTGCGAATCGAATGAAGCCACTTACACTTCTTGTTCGTAATCCGCTTCTTGTTTAGCGTTTTCAAACGCAATGCCCACTACATGAATGTTCACTTCGCCCGCGTCGATAGCGGTCATATTCAACAAAGCTTCACGAATGTTATCTTGCACTTCCTGAGCAACTTTCGGAATTGAAACACCAAACTTCATGACACAATAAAGTTCGACTTTGATGGATTCTCCCGTTAAGTCCACTTTAACACCTTTACCGTGGTTCTTTTTCCCAAGCTTTTCAACGACACCCGTGGCGAAATTCCCGCGCATATGTGCAACACCTTCAACTTCCGATGCAGCGATACCCGCAATCACCTCTATTACCTCAGGTGCGATCTCCACTTTGCCCAGCCCACTATTATAATCATTCATTTCGAGTAATTGGCCTTCCATTTCACTCATTCAAAAGCACCTCCTGTCTTCCTTTACATTATGAGTTCATTACATCATATATTTCAAGGAATTTGGTATTAAATTCTCCGGAAACAAATTGTTCATGCTGAAGTAACTTAATATGGAAAGGAATTGTGGTACTGATCCCTTCAATGACAAACTCACCTAAGGCGCGTTTCATCTTATCGATTGCCTCTTCCCTAGTAGGTGCATGGACAATCAATTTAGCGATCATGGAATCGTAATATGGCGGTATCGAGTACCCAGGATATGCCGCGGAATCAACACGAACTCCGTAGCCGCCTGGCGGTAAATACATTTGAATTTTACCTGCAGAAGGCATGAAATTCTTTTCTGGATTTTCAGCATTGATCCGGCATTCGATAGACCAACCGTTATAAGTGACATCCTCTTGCGAAAGCGATAGTTTGCTGCCTGAAGCAACTTGGATCTGTTCTTTAATCAAATCCACGCCCGTTACCATTTCTGTAACTGGGTGTTCAACCTGGATACGTGTATTCATTTCCATAAAGTAGTATTTTCTATTCACATAGTCATAAATAAATTCTACTGTTCCGGCACCTGAATAATTAACGGCAAGTGCTGCCGTTACTGCAGCCTGCCCCATTTCCGCACGTGTTTCACCATCCAATGCGGGTGAAGGGGTTTCTTCAACAAGTTTTTGCAAACGTCGCTGGACCGTACAATCACGCTCACCTAAATGGATGGCATTGCCATGATTATCTGCCATGACCTGTATTTCAACGTGCCGGAAGTCCTCGATGAACTTTTCAATATAGACGCCTGGATTCCCAAATGCCGTCGCGGCTTCCTGCTGTGTGATGTTAATGCCTTTAATCAGATCTTCTTCCGTCCTTGCGACGCGGATACCTTTACCGCCCCCGCCGGCAGTAGCTTTGATGATGACTGGATAGCCCATTTCATTAGCTAAGGCCACACCCTCATCCGTATCCTTAATTATGCCTTTAGAACCTGGAACGATCGGTACACCAGCTTTGCGCATGGTTTCCCTTGCTACGTCCTTTGTTCCCATTTTATTGATAGCTTCAGGGCTTGGACCGATGAAAATGATATTGCATTCACGGCATAGCTCAGCAAAGTCAGCATTTTCAGCAAGGAAGCCATATCCTGGGTGAATCGCATCGGATCCCGTTTTCTTGGCTGTGCTGATAATGTTCGTTTTATTTAAATAACTGTCTTTTGATAATTTAGGACCGATGCAATATGCTTCATCCGCAAGTTGAACATGTAATGCTTCTTTATCTGCTTCTGAATAGACCGCAACAGTCTCGATTCCTAATTCCTTGCATGCCCGGATGATTCGGACAGCAATTTCCCCGCGATTGGCAATTAATACCTTTTTAATCATTTAGAAACAGCTCCTCATTCAGGCTTTACTAAAAATAATGGTTGACCATATTCTACAAGCTGGCCTTCTTTTACAAGGACTTCAACGATTTCACCGCTTACTTCGGCTTCGATTTCATTGAAAAGCTTCATGGCTTCCACGATGCACACGATGGAATCCCCCGTTACTTTATCGCCTGTTTTTACGTATGCAGGTGAATCCGGTGCAGGAGATTGGTAGAATGTCCCGACCATCGGAGAAGTGATTTTATGTAAATTTTCAGTGTCTGCTGCAGTCGGTTTTGCTGGTTCAACAGCTTTCGGCACTTCAGGTGCAGGAGCGGCTGCGGGCTTTACCTCTACAGCTGCATTGGTGTGAACAACTTCTGGAACTGCTGCTGGGTGTAACACTGTACCCGTTTCAGTTTTTTTCATTTTAATTTTCGTTCCTTCATTTTCAAAAACGAATTCACTGATATTTGATTGATCGACTAGCTTAATAATTTCACGTATTTCTTGCACTTTCATTTTGTGGCACCCCTTGTCTAATTTAATATGAGTTTGTGAGGCATAATATTTTATGTAACCTTACTCTTAGCTTATCCTACTTTGTCCAATACTGCACAAAGTAGCCGCTTTCTTTATGCGAATGCGAATAAACTGAATACAAACCTCATCTGTATTATAACAGATATTTCACTTTCTCAAAATATTGTTTCCCTTAGAGAATTGAAAAGTTTATGACCAGCTTCTAACATCATACAATATTAGCTTATACAAATTCAATGATAGATTAGTTGTAACTTGTTATCCATACTTTTATATTACACCTTTATTATAATATTGTGAATATTTTTCAACTGGGGCACCTTAACGCTCTCTCTTGAATTTTGCATTTCACTCGTAGAAAATCAGCAATAATATCCACTTTAATTACTTTTCTAGAATATTACGGAGGATCATTAATACCGATTCTATTTGAATTCCTGATATCAATTGACATAAAAAAACTTTTCCTCTAAAGTTTCCCGGTTTGAGATAGTTAAAAAAATCATAATAAAAAGCCTCCCTTTTTTATTAAGGAGGGCTTTCAAATTTTTATGATGTTGAACTGTTCTGTATCAGCGTTCTGTATGTGTGATTACTTTTCCGGTTGGAAGTCGACCACTACATTTTGCGCATCGCTTACTTCTTTCCTTACGAGGCGGATAATATTATTGGCCTCTGTTTTGGTCTGTTTATCGGCCTTGACACTCACCTTTACATCCGTTCCGTCCACCCGGACCAGTGCAGCATTGTAATCCATGGCAACAATTAAGTTTTCGATAATATTTTCTTTTACTTTCGTTTCACTTAATTGTTCGATTTTTGCATAAGCCTCGTCCCGTTCTTCAGCTGATAATTCCGTGTTGCCCATCTTTGCAGTCAATTCTTCATTCAGCTTCGCCCGTTCATCTTCAATCTGCATCCTTAAGGATTCGAACTCATCTCCAGATGCAATGGTTACAGAGGAACCTTCTGTATTTTTGGACGTTTCTTTTTCACTTTTAGTTTCCCCTTTTGTATCCGCTTTGTTCTCTGTTTTGCTTTCAGTTTTATTTTGTTCCTTTTCCATTTGCTCTGTTGACGTCATATCGGCGGCATTTTCTTCAGGAGCGGTTAAATAATAGACTGAAAGCACAACGACCAAACTTAGCATAGTCAATAACCAAACGGTTTGTTTTTTTAATAGCATGTAAATTTTCCCCCTTATTTTTTAGGCATGACAGAAACCCTGTGACTCGGTACATCAAGTGAGCGTGTGACAGCCTCGATGATCCACTTCTTTATTTGAATGTTCTCGGCCCCTTTTGCGACTACCAGGACTCCTCGCACACTAGGTTTTTTCGTTTCCGAAATAATCGGTCCTTCTTTCTCACCGCTCTTGATCAAAACGAGCTGTTCATCAACCGATGTGTCTTCGACCGTCCTTTTGCCGCCTTCCTGGTCGGTTTCTTCAGTGACTTGTTTTTGGGTGACTTTGTTTCGTTCATATACTTTCTTCTCGGATGCATCGACGTAGATTACGACTTTTACATCCTGGACGCCTGCGATGGATTCAAGCGCTTCCTTCATTTCATTCTGTAGATATATTTCATAGTCTTTTGTAGTCTTGAATTCTGATTTCTTCTGACCGAATGTTTCAACATCCTCTTCATCATCCTGCTGTTTATCATTATTGAATACAGTCGTCACTTTTGATGTTTCTCCCGTCTGGTTGGTGGTTAACAAATTCCCGGCCATCATGATTCCCGATCCCAAAAGGACAACTATTAGAGCATAGACATACAGGGAAGGTTTTTTTTCCTTAGGCTCTTTTTGGTCAGGGTCTTTATTTAATAGTTTTTGCAGCCAGGATAATGGACCTTTGTCTTTGTTCAATACTCAGTCACTTCCTTTCCCCGGCGATTTCAATGATCTCTTCATCAACAGACCAACTTGTTGCCAGAAACCTTCTGACAGCATCCAGATTGGCATCATTTGAAGTGGATGGGCTATCTGCATTGATATCAACCTTCGCTACTGCCTCTATCTCCGAGTTTTCTTTCCCTTCTGCCTTTTCCAATGAGATGGTTATGTTCTGCAGATCATCAGCACCAGGTGCTTCTTCATTCTTGACCCCTACATCAATTGAACTAATCTTCATGTTATAATCCACCATCAGCTCCTCTTCCACTTCTGCCTGTAAGTCAACAGCCATTTGTTTTAAAATATATGCACCCTGGGTAGCTTGTATTTCTTTTTTCTTCATTTCTGTCAAATTTCCTAAATCTTTTTTTTTCTGATCCTCAAATTCACTAGTAGCTGCAGTGAGAATATCATCAAAATCCTTGTTGAATAATCCCAATATAGGAGTGATGATGATCGCAATCAGTAAAAGTCCGATAACCATTTTGGCATACTTCTGTAAAGCTGAATTCGGAAGGAGCATATCGATCACAGTAGCCAGCAATACAAATATGATGATGTTGGATACCCAGCCAGCTAAAAAACTCACCAAGCCCTCCTCCTTTCTAACGAACCATCAGAGTAATGTTTCCAGATGCGATAATTACCGTGATACTTAAGAAAAACATGAGTGAGACAATGGCCAATGCAGCGAAAATATAAATCATGCTTTTACTAATAATGTCGAGGCATTTTATTACAGGTCCTCCGCCAAGCGGCTGCAAAAGACTCGCTGCCAATTTATAGACAAAAGAAATCATCAGGATTTTTATGGCGGGAAACGTGGTAATGAGCAAGAGTATGATGACGCCAGACAAGCCGACTGTATTCTTCAAAAGAACGGAGGCACTTATGACCGTATCGGTTGCATCGGTAAACATGCGCCCTATTACCGGTATAAAGTTACCTGTCACGAATTTGGCCGTCCTGATCGTCACTCCGTCAGCTACAGCAGATGATGCCCCCTGTACGGATATTACACCAAGAAATATGGTCATGAATGCCCCAAGGATACCGATGGCAAAATTACGGAAAAGCTGTGCCAGCTGTGTCACTTTATAATGTTCGGTCAGCGTGCTGACGATGCTTAAAATCGCTGAAAAGAATAATAACGGAAGGACGACAAACTGGATCAAGATACCGCTTGTATTCATCAAAAACATTAATACCGGGTGAAAGAAAGCTGCTGATACAAGTCCCCCTGAAGCAGCTATCAATGCCAAGAGTAAAGGGATGAGCGCCATTAAAAAGGAAATCATCAAATCTATCGTATCTTTTGTATATTCAATCGCCACATGAAAACTGTTAAGGGCCAAAATGATCAGCACCATATAAACGATTGCATAAGCGACCTTACTCACGGAGTTCTGCTCGAACGCATTCTGCAAAGACTGGAGGAACATGCTGAAGACGGTTAATAAAATGAGTGATCCTAGCAGCTTTCCATTGACGAGCAGTTCATGAAAAATGAATTTTGTCATTCCCTTTATCCATTCCTCAAAGGAAAATTTCTTATCGCCGCTTACGAAGTCCATGAAGCTCCCTTTTTGGCTTTCCGGTAGAAATCCTCCATATTCCGTAACGATGTCATCCCAATATTGTTTGAGCTCATCGACACCCAGCCTTTCTATTTGGGCTTGTACCAGCTCGGACTGCATGATCGGCTCTTGTTCGATTTCACCATTTCCAGGATTTTCGGCAGCTTGTCCAATAGATGCATGCAAAAAAAAGAGTAAAACGAATAGAATGGATAAGTAAGGCATCCGCTGCTTCATACATTCACCTCATTGACTAGTAGGAGTAATCCCTTAACTTGGGAGCATCTGTATAATCGTTTCGATAATGACCGTTAAAATCGGAATCGCCATGGCAAGAATCAAGATTTTTCCGCTTAATTCTATTTTGGAAGCGAGCGAACCTTGCCCTGCATCTTTTGTAATTTGAGAAGCGAATTCTGCAATATAGGCAATTCCAATTATTTTCAAGATGGTCTCTAGATACACGGTATTTACATTCGCATTAACCGCAATTTTTTCTAACATTAAAATAATTTCGTATATTTTGTCAGCTAAAAAAAGAAAAATGGAGCAGCCTACAAAAACGACAAGCAGGAATGCGAAATTTGGTTTTTGCTCTTTCACGATCAGTGCCAAAAAGGTGGCAACTAGGGCAATGGCCACGATTTTTATGATTTCAATCGCGAATCCCTCCCTTACTGAAATAGAAATACAGATTTAATTTTTTGAAATAAATCCTCTACTACAGAAGCTACCATGAATAAAATATAGATGAATCCGAAAAGTGTCACCCACTGGGCATATTCCTTCTTCCCAACCTGATCTAGTATCGTGTGAAGAAATGCCACTACTAGCCCCACACCTGCTATTTTAAATATGATGTCCACATCAATGCCCATTTTCATTCCCCCCACATATTCCTACATCAGTAAGATGATCAATAATAACCCTGATAAAAACCCAAGACTTTTCATCATTTTTTCATATTTTCCCTGTCGGTCGAGTGCATCGCTCTCTTCCCGTTCCAAGTGTGCCATCGTTAGCATGATTTGCTTTTGCTGATGATATTTATCGCTTTTTCCAAGCGTTTCCCCAAACTGTGAAAGAATCTCGAATTCTCCCTGTTTTAAAGCAAGGGATTGCCATATTTTCTTCAAACTATCATCCCATGCTTCCTTGACGGTGGTCTCTCCGGAGTCGAGTCGGTTTGCAAATGCATCGAAAAAGATGGATAAAGGTTTGGCCATCTGTTTGGAAAGTTTCCTTGACGCTTCTTTCAAAGGTGTATGACCAAACATGATTTCGGCTTCAAGCGATTGCATGGCGACTTTCAGCTGTCTCAGTTGACGAGGCCTCATACTTAATTTTTTCGCAGCTTCGAAACCTGCCCATGTCGTTGCAATGATAATGATCGCTGCACCTATTAACTTAAACATGCGGGTTCACACTCCCCCCCAAGAAAATGGGAACTCCGGCAGCATCAAGGACATTGTAGCTCCTCTTACCGGATTTACTTCTCTGTAATTCTATAAACCGTTCAAAGATGTTTTGCTTTAATATTTCGGCAATAAAAGGCCGCTTTTTAATTTCATCCAGTGTATGGCCATGTGTAGTTATCATGAGTTTAATACCTGCGTTCACGGCTTCCAGCACAGCCAGCGTATCCGCTGCGCGGCCTATTTCATCCACAATCAATACATCCGGGGACATCGAACGGATCATCATCATCATCCCTTCCGCTTTAGGACATCCATCGAGCACATCAACCCTTGTTCCAAATTGGAGCTGCGGCACACCATGAACACATCCGGCAATTTCCGAGCGCTCGTCCACTATCCCCACCTTTTGAGGGGCAATGCCATGTTTTTCATTACCACTGGATATCATTCTTGCAATATCACGTAATATGGTCGTTTTTCCCGTTTGCGGAGCACCGATCAACATGGTATGCTGCCATTCCCCGTCATATAAGTAAGGAGTGAGCGGTTCAGCTGCACCTATTTTTTCACGTGCAACCCGAATATTGAATGAGGAAATATCCCTGATCGCTTTGACCGCTCCATTTTCCAGAATCACCTTGCCAGCAAGCCCCACCCGATGTCCGCCTGCTATTGTTATATATCCTCGCTTTAATTCTTCTTCAAGTGTATATAACGAAAATTGACCTATTTGATTCAATAATTGATCCGCATCCGAATGGGTCACTTCATATGAAAAGAAGTATGGTTCCCCTCCTACAATGACCTCAAGCGGCCTTCCAACCCGAATTCGCAGTTCTTCCATCTTATCGATCATCATCGGTGTCATACCCCGGAGTTGCTCGTATAATTTTTTCGGTAAAAAAGAAAGAATCGTTTCCATTTTGACAATCCTCCTGTATACACCACTTTCAATAAAATATATGCCGACCAGCCTGCAATGATGACAGGCTATTAAAGAAACAGACCATTTATTGATTTTTTATATCTTCCTGGATCAAAAAAACAAAAAAAGACCGAGAAATTAATCCCGGTCTACAGTCTGTAGACAAATTCGAAGAAAACGAGTTTTCCTAAGTTTTTTTATGGCTTGGAGATTAAAGAGGGCCATCGTGTGTACAATTCATCCTCATCCATTTGTGCGGCTCGTTCATTTTTATCACAGTGTACAGAAAGTAAGGACCATCAGAAAGTGGTGACACTCCTTATTTGGCAAGAATAAATGGAAGAAGCAGATCATCTACGTCATCATGAAGTCCAATCCAATAAAAAATCAAAAAGGTTTCGGAATAAGACCATTCCGAAACCTTTTTGTCTAAAATTTGAGGCCGAGAAATTAATCTCGGCCTCCTTTCATTTATGCACGTGATACGTAAGAACCTTCATTAGTGTTGATCAATAGTTTGTCACCTTGGTTGATGAAGAATGGAACTTGAACCGAAAGGCCCGTCTCAAGTACGGCTGACTTCGTGCCGCCTGAAGATGTATCGCCTTTAATTCCCGGCTCCGTTTCCGCCACTTCAAGTTCCACTGTGTTTGGAAGCTCGACCCCAAGTGTTTCCGCTTGGAAAGTCATGATATGCACTTCCATATTTTCCTTAAGGAATTTAAGTTCACGTTCTATGCTTGATGCAGGAAGCTCGATTTGGTCATATGTTTCGTTATCCATGAATACATGGCTATCTCCACTTGCATAAAGGTACTGCATCTTGCGGTTTTCGATATGTGCTTTAGCAACTTTTTCACCAGCACGGAATGTTTTCTCTTGGATTGAACCCGTACGAAGGTTACGAAGTTTAGAACGTACAAAAGCTGCACCTTTACCAGGTTTAACGTGTTGGAACTCGATAACCTGCCAAATTCCATTATCTACTTCAATCGTAACACCCGTGCGAAAATCGTTTACAGAAATCATAAATTTGTCCTCCTACATGTACATGTTTACAGAATGATTAACTCTTTGGTTGAATGAGTAAGTGCTTCGTTACCATCAAGTGTAACGATTGTATCATCTTCAATCCGCACTCCGCCTACCCCCGGTATGTAAATGCCCGGTTCAACGGTTACGGCCATACCTGGTTCTAAAATGATATCAGACCTAAAGGATAATGCTGGACCTTCATGAACTTCAAGACCGATTCCATGTCCAGTCGAATGTCCAAAATACTGCCCATATCCCTTTTCTTCAATTAGATTTCGAGTTAGTGCATCCGCTTCCTTGCCAGTCATACCAGGTTTGATCCCAGCCATTCCCCGCAGTTGAGCTTCTAAAACAATGTCATAAATATTAATAAGTTCTTCACTTGGCTGGCCAACCGCTAATGTCCGAGTGATGTCAGACACATACCCATTATAGTATGCCCCGTAATCCAATGTGACGAAATCGCCTTTTTCGATGATTTTATCCGTAGCCACTCCATGCGGAAGTGCGGACCTTAAGCCGGATGCTACAATAATATCGAAGGAAGAAGAAGTTGCCCCTTGTTTCCTCATAAAGAACTCAAGTTCATTGGATACATCCAGTTCCGAGATCCCTGGACGCAGGAAATCCAGAATATGTGTAAACGCAGCATCAGCAATAGCAGCCGCTTCCTTTAATATCTTAATCTCTGATGAAGTCTTTATCAAGCGTAATTTCTCGATTATCCCCGAGACCGGCAAAAGTTGACCATCAATGGCCGCTTCGTATGCCTTATATGTAGCATAAGTCAGGTGTTCTTGCTCAAAGCCCAACTTGCCGATATTCATCGCCTTAGCCTGCTTTCCGACTTCTTCGATGATGGTTCCTTTGTGTTGAACGATCTCATAGTCCGGCGCCTGCTTGCCCGCTTGTTCCACGTATCGGAAATCAGTGATGAATTTAGCTTCCTTTTGGGAAATAAGGACAACGCCTGCACTTCCCGTAAAATTGGTCATGAATCGACGGTTATATGTACTGGTAATCAAAAAACCATCAATGCCCGCCTTTTCCATTGAGGCTCTTAAGCGCATTAGTTTATTCATTTAATTTCTCCCCTTTGCAATCTTTGTGATCGCCTGCAACGCCAATTCATATCCGTGTATCCCCAAGCCGACAATCTGTCCCGCAGTTACCGGTGCGGTCACTGAATCATGCCGAAAGCTTTCACGGGCATGTATGTTCGAAATATGCACTTCCACCACTGGAACATCAATTCCGGCTATTGCATCACGAATCGCATAGCTATAATGAGTAAAAGCTCCAGGATTAATGATAATCCCGTCGATCCCATGATCCTCTGACCAATGGAGCTTGTCGATAATCGCTCCTTCATGGTTCGTTTGAAAAGAAGTCAATTCCACATCTAACCCTTGAGCTTGCTGCATTAATTGCGCTTCCACATCCGCAAGCGTCGAGGATCCATAATGCGCAGGTTCCCGCTTCCCCAAGCGATTTAAATTCGGACCATTGATTAGTAAGATTTTTGTCATCATCAAACACCTGCTCATGTTAAAAGAATGCTTTCCATGAACATTCTATCATAATTACAAATTGTCTTACTACTTTTTTACAACAGAAGCAATCAGCTTTCCGATTGCTTCTCGGCTTTGTTTTTTTGACGGATATATTCCTGTTGATCGTATGATATAGAAAACCCTACAAAAAGACCATATAAAATACAAATGCATACACTAGTTATAACCGTATTTGCAGACATTTTAGAAAAGGTCGGCAAATCGACGAACATCGGTTTCAGGACAAATACCATCAAAGCCCAGCAAACCACCCCCAAAATAATACCTGGAAAAATACTCTTCATCCTTTTAAAAAGACTATAGTATATAAAAGCGATCCCCATGGATAGAATTCCGAACAAAATTATCGTCATTACCGTACCGAGCCAATGATCGATCCAGGTCATATTGGACCACGAGGTAAGTATGAATTTTGGGCTAAAATCCATAAAGTTAAAATAATGGACTATGATGCCGATAAAACTGGCAAAAGCCCCCCCAACAAAACCGACAGCAAATACATTGTAGATTAACATGCTTTGATATTCCTGTTGAATTTGTCCCTTTTCATTAGAAGACATATCAATCACCTCCGCTACGTAGTATGCCCTTTGTTAAATAGAACTATTTTTTTTTATTCTTAGAAAGGAGAATCACTAGAGGTTTTGTGATTTATTCTGTATGATTAAATCATAAATAATCTGCTTTTTTCAGAGGAAAATACCCATCCTCTGTTGAAGTTTATAATGTACACGGGATACTACTTTCCTGTGATTCAACATTCATAAAGTAATTGCAGGGTTAAAGCCTCCATTCAAATTTTGGAGGAGCGCCTATACCCTTGTGATGCTTGATAATAAACATGTTAGCACCCTTGAGAGAGCTACGTGAATAACTATTAGGTTGGTGTAGAAATGTCTGAGGTTCAAAAACCCGTTTACGGAGGGCAGGCTGTAGTGGAAGGCGTCATGTTCGGCGGCAAACATCACACAGTCACCGCGGTACGCCGCAAAGATTCGACGATTGTATATTATCATCTGCCTCGTGAATCGAAACCTGTTGTCAACAGATTAAAAAGAGTACCGTTTCTACGGGGTATCGTATCACTGGTTCAGTCAAGTGCCACCGGCTCGAAACATCTGAACTTTTCAACTGAACAGTATGAAGAAGAAGACGGGGAAAAGCAGGAAGAAAAGAAAAATGAAACGAAAGAATCTTCTAAAATGAGTGTATGGCTTGGAGTTGCCGTAATCGGCGTTCTTTCCTTCCTATTTGGGAAGCTGCTTTTCACCTTGATTCCAGTCTTCCTCGCAAAATTGACAGAACCCATTTTCAGTGGCCATACGGCCCAGGTATTAGTGGAAAGCTTGTTCAAATTGATCTTACTGCTCGTATATATTTATGTAGTATCCATGACGCCATTGATCAAGCGGGTCTTTCAGTATCACGGAGCAGAGCATAAGGTGATCAATTGCTTTGAAAGCGGAAAAGAATTGACGGTTGCGAATGTGCAGGCAAGTTCCCGCCTTCATTATCGCTGTGGCAGCAGTTTTATTTTATTTACTGTCATTGTAGGGATGTTTGTCTATCTTCTTGTACCAATAGATCCACTATGGGTTCGTGTCGTCAATCGCGTTTTGCTTATCCCCGTCGTGCTTGGCATAGCCTTCGAGGTATTGCAGTTGACCAACAAAGTAAGGGATATTCCCATTCTGCGATACCTTGGCTATCCTGGCCTTTGGCTGCAGTTATTGACAACCAAAGCCCCGACAGATGATCAAGTCGAAGTCGCATTAGCCTCATTCCAAGAATTGTTGAGGATGGAAAAGGAAACCAAAAAAGGGTTAGAGTCGGATGTAATTGTGTAAAACATCTATACACATTTTGATGATGAAAAATCATATACTAAACTAAGGGAATAACCTTCATCTTTTTCAAATATTTTACATGAAGAATGTTTAAAATAAGCTAAAAATGCTTATGATGCTCTTAAGGAGGTGTCTTTGTTGAAACGTTTCATATCTTTCATGATATACGGAATCATCGCCCTCGGAGTCCTCGGACTATTGAGCCGACTATTTAATGACCCGATTGGCTTTTTTAGAAACATTCTCATAATAGCCATTGTCGCAGGGATTATTTATATGATTTATACCGGATTAACAAAGGGAAAACCAGTTAAGAAAGAGCAGCAAGCATTCCGAAAGGCTGCCCGCCAATCGAAAAAAAGGCTAAAAAACCGAACTTCGAAAAAAGACAATGTGGCTAGCTTCTCTGCAGCAAAATCATCAAAGAAAATAAAATGGAGAAAGAAAACGGATAGTCACTTAACCGTCATCGAAGGGAAAAAGAATAAAAAGAAAAATCGGGCTTCTTTTTAAGAGCCCGATTTTTTTATTTATCATCAATAAGTCCATGTTTTAAGGAATTCTTTCGTGTACAGTCTGCCCCGTTTCATCAATTCACCCTTTTGTTCATCATTCAGATTGAAATCCATTGCAGAAATTCCCTTCATCGGGATAAATACAATATTATGAACGTGTTTCTTGGAGATATATCGTGCATCATGGGCATCTTTCATCGTTTTGAATAGTGCGGAGAACAATTCAACCGCATTATCCACCTTATGCGGTTTCCATATCTCATCGACACTTAGCCGCAAGCCTATGACCGGCCGTTCCTTCCTTACATGATCTGAATTGAATAACCACATAGGAAAATTGCTCAAAACACCTCCATCAACAAAAAGGAATTTGCTTTTTCCGACATCGAGTTTGACTGGCTCAAAAAAATAAGGAATGCTACAACTCATTCTTACTGCCTTTGCAACTGGAAATGTGATCGGATCAATGCCATAGTTCGGTAGATCATCAGGCAGAACCACCAATTTCCCATTTGTGATGTCAGAGGTTATGATACGAAGGGATTTCGGTCGAACATCCTTAAAGGTGACTACATTCCTTTCGGCAAGTTTACTGGAAATCCAACCTTCCAACGCGTCGCCTTTATAAAGGCCAAGTTTCCAGTATACAAGGAGCCATTTGGCAAGCGGGATAGGCAAAAGACCACGCCTTTTATCCAGCAGGCCGCTTAAATCTATATCAAGAAATAGCTTTTCCATTTCTTTTCCGGTGTACCCAGCTGCCACGAAAGCTGCAATTATGGATCCTGCACTTGTACCGGCTGTCCGATGGAATACAAAACCCCGTTCTTCTAATTCCTGCAGGGCTCCCACTAAACCATAGCCTTTAATCCCGCCTCCGGAAAAAACGCCGTCAATAATCATAGCTGCCCTCCCCTAATCCGGTCTTTACATTTCTAAGCAGGATTAGAGGGATTTATGACAGTTTTAATCAGAAAAATGCCTACATTAGGTAAAATACTGAATTTCCGCTTTCGGGAAAAATTCCGCGATATACCCACGAATGGTTGTTTCCAGTTCTGCCGCTTCTTCGGTTTGATAAACATATTTACCAATGCCATATCGGCCCCATTTATATTTACGCTTGGTTTCGTCCAGTTCCAATTTAGTTTTCGGGTAGTTTTTTTGAATCACTTTTTTTGCTGGACCAGTGAACCGATGCTGGATTAATTCAAAAGTCAAATCCGGTATATCCACCCCTTTTAACGCCTCACTCAATCGTTCAAATAATTCGTAATACCCCTCCTTCCATGCTTCATGACGATATATTGGAGCTACGATAAAACCCAGGGGATATCCGGCACCTGCCACTTTGCGTGCAGCTTCCATCCTTTGCTCAAAGCTCGAAGTGCCTGGTTCGAAATTCTTTATCACAAAACGCGAATTTATACTGAACCGAAATCTCGTTTTTCCATTATGTTCAGCATCCAACAGATGATCGACATGATGAAATTTAGTTACGAACCTTAAAACCCCATATTCACTTTTCCCAAAATATTCTATGGCCCTTTTTAAAGAATGTGTCAAATGGTCAATTCCGACAATATCCGATGTACAGGCTGCCTCAAAACGGGTAATTTCAGGCTTTCTCTCATTTATATATTTTTCGGCTGCCTCGAAAATCTCGTCAAGATTCACATATGTCCTAATATACGGTTTCGCTCCGAGTGTCGTCTGTAAATAGCAATAGTGACAATGCCCCATACACCCTGTAGCAAGGGGTATGGCATATTCAGCAGATGGCTTTGAAGAATCGAATTTCAATGTTTTTCTGATTCCTACCACAAGCGTCGATTTTGCGACACGATATTTTTGCAAATCATTTTCCCCAGGAAGATCCCTGATTTGGTTATGTGATGTGGTCTCACGGATTTCAATGTTCAAATCTTCGAATTTCTTTTTCAATTCTTGGCCAAGCGGGTATTCCAATGCCCTGGGCTCGATATAAACTAACTGCGGCATAAATGGTTTCATTTCGTTCTCCAATCTTTTATCGATTTGTTCATACTTTCAATCGAACTACACAATCTAATTCATAAGGATAGTTTTTCTTTATTCTGTTATCCTCATCATTGTTTTTACTTGGAAATTTAAAATGAAGGAGATGGAGATGCAATATGGCTAATAAACGAGACTTCTTGACAAATGGAACGGGGAAACAAACAATCACTGTCCAAACAGATAATAAATATCCAAACCCAAGGAATATACCTGGTGACTCTGTCGATGAATTTTCGGTATTGAAAGATGGCAATCAATATCTAGCCGAAAAGGAAATAAGGCAGCAAAATGAAAATGGTTGATTGAACGCAAAAAGAAGACCGAATTTACGATGATTCGGTCTTCTCTATTGGTGTAGCTTTGGATTAAATTTTGATCAAAAACACCTCACAAACCCACATTTTACGTGAAATAAAAGAAACCATTTTGAAAAAAAGTTTGATCAAAACGGTTTCTTTATTTGTGAAGCCTTGCACATTTTTTGTAAAAAAGTTTGATAATTTTCTGTGGGCCAATCTTTAACATAAGCTTCCGTTAGCACAAGAACCGAACCGATTGTCCCTGATCAGAACTTTTTACCTTTTAAGTGCGCTAATTAATTCAGAAAAAGTGCTGACCCCCAGTGCGGTAATACTTGACTGTATCGGGGGTCAGGCACTTTAATCAACAACTCTGGTCTTGATCTATTTATTCATGGATAATAAACTGTTCTCTTTCTTCGTCCGTCAAATCGATTGGATTTTTTCCATGTTCAGCACAATATTTGGACAAGGCTCTAAACCGAACTTTAGGTTCATTTGTTTCCCCTGGTTTTATATATACCCCATCCGGAAAATGACTTTCAAACTCTTCAATTTCTTTGAGCCTTTGCTTAAGACATATGAGTATTACAAAAAGACTCATTTCCATTTAAACCCAAAAGAAAGCATTAAACAAAATGCAGCCCGTCAACGTCATATTGACCAAGCATTAGCTTTAACTTATACGTTCATAACACGATTATAAATAAAGTATATTTATCCTATTTTTACAAAAAATTAATATCTCAATCATTTTATGATGCTATAGTAACAGTTAATACAACTATAGGGGGCCTATTATGAAACGCATTTTTGCAGCATCGCTCTGTACAACATTATTAGCAAGCTCACTTTTAGCGGGGACAGCCTCAGCTAAATCTAATATTGATGTGAAAAAATATTCAGTTAGCGTTAATTCTCATTTATTCGCACCTGCACATGATTCAGTTTCTGACGTATTTCCTTATGGATTTGTTGGAGGCTTTGGTTCTGCACTAGCCTTCAAATCATACGACAAGAAAACCGGAGAATATGAATTTTATGCCCTGACAGACCGAGGTCCAAACGGCGATGCACCAACCTACTTAGAAAATGGACAAGCATCAGCAAGTAAGTATTTCCTATCACCAGCATTCAAACCGCAAATTGGGATTTTAAAGATTAAAAAAGGTAAAGCACAAATTAATGAAAGTATTAAATTAAAGAATAAAAATAACTCTTATATTACAGGACTACCAATTGCTCCTGGTAAAACAGGTTCTTCTCTAGAAATTCCACTTTTACCAACGATGGAAAAACTAAACTATGATCCTAACGGTATGGACCCAGAAGGAATTGCTGTAGATAAACAAGGTGATTTCTGGATTTCTGATGAATACGGTCCATTCATCGCGAAATTTTCAAATAAAGGTCAATTAGTACAAAAACTTCAACCAGGTAACGGTCTACCAGAAATCTTGAAATATCGAATTCCAAACCGTGGCATGGAGGGATTAAGTATTAGCCCTAGCGGAAAGGTTTTTTCATCCGTGCAAAGTATTTTAGATATTAACGGAGAGACAAACAATGCCCTATTTACACGTATTGTTGTTTTTGATCCAAAGAGTAACAAAACAAAAATGTATGCTTACCCAGTCAATATGTCAAAATTTAAAAAAGCTATGGACTTGAAAATTGGTGACATTTTCGCAGTAAGTGATAAGCAGCTTCTCGTTATTGAGCAAGGCAAGGATATTAATGGCGAGATGAGAAACGTTATTAACCTCGTCGATCTTACAAAAGCAACAGACCTAACCAATAAAAAAGTTAATGGAAAAGAGCTTGAAACAATTAACGATCCTGCAGAATTGAAAAAGCTTAACATTCAAATGGCCTCTACGAAGGAAATTCTTAATCTCCGCGAGCACGGGTGGGATATGGAAAAAGCTGAGGGCTTAACTTTACTTCCTGATCGTAAAACATTAGCCATCGTAAATGACAATGACTTTGGTGTCGCAGTCTCAACGGATAACGGTGAAAAGATTACTGACTTAAGCTACGATTCTTTAACAAAGAAATGGACTTTAGATTCAAAAGAAATACCAACTAATGTGAAATTTTCTGCTAATTCACCTACTGAACGAAAAAATGCGGTATGGCTCTTCACAATTCCAGAGCTTACTAAGTTACTGAAATAAAGAAGTAAATAAAGCAGTGAAGCTATAGTCTTCGCTGCTTTATTATAAGATCTAGAACTTGACCAATAATATTAATTGTGACTAAAAAATCTGTAGTCATCTCAGCTGGTTCACCAGTTTTAATTTTTATATTTAATTTTTTCATTCAATTCTTTTTCTTCTAATAACTTCTAAGCATTTCCTGCATGCCTTTTTTCTGAAAGATATAAAATAACCTCTTTAGTATTCTTTACCTAAAGAGGTTATTTTATATCAAACTATATTACGGATTATTAACTCTTATTTCTAATTATCAATATTTATTCCAAAAATCAAACTTTATTACAAAGCAACAATTGGCATGTAAGTGAATAGTGTTCCTAAAAACATTTAAAACACTAAAAAAAGCCGTTAAGCTAGCTTTGCAGCATACCTTAACGACTTCCCTTACTTCAGCTTATAGCCCGCATTTTAATTGTGCTCCGCAATTCGTGCAAGTATTGCATCCGCCCATTTCCTGGACTTCTCCTTTACGGCACACCGGGCAAGTGTTGCCCACTTCCGACCCAATCGTAACGTTAGTCGAACGCAGTTCATTTATCGTATCGACCAATACGACTTTTTTCTTTACTTCCACATCAGTCAATTCATCCATTTCAAGCTGCTCGTCCATTTGGTTTTCTTCCGCTTTGAGCGTAAGAACCTGACTGTCACGGCTGCCATCCACATATACCGTACCGCCTTTTGCTCCGCCTTTGTATAGACGTTCATAAACTTTTTCAACTTGTTCGACAGTATATCCTTTTGGAGCATTTACCGTTTTACTGATCGAGCTGTCAATCCAGCGTTGAATGATGCATTGAACATCAGCATGTGCTTCTGGAGCTAATTCCATAGCGGAAATGAACCATTTTGGAAGCTCTTCTGTATCGGCTTCTGGATGGCGGTCCAAGTATTCCTGAACAATGTCAGCCTTCACTTCAATGAATTTACCAAGACGGCCGCTGCGGAAATACGTGAAGGAGAAATATGGTTCAAGACCTGTTGATACTCCAACCATCGTTCCTGTGCTTCCTGTAGGGGCCACTGTCAATAAATGAGAGTTACGGATGCCATGTGCAGCAACACTTTCCCTGATATCTTCAGGCATTTTTTCCATAAATCCGGTTTGTGTGAAACGTGTTCTTAGCTCATCGGTTTCTTTGTCCGTTGACCCGATCAGGAACGGGAAACTGCCTTTTTCTTTAGCGAGTTCCACGGAAGCCCTGTAAGCTGTCGTCGCAATCGTTTCAAACACCTTGTCAACCAGGATATTTCCTTCCTCAGAGCCATATTCCGTCTCACAGTAGATCAAAAGGTCATGCAGACCCATGACACCAAGTCCAACCCGTCGCTCGCCCAGTGCCTGTTTTTTGTTTTCATCCAAGAAATAAGGAGTTGCGTCAATGACATTGTCCTGCATACGCACACCGACTTCGACAGTCTGCTTAAGCTTCTCGAAATTAACCGTTTTGCTTTCTTTATCAGCCATTTCAGCCAGATTGACGGCCGCAAGGTTACACACTGAATATGGGGCCAATGGCTGTTCTCCACATGGGTTCGTGGCTACGACCTGTTGACCGTATGCTTTGGCATTCGTCATTTCATTAGCATTATCGATAAAGAAAATACCTGGTTCAGCAGAATATGTTGCACAAATGTTTATTAAATTCCAAAGCTCTTTAGCTCGGATTTTACGGTAAACACGGACTTTGTGCCCCATTTTCTCCCATTCGCGAACATCACCGACATTATGCCATTCTTCATTGTAAATGGCCATTTCCTCGGCATTATAGCTTTCAACATCTGGAAAACGCAACTCATATTCCTCATCTTGTTCCGCCGCTTCCATAAATTCCTTAGTCAGGCAAATCGAGATGTTGGCTCCAGTCAGAAAATCAGAATTATGGACACTGTACGTTCCCCCTGTACGGAGCTTTTCTTCTGCATCCCTAATAATTTTCTCGCTAAATCCGCCTTGGCCAGGAATCTCCTTATAATTAATGATCCCTTGATACATAGCCGTTTCCTGTTCCGTGTGCGGCGTGAATTTCAATTTATCCGTCGCATATTTCTTGATGGCTTCATCTTGAGTATTTTCCACTAGGTAACGCAGAATCCTTGGGTTTTGCATTTTAGAAATGATGAACTCCGCAATATCAGGATGCCAATCAGCAAGCATAATCATTTGCGCGCCCCGTCTGCTACCGCCCTGTTCAACAAGATGCGTCAGTTTTGCAATATCGTCAAGCCATGAGACTGAACCGGAGGATTTTCCATTTACCCCTTTTGCCAGAGTGTTTCTAGGACGCAGTGTCGACCCGTTCGTTCCCACTCCGCCGCCGCGACTCATGATTTCCATCACTTGTTTTCTATGTTCTGAAATCCCTTCACGTGAATCCGGTACGAATGGCATTACATAGCAGTTGAAATAAGTAACATCCGTATTGGAACCCGCCCCGTATAATACTCGACCTGCCGGGACAAAATTAAGGTTCTTTAATTCTTCATAGAATTTATTGAACCATTCCGTTCTCTTTTCTTCCGTGGTTTCCACTGATGCCAATCCCGTTGCATTACGTTTCGCAATTTGTTCATAGTATATTTCAAGCGGCTTTTCGATTATATCCAACGGACGGTTTACAATTCCCGTCTCCACTTCTTCCGGATTATCCAATACGCCACGGAATTCTTCATCCACCAATACTTTGGCTTTTTTGGTTTCCCAATCAATTTCAACGATGTAACCGAGACCCCTTGCCGGGAATTTCGGATCTTCCTTAATCGTCAACACGACGAAATCGCCTGCCGAGAGTGTGATTTTTTCAGTATCCTTAAAAGAATAGCGGTCAAGCATGACTAGACGGGACACTCCCTTATGTGCCATTTTCATATCAGCAGTTACAGGGTGAACCTGGGGAAATAAAGAAATATCCTTATTCAACCTTTCTAGATCAACCTTTAAAGCTTCTTTTATTACAACCGACATAATTCCCTCTCCTTTATATGTTTCATGATCCGTTCTTGCTGCCGCAAAAATCCTTATGTAACCTTACATGTCCGTTTCGCTTAACAAGTACCCTAAATTTATCATAGCGAAACTCAAAAATCAATATATAGTGTCGTATTAAATATTTCAACCACTATATATTGTGTTTGTTTTGAATAACTTTTTATTTTGTCAAACGATAAATCAATTAATATAGTTAGCAAAAGGGAGGAAAATGTCGATTTACGATAATTTTTCATCAGATTTCAATTAATTTGGACCTTGCTTTTTCCCCATCCCTTTTAGGGCTTATCCCTGCAAGGGATGTGTTATTTGGTCAAACAAATCTGAAAAAACTTTTTTATTATCCACTCTGATTTTGCTTCCTCTATCTCATGAGATTCCATTCATCGCTTTCATATTTGCTTTCTGCAATGGCCTTCACTTCCAGCAATTGCTTTTCGGTAAGGACATATGGCTCTAAATCGACCGAAAGTCCTTCGGCAAAACCTTTTTCAAAAGCTTCTTTCGCCTCAGGGATGGTAATCTTTCTCCCTGCGATGTCATTTATGGCCACAGCTTTGTTTTTTAGGTTTTTTTGCATTCTCTCTTTAACCCTGTCATTTGAGAATTTAAATACGCTAAAGAGTTTATCATCATCAAGGTCAAGCAAAATGGATCCATGCTGAAGGATGACGCCTTTTTGCCTGGTTTGAGCGCTGCCAGCGACCTTCCTGCCCTCAACGACCAGTTCATACCAGCTTGGAGCATCAAAGCAGACCGAAGACCTGGGCGATTTTAAAGCCGCTTTTTCCTGATCGGTCCGAGGCACGGCAAAATAAGCATCCAATCCCAGATTCCTGAATCCCATTAATATTCCTTCAGAAATGACACGATATGCTTCAGTAACGGTAGTCGGCATTCCCGGATAGGATTCTGGAACGATTACGCTATAAGTCAATTCATGCTCGTGCAGTACCGCTCGTCCTCCTGTTGGCCTGCGGACAAAACCAAGACCCTGCCTTTTGACCTCTTCCAAATCAATTTCCGCTTCCGCCTTTTGAAAATAACCGATCGACAATGTAGCTGGATCCCAGCCGTAAAAGCGTATGATTGGCGGAATTTCCCCTTTGCTTTGCCAGTTTAACAGCGCTTCATCCAGCGCCATATTAAAAGCCGGTGAACAATACCCCGAATCTATAAAACCCCATTTATCTTTAGCCATCCTTACCCCTCGTTTCGATAGACTGATTTTCAATACCCCACAAAAAACTCACATGTAGTAGTTTAACAGACTTTAACACTCTAAAAAAGAAAGTACTATCAAGTCGATGAAGAATTTGATGAAAATTCTTTTTGATTATTGCGTAAAGCAATTATATAATAAAGATTGTCTGTATTCGTTAAGGTAGAAGGGAGTTTTTATGTTTGGAAATATTATATACACTGCTCATCATCTTAGGAGTGGTTATTGCGTATTCACTTTTTAATTGGTACCGCCAGCGTAAAATCGTTAAAACACTAACACAGGACGAATTTATCGCTAACTACAGAAAAGTGCAGCTAATCGATGTGCGGGAGCCGAATGATTTCGATAATGGTCATATCTTAGGCGCAAGAAACATCCCTATGACTCAAATGAAAACACGCTTGGTCGAAATTAGGCCGGACAAGCCTGTATATTTGTACGCTCAAAGCGAAATCATCAGCGGCAGAGCTGCAGCCATGCTATACAAAAAGGGCTACAGGGAACTTTTTCACCTAAAGGGCGGTTTCAAAATGTGGACCGGGAAAATCAAAGCAAAGAAGTAAGACCCCATCTCCGCATGGGCTCTTTTTAATTCAATAGCTCAAGGAAAAGAAAGTTAACTGTTGGACTTTAATGAACTCTTACATAAACATGAAAAATCCCCGCCGGCAGGCAGGGATTTTTTTTCGTATAAGCTATCAATCTAGGCTTGATAACGCAGTACAGGTTTTCTTGCAGCAAGAGTTTCATCAAGCCTTTTTATAACCGTAGTATGCGGAGCTTCCTGAACGATTTCAGGGGTTTCTTCCGCTTCCTTGGCAATCTGGATCATCGCATCGATGAACGCATCCAGCGTTTCTTTTGACTCGGTCTCAGTCGGTTCTATCATCATTCCTTCTTCCACGTTCAACGGGAAGTAAATGGTTGGAGGATGGTACCCGAAATCCAGCAATCTTTTGGCTATATCGAGAGTCCTTACCCCCAATTTCTTTTGCCGGCGTCCGCTTAATACGAATTCGTGCTTACAATGACGATTATATGGCAGGTCAAAAAATGGTTCCAACCTACGCATCATATAATTGGCATTGATGACAGCATTCTCGGTGACGGCTTTAAGGCCATCAGGACCCATTGAACGGATGTACGTATATGCCCTCACGTTTATCCCGAAATTACCATAATAAGGTTTTACCCTGCCAATCGATTGCGGACGATCATAATCAAGAACGAATTGCTCCCCTTGCTTGACCACAAGCGGTTTAGGCAAGTAAGGAATCAAGTCCGCTTTCACTCCGACAGGACCAGAACCCGGACCGCCGCCGCCATGCGGGCCTGTGAATGTTTTATGGAGATTTAAGTGAACCACATCAAAGCCCATGTCACCCGGGCGTGCTTTTGATAGGACTGCATTCAGATTGGCTCCGTCATAATAAAGCTTCCCACCTGCATCATGGACAAGTTCTGCCATTTCCAAAATGTTCTCTTCAAACAATCCCAATGTATTGGGGTTCGTCAACATCAAGGCCGCCGTATCCGGTCCGACAACACGCTTTAAATCTTCAAGGTCGACTAATCCATTTTCATCGGATTTCACTGTAATCGTTTCAAGTCCGGCAACAGTGGCAGAGGCAGGATTCGTACCGTGTGCAGAATCGGGTACAATCACTTTCGTCCGTTCTGTATCGCCATTCGCTTCGTGAAAAGCGCGAATCATCATTAACCCTGTCCACTCACCATGTGCACCTGCTGCAGGCTGTAATGTCACTTGGTCCATCCCGGTGATTTCCGTTAAGTGTTCCTGCAAATCAAATAAGAGTCCCAATGCTCCCTGAACGGTAGCTGGATCTTGATATGGATGAATATGGGCAAAGCCGTTGAAGCGCGCCACGTTTTCATTTATTTTCGGATTATATTTCATCGTGCATGAACCCAGCGGATAAAAACCCGAATCCACCCCATGATTCCGTTTGGAGAGTGCTGTATAGTGACGCATGATATCCAGTTCGGACACCTCAGGCAGCTCTGCCTCTTCTTCACGGATGTAGTCGGCAGGAAGAATTTCTTCGAGCGGAATAGTTGCAACATCCATTTCTGGCAGACTGTACCCGATTCGACCGGAAGTACTGATTTCAAAAATGAGTGATTGATCTTGATTATTCATGTTGATCCCCCAATTCCTGCGCAAGTGCATCAATTTCTTCTTTTGTTCTAAGTTCAGTTACCGCAACCAGCATATGGTCTTTCAGCTCAGGATAAACCGTCCCTAAATCAAAGCCGCCGATCATCCCTTTTTCAAAAAGGTTTTTATTGATTTCTGAAAACGAAGAAGGCAGTTTAATGACAAATTCATTGAAAGAAGGACCATCGAATATCACTTCCACCCCTTTTGCCATAATTGCTTTTTTCGCATAATGAGCTTTTTGGATATTTTGCACGGCCATTTCTTTGACACCCTTTTTCCCAAGCGCGGTCATTGCAACAGAAGCTGCCAACGCATTCAAAGCTTGATTGGAGCAAATGTTGGAAGTGGCTTTGTCACGGCGAATGTGCTGTTCTCGGGCTTGAAGCGTCAGTACGAATCCCCTTTTACCATTTTCATCCACTGTTTGACCGACGAGGCGGCCCGGAACTTTCCGAACAAGTTTATTAGTAACGGCAAAATATCCACAATGAGGTCCACCGAATGCCGCTGGAATGCCGAATGGCTGAGCATCCCCCGTTACGATATCTGCACCAAGTGCACCAGGGGATGTCAAAGCTCCCAATGCAAGCGGATTACTGGAAACGATGAACATCGACTTGACACCATGTATGATTTCTTCCATTTCTTTCAATGGCTCGATGCGGCCAAAAAAGTTCGGATATTGCACGATCACTCCTGCAACTTCCTCATTCGCCAATTCCCTTAAAGCAGCTAAGTCCGTCACACCGTCTTTATAAGGAATTTCGACCACTTCCACGCGTTGCCCTTTCGCATATGTCTTAACGACTTCTCTTGATTCAGGATGAACGGTTCCTGAAATGAGAATCTTCTTGCGTCGTGTCTGGCCTGAAGCAAGCATGGCTGCTTCAGCTAGCGCCGTCCCGCCGTCATACATGGAGGAGTTAGCTACATCCATGCCCGTCAATTCACATATCATCGTTTGATATTCAAAGATCGCCTGAAGCTCCCCCTGTGAAATTTCAGGCTGATAAGGTGTATAAGCCGTATAAAACTCAGAACGGGATAAAACATGATCGACAATGACCGGCGCGTAATGGTCATAGACACCCGCACCAAGGAAGGAAGCATAGGTTTTAAGGTCCGCATTCTTGGCAGCAAGCCTTGATAATTCTTTCATTAATGCAGGTTCCGATTTAGCAGGCTTGATATCGTATTCTCCTTGAAAACGAACGCTTTCAGGGATATCATTGAAAAGTTCTTGAACAGAAGATACCCCTATCGCTTCCAGCATTTCTTGTTTATCTTGCTCTGTCATGGGTAAATAACGATGTTTCATCTAATGACCATTCCTCTCTATTTACGTGGTTTTTTATAAAAAGGTGTTTGTATGATAACGGCTTTCAAACGTTTGGAACGGATTTCCACTTCGACTTCCGCTTCCAGCACCGAAAATTCCTTATCGATAAGTACCAATCCCACGTTTTTCTTCAACGTTGGTGATTGGGTACCGGTCGTGACCTCGCCAATGACTTTATCACCGCTATAGACCTTATACCCATGACGTGGAATGCCACGGTCAATCATCTCGATTCCCACAAGCTTGCGGGGAGCTCCTTTCTCCTTTTGCTTAGCAAGAACGGCTTTCCCGAAAAAATCCACTTCCTTATCCACTTTTACTGCAAAACCAATCCCGGCTTCGATCGGGGTGATGTCCGCTGAAAGCTCCTGTCCATAAAGCGGCAGTTTCGCTTCAAAACGCAGGGTATCACGAGCACCTAAACCAATCGGCTGAACCCCCTCTTCCTTTCCGGCATCCATAATCGCCTTCCAAAGGGCAGGACCATTTTCACTGTCACTATATATCTCAAAGCCATCCTCACCAGTGTATCCAGTACGGGATACCAGCGTGGAGATACCGTTGATCAGGACATTTTCCTTGAACTTGAAAAATCCAATTTCACTTAAGTCAGTATTTCCCGATAATTTTTGTAATATCTTTTCTGCAGATGGTCCTTGAAGTGCCAGCTGTGTATAGTCACTCGATACATTCGTAATTTGGACATCTTCCGTTAAATTAGCTTGCAGCCAATTGAAATCTTTTTCTGTATTCGCTGCATTGACCACAAGCAGATAGTCGTCCTCGGCCCTTTTATACACGATAAGATCATCGACCGTGCCTCCGTTTTCATAACACATGGCGGTATATTGGGCACCGCCCTGTTGCAGCTTTGATATATCATTGGTCAGCATCTTCTGTAAAAAGGAAAGGCTTCCAGGACCCTTAACATCGACTTCCCCCATATGGGAAACATCGAATAACCCCGCTTTTGTTCGTACGGCTTCATGTTCGTCTTTTATACCCGAAAATTGGACAGGAAGTTCCCAGCCGCCAAAATCAATCGTTTTGCCTCCGTATTCACGATAAACCTCAAATAGTGGTGTTCTTTTTAAATTGGTCAAAAAATGACCCCCTTCAGATTTTTTAAAATTAATGGGCTTCATTATCAAAAAGCTTCTTGTCATTACGCATCAGATATATCCTGATTCATGATGTGAAAAAAGCACAAAAAAGGACAGAGAAAGCCCGTTTGAGCTTTTTCTCTGTCCTGAAACCTGAAAGTTTACCTATGTAATAGGTTTTCCCCTTTGGTGGCCGTCCCAATCCGGGCGGCGCTCTCCAGAGTTGCGTCCAATAAGAGTTCTTTTGCCTGAGAGATTCACTGCTAAGTTTGCTCCTTCGGCGCTACATCCGTAGTCTCTCCCCTTATCTTCACCCGCATATAAATGGTCTACCAATGAAAGGAAGCGAATAAGCCACCAAGCATCGGTAAAACCCCTGAGCATCATGGAATGCATTCTCTGCCAATTCTCCTGAAACATCAGAAACCGTTTGATTGGTCTCCTTCAGTAATCTTGGATAAATTAAGAGCCTATAGCCCATACTAAGAAAACGCGAACTGTAAAATCGATGTACAAAGATTCTTTGAAGCATTTGAAAATTGGAATTTTCTAAATATACTTATATCCTACCCTAAGAAACTTATCTCTGCAATATCTTTTGAAGAGAAATATTTTTCTTACTTCACATACGAAATGTTCGGGTTTTGACCTTTTATTAAGGAAATTATGATTTAAGAGGGAGTTATTTCTATGAAAATCAATATATCCTTTAATTCTGAATGGAATGACGAGTTTCTGCAAAAGATGGAAAATGACGGTCCATGGGGAAATTGGGAGCTTTATAAGCTGGCGGTTCAAATGGAGGAAAATCTTATCATCCCTGATTTTGAAGGTTTACAGGCGCCCAAGCACCTTCCGCAGTTAACCCCGCTTCCGCATCAATTGGAAGCAGCCAAGCAAGTGGTGGAAAAAATGAATGGAAAGGCCATTTTAGCTGATGAGGTAGGGCTCGGAAAAACAATTGAAGCTGGATTGATACTAAAAGAGTATATGATTAGGGGCCTTGTAAAAAAAGTTTTGATCCTTGTTCCGGCTTCCCTTGTCACACAATGGGCTTTTGAATTGAATACAAAGTTTCATATACCGGCAGTCGTTCAGAGAAAAAGTTATGTTTGGGACTCCTGTGATGTGGTCATTTCATCCATTGATACAGCGAAACGCGCTCCACATCGAGATATCATTTTCAAGCAGGAATACGACTTCATCATTATTGATGAAGCTCATAAACTTAAAAATAATAAGACGAAGAATTATGAATTCGTTCAAAATCTGAAAAAGAAATTTTGTTTACTCCTGACAGCCACTCCGATTCAAAATAAAGTCGAGGAAATTTTCCACCTCGTTTCGTTATTGAAACCGGGCCACTTGGGAAATGCCTCACTTTTTTCGGAAAAGTATAAAGGGAAGGGCCGGAACATCATTGAAGATGAACACCTAAAGGAACTTGTCAACACTGTCATGATTCGAAACCGGCGGGCCGATACTGGTATCGAATGGACAAAACGGCATGTGGAGACCATCACCATTGAATTTTCTCCAACGGAACAAGCATTGTACGATGCCGTTTCCAAATTCAAACCTATTTCGGATGGTTCTAAAGGAAATGCCTTTTCGGCTCTCACTCTCCAAAGGGAAGCATGCAGCAGCAGAGAGGCGGTCTTTTATACATTAAAGAATATGAAAGCTAAATATGATCAGCCTTCCCCTGACTTTTTGGCAAAACTTGATGACTTATTTTCTAAAGTGAATGAAACGGTTCAGAACTCCAAGGCTGAAAAAGCTTTGGAACTGATCAAGAAAATTGATGATAAAGTCATTATCTTTACCGAATACCGGGCGACGCAGCTTTATCTACAATGGTACCTGCAGCAGAATGGAATTTCTTCAGTTCCTTTCCGAGGCGGTTTTAAGCGCGGAAAGAAAGACTGGATGCGAGAATTATTCCAAAAGAATATACAGGTATTAATTGCAACAGAAGCTGGCGGGGAAGGGATAAACCTTCAGTTTTGCCATCACTTGATTAATTTTGACCTGCCATGGAACCCGATGAGGCTCGAACAGAGAATTGGACGGATACACCGCCTTGGTCAGGAAGAAGATGTGATGATTTATAACTTTGCCACGAAAAATACAGTAGAAGAACATATTCTGAAATTACTATATGAAAAAATAAATTTATTCGAGAAAGTAATCGGCGAATTGGATGATATTCTAACCAAACTGGATATTAACAACATTGAAGAATATTTGATTGATGTGGTCGGCGAATCCAAAACAGAGGGTGAAATGAAAATCAAGATGGATAATTTTTCATCGTTAATCCAATTCGCTCAATCAATGAAGGAAGGTGAGGTTCATGCAGCAACAGGAAATTCATGATTTTTTATTAACATACTTCAAAGCCAACGATTGTGAAATACTGGATAATGCACCAACCCACCTTACAGTCCAATTGACGATTGATATGGATAAAGAATTAATGAACAGACCCTTTTATTGGCATTATCTAGAAAAAACAGGTGGCATTCCGAACCCAGCACAGATGACTTTCATTACCGATCCAGAACAAGCTCCATCCGATTTAAAGGGAGAAATGATTTATTTTGGCTCCCCTCGCCTTCACCAGATTATTCAATCTACCAAAAAGCTGGCAGGGTATACTAGACTTTTTGAGGATACCCCTCCAACAAAAGGGGGAAATAATCCTTTGTTTCCTTGGCTGACCCTGAATGTGAAAATATCCTATCAATGCGACCGTAAAAAGGATACCTTCATGTCGATCGGACTGAATTTAATCTCAGGTGAGATCATGGAAAAGTTTCACCACCGGGTTTTACCGATAAAGGTCACCCCAAAAATACCCGATTACTCCTTTACGCTTTCACCGCTCATCATGCCCAAGAGCGGATTGGCAAGATTGGATACATACATCAGGACCAGTTTCGAGGATGATGACCATTCCTGGGCAGAGGAAGCCATGCTTCGCTGGCAGAATGACTTGAATTTATTGGAGCATTTTTACAAGGATATGGACGAAAAAAGTGAAAGCTATTTTACCGAAAAAGATGCCTTAAAAGCTCAATATGAACCCAACATCCGAATATCCATCATCAACGGAGGGTTATTTTACCTTTCAGATAGGGCATTGGGATAAGTAAAGAACAATAAAAAAACAGATGCCCTAAGTACAGGACATCTGTTTTATTTTTTGATATTTTTCCTTACGAACATCGACAAAGCAAAAGGGACAATGCCAAACCAATGGGACATACCATGGTTTTTATCCTCTTTTCTGTGACGGCGCTTTTCTTTTCGTTCTTTTTTCGTCAGATTAAAATACTCGACAAGCTGCTGAGTCAGATATTTAATATAAGCGTTTGTAGACATATAAAATCATCACCCTATGCAAAGTATGCCCCGTTTACGCTTCTTTTATTCCTTCGCTTGTTCGCTGAACACGTGTACCTGTCGCTTTCCATTTTAAAACAAATTTGATTTTGCGCTTTACACAGCCTGCTTTTCCAACCATTCTTTCACTTTCCCCGCTTCTTTATCGTATTGAATGATGACTCTTCCCTCGCGGTCATTTTTAGTCGTGGAAGAAAACTCGATATAAACGTAAGGACCTTCTTCTTTCATTAAAGAATACCGCACCACACCATTAGGATATGAAATTTCCCCCTGGATGATTTGGGGGATCTCTTCGCCCCAATCTGCCGTCACATCCTTGATCGCTAAATGGACGAGATGGTCGGCCACAAGCGATTCTTCCACTTCTTTATAAAACTTTTTATCAATGATAAACTGATCGATCATTAGTATCAAAAACATGATGAAAACACTCGCTACAATCATGACCATTGGGAAAACGACTCCTTTTTGATTATTCATCGACTTTCGTGACATTCCTAAAGAAAGGATGAAATCTTCGACTGAAAGTAGTCCCTGCTTTATCCGTAATATTTATAACAATGACACTGCCATCCTTCTCAACCCGGAATTTCGAAATATTCTGTAAGATGACCTCATGCCCCATACCATTGACTCGTCTTCGGACCTTATCTTCGTATTGTTCAAACGATGATAATTGTTCACCTGAAAGCAGCAAATATAATTTATTTCCCATTACATCCTGAGCTTTGGAACTCCGGACCTCCTGCTTCATTTGCATGGTAAAGACCTCCCACTCTTTAGGATGCAATTTATCAACGGACCCCATATGGGTGTGAAAGATTGAAAAAAGCTGTAGTACAAAAAGGGACGTCGTCATTAATATCATTAAAGAAAAAAGCATTTCGATCATCGTAAAGCCATCATTTTTTCGCAGCATCACAAATGGATTCAAGATTACCCGATTCATCTTCATAACGTACACACCCTTCAATCATCCCCGGGAAATCCCCATGGTCCTTCCAAACCAATTCATAGGATCTTTTTTTGTATCTGATTTCCTGACCAATTGCTTGTATCTCCCCGTCCATGAACGCCGTCAATCTTTCATATAATAAATGGTGGGCTTCTGTCCTTACGGCTATATCTTTCCGATGCGTCATTAACTCTTCAAGAATCGGTAAAATGGCAAGGACCAGGAAAATACAAATGGAAAATGCGGCCATCAGTTCAAGGTAAACGTAACCTTTACAATTTCTCAATCCTGAACCTCCCTTTACCGATATTGAGGATCAATTTGTACATTCCTTTTGACGTGTCAATCATAATCGTTCCGGCTTTTGAAGCATTTCCATACTGATTAAAATGGAAGCTGAATCCCAAAGTGTCACTTAAAAACTGAATATCCTTTGGTATGCTTCTCTCGAGAACGATCCCTTCCTTATAAGACGAAACGGTATAAACCTTTTTGGCATTATTAATATGGAGGTAAATCAAGCTCTCATGACTGATGGCATACTGCTGTGCATAGAAGAGATCTTCATGGAATTGAGAAAGAAATAGCCTATTTTCCATGCCTTTAGTGAAGCTAGTATATAAATTAGGACCGATGGAAATCAGGAGTACAAAAATGACGAGGACAATAAGGGTTTCAGATAGTGTATACCCCCCATTGGAATGCCGTATATTCACTTTTCTCCTACTCAACGACCGTTATCTTTCCTTTACTATCCAAACTAATATCATCCCCATTAGGACAGGATGTCTGTTTGAGATAGCCTTGACTTTCCAATTCACCGATACTTGCGGGCAGTTTAGCATTATCAATCTCATAAGCCTGTACCTGTGCTTGGGCCATCTTCACGAATGCTTCACATCCTTTGGACTGAATCGTAGACTGGTTCTTTGTGATATTGGGGATTGTTATAATCAAAAGGATGGAAATTACCAGTAAAACAATTAGCATTTCAATTAGTGTAAAACCACGTTCATTCATCACTTTCTTCAACATATCATCATGCTCCTGAAATCATCCGAATACCAGATGACCTTCGAGCATTTTCACCTCCGGAATACAATAATAAAATCCTATATACTTTCGAGCAGTGAGAACATCGGCAGCAAAACCGCCAAATAAATGGACACGATCAACAGACCTATCAGTGAAAACATGAGAGGCTGAATGATTTTTAAGATTGCATTCATTCTCTCTTCAATTTTCTCCAGTATAAAACGACTGTAATGAAATAGCTCCGCATCAAGTCTGCCGTATTTTTGACCATTGGCAGCGACCACCGGCAAATTACCATCAAAATATGGAAGCTCCCGAAAAATCAATTCAAGCGATCTGCCCTCGATTAGATCATCCTTAATGATATTGCATAGTTTTTGGTAAAAAGGCTGCTGTTGATTTATCGAGAATAATTTAATGCTATCGTTAATAGATAGCCCTCCGGAGAGTAAGCCACTTAATTGGCTTGTAAAAAAATAGGTTTCGTATAATTTGATGAAGGTCCCGAATATCGGAATCCCCATTAAAATCCTCCGCTGCCTTAATGGGCACAATCCGTTAAACCAAAATCGTTTGAGTACATACAGGAATAGGAGCAATCCGAGTAAAAGGAAGGGGAGTGCTGGAAGAATGAATGTGGAAGCTGATATTAATCTCAAGAGTGTATGCTGATCGACATCCATCGTGAAATAGATTGTCTGGAATTTAGGAAGGAGAACACTCTGAAGAATATAAAAAACGATACCTACAAAAAAGATTAAGAATACAGGATACACCATTAACTTTTTTACTTTATCCATATCCTCGGTTCTTTTCTTCCAATATCGCCCTCCTTCCTTCAACGCCCGTTCCAGGTCGCCGTATTGTTCTCCATAAAATATATAACTTACAAGCTGCGGATGAAAATTCAGATGGGTCAGCACCAAGTGCAGCGGGAATCCGTTCCTTAAATCGGCTTTAGCCTGAGTGAAGTCTTCCGCCTTCTTCTTTGATTCCTGAAATTCAAGAAAATGTAAAGCCTCCGCCAAGGGGTAACCATGCTTCAATAATTCACCTAGCTTCGAAATAAAGACCGCCTGCTCTTTTACCCTCCATTTACTTTTTGGTTTCATGGTATACCAGCCGTTCATATTCCTCTGAATCCACATAGCCCATCGCAACGGCTTTTCCGATTTCATCCTTCAATTGGCGGTAGCTGACCGTTGCCATCCCTTTTTCATCTCCCATTATCCTGAGAACCTCAGCCAGGCTTTTTCCATAGAGCAATTCATATACACTGGCCCTTTTATTCCTGGCAGTCATTTTGCAAGCAAAAGTACAGTCCCCTTTACATGGAAGACATCGCAATTCAACCAGCCGCTGTGCTGTCACGCCAATCAAACTCTGTTCAACCTCAAGCAAGCTTACACCAAATTCCAATAACCTGGAGATGGCGCCCTTGGCATCCCTTGTATGCATGGTGGTAAGAATCAAATGACCGGTTAATGCGGCACGCACTGCGATTTTGGCAGTTTCTGCATCCCTGACTTCCCCAACCATGATCACGTCCGGGTCATGCCTCAGGACAGCTTTTAGACCGACAGAATACGTAATGCCCGCCTTTTCATTGATTTGGACTTGCAGTACCTTTTCAGATACATTTTCAATGGGATCTTCAAGTGTAATGATATTTCGATTGATCATTTCGTGGGCATGGTGAAGCAGGGAATATAATGTCGTGGTTTTTCCACTGCCAGTCGGACCGGTAAAAATAAGCATGCCATGGGAATGCTTCAGGAGTGCAATCAATTTTTGGGCGGTGTTTGGAAATAAGGATAACTGTTCGAGAGGTAGGATATTCTGTTGGGGTATTAAGCGGATGACCAAACTTTCAAGATGGGCAGTGGGTAAAGTGGAAAGTCGGAGCCCGACAACCTGGCTAGCCAAATTAATGGTGAGGGCACCACTCTGGGGCCTCCTTTTCTCCCCTATATCCATCGAGGCAAGGAACTTCAAATGAGCGATCAGCCTTTCAGCTTCAAAGAATGATAATGTTTCCTGGGGTACAAGCTTATTGTCTATCCTGAATTGGATGAGTGGTCCCTCCCTCCGAAAAAAAATGTGGATATCCGATGCAGATTCCTGAATGGCACGGGTTAATATTTTTTCTGCGGTCTTTTCAATCGATATCAATTCATTCATCACCTCCTATATTTCTTGTTGTAAGGATTCGACAATCCACGACAAATTCCTGCTCCGGAATAAAAAAAATTCCCGAAAAGAAATTCGAGAATCATGTTACATGCTCACTTTCAATTCAAGCCTTTGGGAAACCAAATTTCTTAAAGCGTCTACATTATGACCTATCACCAGTTTTTCCCCGTCTATGAGGATGGGTCTTCTTAATAACTTCGGTTCTTTTGTTAATAATTGGATGACATCAGATAGCATCATTTCGTCAATATTAACTTGTAAGTCTTTATAAGCTTCACTTCTTGTTGCTAAGACTTCATCAAGTCCTTCCGTTGTCAATTCAAGTATTCTTTTTAACTCTGCTGCAGTTGGAGTTTCTCTGAATAAATGTCGTTCTTCGAAGGAAACATGATTGGCCCTTAACCATTTTTTTGTTTTACGGCAAGATGTACAACTTGGGTACGAAAAGAAAGTTAACTGTGCCATACTAATCACTCCCCGTTCACATTTTGTATACAATTTTAATATATATAACAATTGTATAACATTTGTACAATAGATGTATATTTTTTTACACTATAAAACAGGTTAAATTGTGAACTTTTTTTAAACTAAGGGGAGTTAGCCCTTTCTATTATTCCATTTTTTTCTGCCTGCATTATAATGGACATAGGTAAACTATGGAATACAGGAGGGTGTAATGGAACAAACGTTAAAAATAACAAACGTGTTAGCAGATCCCACCAGATATTATATATATCAGCATATTGTGAACAACCATGGCGATGTATCGGTACAGCAAATTGCCGATTCTTTTAACATCCATCCAAATGTTGCCCGTCTACATTTGTCAAAGCTGGAAGATATCGATATGTTGACCTCAAATGCCCGAAAGACCGGTAAAGGCGGTCGCCCGAGCCGGCTTTATCGATTATCTGATAAAGTCATTCAGCTTCATTTTCCATACAGGAACTATCAGCTTCTTTCCAGGATTGCAATCCAGACGATGATGACATTAGGGGAACAAGGAAAACAGGCTCTTTATGAAACGGGAAAAGCTTTCGGGGAGGAACTGATCAAGCAGCAACTAGCCCTAGCCCTGAACTCGAAGTCGATCGATCGAATTGGTTTTGCGGAAAAAGTCAGCATGCTTAAAAATGCGGCTACCATCGCAGGGTTATCTCCTGAAATACAAGCAAGCGAAGAAGAAAATAAAATATACTTTCGTATCTTCAATTGCCCGTTCAAGGAAGTTACTGAAGTGGAGCCAGGGACAATCTGCTCCATACACAATTCATTTTTAGAAGGTATGTTCGAAGCCTTGTTTAATAATGTCAATATTGTGGAATTAGAAAATATGATGTCCAATTGTGCAGCATGCTCTTACCAGGCTTCGGTTCTCACATAGAAACAAAAGGCATCCTTTACATTACCTTACAATTTCATTTATAATTATTTAGAATGTACACGACTAGACATAAGGAGGGATTCGGATGGAACGCATGTTCAGAGTATGTGGATTTTGGACAGGAATTATGGCAATTTTCTTTTATCTTGGCCATATGCATCAAACGTCTTTGCTTTTCTTTGCACAAACGATCTTTTTTGTACTTTTAAGTTATTTGAAATTATCTGAGCGCATGTATATTTATGTTTTCGGCGCCTATCTTACCGTTTTCTTTGCAGGATTTTCCTACTGGAGCGTATTTATGATGACTCCGGGTACTGCGCATTAAGAACAAGCAATATTACATAACCCATGAATTTTGATTCATGGGTTTTTACTTGTCACCATTCAGGAAAGATCCTTACATCATCTGCTAAATTCTTCGATTGAAGCAACACTTTGAAATGTTCACTAAATCCCCCTGGAACGATTAGCCCGCGAATTGCCCGATTCCGCTTCGCCGTTTTCGAGAATGGATCAGTTCCTTGATGGTCCCTCAATTCCTCTAATATCCCTGCTTTAAGCAAGAATTCATTTTGAAGAAAAAACCCCTGATTGGAAAGATCCTTTCTTTTTCCAATTTCGATTAATGTATCAAAATGGATATGTGTCGTCAGATCCATTTCACCAGGATACATAAGTGGATCTTTAATCATTTGATGCTCATAATAGCCCCTCAAGCTCCCTTGAAGATGAGCTGGCTCCTTCCATTCCCTTTCGGTATAGCCATAATCAATCGTAAGGAGTATACCCGATTCGATACAGGAAACGATCTTCTCATATTCACTAACCATTTTTAGCGGTACTTCGTATCGTTGTTTTTCATTCAAGGTGATAGTTCGTTCTGTAAGGTAAGAAAGAATGGCAGGGTTGTCCAAAGGTTCCCTTACCTCCACCAAATCGCCTTCCTTTTCAGTAACGAATACCTCTACAAGGGCTCCCTTATACTTTTCAATCACATGTACAGGCAACGCGTCGAAAAGTTCATTTGAAAAGAGGATCCCATTTACCTTCGTCCATTTTTCTAAACTGGCAGCAGAAACTGCCTGTTTGAACATCCCTATACGTTCTTGCTGAAGCCTTCTATGAAATGGACTTTCATCCACAAGGATATAAGTCAAAGAGTCCCATATCTGCGGTTCCATTTCCTTCATGGAAACGAGGATATCATAAGCGAGCTTACCGTCCCCCGCGCCGACCTCGATGATTTTTGGTGATACTCCACAGCTTTTTATTAAATAAACGAACCATCTGGCCAGTGATCTACCAAAAGCATCCCCAACATTGCCAGACGTATAAAAATCCCCTCTGGAGCCAATCTTCTTTTTTGTGCGTACATAGTAGCCTATAGTTGGCGCATATAAAACAGCTTCCATATAGTCATGATAGGAAATTCTTTTTTGGGGGCTTCCTGCAATCAATTCCTTTAAGTGATTTTTCAACACAATGCCTCCGTCTCCATGATCTTCCATCATATGAAAATTAAATGTTCTTTTCTTACATAAATACGTTTTTTATCGACAATCATACTCAAACCTAAAATTTAAAGTTCACAAAATGTTCAATTTTTTCAACCCGCAGTCTTAAGCGTGCCATCATTACAAAATGAATGTTTTCGACAAATCTTAGTTCAGAGTTGGATCAAAGTCATGCACACAGAGGCAAGGCCCTGGTTTTTATATTCAGTATAGTTCTGGAAATGACCCATTTCAATATTTATACATAATTAAGAACTTAAAAAACAGGTGCCATACGGCACCTGCAAAAGTCATTATCTCAAAAAGGGATTAGTATTCTTTTCATCCAGAATGGTCGTGACAGGCCCATGACCAGGAAAAACGATCGTATCATCAGAAAGTGGCAGCAGCTTCGTTTCAATGCTATTTAACAGCACTGCCTCGCTTCCGCCTATTAAATCGGTTCTGCCTACGCTTCCTTGGAACAAGACGTCCCCTGAAAAGAGGAGCCGTTGCTCCTTGGCATAATACGAAACGCTCCCTGGTGAGTGTCCGGGGGTTTCGAATACTTCGAAAGTGAATCCTCCAATAGTAAGTTCTTGCTCATTTGCCAGGAAGTGATCGGCAGGCTTCATGCGCATTGGATTTTCCGGGAACCAGTTTTGAGAGCCATTCAATGCGGGATCAAGTAGCCACTTGGCCTCTTTTTCATGAATATATGCAGGTATCCCATAATGATCCCCAATAGCATCAAGAGCACCGATATGATCAAAATGTGCATGTGTCAATAAAATCGCCAAAGGCTTTAAATTTTTTGTTTGTATGTACTGTATGATTTTCTGCGGCTCTTCACCCGGATCGAAAATGATGCAATCCTGTCCATCAGAAACTACATAACAATTCGTTTGCAGCGGGCCTAGAGGTAATTGTATCCATTTCATTTCCATCAACTCCAATATGATTTTCTATCTACATCTTACACTAATTAAGCTGCTAATGTTAATCCAGTATACTCAAGTCATAGAAGTGTCACCTTTTAAACCTCGACAAATAATTGAAAAAATATTAAGATATTAACAAATGCAATCTTTTCTACATATTTTTGGTAGTTGCTTTATTCTCTGGGTATATTATTAGGGATTAGGTATTCATTACGAAAAAGGGGGTTTTGACATGATATTAATGGTTGTTTTCGGTCTTGTGGCTATTTTAGGAGTAGCAGCTGTGTTTACCTCATTAAAAAAGAGAAACTTCTTAGGATTTATTTTTGCAGCCGGCAGTGCAGTCGTGTTTGGCTGGTTTACCGTCATGACTGTCATCAACAGCGGTTTCCCTGTTGCCCATTGAAGAAAAAAAGCTCGCCATCCGGCGAGCTTTTGTTTTAAGTCATCATGTTTGTTTGAACAATCTTTGTATTTGATGGGTTTTCATATCAATGATTTTCTCAAATTGATATCCATATAAGCAGAAGTTGCCATCAAGCGAACAGCTTAATGGTTCATTTTCCATGTCCTTCATCAATTCTTCTTGTGTGCCTTTTTCCCAATTAAATTTAGTTAAGGTAAACCTTCCCTCATATTGGTCCGCATCTTTTGATTCATTAGGAATAAATGTTATCAATTCCTTGTCTTTTTCAATAAAATCATAGGATGGAATCACCCAATCTGAAAAGCTTTTCAATAGCGGAACGGAAAAAGAGTGGATCGGCTTGTTTGTTTGATCATAAAATGCATATGTACCCCGATCTTGTTTTTCTGTCTCCACTTGAATCGTCATCAGCGCTTGTTTCATTTTTTTAAAGTGAATGACATCGAGCATAAGGCTGTCCGTGCCATCCCCATTAAGCGCTTTTCTTTCTAGGGGTGCCGTCAAAGCAGGTTCTTCCCTGTCCCAATCGAGAAACATCAAATCTTTTTCACTTGCCCATTGAGCAAAGGGCTGCGGAAAGTCCAGAGTTTCCATTGTTTGTTCATCTGGATTTAACACATAACTGTTGTATGTCCAATCTTCATAAAAACTTGATAAAAAAAGCTGGCCATCTTTAAATGAATTCCACTCATAAGCTAATTCATAGGCTGGGATCGCCACGGAATACAGTGGATTCCCCGTTTTATCGAGTATTGTGATTGATGCTTTACCCGAAGAGGTGAAAGACGATAACAAAATATGCGTTCCAGACGGACTGATCGATACTTCAGAAGACTCAAAAGCCGGCTGATAGAAAACGGAAGTATCATTCGTTTCCAAATTCCATGCCATCAACTGGGATAATTCATTACCATCCCGCTTCACAGAATATAAAATGGTTTTAGAATCCAGCCATCCAACAATGGAATCGATTTTATCCGTTTCTGCAGTCGGGACCTTTAAATTTCTTACCGAGGTTTCCAGGTTTGATTGGGAGTGTTCTTTTTCCGTATCATTTACGGGTTTACTAAGGTCCTTGGAAGGCTCACAAGCCGAGATAAGAAGGATAGTGGAGATAAATAATGGGATGAAACACAACATCTTACAAATGGAAAGCCGCATACAAAGTGCTGCTTTGGATACTTTAATCTCCACACACCTCCCACTTCAAAACTAAAACGCCTGGCATATGTGAGCGAGACATTAGAAAGAGAGTAAGGATTAACCAATCGAATCCTTACGACTTTCATTATAAAGTAAAAAAGAGAAAATGTGGCGAATAATGATCTTATATTTTTTTGGAAGTATATCCCTTGGTCGGAAATGTATCACATATAAAGGCCTGCCACCAATATCTTGACGGTATCTTCATATATACCAGGCAAATGTGATAGCGGAAGCGGATTGATGCCCTTTCCCAATTCGATTGTGAAACCGCCGCGTTTGAATTCCTGAATGAACCAATCTTTATACCCGGCATGGCTGTCAACGTATTGTACGGCCCGATATCCGCTGCGTTCCTCAAACTCCCTTGCAACATTCGCTGCCTCTTCAGGTTCATGTCCCTCATATCCCCAATAGAATTCTTTTCCCTGGGTGTGAAGTGCAAGCACTCTTTCAAAATTACGTCTCATTGCCAGCTCCTTCATGGCCAATGCTTCTGGTTCTGATAACGCGGCCTCTCCTGGAAAGTCTCTTGGGGCAGGGGCTTTTGGAATCTTTCTACGCTTTTCAATCTCCCAATTGGCAGGATATTGATTATTCAGGTCTACACCGCGGATATTGGCTTTCCAAGCATAAAAGGCAGGATTGCCATTGTTTATTTTTAAAACATCGACCTTCCCCTCTGCCGCGTCCTCCCCCTTTAGGACAAGCTCGACTCCATCCGGATTCACCATTGGAACCATCGAAATCGTCATATCCCGATAGAAGGGCATACAATCCATTCCGCAAAGTGCACGATCATTCGTTACTGCCAGCAGAAAATCATTCAGCCATTTCATCAAAACCGCCGAAGTGATCCATTCATTTGCATGGAATGAACCGTTATAATGTATGATCTTATCGCCTTGACCGATCCTTACCTCAAGAAGTTCTTTTCCCAACACACTCCTTCCGATCGATTCAACCTTAATAAACGGGTAATGAAAAGATAGGGTATCAAGATCGTCAAGAAGTGATTGATAATCATAGGGCTTGTCGGTGACAATCATGGGATTCATGACCCGGACGGGTACGGAATAAGGTTTTTGTCCACCTTGATTCAATAATGATACCCCATCGATGGGCAGGTGATAATGTAAAGCAATTTCAGCAAAATCGATATCTAACCGGGACTCTTCCTGAACAATGTATCCCGGTATCTGTACTTCTATGCCATTTGGCAAAACCCCGCCAGTAATGGCGGGATTGGCATCCTCTATCAAAATCCTGGGAATTTGGAACAATTGACTGTAATATGCCAAATCATCCCCGCTTCTGCTCACGACTTTCATTCAGCCTCCGCCCCTTTCATTGTTTTATCTTTATGAAGCGAAAGACAGAAAGATGTTCAGGAAGTCTCACGTGTTTCATAATTGCTGATTTTCCTGAAAAACAAAAAAAACCTGGATTGCGCCAGGTTTTTTTTTCAACGTTGCTCATAAAATCGGAGCAAATCCCCGTAAATGATTTTGTCGGAGTAATCAAGCTCCTGTTTCGCCTTTTCCAAATACTTCTCACATGAACCCTTTTCAGTCGCCGCTCCGGTCTTTTTATCATAACAGGTATCCATCGTATAGAGATAATCCTTCGTGATGAAACTGCTATCGCGAAGAACGGTGAATTCTAATTTCTCTTCAGAAAATAGATCTTTGCCGAATTCGATATAATCATCATTTTCAATCCCCAATAAATGAAGGAGTGTCGGCCTTACATCAATTTGGCCGGAAACGGTGGAAATCGTTTTTCCCTTCTGGCCGGGGATATGTATGATGAGAGGGACACGCTGAAGTTGGATGGATTCGAAAGGCGTGATTTCCTTGCCAAGGAACTGGCTCATGGCAGAGTTGTGATTTTCCGAAATTCCATAATGGTCCCCATATAGCACAATTATGGAATCCTCATATAAGCCATCACGTTTCAAATCACCGACAAATTGTTCCAAGGCTTCGTCTGTATAACGTACGGTCGGAAAATATTGATTCAATGTTTTGGAATTTGAATCGTATGGCTCCAAGGTCCGATCTTCCTCATTCAAAGTGAATGGAAAATGATTGGTTAACGTTATGAATTTGGCATAAAAAGGCTCAGGCATCCTCTTCAAGTGAGAGATTGATTGTTTGAAGAACGATTTATCATTCAAACCCCAATTGATGGAATTCCCTTCAGAGACTTTGTATGCATCACTGTCATAAAATCGCTGGTACCCAAGAGAATCATACATTATGTCACGATTCCAAAAGCTTTTATTATTGGCATGCAAGGAAGCCGTATAGTACCCTTCTTCCGTTAAGATTTCGGGGGTGGCTTTGTATTCATTTTGAGCATGAGTGAAAAACACTGCACCTCTACCTAATGGATAGAGGGAATTCTCGATAATGAATTCTGAATCGGATGTTTTCCCCTGGCCAGTTTGGTGATAAAAGTTTTTGAAATAATAGCTCTCTTTAATGAATTCGTTCAGAAAAGGAGTGATTTCTTCACCGTTGACTGTTTTATTGATGACAAAGCTTTGAGTGGATTCCAATGATATAAGTATCACATTTTTCCCTTTTGTCAGACCATAAAGATCATCATTAACCTCTTTTTGGTTGGAATGGACATAATTTTCAATTTCCGACAATTCACTGCCATCCGCAAGGGCACGCTGAGCTGATGATTTCGTCTGTAATATTGCATCATAGAGGTGATAATGGTACGTACCGATATTCTTAACGAGGATTTCGCGGTCAAACGTTCTTGTCAGTAGTTCAGGACGGGCCGCTTCAGCTAAAGCTAAGTTAAAGAATGTCACTCCTAAAGCGATTAACATAAAGAATTTACGATCCTTTGGATTGCATCGACATTCATGGAATGTTTTTGGTTTGTATTTCAGCAGCAGCATCAAGAAAAGAATATCGGCAAAATACAATAGGTCACTCCAATTGATCAATTCATGCACACTGCTTCCAAGATCGTTCATATTGCTCGTTTGAAACAGAACGGGAATGGTTAAAAAGTCATTGAAAAAGCGAAAAAAAACAAGGTTGGCAAAGAGGACGAAGGTGATGGAAAAACTCATGATCAATAAATATGCTGTCCTTCTATTTTCTTTTAAAAATATATGCACGCCAAGAGTAAGCAAAAGGAAACTGACAGGATTGATGAATAGTATGAACTCCTGGAACCAATTATCAATATCTATCTCAAAGCTTGTTTTATATGCAATATATGTTTTAAGCCAAAGTGAAATGAATACGACCCAAAACAATGAATATCCCTGTTTTTTGAAGACCCTTTTCAATCCTGGTCCCTCCTCATCGAAGAAGCGCTGGAGCCATGCCAGAGCGCCTCAATCATGGGTCATGGTTCTCCCCTCTATTTAAATGCAGGATCGATTGCCTCCGCCCCTCAAAAGGGGGGCATTTTTTGAAGATTCCATCTTTTTTTCTTATTATAACCCTGTTAACACAGGGCAGCAAAGGGATCACGTATTCAGTTGGCTTTTAATGAGCCATGCTCCACCTATCACCCCTGCATCATTGCCTAGTGTGGCCAGGCTGATTTTCGTTGATTTACTAACCCGTTTGAATGCATACTTTCCGAAGGCAGCACGGACAGGATCAAGCAAAATGTCTCCCGCTTGTGAAACTCCCCCGCCAATGACGATTTTATCTGGATTCATAACATTCCCAACATGTGATAGAGCCAGCCCCAAATAATTGCCTACCTCATCCACCACAGCTTTGGACAAAGAATCACCTGCTGCAGCGCATTGGAATAACAGTTTGGAAGTAACCGCATTTCCCTCGTCGACTTTCTGCTGAAGCAATGACTTTTCATTAGCGGTATTCAAGGATTCTAAAGCCAAACGGACGATTCCCGTTGCCGAAGCAACCGTTTCCAGACAACCAGTCTTGCCGCAATTGCATGGTGCCCCTCCGTCCGTTACGACCGTTATATGCCCTATTTCTCCAGCAGCCCCACTGATACCATGGACGATTTGCCCATTATGGATGATCCCACCGCCTACACCCGTTCCCAGAGTGACACAAACGAGGTCTTTGGCACCATTACCGGCGCCTTTCCACATTTCTCCCAAAGCTGCCATATTGGCATCATTATCGATCACAGCTGGAAGAGATGTCTCCACTTCCAGTAAATCTTTTAAAGGATAGTCCTTCCAGCCTAAATTGACAGCTTCATATATGGAACCGTTAACAAAATTCACAGGGCCTGGAGCACCCATTCCTATCCCTACTATCTTACTCTTCGGTTCATTAAGTTCCACGAGCTTCGCATCAATTGCTTTGGCTATATTAATCGTAATGAATTTTCCTTTTTCGGAGATGTCCGTGCCGATCTCCCATTTATGAATAATCTCTCCGTATAAATTGATCAGAGCCAGTTTGGTAGTTGTACCGCCTAAATCCACACCCATCAGCCACTTTTCCATCATTCTCACCTTTTTTATCAATTTTTTTTCTGTTTTTCCCTTTCAAGAGACAATTGCTGTCTAATTAAAAGGATCGCCATTTGATAATCTTTCGTATCCATCATCTGCATACGGTGGATTTCCCTTATTTCGGCTTCCATCATTTCAAGCTCGGCTAAGCGATCACCAATATAGATAAATGTACCGAATCTTTTCAAGTATTGTTGAAGATCATAATATGTTTTCATAGTAAACCTCTTTACTCTTTTCTTTAGGGAAAGTATATCGAATAAGCCTTTTTGTAACAAGCGACCAATTCCCCTTTTGATAATTTCCACCATCCCCCCTCATACATGTCCAACTGTATTCATATGATGAAATATCAAGAATGTGGGACTCTTTCAATATAATTCAACCAATTAATGTTTTTAACCACTCATCATGCGTAAAAACGGAGGGGAATAATGAGAGTACAATTGAAATATACCGTCTTTTTGGTCTTGACCACCATTTTTGTCATCCTATATTTATCAAATCATAAAAGGGCAGAGGAAACCATCATTTTTTTTCCCATCGATTCCTCGCTCCATTTTGAACATGCTTCCACCCACCTGGCACCCGAGAGTACCGGGGATTCAACCTATACCATTACTTGGAGGGTGGATTCTTCATTGGACCAGACAGCTTACTTGCGTCAGGACGTATCGCTTTTATACAAAAATGGGAAATTGTCAGGAGCTTTAAAAAATTGGCGCCAAAAAAAACAAGAGCTCTCTCAAAAGGCGAAAACTAAAGAAACCGAGAGCGGTCGTTATGAAGCGATAACGTTTCATTATGCCGAGGTTCATCCGAGTGACACAATTTTCACCAGTGCCCAGCAGCTCAGTAAAGATAAACTCTATACAGTAACGACACCGGTTTTTCAATATTTCCACCGTCCCCTTTCAGAAGAACAGGTTCAATGGAAAAAAACGCTGGACGGCCTGACAGATCAAACGGTTCGAAATGGCTTGGAAAAAGCCGGTCAAGCATTTCAGGTTAATCTGGATCAGTATAAAATCATCTCTTTAACAGATCTGCCGTCAAAGAAAAATCAATGGCTTGCCGACTTCCCTCAATTCAAAAGGGAGGAAATTGTGGGGAAACTGTGGGAAGGACTTTACAAAAATTATGTGTTGGGAATAAAAAAGGAGGATGGATCCACTGTGAGTCCAAAAGGCAGCACCATCCCCCTATTGCTTATGGCGAACAATCAAAGTGAAATACTTGTCTTGTTTACCCTGAAAGACGGTTCCCCAATCATGCTGCGTCAAAAGTTATAGTCGATTTTCAATTTCCTCCAGCAGTTTAGTATATGATTTATTATCCGGGGCAAGCTCAATAGCCTGAACAGCTTGCTCCTTAGCTTGATCGAATGATTCGAGATTCATGTAGGCTAAGGCAAGATTGTAATGGGCTTCATGCAAATCCGGATTGCTTTCGATCGCTTTTTCATAATAATCCCTGGCTTTATATATGTCCTTATTATCAAAAGATAAATTACCCAGCATAAAAAGCGATAGCGGTGCATCAGGATTTGCATCAACATAATTGTTTAGCATGTCTTCCGCTTTATCCTCTTCACCATCATCAATATATTTTTGGGCCAGCACGGCCATCGTATTATCATCTATAGCTGCACTTTCCTGATGATTGAAACCAAATTGAAGCAGGGCATAGGTCAGTATTGCCGCCCCGATCAGAAAAGCCAGCTGCCGAAAGATATTCCTGGATTTTGGCAGATGCACCACTCCAGCAGCCAAGAACCCTCCGATCAAACCTCCGATATGCCCTGCATTATCAATTCCCGAAACGGTGAAACCATAAATTAAGTTAATGATGATCAACACAATCACCGATGAGCCCATCGAGCGCATGAATAATTTCGGATAAACGATGCCGAAGTACAGAAGTGCCCCAAAGCAGCCAAAAATGGCTCCGCTCGCCCCTGCCGAAAGATTCGGGGTCATGATGAAGCTGCCTAGAGTTCCAGCGAAACCAGCGAATAAATAGATGAAAAGGAATCTGGCATTACCGTAAATCCTTTCAACTTCAGCTCCGATCAAATACAATGAAAATGTATTCATCAATAAATGAATGAACCCAATATGGACGATCATCGGTGTAAAGAACCGCCACCATTCCCCTTGTATGATGTAAGGGGAAAATTTAGCGCCAAACTCAATCAAAGTTTTGGAATTGGTGCTGCCCCCATTAAACTCCATTAAGATGAAAACAGCTATTTGTAAGGCCATGAATATATATGTAAAGAATGGCTTATTGGCATTTTGAAATACCTTCTGCTCGGCCTTAGCCTTTTTGACTGACTCCGAGATGGCGTCTTTCTTTACTGCGAGAATCTTTTCCTCATCTATTTCATGATCTTCAAGAACGTGAATTGAAAGTGGTTTTTTCAAAACATGTTCAAGATTTTGCACCGAATCATGAAAGTTTTCACAAATCAAAAGAAACGTGTTAACATTCGTTTTTTTAAAGGAAGCCACATGTGCGCTAAAGTCATGATCATCCACCGGGGCGAATTTACTAACATAGATACTTAATATGTTAATGGGCTTTTTGTATAATTTCCTTCTGATCCTTTCCCCATTCTGCAAAGTTCGGTCGATATCGCGTTTCAGCCAATTAGCCCAATCCAAATCATGTCGAATGAGTCTTATGACTGGAAATTCTTTATTCTTATCGCTCTCAAGCCAAATCTCCTGATGATTTTCCGTGACAGTGATCATTCGATAATCATAATGGGCAGACAACTCCCTTATGGTTTCCCAAAACAAATAATCCTCTTTAAATCCCAATGCCTTCCCCACTTTCCAATGAAACTTAAGCTTCTAAAATTCCTGTTTCTTAATTAAAACTATAGACGAAATCATGAAAAAAGTAAAAAAGGAGACTGTTTCCCCGGTCTTTAAAAATAAAAAAGGAACCCTGATAAGGTTCCTTTTTAAGATGCCGGCATTCTCATTTGGTCTGACTGAACATGCTTTGCATCATTTTATCCCTGAACATTGGCATATCCAAGGATTTAGTCACTAGAAATCTTCTTAAAATGCCGTTGGACAAGGCAACATTTATCAGGCGGTACCGGTTTTTGTAACCTGCATAAACAGCTAAACCAACCAAGAAGATTTGAATAATTAATCGAAGCATAACAATCCCTCCTATCAATAGTGTGATACAGGACAGGATTTTTATGAGCTAAAAGTGATAATTAATAAACTTCTTCTAATGTGCATACGTACGTATGACCCTGGAAGGGGTAATGAGTTTGCCTACTGCTATATCATGAACCTCTATCGGGAGCTCATCCATTAATTGAAGCTCGTATGTAAGGGCCAATGTATCTCCTCGGTAATAAGATAGGAAACGGTCATAATAGCCGCCTCCAAAGCCTAGGCGATACCCTTCCTTGGTAAAAGCAAGACCGGGTACGATCAAGGCATCCAACTCCTCTTTCCGAGCCTTGGCTGTTTCTGACACTGGTTCAAGCAACCCGTAATAAACAGACTCCAGCTGATTGAAGGACGAGATTTTCTTGAATTCCATTGTCTTTTTTTCAGGATCACATTTTGGTACTGCCACTTCTTTTCCTTCACTCCATGCTTGTTCGATGATCCGTACCGTTGGAACTTCGGGCGGTACGGAGATGGTGATGCCAATGGTTTTTGCTTTTTTCCATTCCTCCAGTGAAAATAAGTTTTCAGCGATTTGGTTCGATAGTTCCACATGTTCCTCTTTAGTCAGCATCATTAAACGGGACCTAACTTCTTGGCGGAGCTTTTTTTTGTTTTCTTTCATCTCTTCCGACTCCTTTAATCTACTTCTATCATTATCTCATAATATTTGTTCAATTACGAAAATACGGTGTCGGAAATCCCCGAATCATTAAAGGAAAGAGAGGAAGAAGGGTTTAAAAAAATACATAAAAAAAACAACAGGAAAAATCCTGTTGCTTACTTTGTTTCACGGTGAGTCGTGCTGCGTTTTTCTCTTGAGCAGTATTTTTTAAGCTCAAGACGGTCTGGATTGTTACGTTTATTTTTTTTAGAAATATAGTTACGGTCTCCACATTCAGTGCAAGCTAATGTAATATTTACGCGCATTGTGTATTTCCCTCCAAACATATTGACTTTTTCACATAGGACTTTTCTATAATAGCATTATTCGATGCGAATTGCTAGTATGTTTTTTGGGAAATCCAACTTTAACTTTTTTGAATTCCTAAATGTTTACGTTTTGCATCGTCAGGAGGAGCTGATTGTTTATGACTTTCGCTTCCTCTTTCGTTTCAGCATGAATGACCCAGGCCACAGCTTCCACACATTCCTTCGGCAAGATTTCAGTCTCTAGCGTAAACACGCTGGTAACTTCCCCTTTGGCGAGCGGTGAAAAAGCCAAGAGCCCCTCTTTCAATGATTTGAAGCATCCCTCTTGATAAAGGCTTCCCTTACCTTGAATGCAATATTGGGAAATGCTTTTTCCTTTCACCAATCCACCCAATAAGGCAATCGATTGAGGGGCTACATGTAAAATCGCCCGTTCATTCGGGCTGTAAAAAGCCACCGCCTCTCTTTCGAAAGCGTTTTCATAGTGAAAAAACACTTTTGGGCGCTTAGTCTCGAATGAGGTATTTCTAATCGTGAACTTCGAAAATGTCACCTGCCCTTGGGTATATGTTTGTGAAAGCGTCCGGATCTCTCCATTTGGATGACTCATCATATCTTCCTCAGGATACCAATCAAAACTCTCATCCATCCATAACCCGACTTTTAATCCCTTACGAAATATATCCGGGTTATCTTGCGGCATATACGCGAATAGCGAATTCATATTATCATCCCTTCCCTTCTTTATCCTTATATAGCTTATCGTTAGGCGCTGACAGTGAGATTATCCACTTTAGGAACTGCACACCATTTTCTTCTAGTTTCACTGATTTTTAACTATTCAAAATATTTCGTTTTTTCGATTTATTCTATCTTTATGTTAGCACTGAATTGGCTGATGGACAATAAACACATTTTGTCGAATTTTATGTAGGTTATCTCTTAAAGGTTTTTTTCCCATTTTAATGCCTGATTTTTTTTATTCAACGACGGTCATATAGCTTTTCGACAATATTTGAAAAAAAACAGACAATAATTGAAGTTTACTGCCCACTTCGAAAAATATAAAAATATGAAAATCTCCATTTTTTTTAAAATATGTGTAAAATATAAATATATTGTCGAAAATTAGCTTCTGAGGTGAAAACATGGAAACACTTATCATCCTTCTTTTTTCATTAGCGATCGTCCTTCTCATCATTTCCTTTTTCGGTAAAGATAAAGTTGCCAAATTAGAGGAAGATTTGGAGCAGTTGACACTAACGTATATGCAGGATATCTACCAATTAAAGAAGAAGGTGAAGATTCTTGAAGAGGAATTCGTTATCCAGGACGAACCTGTTCCCCCTGTAAAGGTTAAATCAACTGTCAAATCCAATGATAGCGAACCCATTCATGAAATTCTGAAAAGTCAGGTTCTATCTTTATATAGTCAAGGTCTTCCTTTGGACCAGATCGCCAGACAATCCTCGTTAACGAAGGAACAAACCATTGCAGTGATCGAGCAGCAAAGATTGCGGGGCGAATGAGAATGAACAAAGCGAGACTGCAAGGTCTTTCCGCCGGTATCATTATTACAACAACACTCTTTGCTGGCTTTTATTATGGCACCGGATTATTCGAAGGCACCACTCCCACTGCGGATGAAGCTAAGGAATTGCTCGTGAAGAAAGGATACGTCGTGACACATCCTATGGAGAAAGCTAAAAAGACCGTCCAGCCAAAGGATCCGGATATGGATTCAATGGAGAAAGGGACTTCAAAAAAAGTTCCCTCCATCGTCACCTATACAATTAAAGTGAAAACGAATATGACCACAGCCGAAATTGCCGATAGCCTTGCCAAGGAAAAAATCATCGATGATGCTGCTGAATTTGAAGCTTACATGAATGACCGTGATTTCTCAAAAAAAATACAAATCGACGAGTTTGTTGTTACGAATAATATGACATATAGACAATTGGCCAATACTTTGACCCATTAAAGAATAAGAGAGACTTTTAAATGGACGATGTCCGAGAAAAAGCCTCTCTTTTTTAAATTAGGAAGGGTTCATTCATTCCTGCCAATATATCTCCCTCTTACCAGAAAATAAATGTTTTCAGCTATATTCGTTGTATGGTCAGCCGTTCTTTCTAAATAACGGGCTATTAAAGAAAGTTGTGTGATCTGCTGAAGGTTTTTTTCATCTGAAAGTCGAAGGAGACTTCGAATCATCTCTCCATAAAAGCGATCGACCTCATCATCCATTTCAATGATTTCTCTTGAAAGAACAACATCTTCCTTCTCGAATGCATCTATCGAAAGTTCAATCATCTTTAATGTAATATCATGCATCTGCTTTAATGGTGTTAATGGCAGAATAAATGGCTGGTCACCGATTCGGATGGCTGATTTAGCGATATTCACGCCAAAGTCCGCCATCCTTTCAATATCTGAAGCTATTTTTATGGCAGCAATGATACGCCTTAAATCAATCGCAACCGGCTGCTGCTTAGCAATCAGCAAAATTGCAAAGTCATTAATTTCCTCTTCTAGTAAATCAGCTATTGTATCATCATCAATAACTTCAAGAGCCTCTTCAAAATTCTTGTTTTCCAGTGCGGTAAATGATTTTGATATCGCACCTGAAGCTAAATTAGCCAACTTCACTATTTTCTCTTGCAATTCTTTTAATTGAAGCTCAAAATTTTCACGAACAACCATTGTCGCATCTCCTTTTCATTCAGCCAAAACGTCCGGTAATATAATCTTCTGTTCTCTTATCATTCGGGTTCGAGAAGATGGTGTTAGTGTCGGAATACTCGATGACTTCCCCATTTAAGAAGAAGGCCGTTTTATCAGAGATACGAGCTGCCTGCTGCATATTATGAGTAACGATGATGATACTGAAATCTTTTTTTAGCTCTTGGACTAATTCTTCTATTTTCAAAGTGGAAATAGGATCAAGAGCAGAAGTTGGTTCATCCATTAAAATGACATCTGGTTCAATCGCCAGACAACGAGCGATACAAAGGCGCTGTTGCTGTCCACCAGAAAGTCCATACGCATTTTCATGCAGACGGTCTTTCACTTCATCCCAAATGGCTGCCCCTTTTAAACTCTTTTCTACGATTTGGTCTAGAATCTTTTTATTTTTGATACCGTGGATTTTTGGTCCGTATACAACATTTTCATAAATTGATTTAGGGAAGGGATTAGGTTTTTGGAAAACCATACCAACCTGTGTCCTTAAATCTTCTACTTTGTAAGACTGATCTAGAATATTGCGGTTCCTATATTTTATCTGCCCAGTCGTTTTAACATCTGGGACTAGCTCAATCATCCGGTTTAACGTTTTGATGTAGGTAGATTTTCCACATCCTGAAGGCCCGATAATGGCGGTCACTTCATTTTGATACATATCTAAGTTAATATTTTTTAAAGCATGGTTTTCACCGTACCATAAATTGAGATCTGACGTTTCATACACCGTTTCTTTTAAAACGGAATCTGCATTTGCATTTTCTATTCCAACTGTTGGAGCCTTTTTGGGTCCCGTTAATGTCATATTCATTCTTTCCTTCCTCCAATCAGTATCTTTTCTGGAATTTGTTACGGATTATGACAGCTATCGAATTCATTAAAATTAACAGAGCAAGTAAAACGATGATACCTGCAGCCGCAACCTGCTGAAATTCTTCCTGTGGCCGGGATGTCCAGTTATAGATTTGCATCGGTAGCACCGTAAATGTATCCATGACCGATTGCGGTAAAAAGGCGATGAACAACGGGATACCAACCACCACTAATGGTGCCGTTTCCCCAATCGCCCGGGATAAAGCGAGTATTCCACCTGTCAAAATACCAGGTATCGCAGCTGGAAGAACCACTTTCAAAATCGTCTGCCATTTTGTTGCACCCATTCCATAAGAAGCTTCCCTTAAATCACGCGGTACAGATCGTATGGCTTCCTGAGCTGCAACAATGATGACTGGCAAGACGAGTAGACTCATCGTCAAACCTGCTGCCAACACGGAGCGATCCAAGGCTAGAGCCCTAACGAAAACCGTCAAACCGAGCAATCCAAATACAATTGACGGAACACCTGCCAGGTTTGAAATATTCAACTTTATAAAAGATGTGATCCAATTCTTTCGTGCATATTCCTCTAAATAAATCGCCGTTCCCACACCGAGAAGAAGGGAAACTGGGGTAACGACGGCCATTAACCATATCGAACCGATTAGAGCTGCCTTTACACCAGCCTCTTCCGGTCTCCTAGAAGCGAAATTCTGGAAGAAATCAAAATTTAAATGACCAATTCCTTGAGTCAATATCCGATAAAATAAGATGGCCAATACCAGAAGGCCAAATAAGGTTGCTAAGAAGAATAAGCCTTTACATATCGAGTTAACCGCCAGCCGAGTGGGCATTTTTTTTACAACATGATTTTTGTTTATCAGTTTCATGTTTTAATATTCCTCCCTGAACTTGCGGGAGATGAACTGCGCCAATAAATTCATAATAAGCGTAAAGACGAACAGTGTCATTCCAACCGCATATATGCTGTAGTAAATCGTTGTCCCATACCCTGCGTCTCCAGTACTCACCTGTACGATATAGGCAGTCATCGTTTGAATAGAATTTGTGACGTCCATACTCATACTTGGAGTCGATCCACCTGCGACACTTACGATCATGGTCTCTCCAATTGCTCTGGATAAAGCCAGGACAATTGAAGCAACGATACCGGACATGGCCGCTGGCAATACCACTTTAATCGTCGTTTCCAGCTTTGTAGCACCTAGAGCATACGCACCTTCACGAATCGATTTCGGTACTGAGACAAGTGCATCTTCCGATAAAGAGGCAATCATCGGCATGATCATGATTCCTACAACGATCCCAGGACTTAAAGCATTGAACATGTCAAGGGAAGGGAATATATCCCGCAATACTGGCGTTACAAAGGTTAAGGCAAAGAAGCCGTAAACGATAGTAGGGATTCCAGCTAAAACTTCTAAAATCGGCTTGATGATTCTCCGTGTTTTCTCAGATGCATATTCACTCAAGAAAATGGCGGTTGCAAGACCTATCGGAACTGCAACTATCGCCGCTATTACCGTTACCTTTAATGTTCCAACAACAAGTGGCATAACCCCAAAGGAAGGCGTGGATGCAAAGGGTAACCATTTATGTCCTGTTAAAAACTCCACGATGGACACTTTCTCAAAAAATATAAATGTTTCAAAAATCAACGTAAGGACTATCCCAATGGTTATAAATACTGAAATCACTGCTGTAAGGAACAACAGCTTAGGAATGATTTTCTCTATATTCCATCTTTTTTTGCTTTTCTTTTCTAGAATCAATCGCTGTACAGAATAGGCATCTGTTTGTTTCGGTTCCAACATGTATCCTCCATTCAGACACGCAATATTAAGGGGCTACCCAATCCCTCTATTTATAAGAAGAGATTGGGCAGCCTGTTAATTAGATTATTTTTTTAGTTCTTTCAATTTTTCAAGATCCTTCTTATACTCTTCTTCAGGTAAGCTGACGTAGCCTACTTCTTCAGAAAGCTCTCCAGCATTTTCAATGACGAATTGAGTATAATCAGCCACTTGTTCCTTTTCAGCTACACTTTTATTGGATACATATGTGTAAAGAGGACGAGACAGTGGTGCATACTCTCCGCTTTTAATCGTTTCATGGGTAGGCTCGACAGCACCCTTACCATTATCGATGGATACAACTTTTAATTTATCCTTATTTTCTGCATAGTAAGCAAATCCGAAGAAACCAATCGCATTTTTGTCACCTTCGACCCCTTGTACAAGAACGTTATCATCTTCAGAAAGAGTTGCATTTTCGACCATTGGTTTTTCCTCTAAAATAACTTCGTTGAAATAATCGTATGTGCCAGAATCAGTTCCCGGAGAGTAAAATTTAATTTCTTCCTTCGGCCATTCCGGACGTATATCAGACCATTTCTTCACTGAGCCATTGTCAACCCAAAGCTTTTTTAGTTCGTCAACTGTCATTTTATCGATGAACTCATTATCTTTATTGACAACGACAGAAATACCATCAAACGCAAGTTTCATTTCTGTATACTTAACTCCCTTTTCATCAAGTAACGCACTTTCTTCGTCTTTGACTGGTCGGGACGCATTACTTAGATCCGTTTCACCAGCGATGAATTTTTTAAATCCGCCACCTGTTCCCGATGATCCTACAGATACTTTAACATCAGGTTGTTCTGCCATATATTCTTCAGCAACTGCCTCCATGATTGGAAACACAGTCGATGAACCATCCATAATCACTTCGCCCTTGAGTTGATCTGAAGCCGTTTCATTTCCTTTACCGCTGTTTGAAGTATCATTAGATCCACATCCAGCTGCCACTGCGATTACTCCACCCATTACTGCAGTCATTGCCATAAATTTGAAACGTCTCATTTGTATATCCCCCTAAGAATTTTGTATGAATATTTTGTCCTACTATCACATCATACTTTCAGACTGTAAATTCCGTTTAAAGCAATTGTAAATGTTCAGTAAATAATTGTTTATATATTGTAAAGGTAGTCAGAAAGTAATTAACAACAGTATCTCACACTTTAATCACTCCCTTATTTTGTGCCAAGTGGCTGTTTACATGAGCGGAAAATTACTCCAACTCCAACTGAAGTGATTATAAGTCTTTTTCATAAGGGGAAAGTGCAGGGGTCGAGGCATACTGATAGCATGACACCACTGAGCAATTTTACTTTATGACAAAAAAACACGTTTTCGGTTTTACCCAAAAACGTGTTTTTAACCTTTTATTCATTTTCCTGGCTTTTTCTAACTTCAGCTTGGTCCTTTTGAACGTCTTTACCATTCTCCACTCTCAAATCAGTCGAGGTTTCGGTATTTTCCTTCTTAGCCCGTTCTTTTTTCAGTTCGAAATAAGTATCCATGATTTCTTCACCTATTTCTTTACTCATGCTGTGACCCGTATGTCCTTGATATGCCCATGGCACAACGACCGCAAAAGCGACTTCAGGATTTTTAGCTGGGGCATAGCCAACAAGCGTGATGTTCATCGTTTCTTGGGGCTTGCTATAATTCGTCCGGTTCGGCCCGTCATAGAATGCTTCCGCCGTCCCTGTTTTAGCTGCCACTGTATACGATTTTTTCCCAAAATAGGTATAAGCCGTTCCGCCTTGTTCCATCGCAACTTTCTCGAACCCGCTCTGAACACGTTCAATCCATTCTTCCTTCATATCAAGACGATTAAGGACAGTCGGTGAAACGTCTTCGGCAACAGGTCCCAATTCCTCATTATTATCAACCGGATCGCGGATTTCCTTAACCATATGCGGTTTCATCCGGTTACCGCCATTAGCAATCGCTGAAGCATATTGCACGAGCTGCATTGGTGTGTACGTATCATACTGTCCGATAGCAAGGTCAAGCAGCTTACCTGGAGATACTTCGGAACCTTTGAACCCGCTCATTTCATTAGGAAGATCAATTCCCGTGCGGACACCCAAGCCAAACTGGGCAAATGAATTACGCATGGTCGAAAACGCGCTTGAACTAATATTCAAAGGTTCATTCGGCACATAATGCGCACCTGCAATATTAATTGCCGTTCTGAACATATAAACGTTCGAAGATACTTTCAATGCGGTCAAATCATTTATGTTCCCGAAGTCACTATATGAACCTTTGGGCGGTGTACCTTTGATTCTCAACTTCGTATCGTAAAAGTACGTACCAGGCTGGATCGCACCTTGCTGATAACCGGTTAAAACCGTAGCACCTTTAACCGCAGAACCCATCGTATAGGAAGTCGTGATATTTCCTAATGCAAAGTCTTCGATGGAGGATTTCCCCGTTTTTGGGTCCTTCTCATATTTCTTACCAGCCATCGTCAATACTTCCCCTGTATCGGGATCCATCATGACGACAAAGGCCCTGTCCAAGAATTTGGTGTTACCCATTTTTTTCTTGGCAATTAATTGCTTTTCAATGATTTCCTCAGTTGCAAGCTGTAAATCCATATCAACTGTCAATATAAGATCTTTTCCTCGAGAACCTTCGGTAATCACTTCTGAATCGACGACGTTACCAGATTTATCGGTCACATTCCTTACTTTCGCTTTCTGCCCTTGGAGGATATCTTCGTATTGCGCCTCAATATAACTCTTACCTACACGGTCATTCCGACTGTAATCACGTGCGAGGTAGTAGTTCAAGCTTTCACTAGGCAACCCTTCTTCAGATGAGGAAACTTTACCCAATACAGATTTAAGTGTTTTATTATATGTATAAAAACGATCCCAATCTGTAGAAATATCGACCCCTGGGAGCGAATCAAGGTTTTCACTCACCTTGGCGAATTCTTCTTTTGTTACTTTCTTGTTTTTCACAATTTGCGGGGTAAGGGCATATCCGCTTGCAAATTCCCTATAGATGGCAAGAACTTCAAGATCCTTTTCCGAAAGCTTTGTTTCTTCTTCAGTAATCCGATCAATCTGAAGCTTATACAAATCACTTTCTTCCATATCGCCCTCTTCCACTTTTTTCCGCTCTTTATCGGTAATCTTTTTCTCGGCCAGCTTTGGATTCTTCAAAATCCAAAAATCCTTTTTATCGCGTTCAGTCACTTTGTCTGTTTCCTTTTCGATCAACTTCGCGAGTTTCTCAGCCGTTTCCACCATTTCTGTTTGTTTCGTACCTTGCTTTCGTGTATATGTAATTGCATCCAGTGGTTGGTTATCGACCATCAGTTTCAAATTACGGTCATACATTTTCCCACGGGGCACCGAATTATTCACGGTCACTTCCTCTGTTCTTTCAATCTCACGCCGGTAATCATCGCCATAAACAATCTGTACAACACCCAAGCGTAAAATTAAAGCGGAAAACAAAACAAACACTAAAAAGAAAAGAATATTCAATCTGAAAGGCACATGCGTCTTTTTCTTTTTCTTTTTATTCACACTAAGCCACACATCCTTTTTACATAGTCATAATAGATCCTATACTATTCTATAGAACATTTATATTTTTTTCTACCTTAGTGTTCTAGAAATATTAAACATCTATTGAACTTTACATAAAAAGTGACTTACGGCTCATAAATCCTAAAACCGTAGGTCCTGTATTGGAAAAGAGGCCTCTAAGGCCTCTTTTTCAATCTTGGTCAATGAACTCGATTTTCCGTACAAACCAATATATCACAGTATGCCCTGCCCCGACGATTAACAGATAGATCGGCAGTACTTCCTTTAGGTCGAATAACATGACCGAAAGTATGAATCCTGATATCGATACAATCCTTCCAATATGAACGAATAGTTCCCGAACTACGATATATTCAATCCTCATTTCCGCTGCTTTCCAAGCCCGGCCTATAATGTCATACGTCAACGATATATAAGGGACCAAAAGAATAGGATAAGCGGTAGCGACAATTGCCCCATAAATGAGAAGCTTCCCGAATGTGATATCAAATGCAATCAATAAGACCCCTGCATACAACAGGATTCCTCCAATAAGAATGGCATTTTTCCGCATCGGCTGTTTAATATATCGTGAAGCGAAAAAATACGCAACGAATGAAATGGCAGAATTTAATAGACCATAGCTCCCTAAGGCAAGTTCACTATCCGTTTGAATGAAAACGTTAATCGAAATGATGAACATGAAGGTGCCCTCTCGTATCCCTTGAAAAAAGTGAGCACGTGTGATCAAGAGCCAATTCCGATTATTTTTCCGTTCCTGCAATATCCGAAGGAAGCAGTACCTGCCATGAGCCGGACGTCTTTTTAGCGAAAAGCTAAGAAACACCGCAATGGAAAACAATAGCAAAGATAATCCGAATACAATGGAATATCCCGTGAATTTCTCAAGCCTCGAAATGATGAACCCTGAAAGAATCGGACCGACCATTCCCCCAAGGGATGACAAAATCCCTAAAAAACCATTAAAGAAATCCCTTGTTTCCGGTTCAGTTATCTCAAAAGTCAAGACATTATAGGCAAGCCAATAAAACCCATAACCGATTCCTAACAGTCCACCAAGCAACCAAAGAAAATCCGTTGCCCGTGTACCGACCAATAGGACTGATAAATAAAATAGAGCCAAAAAGATAACACCCAGACGCAAAACAATGATTCGATCCACTTTTTTCGCCAGCCTGCCAGCAAAGACAAAAGTAAGCGGTTGAAAAAGCACCACGGTTAGATTATATACGGCAATATCAACAATTTGACCGGATTGTTTCCACAAGTACACATTAACGAATGTATTGGATAAAGCAATACTTAGGCTGTACAGCCCTCCAATAAACAAAAGGAGGTGCAGATCCTTCTTTCCCCCCGCTTCACCCAACCATCTCTCTAAAATACCCATTGTTTTAACTCTCCTTTAAATTCCACTCTAGTGTTTGAAAAAACAAAAGAATTTATGTAAAAAAAGGTAAAGAAAACTCTTCGAATGGCGAAGACAGAGAAGTAGTTGCCCTTACACTGTTTTCCTTAAAAGCACTTCCTTTTAATTCAAGAACAGTGTAAAGAAAACTCTTCGAATGGCGAAGACAGAAAAGTAGTTGCCCTTACACTGTTTTCCTTAATAGACTTTCCCATTACTGAAACAGTGTAAAGAAAACTCTTTGATTGACGAGCCAGGATGGCGAAGACAGAAAAGTAGTTGCCCTTACACTGTTTTCCTTAAAAGCACTTCCTTTTAATTCAAGAACAGTGTAAAGAAAACTCTTTGATTGGCGAGCCAGGATGGCGATGGCAGAAAAGTAGTTGCCCTTACACTGTTTTCCTTTTGAATTTGAAAAAGAACAGTGTAAAGAAAACTCTTTGATTGGCGAAGACGAAGGGGATGTTCATGAATTTGGAGTGTTTACTCGTGAGTTTTGAGCTTTTTAGCGTGAATTTTCAGCTTTTACTCATAAGATTTAGGATTTTACTTGTGAGTTTCGAGATTTCACTCAGGAATTGGAGTGTTTACTCGTAAATTTGTGCGTTACTCGTGAATTTCGGACCTTTACTCGTGAGTTTTGAGCTTTTACTCGTGAATTTGAAGAGTTTACTCGTGAATTTGAAGAGTTTACTCGTGAATTTGTGCGTTGTTCCGTTCGGATTAAAGAAACAAAAAAAAGACAGGATTCCTTTTCACAAAAGGAATCCTGTCTTTTTTAATTACCAATTATTTTGCAGCGCTGTAACGTTTTGCAACCTCATCCCAGTTTACAACATTCCAGAAAGAATTGATGTATTCAGGACGACGGTTTTGGTAGTTTAGGTAGTATGCATGTTCCCAAACGTCCAATCCAAGAAGCGGTGTTTTACCTTCTGATAATGGATTGTCTTGGTTTGGTGTACTTGTTACTTCCAACTCACCATTGTTGACTGCAAGCCAAGCCCAGCCAGATCCAAAACGAGTAGTAGCCGCTTTAGCGAACTCTTCTTTAAAGCTGTCAAAGCTTCCGAATTTTGAAGTGATAGCATCTGCTAATTCACCTGTCGGTTGTCCGCCGCCGTTAGGTGAAAGGATTTCCCAGAATAAAGTGTGGTTAGCATGTCCGCCACCATTGTTACGTACAGCTGTACGAACAGCTTCAGGTACTGCGTCAAGGTTAGCGACGATTTCTTCAACGCTTTTGCTTAGAAGTTCTTGGTTACCTTCTAGGGCATTGTTCAAGTTTGTCACATATGTGTTGTGATGTTTAGTGTGGTGAATGTTCATTGTTTCTTTGTCGATGTGTGGTTCTAATGCATCATATGCATACGGTAATTGCGGAAGTTCAAAAGCCATAATAAAATTCCTCCCTATGTAAGCTGTTTTTTTTGAGGGCTTCAGTTCTCGAAAGATCCTAAAGCTCGCTAGAAATAGAGTATCAAATTTTTGTAACCGTTTCAAACCTTATGCCTCATTTTTTCATTTTTCGATTATATTTCCTATGAGAATACCACGAATAGAAAATATCCAATCATAAGAAATTGGATGATGCCTTTTGTGATGACGCTGCTTATAAAGCCTACAACGGAACCAAGGCCGATTTTCGAAGCAGTAACCGGGTCTTTTTTATGTACTAGGATTTCTGCCAGGAATGCCCCAATGAATGGTCCTAGTAATATTCCGAGGAACGGAATCACGAATGGCCCGACCAGAAGGCCGATCGTACTGCCCCAAATTCCCGCTTTCGTGCCTCCATACTTTTTGACCCCGACCATGTTCGCAATATAATCAGCTGCGAATAAAAGGATGACGAATAAAATTTGGACCGTCCAGAAAAACCAGCCAAATGGTTCAAAAGAATAAAAAAATCCATAGAGCAATATTCCGGCGAAAATGAATAAAACACTTGGGATGATTGGAAAAATCAGACCGACAAACCCCATTATGAACATGAGGGTAATTATTATCCAAAATAGTGTATCCATTACTAAACGCCTCTTTCTCATTTGATATATTTTGACTTTATCTCTCCATAATTACCTCATTACTGATGGTTGAAACCAATGAAGCGGAATACAGGTTGTTTTATTTTTCCCATATAGTTAAAATTGGTTAGGAATCTTATATAGTTAGGTGCTGAAAACATTGAACATATTCAAACAACTATGGGTAAGCTTGTATTCTCCTAAAGATATCGCTTCCTTTAAAAACCAAGGTATCGGGAAAACGATTTTATTCGTTTTCTTTATAAGTCTCATCGCCTTTCTCCCATCAGCTTTTTATTTCGGGACAATGATAGTTGACGGGATAGATGCCATGCACGAAACAGTATCCGAAGACTTACCGGCATTTGAAATCAAAAATGGCACGTTGACAACTGAACAAGATGAGCCATTTAGCCTGAATAAAAACGGATATCAAATTTTTGTAGATGGCACGGGAGCCATGACCCCGGAAGAAGTAGCCGAAAAAGCTGATGAAGCTGTCGCGCTTTTAAAGTCTGATCTGGTTTTCGTATCCGGAGGCAACGTTCAATCGTCTCCTTATTCCGTTCTGGAGGGAGATAATCAGGAAATATCCACTTGGCTTGATTCAGTTGAATCTGTGCTGCCTATCATCCTTCCATTGCTTCTACTTATATTATACCTGTTTACTGCTAGCGGAATCTTCATTAAAGTGACAATCCTTGCCGCTTTCGGTCTTTTTTTCAAAAATGCTCTTGGCCGTCCTCTATCCTATAGACATCTATGGAGAATCGGTGCTTACAGCATAACGCTTGCCACCGTATTTTTCACCATCATGGATGCTTTTCAAGCAATGGTACCGTTCGCTTCCATCATTAGCTGGTTTGTGACCTTGATGATGTTATATTTATCCATTAAAGAAACATCAGCCAATAAGATCGGAAATTGACATTAATAAGATTGGACTCAGACTGTAGGCAAACGCGATGAGAATCGGTTTGCCTACAGTCTTTTAAGGCTTTGTAAAATTCAAACGTTGATTGAAACCAGGGCGGTCTTTGCGCCTGGGGTGTCTCCTCTCGCACACCTGTTCAATCAGCTTGTTTAACATTTAGATAGAACCCCATATGTTGGTAATCCATGCCTTTGCAGCATATGACTACAGTCATCATTTTTTTATATCTACTTAATTCGACAAAATACTCACTAAGTTATTCCTATACTTATGGTTGAAATAGTATTTAAGAGGTGATAGACGTGAAGGAGAGTCATATTGATGTACAGTGGTTATTACTCATAATGGAGGCAAAAAAGAGTGGTCTGACTCCAAAGGAAATTCGCTCCTTTCTTAACACTCATTCAAATAATAATGATGTTACTCAATTGAAATAGAAAAATTTGAATGGCCACTCTCACATTTCATTTGAAAAATCGCCCATTTTTAGGCATATTTTTTGCCCCCTCCAAGTATAGATGAAGTAAAGACAAGCTTGGGAGGATGGAAAATTGAAACGGCTACTGCTTTTTATCTCATTCTGTTTCACTTTATTTATTATTTATTTTGATTTGACTACAGGTACCCTGCCGGCTTCCCATCCACCGGCCTCAACAGGCGAACCGGCGGTCCCGGCCAGCCAGCCTGCATCCGCACCAACTGCCGCTTATAAAGAAATTACCATAAAACCGGGTGATACTTTACTTTCCATCGTCGAAACGGAAAAAGGCGGATCCAATCAGCCAATCGAAACGATCATCACTGACTTTCAAAGTTTGAATGAAGGATTGAAGCCCGAGGATATGCAAATTGGCAAAACATATAAGATTCCCGTTTACAAATAACCCCCAAAATAGGAATCTGCCCCTTCACAAGAACCATTAAGGGGATTTCCCAGCACTTAGTTTATCCAAAATCAGGAAATTCCTCATGATGAAAAAACATTATGCGTCCTATTTCCTTGTCAAGCGGTATGTACATTGATACAATATTTCAGAGAAACAAATTAAAAATCAAAACTGATTTTTTCCTAAAGGAGAGAATTCCACTTGAGTGAAATCATACATCGCACCAAGACGCGGCCAATTAAAGTCGGAAACTTAACGATTGGCGGCAATAATGAAGTTATTGTACAAAGCATGACAACGACAAAAACACATGATGTTGAAGCAACGGTTGCAGAGATCCTTCGCCTTGAAGAAGCTGGATGTCAAATCGTACGTGTCGCCTGCCCGGATGAAAGGGCAGCTGATGCAATCTCTGAGATAAAAAAACGGATAAACATCCCTCTTGTAGTCGATATTCATTTCGATTATAAACTTGCTCTTAAGGCAATCGAGGGCGGAGCTGATAAAATCAGGATAAATCCTGGTAACATCGGTCGCCGTGAAAAGGTTGAAGCAGTGGTGAAAGCTGCGAAGGCTAAAGGAATACCAATTCGCATCGGGGTCAATGCTGGTTCTCTAGAGAAGAAAATCATCGAGAAATATGGCTTCCCGACTGCTGATGGAATGGTAGAAAGTGCTTTACACCATATCAAGATCCTGGAAGATCTAGATTTTCATGACATTATCGTTTCCATGAAGGCTTCCGATGTGAATTTAGCCATCGAGGCATATGAAAAAGCTTCAAAAGCATTCGATTATCCCCTACATCTTGGGATCACGGAATCGGGCACACTGTTTTCAGGAACCGTAAAAAGCGCTGCCGGACTAGGTGCCATCCTAAGTCAGGGCATCGGAAGCACGATGCGTGTTTCCTTAAGTGCCGATCCCGTCGAAGAGGTGAAGGTGGCAAGGGAGCTTCTAAAAGTATTTGGCCTTGCTTCCAACATGGCCACTTTAATTTCCTGTCCTACTTGCGGTCGAATCGAGATTGATTTGATTTCCATCGCCAATGAGGTTGAAGAGTACATCCAGACGGTTAAAGCGCCAATCAAGGTATCAGTGCTTGGTTGTGCGGTAAACGGCCCTGGGGAAGCCCGTGAGGCTGATATCGGCATTGCCGGGGCACGTGGTGAAGGTTTACTGTTTAGAAAAGGTCAAATTGTTCGTAAAGTGCCTGAAGAAACGATGGTCGAGGAACTTAAAAAGGAAATTGACAAAATCGCGGAAGAGTACTATGAAAAACAAAGAGCCGAAGCTGCTGCAGCTTTACTAAATAAATAAAACAAAAAAAATCCCGGATTTTCATTATCGGGATTTTTTGTTTTATTCCATTTAAAAAACCCTTTGATGCATTTTGGAAAATGACATCAAAGGGTTTAATGATGTTAAAAGAACGGCAGGATGAATATGCCAACGATGATGGAGATTGCACCAATGACGATGGCCCAAGTACCCAAGTTCGATCCCCGGCTTCTGGCGACTATCCCTACAATGATACCCACAATCCCTAAAATGAAAGGCATCATGAATAAAGATAAAATGGAGATGATCAAAGCTATGACACCAATCGCTTTCCCTCTCGATGCCACATCCCCAGAACCATTATCCTCTGCAGGCCCATCATTTTTATATGACCTGATTCGCTGAGGCGGTGTTGAAATTTCTGCAGACGTTTCTTCCTGATACCGGTTATCCATATTGGTTATGGTCCCACGACTTTCATATCGTCTGTCATCTTCAGGTGTATCTTCATTATAATACCGCTCATGATGCTGATCATCCACAACGGTTGGTTCACTGCCCTCTTTCGCCAATTGCATTTCATCGTCAATACTGGAGTATTGATCTTTTTCCATTCGTGCATCCCTCACTTTCATTTGTGAAGCATTTATAGTGTATGTAAAAAATCGCGGAACCCATCGTGAAAATGGTTTCATGTCTTGGAAATAAATACGGGTATTTTCCAAAGCTATGTTGGGATATGTTACACTATTACAAGTATTGAATATGAGGGAGAGATTCATCATGAAAAAACGTTTTGGCATCGATATAGACGGGACTGTTACAAGACCTGATTCCATGGTCCCCTTTTTAAATAAAGCTTTTCAGCTTAATTTATCTTATGAAGACATTACCGAATATGACTTATTCCCCTTCGTGAATGTTCCAAAAGAGGATTTCACTAAATGGTTCATTGAGAGCGAGCCACTCATCTATTCAGAATCATTATTGGCTGAAGGTGCGAAAGATGTATTGGAAAAATGGACAGAACAAGCCAACCTTTATTTCATCAGTGCCAGAAGCAATCGTTTATTGGATGTAACCAAAAATTGGTTCACGTCGAATGAAGTCCTATATGATCATATTGAGCTTGTAGGGTCACACGATAAAGTGGCTGCAGCCAAAAAATTCGAAGTCGATCTCTTTTTAGAGGACAAGCACGATAATGCAGTGGCGATTTCGGAAGAGTGTAAAATACCTGTGATTTTATTTAATACTCCTTACAACCAAGATCCCGTGCCTGAAAGGGTGATTCGGGTCAACAATTGGCAAGAAGCCTCTGCCTGGGTGAATATTTGGATGGCAGGGCAACCGGCAACCATAAAATGAAACAAGAAAAAACCATTGACTGGAGGTCAATGGTTTTTATGCTTCCAAAGATACGCTGCATGCGGGACAGCGTCCGTAAATTTCAAATTTATGTCCCGAAACATCGTAGTCCTTCAAGCTTTCCTGAAGTTCCTGCATCGGGCACACTTCGATTTCCTTCGTTTTTCCACAATTCAAACAGATAAAGTGGTGATGGTGGAAGGAATGACCGCATGTAAAACGAAAACGCTTTTCCCCTTCCAACTCGGTCGCTTCAAAGATGCCCAGTTCGACAAATAAGGAAAGATTTCTGTAAATCGTATCGAAGCTTAAACCTGGATAATCCTGTTTCATATTTTCCAATACATCTTTGGCCGTTAAATATTTATCACTGGAAGAGAAAAGCTGAAGCATTTCTTCCCTCTTTCCTGTATGCTTAAAACCTTTATCTTTTAATAATTGCATGGCAGTCGTTACGTTCATAATACATCACCCCATCTATCGATTTTTCCACTTATCAAACAAAATTGACAAGATGAGAATTAGTACAGCTATTACTACAATGGTCCCGCCAGGAGCGAGATCAAGGTTGTATGATAAGAATAATCCGCCTATGACGGAAACTTCACCGAATAATACCGAATAACCAATCATCTGCTTAAAACCTTTCGCAAAGCGGAGACTGGCAGCTACCGGGAGAGTCATGAGCGAAGAAACAAGTAATATGCCAATGATTTTCATGGAAGCGGCAATGACCAATGCGACCATGACGATAAAAATAAAATGAATCGCTTTATAAGGTATTCCAGACGCTTTCGCATGCTCTTCATCAAAAGATAACAGAAATAATTCTTTATACAACAGGGTGAGCATCAAGGCTACGACTATCCCCACTGCCAAAATGACATACAAGTCCGCCCGACTGACGGCACTGACACTTCCAAATAAATAACCATATAAATCGGTATTGAAACCATCTGCAATGGATATGAAAATGACACTAAGACCCATGCCGCCTGACATTATGATCGGGATTGCAAGCTCTTGATAATGCTTGTACACCCCTCTTAATTTTTCAATGAATAATGAACCACCTACAGAAAATGCCATTCCTATATAAAGCGGATTCAATCCTGCTAAAGATAGAAAGCTCTTCTGCAGCAATAAACTACACGCTATTCCAGCAAGCGCCACATGACTGAGCGCATCGGAAATCATCGACATCCGCCTTACCACGACAAAAACGCCCACTAATGGCGCAATCGCTCCGATGATGATCCCGGTCAAGAAAGCGTTCTGCAAAAATTCAAATTGCAATATCCCCGATATCATTGGGCTATCCTCCAAAACATATTAATGATCATGATTTAAAAATTGGACTCCATGTCCATAAATGGACGAGAGCTCACCTTCATCCAACTCATTATATTCACAGGCATCCCCGTGAAAATGAAGCTTTTTATTTAAACAGGCTACATGTGTGACTTTATCGGTCACAGTACCAACATCATGGGTTACTAAAATCAGGGTTATTCCTAATTTTTCATTCAACATCTCAAGCATTTCATAAAATTGGTGGACGTGTTTTGAATCAACGCCAACCGTAGGCTCATCCAATATCATCAGTTCCGGTTCGCTGACCAGTGAACGGGCTATGAACACCCGCTGCTGTTGGCCTCCGGACAATTCCCCGATATTGCGGTTCTGATATTCAAGCATATCCACGGATTCCAGAGCCTTCTTCACCTTTTGCTTATCCTCTTTGCCTGCAAACTTAAACAAGCCGATTTTTTTGGTCAACCCGCTCTGAACTACTTCAAAAACTGTGGCAGGAAACCCAGAGTTGAAGGAGTTCGCCTTTTGGGATACGAAACCGACCTTTTGCCAATCTTTAAACCGTCGTATGTCATCCCCGAATATTTCAATCTTTCCTTTTTGGAGCTTGAACAGACCAAGCAGCAACTTCAAAAGCGTCGACTTACCGGATCCATTCGGCCCAACGATTGCTAAGAAGGCCCCTCTAGGAATTTCAAGCGAAACATGTTCCAGCACTAGATCTTTTGTATATTTGTAAGATATATCTTCAAATTTAACTATGGGGTTTACTACATTATCCAAAGAGATCACCTTTTTTTTAAGAATCATTACGATTAACAATCGTTAGTATAAATCAAAGAAGGCCAGATGTAAAGAATCCGGTCCTCTGAACAAGTGCCGGTACGCCCAGAACCACAAAAAAATGTGAGCTGAACCAAACTTCCTGTAATCAAACAAAGTTTCATGTTCACATACGTCTTCCTCCTTCATATGTTTTAACAAAGGAGGAGATCGTTTGAAATTATTTGAAATGATGGTCAATCATAAAATCAACAGTATTCGCCCCGATGAACTGCTTTCACTTGCTAAACAGCATAAGGTTGCACTCACTCAAAAACAAGCACAGGATATCACTGCACTTCTAGCAGGTAAAAATATTAACATTTTTGATATACGTCAAAGACAGAACGTGCTTGGTCAAATTACAAAAGTTGCCGGAGCAAGCACAGCCAGGGAAATAGAATCCCTCTTCAACAACCTTACTTCCACTTTTTAAAGAACTTAAGCCAGCTTCAGTCTTTATTTGAGCATACTTAATTCAATTGCAAATGAAAGGACGATTCATCTTTTTCGATGAATCGTCCTATTATGATTATTGTTGAGATCTGATCTTATCCAATAAATCTTCATCAAATTGATTATTCTTGAACATATCAATTTCAAATTTATATGGTGCCTTTTTGTCTTTTTTGTCTTCCCCTACATAAGGTGTTTCCAGGATTTTCGGAACACTGCTTAATTGCGGATGATGGACAATAGCATTCAACGCCTTAAAACCAATATGACCAAATCCAATGTTTTCATGCCGGTCCTTGCGGGTGCCGCATTCGTTTTTGCTATCGTTTATGTGAAGGACCTTGATGCGGTCAACACCGACCAATTTATCAAATTCATTCAGTACGCCATCAAAATCCTCGATGATATTATATCCGGCATCGTGAGTATGACAAGTATCGAAGCAAACCGATAATTTTTCATTATGGGTTACACCATCAATGATCATCGCCAGCTCCTCGAAAGACCTGCCACATTCAGAACCTTTACCCGCCATCGTTTCAAGGGCAATCTGAACTTTATCGTCGGCAGTCAGCACTTCATTCAAACCTTCGATGATTCTCTTGATTCCCAGTTCACTGCCTGCACCAACATGCGCACCTGGATGAAGTACGATTTGCCTGGCGCCAATCGCTTCGGTCCGATCGATTTCGCTGCGTAAAAAGTTGACTCCAAGCTCATATGTGGCTGGATTCGTGGTATTTCCTATATTAATGATATACGGAGCATGGACTACGATATCGCTGATTCCATTCTCCTCCATATGCAGTCTTCCGGCTTCGATATTTAAATCCTCGATTTTTTTACGTCTCGTGTTTTGAGGGGCCCCTGTATAGATCATGAATGTGTTGGAGCCATACGAAGCCGCTTCTTGACTCGCAGCAAGAAGCATACCTTTCCCGCTCATTGAAACATGCGATCCAATCTTCAGCATCTGATTTCTCCCCTATTTCTTTCTCTGTATACGACGTTCGCGTTTTTTAAAGTTTTCCACATCACGTTGAATTTTCTTCTTGTATCCAGGCTTGACTTTAGTTGGCTTCTTGACGTGCCTGCTCGCTTTAACATCGATATCAGATTTTTGTTTTTTTCGGTTTTTCCGTTTATTACGTTCGTCGATATCAACCCAATCACCATTTTGGATATCGGCATCCCGGAACTGAATGCCCATTTTTTCAAGACGGTTCAATGAATCTTCATCAGAAGTATCGTAAATGGTAGTGGCAATGCCTGAATATCCGGCACGAGCCGTCCTACCCGTCCTATGGATATAAAAATCCAAATCTGAAGGCAATTCATAGTTAATGATATGACTTACACCCTCAATATCGATTCCACGGGAAGCGAGATCTGTCGCAACGATGAATTGATATTCCAAATCATTGATTTGCTTCATCATTTTTTTACGCTCACGAGGCGTTAAATCCCCATGAATACGACCGACATTCAATCCTTTTTCGCTCAAAGAATTAGCCACATGATCCGCCATTTTCTTTGTGTTCGTGAAAACAATCGCCAAATATGGATTATAACGAACGATGATATCATGAAGTAACTGCTCTTTGTTACGGTGACGAAGCGGTATAAGAACATGTTCAATTTTCGAAGCGGTCGCCTGCTTGGGATTCACTTGAACATACTTTGGATTCTCCATATATTTATTCAAAAACGGCTTCAATTTTTCTGGGATCGTTGCCGAAAAGACAAGCATTTGTATCTTTTCAGCCATACGTGATGCAAATAAATCGACATCTTCAATGAATCCCATGTCTAGCATAAGGTCCGCTTCATCGACTACAAGCATTTTAGCTGTATACACCTGTAATGCCTGAGCTTCAACCAAGTCCTTGATCCGGCCCGGCGTACCGATTACCAATTGCGGCTGTGTCTTCAATTTATCTATCATTCGCTGTTTATCAGTACCACCGATGAAACAACGGACTTGAATCTGCTCATCCTCAGGGAAATGGTCAGCAATTTTCAAAGCTTCTTTGTAGATTTGGTTCGCTAACTCACGGGTTGGTGCGGAAATAATCGCTTGAACTTCATTCTTACCGGCATCAAGCCTGTTCATGATCGGCAGCAAATAGGAATGTGTCTTTCCTGTTCCTGTCTGCGACTGTCCAATTAAGCTACTTCCCTTTAAAAGCGACGGAAGCACGCGTTCTTGAATTTCCGTCGGCTTATCGAACCCTAAAGTACGAACCGCATCTAGAATGTAGCTTTTCAAATTAAATCGTTCAAATTGATTTTGTTTCATCAAAAAACTCCTTTATCCTGTCAGTCATTAGACATGTCCTGTTATTATAATAAATTTCACACAAAAAGCGCAAGCGCCTGGGCTGCTCATGAAGAAAATAAGGATTGACCCATAAGGCGCTTTTTGCCTTATGAGGGCGATCCTCTTTTTCACAACGAGCTAGGCGCTGAAACTGGATTACACAAAAAGCGCAAGCGCCTGGGCTGCTCGTGAAGAAAATAGGGATTGACCCATAATGGGGCAGGCCATCTACTTTTTCAATGTGACCCATTACTTTACAATAGCGCAAGCGCTGAGGTTAGTTCTCTTAAAATGGACTCTTGCAAACGAAAAGCCCCTGTCCTGGTCATAGCGTATCCCCCGCAGACATGGAGCTAAAAGACTACCGTTACCATCTTACCTTCTTTCTGGTTACTTCACAACTGCCCAGTCACTCTTTCCTCAAACCTTTTTTGTCGAGTTGCATAATTTATATAGAAGATTACACCAGCATATAATATCTGAGGAGGTGAAACCTATGTTCCCAAATAGAAATCGTCAACCCGGACCCGGTTTTCAGCCACCACCAAATGGCCGAAGGATGCAGCAGCACCCTGCACCATTCAGACAGTCACCGCAAATCCCCCACCCTTATCAGCAGATGCAGCGGCCGATGGTACAAAACGGACGGCAAGTGCCACAGGGACCTCAAGGTTACCGCGGCCCTTTCAACCAGCCGCAGCGGCAGGAGATGCGGCCAGCAAAGAAAGAAGGGTTATTGTCAAAAATACTCGGTAAGTCGAAACAAAAAGCAGCTTCGCCAAATTTATTTGCGCCAGCCGCTTCCTCTAACCAAAGTTCTTCAAGAAGCAGCGGATCTTCAAGAAGCAGCGGAGGCGGTATCTTAGAAACATTAAAAAACCCCGAGTCCCTTAATAACATGCTTTCCAACACGCAAAAAGTGTTACAAGCGGCGGAACAATTCACGCCTATGGTGGAACAGTACGGACCAGTGATTAAAAACCTTCCTTCCATGTGGAAAGTTTTCCGGAGCATTTCATCAGCCGGTGATAACGAGGATCAGGGAGCTTCCGTTGAAAGCGAGCCAAATGTTGAGGCACAAAAAAACATTGAGGTAAAAACGGATTCGAAGAAAAAAGAAGAAGCTAATGAGGCTAACCCCATAGCCCAAGTCCGTACCGAAACCAAAAGGGAAAGGTCATCCGGTCCGAAGCTCTATATATAAAGGCTTCAAAAAATTTACCAATAACTGATTTTATGTAAATATGATGTTTTGTAATATCATCTATGGTCTTATATAATAGAAAGGTATAAAAAGTGAGAGTTTCTTGCCTTGAAGGAGGACACATAGATGAAAGTAATTAAAATTTCCCCGCGCGGCTATTGTTATGGCGTTGTCGATGCCATGGTCATCGCCCGTAATGCGGCTTTAGATAAAACCTTGCCACGTCCCATTTACATTTTAGGAATGATTGTTCATAACAAACATGTGACGGATGCGTTTGAAGAAGAAGGCATCATCACGTTGGACGGCAGCAACCGCAACGATATCATCGAACAGGTGGACAGCGGAACCGTCATCTTTACTGCTCACGGCGTTTCACCTGAGATTAGGAAGATCGCCGAGAAAAAAGGTCTTGTCACACTCGATGCTACATGTCCCGATGTTACCGCAACACATGACTTAATTCGGGAAAAACAAGCGGAAGGCTATCAAATCATTTATATTGGCAAAAAAGGCCATCCGGAACCAGAGGGTGCTGTCGGAGTTGCTCCCGATGTCGTTCACCTGGTTCAAAAGGATGAAGATGTGGAAGCCTTGACATTGAATAGTGATAAGATCATTGTCACCAATCAAACAACGATGAGCCAATGGGATGTATTGGATATCATGGATAAGGTCAAGGAAAAGTTTCCACATGCCGAAGTCCATAAGGAAATTTGTTTAGCGACACAGGTTCGCCAAGAAGCGGTTGCCGAGCAAGCTGGCGAAGCTGATGTTTTAATCGTTGTCGGAGACCCCAAGAGTAATAATTCAAACCGCCTTGCACAAGTTTCCCAAGAGATTGCCGGCACGAGAGCTTATCGGATCGCTGACATTTCCGAGCTGAACCTTGAATGGCTAAAAGATGCAGAAACAGTTGCCGTCACTTCAGGAGCTTCAACACCTACTCCGATCACGAAGGAAGTTATCGCATTTCTGGAGCAATATGAAGCAAATGATGAATCGACTTGGAATACCGAAAAGAAAACGCCATTGCATAAAATTTTACCTAAGATTAAAGTGAAGAAATGAAAAAAAGAAAGGCAGCCACTATTGGCTGCCTTTTTCGTGATATTTAAATGAAACGGAAAGGGTCTGTATTCAGCCTGGATGGAATGAATTCCACATCGTAGTTCTTTTCGCGGCACATTTTTTCAAGGATTCGTGCCACCCCTTTTTTCATCACCTTTTCAACATTGTGGCCTGGATCCACGATATTCAATCCAAGCATCATCGCGTCATGGGCTGTATGATAATACATGTCACCTGTAACGTATACATCAGCTCCCTTGAATTTCGCTGTCGTAAAATATTTATTGCCATCTCCGCCCAACACGGCCACTTTTTTGATTGGGCTTTGCAAGTCACCAACGACACGCACCTTTTCAACATCAAGTGTCCGCTTCACATGTTCGGAAAATTGTTCAAGTGTCATTTCTTCTGGAAGTACACCGATCTTCCCTAAGCCAAGAGACTCCCCTTTATTCTCCAGTTTATATATATCATGAGCAACTTCCTCATATGGATGGGCTTTGATCATCGCAGCTAGCACTTTCTTCTCGATATTTTCCGGAAATATCGTTTCGACCCGCATTTCAGCTACTTCTTCAAGCTTTCCTTGCGAACCAATTACCGGCTCACTGCCATCACCTGGCAAGAAGCGTCCGGTACCTTCCCCGGAAAACGAACAATTGCTGTAATTCCCGATCGCTCCGGCCCCCGCCTTACCTATGGCTTCCCTCACCTTTTGTGCGTCGGCCTTTGGAACATATACGACCAATTTCTTTAGAGCTGTCTCGGTAGTTGGAATCAATACTTCTGTGTCCTGCAATTGTAGCGCTTCGGCAAGTAAATCATTTACTCCGCCCTTAGCAACATCCAAATTGGTATGTGCAGCATAAACAGCGATATCATGTTTGATCAGCTTTTCGATGATGCGGCCTCCAGCAGTGTTTGTGTCGATCCTTTTCAAAGGTCGGTAAATAAGCGGATGATGAGCGATGATCAATTCCGCGCCATGTTCTATCGCTTCGTCTACAACCTCTTCCAGCACATCAAGGGCAATCAGCACTTTAGTAACTGGCTTATTGAGCTGACCTACATGCAGCCCGATCGGATCTCCCTCCATTGCATAATGCTTTGGGGAGAATTGTTCAAACGTTTCAATGATTTTGTGACCATTCACTGTCTTCACCCTTTAAGCACCTCCTCAATTACGGAAATTTGGGATTTTAATTCGTTGCGCTTCGTTTCCAGTCCGCTTCTTCCGCTTTCATCCAATTGTTCGATGATTCTTTCCAAATGTTTTTTCTCTAGCTGCCATTTTTTTATGAAAATGTCACTGAATTGCTCTCTTAAGTATGGACCGAACGTGAGGCCTGCTTGCTTGTTTACCCGATAAGGGCGGAGCGGGTCCCCTTTTTCAGCAATTAAGATTTCATAGATTTTCCCATCTTCCTCAAGGATTTCCTCTCCAATAAGTTCAAAGCCGTTTTCAATAAGCCAGCTGCGAACATTCGCTGCACCGACATTAGGCTGAAGAATAAGCCTTTCTGCCTTGCCGAGTTTTCCTTTTCCGCTTTCCAATATACTTGATATTAAAGTACCTCCCATGCCCGCAATCGTTATGCAAGTCGCTTCATCGGGCTTCAATACTTCAAGCCCGTCTCCTTTACGGACCTCTATCTTGTCTCCAAGCCCCGTCATTGCAACTTGCTTGCGTGCTGACTGATATGGCCCTTCTACAACCTCACCTGCTATTGCGCTGTCACACAAGCCGTTAGTCACAGCATAGCACGGCAAATAAGCATGATCGGAACCTATATCTGCAAGGATGCTTCCTTTTGGTATATGTATGGCAACACGTTCTAATCTCATCGATAGTTTTTCATGGTTCATATTTATCAACTCTCTTAATTCAAATAATGTCTTACTATAATTCGTTTCCCTTTCGATTATACCAAGTTCAATCGGAAAATTACAGAAAGGAGAATAAGGACTCTTTCTATCAGTGGGCAAAAGAAACTTCCCATCTGGAATCTCCTTTTCTGAATAAATAAAAACTGACTCAAAAAGTTCGCTTTCCAACGATTTCTTGAGTCAGTTTCATGAATTATTTCAGTCCATGAATATATTCGGCCATGGCGTCAATGTTCTGTTCTTCGACTAAACCTGATGGCATCGCACCTCGTCCATTAGTGATCACGTCTTTGACCTCGTCAACCGACAGACGATCGCCAACTCCTTTTAGAGCCGGCCCGACGCCGCCTTGATAGGCGTTACCATGACAAGAGATACAGTTTTGCTTATAGATGTCCTCAGGTGATGCTGAGGCACTTTCTGTTTCTTCTGTCTTTCCGCCGCCCTCTTTTTCCTTAGCAAGATCTTTGGCATCACCCAAACCTTTAAACGAAAGTAAAAACATAAGTCCAATACCAAAAACCATGATAATAATAAAAGGCATTACTGGATTGCGATTCATAGTATTCCCTCCCCTATGTAGAACCTAAACTTACCATATTTAATATTATATACAAACAGCTATATATTATTTTACTTGAAAAGGGTTTCAAGTAAAAGCCCAAAAATAGAAGATATTATATAATTTCTTAAAATTGTCAAAAACTTATGTATATTTCCAAACACTTTTACTTTTTCTTACATATATTTAATAATACCCTAAAACTACTAATTAAAACCGCTAGAATTTACTAAAAAAAAGTAAAGAATGACCAATGCTCCCAAGCCTCCCGCAATGGAAAAATGGAGCAGCTTCAGTTTTTTGCCCATTAAAATCCAAAGTCCGCAATTAATGAACAAGAAAATATAAAGGATACTCACTTTGCCGGGCGCCATGAATTCGGCAAAACTGACTGTTAATAAAAGCAAAGATAGCGCCATGCCCATCAAGGCCATTTGAAAAATGATTTTCCTGCCGGTAAAGCGGCGGACCGCCAGCCCAAAGACAAGAATTGAAATTGTTGTCATAAGCATTTGCATTCTTATGGGTATTTCAGTAAAATAATTCAAAAATACAATAAATGCAAAAAGGGCTCCAATCAACACCCCGGAAAAGATGTCGTTTTTTACGCTCCCGGTTTTAGCAGAATTGGATGGCGGCATTTCGCCTTGACAGTATAATGCTAGCAGATAATTACAATATTGCTCCGGAAGCATACGACTTTCCTTCCAGGAGTTTATTTCTTGAATGATGATTTTCTTTCTCATCTCATCCATGAATCTCACATCCTCATGATGATCATTTCTTTTGACGACTTAGCTTTTACAATTTTCTACATTGAATGGGTAATCATTGTCCTTGCAGGATATTTTTACATCGAAACTAAAAAAAGAGCCGCTCCCGAACGCTGGGCATTCAAAGAGGGCTCTGTGAAGGGCATATATTCTATTCCAGGAAATCTTTCAAGCGTTTGCTGCGGCTTGGATGTCTCAGTTTACGCAGCGCCTTCGCTTCGATTTGACGGATACGCTCGCGGGTGACCCCAAATACTTTACCTACCTCTTCAAGAGTACGGGTACGGCCATCATCAAGGCCAAAGCGGAGTCTCAAGACGTTCTCTTCACGGTCAGTAAGAGTATCCAATACATCTTCAAGCTGTTCTTTCAATAGTTCATATGCAGCATGCTCCGATGGAGAAGTTGCATCCTGGTCTTCAATGAAATCACCTAAATGTGAATCGTCTTCTTCACCTATTGGCGTTTCCAATGAAACCGGTTCCTGAGCTATTTTCAAGATTTCACGAACTTTTTCAGGTGTTAAGTCCATATCCTCCGCAATTTCTTCCGGAGAAGGTTCACGTCCTAAATCCTGAAGAAGCTGTCTTTGGACACGGATCAATTTATTGATGGTTTCCACCATATGCACCGGTATCCGGATCGTTCTAGCTTGGTCGGCAATGGCACGGGTTATCGCTTGGCGAATCCACCATGTTGCATACGTACTGAATTTGAATCCCTTGCGGTAATCAAATTTTTCCACTGCCTTGATAAGTCCCATATTACCTTCTTGAATCAAATCAAGGAAAAGCATTCCGCGTCCGACATAGCGTTTGGCGATACTGACAACAAGACGAAGGTTAGCTTCTGCCAAACGGCGTTTCGCTTCTTCATCCCCATCTTCGATTCTCGTCGCCAGAGAGATTTCCTCTTCTGCCGATAAAAGGTCGACCCGACCAATTTCCTTTAAGTACATGCGTACTGGGTCATTGATTTTAACGCCAGGAGGAACACTTAAATCATTTAAGTCAAACTCTTCTTCTTTTGCAAGCTTCTTCTCATCCGGATCATCTTCATCCTCGTCTTCCTCACCATCAGTGAGTATTTCGACGCCATTTTCTGCTAACACCTCATAGAACTCATCCATTTGATCGGAATCCAATTCAAAACCGCCAATCATTTCAGCGATTTTTTCTAAAGTCAAAGAGCCTCGTTTTTTACCTAGCTCTAGTAATTTTTCTTTCACCTGTTCAAGGCTAAATTCATTATCAACTTGTTTGGAACGTGCTGGTTTTTCAGCCATTAGTTCCCCTCCTTCCAGGACTTACACCTAAACGACTACAACAATTTACGCAATTTAATGATTTCCATGGCAATTTGTGCAGCAGTGACATAATCACTTCGCCTAACTGCATCTTTTTCTTCAACTTGTTTTTCTTTTATCTTTAACAACTTTTCATATTTCAACACTTGATTTATACAATCGGTCAGTTCTTTATCGGTAACTTCCTCATTCACTGACATCATTTCTATTTCCGAAACGATCCTTCTCAAGTTTGGATCCGGTAAATAAGTAAGGAAAAAGCTTGTATCCGGTTCGTGTCCATCTTCATAGAACGCATATAAATAGGTGATGATTGCCTGATGTTCATCTACATGAAAGACCGTTTGTCCAAGCAATTGCTGAATTTTGAAAGTCGTATCCCTGCTTTTTAGCATATGGGCGATCAACTTCATTTCAGCATTATGGTGAGCAGGCTTTAATTTATGCTCATATTGCAGGGACATTTGCTTTTGGGCTGCAGGCTGCGGCAGTGTCCCCTTCTTGCGTTCCGTAAAGAACACCTGACGCTGCTGCTGTTCCAGCGCATCCAATGATAGGGAAAATTCAGAGGATAGCTGCCGAAGATAATGATCCCTCTCCACTGCATTTGGCAATCGTGAAATTTCTTTAAGGACTTCTTCGATATATTGAATTCGATCTCCTTCATTATTTACATTTTTCCCTCGACGCAAATAATGCATTTTGAATGCCATGTAGGTTAAACTGGCCCCTATTACTTCAGAAACAAAGCTTTTTTCACCGAATTCCTTTATGTAGTCATCGGGGTCCAAGTTATCAGGCATGAGAGCGACTTTCACGGAAAATTCGTGGTCCTGCAGCATATTAACTGCACGATTGGCAGCGTTCAATCCCGCAGAGTCCGAATCGTAGCATATAAGTATCTGGTCAGTATTTCTTTTTAAAAGCTGTATATGCTGATCCGTCAGGGCAGTACCCATTGTAGCGACAGCATTCTCCACACCTGCGCCAACAGCTGAAATGCAATCGGCAAAGCCTTCAAAAATGACTGCTTGTTCTTTCTTTCGTATGTGTGGTCTTGCATGATGGAAATTATATAAAGTTTTACTTTTATTAAAGATTGGCGTTTCAGGACTATTCAAATATTTGGGCTCATCGTCCCCCATCGCTCTTCCTGAAAATGCAATCGTATTTCCTTGATGATCCATAATTGGAAACATGACTCTATTTCTGAAACGGTCAAAATATGACTCGTCTTTTTCCCTGTAAATAATAAGCCCTGCCTGCTCCATGTATTCCGCCGGAAACCCGCGTTTTAAAAGAAACTTGGACACGAAATCCCATGAATCCAAAGAGTAGCCAATTTGGAACTTTTCTATCGTCTCTTCAGTAAACCCGCGTTTAAGTAAATATTCGAGAGCATCCTGCCCCTCTTTCGTATTAACGAGGAGATGATGATAAAACTTCCTCAGCAGGTCATGTGCCTCAACCATTTGCTGCGAGCCTGCCGGCATGTTAGAACGCTTGGAATCCTTATTGATTTCAACATCCAAAGGAACATTTCCTTTTTCGGCTAAAACTTTTGCAGATTCCACAAAGCTGTAGCCTTCTATATCCATTAAGAAGGTAAAAATATTTCCCCCTGCCCCGCAACCAAAACAGTGAAAGATTTGTTTTTCCGTAGAAACGGAAAACGAGGGCGAGTTTTCACCATGAAAAGGACATAGGCCAAAGTAATTGCGGCCCTGCTTCTTTAACTGGACATACTCTCCAATTAAATCAACAATGTCAACTGCTTCACGAATTTGATTAATTTTCTCATCTTCTATACGGCCATTTATCATTTTTCCACCTTGCAATATTGGTGATAGTTTTTAATTCGATACTGTTTCCTAATTCCCTGCAAAGTTCGACAATGTTTTCAAAAGTTTATTTGTAAAACATGCACGATCTTCCTTCGTGAATGCTTTGGGCCCTTTTGTATGCTTACCCTGCCTGCGGAGTTTCGCCGACTGATAACGCATATCCAAGAGCATGAAAATATTCTCGTCCGTGTATTCTTTTCCCCTTGGCGAAAGGACATAAACGTTTTTCGGAAGCAGGGTTCCAGCCAAACCAATATCTGCAGTAACGACAATATCACCCTTTTTTACTGAGTTTACTATATAAAGATCTGCCGCTTCTTTGTCTGCATCAACATATACCCATTTACCTTCAGGGTTATTCATCATATTTTTATATGATGCAACAAAACAGACTTCAACATCGTGCAAACTTGCACAATGAAGGATTTCGTCTTTCACCGGGCATGCATCGGCATCGACGTGTATCGTAGGTTTATTATTCATAACTTCTAATTCTACATCTTTCTGCATAATCCTTTTTCTCCCCTAAACTTTATGAAGATATGGTGAATTTTCAGCATTGTTCCAGAGAGTTTCCTCTAAAAGAGCACACATTATTCTCCAAGGAATACCTGCTCATTTAAGTGAAAGCACATCTTTTGCCTTGAAAAAGACCAGCCCCTCCTGAATTATACGGAACATGTCGAATTATTTTTATGATAAAAACCTTGACATCTCATTAACCTTTAGTTTATTCCTTATTAATTAAGTCTAAACCTTAAGATTACTTTTTTCTCACAATTTTTTATTATAGTCTATTTGTTTAGAAGATGCCAACATTTAAATTCCGTTTTTGTTTTCATGCAAATCAAAGGATTTAACGGTTGAACACAACGAGGAATTTTATGTAATTTTTTTGAACTTATTCTTTTTATTCCCTATTTAACCTTGGCATTAAAATGTGAGCTGACACATAAAGTGCCTAGCTCACATCTTGATTTATCTTACTTATAAGGATTAACGGTTTTTGTTTTGAAGAATATTGATTATCAAATTGGCTGTTTCTTCAACAGCTTTATTGGTTACATCAATGATAGGACAGTTCAACCTTGATATGATGGTATCAAAGTATGTCAATTCTTCTTTTATGCGCTCCACATTTGCATAAATCGCATGATCATTAAGCCCAAGCGACTTTAATCGTTCTTTACGAATATGGTTCAGCTTTTCCGGGCTGATCTTTAAACCAATGCATTTTTCAGGAGGTACCAGGAACAGCTCTTCTGGAGGTTCCACTTCAGGCACTAAAGGTACGTTCGCGACCTTATATCGTTTGTGGGCTAAATACTGTGATAACGGCGTTTTGGAAGTGCGTGAAACACCGACAAGGACGATATCTGCACGTAAAATGCCCCGAGGGTCACGTCCATCATCATATTTTACGGCAAATTCAATGGCTTCCACACGTTTGAAATAGTCATCATCCAGCTTTCTTACAAGACCAGGTTCATTAAGCGGCCCTTTTGGCGCCCTTTCCTCAAGGATGTCCATGAGCGGCCCTAAAATGTCATAAGCAGACAAATTTTCTTTCTCGACCTGTGCTTTCATATACGCTCTAATAGCCGGCTTCACAAGAGTGTAAGCAATGATTGCCCCATCCAACTTAGCCAGTGATATCACTTCATCCACGTTTTGTTCATCTTCAATATACGGAATTCTCTTTATGGAAAATGCAGATCCCGAGAACTGGCTTGCAGCGGCTTTTGTAACCAATTCCGCTGTTTCCCCTACCGAATCCGATACAACATATATAATAGAACCGTTCATATTCTCCGTCATTCCTTTTGCAAGCCCCCTAATAGCCTTCATCAGCCAAAGCTACGAATGCTTTCGTAATATTGGTTTTTGTAATCCTTCCAATCACTTCATAGCCTTTTTCTGTGTCTTTGACGACCGGTAATGAGTCGATTTGTTTATCAATCAATTTTTTGGCCACATCAATCAAAAGGTCTTCTTTTGAACACATTGTAATATTGGGCATCCTAGTCATGATGATATTGACTGGAATGGAGTTAAGCTCTTGTTTCCCAATACTCGCACGCAACAAGTCTTTCCTTGATAAGACACCAACTAGCAATGCATGCTTATCGACCACGAACATTGTTCCGACATCTTCTAAAAACATCATGACGATTGCATCATATACGGAAATGCCCTCGTCAACAACGACGGGTATCGATTGGTAGTCTCGTACATAAAGATGGTTAAGGCTGTCGGTCAAAAGCTGTGTCCCTGACCTGCCTGTATAAAAATACCCCACTCGCGGCCTGGCATCAAGAAAACCTGCCATCGTTAAAATGGCTAGATCTGGACGAAGTGTCGCCCTGGTTAGGTTCAATTTATCCGCAATATGTTCTCCAGTAATCGGTCCGTTTTCTTTTACAATTTGTAAAATTTGCTCCTGACGCTTGTTCAATTGGATTATAATCACCACCCCACTGCTTTCGCAGAGTAAAGTAACAAAATTTATTCATTTAATAATTATATACTAAATTATTTAATAAGGGCATTTTTGTCCTATTTATTGACCATTATCTTTTTAAGAAATCGGAAACCCTATTTAAAGTGTTTCCGATTTCCATCCATCCTTTCGATCATGTAAGGATGATTTTATTCATGGCAGCAAAGCCTGCAACCAAATCACTGATTTCCTTCATTAAGGATAAACGGTTATTACGGATTGCTTCATCATCTGCCATGACCATTGTATTCTCGAAATATGACTCTATTTCCGATTGTAGCGAAACAAGCTGTTCAAACCGCTCATTCTCATCTTTAGATTCCATATAACGGATTGCCACTTTTTGATATTTTACATATAACGCATTTTCTTGTTCATTTTCAAAGGCAGAAGGATCAACTGTCACCTTATTGTCACATTTAACAGCAATGTTCATGACCCGACTTAATGCTTCCAGGCTTTCTTTAAACCCTGCTTCGTCCTTTTTAGCATTCAAGACATGTGCACGTTCCACGATAGAGTGGATATAACCGATCTCATTGAACAGAACTGCATCAATTAAATCGTAACGGATTTGCTGTTCTTGAAGCAGATGTTTGACACGTGCTTTAAAGAATGTGAACATATCCGCTTTAACTTCTTCAAGATCACGTTTTAAGATGCCTTTTGATTCCAGTCCTTTAAGGCCTAAAACAATAAGCTCCTCTAGAGAAATATTCCATTTCTTCTCCGCTAGGATTTGGACGACACCGCTCGCCTGCCTTCTTAATGCGTAAGGATCCTGGGAACCTGTCGGAATGACGCCAATAGCGAAGAATGAAGACAAAGTATCCATTTTTTCAGCTAAACTCACAACCGCGCCAATCACTGAAGGCGGTACATTGTCATCCGCATGTCTTGGCATATAATGTTCATTGATTGCGGCGGCCACTTCTTTAGCTTCACCTTTTAAGAGCGCATATTTTTCACCCATATACCCTTGCAATTCAGGGAATTCATAAACCATTTGACTCACCAAATCGAACTTGGCAATTGCCGCTGTACGAAGCGCCATTTCTTTTTCCGCCTTTAAATCCAAAGCATCCGCAAGGTCACCGGTCAAAGCAGTTACCCGGGCAGTTTTCTCGGCTAATGTACCGATTTCTTCATGATAAACGATGCTGTCAAGCTTTTTCAAAGCATCCGAAATTTCTTTTTTCTGATCTTCTTTGTAGAAGAATGCTGCATCCGATAGGCGGGCACGCAATACTTTTTCATTCCCTTTAGAAACCTTATCCAAATGGCGGTCATCGCCATTACGCACGGTTACAAAGTGAGCAAGCAGCTTCCCGTCCTGATCTTTAACAGGGAAATAACGTTGATGTTCCTTCATCGATGTGATAAGCACCTCAGCTGGAAGCTCAAGGAACTCTTCTTCAAAATTTCCAAATAACACCGTTGGATACTCTACCAAATTATTGACTTCTTCAAGCAGGTCTTCATCGACTGGGATGATCCAGCCTTTCTCCTGCTCAAGTTCTTTAATCTGATCCATTATAACTTGCCGGCGTTTATCTGGATTCGCCATAACAAATTGCTCTTTTAGCGTATCTTCGTACAGTTCCGGCAGTTCGATGCTAGCGCTATCGCCCAAGAAACGGTGTCCTTTTGTTTCTCGGCCCGTTTCCACATCAGCAATGCTGAATGGCACAATGTCATTGCCGAATAAGGCAATCAGCCATTTAATCGGACGGACGAAGCGGAGCTCCTGATTGGCCCAACGCATATTTTTCGGGAACGTCATGCCGCTGATGATTTCAGCAAGCTCAGATAAAAGCTGAACGGTCTGCTGTCCTTTTATGAATTTATTCACATGGGCATATTCTACACCCTTGAGTTCTTTAAAATAAATGTCCTCTGAAGTCATGCCTTGACCCCTGACGAATCCCAATGCGGCTTTAGACCAGTTGCCTTCACTGTCCAAAGCGATTTTCTTAGCCGGGCCTTTTGCTTCTTCTTCGATATCCTCTTGGGACTCTTCTACGTCTTTCACCAGAACGGCCAAACGTCTTGGTGTGGAAAAAGCTTCAACCGTTCCGAATTCAATCGCTTTTTCCGTTAGCCATTGCTGCACCTTATCTGACAACTGTTTCATTGATGCTGTCACAAAACGGGCAGGCAGCTCTTCCAATCCAATTTCCAATAACAAATCACGCTTGCTCATTTGTATTCTCCCCTTTCACTTTCAGAATCGGGAAGCCTAATTTTTCCCGCTCTTCATAGAAGGTTTTGGCAACCTTGCGCGCTAGGTTACGGCACCGGGCAATATAACCCGTTCTTTCCGTCACCGAGATGGCACCTTTGGCATCCAAAAGGTTAAATGTATGTGAACATTTCAAAACATAATCATATGCGGGATGTACAAGTCCTTCTTCCATTTGGCGATGCGCTTCCTTTTCATACATCGTGAAAAGCTGAAACAGCATATCAAGGTCGGAGGTTTCGAACGTATATTTCGAATGTTCGTATTCCGGCTGTCCAAATATATCCCGAACTGTGAATCCATCTGTCCATTCCAGGTCAAATACGTTTTCCTTATCTTGAATGTAAGAGGCGAGACGTTCGATCCCGTATGTAATTTCCACGGAAACCGGCTTGCACTCAAGTCCGCCCACTTGTTGGAAATATGTAAATTGCGTGATTTCCATTCCATCAAGCCACACTTCCCAACCGAGACCAGCACATCCTAGTGATGGATTTTCCCAGTTGTCCTCCACAAAGCGAATATCATGCTCAAGCGGGTTGATCCCTAAAGCGCGTAAAGAATCCAAATATAACTCTTGGATATTGTCAGGTGACGGCTTCATGATCACTTGGAACTGATGGTGCTGATACAGTCGGTTAGGGTTCTCACCATAACGACCGTCAGCAGGACGGCGTGAGGGCTCCACGTAAGCTACGCTCCAAGGCTCCGGTCCAATGGCTCTCAGGAACGTGTATGGGCTCATCGTTCCTGCCCCTTTTTCGACATCATAAGCATTCATTAATATGCAGCCTTGTTCAGACCAATGCTTTTGTAACGTTAAAATCATATTTTGAATATTCATCGTACACCTCCAGGTTATTTAAAACGGCTCTTTTTAAAATGAGGTCGGAACCCATCACATTTTGGCAAACAAAAAACTCCCGTCCCTATGCGAAATGCATAGGGACGAGAGTTTACCCGCGGTTCCACCCTAATTGCCGTTTATAAAACGGCCTCTTTTCAAAGCAACATGCTCCGGAAACGCCCTTCCCTGTAAATCCATATCCCGGCTTCCACTGTCCCGGGTTCGCTTTTTATGGAGAATGACAGATACTCTTTTCCATCAACGCAATCTTCTTATTTTGATGATTAGAATTTTATACAAACTAGCATGGAATGTCAATAGGTCAGATCCTAAAACATATCTTTCATCGTATCAATCTGCTTCAGGAACTTTTTTGATTTCAAATTCAGACCAGAATATTCCTCATAATAAGCATCGATGATCTTCTGCAGTTCTTTTTTCGTTTCAGGCTTGACGGAAATGTTTCCGAGCCTTGATAAATCGAAATAATAAAAGATCCGCAGCAATTTGACGGCTGCAGGTGAAATTTTATAATGATAAGGGTCCTTCCCTAGGCAGCGGTGACAAATGAAGCCCGCTTCCCGAAGTGAGAAGGAGAATTCCCCTTCCGTTTCACCACATACAGCACACTGATTCAGCACTGGGTTAATCCCATTGACGGGCAGCATCTTCATTTCAAAAATGAATTTCAATACCTCTGCGTCATATTCTTCGTTTATGTAATGCAAGGTTTGCGAAAGCAACTCATACAAATATGGATTCGGTTTCTTATCCTCGACGCTTTTATCAAGCAATTCAACAATATAAGAAGCATAAGCAGTGGCAAAAAGATCCTCCCTTATGAAACGGAGTGAATCGACCATTTCGCCTTGCTGGAGACTTCCGAGTCCGGTTGATGTAGTTACAAGAAAATACCCGGAGCAAAAAAGCTGTGTGACGGCAGAAAGCCTGCTGTTAGGTTTACTGGCTCCTCTAGCCATAACGCCAATCTTTCCTAGCTCACGGGTATATATAGTAATGATTTTGTTATTTTCTCCATATGCAGTTCGCCTTATGACAATGCCCTCACATTTTTGGAGCATACCAAGACACCACCCATGCTCGCCAAGGCTATCCTATGAAACAGGAAAATCAATTTCTGCTAGCTCATCATTCAATACCAAGTGTCTTTCCTGTCTTTCGACTTCTATCTCCTTAAACAGCAAATAGGTGTCCACATTACCTGTTTCAGTGAATAATTCCCAGGTAAAATCCAACATATAAAGCCCACCTTTCATTTTTAACTAGCAATATGAATATCCGACCATATGATTAGCTTGACCGTTTTCCAAACTTTCATGACGCGTAAATTTTGTTAATTAATACTCGCTCTCATTGAAGCCATAATCGCGAAGCTGGCTTGCTTTGTTACGCCAATCCTTCTGCACCTTCACCCACAGTTCCAGGAAAACTTTCGAGCCCAATAAGTTTTCGATATCCACTCTGGCACGGCTGCCGACTTCTTTAAGCATTTTCCCTTGCTTTCCGATGACAATGCCTTTTTGTGAATCACGTTCGACAACGATCGTCGCCATGACATTAATGGTGTCGCTGTTATCCATTTTTTTGATGGAATCGATGACAACAGCCACCGAATGCGGTATTTCTTCCCGTGTCAGGTGCAGCACCTTCTCGCGAACCAATTCGGAAATGATAAAACGTTCCGGGTGATCGGTCACTTGATCAGCCGGATAAAACTGGGGACCCTCAGGCAAGTGTTCCTTGATTTGTTCAAGCAATGTCTCGACGTTATTTCCTTCAAGTGCAGAAATTGGAACAACTGCCGCAAAAGGGTAAAGCTGTTGGTATTTTTCAATGATCGGAAGTAAATCATCTGGATGCATCGCATCGATTTTGTTTACCACCAGGAAAACAGGCGTTTTTACGGATTGAAGTTTTTCAATGATAAACTCGTCACCGCGTCCGTATCCTTCAGTCGCATTGATCATGAAGAGAATCAAATCGACTTCCTTCAATGTATTCGTGGCCACTTTCATCATGAAATCACCAAGCTTATGCTTTGGTTTATGAATGCCAGGTGTATCGATGAAAATCATTTGTGAATCGTTTTGCGTAAGTACACCTTGGACCTTATTTCTTGTAGTTTGCGGTTTATCGCTCATGATGGCGATCTTTTGACCGATGACTCGATTCAGAAATGTACTCTTTCCAACATTAGGTCGTCCGATAATCGAAATGAAACCTGATTTGTAATCTTTTACTTGTGTATCATTAAATAATTTATCCATTCAAATCCTCCGGTGAAAAAGCTCCTGGAAGCAATTCCTGTACTGTTAGTTCTTTAATATCCCCATTTAAGTTGGTCAAAACAACCGGCATATCCTTTTCGCACAGCTCTGAAATAACCTGCCTGCATGCCCCGCATGGGGAAACGGGACCATCGGTATCTGCCACGACTGCAAGTTTAGTGAATTTTTTATCGTCATGGGCATAAGCGCTGAATAAAGCTGTCCTTTCGGCGCAATTACACATGCTGTATGCTGCATTTTCTATATTACAACCATGATAGACCTTTCCATCAGCGGTTAAAAGGGCAGCCCCCACCTTAAATTTGGAGTAAGGCACATAGGCTTTATCCCTTGCTTTTTTAGCTTCCTCAATCAATTCTTTTGTATTCAATTCACATCTTCCTTTCAAATTGAGTACCATTTCGGCAGTCTATAGGCCAAACTTAGGCAAAAAGATAATCAATCCAACTATTATAGAAAATATAGCATATATGAATACAGCTCCGGCTGCAATATCTTTTGCCTGCTTGGCAAGCGGATGAATTTGATCCGTTACCAGGTCCACTACTCTTTCAATCGCTGAATTAACGAGCTCCAACGCAATCGTACCGGCTATGGCCGCCAAAATGAAAAGCCACTCCATCCCATTCAATGAGAAGTACCAACCAAAGAATACGACAATTGCCGTTAATGTGAAGTGAATCTTGATATTGCGTTCAGTCCGAACAGCCTCCAAAATTCCCTGACAGGCAAAAGAGAAACTTTTTAATAAAGGATACCTTTTTTTACCCTTCTCTTGAAAGCCCATATTCTTCCAAGATCTCCTTTTGTTTTGTGAACATCACTTTTTCATCTTCTTCATTCATGTGGTCAAATCCTAATAAGTGAAGAAAACCATGCAGTGCCAAAAATCCAAGTTCCCGGTCAAATGAATGACCATATTCTTCAGCCTGTTCTTTCGTGCGCTCAATGGAAATGATGATATCCCCTAACATGCGGGGCATTTCGGCCCCGACAATTTCCACTTCATCTTCTCCCATTTCTTCAAGTGCAAATGAAATGACATCTGTAGCTGAATCTTTATTACGATATTCTTTATTGATTTCCCGAATCCTATCATTGTCTACAAATGTGACTGACAGCTCGGTGTCTTTTTCAATGTTTTCTTTTCTAGCCGCAAATTGCAGAATGCTTTCAACAAGGTGCTGAGCTTCCTCCGTTACTTCGTTCGTTTCATCCAAAAAATCGATAGCTAAAATCATTCTTTCACCTTCTGTCCTAATTTATCCGACTCCGGATATTCAATCCTGGAGTGGAAGATCCCATTAAGCGATTCACATAAGGAATGCTTCACGATACTCAATTCTCTCATAGTAATGTCACATTCATCAAATTGACCATCCGAAATCCTGTCCTGAATGATGAAACTTACCAGTTCTTCAATCTTCTCCGGAGTTGGGTGCTTCATCGATCTCACTGCAGCTTCCACACTATCGGCTATGCCGATGACGGCTACTTCTTTCATTACCGCCCTCGGCCCGGGATATCGGTAGTCTGCCTCGGGTGTGGACTCATCTTGTTTTTTTGCCTTATGGTAGAAAAATTTCAATAAAGTGGTCCCATGATGCTGCTCTGCAATATCCACGATCTCTTTCGGGAATTTGTGACTGCGAAGCATCTCCCCGCCGTCTACGGCATGGGCAATGATGATATCCCGGCTCGTTTCCGGCTGCAGCCGATCATGCGGGTTCTCTTCATTCATCTGATTTTCGATGAAGAAATGCGGCCGCTTCGTTTTACCGATATCATGATAATAACTGCCGACCCTTGCCAGCAATCCATTCGACCCGATGGCTTCACAAGCCGATTCCGCCAAATTGGCCACCATCACGCTATGATGATATGTGCCCGGAGCCTCTATCAAGATCCTTCGAAGTAATGGGTGATTGGGATTCGCTAGCTCGATGAGCTTAATCGAAGATAAGATCCCGAAACCAGCCTCGAAAAACGGTAACAGCCCCATTGTCAAAACAGCTGAACCCACTCCAGAACCCATCGCAGCAGCAGCATAATACAAGTACTCCATTCTAGTATAATGGCTGTCCATAATAAAGATGAGCGAAAAAACAAATGCCATATTGATTAAAGCCAATAGCAGCCCCGCTACCAGTACCTTTGATTTGAAATTTGGCCTGGATAGAATGATGATTGCCGTCAATCCCCCGAAAATGATATAAAGCCCCATCGAGAAATCCAGATTTCCAGGTGTATCGCCATTAAATATAATCGTACCATACGAACCTAACAATATGATCATTGCCACCGCTAACTTATCATTCAATAATATCTTGATGAGCATCGCCGCCATGGCACCCGGAAAAATGTATTCCAGGTTCGAGTTTTTCAGGTCTGCCAGAATGCTGACCGTTTTCATGGTAGCCATCGAAAGGATAAAGACAAGACTGAAGATCAATAACTGATTGTACTTGTTATCCTTTTTGGAAACGGAATAGTAGAAATAGTAATAAAAAGCGGCAAAAGTCAGGAATATGAATAAAAGCAGGCCGATATACGGGTAAATGGTAGACTCCGTATTTAAAAAGCCTGCCAGTTCAAGCTGCCTATATACATCCCTGTCCACTAATTGATTTTCTTCAACGATGATTTGACCTTGAAGGATCCTGATTGGCTCCACGCTTTCAATCGCTTTCCTTCGCTGTTCTTCGGTTTTGTCCTTATCGAAAAATACATTCTGAATGATCGCCGTACGTGCAAGGGAAGTGGAGGCTTTTTTCATATCGCCGCTAATGCTCATATAACCCAATTCCTCTACAACTTTCTTCTTGGCATTTTCGACGTCACTTGCAGCGATTCGGGAGCTCATCACATTATTCACGGCTGTGATCGTTGAATCCTTCGCTATTTTCAACTCATCTTCATCCGCCTGCACTAATGCCAGGAAAACAGATTCATCGATATTTTTATTCACTTCGTCAGTCAATTTTTCTTTTAAAATGGAAACTTTTTGAGCATCCGTCTTTACGGGCTCTTTTTCGTCATCTTCTTTATGATCTTCATCGATGTCCGTTTCCTTATTCACCTCTATTGCTGAATCGAAAATGGATGAAATCAGATCGACTTTATTTTTGGCATATTCTTTTTTTAAAGAATAAACATCCGCCACCTGTTTTGAAATCTCTTCTTTTTCCTGTTCCGTCTTATAGGTATCTTCCACAGTCTTGGTTGAACGTATGGTTTGTTCCGCAGGCTTAAAAAGCTCTACCTGGACCCTTTCCGGCTTAACATTGGAGAACATTAACCCATACGCAAACAAACCAAGTATGATGAACAAAAGCACTTGAAAAAAGCGATGGACCAACAGCCCTTTTATTTGAGTGAAAAATTTCTGGATACGATTCAAGGAAGGTCCTCCTAAAAAAATGATGTTTATTATTCTTTATATGTAAAATCATAACAGTTTTTATGTGGATTTTCACCTTCGTATTGATAAATGAAGCTTCATATCCACCTTTTCCCCATAAAGTTTGTCATTTAGACACATCACGAAAAATCCGCCGATTGAGATGGCGGATTTTTTCTTATGACTTTGCCTGCTCGTAAGCAGTAATGATTTTGGCGACAAGCGGATGTCTTACTACATCACTTTGTTCAAAATAAACAAAGGAAAGGCCTTTAACATTCTTCAAGATCTCTTCTACCCGGACCAGACCTGACTTCATGCCTTTCGGAAGATCAATCTGGGTCCGATCTCCCGTAATGACCATTTTCGATCCGAAACCAAGCCGGGTCAAGAACATCTTCATTTGCGCTTCCGTCGTATTCTGGGCTTCATCCAATATGACAAAGGCATCTTCAAGCGTACGGCCCCTCATATAAGCCAGTGGGGCTATTTCAATCGTTCCGCGCTCTATCATCCTTAGCGTCTGTTCCATCCCTAGAAGGTCATGGAGAGCGTCATACAGCGGCCGTAGATATGGATCTACCTTCTCTTTCAGATCACCAGGCAGAAAACCAAGGCTTTCCCCTGCTTCAACGGCAGGCCGTGTCAGGATGATCCGTTTAACATGTCCATTTTTCAATGCATTGATGGCCATCACTACAGCAAGGTAGGTCTTCCCGGTTCCGGCAGGCCCGATTCCAAAAACAAGATCCTGTTTCTTTATAGCCTGGATATAGTATCTTTGCCCGATTGTTTTGACTTTAATGGATTTCCCCTTAGCCGTTTTAGCGATTTCCTCATCATATAATTCACCGAAATACTCCAATGTGCCTTTTCTTGCCAATTCAATTGCATAAAGCACATCTCTGGAACTGATTGCAATTCCTTTTCTGACCACTGTCAATAATGCCTTGAGGATTTCCTCCCCCATCGTTACCCGCTCGATATCCCCGGCAACACTCACCGCTTCACCCCGGGTTATGACGGAAATGCCTAGCTCCTCTTCGAGCACTTTTACATTTGCATCTCCATTGCCCAATAAAGCGATCGCTTCATTAGGTGATTCTATTTCCAGCTTAATTACTTTCACATCATCTGCCATTCGTTAGTCTCCTTGAATGATTGGTTGTCCAATCGCTATATCTTCAATAACTTGGTAATGTATAGATAATTTAACTTTACCATTCTCCATGCTTTCGTGCAAAATTTTTTCTTCGACGATTTCATCTTCCTCGTCTAAATGCTTTTTCAATTCAGCTTTAGCCATTTTCCTGCCTTCCTTCACCGCTTCTTTCTCCGTATAACTTCGTACAATATCTTCTTTGCTCCTTAAGGTCACTTGTTTATAGGAAATCGGCAATTCCCATTGAAGAAAGTGAAACGGCCTCATTGTCGTTTCTTTTTCCTGTTTTTCATATCCCGGATCCTTGAAACCCCATACCGGAAGGGAAAAGCCCCCCATTTTTAAAAAGTGCCTGCTCGTTTCATCTCCGTTAAAAACAGAAAACTTGGTTTTTAACGGAACTTCCACTTTCGCTTTATACCACGTTTTCCCTTTTATTACTCCCTGTGCGGATACAATTTCCTGTTTATCCTCTTTTCCAATCAATCCTGAAACAAGAAGCTGTCCCTTTCCTACATAATCATTCACATTAACAATAGATTGTCCTTTTTCAACGAACATATCAGTGATGATCGCTTTTTTAGAAGCTACCAAATTCTGTGGAGATGTTTTCTCGACCTCTTTAGGCTGCCGTTTTTCTACAACCCGAAAATGGTATGTCGTTCCCTTTAGCTCTACCCCTACCCATGTCAATGCACCAATCCGGTCCGACAGCTTACGCTGAATCGTATCCACATCATCAACAAAGAATTGCACTTTACCGATCTTCACGCCCATCTTGTCCAATTCTTTCCGAATGGCATGCTCGGTTGCCGGTTTGGCATCTTGAACCTCGATGCCCCATACCATATTAGAAAGTACGAATATGCAAAGCAGGAAAGCGATCATCCCCGCTAAAAATCCGCTGTTTTTCATGACTCTCTTCAATAGGAAAGGGAAACCCTTTCCCTGCATGAACTTTACTTTACAATCACTCTTACGCATGACCTGACGGAGTTTTGGGATATCCCTGATATCCATATGGAAAATCAGGGATTCACTTCCGACACGCTTCACTTCCCAAATATGAAGCCCCCTTCTCGTCAGCATATTGATCAGCCGTTCTGCACCTTTGCCATAAGCCTTCACCTTTACATAGCCTGTATAATAGTTTGTCCATTGGTTTTTCATGGAGACCTCCCGGGATCATTCATTGATAAAATAAACCTTATCAATTTTGCCTTCGAGCATGATTTCTTCCGGCAAAATCGTCTTTATGACAAAGGCATTTCCCTTTATCAGCAACTGCCCATTTTTCAGCATCAATCGCACTTCGCTGTCTGTAAAAGCCAATAAGCCACGATGGTTTTCAATATAAATATGTAATTGTCCAATCATTGTAATTCGCGGCAGGTCCATCATGACATCTTGCGGAAGGTCCATTGTTTTGGTCATAAGCTGTTTCACTTTTTTTCCCCAATTGCGTGCCATAAAAAAGAACCCCCTTTCATCTCAATGTATGAAATGAAAGAGGGTTCTAGCACAAAATTATAAGGGAATGAAAGTCTATTTTTTCATGCTCATTTAATGACGGGCTTAAAAAAGCCCCGGGCTCCGAATAATCACCTTCTGGACCTCTGAAGACTTCTCTTTGCCCTTGGCGGTCCCAGCACTTCTGACATGATGATGCCATCAATCAGCTGTTTTTTACCAAAAGACGGCCCTTGGCGATAGACCGGACTTTTATCATCAGAAATCGTTGATGTAAGTTGATCCGCCTTCGCTTTTTGATATAAACGCTCCTGATCGTACTTCTGCTGAAGCCTTCTAAGCTCCGCAATTCTTTTGTTCGCATCGTTCGTCGTCTCATCGATCACTTCAACAGCCTGAGCTGCCTGCTGTTCGACTTTCCTTACAGGAGCAGGGGCTGGCCTTTGCTGCGGATTCCCTTGCTGCATTTCACCTTGAAGCTCCCGCATGACCTCCTGCCATTTCTTTTTCGGAGGCGTGTTAGGATCTTGAGTTTGCTTTTTCTTTCCTAACATGGACGTTAAAATACCGATCAAGACAATGATAAGGAATGGGTTCTGGAGAAAGAAATCAATAAAATCTCCCATTTAAAGACCTTCCTTCCCTGACCTAATTATTATTATTATTATGGTTATTGTTGTTATCTTTTGGATTGTCTGAAATTTTACTGATGGAACCGCGCATATCCGTATCGGCCGTGATATTTTGGATATTCATATAATCCATCACTCCAAGATTTCCGCTTTTCAGTGCATCGGCCATGGCCAATGGAACTTCCGCTTCGGATTGAACAACCTTCGCTCTCATTTCCTGAACACGGGCAACCATTTCCTGTTCAAGTGCAACAGCCATCGCACGGCGTTCTTCAGCCTTTGCCTGGGCAATTTTCTTATCTGCCTCGGCTTGGTCCGTCTGTAATATGGCCCCGATGTTTTTCCCGATATCCACTTCGGCGATATCAATAGAAAGAATTTCAAATGCCGTTCCTGAATCCAATCCTTTTGATAAAACCGTTCGTGAAATCAAATCGGGATGTTCCAGGACATCCGTGTGCATTTTCGAAGCACCGATCGTTGATACGATCCCTTCACCTACACGGGCAATGATCGTCTCTTCACCGGCACCACCGACCAGACGTTCAATATTGGCTCGGACCGTGATCCTTGCTTTCGCTTTTACTTCAATACCATTCATCGCTACACCAGAGATGAACGGAGTTTCAATCACTTTCGGGTTAACGCTCATTTGAACAGCCTGCAATACATCACGACCGGCAAGGTCAATAGCTGCACCCCGTTCGAAAGGTAATGTGATATTGGCGCGTTCTGCCGCAATTAATGCATTCACCACTCGATCGACATTACCGCCTGCAAGGTAATGGCTCTCCAATTGATTCGTCGAAACATTGATTCCAGCCTTATGCGCCTTGATAAGCGGGTTGACGACCCTGCTTGGTATAACACGGCGAAGCCTCATCCCAACTAATGTAAATATACTGATTTTGACTCCTGCCGCTAAAGCGGAAACCCATAGCATTACTGGTACGAATGTGAAAAATACTGCCAATACGATGATGGCAGCAATCACTGCCAGTACAATAAATATCGTTCCTGAAGTTATCACTTAATGATTCATCCTTCCTGTATCTTTTAATTTAAATCCGGAATTTCCCGGACGACTACCCTTGATCCTTCAACTTTAATTATGACGATTGACGAACCTTTGGAAATAAAGCTTCCTTCGGTCACGACATCCACTCTTTCGTCTTTGACCAAGGCTGTTCCTGAAGGCCTCAAATCTGTAAGGGCCTTCCCTTCAACACCTAATAAATCCAAACGATTCGGATTGCTGACATACCCTTGTTCCGTTTTTGTTGCATCGGTTAATATCATTTTCCTGAAAAATTTCATCTGTTTTCCAAACACCTTTACAAGTAGGATGAATACCAAAATGGATACGGTGACCGCAATTAGCAAGGATATCGTCATATGGACCGGATCTCCTGTCGCGAGGAACAGACTCCCCACTATCGCTGTAAATCCGAGCAGCCCGATAATCCCCCCTGGGATAAAAAATTCAATGAGTACGAGAATGACCCCAATGATGAACATCGCTAACGATTCGTATCCGGTGATACCAGCGACAAGATGACCATAGAAGAATAAGACAAGACTGGTGATTCCAATGACCCCCGGAATTCCAAAACCGGGTGAAAACAATTCCATCACAATCCCGATTCCCGCTATCGTTAATAAAATGGGAACGACGATCGGGTTGGTCAAAAAGCGGGCAAGTTTCTCAGGAAAGCTTTCTTCGATTGACCGAATATCAGCATCCTCAACGCCAAGTATACTATACAGCTCCGCTTTCCCAGAAACGGTGCCTTCACTATATCCAGCCTTTTTTGCCTGTTCGGCTGTAAATGTCAGCAACTTTCCTTTTTCCGCTCCATATTCGGGTAGATCGATGTCAACATCCGCCATCGCCTGGGCGTATATAGGATCACGTCCATTTTGTTCTGCAGCAGTCTTCATGGCAGCTAACCAATAAGATTGCGCTTTCTTACCTGCAGCGTTCCCCGTTGAATCTATTACAGCTGCAGATCCCATGGTGGCACTCGGAACCATATAGATCTCATCTGCACTAAGAGAAATGTATGCCCCTGCAGATAAAGCCCTGTTATTGACGTAGGCAACTGTCTTGATTGGTGAATCCGACAGTAACTTTGCAATTTCCCCTGCTGCATCCACAGCACCTCCAGGGGTATTCACCTCGAAAACGACAAGATCTGCATCAGCTGCTTCAGCAGTGGTAAGCGCACGTTCCAAAAAGGCCGAGAGTCCCTTTTCCACCGTTTCTTCTATCGGAACATGGTAAACGATCTTCTGGTTTGCAGATACCGTCGATCCCCCAAAAGGAGACACAGTGAACAGCAATCCAAATAAGAGTACAGATAAATAACGCCAAATTTTCAACGGAACGCCCCCTTTCCCGTATTAAACGCGGTAAGTGCCTCCAATGTTCAGGAGGAAAACCTACCAGTAAATTCAGCACTCAACTAAATTCGAATAAGGAGCAATGAGCAACCCTTTACTCTGTTCTTTAGTTATTACGTATGTATATGAAAAAGGTTTCAAAAAAAGCAAATAAAATTAAAAGTGCCCCTATTATCTTGGGCTTCTTTTCAAGAATATACGCATAAAATTCATGAAACACACAAAAACCACAGGCAATTTGCCTGCGGTTAGGTTTCGAGTTTTAAGTTTAGAGTTTAAGATAGATGTTGTTGTACTAATTTGTTTACTAGAGAACCATCCGCTTTACCTTTAACTTTAGGCATTAAAGCTCCCATAACTCGCCCCATATCTGCTTTGGATGTTGCATTGACTTCTTCAATCGTTTGTTTAACGATATTAGAAATGTCTTCTTCTGAAAGTTGCTCAGGCATATAAGCCTCTACGTATACTAGTTCGGTGCGGACTTTATCCACGAGATCTGAACGACCTGCGTTTTCAAACTCCTGGAGGGAGTCTTTGCGTTGTTTTAATTCGCGAGAGAGCACTGTCAATTCTTCATCATCTGTTAAATCTTGCCTCTGCTTCAAGGCTTCGTTTTGAATGGAAGCCTTCAGCATCCGAATAACAGATAGTTTGTCCTTTTCCTTGTTCTTCATCGCTTGTTTCATATCATTATTTAAACGCTCGAGAAGACTCATCTTTCCACCCTCTCTTAGAATTTACGTTTTCTTGCAGCTTCAGACTTTTTCTTACGTTTTACGCTTGGTTTTTCATAAAATTCACGCTTCCTAGCTTCCTGAAGCGATCCTGCTTTAGATACAGTACGTTTGAAACGACGAAGAGCATCTTCAAGCGATTCGTTTTTACGAACGACGGTTTTAGACATCTCTTTCCCTCCCTCCGAAAACAACACACTAACTCAAGTTGTCAACATGTTATACATGTACTAAACAATTATAATATATCATCTTTAACAGGTCAACTAATAAAATTAAACTTATTTTGAATATTATCATGTTATTATCATAATTTTTCACTAATCAATCATTCAACTTGCATGAAATCCAATTTATAGCATGTCTCCTGTTAATGGGCCATAAGCTTATTAAGAGGTGACAGTCATGCATGAGCTATTTTTATTCTTATTATTCATTGCGATATTTTTGGCGGGTATGTCCGTATTACGAATCGGACTGTTCAATATGTCCGGTGCAGCATTAAAAAAATTTCTCTCGAAGGTTACGGATAAGCCATGGAAAGGTTTCATGGCCGGAACCATCTTTACGGGGATCTTGCAGAGCAGCTCGGCGGTCATGGTCATGACGGTCGGCCTCGTTTCCGCAGGAAGCTTAACGTTCCCGCAAACAATCGGGATTATTCTTGGAACGAATATCGGATCCACCTTTACAGCAGAGTTCATGACCTTTTCCTTGGATCGTTGGATCATTCCCGGTGTCGTAAGCGGCGCTTTCCTATGCTTCATGCCTAAAGCATTACCGAGAAGCATAGGGATGTCCCTGATTGGAATCTCGGCCATCTTCGCTGCGATGAGTGGTTTTAAAATGCTTTCGACACCGATTGCAGCCTATTCTTCGATACAAACGCTCATCCATTACATAGAGGGCCATATGAGTTATGCCTTATTAGCCGGGATATTATTGACCGCACTCATTCACTCCAGTTCGGCAACCATCGGGATAGCCATGAGCTTTTTGATGAACGGGGAGTTATCCGTCTCTTCCGCAATCATCATCATGCTCGGATCGAATATTGGCACTTGCATCACCGGATACATGGCCAGCATCGGTTCTGGCAGACAAGCTGCCTTCACAGCTTATGCACATATTTGGCTAAACGTCATCGGGGTTGCCGCATTCCTGCCTTTTGTAGACATTCTGGAAAGCGCTGCTGCCTTTTTCACCGAAAACAAGGGGGCACAGCTCGCCCATGCCAGTGTCATTTTCAATATCTTGACATCTTTGGCCGTCTTGCCATGGGCACGGCAATTCTCTAACCTCATTCTTTTGTTGCATCGGCAACACTTAAAGAAATAAGGGGCTGTCCTAAAAATCAATGGCTACTGACTATGGGATAGCCTTATATAAGATAGACCCAAACGCATAGATATTATGGGTCGTAAACGATTTTAGCTAATCTTTTTATAATTAGTCTTATGGTTTAATAAGCTCAAACAACTTAATATAACAGCAGCTATTATCAAAACAATCAAACCTTCATTAGAGAAGGAGAAGGATTTTAGATAAAAAAACGTTACTGCCAATATAAATGAAACGGTTATTAACGTGTTAAATACCCAAAATTTCACCATAGTTTTCACCACTCATCGTAGTGTAGGTAAAATAGATTTAGACATACATTTGTATGCGGGATAACATGCATCAGCTTTTTTAGGTGCAGCAGTCGAAACGCTAATTAAAGAAAAAGCTAACGTTGTTGATAAAAGAAAATCAAAAGCTCGTTTCTTCATATTCCTCCCCCTACTTTATGAATTTAATATAATCACGTTTACTTCCTCATGCCTCTTACTATCATTGAATACACAATAAGCTTTTTTTGTATGTATGGGTTCCAAAAATGAAATATACAAATTCAAAAATGATACGGGTCCTCTTTTTTCATGGAATCAATTCACATTGGCAGGTGAGTTTCAATTTAGATTACAATCCAATTTATTTATAAAATCAATAAAAAACAGGCGGAGAAAAATCATTCATTTTTCTCCGCCTGTTTTATTTCAGGGACTTATTATACGGTCCTTACAAAATCAATAATCTGAATCAGCCGTTAAGCCCTTTACGATGGAGACACCTGCACTCGCACCAATTCTTGTTGCACCAGCTTCAATCACTTTCTGGGCATCGCTTGTGTTGCGGACTCCACCTGAAGCTTTGACGCCGATATCCGGGCCAACTGTTTTTCTCATAAGCGTGATATCTTCAACAGTCGCTCCGCCGGTCGAAAAACCAGTTGATGTTTTCACATAATCCGCTCCGGCTTTTACGGCCAATTCACTTGCACGGACTTTTTCTTCATCAGTCAATAAAGAAGTTTCAATGATCACTTTTGACAGAGCCTTACCAGTGGATGCCGCTACAACAGCACGAATATCCCGCTCTACCAACTCATCATCCTTGTCCTTCAATGCGCCGATATTGATCACCATATCGACTTCGTGAGCTCCATTGGAGATGGCGTCTTTCGTTTCAAAAGCTTTGGTTTCCGGTGTAGTTGCACCTAGAGGGAAGCCGATAACGGTACAAACTTTCACTTCTGAACCTTCCAAAAGTTCGCTTGCATATTTCACCCAGGTTGGGTTCACGCATACGGAAGCAAAGTTATACTCTCTTGCTTCTTCGCATAATACCTTTATTTGCTCTTTGGTTGCATCTGCTTTTAATAACGTGTGGTCAATTAAACCTGCTACATTTTGTGACATTAATAAATCCTCCTCAAAAACAATCTATACCTAGTTGTACGTACCTCTCATAGTACCATAGTTTATCCACTTTGACGATATATATAGTCTTTACCCGAAAGTGCCAAGATAACACATCTAAAAAGAGGATAAAAAAAAGACAGCGATTTACCGCTGTCTTAGATTAGATATTGGCTGCTTGTTGCATAGGAAAATCCTTCACGACCGTCACGAACTGACCTTCACTAAATGGATAGCCAGACTTTGTAATCTTCACTTTGACGATTTCACCGACCATTTCTTCCGAAGCCGGGAAAACGACTTTCATGTAATTATCGGAATAGCCCTCATAAAGGCCATTTTTCAACTTCGTTTCTGGAATGACTTCAAGAACTTCCCCCTCGAATCGGGAGGCATACTCTTTAGCCAGCTGATCCGACAACGTGATAAGGCGATGTACGCGTTCATTCTTGACATCTTCATCAACTTGATCTTCCATACGGGCAGCAGGAGTCCCTGTCCGTTTTGAATAAGGAAAAACATGAAGTTCGGAGAATTTATATTTTTCTATAAAGTTATATGTCTCCATGAATTCTTCTTCTGTTTCACCCGGGAAACCTACGATGACATCAGAGGTAACAGCAAGACCCGGAAGCGCAATTTTCAACTTCTCGATCCGATCCCCGAAGAAATCCATCGTATATTTACGTCTCATCCGTTTTAGAACGGTATCGGAACCCGATTGGATTGGAATATGCAAATGACGTACCACTTTTTTCGAATTCGTCAGCACTTCAATGATCTCATCTGTAATCTGGCTGGCTTCGATGGATGAAATACGGATACGCTTCAATCCATCCACTTTTTCCAAGTCACGCAGCAGCATCGCCAAATTATAGTCTTTCAAATCGTCTCCGTAGCCGCCAGTATGAATTCCGGTGAGGACAAGCTCTTTATAACCTGCCTCGACAAGCTGTTCAGCTTGGTGAACGACTTCCTTTGGATCGCGGGAACGCATCAAGCCACGGGCCCAAGGGATGATGCAGAAAGTGCAGAAATTATTGCAACCTTCCTGAATCTTAAGTGAAGCTCGTGTACGGTCTGTAAAAGCAGGTACATCCAATTCTTCGTAGACACGGTTTTTCATGATATTTCCTACGGCATTGATTGGCTCACGCTCAACCTTGAATTGCTCGATATAATCAAGGAGTTTACCTCTGTCCTGTGTTCCTACAACAATATCCACACCTGGTATGGCCATGATTTCTGCCGGTGATGTCTGTGCGTAACATCCCGTTACCGCTATGACGGCATTCGGATTTTTACGAATGGCACGACGGATGACCTGACGGCTCTTCTTATCGCCAGTGTTTGTCACCGTGCATGTGTTGATGACATATACATCGGATGTATTTTCAAACTCAACACGATCATATCCTCCAGTTTTGAATAATTGCCATATAGCCTCTGTTTCATAATGATTCACTTTACAGCCTAATGTATGGAAAGCGACATTTGCCATTTTTCATCACCTCAAAAGTTCTACATGATAAGAAACAGCGGAAAGTGCATATAAAGGTGCTGTTTCAGTTCTTAATATTCTTGGTCCAAGACCGCAAGCCATAAAACCGGCATCAGTCAGTTTTTCAATTTCCTTATCTGCTAAACCACCTTCAGGCCCAAAAACGAATAGGATGGATTCCCCAGCGGTGATATCTTTCAAGACAGAAGCGAGTACAGAAGTTTCCCCCCGTTTTGCCACTTCTTCAAAAGCGATTAATTTATGATCGAAACCAGTTGCATAACCAGCTAGCTGATCTGCTGTCATCGGTTCCTTGATGGCAGGGATAACCGTGCGGTGAGATTGCTCAGCCGCTTCTTTTGAAATCTTCTGGAGCCTCTCCAATTTCTTACCTACCTTTTTGTGGTCCCATTTTACCACCGAACGAACAGCAATAAAAGGGATAAATTCAACGGCACCCAGTTCAGTACCCTTTTGAACGATATATTCTAACTTATCCCCTTTAGGCAGACCGCTCGCTATCACAACCCTTACAGGAAGTTCCTTTTCTTCATTCTTCCATTCGGTAACGGTCCCTATAACAGCATCATCAGTAATTTCCGAAATTTCCGCGACAGCTGTCATACCATTACTTTTTACCGTAATGATCCGCTCCCCTGGTCCCATTCTCATCACCCTGGCGATATGGTGAAAATCATCGCCTGATATCGTCACCGTGTTTCCGTTGATGTCTACATCGTTAAGAAAATACCGTTGCACACTGCCACCCACTTCGTCTAGTCTAAAAAACTCACAGGCTAACAGTCAGGAATCCAGAATGCAAGCCATGCAAAGATTCAAGCTAAAAAAAGGTACTCTGACTATCAAAATACCCGATAATCAGAGTAACTTTTTCAATTAATCATTTCTTTTCGCTATTATTGCCACCCAATCTTCCATCAAGATCGTTTCCTCAACCGTGAAACCAGATGCTATAATCGCATCCTTCACATCTTGTTTCTTAGTTTGAATGATTCCGGAAGCGATGAAATGTCCGCCAGGTTTAACGACTTTCGCTACATCATCCGTAAATCGCATGATCACCTCGGCGAGAATATTAGCCACGACGATATCCGCTTGTTCATTCACACCATCCAGCAAATTGCCTTGTGAAACGGACACTTTATCCTGCACGTTATTTATTTCAACGTTTTGGATGGCTGACTGTACTGCCACTTCATCCAAATCAAGGGACTGGATCCGTTTTGCGTCCAATAATGCAGCTGCAATGCTTAGAACACCAGAACCCGTTCCTACATCAACGACTAAATCCCCAGGCCGTACTGTACGCTCCAGCGCTTGGATGCACATGACCGTAGTCGGATGTGTACCCGTTCCGAAAGCCATGCCTGGATCAAGTTCAATGATCAATTCGTCACTGCTTACTGGAGTGTAGTCTTCCCATGTTGGCACGATGGTAAAACGTTCGGATATCTTGACGGGATTATAATATTTTTTCCACGCCGTCGCCCACTCTTCCTCATGCACTTCACTAATTGAAACAACATTTTTCCCAAGGTCTATATCAAAAAGAAGGAGATTATTGATTGATTCCTTAATAGCATCAACTGTATCGTTAAGGAAGCTGTTAACGGGCAGATAAGCTTTGATGACTACACCTTCATCCGGATAATCATCTGGGTTTAAGTGGTAGATTTCGCCAAAAACATTTTCACGTTCCTTGACTAATTCTAGAGGATCCTCAATGACAACACCGCTCGCACCTGCCTCATGGAGAATATTCGAAACAGGTTCAACCGCTTCATTCGTTGTTTGGATTGCAAATTCAGACCACTTCATAATCTACCAACTCCCAATTTGTTCTTTTACTTTGGCTGTTTTCGCATACTTTGTTGCTATTTACTGCTATTTACCAAGTAGTGCGGTGTGGTTGATTTCCCCTCCAGATGCTCGCTTTCCGCGGGGCGGGCGGTGAGCCTCCTCGGCGTAAACGCCTGTGGGGTCTCACCTGTCCCGCTGCTCCCGCAGGAGTCTCGCACTTCCGCTCCAATCACCCTTAAATCGTTTTGTTTTAAAAACAACAATCTTTACATAAAGAGCCTTTACTTTTATTCACCTATCTTTAAAAGCACGCTTTACTTTTGAGAAAAAGCCATCATCTTGTTCATCTACGCCTTGACCGCTGATATCACTGAACTCACGAAGCAAGTCCTTTTGTTTTTCCGTTAACTTCTTAGGGGTGATCACTAATACGACCACATGCTGATCTCCTTGGCCATATCCTCTTACATTCGGAACACCTTTGCCTTTTAATCGGAAACGAGTGCTTGTTTGTGTACCTGCCGGAATCTTCAGCTTCACTTTTCCATGCAGCGTCGGAACTTCTATTTCATCGCCCAATGCTGCCTGGGCAAAGGTAACCGGCATTTCACAATAAATATCATCGCCATCCCGCTCAAAGAATTCATGGCTGCGTACATGGAAGACTACATACAGGTCCCCTGTTGGACCGCCATTGATTCCTGGCTCTCCTTGGCCGGTTACACGCAACTGCTGGCCATCATCAATTCCTGCTGGCACCTTGACTTGGATTTTTTTACGTTTTTGGACTTTTCCGTCGCCGCCGCATGTTGAACATTTATTAGGAATGATTTTTCCTGTACCTTGACAATGGTGACATGCTCTCCGGTTCACAATCCTTCCGAACGCTGTGTTTTGTTCAACATTCAATTGACCGGTTCCCTGACAATGTGAACAGTTTTCCACTTTTGTACCAGGTTTGGCACCTGATCCTTTACATGTATCACAATTCTCTTCACGCGGAATTTCAATCTCAGTTTCTTTACCGAATGCAGCCTCTTCAAAAGAAAGCGTCATCGTATACTGTAAATCCGCCCCTTGACGCGGTGCATTAGGATCTCTCCTGCGACCGCCGCCACCAAAGAAGCTACTGAAAATATCTTCAAAACCGCCGAAACCGCCAAAGTCCTGACCGCCAAAGCCCTGATTTGGATCTGTATGTCCGAATTGGTCATAATGGGCCTTTTTCTGTTCGTCACTCAATACTTCGTAAGCTTCCTTGATTTCCTTGAATTTATCCGCAGCATCGTCCGCTTTATTAATATCAGGGTGATATTGTTTGGAGAGCTTTCGATACGCTTTTTTGATTTCATCCTTCGAAGCACTTTTCGAAAGGCCTAACACCTCATAATAATCGCGTTTACTCATATCTAAAATCCACTCCCGATTCGATTCACATAAAGGTAATATTATCACTGAACGAAGATAATAATCAACTAGAAAAGTACAAACGGCTTTGACACATTTTTGTAATTGGCACGACCAGCCCCGATTTGCACATCTTTTTCTCTAAAATCCCTTGATTCCCCACCAGCGATTGCAACACTTCCTGACAATGATTCCATCCATTGTAAAAAAAGCCAAAGTCAAGATAACCTGACTTTGACTTTTTAAAATGGCAGGCAGAAACTAACTGCCCAATATTCCAGTGCCCCGATTGGGTCACTTTTTATTTTTTCTCTTTCTCTTCTTCGTTAACTTCTGTGTATTCAGCATCAACTACATTATCATCTTGAGCTGATTCGCCAGCACCGGCTTCTCCAGCTTGCTGAGCTTTTGCCGCTTCTTCATAAAGCTTCATTGTCAAAGCTTGAACGATTTCGTTAAGCGCATCTTTTTTCACGCGGATTTCTTCAAGCTCATTTTTCTCGATTGCAGCTTTCAGTTCATCCTTCGCTTCATTCGCTTTTGTTACTTCCGCTTCGTCCACTTTACCTTCTAGATCTTTTAGCGTTTTTTCCGTTTGGAAAACTAATTGATCAGCTTCGTTACGAAGTTCAACTTCTTCTTTACGTTGTTTATCGCTATCGGCATTTTCTTCCGCTTCACGTACCATGCGTTCGATCTCTTCATCAGAAAGTCCTGAAGATGATTTGATGGTGATCGCTTGTTCTTTGTTCGTACCAAGATCTTTCGCACGAACGTTCACGATACCGTTTTTATCAATATCAAATGTCACTTCAACTTGCGGAACTCCACGCGGTGCCGGTGGAATGTCACTCAATTGGAAACGACCAAGAGTTTTGTTATCCGCTGACATTGGACGCTCACCTTGAAGGACATGGATATCAACTGCCGTTTGATTATCAGCAGCTGTCGAGAATACTTGTGATTTACTTGTTGGAATCGTAGTATTACGGTCAATCAGTTTCGTGAATACTCCGCCCATCGTTTCAATTCCAAGTGAAAGTGGTGTTACATCAAGAAGGACAACGTCTTTAACATCCCCTGTCAATACGCCACCTTGAATTGCAGCACCCATAGCCACTACTTCATCAGGGTTTACACCTTTGCTTGGTTCTTGACCGATTTCCTTTTTGATCGCTTCAACAACCGCAGGAATACGTGTAGATCCACCAACAAGGATTACTTTGTCGATTTCAGATGCTGAAAGACCAGCATCTTTCAATGCTTGACGAGTTGGTCCCATAGTACGTTCCACAAGTCCTGTAGAAAGCTCATCGAATTTAGCTCTAGTCATCGTTACATCCAAGTGAAGCGGGCCAGCTTCTCCTGCAGTGATGAACGGTAAAGAGATTTGAGTTGACGTTACGCCGGAAAGATCTTTTTTCGCTTTTTCAGCTGCATCTTTCAAACGTTGAACCGCCATTTTATCTTTTGAAAGGTCGATTCCGTTTTCTTTCTTGAATGCTTCAACTAGGTAATCGATGATGACTTGGTCGAAATCATCCCCACCTAGACGGTTGTCACCAGCTGTGGACTTAACTTCGAAAACGCCGTCTCCAAGTTCCATGATCGAAACGTCAAATGTACCGCCGCCAAGGTCGAATACAAGGATCGTTTGATCTTCTTCCGTTTTATCCAAACCGTATGCAAGAGCTGCAGCTGTCGGTTCGTTGATGATACGTTCCACTTCAAGGCCGGCAATTTGACCAGCGTCCTTAGTTGCTTGGCGTTCTGCATCATTGAAGTAAGCAGGAACAGTGATAACCGCTTTAGTGACTTTTTCGCCAAGATATTCTTCAGCGTATGATTTCAAGTATTGAAGGATGATTGCAGAAACTTCTTGAGGTGAGTATTCTTTTCCTTCAATTACTTCTTTATGGTTGGTACCCATATGGCGTTTAATGGAAATGATCGTGTTAGGATTTGTAATCGCTTGGCGTTTTGCCACTTCCCCTACTTGCCTTTCTCCATTTTTGAATGCCACTACGGATGGAGTTGTACGGTTTCCTTCTGGATTCGGGATTACTTTTGGTTCCCCGCCTTCAAGTACAGATACACAAGAGTTTGTTGTACCTAAGTCAATACCAATAATCTTGCTCATAGTTTCACTACCTCCCAATTATTTATATGTAAAAATCCTATTCGTTCACTTTTACCATTGCAGGTCGAATCACACGGTCTTTAAGAAGGTATCCTTTTTGGAACTCCTCAACGACAATGTTCGAACCGAAGTTTTCATCCTGAACTTGCATGACCGCTTGATGCAAACGCGGATCGAACTCTTCGCCAACCGAACTGATCGGTTCGATGCCTTCTTTAGACAATGCATCAGTAATCGCTTTATAGACCATTTCCATGCCGGATAGCAAGGATTTCGTCTGTTCATTTTCCGCTTCGATTTTTGTAGCTCTTTCAAAATTATCAAGAGCCTCCACTAAATCACTAGCAATGCTTTGAACTCTATATTTTTGAGCCGCCTCCATATCAAGCTTGGCACGGCGTCTTGAATTATCAAAATCGGCCTGCAGACGAAGATAACGGTTATCCATTTCTTCGATTTTCGCCTCAAGTTCAGCAATCTTTTCATGAGCCAATTGAAGTTCATCTTTTTCAACCGGACCTTGGTTTTCTTCCGCCGGAATTTCTTCTTCAGCGAAAACTGCTTCTGCAGCACTTTCCTCGATTGTTTCATTTTCCAATGTTTGTTCTTCGTTTTTATTTTCTGTCACAATCTCACCTCCCTAAAAGGGTTTATACAATTTATGCTAAAGGAATATGCCAGGCCGCGGAATATGCTCCTCCGCCACCTTAACAATATTACCTTTGCTACTATTTTTGATACAGTTTTGTCATCAGGGCCGTTAAATCTTTGGAGAAAAATGAAAGCAAACTGATCACTCTCGAATATTCCATTCTCGTTGGACCCAATATGGCCAATGTGCCCACTTGCTCCTGCCCGATTGAATAGGTTGCCGTGATCAAACTGCAGTCATCGAGCACTGTATTTTGATTCTCACGGCCGATCTTGACGTGGATGCCCGAAGGATTTTGAGTGATCAGCTCATAAAATCCCTGTTCCTGCTCAATCATCGATAAAAGCGTACTTACTTTAGCTATATCATGGAACTCCGGCTGCCTCAGCATATTCGTTTTCCCGCCGAAAAATATTTTTTCGGGCTTTGTGTCCGTCAGGGTCTCCGCAAGGATCGAGACCATCGATCCATAGTTTTGAATGTGGCTGCTCAATAGAACTGCCACTTCCTTATAGATCTTATCCTTTAGATCAACTAGCGGAACATCGACCAAACGGGAATTCAATATGTTCACCATCTTTTCAATTTCGTTTATATCTAAAGACGGCGGTAAGGAAATCATACGATTTTCCACATGACCTGTATCGGTAATGATGATGGCTATTGCCGTTTCAGGACTCAAAGGAATGATCTGGATTTTTTTCAGCTTATGCTCATTCACTTTTGGCCCCAGTACAATCGCCGTATAATTCGTCAGTTCCGAAAGTATTTTCGCTGACTTCTGAACGATCTTTTCCAATTCATAAATTCGTTCTACAAAAACGGATTTTAATATCTTCACTTCATTCTTTTTCGGAGCTTGAGGAGAAAGTAAATGATCCACATAATATCTATACCCTTTTTCAGAAGGGATCCTACCTGAAGAGGTATGGGTTTTTTCTAAAAATCCCATTTCTTCAAGATCGGACATTTCGTTGCGAATTGTGGCAGAGCTGAACGTAATTTCTTCTTTCTTCGACAAGCTTCGTGACCCGACTGGCTGGGCAGAATGGATGAAATCCTCGATTATCACTTGTAGAATCAATAATTGACGATCAGTTAGCATGTATGATCACCTCTGTTAGCACTCTGTCTCACCGAGTGCTAATATACTAATAAATTATCAAATGAAGCTTATGATGTCAACAATGAAAACCGCTAATTCACCGTTAAAATAACTTGAGTTTCCTTCAGTCGGAATCAATAACGCCCAAAAATGATTGGAACACTTCATTTCCAAGCAGTTTGCCCCGCTCAGTCAAGCGCACGAACCCGCCTTCCACCTTAAGCAGACCCTTTGCCGACCCTTCTTCGAGCGGTTTCCTGAAAATCTCCGTCATTTCAACAAAAAATTTATTCTTGAAGATTTCCAATGATACACCTTTCGTTTTCCGGAGCCCCAAAAACATCTCCTCTTCCATCTGTTCATGAAGCGGTACTGGGTGTTCTTCCAATACAGGCAGCTCGTTCGCAAGCAATGGCGTGATATATTTCTTCACAGGACCATGATTGGCCACCCTTTTACCTCCCGTATAGCCATGTGCTCCGGCACCAATCCCATAATACTCCACATTATCCCAATAGGTCAGGTTGTGCCTGCTTTCAAACCCAGCTCTGGCAAAATTACTGATTTCATATTGATGCAGACCATGCTTCTCCATCTCTTCCATTAGCCTCTCATACATCGAAGCCTCGAGCTCCTGCGGCGGCAGGTTCAATTTACCCCTTCTCATCTGATTATAAAAAACCGTCTTCGGCTCAACGATCAATGAGTAGCTGGAATAGTGCGGCAATTGAAGGGCAATCGCTTTATCCAGCGTATCCTTGAAATCTTCCATCGTTTGGCCCGGCAATCCATATATCAAGTCGATGCTGATATTCGTAAAGCCCACCTCTTGAGCCAAATGAATCGTTTCATAAACTTCTAGAGCCCGGTGAGTCCGGCCGATTCGTTTTAACAATTCATCATTGAAGCTTTGCACTCCAAAGCTGAGTCTATTGACTCCAGAATCATAAAGTATCTCCAGTTTTTCCCTGGAAAGATCCCCTGGATTAGCTTCGAATGTATATTCAGCCTTTTTAGGATCAAAGGGCAAGGTTTCATTGATCGCTTCACATAAGAATGCAAGTTGCTTTTCATCCAGAGAGGTCGGTGTCCCTCCACCGACAAAAACCGTATCCAAACCTGCAGTCGGATATTTGGAAAGCTGCATCACCATTTCCCTTTTCATCATCTGTAAATATTCGTCGACCGGCTGTCCCTGCAAAAATACTTTATTGAAATCACAATAGTGACAAATATGTTCACAAAATGGTATATGGAGGTAGGCGCTTTTAATCATTGTATTCACAACCTTTTAATCGAATGAGTCGATAGAAAAAGAGGCTAGATTTCCTCTACCCTCTTTTTACTATCTATCGTTTATTTTATTTATTTCTTTGGTGTCGTATCATCCATTTTCAAAACAGCCATGAAAGCTTCTTGCGGAACTTCAACGGAACCTACCTGTTTCATCCGCTTTTTACCTTCTTTCTGTTTTTCGAGCAACTTACGTTTACGGGAAATATCGCCGCCGTAACATTTAGCCAAAACGTTTTTGCGCATTGCACTAATTGAAGAACGGGCGATGATTTTTTGCCCGATCGCTGCTTGGATCGGCACTTCAAATTGTTGTCTTGGAATCAATTTCTTCAATTTTTCAACGATGACTTTTCCGCGCTCATAAGCAAAGTCCTTATGAACGATGAAACTTAAAGCATCGACAGTTTCAGCATTCAGCAAGATATCCATTTTCACAAGCTTGGACGGTTTATAGCCGATCAGCTCGTAATCGAATGAAGCATAGCCTCTTGTATTGGATTTCAATTGATCGAAGAAATCATACACGATTTCCGATAATGGTATTTCGTAATGAATGCTAACACGGGCCTCATCGATATATTCCATATCAATGAAGTTTCCGCGTTTATTTTGACAAATTTCCATGATCGTCCCGACAAACTCCGTAGGTGCCATCATCGTCGCTTTGACATATGGCTCCTCGACCCGTTCGATCTTTTGAGCATCAGGCATATTAGACGGGTTATCCACTTTCAGGACCGTTCCATCCGTTTGGACCACATCATAAATAACACTCGGGGCTGTGGTGATTAGATCGATTTTGAATTCTCGTTCAATCCGCTCTTGGATAATTTCCATATGAAGAAGTCCAAGGAATCCGCAACGGAAACCGAAGCCCAATGCTTGCGAGGATTCCGCCTCGAACTGCAGCGCTGAATCGTTCAATTCCAATTTCTCCAACGCATCACGTAAATCATTGAATTTCGATGCGTCAATTGGGTATAAACCGCAATATACCATCGGATTCATCTTCCGGTAACCCGGCAAAGGTTCTGTCGCACTATTCACGGCACTTGTAATCGTATCACCAACAGTCGTATCACCAACATTTTTAATGGATGCCGTAAGGAAACCTACATCACCGACGTTCAGTTCATCCAACAGCTGGGTCTTAGGGTTGAAGACACCCAATTCGGTAACATCGAATTCCTTGCCAGTGGACATCATTTTGATTTTGTCGCCGACTTTAACGGAACCCTCAACAACACGGATATAGGCAACTACTCCGCGGTACGCATCAAACAGTGAATCGAAAATAAGCGCCTTGAAAGGAGCATCCGGATCACCTTGCGGAGCTGGAACCAATTCAACGACCTGTTCCAGAATCTCCTCGATTCCGATTCCCGCTTTAGCCGAAGCCAAGACTGCATCGGAAGCATCCAACCCGATCACTTCCTCGATTTCTCCACGCACCCGTTCCGGATCTGCACTCGGCAAATCAATTTTATTGATGACCGGAATGATTTCCAGGTTGTTGTCCAATGCTAAATAAACGTTTGCAAGCGTTTGGGCCTCAATACCCTGTGCCGCATCGACAACAAGGACAGCTCCTTCACAAGCTGCAAGGCTTCGTGACACTTCATACGTAAAATCGACATGTCCTGGTGTATCAATAAGATGGAAGATATATTCTTCTCCATCTTTCGCGTTATATTTCAATTGAATCGCATTCAATTTAATCGTAATTCCACGCTCACGCTCTAAATCCATGGAATCCAACAGCTGACTCTTCATTTCACGCTGAGTCATGGCGTTCGTTTTTTCAATGATCCGATCCGCCAATGTAGATTTACCATGATCAATATGAGCGATGATGGAAAAGTTACGAATTTTTGATTGTCTTTTTAATTTTTCTTCTCTATTCATGACGTTCACTCCCACTTGTCGACACAATACACTATTTTTTATTATATCAATAGAAAATGCAAGATTCAACAGAATAGTTACAAAAGAAGCATCATTGCAGAGCAATGGATAAAAAAAGGCTGCATTCCTGATTCGGATGCAGCCTTTTGGCAGGTTACACAGCATATTTCATACCTAAATCATATCAATAAGTGCTTGAAAGGCACCTGATATGGTCTCTCCAAGCGTCTTGCCGATCGATGAGAAAAAGTTGAAAGCCTTCATTTCTTCCAGCTTTTCTTTTTTCGTCTCCAAATCATGACTCGTTACTTTTTCGCCAAGGATATCCGCTTCCATCTCCCCTTGGTCCGATTGGTTAATAATGAATGCACTATTCAAAGAGGGATCTTCATACCCCTTCATTTTTTTCATCCCGTCGTTCGCTTGCTGCATCCCGATTAGAACACCTAAAAATAATATGAGTACAATCCCTGTGCATTTCAACCAAAATCGAAACATGATAAGAGAACCCCTTTCAAATTACCGCGCTTCCGAATCCCCGGTCGGGTTATCCACAGCTTTGGCATCCCAGTAAAATTCACTGAAAACATCGGTAAAGGCATCAACGGTCAAGTACATTTCCTCGAAAGTATTATCAACACCGCCAATTTCAATAAGCATGGCATTTCCTGACAAATCCTGATTGTATACTCCATTATGTCCCGCTCCGCCTTGTTTCATAACCCCTCGTGAAATGCCAGGGTATTTTTTCTCCAAAGCTTTATGAAGCTTATTGGCAAGCGCTGCATTTTTTTCGTAGTTCGGGTTATTGCCCCCAACCACGAAGGCAATCTTGGCATACTCTTTACCGTTAATGTTAATGGTCGTATGTTTTTTTCGTTTAGAATCACGATGAATATCAATGATATATTCTAAATCTTTGTTATTGGCCAATGCCGTCTGGATGGATTTTCGTGATTCTTGATAGGATTTGGCATAATTCAATCCTTTATTATTCAGATTTCCCATTATATCCGTTTTATCGAGCGAGGAGCCGATCCCCTTAGCAGCCATATCTTCAACCATCCGTTCCCCGAGTTTGGTAATATTGATTTTCGAATGATAGGCTAGATCCGGGTTAGTCACCCCTTTTAAATATGGAAGATATGACTCCCGGTTATGGCTATGGTATATTTCGACCACTTTCCGGCCATTTGTCGTTTGTTTCGGCTGATCGGCCACTCCTGTTTCCGGTTCTACAATCTCATCCAGGTTTTGCAGGGATGCATCCCTTTCTTCATTCAGGACATCAACTGGCGGCGAGGATTCATACGGCATATTCGTATAATTCGTTCCTTCCCCGGCAACGAGGATCTCATTATCAAAAATCGAAAAGCCAGGAAGTTCCCTGCCAAGTAAGCTTCGCGGGTCCTCCAGCGAAATGTTGGTAGAAACTTTTATCAATTGATTCGTGATCATCGATTCCTGCTTACCTTCCGGCAGGGCATTAAAAAGATAGTGGTTTTCATTGGCCAGCATCGAGAACAGCATTTTTCCCGAGAATTGGTTGGCTACAGTATGTACGGAATTAGAAGATATCCGATACTCCGGTCTTAGGGAAGTCATGACCCCACTGACTGAAAAAACAAAAAGAAGCAAGGCGAGAATACCTAGAAAAGTTTTTATTATTGTTGATCCGTGAACGGCTGTTATGATTCCTGGGGAATTTCTTCTTTTCATCCTTCCACCCTCTCTATAGCTTGTCTATTAATACCTATGACTTTGCTAGAAAGGGTAGAACACCATTTTTGGGCACTAAAAATGATTTAACGTGTATAGTAGCCGGTATTATCTTGGTTTATTGAATGATGCAAGGCTGCATTTAACCCATTGGCTATTAAATTGGCCATATCCTCAATGAAAACATCGACTTCTTTCGGTGTAACCATTAAATTTTGACCAAGCGGTGACAGTACCTCATAAATCAATTTCCGTTTCTCTTCATCAGGGAGGACACCTATCATTCCCAAGAAGGTTTGGCGCTCCTTTTCACCTGGCATATCCTCTTCGGTCAGCTTTGTGCGCTTTCCAAAACTGAATCCAGCGGGCGCCAACGAACGTGATGGTCTGTCCCCTTCATTCAGTTCCTTGCCAAAGTGCTTCAAAATATAATCGATCGTATCGCTGGCAATTGATACGGCATCCACGACGGTAGGTATACCAATCGCTATAACAGGAACTCCCAGTGTAGCCTGGCTCAATTCTTTTCGTTTATTCCCAACACCAGACCCAGGATGGATGCCTGTATCCGTTATTTGAATCGTCGAATTCACTCGTTCGATCGAACGTGCAGCCAATGCGTCAACGACGATCAAGAAATCAGGCTTACTTTTTTCAATGACTCCTTTTATGATGTCACTCGTCTCGATTCCCGTAATCCCCATCACCCCGGGGGAAATCGCACTGACAGGCCGATAGCCTTCCTTGACGGACTCCGGCTGCAATTCAAACAAATGTCTTGTGACCACAAGGTTCTCAACGACTGCGGGCCCAAGAGCATCGGGAGTCACATTCCAATTACCAAGACCGACAACCAAACAGCTGCTTTCTTTGGTGATTTTATTCCGCTTCAAAAAGGAAGCCAGTTCGTTGGCGAACACCTTTTCCACCCGTTGCTGCGTATCCGTATCCTGCTGGCGGATCCCCTGCACTTCGATGGTCAAATAGCTGCCCTGCTTCTTCCCGATTTCTTTTTCACCCTCAGCCGTGACCTCGACTAAGGATACTTTCAGATCATCCACTTCTTTTTCCTTAATAATGACCCCTTCAATACGGGATACATCCACTTCCTCTATAACACCTTTATGTTCAAGGGCAATTTCCTTTGCTTCAATCGCCAAATCTGTACGAATTCCGTATTCACTAAGGTCCAAATTATTTTCCATAACGGCCTCCCGATGTTTGAATTGAATCTAATCTAGTATTTTCAATAGTCTCTCTTAAACATTCTGTCGGTTTTGCTTTTTTATTATTCATTTTTTTGGTACAATGAGTAATGACGAGATGAATTTATTCCCGAAATTATAATTCCTTTTCGATTCTCAATCTGAAGTATTGCATATTTATGAGCAGTCTGATAGAATATCACTTGTGCTATTTGATATGGATTTGAAAAGTCGAGTTCATATAATCTCGATTTCTTTGTAGGAGGTGAACGGAATGCCAAACATTAAATCTGCTATTAAACGTGTAAAAATCAACGACAAAAAACGCGTTCATAACATTACTGTTAGATCAACTATGCGTACTACAGTGAAAAACGCTGAAGTTGCATTAGCTGGTGACAACGTTGAAGCTGCTAAAGAAGCTCTTTTAACAGCTGCTGTGAAATTAGACAAAGCTGCATCTAAAGGATTAATCCATAAAAATGCGGCAGCCCGTAAAAAATCTCGTTTAGCGAAAAGACTTAACGCTCTTAACGCATAATGACAAAAATAAAACGATCCAACCGGATCGTTTTTTTTGTGCCGTTTTTTGCATAAAAAAGGTGACAGGATATCTGCCACCTTTTTATCATCTTATTTTTAAAAGCAACAGCTCAAGTGTGATTGCCTTATCGGCTTGGCCGGTCTTCATTTTATAATCCGCTTCCGCTAAGTCGTTGATGATGCTCAACAGCTCGCGTTCCTGGAATCTCCCCGTCTTTTCAAGTGCCAGCTTTACCCTATAAGGGTGCACCTTCAGCTGACCTGCAATTTTTTGCTGGCTATAGCCCTGGCGGGAAAGCTCCTTCACTTGATACATGAGCCTGACCTGACCTGCCATGACGCTCAAGATTTTGATCGGCTCTTCATTCTGCCTGAGAAGATCGTGCAGTATCGTCATCGCACTCTCCATCTTTCGCTGTAACACATGATCAACAAGCGTGAAGATATTCTGTTCAAGGGATTTAGCAACCAGCTTTTCCACTACCTCGACCGTAATGTGTTTATCAGCTTCTACATAAAGCACCATTTTATCCAATTCATTCGTAAGCATCATCAGATTCGTTCCAGCAAGTTCAAGTAAAAGCTCTGTAGCCTGCTCATCTATTTGGACTGAAGAAGCTTCGACCCTCTCCTTCACCCACCCTTTTAACTCATGATCACCAAGCTTCTTTGCTTCAACGAGAACCGCCTTACGCTTCAGTTCCTTGGTGATTTTTTTCCGTTCATCCAGTTTCTCATAAGGTGCGGTCAATACGACAATTGAATAAGGAACCGGGTCAGCCAAATATGCTTCCAGTCTTTTCACATTATGTTCAACTCTTGATTTCGTTTTTTCAGCTGTCAAAAAAAATGGGTTTTGCATGAAAACAAGGCGCCTTTCCCCGATAAACGGGAGGGTTTCGACATCTTCAAGTGCAGTTTCAACAGGCGTCTCTTCTAAATCAAATTGAGAAAAGTTAAAATCCATCTCATCCTCGTGAAGGACATTCTCGATCAATAACTGCTTCGTTTCATTAATTACATAGGCTTCCGACCCATATAACAAGTATACCGGCGCGAATTGCCCTTTTTTTATACTTTTCCAAACGTCTAATACCAATAGAATCCGCCTCTTTACTATGTATTCTTCTCTAATGGTATAGGTGGATGGACCATTTGACAAGCTATAAAGGGAACTAGCCCTTTAAAAGGGCTAATTCCGGATCTATATGAACACTTTCAAGAAAGGCCCGGGTAATCTCACTTGAAAGCGGGTAGAGTATTCATGTAGAACAAAAATTGAGCTTTTCTATTTCGCTTGCTTTGTTTGTACTGTTATTTTGACCTCAAAAACCCAAACTATTTGTGACAACTCTTGTCAGTAAAGGAAATGAAGGAATGAAGCCTGTAGATTTTTTTTTGGTAATGTTTTATACTATTAGCAGAAATAGGAGGGGTAAACAATGAACGAATTCGAAAAGAATGTTCAATCAAAGACAGATGACGTCGCTGATTCCGCTATAGGTTTCATCGGTTCTTTTGTATTTTTCGCTGCCATGTTCACCATAGCTGTCGTCATTAAAGCTGTCGGATCCTGATTTCATTTACTACATGCACTTATTTTTCCTGATGGAGGCTGCCGCTGCAGTCTCTTTCTTTTTGATTTTCTACATACTATGGGAGAGTCTTCCGAAAGGTTCCACTGCTTTTGTAATACTTGTAAATAATAGAACCATCCTCGTCCGTCCTGAACACCTTTATTCCATTTATATCCAGATTCCCAATTACGTCTCGATGAGGGTGACCGTAGCCATTATCTTTTCCAACTGAAATAAGCGCCGCTTTCGGCCGCAGCTGTTCAAGAAAGGGTCTGGAGGAAGAAGTTTTGCTGCCATGGTGACCGACCTTCAAGATATCCGCCTGCAACTCCGGAAATGTTCTCAAAAGTTCACTTTCCCCGTCTTCTCCCATATCGCCGGTCAATAACCATGACACCCCCCCAAGCACCGTGAATAGAACTATGGATGAATCATTCTTATTTTCTTCTTTCCCATATGGACTTAGCACAGCAAACGGCGCACCGCCCGCCACCCAATGGTCCCCCCTTTTCAGGACAGTCATTTTCATTTTTTTATCTCTTGCCACAGTCACAAAATCCATATTCCTGTATTGCTCTTCACTCCAGCCTCCAATGATGATCTCTCCAACTTTAAAATTTTCTATTAATTCTTTTGCACTTCCCATATGATCTGTGTCCGGATGGGTGAAAATCAGTTTGTCCAATTGGTGGATCCCCTTGCTTTTCAATAATGGAATAATGATATCATCCGCGGTGTTGAACTTCTTTCGCTTTTCTGCCCACGTGTCGATTGGAAATGTAATTTGCCCACCCGTGTCAATCAAATAGTTACCGCGGTTGAAAGGCAGGATAATTAAAATAGAATCACCTTGCCCAACGTCGATGATTTGTACTTCACCAAAAGGCGAGAACCTTTGTAAGTTATATTGCAAAATTAAAAGGACAATGATTATTCCGCACCAGACTTTACTTTTTTCAAAGGATACTTCCCAAGTCAGGTATAATCCTAAAAGCGAAATAACAAGTAATAGCATCATGATGAAAGGTGGTTTTCCAAACGGAATGGAGGCCAGCGGCAAATACGATGCACCATCCGCAGCTTTATTGCAGAGTATGAAGGTAAAATTCAATAATGAGATGAGGGGTTGCCCCAAGGGAGGCAGGACTATATGAATGAAGAGGGAAATCAGCGAAAATGGCAGTAATATGATGGAATAAAGCGGAACATACAATACGTTCAGAAACACGCCAAGAATGGATGCTTCAAAAAAGTGAAAAAGCAAAATCGGAAGGGCTGCCAATTGGCAGATGGAACTGACGATGAATAGCTGCGTTGTTTTCTTCGGGTATTGCAAGACTATGCTTGAAGACATGATAATGGAGAACGTGACCGCGAATGAAAGCTGAAAACCTATATCATAGAGCATATTAGGCCGAAAAAACAAAAGTGCCATATAAGCCGATCCGATTGCGGCACCCGCCGAAATCCGCTTCTTGAATAGCAAGAGTAGAAAGAAAAGCATAGCCATTAAACAGGATCTCACGACTGATGGACTGGCACCTGAAAGTAACATGTAAACCGGAAGGAAGATTAAGATGGCCATCATCATTCTTTCCCGTGTAATCCCGATCCTGATGCCGGAGTAAAATAACAGCCCCATTAAAAAACTGACATGAAGACCGGAAATAGCCAGTAAATGAACCAGTCCGAGCCGCTGATAATTAGTAAGCGCGCCTTCATCTATATATGTCTGGTCGCCGAATATGAGGGCTGTGACAAAACCGCTCGATTCTTCCGGAAAGTGTTCTCTAATATACGTAATCCCCTTTAGGCGCCAATTACGAATTGAAACCGGAATCGAGTTTCCAGCCTTTTTGCATTCTTCAAATGAAATGGAATCAGCTTTGAATATCCAATGGATGCCTTGACGCAAAAGATAACGCTGATAATCGAAACTGTTTTCATTTCTGTTTTTGTCGGGAATTTGCAATGTCCCTTCGGCCGGACATGATAAACCGATTCGCAGAAACTGACCCAGCTTTTTCTGTTCCAGTTCAGTGGTGATTTTATAACGGAGCACTAACCGTTCGCCTTTCTCACTGGCAACGAGTCCTTTTAAAGAATTTCCATCTATATTCGGTTGATTCGTAAATGTAATGATAAATTGGCTTTCCGTTCCATGATAGGCAGTTTCGTTGCGGTGATCGCTGAAGGAGGCGGCCCCTAAAAACATCCCCATGATCACCAAATGAAAACTAAGGGCCTTCACACTTAATCCCAAAGAAAAATAAAGGAAACAGAGAAAAATAAGGATGATGATCAGCAGCCTTACATTTATAAAAGAATGGGCCGTAACACCAAATGTGGCCGAAACGGCTAATAAGATAAGGTGTCGAGCCATGCCTGCCCCCCGGACCTATTTAATTTTCAAAAATCTGATTGGCCTGCTTTTCGAGCTCCGATACAACTTCTTTTTCCAGGCCTGTTCGTTCAAGTTGAGCTAACAACGAGAATACAAAGTCCTTTTTTTGTTTTCCATTAACATCGATGGCCCCTTTTGCTTCAACCTTCTCGGTCTTGACGCCAGCCTGTTTAAATAATTCCAGGGCATATGGATGATTTTTGTAATCTTCCGCATAATAAACAGCCTTTATGCCAGCTTGGATGAGTGATTTACAGCATTGAAGACACGGGAAATGCGTCACATATATTTCTGCCCCATCAGTAGGCACCCCAAATTTCGCACATTGTAAAAGTGCATTCATTTCTGCATGTATCGTTCTGACACAATGATTATCAATTACATAACAGCCATCATCAATACAGTGCGTCCCTCCAGCAATGGACCCATTATATCCCCCCGCAATGATTCTGTTGTCCCTGACGATGGTCGCCCCTACAGTGAGGCGTGTACATGTGCTTCTTAAGGCTAATAAATGGCTTTGCGCCATGAAATATTGATCCCAACTAATTCTGTTCATGTTGTATCCCCTTACGACTAGAATGATTTTCTTCAATTTTACCCTCTTCCTGTCCATTTGTGTAGCCTATTCAATCATTCATTTCACCGAAATGGAATCCCGTAACCTTTCAAACGTTTTATCGCCGATTCCCGTTACCTTCTTCAATTCATCGACCTCCTTGAATTTCCCTACCGTTTCCCTGTATTCCAGGATCGCATTCGCTTTGGATGGTCCAATTCCCGTCAAGGTTTCCAAATCTTCCTGTGTAGCTGTATTCAAGTTCACCAGTCCTCCTGACGCCCCCTTAGTGGAGGCATCACCAGACGAACCGACTTGTATATTCTCCAAGTTCCCCATGACTTCTTCACCTATTTCTGGAACATAAATGACCATTTGGTCTTCGACGATTTGGGCAAAATTCACTTTATTTTTATCGGCCTTGTCCGTAAAACTGCCTGCAGCCGAAATTAAATCAATTACCCGGTCACCCGCCTGTGCAGTAAAAATGCCTGGGGACCTGACCGCTCCTTTTACGTCTACTTTAATGATCAAAGGTTCGGCAGCCGTTTCATTTTCACTTTTTTCGATTTCAGCCTCTTTTTCAGAAATGGAAAATATATCTTCCGTATCCGCCGGATTCTCCCCTTGTTGCAAAAAAAAGTAAATGCCTGCTGCAACAAATGCCACCGCAACGGTAATCTTCGTCATTTTCCTTTTTAAAATTTCATCCATTTCTTTGCCTCCTTGTTGGATTTCGCACGATACATTGTCATAGGACAGATTAAAAATACATAGTGTTTTTAGGAGAATCAATCGCTTTAAGTGAGAGGAGTTGATCGGATTGAAGAAAATTGGTGTTATCGGAACCGGAAATATGGGGACCATTTTAATTGAGGCATGGCTGGAGGCAAAAATATTGAAGCCGGCAGATCTAGTCATTACAAATCGAACGATTTCCAAAGCATTGGTGCTGAAAGAAAAACACCCTGGCATCAAGGTTGCCGAAAGCGCAGCCGAAATCGTCCAACAAGCCGACTTTATCTTTCTCTGTGTAAAACCATTACAAATAAACAGCCTATTACAAGGCATCAAACATCATATAAAAAGGGATCAGCTGGTCATTTCCATCACAAGCCCGCTTTCAGTCTCCCAGCTTGAATCGGCAGTGAATGCCCCCTGTGCCCGTTTTATACCGAGCATAACGAACCGTGTCGGTTCAGGGGTATCTTTACTGAGTTTCAGCAAGAGCTGCAGCAAGGAGAAAGTATCAGCTCTATATGATTTGGCCTCCGCCATATCGGCACCTGTCATCATTGAAAATGATATCACCCGGGTAGCTTCCGATATCGTCAGCTGTGGTCCTGCCTTCTTCAGCTATTTAGCACAAGCTTTTATTGACGCGGCCTGCCAAACGACGAAGATAGATAAAGAAACGGCTACGACTTTGACTGAGAATATGTTGGTTGGCTTAGGGGAACTGCTTGGAAAAGGGGTTTATACATTGCCGACCTTGCAGGAAAAGGTTTGTGTAAAGGGTGGAATAACGGGTGAGGGAATCAAGGTTTTAGAAGCTGAAACAGGGGAAATGTTCCATCATCTTTTTCAAGCAACACATGAAAAGTTTGCAGAGGACCTAGATGAAGTTGAAAAGCAGTTTGGCCATCCTTATTAATATTCGTAATTTATATCTCATTTCCTTCTTAAAATAAAAAAAATAAGAGGTCAGACCTCCACTCGTACAGGATGTTGTACGAACGGGGATTCTTGACCTCTTTATTATTTACTGGCTACAAACAAGATTCTTTCGGTTTCCGTTACGAGCGGTGCTTCTTCAAGATCCGCCAAAATTTCAGAAACCGTAAAACCTGCTTGCTCCAACCACTTTTTATATTGTTCAACCGGATAGGTCCGTTGATAATGCAACTCATCAAAACGGTCATACAGTCCGCTTTCATCGTCCCTTACGAAAAAACTTAAATCATGCTCAACACTGTAAGGTTCAACACCTGGAAAGCAGTCCCATATATAGGATACTTCTTCGCCGTTGACAGCAAACGTATTATCGCGAAAGATTTCTTCCATTTTATAAATAGAGTGGATATCAAACAAGAATAATCCGCCATCCTTCAAATGCTCATGAACCCGGCTGAACGTCTTGACTATATCCTCCTCATCGCGAAGGTAGTTCAGCGAATCACAAAAAATCGTGACACAATCAAATTGGCCAAGTCCCTCGAGTTCTGCCATATTCTGCTGAAAAAGCGGAATTGATAATCCAAGCTTAACCGCCTTTTCATTGGCAACAAGAAGCATTTCATCAGATAAGTCCACGCCGGTGACTTCGAATCCGTGTTGCGCCAATTCAACGGTCATTTCCCCGGTTCCACACGCTAAATCCAGGACTTTCCTCCCGCCAATTCCATACTGTTCCAGCTTCGCCGTAAGGACCATCAGCCATTTTTCATAAGGTGCGTCCTTCATCAATTCATCGTATACATAGGCAAAGCGTTCATAAGTCATGTAGTCAGTTCACTCTCTAGATCTTCAAAGGGTGCATCTCCCCATAAACGTTCAAGGTTATAGTAGTTTCTTTCATCTTTATGGAAAATATGGGCCACTACATCGCCAAGATCCACAAGCACCCATTTCGCCTCGTCAAAACCTTCAAGACGTTTTACATTGATTCCTGATTCATCAGCCTTGCTCTTCATTTCACGAGCTATTGCTTGTACTTGTTTTTCAGAATTACCGTGGCAGATCAAAAAGTAATCCGCTACAAGGGAAATACCTTGCATGTTCAATGCCACGATATCCTCCGCTCTTTTATCATCCGCCGCTTTTGCTGCAATTACAAGAAGTTCACGTTCAGTCATTACATCTTCTCCTTCAAATTCATGATCAAATCATTATATGTCTTAAATGTGTCAGGGTAAATTGCCTGATTTCTTTTCATTAAAAAAACAACTGTATTCCTTAAAGCCTGGATGACAGCATGATCCAAGTTTTGCTTTGCCGTCTGCCTGACTTCTTCGACACCGGGAAAAGAACGTCCCGGCTCAATATAGTCGGCAAGGTATACGACTTTATCCAAAAGGCTCATGCCAACCCTGCCAGACGTGTGATAGGCAATCGCATCCAAGATTTCAGCGTCCTGAATGCCGGCTTCCTTTTTCACCAAATAAGCCCCGACAGGCGCGTGCCATAGCTCCATATTGTATTCAAGTAACGCCGGGTCCATTTTTTCAGCGATTATTATTTGCTCCATTTCCTCTTTTGGACGGAACTTTGCATAATCGTGGAAAATGGCTGCCAGTTCCGCTTTTTTTGCGTCGGCACCATACCGTTCAGCAAGTTCAATCGCTGACTCGACCACACCCAAGGTATGAATGTACCTGCGCTCAGTGATTTGTTCTTTGACCAGCGCCAATGCTTTCTCACGATTCATATAAACCATTCCCTTTAATATACTTCACCACTGGATCTGCTATTAAATATTTCACGGTTTTCCCCGTTCTTAACTTCCTTCTTATCATGGAGGACGAAATGAACATCTGTGGGACTTTCACCATCGTGATTGGGTATACGGTCTTTTCATTATATCCAGGGCGCTTCACCCCGACGAAATTCACCATATGCACCAGCTCGTCGATACGGTGCCAATTCGGTAAGTACTCAATCATGTCTGCGCCAATTATGAAATAGAACTCATTAGTTGGCTCAAGCTCTTTCAGCAATTTTATTGTGTCATACGTATAAGATGTGCCTTTTCTTTCTATTTCAATACCCTCAATATAAAAAGATGGGTTTCCGGCTATCGCGTTTTCCAACATAGCCAGCCTGTCCATATCGGTTACTTCCTCCGATTTTTCCTTATGTGGAGGAACGTGATTTGGCATGAACCTGATTTCATCTAGCTCAAGGGCATCAAGCACTTCATTCGCTATAATCAAATGCCCAATATGCGGAGGATTGAATGTACCGCCAAGAATTCCAATTTTTTTCATAGATAGGTTCCTTAAGGTAATTTAAGTTGTTTGTTTTCTTTTGATTCTTTATAAAGCACAATTGTATTGCCGATAATCTGAACCAATTCCGCCCGTGCACCCTTTGATAAAGAAAGTCCCACATCATCGCGGTCCTCTTCACAGTTTTGCAGGATGCTGACCTTGATTAATTCACGTACTTCAAGCGCCTCACCAATTTGCTTGATGAGATTATCATTGACGCCGCCTTTACCAACTTGAAAAATTGGATTGAGGTGGTGGGCCTTTGATCGTAAAAATCTTTTTTGTTTACCTGTTAACATGTGTTACCTCCTAGTTTGTTCAAGACAATATCTGTCATTCTTGCTGTATCCGGCATAATGCCTGTCCATATCTCAAAAGCGAGCGCGGCCTGGTTGATGAACATCCCCAGTCCATTTTGCGTTTCCGCCCCTTTTTCCCCCGCTTCACGCAGCAGTTTGGTTTGCAGAGGGTTATAAATGATATCACTGACAATGGCACCGGTTTTAAGCTGGTCGACCTTTAACGGTGAATGATCCAATTCAGGACTCATTCCAGAAGAAGTCGTTTGGATGATTAAATCATATTGTGATAAGCTTTCTTCCGCTTCGATAATCGAGAGTGCCTTCGATACTTTATCATATGGGCAATCAGAAACAAGCTGGGCCGCCCTTTCCTTTGTCCGGTTTGCAATATCAACTTGCTTTACCCCTTCTTTCACGAGGGTAAAATAAATCGCACGCGCAGCACCGCCCGCTCCGATCACTAACGTTTTTTTAGCCTTGATGTCACCTGATATTTCATCGCATAAAGATTTGAAAAATCCTTTTCCGTCTGTATTATACCCTATAAACCGACCATTTTTGTTAACAACCGTATTTACAGCCCCGATTGCAAGGGCCAGTTCATCCACTTCATCAAGGAAAGGGATGATTGAAGTCTTATGAGGAATCGTGATGTTAAACCCTTCTATACCAAGGGCTTTCATGCCTTTTACGGCATCGTTCAAACGCTCAGGTGTCACATGAAAATGATGATAAACCGCTTCTATATTTTCTTTTTCAAATGCATCATTATGAATGTCGGGTGACATCGAATGTGCAATTGGATCTCCCATTACCCCATATATCTTTTTCATAGACTAGACGACCCCTATATTTAGATTAATGATTTGCGAACGATCACATTGACGCCCTTTGGAACATGTGCAACGATTTTCGCTCCTGGCTCATTGACCGTCACCCAGCCAAGACCGGAAAACACAATATCCATTTTACCATCTTTCAAGGAGAATTCATGTGGAATCAGCTTCGGAAACTCCTCGATTTGTTCTGGCCGCGGGGGCGTCAATAACTCCCCGGCATGGTTTTTATACAATTCATCGGCATTTTCCAGCTTCGTACGATGAATATTCAATTCATTGGAAAGGTAGCAAGTCAGGGAACGCCTTCCGCCTGAGACATAGTCCAGTCGGGCCAACCCTCCGAAAAATAGCGTCTGTCCTTCATTCAGTTGGTAAACTCTCGGCTTGATTTCCTTTTTCGGCATAATCACCTTGAAGTCCCGTTTGTCCACATAGTGAGCCATTTGATGATGATTAATGATTCCTGGTGTATCGATCAATGCCTGTTCATCATCCAAAGGAATTTCAATCATATCCAAGGTAGTCCCAGGGAAGTGGGAAGTCGTGATGATATCGCCTTCACCGCTCAATTCTTTTATAAGCCGGTTGATGAAAGTGGATTTACCTACATTCGTACAGCCCACCACGTAGACATCTTTACCTTTGCGGTACCGCTCAATCGCATCAGCCGCTTCCAGTATGTACTTTCCCTTTTCCGCACTGACAAGCAGGACATCAACCGGGTTAAGACCCAATTCCTTGGACGATTGCTTCATCCAATTGATCAACTTGTTCGTTTTGACGGATTTAGGCAATAAATCGACCTTATTTCCGATCAGAAGAACATCATTTCTTCCTACAAATCGATGAAGGCCAGGCAGCCAGCTTCCATTGAAATCAAAAATATCGACGATTTTGACGATTAAAGAGTCGGTTTCGCCTACTTTATTCAAGATTTTCAAGAAGTCATCGTCTGTTAAGGATACATCCTGAACTTCGTTATAATGTTTCAATTTAAAGCAGCGCTGACAGACGATCATCTCTTTTTCCAGGGCTGATTTAGGGGCATAGCCCAACTCCTTCGGATCTTCAGTCTGGACCTTAACACCGCAGCCGATGCACACTAATTCTTGATGATTGTTCAATTGTGATCCTCCCATTCTATCATTCCTTTTCGTTTAAAAAACGCCATGATCTTTCTTTCAAAATAACGATTGATCCTTGTTCTGAATTCGTCGGTTTGCGCTACAGGAAGCACTAAGATCGTATGAAACCCGCCTCTGTTCCCTCCCAATACATCCGTCAATAACTGATCGCCGATTACCACCGTTTCTTCCAATTTCAATCCCATTGACTTACGGGCTTTATTGAAAGCTCTTACCATCGGTTTTCTGGCCTGGAAGATAAACGGAATGTGAAGCGGATCGGAAAAAGCTCGAACCCGATTTTCATTATTATTGGACACGATCGTCACTAAAATCCCATGATCCCGCAAATTGTCGAACCATTTGATTAAATCGGGGGTGGCAGTTGGCCTGTCCCATTCAACGAGAGTATTATCCAAATCGGTAATGACTCCCTTGATCCCTCTTTTTTTCAATTCTTGAGGATCTATATTAAAAATGCTTTTAACATGTTCACTCGGCAAAAATAATTTAAGCATATTGACACCTCTATATTTTCATTAAAATTTACCGTTTCCATCATATCGAATTTTTAGCTCACTTTCAAAAAAAATTAGGAAAGAAGGGCTGACGGTAAAGAAACATCATAATGGATGTTTTCAGATATGGAAAGGCATTTTTTATTAAATAATGGGAAATTTGCAGGCAGACCAGAACCAAAGAACTAATTATTCATAAAAGATTTCGACAAAAATTTCATTTGTTCAACCTGTGGATAACTTTACTAACATTTTCCATACTGATGTGCACCATTTCGTTCACCTTGTAAACAACTTAACCACAGGTTATCCACTTTCAACTGTGGATAACAGAACGATTGTTCTCCACGTTTATTTCTGATACAGTAGGGGTACATCAAGGAAGACTTATCAATATATGCAGGTAAACACAAAATTATTCCTCGCAATCCCTACTGGAGGTGAGCAGCCGTAAGTGGCGTTCTGATGCAAAAACTATCTGATGACCTGTTGCTTGAATCCTATTTTAAAGCACAAAATTTAAAGTTGAGTACCGATTTCATCCGCCTCATAGAAACGGAAATTCATCGAAGATCCCTAACGCATAAAATCCGATCAATATTTTAATATGGAATACATAGGCTGACATCAAATGTCAGCCTCTTATTTTCAATTGAAGTTAGACGGCCCTCATGAAACCGATCGTTTCACCTACACGGACATCTGCGGGAATGGATATGTTTCCTTCAAGTTCAAATCTGCCTTTTTCAAAAAGAAGCACCACTGTTGACCCAAAGCTGAAATAAGAAAATTCCTGCCCTTTTTCCAATTCATCCGATTCATCTGTAATGACGATCGAATTTATGAACATGGCCCCGACTTTCACCATCGCCAAACTTCCCGCTTCATTTTGCAGTTCAGTCACTGTCCGATAATTTTTTGATAAAGGCTCTTTTCCATATTTCATCCCCCATTTATTGACGGGGTACGATTTCCTTCCAAGGGTCCAGCGTTTGACTACGGAACCCTTGATTGGTGCATGGATCCTATGGTAATGACTCGGGCTTAAGTATAACACGAGATATTTGCCGCCTAAGTACTTTTCCAAAATAAGCTCATCCCCAAGCATTTCCTCCATTGAATATACCTTTCCCTTAACGACGATCTTTTTATCAGCCCGTATCTCCCCTGAATCCTCGAGAACACCGTCTACAGGACAAGCCACCGCAGAAGAAACTGCCGTAATTGGCCTGGCGTCCGCCTTTAACTGCCTTGTAAATAGCTCGTGAAGATTGGTATAAGCTTTTAACTCCTTACCAAATTCTTGCTGATTAAGGTTGAATGTTTTTACATACAGTAAAATTAAGGGCCTGCTCCAACGTGATTGGCTAAAATGCTTTAATAATCCTGATGAATACTGACCATTCGTCAGTTCAATAAGAATGCGATATAACGACTGAAACAAATAAAACCACTCCAAATTGTAAAATTATTCTAAAAATCACTTGCATAAATTGTGTTAAGTAAAATATTATTATATAATAAATACTTATGTTTACTATATTTTGTTTTAATTTGTTTCATTTGAAAGGAGTGAAAAAATGTTTTTATTACACGCCCTCGATCAAACCATTAAAAAAGTGAAAGCACAAACAGCAAATATACTTACTTTAATGAATTTATCCCTTGGTGGATTTGCAATAATTGCCGTGATGCACGGCCAATTGAATTTAAGCCTGCTTTTAATCTTCCTGGCTGCCCTTGCAGATCGCTTTGACGGTATGGTTGCTCGGAAGTTCAACATTGAATCGGAATTGGGAAAACAGCTTGATTCCATGTGTGACATCATATCTTTTGGCGTCGCACCAGCTCTATTATTATACCAAGGAATATTAATAGAATTCGGAGCACCCGGCACACTCTTCACCGTTTTCTATATTGGATGTGGCGCATTTCGTCTTGCCCGCTTCAATATAAGTGAAAGCAATGGATATTTTACAGGAGTGCCAATTACGGTTGCGGGCTGCATCGCAACTTTAAGTTATCTCGCCATCCCGTATTTCCATCCGGTCTTTTTCTTATCACTCATGATTATATTATCATTACTTATGGTCAGTCCATTTAAACTGAGGAAAGTTTAAATAAGAAAACGGATGTCCTAAACCGGACATCCGCTTTTTTTCGTTCATATTCAGCCTAAAACCCATGTTATGCTTTTCGAACTAAGGGGTCGGTCAAACGCATGAATTCTTCAACATCCTCCATACAGGCATTGACCGCTTCTTCCCAAAAATCCCGGGTCTTCAAATTGACGCCTAAATGTTTCTCCGCCAGATCCTCGACCTTCATGGAACCGGTATCCTTTAATAGAGCGATATATTTTTCTTCGAATCCTGCAGGTTCCTTCAAGGCATTCGCATATATGCCTAATGAGAATAAGTAACCGAAAGTGTACGGGAAATTATAAAATGGTACACCTGTAATATAGAAATGGAGCTTTGAAGCCCAGAACGTTGGATTATAATCACTTAACGCATCGCCATAAGCTTCTTTTTGTGCATCGACCATCAGTTCATTCAACCGTTCAGCTCTGACATACCCTTGTTTCCTCTCGTCATAAAACCTTGTCTCGAATAAGTATCGGGCATGGATATTCATGAGTAATGCCACCGAACGCTGAATTTTATCTTCTAAAAGCACAAGCTTTTCTTCCTCACTAGCCGCTTCCTTCACAGCCGCATCCGCTACGACCATTTCAGCAAAGGTAGAGGCGGTTTCAGCAACATTCATGGCATATGACCGATTCAATGGATGAATATCCCTCATTGCATAAGAATGGAATGCATGTCCCAATTCATGAGCCAATGTCGATACATTGGATGGGGTGCCCGAATACGTCATGAAAATCCTAGACTGCTTATTTAATGGGAAGCCGGTGCAAAAACCGCCTGGTCTCTTACCTGGTCTGTCCTCCGCTTCAATCCAGCTGTCTTCAAAAGCTTTTTGGGTGAAGCTTGCTAATTGAGAACCGAACTTCGAGAACTGCTGTATGATGAAGTCTGCACCTTCTTGATAATCCATTACTTTGGACTGTGCTGTAACAGCAAGCGGTGCATCCAAATCTGCCCAACTTAATTTATCCAAATCCAATAACTCCGCTTTCCTTTTTAAAAACCTCACAAGCGGCTCCTTATGATCGGCAATGACATTCCACATGCTTTCGAGGGTTTCTTTTTTCATCCTCCCTATTTCAAGAGGCTCTTTCAAAATATCATCCCAGCCTCTTTTTTCATTCACACTGAGACGGAATCCGGCCAAGTGGTTCAGTGTACGGGCAAAAAGGTCACTCTTTTCCTCCCAAGCCTGTTCCCACGCGGTAAATAATTCTTTCCGGGCCCCTTCATCAGGATCAGAAAATTTATTCGCCGCTTGGCCTACAGAAAGCATTTCACCCTTATAAGGGATCGCCATTGAACCGACGATCGTATCATACATTTGGCTCCATCCTTCGAAACCATCCATGGCCAATTGGGTGATTAATGATTCTTCCTTTACGGAAAGCTTTTCCTTTGCCTTTTCCCGACGTTCATCCAATACGAATTTCAATTCATTCAATGGTTCTTTTTCGAGGATTTTTTTAAAAAATGCATCATCAAGCTGTATCAACTTTTCATCCAGCTTGCTTAACACCATTTTTAGTGAAGCGACTATCTTCATTTGTTTGATCCGCAGCTGACCAGCCTTTTTATCCTGTGCATTTTGAGCTTCCAGGCATCCAATGAATGCACTGGCCTGCTTGGATTTCATATTTGTATTTTTATAAAGATCCAATGCCTGGATTAAACTGCTTTCATCATTTCCTTCTGGATTGATATTGCTTACAACCCGGTCCAATTCTTTTACCTCTTCGTTCATTTCATCTAAAAAAATCAGGAGCTCCTTAGAAGAGCTTCCTCCTTTAAAAAAGATATCCAAATCCCACGTCAAAGAATATCCCATACTAATTGCCCCCTTTTTATCACTAATCCCATTATAGAGGGTAATTCAAAATTTTTCTAATTAAAAGGAATTTTCAGTATTTTTTCAGAACATTTTTCTATATCCCAGATTAAAAGCATGTTATGATGAATATATTCTTGGGAAAGGGGTGGTTGCTTCATATGAAATTCTTTATTCACATGTCTGCCATCATCCTGCTCCTTTGGACGCTGCCCATACAGTTCCACCATCATTCACAGCAGCTAACCATTGAAGAACATACCGATGTTCACCATTGGGATAAGGCCGACAAGAAACAGCCTTTCGTGCCTTCCTTCAATTCCTGGCCGTCTCTTATCATTGTTCTGATTTTCGAATTTTCCATTTTGAGTTTTCTTTATTTTCACTCAAATCTACGCCTGCGATATCTCAGCCCTGTTTTTTTCCAGGCGAATTACGTAGCCTTACGCTCTGACATTTTATAAAAATTAAAATGGAGGAGTGATTCATATGTGGTTTCGCTTTATTATGATAGGGGTCTTATCTTTAACCGCTTCACGCATGTTCCTTTTTCAGGGAATCGAGATTTATAACGCTTTTGCAGATATGATCAGAAATAAATATTAAAAAAAGAGTGCGGGGAAATTTCCCCGCACTCTCTTTGCCTTTTACATCCTATCCTTTGGCTTTCTTTTCCTTCTCTTTTTCTGCTCTGTAAAATTCGTGAAACATCTTCATCAAGGCACGTTTTTCGATCCTTGATACATAACTGCGGGAAATGCCAAGCTCCTTAGCGATTTCCCTCTGAGTTTTTTCCTTTTTCAAATCCAGTCCGAACCTGCCTACAATGACTTCCTTTTCGCGTTCATCCAAAATATCAATATACTTTTTCACTTTTTCTATTTCCATATTGAGCTGAATCGTATCGATGACATCTTCCGATTCCGATTTCAATACATCGATTAAACTGATTTCATTTCCTTCTTTATCCTGACCGATCGGATCATGCAGGGAAATATCTTTCTTCGTTTTCTTTGTCGCTCGTAAATGCATCAGGATTTCATTCTCAATGCATCGTGCTGCATATGTGGCCAGCTTCGTACCCTTCCCATCCGAATAACTCTCAATGGCCTTTATCAAACCAATTGTCCCAATCGAAATCAAATCCTCTGTATCTTCGCCCGTATTCTCGAATTTCTTGACGATATGGGCAACAAGCCTGAGATTATGCTCGATCAGGATGTTACGGGCATCACCATCACCCTCACTCATAAGCTTCAGATATTTCTTTTCATCCTGAGATGACAGAGGCTGGGGAAAAGCGTTGTTTTTCACATAGGAAACGAATAAGTAAAATTCTTTGATAATATAACTGACAACTGTAAGTATTCCGGGCATTGGTTTCATCCCCCGTTTCTTTGGTTTCCCTATTCATACCTATGCAGCAGTGGGCTTGTTCGTGTCTGTCCCACTAAAAAAGTGTTAAATGTTCAAACCAGCCTGGAGGAATTACCAAACGAATGAATGTAAATGTTCATATCATGATAGGGATTTTTTTAGGGAAAGGGGGTTTTTACGATGGGATATAACTATGGACCATACGGATGCAGCTATGGTTATCCAGCTCCTGCTCCTTGCTATGCAGGGTCCGGATACGGCTTTGGTTATGGCCTGTTTATTGTCCTCTTGATTTTATTGCTCATTTTCGGGTTTTGGTGGTTGCCAGGATGTGGATTTGGTTATGGAGGAGGATCAGGTCCGTGCTGCTGATTCAGGCAAAGAAAAAAACTCGGCCCCGAGTGCCGAGTTTTCCTATTTTACCTATTCATTTCTACTTTTGAAGTTCCGAGTTAGCATCTTTCCATTTTATCATGTTTCCAATGGCCTCTTCCAGCTGTTAATACACATACAAACCATGACAATGCTGGCAATACACCGGCAGATCCGTTAGCCGGTATCCTTCTCCTGCCAATAGCAACGCTTCTCCCCTTTTACGTAAAACAAGTTCAACATATTAACCTCCACCTTTCTTAAAATTATATTTTAATGAACGGGATACCAACCTCGTATTTATTTAGAAAAAAGGACGGTGCTTCATCGCTTTATCTAGATGTTCTTCTCGAATCTTGTGGATTCTCTCCTGCTGCAAACATTCCTCGGCAGTCATTTTTTTCATTTTAATCGTGATTGTGAAAAAAAGCATATTCAGTGTCATAATATCACCTCCTTTTAAGGGAGCGGCCCAACAAAAAGGCATAAAAAGGCCGCAGAAAGTTACGTCCTCCTGCGGGTTCTTTTTGGAAATATAAAAAGGCCGCAGGATAAAACACATCTCCCTGCGGCCGCTATGTCTGAATGATTAATAAAGCCAAATTGCTTTAGAAATATTCCGCTTGGCACAGGTCGAATGTTATTTGATTGTCATTTATAACGGACTGGCTGATTGCGTCGACTCCATATAGATACAATGTCATTTTCTTCGACCTCCTTTGGAATATTTTTTATTACTTGGTAAGTATATCCACAAATTCAATATTTGTAAACGACTTTTGCCTATTTATTTGAAAATTTAGATCATTTTACCCATTTTCAAGAGCTATTATTGCCTAAAATGGCACGGAGTATGATAAATCTCCCCTATTGGGCAACAACGTTAAAAAAATAAAAAAACCTGATTCTTTTAAAGAATCAGGTTTGCCTTTATTGTTTTAAAGAGTCCTGGTCATCCATTTCGGCCAAGATCCTTTTATATTTTTTGGATAATGAGAAAAATACGATGGATATGCCCAGGAACGTTATTGTCGCTCCCATATAGACATATGTGTCAATGATCGCTTTGTCGCCTGAGGGAAGGATGGTTCCTAAATAGAAGAACGAACCCACACATAACAAAGTGATTGCAAAATATTTAAAATCGACCATTTTCGAACGCAGCAATGCAACCGTTTGTTTTTTGCGGTTTTTCATGCCATTCCACCTTCTTTCAAGCTAATAAGATATCGATATCGATATCTCATTCTACCATATTTATTCCAAATGACAGGGTGTAAATAATGGCAGTAAGCTTGGAAGCTCCGATTATCCTTGTAGCGCTTGTTCCAAGTCTTCCAACAGGTCTTCAACATCTTCCAGGCCAACTGAAATGCGAATCAACCCATCCGTTATTCCTAGCTCTGCACGGCGCTCAGCCGGAATGGAGGCATGTGTCATCCTGGCTGGAACCGAAATTAAGCTCTCCACTGCCCCTAGACTTTCAGCCAGCGTGAAGTATTTCACTTTATTCAAAACGGATTCGGCTTTTTCGGCACTGCCGACATCGAATGAAACCATACCGCCGAATCCACGCGATTGTTTTTTGGCAATATCATGGTTTGGGTGGCTTTCAAGACCTGGGTAATAAATTTTCGATACGGCTTTATGCCCGGATAAGAAACGAACGATTTGGGATGTATTTTTTTCGTGTTCTTCCATCCGGATTCCAAGCGTTTTAATGCCGCGCATCAGCAACCATGAATCTTGGGGCCCCAGCACGCCTCCTGTGGAGTTTTGGATGAAATGAAGGTCCTCGCCAAGTTTTTCATCATTCACCACGACAAGACCCGCTACAACATCACTGTGCCCCCCTAAGTACTTCGTAGCGCTATGAAGCACGATATCAGCACCAAGTGTAAGTGGATTTTGCCAGTATGGCGTACTGAAGGTATTATCCACAACAGTGAGGATACCGTTTTCTTTAGCGATTTTTGAAACCGCCTCTAGATCCGTGATTTTCAATAATGGATTCGTCGGGGTTTCAATGAACAGTGCCTTTGTATTGTCTTTGATCTCATTTTGGATCGAATGTATGTCACTCGTATTGATGAACGTAGCTTCCACCCCGAAGCGGTTCAGCACTTTTGTCATCACTCGGAAAGATCCTCCATAAACGTCATCCGTCACTAAAACGTGATCACCTTGACTCAGCAGCATCATAACCGCCGTTATCGCTGCCATTCCTGAACCGAAGGCGAATCCTCTTTTTCCTTCTTCAAGATCCTTGATCAATTCCTCAAGGGCATGGCGGGTTGGGTTGCCTGTACGTGAATATTCATATCCTCGATCTTTCCCCAGACCATCCTGTTTATAGGTGCTCACTTGATAAATCGGCACCGACACCGCTCCCGTTTTTTCATCACCAAAAATACCGCCATGGATCATTTGTGTTTTTTTCCTCATTTTCAAAGACCTCCCTGATAAATGTTTTTGCTTAAGTAACGTTCACTGGAATCCGGAAATATCACAACGATATTCGAACCCCGGGTAGCTTTAGCTGCTTCTTTCAATGCCGCCGCAAAAGCCGAGCCAGAAGAACTTCCAACAAGAAGTCCTTCTTTAAGCGCCAATTCCTTCACCATTTGGAACGCCTCATCGTCGCTTATCGTATGAATCTGATCAAAGTACGTTTCATCCATATAGCTTGGTAAAAATTCCATCCCGATCCCCTCTGTTTTATGGGGTCCAGCTTTTCCTCCGTTTATAATAGATCCTTCCGGTTCGACAATGACCGTTTTGACCGCAGGATTTTTTTCTTTTAAATAACGCGATGTACCCATGAAAGTGCCCCCTGTTCCCGCACCGGCAACAAATACATCCACATTGCCAGCCAACTGCTCCCAAATTTCAGGTCCCAATGTTTTATAATAGGCATCTGGATTGGATGGGTTGGAAAACTGCTCTGGACAATAGGATCCTGGAATTTCATCCAGCAGCGCCTTAGCCTTGGCAATCGCTCCTGTCATTCCTTCCTCTGTCGGGGTCTGGATTACATTCGCTCCAAGTGCACGCATCAGTTCCTGTTTCTCGGCACTGAATTTCTCCGGAACGCAAAAAATCACGTCCACGCCACTGTTTATCGCAGCCAACGCCAAGCCAATACCAGTATTTCCGGCAGTCGGTTCGATGATCGTCCCGCCCTTTTTCACCTTCCCTGACTGTAATGCTTGCTCCAAAAGTTCCTGGCCAAGCCGATCTTTCACGCTGCCGCCAGGGTTAAAGTATTCCAGCTTGGCAAAGATCCGGACTTGATCCGGAAGAGGGAAGTGGGTGATTTCCATTAGCGGGGTCTCCCCAATCAATTCATGAATATTTTGATAGAACTTCATAATCGGACATCCTTTCATAGTTATCCTACCAATTTAGTTTGTTATATGCAAGAAATAATCAGCGGAAAAGATTCCCGCTGATTACTGGGCATTTATTTCATTTTTTCGACCATTTTCAAAATCAGTGCCGCTGAATGAAGCGCAGCCGTTTCCAGGAATTTATCAAAGGAAATATTGGATTCCTTACCTGCGATATCCGAAAGGGAACGAATGATGACGAACGGTGTTTTGAATTGATAGGCTACCTGAGCAATGGCTGCCGCTTCCATTTCCACCGCGTATAAGTCCGTAAACTTCCCTCTGACGAATTCAACCCGAACTGGATCATTCATGAAAGAATCCCCCGTCACGATTAACCCTTTCGCCACTTGTATATCTTCGATTTCTTTAGCCGCTTCTTCTGCGATGGCGAAAAGCTTTTCATCCGGGATGAAAGCAGCTGGCAATTGAGGGACTTGACCGTACTCATACCCGAAAATCGTCACGTCGACATCATGGTGGCGAACCTCCGTGGAAATGACCACATCCCCAACATTAAGTGCTGGATGATAACCACCGGCGGACCCAGTGTTGATCACCGCATCCGGTTTGAATTTTTCTAATAGGATCGTAGTGGACATCGCCGCATTCACTTTCCCGATTCCCGATTTAAGCAAAATCACCTCGACACCGTTCAGTGTTCCTGTATTAAACTCGGAACCGGCAATGGTCACCTGCTCCAAACCTTCCAATTTATCACGTAAAATCGTAACTTCTTCTTCCATTGCTCCGATTATGGCTACTTTCATTAGTAAAAACCTCTTCCTATAATTTTTCCGCCTCCATAATCCAGACAAATTGATTGCAGCGCTCGAAGTTCACTTTATATCCATGTGCTTCAAGTGCTTTTTCCAAAAAAGGAATGGTGGTATAATATTCCGTTTGCAAATCGTTCGCCAAATTATGAAAGCCTGCCTGCCTTGCATCAGAAATCGCTCGTTCATGCGCTTCTCTTGATTGATACATCGTATCCGCAAACACTATTTTACCACCAGTATTCAGTAACTTTCCATAGTTGGCTATCGCTTTTTCTTTTTCTTCATCGGTTAAATGATGAAAGGCATACGTGCTCACGATCGAATCAACCTTTTCCGGCTTCGGAAAATCGATAAAATCCCCATCTTTAATTTCAGTTTTTCCACGCAGTTTGCTTACCGCTATTTCCCTCATGGCAGGTGACGGCTCGATTCCCGATACCTTAAGGCCTTTTTTCAATAGCCTTTCCGTTAAATTCCCGGTGCCTACTCCGAACTCCAGCACATGACCATAAGCGCGATTCGTTACGCTATCCAATATCCTGTCATAATGTTTAAAAACCTCTTGATACTCTATATCGTGTCCACCAACCGTATCATCATACGATTTCGACCATTCTTCAAATAAATCGATAAATTCTCTGCCCATTTTATATACCACCCTGATCATTTTTTTGCTAAAGTATCGTTCACTGAATCCGGGAATATCAGAACGATGTTCGCCCCCGGATTAAAGTATTCCAGTTAGATAAAGATTCGGACTTCATCAGGAAAAAGGAAATGGGTGAATTCCAGCATCGGCGTCTCCCCAATTAACTAATGAATGTATTAAATTTGAACACCCTACCTGAGTTATCCTACCTCTTTAATATGATTTATGCAATACAAAATAATCGACGGAAAGACTCTCTGTTCATTAAGATTCCCGGAACTACGACGCTCTCATCACCTGACCATTAAACCCAATCCATCCTGTCATAATGTTTAAAAACCTCTTGATACTCTATATCGTGTCCACCAACCGTATCATCATACGATTTCGACCATTCTTCAAATAAATCGATAAATTCTAAGATAATAAAACCTATAAGCATAGTATGAAATAAACACAGAAACAGTTCTTGTTTTTTAGGCAAATCCATCATTCGGTTCAGATTCGGTGAAAATGGTGTTAAACTAACAGTATCTAAATGTTGGAGGGGAACCGTCATGAGTTTTCAACTTGACTTAAACTTATTCGAAGATAAAATAGAATTTTTCGAGGCAGAAAGCATCAGGAATCTTGAAGAAAAAATCCAATCACAAATTGAAATCAATAAAGCGATCATGCTTCAGGTGGAGTCCGTGTCACACCAAATGTATGTTAGTGAGGAAGGCAGACGTTTTTATAGTGCAGTCGTCCACTTTAAAGCAAAAAAGTGATCACGATGAAAAACCCCCGAAAGTGAAATTCCTTTCGGGGGTTTTACGTTTATGATTTGAACATTACCTTTTATCGTTTGTCTTCAGTTCTTCAACTTTTACAGGTTTCCAACCTGATCCGTCCACCCATTCAATATAAACACGGAAGGTTTTAGGATTATCTCCTTCAGAAACGGTTCCGATTGCCGTGTTTGGTGAACCGCCGTTTTGAAGCCACCATAGCTTCATGCTGCCTTCATCGATTCCAGCTCCGCTTGCTAGGGCTTTACTCATTTCATTCCAATCGACCGAGCCCTTATCAAAGCTTGTAGTGTGCTTCCCGGATTGCTCAGTTCCAACTGGTTTCCAGCCTTCGCTCTTATAGGTGGCCGCAACATTGCCATCACTGCTGCCTTCCACTTCCACAAGGTCGGCTTCTCCTGCTTTTTCTGGATCTTCACCATCTTCTGCCTTCTCTTCTGAATCTTCCACTGTTGCTTTACTATCTTCTTCTGCATCTTCCTCTGTTGTTGCTTCACTATCTCCTACTGCGTCTTCCTTCTCTGAATCCGTTTCTTCCTTTTTGCCAGCAGGCTTGTCCGCTACCTTCCCCGAATCCGTATCGGCGATTTGCTTTGGTTCAGTCGTGGCTTTTTTTGTTTCGGTGCCATCGTCACTTAAGAAAATCGTGACTGCGACAATGACGATTAAAATGGAAACGATGGTGATAGCAATATTATATATTTTATTTACTTTTCTTTTTTGATCTCTCTGATTAAAACGTGAGCCCAAGGTCCATTCCTCCCTTACCTTTTCTTACTGCCTCATTTTAACATGATTTAGCTAGAGATAGAAGGGAAGGGTTTCCTACACTTTTCGTCAATTCTCGCTATTGTCCTGGTCCTTGGAGTACAGTACTTTTACAATATCTGAAAAAAGAGGCGTCATGCTGGAACTATTTTCCTTCGTTTCAAAACTTACGGTAACAAGAGCATATTTGGGATCTTTATATGGAAAGTAGCCCGCAAACCATTTATTGAGCTCTCCTTTTTCGATATTGGTCTGAGCTGTTCCAGACTTGCCGGCGACTTCAACTGGCAAATTTCTCAAGGCAGCGCCCGTCCCCTTCTCTTCCGTCACGACCTTCCTTAGAAGATGCTGCATCTTCATAGCCGTATATGGAGACAGTGTCTCGCCGCCAATACTTTGATTGGGAAAATCGACTACGGTCGTACTGTTGTTAAATTCGACCTTTGAAACGGCTTTGACCTGTTCCTTCTTGCCGCCGCGTGCAATCGTCGCCATCATATTCGCTATCGCAAGCGGAGTCGTTTGGACATCCTGCTGGCCAATGGCTGTTTTGGCAATCATTTTGGGATCTTTTTTTAAATCGTCATCATGCCAGACCTTACCGGATTGTTCATGATGCAACTGAGTGACTTCGGTGTGATACACGTCCCCTTGCCAGCCCGTTTCACCAACCAGCCCTAACATTTTTGCATATTTGTCCAAAAAGTCCGGATCCTTCTCAGCTATTTCCCGTGACAATTCAGCAAACGTCCTGTTGCAGCTTTGGGCAAAGCTGTTTTCAAAATTAAGCGTGCCCAATTCCCTCTGTTTATCCGTTTTGCCGTCTATCGTCAAATTACAATTAAATGTCCGGGTGGGACTAGCGGCTTCATAATCGATGGCAGCTGCTGCCGTGACCGTTTTGAAGACGGAACCCGGCGTTTTTTGAGTCAGCATCATATTGACTGCCCCTTCACCATTCGGATCTTTTATATTAAGCGCCGGACGTGATACCATGGCGACAATTTCACTTTTTTCGATATCGATCAGTACGAGACCGCCTTTTTTTATCCCGCGTTCATCGACGAGCTTCTCCGCTTTTTCCTGAATTTCTTTATCGATCGTCGTCACGACCTTCACCGGGTAAAGCGGATTTGCAGGTTCTACATATTTAACATCAACACCGAACATTGGTCCCCCACTGGCGTCCACATGAAAAACGAGCTTTGATTCCCCAGCGGAAAGCAAGAACTCATCGAAGGTCCTTTGCAGTCCCGTATTGCCTATTTTCGTTTCAGGAGATAAATTCATGTCAGGATAACGTTTTTTCTTTTCCGCATCCGATATATTCGTCGTGCCGATCAATTGCGCTGCAGGGGTTTGATCATGATATAATTTCTCGTTCACGGCAAAGACCCCGGGAATCTTCAGTTCATTGATTGCCTTCGATTGGCTGGACGTCAACTCTATCGGTTCATCCCCGCCAAATACGAATGGTTCCTCCGCTTGCTCTATCGCCCGTTTTAACTCCTCTTCCGATTTGCCTATTATCGAGGCCACCTCATCGATAGGCCATGTCATTTTTTTCAAGAAAGGAAATAGGACGAGCGTCGGGATTTCTTCGTGTGCAAGCGGTTCTCCATTTCTGTCATAAAACTTACCGCGTCCATCATCAATCTTTAATATCTGTGAACGCTGATTCACGCTTGCTTCTAACAGGTTCACATCATGCTTTGAAAAAGATTCTGTCGATACAAGTTGGATGTAGGCAAGCCTGCCTATGAGCATCAGCATGAAAGCCGTCAAAAAAAGAGCCAGCAACCTCATTCGTTTCTTTTTCATAAAATACACCTCGTAACCATTGTTGACGAGGTGCGAATTTTTAAACAATTATGAACAAATTTAACGCGGCATTTTTCCGATAAAAAAGGGGATGCCCGATGGACATCCCCTTTTGCATTTAATTAGTCGATGGATACAATCTTTACGCTCATTTCGCCGCCAGGTGTCATGATCGATACCTTGTCGCCGACCCTTTTCCCTATCAGGCTTTTCGCGATCGGGGAATCATTGGAGATTTTCCCTTCGAATGGATCCGCTTCAACGCTTCCTACGATGGAATATGTTTCTTCGTCACCATTTGGAAGTTCTACGAATGTTACCGACTTTCCAAGTGAAACTGTGTCTGTATTCGAATCATTGCCTTCAATGATTTTTGCATTACGGATCATGTTTTCGATCGTCGTAATACGTCCTTCAACGAAAGCCTGCTCTTCTTTTGCGGAATCGTACTCTGAGTTCTCGGAAAGGTCACCAAAGCTGCGGGCGATTTTTATTCTTTCCACCACTTCTTTACGTTTAACCGTTTTTAACTGTTCCAGTTCCTGTTCAAGCTTTAACTTACCTTCAATAGTCATTGGATATTCTTTTTCAATTGCCAAAACCCTTCACTCCTTCAAATTCTTTACAGCAAGCATTCGCTGACAAGTTTATGTACTATATAGCGCTTAACCCTGAAATAGAGTCAAAATATATAATTGCGCGACTTAAAAAGTACGCGCTTCGATACTAAGAAACATCCGTTCCTTAGTATATAAACCGACTGCGGTGTGCAGCCGGTTCGTTTTGTATCAAGAATAGAGTATTGCGTTTTCCAACATTTGTCCAGTCTTTCCCAATAAATAAATGGGATTATTTAAATAAACGGTGGAAATGGCACCTATCATTATTTATGCTATGTTATTACAAAAAAGACTTTTGTTCAAGGATTGTTTGAATTTTTGTCACCATGAGGTCAATCGCCACATGATTCTGACCGCCTTCTGGAATGATGATGTCGGCATAACGCTTCGTTGGTTCTATGAACTGATTATGCATCGGACGGACGACACTGATGTATTGTTCGATGACGGAATCTATGGAACGGCCGCGTTCTTTAATATCACGGGTCATCCGACGAAGGATCCGCAAGTCTGCGTCCGTATCAACATATAGCTTCATATCCATCAAGTCTCGGAGGCGCTCGTCCTCCAGCACAAGAATCCCTTCAAGGATGATGACATCCTGGGGCTCAACTGTGATGACTTCTTCTGAACGTGTATGGATCGAATAATCATAAACTGGTTTTTCTATCGTTTCATAGCGCAGCAATGCGTTAATGTGATCGATTAGCAAATCATTATCAAATGCAAGCGGATGATCATAGTTCGTTTTCAAGCGCTCTTCAAAAGGCAGATGACTTTGATCTTTATAGTAATAATCTTGTTCGATCATCAAGATGGAATGTCCTTGAAAGAATTCAAAAATGGAACGGGTAACACTTGTTTTACCTGATCCAGACCCTCCGGTAACTCCGATGACCACTGGTTTCTTTCTTGTCATGTCAATTCTCCTTCCGCATCATATTGTTCACATAAACTTTATTATCTACTTGAATGCGGACAATTTGAAGCGGATGGCGGGCTGCCTCCAGCTCCTTACCTGACTCATCCCAGATCGTACCGATTTTTTGAGTGAAGTTTTCGATTTCCGGTCCAAAAAACTCCACTTCATCTCCAGGCTTGAAGAAGTTACGTTGCTGCATGGTGACGATTTTACTTTCCTCGTCGTAATCAAGCACCAATCCTGCGAAGTCGAAGCGAGTCTTTACGGTATGATTCCCGAACATTTGTTGTTTATACCCAGGTATTTCACCTTCCATGAACGATGATGCCGTCTCACGGTTCGCACACTTATCAAGCTCTTCCAGCCATTCTTGTTTAATCTTGAAATTGTCGGGATCGGCACAATACGCATCAATCACTTTACGATAGACGCTGACAACTGTTGCAATATAATGGATCGATTTCATTCTTCCTTCGACTTTTAAGCTGTCTATGCCAATTTCAATCATGCCTGGCAGTGATTCAATCAGCTTCAAGTCTTTTGGACTCATTGCGAATGGGGCATCTTCTTTATCGAATAAAGCCTTTTCCCCGTCTTGATCCAACTCATATAAATCATAATCCCAACGGCAAGACTGACAGCAGCCGCCGCGGTTCGAATCACGTGCCGTCATATGGTTCGAAAGCGTGCAGCGTCCAGAATAGGCAATGCACATGGCCCCATGAACGAACGCCTCGATTTCGATATCGACCTTCTCCTTCATTTCACGGATTTCATCAGCACTCGTCTCACGTGCCAAAACAACCCGCTCCAAGCCTTCCTCTTTCCAGTACTGAACAGCCTTCCAGTTCGATAGCGATTGCTGTGTGCTCAAATGGATCTCGACGTTCGGGGCGACCCGTTTACAGGTTTCGATGATTAATGGATCGGCGACGATGATACCATGTACCCCAGCCTCCTGAAGACCTTCCAGGTATTCATCCAGACCATCGATATTTTCATTATGTGCGAAGATATTTGTCGTTACATATACTTTAGCCCCATACTTATTAGCGAATTCGACGCCTTCCTTCATTTCCTCAAACGTGAAGTTGCCTGCATTGGAACGAAGACCATATTCCTGACCGCCAATGAACACGGCATCCGCGCCGTAATGGACGGCAATTTTTAATTTTTCAAGGTTGCCGGCCGGAGCCAGCAATTCCGGTTTTTTTACAATGACTCTCTTTCCATCAACGATCTTGGAAATTTTATCAGCAATAGCATTCAAGGCTATTCCTCCTCTTTCTCTTACCCTTTTCTTTAATAAACCGATTCTTTAAAGAAGAACCCAGTATCCAACTCGCGGTTATCCGGCTGAACCGCTTTGACTTTTTCAAAGAGCTCAGATTTCATATCATCATATCGGTCAGGGTCTTCAGCACATACGTCAATCGCTTCCCGATATAGCTTTGTCATTTCAATGATATATTCCGGTGTTTGCAATAGCCCTTCGATTTTAAGTGAATCGATTTCCGCTTCAATCAATTCCTGAAGTTCATCAATCATGCACATATCATTCGGACTCATGATATGTGTACCATTTTCATCTTCATAAATCGGATATTTATTTTCACGTTCCTTATCATGCAAGAACATATTTCTATTTTCCTTCCGATTTTCCACTTCCAAGGCCTTTCCTTGATATTCAAAGTAATTACCTAGAAGCGTACGCTTCGATTGGAACATGCATGTCATGCCGTGCACTTGCACTTCAATCTCCACTTCAGCATTTTCCTTCATTTCCACTATCTCGTCCAGACTTATCTCACGGGCAGCCACGGCACGGACAGAACCTCGTTTCCCCCAGTAATTACATGTGTACCAGTTTGTTACCGTCATCTCTGTATTCCAGTGAAGGGGCATATCAGGTGCCACGGCACGGACAGCCATTAAGACGGCGGGATCACCGAATATGATACGGTCGGCACCAGCTTCTTTAAGGAAAGTGACATACCCTTCAAGCTCGTCCACTTTTTCATTATGAAATATGGCGTTCATGGAGACGTACACTTTCTTGCCCGCAGCATGTGCAAGCTCAATCGCCTTCTTGACATCATCACGTTTGAACTCTCCTGCCAGCCTTAGCGCATAACGTTGTTCGCCAATGACGAAGGCGTCAGCGCCGGCATCGATGAGTTTTGTTATATGATCGACACTTGTCGGAGTCACGAGTAATTCAGGCTTTTTCATTTTTGTCACCTCTATGTTTACTTATGGCCACACCATCGCCAATCGGCAAAATTACGGTATCGAAATGGGGATGGTCTTGTAACCAGATGTTAAAGTCTCTGATTTTTTTGATGAGAGCTCGCTTTCTTCTCGTCATTTCCATTTCTTCAATGTTTTCGGCAACCAGGCCTTTGAATAAAACATTATCAGTAATGATAATTCCAGCACTGGCCAGGAATGGTTCAAACAGTTCAAAGAATCGCTTGTACTGCCCTTTAGCTGCATCAACGAAGATGATATCAAACGGACCATGTTCCATGACTTTCGGTCCCGCTTCAAGGGCATCCCCTTCAATGAGGGTAATCCTTTCCGACAGTCCCGCCTTCTTGAAGTTAGCTCTTGCCTGCTCAATACGGGCTTCATTCCGTTCAAGTGTGACGATTCGAGCTTCCGGAAGGGTCTCAGCCATCCTTATGGCCGAATAGCCAATCGCCGAACCTACCTCCAAAATCGCCTTAGGCTGATGAAGCCTTAAAATCTGAAGCAGCACCTCAATGCCTTCGGGCTCCATGATTGGCACATTATTTTCCATCGCAAAATCTTCCAACTCCTTAAGCAAACCCGTACGCTCCGGAATCAAGGAATGAAGATATTGTTCTATTTTTCCGTTCAAAACGTTTCCTCCAATTATAAGGAAAACAAAAGCGCTTGGTCAGTAACATGAAGAAATTGATAGGTCAATTTCCTCACAAAGAGCAGCTGAAACAAGTATGCTTGACGATCTACATTTCCTTATCTTTCAAAATAAAACCCGGCATTCGCCGAGTTACGTCACCGATTAAGAATCGGATCTAAAATTCACTTGTACTATTCTATCATAAAAACAGGGGGAAAGTAATATCTCTCCCCCCTCAGTCTCATTGCATTTATTCATTTATTTATTTATTGGAAATATGCTCTGCCTTTTTGATATTGTGGTCATCCAAGGTCTTCGAGTAAAGGACTTCCCCTTCAGGTGTTGCCAAAAAGTACAGGTAATCCGTTTTCTCAGGTTTCAGTACCGCATCGATCGATGTCGTTCCGGCATTGGCAATCGGCCCTGGAGGCAGCCCCTTATTCTTATACGTATTATAAGGCGATTTCACCTCAAGGTCTTTATAATACACCCTGCTCTTATGTGAACCTTTCGCATACAAAACGGTCGGATCCGTTTGAAGCGGCATACCTTCCTCAATACGATTGTAAAAGACAGAAGCTATTTTTCCGCGATCGACCTGTGCCGTCGCCTCTTCTTCAACAAGCGAAGCGAAAGTCAGCATCTCATGTACGGAATAATCGTTTTTGTCCATTTGGGTCTCGTATGCCTGCAATGTCTCTTCGGTTTTCTTCAGCATCTCGATGACGATCGATTCCAGTGTCGGCTTTTCCTCATAAAAGTCATAAGTAGCTGGGAAAAGGTAACCTTCAAGCGGGTATAAAACCTTTTCATTTTCGATTTCCGAGGTCAAGAGCTGCGGAAATTTCTCTTGCATGGAATGAACGAATTTCTTATCATTCAATTTCTTAAAGACCTTTTTCGGATCTTCACCCGTCTTCACTGCGATGATATCGGCAATTTGGACAAGCTGCTTTCCTTCAGGAATCGTTATTTTCATTGCAGCTTCCTTCATGAGTTTTCCGGTTTTGATGCTTGTGACGATATCTTCAATTGGCATGGAAGGTGATAGTTTATACTCACCTGCCTGAAAACCGGATTCATTGCGGAATTTAATATAATATTTGAATACGCGTGCGTCCTTGATTATCCCCTGCTCTTCAAGCAGTGTTGAAATTCCGTTAACGGAAGAACCAATCGGGATTTTCACTTTCTTGATGGTGTCATCTTCGGGATCGACTGGTTTCATGGCTGAGTTGATATATAAATAGCCCACAAGACCAACTACCCCAATTAGTACAATAAGCGAAGCTATCGTAATCATGATGATTTTACGAACCAGCTTGGCTTCTCCTTGCTGTTCTAACAATTTCATTCGGATATGTTCCTTTTTAGATAAATTTTTATCTTTTTCATCCATTTTCATTCCCCCTGCAAACTCACACCAACTACAGAATGGTTTCTAGATGATGCTTTCTCTAATTATCTTTGCTTCGAACATTATACTAAAATCAACAAATAATTACATGTTTTTTGCAAAACTACATTCATCACTACTCTATTTATGGCAAAAATGCACTAGTTTTGTCAATATACTGGTGTAATTTAATAGGAAAATAGTGATATCTTTGTCTACAGTTTTTTTGAGGGTATGTTGATTTCCACTTCAGGCACACTCCCTTTGACACGTTTTTCCCGCAGGAGTCTCGTACCTTCCTCTCCAATCAACTTTGTTTTTTCATTATTACTCAGCTTAAAATTTGCCCCCTGCATGCATTAGGAATTTAAGGAAATGACCGGAATATTCATATAGGAATGGTATTATTGATTTAAGATAAAGAAAGGTGTGAAGGAGTTGGATCATTCTTATTTTGTAGGTTGGGGGACATTGGCACTCATAAACGCCGGACTTGCTCAAGGTAAAAATAGAACGGCGTTGAATTGGTTCTTGCTATCCTTATTTTTGGGTCCGCTCGCCACTTTTATGCTTTTATTCGCAGAGAAAAGATAAGGTGTTACTGGAACATAAATGAAAAAACCGACCTTTAAGGGCCGGTTTTTTTCTAATCTTATTCTTCTTCTGCTTCTTCTTGGTCAAGGAATGTATTTAACATTTCTTCGACTAGATCCCACTCTTCTTCTGTTTCGATTGGTGTAAGTTCACCATCTTTATTATCTTCGCTTGGTACGAATGATGAAGCGTGGATTTCGATTTCTTCCTCATCATCTTCCGCAGACATCGGATAGTAAAGTACATAAGATTTGTTGAATTTATCTGAATCGAATGTGAAAAGGATTTCGCAAAGCTGCTCGTTTCCGTTTTCATCTACTACTGTAATGTTGTTTTCGCCGTGTTCCATTTGTATTCACCTCATATTGAATTTGTTTGTCTGTCCAAGAATCCTTGCAGAATCATGACAGCTGCCATTTTATCAATGACTTTCTTGCGTTTGCTTCGGCTCACGTCCGCCTCAAGAAGGACACGTTCAGCCGCCATAGTTGTCAACCGTTCATCCCAGAGAAACACCGGCAGCTTGAATTTTTTTTCTAATCGTTTAGCGAAATCTTGGCTGATCTCGCCACGCGGTCCAACGGTCCCATTCATGTTTTTAGGTAAACCGAGGACAATTTTAGAAACATCATGCTCTTTTATGATTTCTTTGAGGCGTTTAAAGCCGAAGTCATTTCCTGCTTCGTTAATTTTGATCGTTTCCAATCCTTGTGCAGTCCAACCCATCGCGTCACTCAGAGCGACGCCGATGGTTTTTGAACCTAAATCAAGTCCCATTGTGCGCATTAGTATTCCTCTCGATGGTTCTTAAGATACGACTTAACCAATTCCTCGATGATTTCATCGCGTTCAAGCTTACGAATAATGTTTCGAGCATCCATATGGCGCGGGATGTAGGCCGGGTCACCAGATAATAGATAACCGACAATCTGGTTTATCGGGTTATAACCTTTTTCCTGAAGTGCAACATACACTTGAGACAATACTTCTTGTACATCTCTTTCGAATGGTTCTTCGGGAAAATTAAATTTCATCGTTTTATCAAAGGAACTCATAAACATGCACCTCTCCTCAGCGTCCAGAATCCACTATTACCTACATTGTACAACACTTTCCATTGATTATGAAATCGATAAGACCCATTCTTCAACAAAATTAAGCGCTGCATCCAATTTTTCAGGGTCTTTTCCGCCGGCTTGGGCCATATCTGGACGTCCGCCACCGCCACCGCCGCAACGGGAAGCAACTTCTTTGACCAATTTACCAGCATGGAAGCCTCGGTCGATGTAATCCTTAGTCACTCCGGCAATCAAATTGACTTTATCACCTTGTGCCGAACCTAATACGATAATGACAGAATCGAGCTTTTGTTTCAAATCATCCGCCATGGCACGCAGATTATTCATGTCGGTAGCTTGAACCTTCGCCACCAATACTTGTACGCCATTTACGTCTTTTACGTTAGAAACAAGGCTGCTTGCTTCAATATTACTTAATTTTGCTGTAAGGCTTTCATTCTCACGATGAAGATCCTTCACTTCAGCCAGTACCGTTTCAATTCTTGAAGGTACATCTTTCAAGTTCGTTTTCAATTTGGCAGCCGCGTCTTTCAGGACACCGATTTGATCAGTCATCAATTTGTAAGCCCCAGCACCAGTTACCGCTTCTATACGGCGAGTACCTGCACCGATGCCGCTTTCGGAAACGATTTTGAACAAGCCGATAACGGCTGTATTCGGAACATGTACACCGCCGCAAAGCTCAAGGCTGTAATCGCCGATTTGAACGACACGTACTATTTTGCCGTATTTTTCGCCGAACAAGGCCATTGCGCCCATTGCCTTCGCTTCTTCGATGTTTTTATAGTCCGTATTCACTTGTAAGCTTTGCCAAATCTTTTCATTTACAATCGTTTCGATTTGTTCAATCTCTTCCGCCGTTATCTGGCCGAAATGAGAGAAATCGAAGCGAAGGCGCTCAGCCTGAACGAGTGAACCAGCTTGGTTGACATGTGTACCAAGCACATCTTTCAACGCCTGATGCAGTAGATGCGTCGCTGTATGGTTTTTCGTGATATGGATCCGATTTTCTTGATTTACTGCAGCAACGATATCGGAATCTGTTGTTAAAGTGCCGGCAGTAACGGTTACACGGTGCAGATTTTGGCCATTAGGAGCCTTTTGGACATCAAGGACATCAACCTTCACGGATTCACTGGCCATCGTTCCTATATCGGCAATTTGTCCGCCGCTTTCCGCGTAGAAAGGAGTCTTGTCCAGTATCACTTGAACTTCTTCACCTTCTTGTGCCTCCGTTACAAGCTCGCCATTTTTTACGATGGCAGCAACTTTGGCTTCGACAGCTACTTGATCATAGCCGACAAATTCACTTTCAACTTTAATGTCGCCCAATACCCCGCCTTGGATCTGCATGGAATCCACATCTTGACGCGCTGAACGGGCACGTTCACGCTGTGCATCCATCTCTTTTTCAAATCCAGCTTGATCGACCGACATGCCTTCTTCTTCTGCATATTCTTCCGTTAACTCAATCGGGAAGCCATATGTGTCATATAAACGGAATGCATCACTGCCAGGAATGGTTGTATTGCCTTTTTCCTTTTCCTTTTTAATGACTTCAGAAAGGATGGCAAGTCCATCATTTAGAGTTTCATGGAAGCGTTCCTCTTCATTCTTGATTACTTTTGCAATGAACTCTTTATTTTTGAGGACTTCAGGGTAGAAGTCTTTCATGATTTCGCCTACGACCGTCACAAGCTCGAACATGAATGGTCGATTGATGTTGATTTGCTTAGCATATCGAACCGCCCTGCGGAGTAAACGGCGCAATACATAACCGCGGCCTTCGTTCGATGGAAGAGCCCCGTCACCTACTGCAAAGGCTACCGTACGAATATGGTCGGCAATGACCTTGAATGCAACATCTTTTTCTGTATCAACACCATACTTCACATCGGAAATCTCTTCGACTGCCCGGATGATTGGCATGAATAAATCTGTATCATAGTTCGTCGCCACATCTTGAACGACGGAAGCCATACGTTCAAGGCCCATCCCTGTATCGATATTTTTCTTTGGAAGCGGTGTGTAAGAACCGTCCGGATTATGGTTGAATTGAGAAAACACCAGATTCCAGACTTCCAGATGACGTTCATTTTCCCCGCCTGGATATAGTTCCGGATCATTCGGGTCATCGCCATATGCCGGTCCGCGGTCATAGAAAATCTCTGTATTCGGACCGCTTGGACCTTCACCGATATCCCAGAAGTTCTCTTCTAGGCGAATGATCCTTTCAGCAGGAACACCGATTTTCTTATTCCAAAGTTCGAATGCTTCATCATCTTCAGGATGGATCGTCACAGCCAATTTATCTTTGTCGAACCCGATCCATTTTTCATCGGTCAAAAATTCCCAGGCCCATGTGATGGCTTCTTCTTTGAAATATTCACCAATGGAAAAGTTTCCGAGCATTTCGAAGAACGTATGATGACGTGCCGTTTTCCCCACGTTTTCAATATCATTTGTACGGATGGCCTTTTGAGCATTCGTTATCCTTGGATTTTCTGGAATCACCCGTCCATCAAAATATTTCTTTAACGTCGCCACCCCGGAATTGATCCAAAGCAATGATGGATCTTCATGAGGAACCAATGACGCACTTGGTTCGATGTTATGTCCTTTTTCACTAAAAAAGTCTAAATACATTTGGCGGATTTGAGCACCAGTTAAATACTTCATATATATATCCTCCTTTTAAAAATTATGTAATTTTGAGCACACAAAAAACCCCCATCCCAAAAACAGGGACGAGAGTTGACTCGCGGTACCACCCTGATTATGGACGCAGGAATTGATCCCAAGCCCATCACCTTCATAAAAGCCTTAACGCGGCGTGACGGCAGGTATTAGCTGCTCTCAGGACTAGCTTTCTGCTGCTCTTCACCTGGCAGTCCCTTTCAGCCTGGGGGACCCCTCTCTTTAGATGGACTTCAGCATACTTCATCCTTCAACGAATTATCTTATGTTATGGATTATATTCACAAGACTTTTATTTGTCAATAAGGGGCGGCTTCTTTCTAAAGTGAACGCGGGCATGAAGGACAAAAACTTTTAACACAGCCAAGATGGGAATCGAAAGGACCATGCCCGCGATACCGCCTATTTCACCTCCAGCCAATAATGCAAGCATGATGAAAAGCGGATGCATATGAAGGCTTTTACCGACTATTAGCGGTGACAGGATATTTCCCTCAAGAAATTGAAGTACTAGCACGATGACCGCGATGATCAACACCATTTTAACGGACATTGTCGCGGCGATGACCAGTGCAGGAATGGCCCCAATAATCGGTCCGAAATACGGAATGACATTCGTTATTCCGATTATCGCCCCCAAAAGAAGCGGATATTTCATTCCGACTATCCAGAAGAGCAGCGAGGAAATCAAACCGATCACGACACAGACGATGATTTGTCCGCGGATATAGCCGCCAAGCGACGCATCCACATCACGAATGAAAGCCCGACCCTGCTTGCGCCATTTTTTCGGCGTCATATACCAGGCCATTTTTTTTAACACAGTGAAATCTTTCAAAATATAAAATGCGATGAATGGAATCAACGCAATCAGGACGATGAAATCAATCATCTTCATTGCATACTCCATCGCCTTTTCAGGTATACGCTTCAGCCAATCTTCGAAAAGGGTAACACCTTCTTCGAATCTTTCATGAATTCCGAACGGCCAGGAAGCCGTTTGATGGTTAAGTTTATCAATGCTGCCCCGGTACTGTTCAACCAGTTCCGGCACGCTTTCCGACAGCTCGCGAACCTGGCTGACGATCACTGGAATGCCTTTATAAACAGCAAAGCCGATCCCTCCGAAAAACAACAAATAGATGATCGTAATCGAAAGCCAGCGTCGCATCCCTTTTTCATTTAAATATTCCACTACAGGGTGCAGCAAGTAACTGATGAACGCACCAATCAAAAATGGCAGCAGTACCGTCACACATACAGTAACGGCAGGTCCCCACATGGGCTTAAGTTTCATAAAGATATAGATAACGAAAAATAAGAGCAATAAAAAACCCAGGCGATAAAACCACTTAAGACGAATACTCACAATAAACACCTCCCGCTCATTTATTCTTCGAAAGGCGGAAGGTTTTCATACATAAAAAAGAGTGCCCTCATTATCAGGACACCCATTCCTGCTATAATAATGACTTTAATCTTTTGCGTATTTTCTTCATGTTCCGTTTAAACATCTTCGAGTTCATCAAGTCCGAACCCATATTCATTAGAGTATTGCGTGAACGTCTAGCCATTGCAAACACCTCTTCCGTTATTTACATACCGAATCGGCGGTCATTTTCTTCAAACAAATCGTCCAATGAGCTTAAACTTCCATCTTCCTCGACTTGGTGCGTATTTATGAGCCCTTCGGATAGAGTCATTTCAATAAAGCAATTCCAACAATAATATTGATTTACGCCAATCTTCCCAACATCTTTACTGCGGCAATTCGGACATTTAATTTCCAAAATAGACACCTCACTGTTCATAAACTGAAACAATGATGGTATCCTTCCCTAATGCAGGCGGCTGTTTTGATTCTATCACTGTCGACTCCGAGAAAAACCCATCCGTTGTTTCATACGCTATAATCGTGCCCATTTTCTCCTTGAAATATACATCCTGCAGTAAACCAAGTTCTTCGCCCATTTCTGATAAAAGCATGCGTCCCAATAATTCGTCCTTCGAAAGGCAAATGGTATCCGCAGGCATTTTCCTTAAGGTTGAATCCTCTTGCATGATGACGATCCCATCTGGACCGAATGAAGAAATATCGTCGAGTTTCAAATGAAAAGCTCTTTTGAACAATGCTTGTTGATGAATGACCAAACCTGTTACCTGTCCCATTTCAGAAATTGATAAATCGTGGACCGTGCCGATTCTTTCTCCTTTGATTGTAAAAACCGGCATCCCTTTCAATAAAGAAAACGTCCGCAAGGTCATCCCGCCTTTCCGAACATTTTTATTATCTCTTTACTAATGTAAATAGATGTGCTGAAAGGTTTTCCATTGTTGGACCAACTTCCTTAAAATACAGGGACCATGAAAAAAAAGGCTGTTTTCGCATACTGTGTTGCTATTCACCAAGTAATGCGGTGTGGTTGATTTCCCCTCCAATGCTCGCTTTCCGCGGGGCGGGCGGTGAGCCTCCTCGGCGTGAACGCCTATTTTAAAAACAACAATCTTTACGAAAAGAGCATAAAAAAAGACCGGTTTCCCGGTCAGACCCACTGCTTTACCATCCCCTGCTGGCACCTCCGCCACCGGAACTCCCTCCGCCGCCGCCCCGTGGACCGCCGCCGCCTCCACGGCCGCCGCCGCCTCCGCGACTGATGAATATCAATAAGATATTGATTAGCGTTTGAAGGAAAAATCCTTTAAAGAACTTGGCATCGAGGATGAATACGACGATGACAACGATGATAATGAGGAAAATCTGTAAACCTGATGGCTGAAAGGTTTCCGACTCGGGCTGGACGGAGAGATCTTGATAAAATTCGTCACCTAGGTTGTATTCTTTCGTGACATCGTTAAATACAGCCTTATAGGTCTCCGTCAGGGCAACATCATATTTACCCTCTTTCAGCGCCGGGATAGCCACATCATCCAAAATCTGCCCAGATCTTATATCGGTAATGGCCCCTTCCAAACCGTACCCCACTTCAATGCGGATTTTCTGTTCTTCCATGGCCAGCACAATGAGGACTCCATTGTTCAACTCGGCATCCCCAAGCTTGAATGATCTCAATGCCTCGACCGAGTACTCCTCGATCTCGGAACCTTCCATCGAATCAACCGTCAAAACGGAAATTTGTGCTTTTGTGGCATCATCCAAGCGTTTCCCAAGTTCGATGAGTTCGGATTTTTCCTGGTCATCCAGGACTCCTGCAAAGTCCTGAACATATATATCCCCAACTGGTTCAGGGATGTTAGGTTGTGCTGCGGCTACGTTTGCTAAACCGAACGTGAGAATGAAGAATAGCGCAAACACAGCAAGTTTTTTCATTATTTATCGCTCCCGAAATCAACCTTTGGCGTTTCTTTTTCTTGATCGGTCACTTCAAAATATGGTTTGGCATCGAACCCGAACGCTCCTGCCATCATATTCTTCGGAAAGCGTTTAATCATTTTATTATAGTTGGTAACTTCATCATTATAGTCTTTTCGTGCGACCGTCAGCCGATTTTCCGTTCCTTCCAAACTATCCATGAGACCCTTAAAGTTCTCATTGGCCTTTAAATCCGGATAGTTTTCGACAACCACCAAAAGACGGCTCAAGGCCCCACTCAATTCTTGATCGGCATCAATCGCATCTTGAGTCGAATTGGCACCGGCCAGCTTCGAGCGTGCATCACTCACCGCTTTAATGGCTTCCGTTTCATGCGAAGCATAACCTTTCACCGTTTCGACAAGATTTGGAATCAAATCCGCTCTTCGTTTTAATTGGTTATCCACCTGTGACCATTTATTGTCGACGTCTTCATTGGCGCTTACAAGACCGTTGTATGAGGATGCCCCATAAACGACCAGTAAAACGACAACGACTATTCCTATAATCCAACCTTTTTTCATCAAATCCCCCCTACTCTTTCACATATTAGTTATAGTTCCACCAAAACTATGAATTTTAAACAAAACCCATCCAAAAGAACCCGTTACATAAAATCATAAGGCGTGACATTCTCCATCCCGATCATCGGGTCAGCATGCATGAGAACATCAAGATAACTTGATTGTTGAGGTACCTCTCCCTTTTCCGCCGGCATTACTTCTTCACTCAAAATTCCCCTCAGCTTTTCACGCAAAGTCGTTTTGCGGCGCATCTCATCATTACGCTCGATCCCTAAACGGAATGCATCTTCCTCACCACAAAGGATCAAGAAATTTTTACTGCGCGTAATCGCCGTATACAATAAATTACGTCGGAGCATCCGATAATAGCTTTTCACTACAGGTAAAATGACAATGGGGAATTCGCTTCCCTGCGATTTATGGATGGAGCAGCAATAGGCATGTGTGATCTGGTTCAAATCCTGCTTCGTGTATGTCACTTCGATGCCTTCGAACGATATGATTACTTTATCGACATGATCGGTATTTTCTTTAGCAAACAATATGGACACGATTTCTCCCATATCTCCATTAAAGACACCCTCCTCTGGCTGGTTCACCAGTTGAAGCACCTTATCTCCCGTTCTGTATATTACGTCTCCGAATTTTATTTCCCGCCGCTTTTCATCCGCATTGCTATTGAACACTTCCTGTAGCATTTTATTCAGTGCATCAATCCCCGCAGGTCCTCTATACATGGGAGCAAGCACCTGTATATCCTTGGCCGTGAAGCCTTTCGTCCTGGCATTGGCAACGACTTTCTCGATTACTTGGGCGATTTGACCGGTTTGGCAGCGAATGAACGATCGATCTTCTTGCTGTTTCGTAACATCATCCGGAAGCCTTCCTTTTTTGATTTCATGGGCCAATTCAATGATCGACGAGCCATCGGCTTGTCGATAAATATGTTCCAGACTGACAGTCGGTACACAATTCGATGCTAGCAAATCCTTTAAAACCTGCCCAGGGCCAACAGATGGCAGCTGATCTTCATCGCCAACCAATATCACTTGGACATTTTCCGGCAGAGCTTTAAACAATTGATGGGCCAGCCACGTATCCACCATGGAAACCTCATCGATGATTACGATACGGCCATCCAGCTGATTATCCTCATCATGGGAAAAGCCTTCACTCCCGTTCCACCCGAGCAAACGGTGGATGGTAACAGCGGGGAGCCCAGTCGATTCCGCCATACGTTTCGCTGCCCGGCCAGTAGGAGCCGCAAGAACGAATGGAAATGGATCGCTTCCTTCTTTTTTATAATCGTTAATGTCCATGGATACGCCATGCAGCTCTGCATATAGCTCAACGATGCCTTTGATGACAGTCGTCTTACCGGTACCCGGTCCCCCTGTCAAGATTAACATGGGTGATTGCAGGGCCGTTTGGATCGCTTCCTTTTGGGCCGGGGCATAGGATACATCCAATCGCTCTTCCAGCTCACCAAGTGCAAGCAAGAACTCCGATTCGGGGAACTGGTCCTCATACTCGGTTTGAGCAAGCAGCCGCTTGATGTTCATCACGATACCCTTTTCCGAATAAAATAGTGAAGGCGGATAAATTCGTTGATCCTCGACAACGATTTTCCCCTCTTGCGTCAATTCGATTATTTCCGAGGAAATGTTCGTGAATTCAATGCGATCCCGTTTATTTTCCTCCAGCAGCCGTTTGACCGCTTCCAAAAGCTGCTCGGCTTCTATGTAGATATTTCCATCCTGGAGGCATTGTGATTCAAGCGTATACAAGCAGGCAGCCTTGATTCGGTCGGGATGGCTGCCGGAAATGCCCAGCTGATGCCCAAGCTCATCCGCCCGTCCAAAACCAATCCCTTCAATATCCTCTACCAGCTTATACGGATTTCCCTGAACCATCGTGATCGTATCCTGTTTATACATTTGATAAATCTTCATCGACAGCTGCGGACCAAAGCCGTATTGATTGAGGGCGATCATCACCTGCTCCAGACCTTGATGCTCGACCAATGTATCATAGAGGCCCTTTGCCTTTTCCCCGGATAGCTTCGGGATATCATCAAGTAGCGAGGGCTGAGCCAGAATTTTTGAAATGGCCTTTTCACCCAGTGTCTCAACAATGCTTTCAGCTGTTTTTTTCCCAATGCCCTTAAAAAGGTCACCTGATAAATAACTGACGATGCCTTCCTTGGATTGAGGGAGATCCTTGCGAAAATGCTCTACATGAAATTGAAGGCCAAAACGCGGATGTTCCTTCATGGCCCCATAAAAAATATAGATCTCATCCTCATGCATCCTTGGAAAATAACCAGTTACGACCGCTTCCTTCTCTTCATAATTCAGATTCGTTTCATGCACACGAATTCTTACAACCGAGTACATATTTTCTTCATTATGAAAGATCGTCACTAAATGACTTCCTTTCATGAACATTTTCTCTTCAGAAAACAAATCCAACGAATCTTGCTGGCTCAACGCTTCTCCCCACCTTTCCATGCATATGCATTTTATTTACTCTGCATTCATTTCTTCCAACAGTTTCTTACCGTGCGCAGCAAGCATATGGTCAGGCTGTGCTTCCAAAGCCTTGTCAAAATAAGCCATCGCTGCTTGCGCATCCTCACGATACCCTGCAAACGCCACACCTAAATTATAATAAGCATCCGCATGGCCCGGATCCTGTTCCACAACTAAATTCAGCTGATTGATCAATTCATCATATAGTTCCGCATTCGCAAGACATAACGCATATTGGAATCTTGCATCAACGTCCTCAGGGCTCAGCTCCACCGTTCTCTGTAAATAAGGCATCGCCAATTTAGGCTGATCTAATGCCATCAATGTCAATCCAAGCATGAAGTAAGCATCGCTATTATCCAGTCCCAATCGGATTGCCTTCTCGAACATATCCTTCGCTTCGACTAGCTTAGAATCTGATTCATAATATAAGTTTCCTAATGAATAGTAAGCCGCTGCTGCATTTTCATCCAGCTCGATCGCCTTTTTGTAAAACTTGACCGCTTTATCCGTTTCACCCACGGCAGTCAATACATTCCCAAAGTTTATGTAGGCAACAGGCTCATTCGGATTTTCCTCGATCGCCTCATTAAATACCTTTGCCGCTTCTTCGTACTTCCCTTGCTGCATCAATTCAATTCCTTGTTGATTCTTATCCATATCCATTCACACTCCATTTTTATATTAAAAAGTATAGCATAAGCCAGTGGTCGAATTCAGGCTGTATACCCGCAATCCAAAAGAAGTCCCCAACCGCAAACACAGCTGGGGACATGCTTATTTTACCCTACGTAAGTCAGTTTTTCACCTTTTTTAAATACTTCATCAATCGTACCGCCGCCAAGGCACACTTCACCTTCATAGAATACGACTGCTTGTCCAGGTGTAATCGCGCGGACTGCCTCGTCAAAGATGACTTCGACATCACCATTGTCCAAGACCTTCACCTTAACACCGCTATCCTCTTGACGGTACCTGAACTTTGCCGTACATGTAAACTCACCCGCAGGTATATGTTCCGCTACCCAGCTGACATTCACTGCACGAAGGGAATTGGAATACAGCACATCATTATCAAAGCCTTGACACACATATAAAACATTACGCTTCAAGTCTTTTCCCGCAACAAACCAAGGTTCGCCGCTGCCGCCAATCCCTAGACCGTGACGCTGACCGATGGTGTAATACATCAATCCGTCATGCTTGCCCATGACCTTGCCATCCATCGTGACCATATCACCGGGCTGAGCTGGGAGGTAATTGCTTAAAAACTCTTTGAAATTGCGTTCACCGATAAAGCAGATGCCTGTAGAATCCTTTTTCGTTGCCGTGGCAAGACCCGCTTCTTTCGCAATTTCACGGACTTCCTTCTTATCAATGTGTCCAAGCGGAAACATGACTTTTTCCAACTGTTCTTGAGTAAGCTGGTTCAAGAAGTACGTTTGATCTTTATTATTATCGACACCGCGAAGCATTTTGTATTCGCCATCCCGGTATTCAACCTGTGCGTAATGACCTGTAGCCACATAATCGGCTCCAAGGCTTACGGCATGTTCAAGAAAGGCCTTGAACTTGATTTCCTTATTGCACATTACATCCGGATTCGGGGTGCGCCCCGCTTTATACTCATCCAAGAAATATGTGAAAACTTTATCCCAATACTGCTTTTCGAAATTGACCGCATAATAAGGGATGCCGATTTGATTACAAACGGCAATTACATCATTGTAATCTTCCGTTGCCGTACAGACTCCGTTTTCATCTGTATCATCCCAGTTCTTCATGAAAATCCCGACAACATCATAGCCTTGATTCTTCAATAGCAGGGCTGACACAGAAGAATCGACGCCTCCTGACATACCCACGACGACGCGGGTGTCCTGTGGTGCTTTTCTCATTCTGTCACCTCATTTATTTAAAGTGAGAATTATCTTCTCACTAATCTATTAACGATTTTAACGGTGGTTTCAGCCGCCTGCCTTACTTCCTCTTCCGTGTTGTTCAGACCGAAGCTGAAACGAATCGAATTCTTCGTCCGCTCCGAATCTTTCCCGAACATCGCCACAAGCACATGTGACGGATCGATTGACCCAGCAGTACAAGCGGATCCGCTCGATACAGCAACACCTGCCAAGTCCATATTAACGAGCATCGATTCCACATTCGTACCCGGAAAACTAACATTCAGCACATGCGGCAGCGACTGTTCCATAGATCCGTTAATTTCATATTGTACATCCGCCTCATCAAAGACGGCAAGCAATACGTCTTTAAAACGCTTGTATTGCTCCTTTTTCTTTTCCATCGTGCTTTGTGCAATTAAAACAGCTTCTGCAAAACCGGCAATGGCAGGCACGCTCTCCGTTCCAGCACGGCGCTTGCGTTCTTGTTCCCCGCCATATAAATGAGGATTCAGCTTCAAGCCTTCACGTATATAAAGAAAGCCGATTCCTTTTGGACCGTTGATTTTATGTGCGGATACGCTAAGCAAATCCACACCCAGCTCTCGAACGTCGATCGAGATCAAACCATAAGCCTGAACCGCATCCGTATGGAAAATGGCTTGATGCCCCTTTAGCAGCTGTCCGATTTCAGCAATCGGCTGGATCGTTCCAACCTCATTATTGCCGAACATGACCGAAACCAAAATCGTATCATCCCGCAATGCCGCCTTTAAATCGGCAATTGAAATAAGCCCCGCTTCATTCACAGGTAAATATGTGACCTCAAAGCCAGACTTCTCAAGGTATTGGCATGTATGCAAAACCGCATGATGCTCAATCTCCGTCGTAATGATGTGCTTTCCTTTTTCTTTATAAGCATTCGCAACACCAATGATCGCCGTATTATCCGCCTCGGTTCCGCCGCTGGTGAAAATGATTTCATTCCGCCCCGCACCGATACTCGCTGCAATACTCGAACGCGCCTCATCCAAAACATGGCGCGCCTCCCGCCCGAACGCATGAATGCTGGATGGATTCCCGAAGTCATGGCTCATGACCGTCATCATCCTATCGATCACATTCGGATGCATCGGTGAAGTCGCAGCATGATCTAAATATATTCTGTCCACTTTTTTGTCGCCTCCATTAAAAAACGCAAGCGCCCACATAATAGGCGCATTGCTAATCACTTAAATATAGTACATATAAGAATCGATTTCACCCGTATCCTTGTAGCTCGCCAAATCCATAAGCGTCGTATTATCCAATACATCCTTCACAGCATCGCGAATCCGGATCCAAAGCTGGCGCTTCACCGGCTCCTCATCCTCAATTCCTTCAACAGGGGTAATCGGCCCTTCCAATACACGAATGACATCACCCGAAGTAATCTCCTGAGGATCTTTAGACAGGACATACCCGCCATACGCACCGCGCACACTCTTCACCAATCCCGCATTACGAAGCGGCGCAATCAACTGCTCCAAATAATGCTCCGACAGATTATGCGTCTGGGCAATCGATTTCAAACTCTTCGGGCCTTCTCCATAATGTTTAGCAAGCTCGATCATGATCGTCAAACCATAACGGCCTTTAGTAGATATCTTCATACATATACACCTCAAATTATTTATCCGTTTCTAAATTCTTTTGAAATTATAGCATATTCCCGCCGGAAATGCATTCACCCGCCCTTCATTTGTCAAATTATCCTAATTGGAGAGGTAGGAATGCAACCGATCGGCCGACGAATTTTATACAGCATCCGGGTTAGAACGGAATTTTCGCTCAGACGGTCGAATATAGGGTACGGATTTTTCACTTGAAGCTGAAGTATTTACGCCTAGGTCGGATTTTTCGCTTGGACGGTCGGATTATTGCGGGGATAGGTCGAATCTTTCGCTTGGACGGTCGGATTATTGGAAGGATAGGTCGGATTAATACGTAGGTACGTTACATGCCACATTTAATTTCACTAAAATACAGGAAATCACTTTATCAACCGAGAATACTTCACTCAAATCTATAAGGAGTGGTTATCATGATCATTAAAAACTGCAAGAGGCCTTTAAAAATAGACATGCTCGAAGCTCTGATGAGACGCTTACCTCCTGGGCATGCGAAGCAACCGGCAATCATTGATGATATCAAAAAAATCAAGGCTGGATACAACGGTGAAAACAGAGTCTTCCAATCTCTTAAATCCCTTTCTGAAAAAGAGTATCTACTCTTTCATGACCTCCGACTTATTGGATCATCTTTTCCCTTCCAAATGGACATCCTCATTCTCACATCCTCTTTCCTTTTAATCCTTGAAGTCAAAAACATGGCTGGTGAAATCTTTTTCGATCATGCATTCAATCAACTTATCCGTACAAACCTAGATGGAAAAACCGAAGCTTTTGATGATCCCCTATTACAAGTGAGTCGGCAGCGCCAACTCTTGTTAGACTGGTTAAAAACAAGAAGAACGAACAACCTTCCAGTTGAAACTCTCGTAGTCAGTGCCAATTCTTCAACGATCATTCGAGCAGGGAATACGGATATTAATAGAAAAGTGATACGTATGGATCGGATTCTGCTTAAAATTGAGGAATTAAAAAACAAGTATAACGAAACAGTCCTTTCTACTAGAGCAATGAAACGATTATCGAATTTATTGCTTGATGGTCACACCCCTTATATTCCTAAACCGCTAGAGAATTATAGAATTCCGATTACCGCCCTCCAAACCGGAGTATTCTGCGACAAGTGTCATGCATTTACCATGGAGCGGAAATCAAGAAAGTGGATTTGCCGTACCTGTTTGGATATTTCCCTCGATGGTCACATTTCGGCACTTTATGATTATCTATACCTCGTCAAACCTACCATTACCAACAGGGAATTTCGAAACTTCCTCCAACTCCAATCCCCTTCCAGTGCAAAAAAACTATTACTTTCACTAAACCTGAATCATACCGGCCATACTAGAGGCAGATTTTATCTATTACATTCTCTCATAGAAGGCGAGGTCGGATTATTACGTCGGTAGGTCGAATTAGTCCACTAGTAGGTCGAATTAGTCCACCGCTAGGTCGAATTAGTCCACTGCTAGGTCGAATTATCGATCTCACAGCACAAAATCATATCCCGAAACGGACTACTATAATAGGATTTCACCCTCTTTTACAGCATAATCAGCGCATTTCCCCCATCAGTTGTGATACCTTATATAAAAAGGAGAGGTGCGCAATGAATATTAAACCGCTTGCTTTCCGGATGCGGCCTCGTTCGATTGATGAGATCATCGGGCAGGAGCATCTGGTCGGTGAAGGGAAAATTATCGCAAGGATGGTGAAAGCCAAGCAGCTTTCTTCCATGATCCTGTATGGTCCTCCGGGAATTGGCAAAACTTCGATTGCAAGTGCGATTGCCGGAAGCACGAAGTTTGCTTTCAGGACACTGAACGCGGTGACCAATAATAAAAAGGATATGGAAATCGTGGCTGCCGAGGCCAAGATGTCCGGAAAAGTGATTCTCTTGCTTGATGAGGTTCACCGGCTCGATAAGGCGAAGCAGGATTTCCTATTGCCTTATCTTGAAAACGGGATGATCACCTTGATCGGTGCAACGACCAGCAATCCCTATCATGCAATCAATCCGGCCATCCGAAGCCGGTGCCAGATTTTCGAGCTCAAATCATTGGAAACCAATGATATAACCAAAGCTCTGGAACGGGCACTTCATGATGAAGAGCGCGGGCTTGGTGCGTTTATAACGGATGTCAGCCTTGATGCCCTTACCCATTTCGCGACGGCTTCGAACGGAGATGTCCGCAGTGCGCTTAACGCTCTTGAGCTCGCCGTCATTTCCACCGAACCCGATGAGTCCGGAACGATACATATAGATCTGCAAATTGCCGAGGAATGCATGCAGAAAAAAAGCTTCTCACATGACAAGGATGGAGATGCCCATTATGATGTTCTATCGGCTTTCCAAAAATCTATTCGCGGCAGTGATGTGAATGCAGCCCTTCATTATTTAGGGCGCTTGGTCGAAGCCGGCGATCTTGTTTGCATTGCCCGCCGCATGGTGGTCATTGCCTACGAAGACATTGGTCTCGCCAACCCGCAGGCTGGTCCCAGGGCCCTCGCTGCAGTCGAAGCCGCTGAACGGCTTGGGTTTCCCGAAGCCAGGATTCCACTTGCCAACTCCGTGATCGAGTTATGCCTATCACCTAAATCGAATACGGCCATTACCGCAATTGATGCAGCTCTTTCCGACATTCGCAGCGGCCATAGTGGAGATGTACCGGATCATCTTAAGGATGCCCATTACAAAGGGGCCGCTGAACTCGGACGCGGCATCGGCTACCTTTATCCGCATGACTACGAGAATGGCTGGGTGAAGCAGCAATACTTACCGGACAAACTGCGCCGAAAAAAATACTACAAACCAAAAAAGAGCGGGAAATTTGAACAAGCTCTTGCCTCGGTCTATGAAAATATCGAGAAAAAGAAATAACTCCGGGTCACTTTAGACCCGGAGTTTCTTTATTGTGGGAAATGAAAACTTTTAACATGCCTCATGTTGACCAGAATCGCCTCCCCTTGAGCATTCACCATCTCAATGATGCCATCTTTCACTGCACTGATCATTCCGATATTCTGCGGATGCATCCCCAAGTCGAGCACCACCAGTTTATTAGTTAACTTTTTCACCTGTTCCTCCAATGTCCTGGCCCAGCTTAAAGATGAAACCTGTGCCAGCTGTTCCCCTTTATTCAAACCGAAAGGACCCTTTTCATCATTACAAACCGAAAGCCACTTCAAATGATCCATCGAGATGAACATCGTTTTGAATACTGGCGAATAAAAGACGAAATAGTTATTCATGATGCCCACGATATAACCATGAACCGAGTTTTTTTTCGTGAGCAGGATTTCAACAAACATCCCCTTCGCATTCATCAGTAATTTTCGGAACGAGGTCTCATCGATCTCCGGCTCTCCTCCCGAACCAATCTCCTCATCAATCATAGGAAAAGAAAAATTCTTAATGTGCCGGAATGGAACATAACGGTACACCTTACCAGTATACAAAACGATGATGTCCGAGTTTGCTTCAATTAATATCCCCGTTTCATGTATATTCCCTGAGAGCTCCAGTTCTATATACTGGCCTATATGTTTTGCTAACAAGCTTCGCTTCCCCCTTTTCATTAAAATCAACCAAACAGAAGTTGTTGCTTGACCATTTTAAAAGCATTTGAACATAAACATTTGCCAATGAAAAAATAAATCAAAGGTGTATTGAACCCCAATGAATCCATCATGGGCAATAACGGCATGTCCACCTTCCATAAGAAGGCACAACAACTCGATTTTGGTTGCTGTACCTGTTTGGTATTTCTTTACCGGATATTTTGATTTGAAGCTTTGATTAAGTTCTCAATCCAAATTTGCTTGAATGCATTTGTACGAGGACTTCTGCGTCTTCTTAATCTTTCATCTGAGCTTGAGCTTGAAGAGCTTTCATATGAAGAACTGCTTTCTTTTGATGAAGAGCTTTCGACTGATGAAGAGCTTTCGACTAATGAAGAGCTTTCGACTAATGAAGAGCTCTCTTCTGATGAACTGCTTTCATCCTTTCTACTTCCGTTTGCTGAATTTCTATTTGCTGAATTCGCGTTTGATGCACCTCTGGCCGACGAACCTCCATCTTCGCAACTTTCATCTGTCTCCCCTTCAGCTTCTTCCTCTACCCTCACAGTTAAGGCAACGAATTGGACATGATCAGTTGGCACATAAAATAATTCTTGATTATGCACAACGATAAGGTACGTATCAGCCACTTCCATCAGGATGCCCTCAACCTTCTCAGGTCCACCAGCGAAAACGGATACCCAGTTGTGGACTAAGCGAGTCAGAAGGCCATTAAGTGTATCAGTTCCGTTATAAACAAATTCAGGCAATAATTGTTCGTCTGATTGTTCGATCACTGTTACACTTTTAATATGGGAAATCGGGTATAAAACAAGCCCATCCTTCTCCGTGGATAAAACTAAAAATTGATCTTTCACATCTACAACCCGGCCAACTTTAGATCCCGGACCGCCGCCATTCACTTGAATGCAGCTAGTTTGAAGTGTTGACAGCACTCCTAAAAAACTGGTCGGAAATACTGTTTCATCTTCCTCGGCCAATAAATCGACTTGTGACTTTTTCGCATTCGCGACAACTATTTTCAAATGATCCCTTGCGTAATACACAAGTTGAGTTTGTTCATCTTTCCCTGTTTGTAAAACGATATAATCGCCAAATACTCCTATAAGCCTGCCTTCTCTAGAATCAGGCCCGCCTTTAAACACCTTCACCGATTTTCCTGTTAAAGCATCAAGGTACGGTAAACCAACAGTCTCTGCCATTTTTCCTTTAGCCTCCAATAGTTATTTATACTTTAATGATATCCGTACTGCATATATATGCGCCTGCTTTCCAATACGGACTCTTCTTATCACCCATTTTGTAGGAAATCGTCGTACGCCTAGAAATCCCCTTTTGAAAAATCACTTTTTCCATTCTATTCAACTTTGAAAAAAGGGCCTTACTTTTCAATAAAAAAACTCCGGAATTTTTCCCGGAGTTGCATCAACAAATCTCTATATAGAATGAAATGGCCACACAGGAGCTTTCCTTTGCCTGGATTTTGTCACGGTCATATGCAGCTTGCCAAACTATAACTTCGTTTACATCACAGAATAACTGGTGATTTTTTTCTGATTTTGTATATAGCTCGGCATACTGCTCAGCTGAAACATTTTGCGGAACGGCAAATCTAAACACATCTCGATCAGTGGCGGATACCGTGCTTCCACTACCGGGAATTGAAAAAGGTTGCTGGAACTCACCGTTTTCAAAACAGCCTACCTTTGAAAATTTTTACGACTATTTACCTAGATGAAATCCAGGCTTATAAGCGTGCTCCTACATAGTCATAACTTATAAAACCCCTGCTATATCAGCATTCATTTCAGAAAATGCAAACTAATTATAAAAAACTATTAAACTTTCATGTCATTGAAAAAACCTTTTACCGGCTTCCAAATATGTCAAAGGTATTATAAAGTAGTAAAATATACTATTCTTTTATTATGAAATTAAATATAATAGATGAAGTGGTTACAAAAAGAGGAAGGAAGTAAACTATGAGACATGAAAAAAAGAAGAAAAAGAAGCGGACATGGCTGAAGGTAGTCGGGGTAATTGTCCTACTATTCATATTAGCTGGGGGAGCCTTTGCCTACTCCGTATGGAATTCACTGACAAAAACCGTTGACACGATGCATACACCAATAGACCGTACCACCGATAAACGAACGAAGGACCTTGCACTATCCGATCAGGAGCCCTTCTCGATGCTCATGCTCGGTGTCGATGAACGAGATGGCGACAAAGGCCGTTCAGATACAATGATTGTCTTGACAGTCAATCCGCAAAAGAAATCGGTCAAAATGCTAAGCATTCCGCGTGATACACGGACCGAGATCGTCGGTCATGGAACACAGGATAAAATCAACCATGCATTTGCCTTCGGCGGCGCGAAAATGTCCATGGATACCGTTGAAAACTTCCTAGATATCCCAATCGACTATTATATGAAAATCAATATGGAAGGCTTTAAGGATATCGTTGACGCAGTCGGCGGCGTGACCGTTCAAAACGATTTGGACTTTACATCTGATGGCATTCATTTTTCAAAAGGTAAGCAAACCCTTAACGGAAAAGAAGCCCTTGCCTATTCAAGAATGAGACATGACGATCCGAGCGGTGATTTCGGCCGTCAATCCAGACAACGTGCCATCATCGAAGCAGTCATTAAGGAAGGTGCAAGCCTTTCATCCCTGACGAAATTCGATGAAGTCTTCGCTGCACTCGGTAATAATATCCAGACGAATTTGACGTTTGATGACATGATGGACATCCAAAAGAACTACAGGGACGCAAGCAAAAGCATTACCCAATCATCAATAGATGGCAACGGAACGAAAATCGACGGAATCTACTATTATATTGTGTCGGATGAAGAAAAAGAAAAGGTTCAATCCGAATTAAAAGAACAATTATCCATCAAATAAGAAAAAATGAAAGAGCTGTCCGGACCCGCATCCTGACAGCTTTTTCATTTTCCCCGTCCAATATTCTGACAAAAAACGAACACCAATTGTAGAGATTTGTTGGAATTTTTGTTGTTTATTAGGCACTAAAAGACGGTATAATCTAATATGAGCTGACAGTTCCATCTTCCCCTTGCCCCAATCATTCACTGGTCCCGGAATTCCATCAACCGTCATTCATCAACTATAATAAATAATCCTAAACCAAAGGAGTGGATTTGTATGAAAATCAAAGCAGGCAGCTGGGCTATGCTAAGCAAACAGGACAAAATGTTTATTCTGAAAGCCATCAGTGATCGATCAAGAATGAAATATGTTTCATGAGAAGTAGCTCTTTTCGGCAATACATGAGAGCATCGCCTCTCCCTTTTCAATAAAACGAACTCGAGCCTGAAAAAGGAGAGGAATCTATTTAAACCGATAATCCCATAACAAACAGCATTCGCCTTTTTCTGTGAAAACATAGCTATCTTGTTCAAGATAAACACCCTCATGCGAGAATTGAAGACCTGTGTAACTGGAATTTCATAGGCCGTTTTATATTGCCCTCCAACCCTAACCAGAATCCAGTTCTTCACATTCTTAAGTATCGGACTGCAAATCATACTGAAAGGACTTCACATCCAAATGCTGAAAAAATACATGTGACCTATTATGGACATAATCTGCATGATTCCGAAATCGAAGCTTCATTTCAGAACTTAGCAGATCCCAGGACTTCCTGAACTCTGCCTCATTTTCCTATTCATAAAAATCTTCAACCACGCTTTTTGAACCGCTCGAAAAAAGAAAAATGGTACAAGCTCCTGAAGCTATAACCAAGAGAATAGCCGTCATTACTCCTCACCCTCATCACCCTCACAAGTTATCATTCATATAAGGAAAACGATAAAAAAGAAGCATGTTTTAAACATGCTTCTTTTTTATATGTAACGGAAATGATTTCTTATATTCATTGACGCCTTCTCCTTCGATACAAGAAAAGAGAAAAGAAAATTCCCAGCAAACCGCCAAACGTGTCCAGCATGACATCTTGCCACAAGGGAGTTCGGCCACCGGTTAGTTTTTGATGCAGTTCGTCTGCACTCGCATAAAAAAGGACACATAAAAGAGCGCCTGAAAACGAAAGAACAGGGTTCTTCACAAAACGGCCCCAAACACGATACGTCAATAACCCAAACACAAAAAAGATAAAAAGATGGGCACCCTTCCGAAGGAAGAACTCCAGAAAGCCATTTACTCCAGCTATTTGGGCACTCACCTCAACCCCTCCATACATGAATGAAATGCCACTTAACTTATCATACCAATATGGAGTATTGAACTGCGTTAAAAAAGGGGTAATGCTTTGCTCCTCATACGTCTGCGAGGAAAAAAAGAAGATGACCATCGCCCATAATACGAGCAAAATAAGGAATATGTATCTACGAATCATATACTATCAGGATGTTCAATGATCCCGCTTAATTTCTCCTTAATCTCTTCCACAAGTTCATTTACAGTAACATCTTGTCCAGACTCACCCTTGGCAAAAGTGTCTTTTAAAATATCAAAAAAATCCATGCGAAAATTCCACTCCAATATATAATTGAGCCGCCATTTCATACTTTTATCCTAATCCTTTTTTCAAAAATAAGGAATATAGCTCATTTACTTGATAATCACATATAAAGCGGGAATTGGCAAGCAGGAATTAGTTTAAAGACCAAAAATTTACCCAATTTTAACATTTCTGAAATATCCATTAGGAATGAATACTAGTAAGTTTTAGGTAAATAGTGGGTATAAAAAAAACAAAAAGGACCGATTCCTCAGCCCCTTCGATAAACCTCATATTATGCTTGTCCCATAAAATAAGTCATTAATGTAATCAAAACTAAAATAATAGTAATATAAGTCCCAATAAAAATTTTCTTGCTTCTCTGTTTCTTTTCATAAACTTCCTCGAACGTAATGAATTTATTTTTTGTCATCAAATAATCTCCTTCTATTTTGATGGCAGCTATCTGACATCGCCTGTTGCGAAGTCCCTTTGCTTAATCTCTATAGTGTAGTATCGGCACATAACCAAAAATGTTTAAGTATCATTCACTATTTTTTTGCTATATTTCGTATATCTGGAGAGAAGTAAGACAACTTAAAACACATGATATATATAAATAAAATTCTATTATCCAAATATTAAATCCTTATGTATTCATTTAATAATCTGATTTAATTAGGGTTTTATTCTAAAACATTCCATATTATTTTTATCCAGCCGCAAAATGATAACCATAACGGTACACTGAATAAAGTTCCCCACATTAATCCCTTAAAAAAGGCAATAGGTACATCCATAATAAAAATCCCCCCAATTAGGTCGCATTTTTATTATCATCGCCATGTTCCTTATTCTGGATACCTTTTACCGTAATTTCCGGTAATGAAAATAAAAAAGAAGACTGTATAACAGCCTTCCCTAAGGTACATATAGCCTATCCCAAGATGTAAGATTTTTCTCTTGATCCATTTTCTACGATAAAATCATTTACATCTTTAATGGACAAGCCTGAATTTTTCGCTTCTAACATTAAATAAACCCATTCTTCCAAATCATTGTTTACTTCCATGACAAATTCCGCCTATTTGTGGTAACACAGCCGTCTTAGCAAAGCCTTAGACCTGTAATTTTGCGTCCCTATTTTTCAACAGGTTTGCTTTTCTCAAGAATATTTAACATTATGATGATTTTCCAATTAAGTATCATGCGCAAAATATGTAAGTCTAACTTTTATGAAGTCACATACCCATATATTCATGTTAATTATACTTAAAAAAGCTGATGATTAACTAAAATATTTTTCGTAATTTTCCGCCATCATTCTACAATATTCTTAAAAAAACAACTAGGTATTGGTAATTTTAAAAACAAGCTTAACGCGCAATAAAATTCAATAATGAATTATTTTAACTTTCTTCGACGTTTATTAAATACTTTCATAAAAATACTTCCTTCTTCTGTTTTAAAAAACTTAACTCCAACTAATTTTAAAGGTGTCCATATTTCTCTCATTTGGTATAAAGGCATTAAAAATCATCCTTTCTTCTATAGATTATTAATTGAGCTAATGACAGGTATCTATTAAATAGCAAAATCTATTTTTTTATCCTTTGATAGAAATAACAGTTTTTATACTTACCTTTAACGAACAAATCGTTCTTTATAACGAATATTTAAATTGAACTTACCATCTTTACATTATTATGTCAATTGTTTTCTTATGAATCTATTCTAGTATTTGTATCCCTCATCTTCTGCTTGTATGCTTCCCTCTCTAATCATACAAGTTGATCCTCAAGCCTTATGCAGATTTTTTAGCCAATGTTCCGAAATTTGGCATGAGGTGTTCCGTCTTTCAACTATTCTCCAGAAGTTTTTATTCGCCCAGTAGAATTTAATTGAGCCTGCAAATTAAGATATGATGGTTAACTTTATATTTTTTTGTCTATTTTTGTCTGTTTTAGAGAACTAACTATACTTTATTGAGAACAAGTGCTATATTATAAAAAAAACGGTTCATATGGAGGAGGATATGACTAGATATGAGGAATTCGACTCATTAAGGGGTTTAGCCGCACTCATTGTGTTAATCGGGCATTATTTGATGGTTTACCCTTCATATGCAGATTATCAGTATGGTTCAAGCAGCTCCTACATAATTTATTTGTTTAAGGAAACTCCTTTACGCCTTTTTTTCAGCAGTGGAAATGAGTCTGTCATTCTATTCTTTGTATTAAGTGGTTTTGTTTTGTATTTATCAGTTAATAGTGCTAAATTCCACTATTCTACATACTTAATAAAACGAGTGTTTCGAATTTATATACCATATCTAGTAGCAATAGGCATGGCTATATTGGCTAAAATGCTTTTAAGCCAAATTGATTTGCCCTATATCACTGACTGGTTTAATAAATCTTGGACAGGCCCGGATACTCCTTCCTTATTAATAGGACATCTTTTGTTTATCGGGCAGTACAATACAGACGCCTATAACAATGTTATATGGTCCCTTGTTCACGAAATGAGAATTTCGATTATATTTCCTGTTCTGATTTTTTTATTTGTTCGAAAAAAGCTTAAATACTCTTTATTATGGCTTTTTGTTTTAATTTTTTCGTCGACTATTTTTTTGTTTTTGTTTGGTTCTGGTGGCGATATAACCAGCTTCCTTCTAAGTTTCCACTACAGTACCCTTTTTTTGATGGGAGCAATAATAGCGAAATATCGACTTGTACTTTTTTCCTATACCTTGAAAAAGAAAAAGTCTGTAAAAATTGTATGGTTGTTGGGGGCCATTACCTGTTTTATGTACGAAGGCATCATTGGCGAAGTGGATTTTTTAAACAATTATATGTTTAGGGATTATGTAGTCTCATTCGGTGTTTGCATTTTTATCATCATGAGCGTATGTTCCCAAAAGATTTCGGCGGTCTTAAGGTCTAGGTTGCTAACTCTACTCGGGAAAATTTCATATAGTTTGTATTTGTACCATCTTATATCCTTATTCTCATTGATGTACCTATTCTATAACAAGCTGCCTACCGGTTTACTATTGATATTTTCCTTTTTCTTATCTTTTTTACTTTCTTCAGCGTCCTATCTACTCGTGGAAAAACCATGCATGAGGCTCGGATCGTATTTCACAAGAAACAAACAAGAAAAAGGAATTTCCAAAGACCACATAGCTTTACAACGCAAAATAGGATAATTGCTTACCATTATATAAAAATTCTATGCAAGTTGTGAACGTATTCTTACAATCTCTAAAAAAGTGGTGAAATCGATGAATGAAAAAGTAAAAATTAAAGATTTTATACGAATCTTAAAAAAGCGAATTTTTATCATTATTCTATCTACCCTTTGTATTACTGGTTTTATCATTTTTTCGTCCATGTACCTTATGAAACCAACCTATCAGTATTCCACTCAAGTTCTGGCAGGATCTTTAAGCATGGATGAAAAGGAAGCTTCCATAAACAAAGTTCAAGAGAACAGACAGCTTGCCCTTTCGTATATGGACATCATTAAAAGTCCGCAAATCATGTTAGGAGTTAAAGAGGAATTGAATCTTAAAACTTCTAGCTATGACTTACTTAAGCAAGTTTCCATTACTAATCGAGATAATTCACAAATCATCACGATTACCGTCAAGGATTCAAATCCTGAATCCGCAAAGGAAATCGCCCAAACTGTCGCGAGGCATTCGATATCTAATTTTAAAGACATTACTAACGTTAAACAGATTAGTATTCTCAATGATAATGAAATGGGACAAGCAGAACTGCTTTTCCCAAAGCCGAAATTCATCATAGCCATTTCGATCGTAATAGGCTTTTTTGCTGGAATAGGCTTAGCACTTCTTAGAGAGCACTTTGATGATTCAACCTATTCCGATAGGGAGCTTGAACTTCTTGGAATTCCATTATTAGGGAGGATGGATTTGAATAGCAAAAGAATAAACAGAAAACGTAAAACAACATATAAAACCTTACCTTCCACAAAACGGGGTGAATATAGTGAGTATTAAATTCAATAGGAAACAATCCTTCTACCTAAATGAAATCAATAAAGAGCAATTTTATACGATATGTAACAATATCGAGTCCAACCTTCATAAAGACGATTCAATATTAATGATTACATCTCTTTCACAATCACAGAATATTGCCAATGCTTCAGCATACTTAGCACTTGCCTTTTCTGAGCAGCGTAAACGAGTCCTTGTAGTGGATGCTAATCTGCGCCAGCCTTCGCTGCATCAAGTGTTTAATATCGATAATTCATTCGGTTTTACCAACTTGCTTTTAAACGAGACGCCCAATATTAACGAACAGGCTATACATATAAAGGGTCGTCTATTTTGTATACCTACAAGCGAAGCCATTTATGAACCAGCAACTTTATTAACATTAGAGACACTTCCAACACTGATTGAAGAGTGGAAGAAGGATTTTGACCTCATTTTATTTCATACATCTGACAGTTTAAATAAACCTGATGCAAATATCGTTGCTAAATATTGCGATGGCATAATATTAGCGATACAAGAAGGCAGAGACAAGTTAGAGAAAATTGCCGGTGTGAAAATGCAATTTGAACGGGCAAATCTTGAAATATCAGGTTCAATGATCATTTCTTAATACAGGGAGGATAACCAGTGGATTCGAAAGTCAGAGTCGATAGGCAGGAAGAAATCCTGACAAAACCACTATCGACATCATCTAGTTTTAATATAAAGCGCACTATGGATTTAATCATCTCGTTTTTTATGCTGATACTTACAGCACCTATTTTACTTTTATTCTGCATTCTTATCCCTATTGATTCAGCTGGCTCCCCTTTTTTTTATCAACAAAGGCTAGGCCTGGATGGGAAGCCTTTCAATATGATTAAACTGCGTTCCATGGGCATCGATGCTGAAAAAAATGGGCCTAAGTGGGCAAGTGCAAATGATTCCAGGGTGACTAGAATAGGAGCCTTTATACGAAAAACACGGATTGATGAAATCCCTCAGCTTATTAATGTTTTAAAAGGAGATATGTCGCTTATCGGGCCAAGACCTGAAAGGGAATATTTCTATAAAGAATTCGAAAAGTTTTTGCCTGGCTTTAAAAACCGTTTATATGTGAAACCAGGAATAACAGGGTGGGCACAAGTAAATGGGGGATATGATTTATCACCAAAAGAAAAGCTGCATTACGACCTATATTATATTCAACACCGCTCAATTGCTATGGAAATCAAGATTTTGTTCCGAACATTGACCATAGTCTTTACTGGTAATGGAGCTAGATAATCTAAAAAAGGGGTAGTGAAAAATGAAAAAAGTACTAGTAACTGGGGGCTTCGGATTTATTGGTTCTCATATTGTTGATACATTAATCCGTAATAATTATGAAGTGGCTATATATGATAACCTCTCTACCGGATCTATCGGAAATATCCAGGCCAAAGTCACACCCTTCTTTGGAAATGTTGAAGATGAGGTCCTGCTTGAAAATGCGATGGAGACATTTAGGCCTGACTATGTCATTCATCAAGCTGCACAAGTAAGTGTACAACAATCCATTTCGGATATGACGAATGATGCAAGGATCAATATCATGGGAACGATAAACATCGCTAAGCTTTCTCACAAGTATGCCGTTAAAAAAATCGTGTTTGCCTCATCAGCAGCAGTATATGGAGATGCTGATGTCATGCCCATCACATTATCACATCTTACCTCTCCATTATCACCCTATGGTGCATCAAAAAAAACGGCAGAGGAATATCTAAAGCTTGCTAAAGAATTATACGATTTGAATTATGTGAATCTTCGATACAGCAATGTATATGGGCCAAGACAGACAGCTAGCGGCGAAGGCGGTGTTATATCGATCTTCACTAATCTTGTCATAAAAAATGAGCGGCCCGTCATTTATGGAGACGGCACTCAAACAAGGGATTTCATCTATGTAAAGGATGTAGCCGATGCCAATCTGAAAGCGTTGGAATACGAAGAAAGCGGCACCTTCAATGTCTCGTCAACCACCAGTACAAGCATCAATCAATTATTCTCGATTATTCAATCCTTTGGCAGCCATGATTTACCTCCTATTCATCAGCCAGCGAAAAATGGGGATATCAAAGAAAGCTTACTCTGTAATAAAACGACACTTCAAAAATTGGGTTGGCACCCCGCTCATTCACTTGAACAGGGTCTTGCGAGCACATATGAATATTATTTAAACCAAAATCAGCCTTCTTTAACCAGAAAGACAATTCAATCACCTGCACCACTACTCAAGCCAACGACTTTATCGTCATAAAATCGGGAGCGAATAAAGTGAATACAAAGAAAAACTCTATTTTAAAAAATATTGTCCATTTATTTTACAGTACCATTCTATCCAATGTTCTAAATGCGGCCACGCTCATTCTATTAGCAAATTATTTTAACTCAAAGAACTACGGGATTTTCAGTGTGGCATTGGCTCTTGCCATGGTCATGAATTTTTTTACGGACCTCGGGACAAGTAATACTTTTTTAAGGGAAGGGTCAAAAAAGGAAAACTTAGGAAGAACGTTTTCTTCCTATATTAAGATTCGGATTGTTTGCTCCCTTTTGACCTTTTTTGTTTTTTTTGCCGGCATTCATATTCTTTATCAAGAACAACAAATTCTTTATATGATCTATAGCCTAATGATTCCAATGGTCATTGGCCTGGCGATGCAAAGTATTGGGATAACCTATTTTCAATTAACTGAAAGGATGCAATTCATCGCGTCGATAAAAATCTTCTCTTCTTTCGCGTTGATCCTTTCAACCACGGTGAGTATGGGTTTAAAAGTGGATGTTCATCTAGCAGCCTTTTTATATGGATTCTCATATTTAGCCGGTGGATTTTACAGCCTTTATTTACTGCTGAAAAAAGCGGAAATAAAATGGAAGTCTCCTTTTGAAAAACAATTATTAACGAATCTTAGTCCGTTTCTAATCAGTGGGTTATTTATTATGCTAACCCCACAATTGGGTCCATTGGTGCTGGAAAAAACGCTGCCTTTAGCGCTTGTCGGTCTCTTTGCAGTAGCCTATCGGATTCCTTCTGCTTTATACCAAATACCAGGGGTCATCGCAGGCGCTTTTTTTCCGCTTTTATTTAAGCGATACAACCAAGGGAAGCTAGCAGAACACACAAGATTGAATATCCTGCAAATGAAAATCATGTCCTATATCGGCATGTGCATGACTATAACCTTATTCTACTTGGCCACTTATCTCGTCACCATCTTATTTGGACCCGAGTGGGGATCTGCGGTTCAGCCTTTAAAAATATTGGCTTTTATAATCGTTCTGCAAGGCTTTAACATTGCCATTGCTGACGGTCTCACAACAAGGGGATTACAGAACCGGCGTACAATTGTCCAGTTTATAACCATTACCGTTGGTTTGGCTTCCTTCTATTTTATGAGCGTTAACTATGCAGTGGCCGGCTCAGCTTTTGCCGTCCTTACCATGGAAATCGTCTCATTCATTGGCTATGTCGCTGCCAACCCAGAAAAAAGAGCGGTCCTTTTCAAGGTCATCCTGCCGTATGGTACCTTCTTTTTCATTAGTTTCATCCTGATGCAAAACTTATTATCCAAGTATCCTTTTATAGCCATGATTTCTACCATCATTTTCGTCACTGCTCTAATTTTGCTGCTCGATAAGAGCATCAAGCAATTAATCGTTGGCTTCATTAAAAAGAAACCTGCTACCGAACATTTACAAGATGGGAGACAAAAAGAGAATGGAAAGATTGCTAATTAATAAAAACACCTCTATATGGTCAGTCTTTCTCTTGTTATTTTTTATTACGCTCAGTAAATATAATATCTCCATCGGTTTTTCTTTAAAAATTTACATGATATTTCTAGCCGTTTTCTTTTGCATTCATTTTCGGAATTTTCATTTCCATACCCTTTATCATTATGAAATCCTTTTGCTTTTATTTTATTTCACCTATTGCCTGAGCGGCGCTTTTTCTCAGTATCCTGAATCGAGCATTCGGGTCATCCTTGGGGTGATACTCGTACTTGGCTGTTATTTCATCATGAGATATGTATTGGAGCTAACAACGCTTAGTGCGATTGAGAAATCGATTGCAAATGTCGGTATCATCTTTAACGTCATTAGCCTATTATTGTACGTCATCGGGATACAGGTGACAGGAAGATTTCCGACAGGTGTTGAGATTACATCCTATGGATTATTATTGGACCGGGATTATCCAAGATTAATCGGTTTGCTGGATGACCCCAACATCTTCATTTTTTTTAACACAATCTTTTTTTCCTATTATTTAACCAATTTAAAGGGATTCAAAAATTCAATTGGATTCCTCCTATGTATGATTACTTCCCTTCTTACTTTTTCAAGAGGCGGTGTTTTAGCGCTTGTACTGGTGGTCGTTTTGTACATGCTGTTAGCTAATTTCTCAAAAAAAATCAAAATGTTAGCTGTTTCCTTATTATTTTTAGGGGTAATATATGTTGCTGGATCTCTTATCAATATCGATCTCAATGAAATCGTCACGAGCCGCATTTCTGACTTTTCAACTGACGGTGGCAGCGGAAGGTTTGAATTATGGGGGCAGGCGATTAACTACTTTATGTCAAATCCCCTTTTGGGCATTGGCGCTTTTAATTTTTCCGATTATTACGCTTTTGAGCATAATGAACAGCTATATGTTCACAATACGTATCTTGAGGTTTTAGTAGAGTCAGGAATCATTGGTTTTCTTTTTTACCTTTCCTTTTTATTGATGCTTATCATCACTTTATTCAAGACTAAATTACATAAAGAAAAACCCTTTATTGTGCTTACTCTTTTTGCTTTCTTAATACAGATGATGTCCCTTTCACTCATGATTAATGAAGCATTTTTTTCCTTTTTAGCACTAACTTTAAAATATATTTCGGTATATGAGAAAAAAGAGGTGGAATGTAATGACCTACAGCAAAAAGGATGACAGACCTTTAGTTTCCGTGATAACTCCTTCGTATAACTGCTCGTCTTTTATTCCTGAAACGATAAAAACTGTCCAAGATCAAACCTATTTTAACTGGGAAATGATCATTGTAGATGATCAGTCAAAGGATGATTCTGTTTCTATCATTAAATCCTATGCAGAGCACGATTCACGGATCAGACTTATTCCCTTAAGCAAGAATGTCGGAGCTGCCCGCGCAAGAAATATAGCCATTAAAGAAGCCAAAGGAAAATATATCGCGTTTCTTGATAGTGATGATTTATGGCTCCCAACTAAATTGGAAGAACAAGTCGCATTTATGCAAAAGGGAAATCTAGCGTTCTCTTTCACCTCCTATTCTTTAATAGATGAAGAAGGTAAGTCTCTGGATGTTGAAGTAAAGGCACCTAAAGAAGTGGATTATAAGCATCTGATTGGAAATACAACAATTGGCTGTTTAACCGTGATGCTGGATAGGCTGCAAATCAAGCATATCGAAATGCCGGATATTCAGCCTGAGGATACTGCATTATGGCTGTTACTGTTACGACAAGGATATAAAGCGCATGGCTTACCAAAAGTGTTATCCAAATATCGGATTGTAAGTAACTCCACTTCAAGAAATAAATTTAAGGCTGCTTACCGATATTGGAAGCTGTTACGAAGCCAGGAAAAATTAAACTTTGTAAAAGCTAACTTCTATTTTAGCAAATACGCCTATAACGCATACAACAAAAACAGAGGTTCACAGCCTGCCTCTTTACTAAATGGAGGGAAATAGAGTATATGAACAATGTCCTGTTACTTACAGATAAACTCATAATTGGCGGAGCTGAGATGTATTTTTGCAAATTGGAAAACCATCTCCAGGATGAAAACATGACGTTTTACTCTGCCGCTGCGACAGGGGAATTGTACAAGCAAATTCATAACAAACAACAATTCATCCCTTTAAGCTTAAAGAATCACTTTGCCAATCTTAACATACTGACTAAACAAGTCAGCTTAAAACACATCGATGTCATTCATGCCAATAGTTTAAGAATGCTGCTATATTCGATCGCCATCAAGAAACTGACCAGAAGAAATATCAAGCTGGTGTATACGAAGCATAATGTAACCATCCTCGAAAAAAAGATGCCCTTTCTATTTAAAAGAGTGCTGAATAAGCATGTGGAAGAAATTATCGCAATTAGTAATTTTGAACGGGATAACTTACTTCAGCTTGGTGTTAGGAAGGAGCTTATTCGGACGATTTACAACGGCGTGGATGTTGAACACTTTTCTTTTAAACAATTACAGCCTAAAGAAACCTTCAATGTGGGAATTTTAGCCCGCTTATCAAAAGAGAAAAATCATGAACTTTTCTTAAAAATCGTTAATGAGTTAAAAGACGTACCTAATGTGATGTTTTATATTGCTGGAGATGGACCGGAGCGGGAATTTGTAGAAAAAATGATTAAAGACTTAAAGTTGCGCCATAAAGTGATGCTTCTAGGCAATGCCTCCAATCCGTATGAATTTATATGCAATATGGACTTACTTCTTTTAACATCTCTTAGAGAGGTTTTTCCAATGGTCGTCCTGGAAGCGATGGCCGCAGGAACGCCAATCATGTCAGTCGATGTGGGAGGCATTAAAGAGGCGGTTGTGGACCATGAAACAGGGATTCTCATATCACAACATTCAGAACAGGAATTTGCCAAACAAATTAAAACGCTTCAAGATAATGTGGGTTTAAGACAACGCTTGGGAATCAAAGCAAGACAAAAAGTAGAAGAATCCTTCTCCCTCTCGAATATGATTCATTCTACACTGAAAACCTATCAATGAAACAAAAACAAACGATGACCTCGTTTGTTTTTTGTTTTTTATACCTATACATACTTTTTGGACTAGCATATGCTATATAACATCACCATAAAAGGAGTGTTATATATGGCAGACCCACTCAACCTCCCTGAGGATTGCCAGAACAGAAATATTGCTAATATTGATTGTTTTGGCGCCGATCCGAATCTAGCAGATAATTCTCCAGCCATTCAAGCAGCGATTGATTATTGTGTAAATAATAACTACTCTAAAGTTGTCATTACAGGGAAGAAACAATATACCCTCTCCTCCCCCATTATCATTAAGCAAAATGTCCATCTAGAAATTGATCCGACGATAACATTAATCGTTAAAGGTAATTTTCAGGTTTTTGAGCTACAAAAAGATGCTTCCCTATCCGGCGGGACGATTGAAGTAGTCGATACTAGCTTCAATTCATCCGTCATTTTCCTTTCCGGGGCGCAGCAAATAGAAATCCATAATCATACAGCTATATCGAATATCAATATTATTAACCGTACAACAACCTATCAAGGTATAGCCATCCATCTATACTGCAACAAAGCATGGGATTTCATCAGTTTCTTTAAGGCAAGCTCCCTTCAAATTACAAACTTCCATACAGCACTCTATTTAAAAACCGAAAAACTATCAAATGTAGATACCCCATGCTGGATTAATGCCAACTCCTTCGAGTCCATCTTTATAGACGGCTGCCAGTACGGAATCGAGATTGTCGGAAGCAGTGATTTACCTTACGAAATTTCCGGCAACACCTTTACTGGATTTCAAGTTCAAAGCCGAAAACAAACGAAAAAAGTCATTCGATGCTCAGGTGCTTATAATATATTTGAAGGCATCATATGGGATACCTACCGTATGGATGATCCTCCGCTCGTCATTGAATTCTCCTCCGCTTCCCATCACAACTACCTAAGCTCGAATCAGGTATCCACATCCATCCTTGATCGCGGCCAATATAATCGATGTACATCCCCTCATGAAGAATCGCTCCAAGTATATCCACCTCTTGCCTTAGGAAAAGCCCATTTGGTCGGGAATCAAGACGATATCCTAGTAAATGCAAACCTCCGCTACGCTGTCCGTCAGCTTTCTGGAAAGGCTCCTTATGGAGGAAATATCAATAACTGCTTCAATTTACTCGATGAGCAAAGTGTAAATTACCTCGATGTCCCTAGTACCCAACCGGTTGTGATTGAATTGGATTTTACCAAACAGCCTATTAACATGCTAAATTGCTTTGGTATTTATTTTGGATGGAATGAAAGTCCCAGCCGAGTATTGATTGAATATCAACAAAGCTTAAATGGACCATGGATCGCAGCTAAAAATCTCCCATTTAATGCCGGTAACACGGTTATCTCAGAAGCAAGAGCAGAAACACTGTATAAAATTAGACTGACGTTAAGCGGCTATACACAAGAGCACAAACGATTCCGAATTAATCGGATCTTCGCAAGATCATCGTTACAGCAAGGTGCAGCTTGGTTGCCAACTACAGGCGGAACACTAAATGGAGATTTAGAACTTCAAAAAGGGAAAGCGTTGACAATGGCTTCACCAAACGGAACAAAGTGGAAAGTGACGATTAATGATCAAGGACAAATTATCACTACAAAACTATGACTATTTAAAAAAACTGGCATATATTCTCTTTATCCAAAGAGGAACGGATTATTCCCATGGACAAAGATCAATAGTACCAGTTCATGAATGGTTATTAATGTTAACTACAAATTATATTATAGGGTGTGTGCCTATCTATTAGCTAATCACCCTTTTCGCTTTTATTATTGATTCAAGATATTGGCTTGACCTCTGTCAGCGATTCGACTCATAGGCAAAGATGGGAAATCAATGATAGTGCCCATGCTATTATCCTTAAGTTCAATAACATCGTTTTGAAGGGTGATTTTGTCCAAATCCCAAGCCATTCCCTCAAACTTATTGTATTGCCCATTTACCTTCAAAATGCTTTTTGTTTTCCCTGATGGCTGTATCTGTAAGTTGGTAAATTGATTACCACTAACCTCATTCGGTACGGTAGAGTTACTATCTATGTAAATCATATTCACACAATCTTCCAATGATAGATTCAAAAAACGATTAGCATTGATCCATGCCCTACCAGAAGAAGGTTCTTCAGCTATTAGCTTAACTCCAGTCTCCATTCCTGCAACCTTGACATTTTCAAAGTTCACGAAAGAAATCTCATGTTCTTTACCGCCAGCATATAAAGATATCCCTGTACCCTGATTACTCTCAGACCAATTAATGATATTTACATCCTTCACTTGCGTTTTGTTCCAGGTATTATAATATTTATACTTACCATCTAAGTATATGACCTCTGAATTAAACTTAGCATCATTTATCACTACATAAGCACCTTCAATGGAAGCATTCTGCTCAAGCTCAAGCACCCTGAAGTTCCCCTCAACAATGAACTTCGTTCCGTATCCAAATAGCAGCTTAACACCCTTCCTAACGATGATCGGTGATGAAATCGAATACTTCCTATCATCCAGCAAAACCGTCTTTAACTTATTGGCCTTTGCATGATCAATAGCAGCCTGAATCTTCGCAGAATCATTAGCCCCTTTAAAATCTTCAACGTATATCTTTTCTTTATGATTAGATAGAGAATGTTTCTGCTGAAAAATGAAGAAAACAATCAGCAAAAAACAGAAGGAAAAACCGATGATTTTTTTCATGAAATTCATCCTTTTATAAGTTTTTAATTTAAGTGTCTCCTACAGGAGATAATAGTCTCCCATCAATTTTTGCATCATACTCTTGTTTCAGTAACTGTCTATATTAAAGAACAGACAGCTAAAAAATGTTTCAATGTTAACAAATTATGACTGAAATGTTTGTGGGCTTCAATTATGAAGGAAATGTAGGACGAGGTATATATAATAATAGAAGAATTCCTTTTCGAGTTAATAAAAAAGACAAAGAGCTTTCTAAAACACTCTCTGTCTCTATTAATCTTAGAAAATTATTAGGGTCAGGCATCCCCCAAAAATTTTCATACCATTTATCAGTTTACTATTGTTACTTTTTATTATAATATTCCACATACCAATTTACGAACTTTTGCAAACCCTCTTCTATCGAAGTTTCGGGCTTAAATTCGACAGCTTTCTGCAGCAAATCAGTAGAAGCATAGGTGGCAGGTACATCTCCAGGTTTGATTGGTTCGAAAACCTTATCAAATTCTATCTCCTTATCTAGAGCATTACTTAAACATTTCTCCAACGCTCCAATGAAAGTCATCAACTTTTCAGGATTATTGTTTCCAATGTTAAATACTTTGTGAGGAACAGCATTTTCTTCAACTGAAGGATTTGAAAGAAGCCGCTCAATTCCTTCCACTATGTCATCAATGTAGGTGAAGTCTCTATAAAGATCATTTTCAAAATCACCATTATTAAAGATCTTAATTGGTTCATTCGCAAAATACTTATCAGTAAATCCAAAGTAGGCCATATCCGGTCGCCCCATCGGGCCATAAACCGTAAAGAAACGGAGTCCAGTTGCTGGAATATTATATAGATGACTGTATGTATGGGCCATCAATTCATTGGACTTCTTAGTCGATGCATAAAGTGAGACAGGATTGTCCACAAAATCCGTTTCTTCAAATGGAACCTTTTTGTTAGCTCCATAAACAGAACTCGATGATGCGTATACAAGATGGTCCACAGGATTGTGCCTGCAAGCTTCAAGTATGTTATAAAAACCAATGATATTACTTTGAATGTAAACATCCGGATTTTCTATCGAGTATCGAACTCCCGCTTGTGCAGCCAGATTTACTACAATATTAGGTTTATACTCTTCGAAGATATCGGTGATCATCGCTTTGTCAGAAATATCACCTTTGATAAAGGTAAATTTCTCATAAGGTTTAAGTTGCTCCAAACGAGCATATTTAAGCTTCACATCATAGTAATCATTTATATTATCAACACCAATCACATTACAGCCCTGTTCTAAAAGTTTTTTTGATAAGAAAAAACCGATGAAACCTGCAGCTCCAGTGATTAGGTATGTTTTACTAGGATCTAGGGATTTGTAATTCAACGTGTTTCGACTCCTTTATGCCTTCTCTACTTGCAGGTTTTCTTCCAATAGAGTGATATTCTACCCCTGTTTCCTGCATCTCTTCAACACTATAGATATTTCTTCCATCATAGACTAAAGGAGTCCTCATTAACGTCTTATATGTCTCAGGCGTTAATGCTTTCACATCTCCCCATTCAGTAAAAATAAAACAGACATTTGCACTTTCTAAGGCATGCTCTATATTCGAAACATAAGTGATACTGCCTTTGCCGTTCTTACCTTCTGGATACACTTTAGCAAAATTCTCTGCTCCAATAGGGTCAAAAGCATAGATATCGGCACCCTGCTCTAATAATAAAGGCACGTTCTCAAGAGAGGCTGCTTCTCTTAAATCGTCTGTACCAGGCTTAAAAGTCAATCCTAATACAGCTACCTTAAGACCATTAAAGGTAATGAGCCTTTTACTAGCTTTTTTATATAGCATCGTCTTTTGGTCCTTGTTCACATCAATGGCAGCTTTGACGGTTTTAAGTTCATAACCATTTTGTCTTGCCAGATACTCCAATGCTTTAGTATCCTTAGGAAAACATGAACCACCATAGCCAATACCTGCATTTAAAAACTTGCTTCCGATACGGTTATCGAAGCTCATCCCTCTAGCAACATCCTGAATATCCGCGCCAACCAGTTCACAAAGGTTGGCGATATCATTCATATAAGAGATTTTAAGAGCAAGGAAATCATTGGAGGCATACTTGATCATTTCTGCGGATCTTCTATTGACTGAAACAACAGGTAAATGAAACGGCTCATAGATATTCTGCATCAGTTCTTCAGCCCATTTACTTTCCGTTCCGATAATGATCCGCTCGGCATGCAGTGTATCATGTACAGCAGAACCTTGTGCCAGGAATTCCGGGTTCGATACAACTTCCACTTTAACATCATTAACTAAAAAGTCCTGGATAAACTGCTCGACTTTATCATTCGTTCCAACCGGTACTGTAGATTTCACGACGACTAGACAATCTTTTTCCACCGATTCAGCAATTTGCCTAGCGACAGTTGCAATATAAGAAAGATTTGCAGAACCATCTGATTGCTCTGGAGTACCGACACCGATAAAGATTGCATCAGCATCCTTATAGGCTGATTTATAATCAGTTGTATAATCAATCCTTCCAGCAGCGTAATTCTTCTGCATTAATTCTTCCAAATCAGCCTCATAGATAGGAGAAATCCCAGACTTCATTACGTTTACTTTATTTTCATCTATATCAACACAGATTACTTGATGACCAACTTCGGCAAAACATACACCTGCTACCAAACCAACATAGCCTGTTCCTGCTACTGCTATTTTGTTCATTGTGGCCCCTTCCTTTACTCAAGAATTTATACAAATTGAAAATCCAATTCACAACTTTGTTTTGTAATATTCCTCAGAATTTTTCTAATAGATATTCTGAAACTCATCAATCAAAAGCTAATTTCTAACTTTTAACACTTTTTTATTTGAAGTATTAAAGCTAGTTATAATAGACATTAACTCTTTCCTATTTAGAGGAAACTGCATTAATACAACAAAATAGAATATAATACATATACAGATGGAAATAAAACACCATATATAATTGTTACTGACTAATTGTAACATCAAAGCAACTCCACCCATCATTGTAGAACAATAAATTGATGGAAGAACATTCTTAATCATCAACAGCGGAGACATTTTAAATGCAGTGTACATTACTACCCAGTTAATTAGAATTTGAAAAACTTTAATCATAGAATGGCCATAAACTAAAGTATCAAAACCATATTTCACACTGAACATTAAAGTCGGAATAAGTGCAATCAAATACAAAATTTGTACTAATAAAGAGAGTTTAGGTCTCCCTTTTGATCGATATACTTCACTGCAATATTGCCCAAAGACTATTGTTAAACTACTCATTAATCCCCATAAACCCACAAAGAAACTTGCTTCATGCCATTGCTTTCCTAGTAAAATTCCGGTTAATAAATCTCGATATATAAAAATACCTACACCCATAGGTAAAATTATCATAGCAATAAGACGGATAAATTTAAGAAAGACCTTTATAAATTCATTATTATTATTCTGTAACCTAGATAAAGAAGAGAATAAAACTGAAGTTGTTGCTGTTGTAATAATAGCTAAAATACCGTTTACTGTTATCATAGTTGTATTATAGAGACCCAGATAATAATTATTTAATGCACCAGCCACTATAAAGGTACCTATATAAGTAGTAGACCAAATAGAAATTGCCTCTGCCAAGGACCAAATACTAAAAGATAACATTTTTTTTAGAATCGAAAAGTTATAAAAAAGTGTTGGTTTCCATTTAGATTTTATAGTTAGAAACACAGCATTTACCAAGTTCCCACAAATTGTTCCCGCAATCAAAGACCAATAGCTGTAACCTAAAATTGCCAAAGGGATAGTTACAATGAATGGTATACAAACACCAATTATTCTAACATAAAATAATGTTTTATAATCCAAAGCTCTCCTATAAATGGCCATTTGTATACTTGAAAAAGAAGTTAGTGGTAAAGAAATACCAGCAATTGCAATAACCATTCCAAGACCTTTATTTCCAACCAGTGTTGCAATTGGTTCACTATATATTACTATCACAATCCATAAGAAAAATGATATTAATAGATTTGTCCAGAAAGCTACATTTATACTTTGTATTTTTTCTCTGTTAGTTTCAAATTCATGCTGTATTAAGTATTTTTGAAACCCTGAATCAGTCAGCATATCTGCAAAACTTATTACAATAATGACAGTAGCTATTACTCCAAAAGCTTCCGGTGTTAGTAGCCTTGCTAAAATCATATTTGTAACAGGTATAATAATTTTTGCAACAAATTCTGTAAATGTGGACCATTTTGTTGCATTTGCTATACTTTTTGATAATTCTTTATTTTCCATTTCATCACCTGCTTTAAATATGAGTCAAACAAATTAATATTTCTACAAACTCTCAAAAATGCTTATTAAATTGGACTTGAATTTCTCATATGTAAATTCATGTGCTCTTTCATATGACTTGTTTGAATAGTGGCTTCTAAGATCAGAATTGTTCAATAACATTTTCATCCCATTAGCTAAAACATAATCACACTCTTCAAAGTTATTTGCATCATAATCAAAGCTTTTACTGGCTTCAGGTGAAATAATACCATAATCACTTTCTTCTATACCTTGAGCCTCTTTATCGTGATTTGATAAAGATAATATTTCCCTAGGGCCAGATTTGCAATCTACTGCTACAACAGGTAAGCCAACAGACATTGCTTCAACCATTGCATTTGGAAATCCTTCAGTTATAGAAGATAAAACATATAGATTAGCCATTTTCATAAATTTATACGGATTGTCTTGACCACCTAGTAATACAACATGGTCTTCTAACCCTAGATCACTAATTAACTTTCTTAATTTACTATCCTTATCCCCATGTCCTACAATTAATAATAGTGCATCAGGAATATCATTTAATACCTGTGAAAAAGCTTTAATAAGATGGTTAAATCCTTTCTGGTTAACTAACCTTCCAACAGAAATTACAATTTTACCGTTTTTCGGAATATCTATTTCTGTAATCTGCTCCTCTGCCTTTTTACGAATATATTCGACATCATATGGATTATATAACACTTTACTTTTGGATTTCTCTATATGGAAAACACTTTCAGCCTTCTCCGCTATTACCTTACTTACAGATACAACCAAATCTGCCCTGTTATATACCCACTTATCAATAGAATAATTCGCGAAATAATCTGTTAGCCAATCATAGGACCTTATACCAACTACAACCTTCTCTTTTCCTTTTGAGGAAACATTTGCAAAATTAGCAGATGTACCAAAAGACATTACAATATCTGGATTAATTTCTTTTTTCATTTTCCTAACAGCATGTGTTCGTTTTACTATATTAAGTAATTTTAAAAACTTATTTGATTTTGGCGGACAATTCAAATCTATATATTTAAACTCCGGTTTATAATCTGCTTCTTTAGCATACAGCGTTACCACAGATACATCATACTGTTCCTTAAGTAAAGAATGAGCGATGAAAGCTACTCTTTCCATCCCACCATAATATAAACCAGTTATTAATAATACTACCTTTTTTTTTTTCATTTTCTCTCTCCTCTGTAAAATAATTTCTCGTTGAACATTCCTTTTTACTTTTCTCTGAAATGTTTAATAAGTTCCTTTAGGACCTTTATTTATTTTTGTTTGTCAGAAAAACTTCCAGAAATCTATTATTTTTCTATCTCGCTTCAAATCTTTCTATTTTTAAATTAATTGGATTGTTAATGGAGCAGACTTCTTGTATTTGAACTTTTTCTATTATTTTCTATTTCAAAAAAAAAACAGTGTATTATTAGCTTGAAATGCTGGACAATTCAATACACTGTTTAAAGTAATAAGATGGGACATTAAACAATAAAAGTAACTTATAGCTAGCTAACAGATAGAACAGTCATCCCCAAATATTTCTTGTCGGTTAATCTATTAATAACATTAACTCTATTTCCCGAAATTATATTCAGATTGCTTTGGTTTAATTACGGCCGGTACTCCCACAGCAATACTATTGGGTGGAACATCTTTAATAACAACAGCATTTGCTCCAATTATAGAGCCTTTTCCTATTGTAATAGGTCCCAATACACACGCACCTGAAAAAACAGTAACATTTTCCTCCAAATGTGGGCCCCCTTTATTAACTATTTCTCCATTAACTATTTTTCCATTCCCACCCAAGGTAACATTTTGATATATCTTGCAATTATTCTCAATTTTAACATCCGGGTGGAAAACACAACCCAAACCATTATGAACTAGCTCAACTGATTCATCTATATCAGCAGTATATAAAATGTCACAACCAAAAACACTTCTTAAAACTCCATAGTAAATTTTAGCCCGTAATAACTTTCCTTTTCTATGAGCATTTATACTATATTTTAAAAACTTTTCAGCTTTTCTCATTAAATCCACCTTCTTTTCTTTCCAGCTTATTATTAACTGATGATATTATTGTGATTATTATTAATACGGATAGAAATCGAGAGCTTACTATATCCGGTATTGCCATTGCCCCAATAAAAACTGTTAATAATAACCAAAAAAATACACTTTGAAATTTTAGATATTTAATTGCCAACAACAAAAAATTTGAGTATAACAGTATAGACCCTATAAGTCCTATTTGAGCTAAATATTGAGCTATTAAATTATGTGGCAACACTAGGCCTGTAAGTGTACTCCAATTACTTATCCCCAATCCAATACCGAATAATGGATTTTCCATAAAAACTTGAATAGCAGAGTCAATTAAATTTCCACGACCTGATCCTTCAAACAGTAACTGACCTCCACGATTGGCAACTATATACTTTGTAACATATGGAATAATTAATAGTATACCTATTAAAATGATAAATGATTTTACTTTACCTTTTATCATTTTAACAAATAAGTAAAAACCCATTGCAATAATCAATGCAAATAGTCCAGTCCGGGAATTTACTAATAAAATTGACATTATTAAAAAAGCTTCACAAATTATAAATTTCCATAAATTAATTATTTTTTTATCAATGTAATCTATAACAAGCAAAATAGCACCAGTAGCTATGTATAATGATGCAAAACTGTAATCATTCATTAAACCAGCACTAACAATGCGGTTTTCTCCTATTACATCATAGTAACCTACCACCATTTGTAAATAATCAGCGCATACCCTTTGAATAATAACTACTAATGAAAAAGCAAAAACGCTAATTAAATAAAAACTTTTTAATTTAGCTACAAATTCTTTATTGGCAAATTTAGATAATTGTTCTCCAATAAAAAATGACAATATAAAAAAAATAATAGTTGACAATTGTTTGATAGTGTCAGTTAAACTTACGCTTGTCCATAAGTAAAGTGTTCCAAAAAACAACATTAAATATGGAGAATAGAAATAAAAACCTGGACGAAAATCTTTTATAATAATAAAGATATATATAAAAATCAAAACCAAATGAAACCAAGTTAATGGAAACTGTCCATAACTTGTACCTATAACTGACACAAATGAAGTGGGGACATAAATACAAGCTAAGAAAGCTAACCTTTGTGAAATATTCCACTTATTCCGCTTTCTCGAAATGAACCATACAAACCATAAAACTCCTATAGCTATAATTATAGGTTTACTAATTATTTGATTAAACAACATAACGACGTTATAAAGGATTATCATCATAACTTCGACAAATTCAACACTTTTATCTTTATTAAATTTCGCACCTTGAGTATTCATCTATTTATCTCACTCCAAGCATCTTATAGTAGATTACACCCATACTATCCTTATAAGACTGAATATTATCTAATAAGTTTGCTTGAGTAATTGAGCCAGCTGATTTACCCTTCCAATACTCTTCATCAATAATTAATTTCTCAAGTTCATTGGTAAAATCTTCATCAGAATTACATATTTTACCACACGTGCTATTTACCAACATTGGCAACCCTCCTACAGAGGTACATACCACTGGGCGTCCTAATGCCATCGCTTCCACAGCTACTAAACCATATCCTTCCCATTCAGAAGTAATACATAGTACTTTCACTTTTCGTAACACACCATAAGGGTTCTCCATGAAGCCGGTCAAAGTGATATTATCACTAAGGTCTAAATTAATAATTAAATCTTTGCACTGTTTTCTTAAGTCACCATCACCAATCATAACAACGGTAACATTGGGAATGATTTTTTTTAATTTACTAATTAATTTTATAAATCTTAAAGGGTTTTTTGGTTTAGCCAATCTGCCCACATACGCGATGTCGTACGATTTATCAACTAAACAATTTTCATCAGCTTTAATTCTTATAGCATTTGTATCAACTGGATTTTTAATTATTGTTGTTTTTTTCGCTATATAATTTCCAAATATATATTCTTTCAATATCGAATTAGAAACAGTTAATACATTGTTAAATCGCAGGCTAGAAATAACGTATGCAATGGAGTTTTTACCCATTTTCTTGATCCATGGGGGATTACTATGCAAGTGGCTGAGAATAGGATATCTTTTTGAAAGCATAGAACTTATGACACTAGCACTAGCATCATGAGCATGAATTATATCTGGTTCAACTAGGGTAACTACACGTTTTAACTCTCTTAAAGACAGTTTACTCATAGGGTAAAATAAAATGTCTTTTTTTTGTAATACTTCACTTATCTGACCACTTTTACTACAATACACCATTTCAAAAGTTGTATCATCTTTAAACATTTCAATAATTTTACAGGCGACATTTTCCGCACCTGAATAATGTCCACTTTGCAATAGGTGTAATACTTTGATTTTATTACCCATAATACAATCCCCATTCTTTACTGCCACAGCTGAATATTCCTTCTTGTTACAAAATTATCACGATACTTTAAATAGAAATACTATATAAATGCTAGTAACAGTCTTAAATATTTCTTAACTCTTCAAAATAAATACTTTTCATTATCTTCTTAACATTCTCTACATCAAATTTTCTAATGGATTTCAAATTAGATAGACCCATTTCTCTTCTAAGTTGCTCATTCAAAGCGAGTTTTAAAATACATTCCGCAAGAGCATCTATATCATTTGGTTGGCGTAAAAATCCACCTTTCCCATCCTCTATTAAATCAGTATTACCACGTACCTTTGAAGCGACACATGGCAATCCTGCTGCCATGGCTTCCATCATCGAACGTGGTAAACCCTCCTGATAGGAAGTGAACAAAAATATATCTGCAACACTCAATAATTCTTTTATATCAGACCGAAACCCTAAAAAATGTACTTGATTTTCTACTCCAAGATCTTTTGCTAGAGTCTGAAGTGAATCTAATTTATGACCCCTTCCACAAATTAAAAATTGTAGTTTAGGATTATTTGCTTTAGCAACTGATTTGATTGATGCAGCGTAATTCTTTCTATCAATCAAATCTCCCATGGCAATCAACACAATATCGTCTTGTTTTAGATTAAGAGAATTTCTTATTTCTACATCATCAACATCTTGAAGTTGGTAAAGTTTCGTATCCACTCCCACACCAGGTATAAAATATACCTTACCGCTGTTACGTAATTTGAATTTATTAGCAGCTTGGTAGTCCTCTTGGTTCATTGTAATAACAGCATCTGTGTAATTAGCCATCCACATCTCAGCCCATTTGAAGAGGGTATTGTAAATTAGTGATGCTCCTTTGTAAAAATGAAAACCATGTGCTGAGTAAATAATTTTTGGAACCTTTTCTTTTTTTCCACATATTCTTCCCAGAACCCCACCGATTGGAGTATTACAATGAATTACATCAAATTGTTCTTCTTTTATTAAAGAAAGTAATTGCTTATATGCTTTAATATTTTGAAGGCTAAGTGGGTTTCTTTTAATATCAATATGATGTATTTTTACATTGTATTTAGACTCATCATCTTTAAACCCCATACAGTTTGCAGCAAGATGAAATTCAAAACCTAAGCTCTGACTAGCAACAATTGATGGAAGAGAAAAATTAGTTATTCTATTGGTTATATTGCTAATAAATAACATTTTTTTCATTTATTACAAACTCCTATAATTTCATTTTTTTCTTTTAATTTGCTTCTTTTTTAACTCCATCATTCGTATATATTCCTTCTCTTTTTAAAACAGTTGAAATAGTCTTAAAGAAGATTCTAACATCCAACCATAAAGACAAATTATTCGCATACCATGCATCTTTTAATCGTTTTTCTCTATTAGATAATCCATTTCTATAATAAGCCTGTGTATAACCTGTTATACCTGGTCTAACTTTCATCTTATCTATTTCGTCGTCTTGATATGTATCAAGTACACTTGCTAAACTAGCTCGTGGTCCAATTATACTCATCTCACCTTTTAATACATTCAATATTTGAGGCGTTTCATCAATACTAGTTTCCCTAATGAATTTCCCAATTTTAGTTACTCTTGAGTCATCTTTCGCGTTATAGGTACTACCATCTGAATTGAGCAAAATAGGTGCATAAGCCTTCATTGAACGAAATTTATACATTCCATAAGATTTGCAATCTTTCCCAATACGATCAGCTTTATAAAATATAGGACCTTTATCTTCAATCTTTATTAACAATCCAACAATAACATATAATACAACAAATACTGGCAATCCTATAATACATATTAAAATATCAAAAATACGCTTTATAAATTCTTTATACATTACTTCACCCCTAATAGCTTTAAGGTCACTTTCAATTATTCTCTAATGATCCCTATATCAATTAGTTTCTTAGCGTCTTCAGCCTGATTAACAGCTTCATCAAATTCTTTTGCTACAGAAACCACATACCCACATCCATCTAAGTTGTTGTGGTACTCTCTAATAACACTTCCTATTTTCAGGTGATGATAAATATCCACATGGCAATTCTTGATTTCATCAAAGTCTGGTAAACCTATTACTTTTCCAGGTTTCAATGCCAACAAACGGGTTACAACATTTCTTCCTGAATTTTGAATTTTCAACTCGATCGGATCTCCTACAGCCGCTCGAATTAGATTTCCCAAGTAATCAATACCTGTTCCAACAGGAATGATATGTGATCCTATTAGATTGCCACCCATTCTTGCTCCCACATCAACTATACAAACACGGTTATCATTTGTTACTAGGACATCCATGTTTACCGCACCAGAATTAATACCTAAGGCATTTATAGCTTTTATTGCTACTTCTTTTACCTTATCTTCAATTCCTAATTGACTTGGCATGCAATGCCCTAACTCTGCATAGTATGGTGGGTTAGTCATATATTTCCCCATAACACCAAGCACATGGGCCTTTCCGTTATATACAAAAGATTCCACTCCATATTCTTTTCCTTCAATAAAATCTTCTATTAAGGCCTTTCCTATAATAGAAGATTTTATTGCTTCTTCACATGCACTTTTCAATTCTAATGTAGAATTAACTCTCCTAGCAGCCTTACTCCCTGATCCATCACATGGTTTTATCATTACTGGAAAAATAATTTTTTCACTTATTTCATTAACTGCTCCTATATCACTAACCTCATAATATTGAGCTACATCATCCACATTGTTTTCAAAGAAAACACGGCGTACCATGAATTTATTTTTGATAACCTGAGCTACTTCGAAATCGAGCCCTGGTAAGTTCATCTGCTGTGCTATATAAGCTGTTGAAAGTACACCATAATCCGTTGCAGCAGTTATTACGCCATCGATATTTTTAGATAAAGCATACTTTAAGCAGGCTTCTTGATCAACTATATCTACAACATCATATTCGTCAGCGTATTCAAATCCGCTGGAATTTGGGTTTTTATCTATTGTAATGGTGTGGTATCCCATATCTTTCGCTTTTTTAATAACAAAAGATTGTAAGAAACCAGCACCGATTATTAGAATTTTCTTCAATGTAATCAATCCTCTTCTTATACAGACCTATTATCACAAAAACAAAGATAAAACTATCTAAAGCTGTTTTCCCATTAAATATACTGTAAAATGCTTTGTTTGCTTAGATCCAGTAACCGCGAATCCTCTTTTTTTATAAAACTGAATCGCATGTTCACTCTTGTCATAAACATCCAAACTAATTTCTGATACCCCTTTTTTACGGCAGTACTCTTCAATGTAATCCATACTTTTCTTCCCTATACCTTTACCTGCAACTTTAGGAATTGTTGCAAACTTATTAATAGATGCAACTTGCATTTCATTTTTATTACTGTCAATTAAGGACTTCGGGAAATCGTTAAACTCTAATTGGAATGTGTGAACGTATGTGTTTGTATCCATATCTTTTACTAAAAAAACCTCACGGTGATCACAATTTTTTTGAATAACTTCTTTTGGATAAGGAGTTCTCCAGTGAACTAATCCTTGTTCCTTAAACATATGCTCTCCACTAACTTTGATTATCTCGAATATCTCAGATACCTTTTTATCTTCATGTGAAAAAATTCGTTCAAAAGTTAAATTCATATAATTTACTCCTCCAATATATAATATATACTGATAGGCTAACACTATCTTTTTTCTTCTAAGATTCCCTTCAAACTTCTAATTACATACTCCGCATCCTCATCACTAAGTAACGTATGAAGCGGCAATGTAATTTCATTCTTATACATATTAAAAGCATTAGGGTAATCCTGAATATCAAAACCTAAATTTTTATATGCCGTTAACATAGGTAATGGCTTATAGTGAACATTACAAGAAACTCCAGCCTCAGCCATCTTAACGATAATTTCATTTCTCTCTGCTTCACTAATTCCAGGAATTCTAGTCAAATAAAGATGTCCCGAGGATGCAAAGTCCTCGCCATAATGTTGCAAACTTTGAATACCTAATGGCAAAAGGGCTTTATTATACAACTCAATAATCTCTTTACGTCTTTTCTTAAGTCCTTCATATCTCTTCATCTGAATTAAACCGAAACCTGCCATAATATCTGTCATATTACATTTGTAGGCAGGATATACAATATCATATTCCCAAGAACCTTTTTGGGTTTTCGCTAGTGCATCTTTAGATTGACCATGAAGACTATATAACATGAATTGCTTATACACCCACTCATCATCTAATCCAATGTCATTTCTCCAAACGACTGCACCACCTTCAGCAGTTGTCAGATTCTTAACTGCATGGAACGAGTAGCAAGTAAAATCAGCAACTTGCCCACAATTCATTCCATTCCTCTCAGCACCAAAAGCATGAGCAGCATCAGACATTACAATTACCCTATTAAACAACTCTTGAAGTTCATTATTTGCCTTAAACAGTCCTTTTTTACTCTCTACTATTTCGTATATTGAATCGTAATCACACATCTTTCCTGCTATATCAACAGGAATAATTGCTTTTGTATTTTCAGTAATTGCATTAGCAAGTTGTGAATAATCCATTTCAAATGAGTCTGGCGCGGTATCAACTAGTACAATTTTTGCACCTACATGATCAATAATAGAAGCAGATGCCGTATAAGTATATGCTGAAGTAATAACCTCATCTCCAGGGCCAATTCCTAAAATCCTAAGTGTTAATTCCATAGCTGCTGTTGCAGAATTTAAACAAACCGCTTTATTTGTCCCGACATATTCAGCTATTTTTTTTTCAAACTCTTTTGTTCTTGGTCCAGTAGTAATCCAACCAGATTTCATTGCTTTTATGACTTCTCCAATTTCCGCATCTGTAATATCTGGCGGAGAAAATGGTATGTTTCTTACTTGTATATCAACCACTTTGGTTTCCTCGCTTTTTTCAAGTTTAGGTTTTATTATTTGGAATTTTTATTAATTACTTCTACTAGGAAGGCAGAAAAACAATCGTGTCAAAATGACTGATTAAAGGTCATTTTATTCCTATGCATTAATCTTTTCTGAGGAAATATCCTTAACCGTTTGTTCTAAAAACTTTACTAAATCATCCTTGATTTCTTCATTCTGAAGTGCAAACTCTATCGTCGTTTTCACAAACCCTAACTTCTCCCCAACATCATACCGTTTTCCTTCAAAATCATAAGCAAAAACTTGCTGTGTCTGGTTTAACTGTTGAATCGCATCTGTTAATTGAATTTCCCCGCCTGCCCCAGCTTCTTGCTGATCAAGCATGCTGAAGATTTCAGGGGTAAGGATATATCTTCCCATTATTGCCAAATTGGAAGGAGCTGTTCCTAAGGCTGGTTTTTCTACAAAGTTTTCAACTTGATATAGTCTTCCATCTTGAAAAGAGGGGTCTATTATTCCATACCGGTTTGTTTCTTCCTTAGGTACGGTTTGAACCCCGATAACTGAATTGTTTGTTTCCTCAAACTGATTAATTAACTGCTTTAGGCAAGGAGTTTCACTCTGGACAATATCATCACCTAAAAGAACGGCAAATGGTTCGTCCCCAATGAATTTACGGGCACACCATACGGCGTGACCTAATCCTTTTGGTTCCTTTTGTCTAATGTAATGGATATTAGCAAGTTTAGAGGAATATTGTACTTTATTGAGCAACTCTACTTTTCCTTTTTCCAATAGATTTTGTTCGAGTTCTGGAGCGTAATCAAAATGATCCTCGATCGCACGTTTGCCTTTTCCAGTAACGATTATTATGTCTTTTATTCCTGAAGCAACGGCTTCCTCCACTATGTACTGAATCGTTGGTTTATCAACGATTGGCAGCATCTCCTTTGGCATCGCTTTAGTTGCAGGCAAGAAACGAGTACCCAATCCTGCTGCCGGAATGATTGCTTTTGTGATTTTTTTCACTTATTAGTCCTCCTATTGGCTATTTCACTTCCGAGAAAGCTTGGTTACTTTTTCGATTTGCTAAATTTATTACAAATTCTTTAAGTTCATTTATAGAAAAATCATCATATGAGTTTAAAAGATACTGTATTTCCTCTTCCTGTTCCAGTACTGCTTTTCCGATAAAGATTTTAGGGAACACAGCTTCACTATGAACCTCTTTCTCACCTAATAGCTCTTCATACATTTTTTCACCAGGACGGATTCCTGAGAATTCAAGCCCAATTTCATCAATGGAATAACCTGATAACTGAATAAGGTTTGTCGCCAAATCAACAATCTTAACAGGTTCACCCATATCAAGAACGAAGATTTCTCCGCCACGAGCTAAAGAACTTGCCTGAATGACTAATCTGGATGCTTCAGGTATCGTCATAAAATACCTGGTCATGTCTGGGTGTGTGACGGTTACTGGTCCACCGGCCTGGATTTGTTTTTTAAATAAAGGAATGACACTTCCCCTGCTGCCTAAAACATTTCCGAAGCGAACGGCAACAAATTTTGTTGTGCTATTTTTTGCTAACTGCTGGATGATCATTTCAGCAATGCGCTTGGTCGAACCCATAACGTTTGTTGGATTAACGGCTTTATCAGAAGAAATCATTACAAACGCACCCACACCAAACGTATCTGCCGCTTCTGCAACATTCTTTGTACCAAAAACGTTATTCTTAACTGCTTCACGAGGATTGTATTCCATTAGTGGAACATGTTTGTGTGCAGCCGCATGGTAAACAACATCAGGTCGGTGGGTGTCCAACACTTCAAAAATTCTTTCTCGATCTTGAATATCTGCGATGACAGGGATAATCTCAATTTGATTGGCATATAGCTTTTTCAGTTCCATGTCAATCTGATAGATGCTATTTTCTCCATGTCCTAGTAGAATAAGAGTTCCAGGAGAGAATCTGCATATCTGACGGCAAATCTCCGAACCTATAGATCCTCCAGCTCCAGTAACTAGTATGGTCTTACCAGTTACATATTCAGAAATACTATTAATATCTAATTCAACTGGTTCTCTTCCTAAAAGATCTTCCACTTCTACTTCTTTAAACTGATTAACAGCTACTTTTCCTAACATAATATCTTCAAGCATCGGCATGATTTGTGTTTTTGCATTCGTTTTTACACATTCATCAAAGATGACCTTCAATTCTTTCTTACTTAATGAAGGAATCGCAATGACAATATTATCTATATGATATTTTTCAACCATTTCGGGGATATGTTTTGAGTTACCGACAACGGGTATTCCTAAGATATCTAACTTATCTTTTTTCGGATCGTCATCAATGAATGCTACTGGTTTAAGTTCCGTATCATGATTATTTAGAAGCTGACGTACAACCATGGTTCCAGCCGATCCCGCGCCGATTACCAATGTGTTTCTGGTTTCCTTTTGATTATTTATCAAACGGTCACGCAGCATTCTCCACGAAAAGCGGGATCCACCAATAAGGATCACATGCATCATCCACGTCAATGCCATCGCTCTTACATAAACATCTTGAAAAACCATCAACTGTATGGCGATAACCGTGATAACCGATAGGGTGACGGCTTTAACAATGGACAGTAACTCTCCAATACTTGCATACTCCCACGCCTTCTTATACAGTTTATAAATAGAAGCAAAAAAATGATGGCTGATTAATAGAGAGACTGATGTGACCAAGAGTGTTGGTAATTTAAATATTTCCAAATATGGATACAAGAATAAATAACTTACATAAATGGCCGATAATACTATTAATGAGTCCAATAGGGCCAGAAGTGTTAAACGTTTTCGGTAGGCCAACCACATTTCCCCCTTTAATATTGTTTGATTTACTCTCTATTAAATACAGTTTTAACGAATTGTATTTTATTTCACATGATTTTCATTTTTATATAAAAATGAAATGCGCAGTGTAAGTTCCTTTTTGCTTTTTTTATGTCCTTATAACCTAACTCTAACCTAAGGGCTATTTGTCTTTTGAACAGTCACTAACCAAAATGGAGGTAATTTATCAATCTATAATGTTCATCCCAATAACGTAGAACAACATGAAGACAAAATTTTTTTATTGTATGTAAACCGCCTAATTATCAATCTTTTTAAAAAATTCCTAAAATTTTCTTTTTGAATGGCACTGGTTTTTCAACAACCGGACTTTGTCCATTTATTAGCTGTTCAGCGTTTTCTTTGAAATAAAATGTACATTGTATTCCGTATGCCTTTGTGATTGTTTCATAGGCTTGTTGTAACGTGAACCCTCTAGATCCTATATTGTGAGCATCTGTTGCAATAAAATGAGCCAGATTATGTTCGATTATCTTCTTTGAAAAAGATTGAATACTTTTACCGAAGTTCCCGATGATACTGCCTGAGGTAATTTGAGTTAACGCGCCCTCCTGAACCAATTCAAATAATAGTTTGTGATTCCCTATCAATTCCTTATTTCTCTCCGGATGTACGATAATTGGTTTTATTCCTTTAAGCAGCAGCTCATATATCACTTCTTGTGTGTATGTAGGAACCCTTCCCGACGGGAGCTCTAACAGTAAAAACGTACCGTTATCGTCCAGTGTTAGGATTTCTTCCTTTTCAAGTGAAGAAAATATGTCCCGGTGTATTCTTACTTCTTGTCCGAGATGAATGGTAAGAGGAATATTTTCTAGTTGAAGACTCTCATTTAACCTCCCTGCACGGTCAATGATGTCACTTTTAATATTTACATATTTCTCATTTAAGTGATGTGGCGTGGCAAAAATATGAGTGATTCCTGCCTCTGCCGCTTTTCTTGCCATATTCAAGCTTTCCTTCATATCCGCGGAACCATCATCAACTCCTGGAAGAATGTGACAATGTATGTCGATCAAATTTCATACACTTCCTTTATAAAACAAATAGGAAAAAAGACCTAATCTTTGAAAATAGGAACTATTACCCTGTTTAATAGTAGCATATTAAAACGCCATCAAACAGGGTGTTATTTTGTCGAATATTGTTTTATTTCATTAAGATTGATAGTAATAATAATTGCTGTTATCTGTTTCAACGCCATTCAATACGACTCCAAGCAAGGGTGTATTAGCTTTCACTAAAAGCTCCTTTGCTTTTACTGCGCTTTGTTTGTTTGTCTTGCCGCTCGATACTACCATGATCACGCCATCACATTTATTGGCTACAATCTGGGAATCCGGCACTACCAGAACGGGCGGTGTATCAAAAATGATATAATCATACATTTCTTTTAATTCATTAATCGTTGCTTCTATCGCTTTGGAATTTAATAATTCCGAAGGGTTAGGAGGAATTGGTCCGCTCGTTAAAATTTCCAGATTAGGCACATTCGTTTTCAAAAGTGCTTTTTCGATGCTCATTTTCTTTGTTAGCACACTCGTAAGTCCCTCTATATTACTAAGACTAAAAGCATAATGAACCGAAGGTTTCCTTAAGTCTGCATCCACAAGCACAACCCTTTTATCTTCCTGTGCCAAAACGATAGCAAGGTTGGCAGCCGTTGTCGATTTCCCATCATTAGGCTCCGCTGAAGTTACCACAATGGTTTGGATGTCTTTATCCACTGAGGAAAATTGAATATTCGTTCTAATCAATCGATATTGTTCAGTAATAGGTGATTTAGGATTTGTCTGTGCAATCAAATTCACCTGTTTTTTATCTTTACTTCTCAAAAATTTCGCTTCCTTTCATACTGCATCTTATCCTACTATCCTTTATTATGTACCTGTGTAATCTTTTGAATCGATCCAAGTATAGGTAATTCTAGAAGTCTCTCAATATCATCCTCGTCCTTAATCGTATTGTCCATATACTCCAGTAGGAATGCTAAGCCTATTCCAGCCATCAATCCAACTACCACAGCTATAGCGATATTCATTAATGGATCAGGTTTTACAGGTGTAGGATATTCCTTAATTTCTGCCTTGGCAAGAACACTAACATTATCGACATTCATGATATCCTTGATTTCCTTTTGGAAAGTTTCAGAAACCTTGTTTGCTATTTCTACTGCCTTTGACGGATTACTATCTTGAACCGTTAATGAGAAGACTTGCGAATTTTCTTGGCTGTTAATCGTGATTTTTTGACTAAGTTGTTCTACGCTTTGGTCCAATTCAAGCTCATCAATGACCTTCTCCAAAATGGCAGGGCTTTTTATAATCACACTGTATGTATTGATCATGTCTATATTGGAACGTATTTGAGTCGAGTCCAATTGGTTCTCCGATTGTTTCTGATTAACGAGAATCTGTGTTGAAGATTGGTAAACAGGTGTTAATAAGAAATAAGAAATTGTTCCACTAATCAAAGTGGCAATTAATGTTAACAAAATGATTAGCTTCCAACGTTTCTTTAATGTTTTAAAAATATCTTTAATACTAATAGTTTCTTCCATTTCATCCTCCTAATATGTTAAAAATGACCTATTGCATTATACCATAATATTACCTAGTATTATGTATTTTCAAGGAAATTTACATGAAACTTACAATGAAAGAATACTTTTCAAGTGCAAAAGTAATTTTACAAAAAAGAAAATGGTAATACAAAGGAAATAATTTCTATTTTTTAAATTATTGCAAGAATCACATCTAAATACCCCGTTTTCCAGAATATTTGTGTCTTAAAATTTCAATAAATCTAAGTATACACTAAATCCCAATCTTTCTTATATGATTTATCACATTTACAATATTTTCTTGAGAATAACCTATCTAAATGCCTACCAAAACGGAAAAATCCGTTTATACCTATAATAATGTTAAGTATTTTAGTGCCTAGTTATCATTAAAAATGAACGGAAAATGTGTAAACTGAAAGTAATAGTTTAAATTAGTATATTATTTTCATATTAATGGTTAGGTGTGGTCTATATGATAGGTTACCGAGTTAAGTCGCTTAGGGAAGAAAGGAAAATGTCAATAAGTGAACTCTCCGCAAAATCCGGCGTTGCCAAATCCTATATAAGCTCACTGGAAAGAAACCTTCAAAAAAACCCTACTATTTTAGTTTTGGAAAAAATATCCAGAATCCTTTGTATTAAGGTCGATGCTCTCTTGAATGAACAACCGGACAAGAGCATGGATGAAGAGTGGATGGAAATCATGCAGGATGTCATGGGGTCAGGAATATCCAAAGAGGAAATGCGCGAGTTTATTCAAGATAGAAAATTGATGTCTTTAAGGATTGAGCAACTTTGATACCGCTATCATTTGCAGTAATGAGTAAAATTAAAGGGGGAAAAGTGGATATAGCCACTTTTCCCCCTTTTACATGTACACTTTAACTTAAAATATTCCTGCATCACCTCGGACCATATGTAATGCCCTTGATCATTGGGATAAATATTATCATTCGTCAGTAAATCAGCCAATCCCATATTCTTTTCCTTAGCTTCTTCTCTATTTCTTCTTTGCTATTCATATAGGCCCATTTATTCGTTTTGATGACCTGCTAGGAAAACTTGAATATAACCAGAAAAATTCAACCCTAAACAAAATAAAAAGCCTGCCCTATGAACAACTTTCCTAACACTCAACTCCAATTAATTGGTAAAAATTTAATATTCTTCAAGTTACTCACCTGAGTCTTCCATCGGAGGAATATAGCCCTCATCCAGTATGGCTCGCAATGATTTATAATCTTGATAATCTTTAAAAAACTTAAAACTAAAAATAACTATGTTAAAGCTATAATTACCATTATTCCCAAAATAATTTTCTTCTTCATCGATGCTCTCACATTCACTATTTTCTTGGTGTAAGAATTCAAAGATTTTAATACCACTATAAAATATAGGAAATAATTTAGTTTTTATTATTAATAGTAGATTTTAAAAATTTGATGAGCATTCTGTACTTATAGAAAACTCTCTTGGAATTTTCATATTGATTATCCAATTTTTTGCTTACCGCACAGTTTGTTCCTTCTATGCACTACGTTTATCATTGATTTTTATAACATTAAACTTTTTAGATATTTTCTTTCCTAATTTAATAGACGGTTTTTCCACAAAATAATAAGATAAAGTAGCTAAAATTATTGAAATTATAAAACTAATGATAAGTAGTATCCAAGTTTGCACTGTACCACTAAATTGATGCAAGAGAACTAACAATGGGATACAATGATATAAATATAAACTATAAGAAATGTCCCCCAAGAACAGTATCGGTTTTATTAATAATACTTTTTTTATTATGTTACTGGCTAGTGCCAATATGATAAATATTGCCGCCGCTATAGTTACTGCTACAGTATTAGGTGGACCCAATAAACGTTCTGGAATAAATGGAATGTTTAATATCCAAGAAGGAAATGTATATAACAAAATTGCTGAAATGGTGATTAATATTTTCATTCCTTTTGATTTAAATTTCAAGAAATTTATTAGTATATCTTTGTGTTTTGCTAATAAAGCCCCTATCACAAAAGAGAGTCCATAATACAAACTAAGCAAATAGTCTGTTTCTATATTTGCCTCTCCTAAAATAAACGTACCGACAAACCCAAATCCACTTACAAGAAGGCTCCACATAAGCGAAAATTTCCATGCGTATTTTAAAACAACAATCATCATCAAAGGGAAAATTATTGAAATACGCATTTCGTGTACCAATGACCAATATATTGGGTTATATTCACCATTTTTAAAGTCTCCGATTAAAAGAAGATGATTGAAAATTAGTTTATAATCAATGGAATCACTCCATTTACCATTTGCCCAAGAACTAAAGCCAGTTAAAGACCCATCAGAAAATAATTTAAATGCTGCCAAGACAAATATTACTGATACTATATATGGAATATATATTCTCGTAATTCTTTTTGTTAAATAAATATGATAAGGGTTATTTCTTTTATTCAAATAGGGTAATGATAGTACAAATCCACTTAGAACAAAAAACATTGTTACTGCTTGAGTACCAGAAAAAAATATATGCAAAGGCGTATATTTTAGAATATTAACTAAGGTGTATCCATTACTATTAATAGTTTTCTCGAAAAACTGTGGAAAAATGAGCAAATAGTGATGGAAAACTACCGAAATAGCTGCTAACCCCCTTAAAGAATCTAACTGATTATATCTAATACCGTTCATCTCTTTACCCCGTTCCAATTAATGTTTTTTAATATTGTATCACTAATTGGAACTCTTAAATAATACCTAGTAGTAAACTTTTTACTTCTATTAAAACGAATTCATTAGCTATTTTATTACTGTCTATTTAAGCCTCAATTAGCCCGTGACCTTTCCACGTTCCAGGTGTCCCATCTTCTACGCATATCCACCCTAGATAACCGTTAGCAGACGGAGAAGGATTTGTTGATATCTGACCTCTCTTGAACGTTCCATGAGAAGGTTTATTACTGGAGATAAGGGCTGGTGACTTATCTCTTTCTAGATCAACCACCCCTCTATACATCCTGATACTTTTAATGTTATATGTTCCTATTTTACTAAACCTTAGCCTTAAGGCCGTAAGTGAAGTTGTTTTTAGGTATTTAATTAAAGATACCTTAGTGTACACTCCCGCCTTTAAAGGTATGCCAACGTTAGAGTATACACTATCAGCAAAAAAATCTATATACACTACAACATCTATAGATGACTTTACTTCAATTTCTACTGTCCCATACGCTATATTACTTTCATTTACCAAACAAGAGAAACCTTGTGTATTGACTGTAGTAACTATTTGTAAACTCCCGTCAGATCCTCGAGAGCCAGTTACACTAGAGCTTGTTGCTACCATGTCATCTGGAAAAGCACCTTCTCCCCCTGTCCAAGCAAAGAATCCATAGTTCGGTATAAAATTAGTGAGATTACGTTCTACCTCATACCCATCGTTCCCTTCCATGACAATTCCTTTTGCATTCCCTACCTTATCCTCTATTAAATACCCGATAGTAGATTTTCTAATGAAATTATTTGATATATTTAAGCCACCTACAGTGTAGAGCCTAATCATTTCCCCAGTAGTGTCATGTGATATATAATTACCTGTTATGGATATAGCCTTGCAAGTGGTTGAAGAAACAGTACCAATCTCAAATAATGGGGTGTTAGGGGCAAAATACTCTACATAGTTCCCGTTAAAGTTTATAGCAGTGGACTGGTAAAGTGATATCGGGATAGAACCATCATGGTTATTCCCTGCAAATTCACAACCTATGAAGTTAATAGCACTACAATTTATAATATCAGCTAATTTAGATTGCACTTTAAAACTGCATGCCAAAAAATTACCTTGATTTGATTGGGATTCCATAACTATGCCTTTAATACAATCTTGGAAACGTACTCTATCTACGGTAAAAGCCCATGAGAAATAAGTTTTCATTCCCACAAGACAGTTTTTTATATATAGATTCCTGATAGAAAAGTCAGCAATCCCTCTAGAACCACCGGCTAAATTGATTCCTATACTTGTTGTAACACTTCCCCAAATTCCAAGGTTTGATAAATTCCACCTAACACTTCCATTTGAAACATTTACAATGACATTTGCTTTAGATTTAAACCCGGAAACCTCTTGACCTTTGCCCTCAATGTTGATGTTCGATTTAATATTAATAGTGGTTATGTCATATATTTTTGTAAGGGTAATTTTACCGCCTTCGGGAATGCTGTCTATAGCTCTTTGTACCATTAGGGTTTCATCAACCTCTCCAGTTAACTTTGGAAACTGTTCAGGTATTATCCCTACACCAAGAGATATTGAGCTAACCTTTTTATTTAAACTTCCAATTTTATCTGAGATGTTCTTCCCATCTCGGTCTAAAATCATCCTTGCATCTGTTTTCGATAAATTCAAGTTCTCGCCTTCCTTTTTGATCGTGTATCCAAAAAAGGAAGCTAGTATCCAAAGTAATAAGTTCACTAAAAAGTTCCTTCGTTCCAAATTAATCACCTCTCATTAACTATACTTCAAGACTAGCTTCTAGATAAAGCTAAGAAACTACTTATCTATAACTCGCAACTACTTCAATTTCAGCAAGTATCACATTTTCGTTACATAAAAATGTAAAATTCTTAGGTTGACTTCAAGAAAGTTTGCATCTAGTAATTGGTACACAACCTACATACACAGATATTTATCCTAATATATAAGAAACCCATGCAAATGTGTACGTGAGTTACCCTTTTGAAGCAATCCAAAAACTACTCCGAGGAGACTCAATAATAATTTCAAATTTAACCGCATTTTCCGACAGACTGTGTTGTAACTCCAACAATTTTATCATCATTATACTTCAAGGTAGCCACCACTATCGCCTCGGAATCAGTGCTAGATCATCACCTATTGTTCGTTAAGGGTTTTGGTTTTACTCCAGAACGTACTTCTGTTTCAATCGCTGTTCCATTTGTCGCAAATCACCAATCAAAAAAATTCTGCATCTTGTATAGCTTGTGTGATCTATTGGAATTCGTTTTACATTCAACAGTACTGCCGTCCTCAAGACTATGTTGTAATGATTCCATTGTTAAAATCCAACTCAGTCTGAGCACTTTTTAAGAGTAGCTGTTGCTCCCTTAACTGCTACATTCAGAAAATCAAATTCACTTTTCATCATTGTTTAAATTCTTTTTCTTTGCGATGTTTGACAAAACCTGGTCATAACACTTGAAGCTATTTTCTAAAGTTTCCAAAGGTAACGCCCCAATTCACATTGAATGCCTTTTGTATCCTCTTCTTCTTTAATGCGTATAATTCGGACATCCATATCTAGATTCATCTTCTTTGAAATAATGGCACTTTAACCAGCGTTTCGCAGATTCACCAAGTCTACATCACGTTATAGATAATTCCGGTTCATCTTGGATTTTTTTTCTAATTTATTAAAAGGTTGTCCTAGAAGTAATCCGTTCGTCTTTAACAGGCTCTAAATGTTTATATCCGTCTTCAGAAAAAAGATGCATTAGGACTTATATATTAGCTGGAACTGTATATTCTTTTTTATTTCTCATCTCCGACTAGTCCACAATCTAATCCACTGATGTAAAATCCTGCGTTGCCAAATCCTATATAAGCTCTCTGGAAAGAAATCTTAAAACAAACCCTACTATTTTGTTTTTGGAAATATTCGCTAGAATTCTTTTTAAAAAGGCTTATTTTCACAAGTATGTTTGCTGGAAAGATCTATGATCAAAAAGGACATCATGCTGTCTTCATTCCGTCCACTCTTTTTATCGTAGTGGCGATGCTGTTGTTAGCCTGGATGCCAAGTAACATGATTCTGTATATGGCAGCTATTTTTTATGGCATTGTATTCGGTGCTGTCCAAACGGCTCTTCAAGCGTGGTCTCTTGAACACGCTGCCCGAAATCGAAAAGGCATGGCCAATGCCACTTTCTATTCCTTCTTTGATCTTGGAATCGGTTTCAGCGCCATCCTCTTCGGACAAATCGGCTATCTTTTCGGGTATATAAGCATTTACATGATGGCAGCAGTCTCTGTGGGGATTTCAATATTGCCTTACCTATGGATTTTAAGAAAAATGAAGTATTTTAAATTAAGGGACATCTTTGTGGATGTTCTTTTTTTCTGAAAACAAGAGTATTTAACAGTTTATCGCATTTGTTACAGCACTTTTTTCAACCCCCTTTAAACTATGTTATATTTTTATTCGTTTTAAGTAATGTTATTGTATTTCCAGTTTCCTTCTCTCTTTTTCGTTGTATGATAGAAAAAAAAGGAGTTTTGGGAATGATTATTCTGCAGTATATTGGAAAAGTTTTTTCATTCATGCATAAGGATATACCGGAAACTCATGTTAAATGCCATGTTTGTGCAGGTACAGGTGCCTACGATATTTATACAGATTGTCTTACCTGTAATGCAAAAGGGTTAATAAGTAAAGTTGAGTATAATAGGAGGCTTGAAGAGGGTGAGATTTAATGAATTTCATGAGTCGATATATGTAATCAAAGAAGCAGTATTGGCTATTGCTTCTTTTTTTTGTTCAAAAAGTAAGAGTCTCGGTTATGAGGGCTTTTATCATATTTGCTTAATATGATGATTGGCGGAAAAGGCAAAGCGATATATGGAATACATGGGAGTCGGTTGCATTTATGAAATTGACTTTACCGGCCTTTTGTTTTTTCGTCATCGTAACAGTTTACTTCCCTGAGCTATTGGACTTTGCTTTGCCGAACGCAGTGCTCTCATAGTGACAATAACAGCATAGCCTGATTCCGCTTTGCCATTTACTTTTGTCTTATGGTAACCGCCTCTTTACTGTCGGTTTCACAGGCGCTGTTTTATCCTCTACATCATTCGACTTTGATACGCACTATATCTCATTAAGATTATTTAAGATAAAAAAATCCAGCATTTCTGCTGGATACTCCAAAGTATCAATTATTTAACCAAATTCAATACTTCTAGAAGTCTACCATCTGAATTATAGTTAAAAGTGACCGTCTTATCGTCATGAATGTGATAGCTTAAACCAAAAAACTCTCCGTCATCCGGGAATTTTTGTATAAAATCATCAAGTTGTTCGGAATTTAGTTTAACAACCATAGGTTTCTTTCTACTACTATGTAGAGAATCGTCTACTCTCTCCATTACAGTCTCTGATCTACCCATAATTAACTCCTTTAATCTCTCATTTCCCAAATAATATACCTTATAAATGGGAAATAAAAGGTCCTTAATTAAAATTTCATAATAATGACACGATTTCTTAACAACTCCCCCAAATATCCGACAGTTTTACCATAATTACCTTGTCGATTAACTAATTTCCATTGGAACTTCACGGTTGTTTCACTCAAAGTTAATTCCACACTACATAAGGGTTCTGTATAGGCAGGAACATATTTAATGGAAAATCCGCTATAAGACCCTGTGTGTTGTGTTTCCTGAATATAAAGTGACCTCCGTACCGAATTCTTGTTTCTAAAAACGGGCTAACTTATTAGTCAATATTACTTAGATTTATAGTGATCACTTAATTTTTATAGATTGTTCTCTATAGTTTTAGTAAAATGAGAATGATAATTACTATCAATTAAGGAGAATAACTATTATGGGTATACCCTTATTAAAAGAAGAACTTCCGGTTGTTAATAAAATCTGGTCGCGTGATTTTATTATGATTTTCTTGGCTAACTTTTTTGTTTTTTTATCCTTTCAGATGACTTCCCCTACCCTTCCGCTTTTTGTAAAAGAGCTTGGCGGCAATGAACGGTATATTGGGTTAGTTGCTGGCATGTTTTTATTTTCCGCCCTGATTGTCCGCCCTTTTGCTGGACAGGCCTTGGAAACAAAAGGCAGGCGTTTTGTTTTCTTGTTCGGTCTAGCCCTATTGGCTGTAGCGATTGGTTCGTTCGGATTTATGGTGAGTATTTTCCATCTATGCGCTATGCGGATTGTGCAAGGGATTGGCTGGGGCTATACGACCACGGCATCAGGTACGATTGCCTCCGATCTTATCCCAGCAAGGCGTCAGGGTGAGGGAATGGGATACTTCACTTTATCGGGTAATTTGGCGATGGCTTTTGGTCCTTCATTCGGGCTTTTCTTAGCGGATGTTCTAACCTTTCAACATTTGTTTTTATTTTGCGGAGTATTAAGCCTGGCAGCTTGGATCATGGCTTCAACCATTACGTATAAAAAAGTAGATCATGCTTCTGCCCCAGTTAAAACAAAAAGGTTTGACATTTATGAAAAAAGCGCCGTTGCTCCGTCCGTTCTTGTTTTTTTCATTACGGTAACTTTTGGCGGGACTGCTACCTTCTTACCGCTTTATACAATCGAAAAAGGTCTGACAGGTATTCAAGGATACTTTTTTCTTTACGCTTTAGCTCTTATTTTCACACGTATGTTCGCTGGAAAGATCTATGATCAAAAAGGACATCAAGCTGTCTTCATTCCGTCCACTCTTTTTATCGTAGCGGCGATGCTAATGCTAGCCTGGATGCCAAGTAACATGATTCTGTATATGGCAGCTATTTTTTATGGCATTGGATTCGGTGCTGTCCAACCAGCTCTTCAAGCGTGGTCTCTTGAACACGCTGCCCGAAATCGAAAAGGCATGGCCAATGCCACTTTCTATTCCTTCTTTGATCTTGGAATCGGTTTAGGTGCCATCCTTTTCGGACAAATCGGCTATCTGTTTGGGTATATAAGCATTTACATAATGGCAGCAGTCTCTGTCGGGATTTCAATCCTGGCTTACCAATGGATTTTAAGAAAAATGAAGTAATCACACATTAAAGGACATCTTTTTGGATGTTCTTTTTTTTGAAAGGCTCTTTTAGTAAAGATTTTTGTTATTAAAACGAAACGATTTAAGGTTGATTGGAACGGAAGTGCGAGACTCCTGTGGGAGCAGCGTGACAGGTGAGACCCAAAAGGCGTTTACGCCGTGGAGGCTCACCGCCCGCCCCACGGAAAGCGAGCATCTGGAGGGGAAATCAACCACACCGCATTACTAGGTAAATGGCAACAAAGTATTCGAAAACAGCCTATTGAAAACAGAAGTAATTTTTGTAGAACAGTTTATCGCATTTGTTACAGCACTTTTTTAACCCCATGTAAACTATGTTATGGTTTTATTTGTTTTAAGTAATGTTATTGTATTTCCAGTTCCCTTCTCTCTTTTTCGTTGTATGATAGAAAAAAAAGGAGTTTTGGGAATGATTATTCTGCAGTATATTGGAAAAGTTTTTTCATTCATGCATAAGGATATACCGGAAACTCATGTTAAATGCCATGTTTGTGCAGGTACAGGTGCCTACGATATTTATACAGATTGTCTTACCTGTAATGCAAAAGGGTTAATAAGTAAAGTTGAGTATAGTAGGAGGCTTGAAGAGGGTGAGATTTAAAAAATTTCATAAGGTCGATATATGTAAAAAAGAAGCAATATTGGCTATTGCTTCCTTTTTTTGTCCAAAACGGTGCCGTTTGCCCCTAACAAAGGTATTTTTCTCTAATTTGAATGTATGATGTAAATTAACACACATTAAAAAAGACCACCAATTGGTGGCCTTATACCCTCTTTGTCCCTGATTAACGTTTCATTCAGAACAATCAAGAAGCAGAAGATTGCTTTTCAGGAATAGTAAATGCACTCTCTTCCTCTAAAGGGTTATGTTCACTTTCGAAAAGTATGTTTTGAATGTAGTCATAGGTATTTTTAGTATTATGACCACTTGTGCACTCCATTAATTTTGAAAACTGTGAAGTATAGAAAGGAGATTGTGGGTTATTGTAACTGTAAACGATTTCGGCGTGCAAATCCTTGAATGTCTCTACTATGCCGCCAAAAGCAATCTCTTTCTGGAGAATGTTAGGCGCGCCATATTCCACTTCTGCCAAGGCTTTGTCTTCCCAATAGAAGATAACATTACTTCCACCTGCAAACGCATAAAAAGTAATAGAAGAATAATCGGATATGACAACTTTACTGTTCAATAGAGCATCCTTTATGTCCCCTATATAAAACGATTCTTCGTATTTATCATATATATCTGGGAACTGTTCTTGAAGTATGATTCTTGATTTAGGATGGAGAATGACATTAATTTTTTTATCTTTGTAAAACTCCTCTTTTCGAATCAATTCTAAGAATGAGAAATACCGGTCCAAATAGCTTCCAACTTCAATGCTACCTGTAAGATCCCACGGTCGCCATGTAAGCATAAATGTAATTTGATTTTTTTCACTTTGTTGTTCCTTGACATATAAATCAATATTAGGCAGCCCTGTTACCATCAGTTCTTTTTCCGTATAACCTGTATTATTAAGGAATAAGTTTTTCTCAAAATTGGAATTTACGAGCATGTAATCTGGTGCAATCGGCACTTTACGGTTAAAGTAACCACGTTCGAAAATATTGGTCGCCATACATGGTCCATGCTGTAACATTATTTTTTTATCAGTTGAAAGAACCTTTTTCTTAATTAAATAATCGTTATCGTACAATCGGCGTTGTATATGTCCCACCAGATCGGAAGATTGAAAGCTTCTGGCTAAAAAGATGTGATAAAAAGCTAGAAAACTATTTTTCCCAACAAGCGACCTGCCGTACTGTTGCTTTAGATTTTGGTATTCGGGGTGTCCTTTTTCTAATATATAAACACAGGAATCCCCCATCTTGAATGCATATTTAAACAGTTCAAAGGCGGATTCCGATGCCCCTGCACTGAACTTTTCAAAATAGACATCGTATTTTTTTTTACTTTGTGAAAAAAGGCTAATCAGATAAGCAAATCTTTCTTTTATTATAATGCTTTTGCTCATCATACTTGTCAATACGATAACGTATTGACCTGTGATAGACTTCCGAATAAAAAGTTCACTATTCATCTGCCCCAAACGATAGGAACGGGTGTTGTACAGATAGTGATTTTTATCGTATTTGTGCTTAGAGTCTGATTTAAAATTATACCAATAATTATGATCAGCGTGACTGAGTTGGATAAAAACAGGCGTATTTATCTCGCTAGTATTTACATAATGTTGATAAATTTCTTTCATTGGCACGAAAGTCCAGTAAGCATGAATGAGTACGGATATCTTTCCTGTCTTCAATGCAAATTTCTCTCTTATTTTGACTGGAAAGAGAAAATGCACTTTAAAATTTATGCTTTTATCGTAACCGAACGATAAATATGCTTCTTTGAACGAATAATTTCTGAAACGCATGACCCCAACAAAAAGGAAGCGAAAGAATAAAAGGAATACTAAACTTTTGAAAAACGGGCTTTTCTCTATTTTATCCAGCGTTTTGTCTATCTGCAGATTTTTTTGATTTGTTTTCACGAAGGAAAGTTTGCCGTTTGTATCTACGAAGAAAATGATTCTTTCATTCTCAAATTTCCCTTCTTTATTAATATGGCCTTTCTTTAAAGTGATTGTTTGTAAGATTGTCATTGGTTCATATTCTGAGAGAGTAACCGTATTGTTCGTTTCTTGATTATACACGAAATACTTTATATTGAATTTCCTTTTTTTACCAATACTCTTTGTGCCATTGAAAAGGCAATAGCCATCCAATAAAACAGGATTTCCATTTTCAAGACGACCATAAACTGTTTCTTGTTTCAATTCTTTCCCCCCATGTTTTCTGGAACTTGTAACCCTGCGACATATTTTGCAGGTACATTTGTCACGCCCTATATTTTTAAAAAACAGACAATATACCTATGATATTATACTAGTAAAACACTTCAATGTAATTATAATTTTAAAAAACATCAATCTTTTGTTGGTTCATCCTAATAGCCTTAGGATATTGTAGCCATAATAGAGGAAACTTCCGAAACTTGCAGAGAGAAGGGCTTTAACAATGCAGTAGTACCTTCGGGGGTAACACAATTACTACAAGCTTGATTAGTGAAAAGCGTTTAAGCCTATCACATATCAGATTGGATCCTTATAGATTTTTTTAGTTTAACAAATGATAAGTCAAAGGAGTGATAAGTTTGAAAGTGGAAGGTGTATATACATATTTATGTGAGAATTGTTCAACACTGTTTGGAGTAGTATCTCGTCTTTCTGTTATGGAAGATAAAGTTGATACACTGACGTGCCCGAAATGTTCTAAGAAAGTAGCAGTATGCATTGGAGAAGGCTAGGCCATATAAATTACGTAAATCATGAAAGAAGGGAGGAAATAATAACGAACGAAACGGTTGTGATATCACAACTATCAGAATTATTAACTGTAGACCACTTGGCAGATTATTTTAAATGTTAGTGAAAGAACTGCTGATGAATACATGGGAAGTACCGATTTTCCTTTAATTCGTTTAAAAAGGTCCATGAGGGTTTTCAGGGATGACTTTTTAGACTGGTTACAATCCAAGAAAGAATAAGTTGTTTGGAAATAGTATGGCAAATAGAAATTTTAAAAAAGCTGAGGTGCTCCGTAATGGGAGCACCTTATTTGAATTTTAAAATGAGGATAGCCATTTCGATAAGATCTGATTTATGACAAATATCTCCCGCTTGTTCCTGCACCGTCTGCTTCATTAAATTCATTTTTCCTCGTCTACTTATCTTGTTTATACCATTGGCTATTGCTTCTTTTTTTGTCCAAAACGGTGCCGTTTGCCCCTCACCTTAAACGGGTATTTTGATGATCAGGGGGGATACATATGACAGCAATTACTCATGTTGGATTGGCTGTACCTGATTTGGATGCGGCGATTAAGTGGTATGAGCAGGTTTTGGGATTCAGGTTATTGGCGGGTCCCTATTCGTTCGATGCAAGTGGGGAGAATGAACCTAATATGACGAATGATCTGCTTGGTGATACTGTTAAAAAGATGCGAAATGCTCATTTGATGGCGGATAATTCAGTAGGGATTGAGCTTTTTGAGTTTGAGGAGCCGAGGATGCCTAAAGGTGATAGTCGCGGTTATGAGGGCTTTTTTCATATTTGTTTAATAGCGGATGATATCGAAAAGCTGGCTGCTGATATTGCTGCTTCTGGCGGTAAAAGGAGAAGTGATATATGGAATACTTGGGAGAACAAGCCCTATTATTTAATCTATTGTGAGGATCCTTTCGGCAATATCATTGAGCTTTACAGCCGAAGCACGGAAATGATGTATGGAAATAGAGATTGACAAGAACAGCCCCCAATTTGAAGATTGGGAGCTGTTCTTGTTTTTCTATTACTTTTTTACTGTTACTTTTCTTGATTCGCTTACGTTTTTCGCTTTGTCTTTGGCATAAATGTATAGGTTCTTTCCTGCTTTTTGCTTAGGAATTCTAACCGAGAATGTGCCTTTAGTCGTTGCAGTGGCAGAGCCGATCACTTTTTTTGATGCTTTGATGGACACTGTGGAGTTGGCCTCTGCTTTGCCGGTTACTATTGTCGTTTTTGTCGTTACTGTGTTGACCGTCGGTTTACTTGGTGCTGTTTTGTCTGCAACTGTCACGGTTTTGATCGAGCTAACATTTCCTGCTTTATCGGTTGCTGTAACGGATAGGACTTTTCCGGCTTTTTGTTTTTTTGCCATCGTTACGGTGAAATTCCCTGCGCTGTTGGAATTTGCTTTGCCTAGAACCGTACTGCTAGTTTTGACAGTGACGGAAGATCCCGCTTCCGCTTTGCCGGTTACTTTGACGGTATTGTCACCTACCGTATTTACCGACGGTCTTGCAGGAGCCGTTTTATCTGCCACTTTAAATGAAACGGGTATACTTTTATTTCCCGATTTATCGATCACCCTAGTAGAGATGGTCGTTCCGGCTGTCTGTTTTGCGATAGTCGCTGTAAACGTTTTTTCGCCGTTGATTTTCACTGTGGCGAGTTGTTTATTACCGGTATAAATGGAGACGGTCCCCGTTTTGAAATCGGTCGGGATTTTCCCATTGATCTTGGTGTCCTTATCGGATATTGCGGTCACGGCCGGTTTGGTCAGCGTCTTCATCTCGAGTGCTTTTTTGGCATTGACCCGCCCGTTTCCATAGTAGATGTCTTTCCCTTTTGCACCTAGGTCCACGGCTGAATCATAGAGGCGGTATTCGACCTCCGTTTTGTTAAGCTTCGGCTCATTGGACCAAATCAATGCCGCTACACCGGCCACCATCGGCGCGGCCATCGATGTTCCGCTCATCCAGCCGTATCTACCATATGGCAGGGTTGAAAGGATATCATCTCCAGGGGCCGCAATATCGACTGTTGAATGGTAGTTGGAATAACTGGGACGCTTGTCACTTGAGTTAGTGGCAGCAACGGAAATGACGTGGCTGAATGCGGCTGGGTACACACGCTGGACATTTTTCCCCATATCCCCTTCATTCCCGGCAGCCGCGACGATCAATACGCCATTTTTATAGGCTTCCTGGACGGCCTTGTTCAATGCCTCCGAATAGCTGGTGTCTCCTAAACTCATATTGATGATGTTTGCCTTTTGCGCAACGGCATAATGTATCGCCTCAATGATATCGGCCGTATCGGCATACTCTCCATCAAAGACATTGATCGGCATTAGTTTAACATTTGGGGCAACACCGGTTCCTCCTATGCCGTTGTTCGCAGAACCGGCAATGATGCCTGCAATATGCGTTCCGTGCGCCCCTTTTGGGACGATATGCTTCCGATTGCGTATCGTATCATAGGCATTGACAATCCTTCCTTTTAAATCTTCGTGGTTACGATCGATGCCGTCGTCAATGATGGCCACGATCAATTCCTTCGAGCCCATTGATTTTGTCCACGCTGCATTCGTACCAAGCTTTTTATGGTGCCATTGGTCTATGTAGGCTGGATCGTTCGGGCTTTCCATCTTCTTGAAAAGATAGTTTGGCTCTGCATATTCTACATTCTTCTGTTCTTCGAGTTCCTCGATTACGTTGTCGGTCGTTTCCCCTTTAGGAACCTCCACCTTTTCTATCAACTCATGTATCGGCTCATCGTTCGTCTCTTTATATTTGACGATGACACCATCAGATTGCGGGGTCTCTTCTGCAGATGCAGCATCTGGCTGGTAGATTGGCAGAATCATAAGCAGTAATAAAACCGGCAGTAAAACCTGAATAAGTTTGTGCATACAATCACTCCAAAAAATATGATTAAGAATAGCTTTTGATGAGGTTTAATCATGAACCAATTCTACTATTATTCCTAACTAGATTGTATACCGTCTGATTTGGATTTACTAACCTTTTTATCTAGTTAAATTAACTTATTTACACAATAAAAAAACCGCTATAAAACGGCTTTAGTTTGTCGACAAAATGGGGTCTAGCTAAATTTAAAAACAAAGCGGTTGACTGTAGGTAATAATTTTACTGTAAAATTTGCACTTTGATTTCCACTCCTGGCACTCGCTTTCCGCGGGCGGTCCGGGAGCCTCCTCGACGCTTTCTGCGCCTGTGGGGTCTCCCCTGGACTCGCTTTTCCCGCAGGAGTCTCGTGCCTTCCGTTCCAATCAACTTATTCAGGATCGAACACTTTTGTCTAAAAAAGTGGGTCAAAGTACCTCACCTCACCCCGAATTCTTTTTTTAAATGAAGACTTGTATATTCTTCATGTTTTTTACTTTTTATTTTGATTTCCACTCCAGGCACTCGCTTTCCGCGGGCGGTCCGGGAGCCTCCTCGACGCTTTCTGCGCCTGTGGGGTCTCCCCTGGACTCGCTTTTCCCGCAGGAGTCTCGAACCTTCCGTTCAATCAACTTATTCAGATCGAACACTTTCGTCTAAAAAAGTGGGTCAAAGTATCTCACCCCAAATCCTTTTTTTTAAAAGAAGACTTGTATATTCTTCATGTTTTTTACTTTTTTTATGGATGAAACACTAGATGAAGAAATTTGCGACACTCCTGCCGAATTACTGGCTAGCCGAGACACCGCAGCCGCTTGCTTTGATGCGGCTTGGCAGGCAGTCGGCGGAAAGGGAGCGGATTTCTGAAATCAACTGGAACTTTTTTCAATAAAAAACTGTAGGGAAACCCGATTTTTCATCGAGCTTCCCTACAGTCTAAAACCGCTATAAAGAGGTTTAATGTCCGCCTAGATAAGCATTCTTGATTTCTTCGCTTGCGGTCAGTTCCTCTGATTTGCCTGATAGGACAATTCGGCCGGTTTCGACAACATAGGCTCTGTCCGCGATGGATAGTGCTAAGTTGGCATTTTGTTCGACCAGCAGAATCGTTGTACCTGTTTTGTTGATTTCTTCAATGATATGAAAGATTTGCTTCACCAATAATGGTGCAAGTCCCATGGATGGCTCGTCCAATAACAGAAGCCGGGGTTTGGCCATAAGCGCCCTGCCCATTGCGAGCATTTGCTGTTCCCCGCCGGAAAGTGTTCCGGATTGCTGTTTCAGGCGCTCTAGCAACCGTGGGAATAATTCATAGACTTTCTCCATATCCTGCTTGATGCCTGCCTTATCCTTACGTAAATAAGCACCAAGCTGAAGGTTTTCTTCGACGGTCATGTTAGCAAATACCCGCCGGCCTTCAGGAACATGCGAGATGCCCATTTTCACGATCGATTGTGCCGCCTTTCCGCCGATGGATTGCCCTTCGTATACGATCTTCCCTTGTTTTGGTTTTAATAGGCCGGAAATGCTTTTCAGCAGCGTGCTTTTTCCGGCTCCGTTCGCCCCGATCAGGGTTACGATTTCGCCTTCGTTAATAGAAAGCGAGATTCCTTTCAAGGCTTGAATGTTTCCGTAATAGACGTTGATGTCCTCGATTTTTAACATTATGAAACCTCCTCGCCCAGATAGGCCTCGATGACTTTTGGATTGTTGCGGATTTCCTCTGGCTTTCCTTGAGCGATCAGTTGTCCGTGATCGAGTACATATATGCGTTCGCAAACACCCATGACGAGTGGCATATCATGTTCTATCAATAATACGGTCAAATCAAATTTCTCACGGATGAGGGCAATCAGGTTCATGAGCTCATGGGTTTCCTGAGGGTTCATCCCCGCAGCCGGTTCATCCAGCAAAAGCAGTTTTGGGTTGGCTGCAAGTGCACGGGCGATTTCCAAACGTCTTTGTTTACCATATGGCAGGTTCTTCGCCTTTTCATCCTTATATTGATCAAGGTTGAAAATCTTCAGGAACTCAATCGCTTTTTCATCCATTTCCTTTTCGCCTTTAAAATGGATCGGCATGCGGAAGATTGAACTTAAGATGTTATGCTTCGAAAGCGAATGATAGGCTACTTTTACATTATCGATCACGGATAATTCACTGAATAAGCGAATGTTCTGGAATGTCCGGCTGATCCCTTTTTGCGTGATTTTATATGGAGGCAGTTTTCTTAAGTTCTCACCTTCCAAAGAAATCGTGCCCTCTGTCGGGACGTAAACTCCTGTCAGCAAGTTAAAGAAAGTCGTTTTTCCAGCGCCGTTCGGCCCGATCAAGCCAATCAGTTCTCCTGGATATAGCTCGACGTTAACATCAGAAACGGCTTTAAGCCCCCCGAACTGGATGCCGACCGAATCGACTTTAAGCAGCGGTGTTTTTATTTTTTTCATGGCTGCTTCCTCCTTTACGTTTGAACATGGATGTTATTTCTTTTGTCCCCATTAAGCCTTGTGGGCGATAGAGCATCATCACGATCAGCACAAGGCTGTAGATGATCATTCGTGTTTCCGGATAGTCCTGAAGGAAAGTCGTGACAACCGTCAATAATATCGCGGCCAATACCGCACCGGAAAGACTTCCAAGACCTCCAAGCACGACGAGGATCAAAATATCGAATGATTTCAGGAATCCGAAGTTCGATGGCTGGATGATATAGAAGTTATGAGCGTAAAGCCCCCCGGCGATACCGGCAAAAAAAGCACCGATCGCAAACGCGACAACTTTATAATACGTCGTGTTGATTCCCATCGAATCGGCAGCCGTTTCGTCCTCGCGGATCGATATGCAGGCTCTTCCGTGGGTCGAGCTAGTAAAGTTCCGGATGACGATGATCGTTACGATGACGGAGGCGAATACCCACGGCCAAGTGGTCAAATGGGAAACCTGCATGCCGCTCGCTCCGCCGACATAATCGATATTCAGCAGCATGATCCGGACGATTTCACCAAAACCGAGGGTCGCAATCGCCAGGTAGTCACCTTTTAAGCGTAAGCTTGGAATTCCGATGATCAAGCCTGCCAGCGCTGATGCCAAACCTCCGACTATCAATGCCGCATAAAATGGCATTTCCAGCTTCATCGTCATGACGGCTGAAGCATAGGCACCGACTGCCAGGAAGCCGGCATGTCCGATGGAGAACTGCCCGGTTATCCCGATGATCAAGTGCAGGCTCGCTGCCAGAATGATATTGATCCCGATGAACATGAGCGTATTTTGATAAAAAGGATTTAGCGATCCGCCGCCGATTAACACTTGAACTGCGGCGAAAAAGATCAATGATAGTGAAATCGAGAGCCAAAAACCTTTTGCTCGCTTAATTGTAGTCATTGCTTTGTCTCCCCTATACTTTTTCTTTTTTGTTTTTACCGAATAAGCCTTGTGGCATGAAAATCAAGATAAGAATCAGTACGACGAAGGCTACAGCATCACGCCATAATGAGTAACCGGCGGCACTGACCAAAGCTTCGATGACACCTAGCAATAGGCCACCGACCATCGCGCCCGGAATAATCCCGATCCCTCCGAGAACGGCGGCAACGAATGCCTTCAATCCCGGAAGCACACCCATTAGCGGCTCGATTTTGATATAGTAAATACCGAAAATGACGCCCGCTGCCCCAGCCAATGCGGAACCGATTGCAAAGGTGGCAGAAATCGTGTTATCGACATTTATCCCCATCAGTTTGGCTGCATCCGCGTCAAAGGAAACGGCACGCATCGCTTTTCCTATTTTTGATTTATGAACGATGATTTGAAGGATGATCATTAGAACTACGGCCACTCCAAAAATCAATACCGATTGGCTATTGATGGAAACTCCAAAAATATTGAACTTGTCCGCCGGCAATACATCATTCGGATAAGCTTCCGGCTGTGCACCGCGGACGTAGATGAATCCGTATTCGATCAATAGGGAAACACCGATGGCAGTGATAAGTGCCGCAATACGTGTTGCGTTACGCAATGGCTTGTACGCAATACGCTCGATCAATACACCAAACAGCGCACAGACCGTCATCGAGATTAATAGGGCGGGCACGAATGACAGATCCAGGACCGTTATCGAGTAAAACCCAACGAATGAGCCGACCATGAATACATCCCCATGTGCGAAGTTTATCAATTTAACAATCCCGTAAACCATCGTATATCCGAGAGCGATAAGGGCATAAATACTTCCTAGTGAAACCCCGTTTATTAACTGTTGTATCAATTCCATGTTCGACTCTCCTTGAAAATCTAATTTTATGAGTGATTTGTCCAGACTCTTTTCATTCCGCTAAGGGGAAGTAAAGCGACCTGGCATGCTTGAAAAATGAGAATTCGCCAGCACCTTCTTATTGACGAAGGGCCGGCGAAAGGATTGGAGTTGTTCTCCGAAATTAAGGATTGATTTTTGTGTTGAAAACTTGCTCTCCCTCTTTAAACTCAAGGATGGTAGCAGATTTGATTGGATTATGCTTCTCATCCAATGTGAATGTACCCGTTACAAGCTCAAGATCCGCCGTTTTTTCCAGCGCTTCTTTGATTTTTTCCGAATCCGCTGATCCAGCACGTTTAATTGCGTCTGCAAGGAAGTATCCTGTGTCATATCCTAGAGCGTTAAATGCATCCGGGGATTTATCTTTGTACTTCGCTTTAAATGCAGACACAAAATTCTGAATTTTCTCATCAGGGTCACCTGAAGAATAATGGTTCGTGATGAACGTATTATTTAGAGCTTTTGCACCGGCAATTTCAACTAGCTTAGGAGAATCCCAGCCGTCGCCGCCCATGAACGGAACGTCAAGTCCAGTTTCACGTGCCTGCTTCACGATAAGACCAGCTTCCTCATAGTAACCAGGAAGGAAAATGAAATCAGGTTTTGCCGATTTCAAACGAGTCAATGTGGAACGGAAATCAGTATCCTTCGCGATGTAAGCTTCCTCAGCAACGATTTTTCCGCCATTTTTTTCGAATTGTTCTTTAAAGGCAGCCGCTAATCCTTTTGAATAATCACTTGCGCTGTCAATATAGATCGCTGCACTTTTCGCTTTGATTTCTTTAGTGGCAAAGTTCGCAGCTACCGTTCCTTGGAACGGATCGATGAAGCTTGTCCTGAAAACGTAATCGTTCAATTTATCCTTGCTGAAAGTGATTTCAGGGCTTGTACCGGAAGGTGAGATGACCGGCACTTTATTATCTTGAGCAATCTGTACTTGAGCAATCGAGTTCGTGCTTGTCGCTGCACCAACGATCGCTGCAACCTGATCTTGTGATGTCAGCTTGATCGCTCCGCTTGTCGCTTCTGACGCTTCTGATTTATTATCGACTTTTATAAGTTTGATTTTTTTACCGTCAATGCCTTCTTTATTTATTTCTGCAGTCGCAAGCTCCAGACCTTCTGCAATCGATTGTCCATATGAAGCAACACCGCCTGATAATTCAAGGTTGACACCGATTTTTATCGTATCTCCATCTCCGCTTGATTTTTCTGATGAACCAGAGCTGGAACAACCGGCTAGCACTCCTGCAGCAAGTGTTAGAGAAAGGAATGCACCTGCTAGTTTTTTCTTTTTCATAAATAATCCCCCCGTTTTGTAATCATCACTCTGATGCATGAATATTTATTCAAGATGCCTCAGAAAAAGTTGATTAGATGAAATTTTTAAAATTAAATTAATATTTCGAAAAATAGTTTACCGCATAATTTTCATTCCGTCTATATAATAATTGTGAGAAGATTTCGCCAAATAGGATATTTTTCACAGGAAGTGCTTTATCATTTTTATCTTTATATATTTTAAATATTGCGAAAATAGGCGATATAATCAGAAAAAACTGATAATTTAATTATATTAATATTATAAATTCCTTATTTATTGCTCAAAAAATTTTATTCATTCCCTTATTTTTTTCATCCTTTTAATTACATTTTTACCAAAATAGAAGTATATTGGTAGGGAATTAAACCCAGTTTTTAGGTTCTTTTTTAGTCTTAATTCCTATATCAAAATTGAATAATACTATACTGGATGTATAAAATCATGCATGAAGCTCCTCTGTTTTTTTATCATTCTGTATATTTTGCATAACCCGATCATCAAACAAAAAAACCGCCAAACGGCGGTTCATGACTGTAGAGAAACACGATACTAATTGATTTTTGTATAATTCGACCGTTGATTTCCGCTGCAGGCACTCGCTTTCCATGGGCGGTCCGCCCCCGGCACCCAGCCAAACGGAGGTTCAATGTCCTCCTAAATAGGCCATTTTTATTTCTTCACTTGAAGTGAGTTCCTCGGCATTGCCCGAGAGGACGATTCGGCCCGTTTCAACGACATAAGCCCGATCTGCAATGGATAGAGCAAGGTTGGCGTTTTGCTCGACCAAAAGGATCGTCGTTCCGGTCTCACTGATTTCCTGGATGATGTTGAATATTTGCTTCACCAAAAGCGGTGCAAGGCCCATCGAAGGTTCATCGAGAAGCAATAACCGTGGTTTGGCCATTAAGGCCCGGCCCATTGCAAGCATCTGCTGTTCACCGCCTGATAGCGTGCCTGCCTGCTGTTTGATTCTCTCCAGCAGTCTCGGAAATAACTCATACACCTTTTCCATATCTTTATTGATGCCATCTTTGTCTTTCCGTAAATATGCCCCAAGCTCCAGGTTTTCGGCAACCGTCATGTTGGCAAAGACACGGCGTCCTTCAGGTACATGGGATATGCCCATTTTCACGATGGACTGGGCAGCTTTTCCCCCAATCGGATCGCCTTCGAACAAAACCTTTCCTTGCTTTGGTTTTAACAGTCCGGATATCGTTTTGAGCAACGTGCTTTTTCCCGCTCCGTTCGCCCCGATCAAGGTCACGATCTCGCCCTCATTAATCTCCATGGAAACCCCTTTTAACGCTTGGATATTACCATAATAAACATTGATGTCCTCTATTTTCAGCATCAGGAAACCTCCTCCCCTAGATATGCCTCGATGACCTTTGGATCGTTGCGGATTTGTTCCGGCTTTCCGTGAGCGATAAGCTGTCCATGATCAAGAACGTAAATCCGTTCGCATACCCCCATGACAAGTGACATATCATGCTCGATGAGCAACACGGTAAGGTTGAATTCCTTCCGGATAAATGCAATGAGGTTCATTAATTCTTTCGTTTCATGCGGGTTCATTCCGGCTGCGGGTTCGTCCAGTAAAAGAAGTTTCGGGTTGGCGGCAAGAGCACGCGCGATTTCCAGCCGCCTTTGCTGGCCGTATGGAAGATTCTTCGCTTTTTCATCCTTAAAATGGTCCAGGTTGAAAATCCTCAAGAATTCCAATGCCTTTTCATCCATTTCCTTTTCCCCGGAAAAATGTCCAGGCAGCCGGAATATCGAGCTTGGAATTCCATGCTTGGCAAGCGAGTGGTAAGCAACCTTCACGTTATCGATCACGGATAACTCACTGAAGAGGCGAATGTTTTGAAAGGTCCTCGAGATCCCTTTTCGGGTAATTTTATAAGGCGGCTGCTTATTCAGGTTTTCCCCATTCAAGGCAATCGTTCCTTCAGTAGGGACATACACACCCGTCAATAAATTGAAGAAGGTCGTTTTCCCAGCTCCATTCGGGCCGATCAGGCCTACAAGTTCCCCCGGAAATAATTCCACATTCACATCGGACACAGCTTTCAACCCGCCAAAACGGATACCCACCGAATCTACTTTAAGCAACGGTATTGTGGCTTCCATCCTTTGGGCCCCCTTTCGTTTTTTTATGTGTGAACAATGAGGTGATTTCTCTTGTTCCCATTAAACCCTGCGGGCGGAAAATCATCATCAGGATCAGGACAAGGCTGTAGATGATCATCCTCGTTTCGGGATAATCCTGAAGGAATGTCGTTACGATCGTCAGTAAAATTGCGGCCAAAACCGAACCTGATAGACTTCCAAGACCGCCAAGTACGACGAAAATCAGAATATCGAAGGATTTTAGGAAACCGAAATTCGATGGCTGGATAATATAGAAATTATGGGCATAAAGCGATCCGGCGATCCCGGCAAAAAAAGCTCCGATGACGAAAGCCGCCACTTTATAATAGGTCGTATTGATTCCCATCGCATCAGCCGCCGTTTCATCTTCCCTTACGGATATGCATGCCCGTCCGTGAGTCGAATTGGTGAAATTCCGGATGACTAAGACGGTGATCATCACACAGGCAAAAACCCATGGCCAAGTAGTCAGGTGGGATACCTGCATCCCGCTTGCCCCTCCTACATAATCAATATTCAAAAGGACGATCCGGACAATTTCCCCAAATCCAAGCGTAGCTATCGCCAGGTAATCCCCCTTCAGACGCAAGCTCGGTACCCCGATTACCATGCCCGCAACAGCGGCTATTACGCCCCCAGCCAATACAGCTATGATGAAAGGAAGTTCCAGCTTCATTGTCATGACGGCCGAAGCATAGGCCCCTACCGCTAAAAAACCTGCATGACCAATCGAGAACTGCCCGGTTATTCCAATGATTAAATGCAGGCTCGTCGCCAGCATGATATTGATGCCGATGAACATGAGCGTGTTGATATAAAATGGGTTGAGCATACCGTTTGAAATGGTGTACTGCATGATTCCGAAAAAAATAAGTGCGAGCACGATCGAGAGCCAAAAACCCTTTGAATTCTTTAAAGTAGTCATCGCCATGTCTCCCTTATACTTTTTCTCTTTTATTTTTACCGAACAGACCCTGCGGCAAGAAAATCAAAATCAAGATAAGTACGACGAAAGCCACACCATCACGCCATAATGAATAACCGGCAGCACTGACCAAAGCCTCGATCACTCCAAGCAGCAGACCGCCGACCATCGCTCCCGGAATGATGCCGATGCCGCCCAAGACTGCTGCAACAAATGCTTTAAGGCCAGGAAGGACACCCATCAACGGCTCGATTTTAATATAGTAGATTCCAAAAATGACACCAGCAGCCCCTGCAAGCGCAGAACCTATGGCGAACGTAGCCGAAATCGTATTATTCACATTGATTCCCATCAGCTTAGCCGCTTCGGAATCGAATGAAACGGCTCGCATCGCTTTGCCGATTTTGGTTTTATGGACAACGAATTGTAGGATGATCATTAATATGATGGAAACAGATAAGATCAATATCGATTGACTGCTGATGGAAACTCCCAATATATCGAGTTTATCCATCGGAAGGACGTTATTTGGATAGGCTTCCGGCTGGGCGCCCCGGATGTAAATCAGCCCGTTTTCTATCAGAAGGGAAACACCGATGGCCGTTATCAAGGCCGCAATCCGTGTTGCATTACGAAGGGGTTTATAAGCAATGCGTTCAATTAAAACGCCAAAGATGGCACATGAGACCATCGAAATCAATAAAGCTGGAATGAAGGATAAGTCCATTACGGTAATGGCGTAAAACCCGACAAATGAACCGACCATGAATACGTCGCCATGGGCGAAGTTTATGAGCTTGACGATTCCATATACCATCGTATAACCAAGTGCGATCAACGCATAAATGCTTCCGAGTGAAATGCCATTTACCAATTGCTGAATCAGTTCCATATTGCACTCTCCCCGTAAAGGTGTTTTTTAAGTGAATATAGAATAGGGGGGACTTGCCCCCTATCCATGTAAGCTATTATGGATTGATTTTTGTTTTGAATGTTTGTTTGCCATCCACATATTCCAAGATGGTCGCCGATTTGATCGGATCATGGTTTTCATCTAGGTTCAGCGTTCCGGAAACTAATTGAAGATCTTTGACATCTTCCAACGCTTGTCTGATTTTTTCTGGAGAAGCATCACCAGATCTCTTGATGGCATCAGCTAGGTAGTAGCCAGTATCATAGCCAAGTGCGGCAAAGGCATCCGGTGTTTTATTGTATTCCTTTTTGAAGGCTGCAACGAAATCCTGGATTTTTGCATCTTCATCTTCCGGAGAATAGTGATTCGTGATATAGGTATTTTTCAAAGCCTCAGCTCCGGCAATTTCAACGACCTTCGGTGAATCCCAGCCGTCTCCGCCCATGAATGGAAGGTCTATGCCGTCTTCACGAGCCTGTTTTAAGATCAATCCGACTTCTTCATAATAACCAGGAAGGAAAACGAACTCCGGTTTTGCGGATTTGATACGTGTTAATGTAGAGCGGAAATCAGTATCTTTCGTTACATAAGCTTCTTCCGCCACGATTTTACCGCCCTTGGCAGTGAATGCTTCTTTAAAGGCTGCGGCCAGTCCTTTTGAATAATCACTTGCGCTATCCACATAGATCGCAGCCGTCTTTGCCCCAATTTCGTCAGTTGCGAAATTGGCTGCCACCGTCCCTTGGAATGGATCGATAAAGCAAGTCCTGAACACATAATCATTTAATTTTCCAGCTTTGTTGGTGATGTCGGGATTTGTTGCAGTTGGTGTGAGTAGAGGAACTTGATTATCCTGTGCGACCTGAACTTGCGCCAATGTATTAGTGCTTGTCGCAGATCCGACTACAGCCACAACCTTGTCCTGGCTGACCAGCTTGATCGAACCGCTTGTAGCTTCTGCTGCATCTGATTTATTATCAACCTTAACGATTTCCAACTTTTTACCGTCGATGCCCTCTTTATTAATCTCATCGATGGCCAGTTGCAAACCATCGGCAGCCGATTGGCCGAATGATGCCGTACCTCCGGACAATTCAAGGTTGGCCCCAATTTTGATTGTGTCACCCGAGTTTGATGAACCCCCGCCTGAACTGCTAGTTTTCGAGTCGCCGCCACTACAGCCTGCCAGCGCCCCTGCAACCAATGAAAGTGATAGAAACACTCCTGCTAGCTTTTTCTTTTTCATTTGAAACCCCCTTATTTTGTTTGTTCTTTTAATCGAATAGAATATCTGAATAAAAATAATATTCTGAAAATAGTTTATCTCATTCTTTCGACCCCGTCTATATGATATGGATAAAAAAGTTATTAAAAGGGAATATCTACTATTCGACACAAAAAAACTGACCCTTTATAGAGTCAGTTAACTTCTTATCAATCGTTTACACGGCGAACTTCAATGTTTTTTAATATATCATTGATCACCCAGCTCGCTGCAATTAGGCCCGCTACGGATGGTACGAAAGCATTCGAAGATGGCGGCATTTGCGCTTTACGGATTTTTGCCTCATCATTGCCGACTTCTTTTCGGACATCCTCACGAATGACAATAGGGCTCTCATCGGAGAAAACAACCGGGATTCCCTTGGTTATGCCCTCTTTACGCAATCTAGTACGAATGACCTTGGCAAGCGGATCGGTATGCGTTTTGGAGATATCGGCAATTTGAAAACGCGTCGGGTCCATCTTATTAGCCGCACCCATGCTTGAAATCACCTTGATATTCCGTTTCAGGCATTCCTTCATCACATGCATTTTATAGATGACTGTATCTGATGCATCAATGACATAGTCCAGGCCATAACTGAAGAATTCCTCAAACGTTTCTTCTGTATAGAACATTTTAAGAGCGATCACTTCGCAGTCGGGATTGATGTCTTGAATGCGATTTTTCATCAATTCCGCTTTCGGTTGACCGACTGTTGATAATAGAGCATGGATCTGCCTGTTTACATTTGTGATGTCGACATCGTCTTTATCCACAAGAATAATACGGCCTACCCCCGTACGTGCCAATGCTTCGGCTGAAAATGAACCAACGCCTCCTACACCCAGGACAGCAACCGTCGTGTTTTTCAGAATATCGATTCCTTCCTTGCCAATTGCCAATTCATTTCGTGAAAACTGATGCAGCATATATATTCAACTCCAATAAATTCTGTTCTTATTTAGCTTCCCAATTAACAATATATCATAAACATCATTTATGACAAGCGGAATATGAGCAGTCTAATCGGAATTGGTGCACTAGGTCATTTTTGATAATTTTTGAAGAACGGTAGCCAAAAGGAGCGTCCTTTCCGTCAGGCTCGGAATTTCCAAATACTCCTCTTCACTATGGGCATTTCCTCCAATGGGCCCGAGTCCATCCACTGTCGCGATTCCCAATTCAGAAGTGATGGAAGCATCCGAGCCTCCACCCGTGGCCGTATCCGTGATTTCGATGCCGATTTCCTTCCCAGCCTGACGGATCGTCTCTAAAAGCAAGTTCGATTTCTCATTCTTTTCCATGGGTGACCGGTCCATTTTCCCGCTTAGTGTCGTTTTCGTTCCGGGAATATAGGTTTCGGCACAGATTTTTTTAAGCTGCTTGAGAACGATGCCCTCCTGCTTTTTTTCCGAAATCCGCACATCGACGAAGGCAGCCGCATGGGAAGCGATCATATTGACAGCGGAGCCTCCTTCAATTTTGCCGACATTAACGCTGATTCCTTTCTTTTGATCATTCAATCGGTGTAAGGCGATGATCTTATGGGCCAATTCTTCAATTGCACTTCGTCCCTTTTCCGGTTCAATCCCTGAATGGGCGGCCACCCCCATAATATCGACTTTAAACTGACCGCAGCCCCTTCTTGCCGTGACAAGCGAACCGTCCGTCCTTGCCGGCTCAAGAATTAACGCGAACTTCTTATTGGCCGCTTTTTCCGATATGAGTGAAGCGGACGACGGTGACCCGATCTCTTCATCACTATTAAGGATGATTTGGATATGCCTATAGCCTGTCTGCCCCGTCTGTTTCAAGCAATGGATCGCATAAAATAGCTCAACCAAACTAGACTTCATATCCGCCACACCAGGGCCGTATGCCCGATTTCCTTTCACCTTAAAAGGACGTTTTTGCGCTGTCCCCTCCGGAAACACCGTATCCATATGGGCAACGATCAAAATATGCGGTTGATTCGCCTCACGATGCTGGATGACCAGCTGGTTGCCATAATTCTGCTGCTCAACGGTATTCACAATAAAATCCAGACTTTCAAATTTCGTTTTTAAAATCGAACCAATTTCATCAATACCCTTTTTCGTATGAGAACCACTATCTATATTCACTAGCCGCTCCACTAATTGAAGCATTTCCTTCCTCTTTGCATACAATAAATCTTTCAAAGCCCTCACTACTTTCTATCCTTGGCTGAATATTGCTCAACCTTACTATAATTTACGAATCTATATTGCCGAATGTTACTTAAATGGGAAGATTTGAAGTTTATTCGAGGGTTTTTTGGTTTTATTCGGTAGATTGGGGTGATTACTCGTGAGTTTGGGTCGCTTACTCGTGAGTTTGGTTCGTTTACTCGTGAGTTTGGCTCGTTTACTCGTGAGTTTGCCCCATTTACTCGTGAATTTGGGTCATTTACTCGTGAGTTTGCGCCATTTACTCGTGAATTTGGGTCATTTACTCGTGAGTTTGGTTCGTTTACTCGTGAGTTTGGCTCGTTTACTCATGAATTGCGCCATTACTCGTGAATTTGCGCCATTTACTCGTAAGTTTGCGCCATTACTCGTGAATTTGGGTCGTTTACTCGTGAGTTTGCCCCATTTACTCGTGAATTTGCGCCATTACTCGTGAATTTGGCTCGTTTACTCGTGAGTTTGCCCCATTTACTCGTGAGTTTGGCTCGTTTACTCGTGAGTTTGCGCCATTTACTCGTGAATTTGGGTCATTTACTCGTGAGTTTGCCCCATTTACTCGTGAATTAGTCCATCAAGTCTATAAGCTCTATTTTTAAATTGCCCCGAATAAGGCAATTCCAGTGCAGACAGCATCCGCTGCATGATATCAATAGAATCTATTTGTAAAAAGAGCCGTGCTTGTTTATTCGTAATATTGGGTTTTATGAGGAGAGCAAAATCACGAAGTGTTTTAATGTGGGCATCTTTTGAGGCGTAAGAACAGTGACTGCAAGACCATTTGCCCCAGTGATATTGCATATGTAGAGCAGAGCATTCAGGACATTGAACGCTTTTGAGCAGATCTTGCTCATCGATTTGATACAAATCGAGGATATCAGGATTATGCGGAGTGTTTTTTTGCAGAATCGTATTCGTAAGTCTATTGCTCTGCCTTTGGGTTAATTGCTTAGAAGAATACTTTTCATCGAGGGTATGAATTTTGGAGATGAGGGTTTCTTTTCCCGTGATTTTTTTGAAAATGGGGGTAAAACCCGGCGTAGTCCTGATGATGGTATTCGGGTTTGCATTGGCAATGAGCGTTTCAATTGGCAGCGCGGGGAATTTGTGAAAAGAAAGCCAATCATTAAATCGGGATTTTTGCACGTCAACCTGGATCAGCGGATCTAGATAAGCTTGTTCCTGTCCATCTTTTGTCCGAATCAATTGGGGATAGGTGCGGTCAAAATAGAGCGTTCCCGCAAAGTTTTTTACTTCGATGATGATGCCGTAATTCCGGGTGATTATTAGGAAATCCATTTGAAAATAACGGCTCCCGTCGTAGCCTAACCTCAAATCATGAAATACTCGATAGTCTTTCGGAAGATTTTTCAGTTCTTTTCCGATACTCCGCTCTCCGTTAAATCCTGTACGGATTTTCCGGAAATCGTTCCTTATTCTTTCCTGTTTTGGATGATTTGCTGAGAGCCTCCTGGTTAATGCCTCCAGTTTGAGCATTTTCATAGGCCTTTCACACGGTTTTAGCATATATATCAACTCCTTCTCCTTTTGCTTCTTTGTTAATGGCCATTTTTCCTGCTAAATTACTGAAATCAGGCTTTTTACCGTGAGTTTGCTCGGTTTAATTCTTGAGATTTGTAGCTCAGTCGGAAGTTCGCGCCTTTTACTCGTGAATTTTCACCATTTACTCGTGAGTTTCCTCCATTTACTCGTGAGTTCGCGCCTTTTACTCGTGAATTTCATCCATTACTCGTGAGTTTTCGCCTTTTACTCGTGAGTTTCCTCCATTTACTCGTGAGTTCGCGCCTTTTACTCGTGAATTCCCGCCTTTTACTCGTGAATTCGCGCCTTTTACTCGTGAATTTACGTTTTACTCATGAGTTAGCATCATTTACTCGTGAGTTTTCGCCATTTATTCGTGAGTTTCCTCCATTTACTCGTGAGTTCGCGCCTTTTACTCGTGAGTTTTCGCCTTTTACTCGTGAATTTTCTCCATTACTCGTGAGTTCGCGCCTTTTACTCGTGAATTTCCTCCATTTACTCGTGAGTTTGCGCCTTTTACTCGTGAATTCACACCATTTACTCGTGAGTTCAACCTATTTACTCGTGAATTTCCTCCTTTTACTCGTGAGTTCAAACTATTTACTCGTGAATTCGCACCAATACACGCATTCTCTCGTAAGTTTACAATTTTAACGCACAAAAAAACCCATGTTATGTAACATGAGTTGCTTTGTAAGGTGTAAGAGTCCCAATTGTGCCGTTTACGCCTTTGTTTTGAACCCGCTCTCCGCAGGTGGGTGCTCGGTTCCTCGCGTTTGTAAGTCCTCTTCGAGGGAGGCTTTTACGCGGCCAGGAAACTAGTGCTCCCGGTAACTATAAGTGTTCGGTCAAAACTTATAGGTTAAAGAACGAACACATCAGGACTCTTACTTATTGAAGATATCATATCATAATGCTTAACACTGTTTCAAGAAAAAACACCTAGGTATTTTTTCATATTTTTTCCAAATGAATTATTTTTTAAGTGCTGCAAGTCTTAGGTTAAGTTCGGCCAATTGCTTGTCACTTACAGTACTTGGTGCGTCAACGAGCAGGTCGCTTGCGCTTGCTGTTTTCGGGAACGCGATGGTGTCGCGAAGGTTCGTGCGGCCTGCGAGCAGCATGACCATGCGATCCAGTCCTAGGGCGATTCCGCCGTGTGGAGGCGTTCCGTATTCGAATGCATCCATTAGGAAGCCGAATTGTGCGTTTGCTTCTTCTTCTGAGAATCCAAGTACTTTGAACATTTTTTCCTGAACGTCGCGTTCGAATATCCGCAGTGATCCACCGCCAAGTTCGTAGCCGTTCAGTACAAGGTCATATGCTTGTGCACGGACGCTTGCTGGGTCTGATTCCAGTTTGTCCATGTCTTCACGGAATGGCATGGTGAATGGATGGTGTGCTGCATAGTAGCGTCCTTCTTCTTCGTCATATTCAAATAATGGCCAGTCGGTCACCCATAGGAAGTTGAATTTGCTTTGATCGATCAAGCCTCTTTCTTTACCAAGCTTGTTGCGAAGTGCTCCAAGTGCATCGGCGACTATGCCTTTCTTATCTGCGACGAATAAGATTAAATCACCCACTTCAGCTTCCAATGCAGATACTAATTGCTCTTGATCTTCTGCGAAGAATTTGGCGATTGGCCCTTTTACGCCGTCTTCTTCAACTTTCAGCCATGCAAGGCCTTTTGCACCGTAAATCGCTGCGAATTCAGCCAATGCATCAATATCTTTACGGGAATAATCCGCATTTCCGTCCTTAACGACGATCGCCTTAACTTGTCCGCCGTTTGCAACAGCGCCGGTGAACACTTTGAAGTCACTGTCTTTGACGATTTCGGAAACATCTTTAAGTTCCATTCCGAAGCGTGTATCCGGTTTATCGGATCCGTAAAGGCTCATCGCTTCATTGTAGGTCATTCTAGGGAATGGCAGTGTTACGTCCAGTCCTTTAACGTCTTTCATCACTTTAGCCATCATGTTTTCGGCAGTGTTAATGATATCTTCTTGGCTCATGAAGCTTGTTTCGATATCGATTTGCGTGAATTCAGGCTGTCTGTCAGCACGTAAGTCTTCATCACGGAAACAGCGGGCAATTTGATAATAACGTTCGAAACCTGATACCATCAATAGCTGCTTGAAGATTTGCGGTGACTGCGGAAGTGCATAGAACTCCCCTTCGTGTACACGGCTAGGCACTAAATAATCACGTGCTCCTTCAGGTGTACTCTTTGTTAAGATAGGTGTTTCGATATCAAGGAAGCCTTCACCGTCCAAGTAATCACGAATCGCTTTTGTTGTTTGGTTACGCATTTTCAACGTTTCGAACATCGCCGGACGACGCAGATCCAAATAACGATATTTCAAGCGGATGTCTTCTGATACATCCGTTCTTTCATCAATGCTGAATGGAGGGGTCTTTGCTTCGTTTAAAATCGTAACGTTTTCGGCTTGAACTTCGACGGTCCCTGTTGTTACGTTCGGGTTGAAGTTGGCTTCATCACGTTTGATGACTGTCCCTTGGATGTCAAGGACGTATTCATTACGGATTTTTTCGGCTGTAGCCAGCGCGTCTGCCGAGATGTCCGGATTGAAAACGACTTGGACGACTCCGCTTCTGTCACGTAGGTCGATAAAGATGACACCGCCCAAATCCCGGCGTTTTTGTACCCATCCTTTTAATGTTACTTTTTCACCAATAGCTGCTTCTGTCACTTCACCATTGAAGTATGTTCTGCCAAACATGGTATTTCCCCCTTAAGCCTGTAGCTTTTTGAATTGTTCAACGAATGTAGCAAGATCCATCTGGACTTGTTCACCGGTTTCCATGTACTTCACATTGATTTTATTATTTGCCAATTCATCATCCCCGAGTGTCGCCACATATCTTGCTTCGAGGCGGTCGGCTGACTTGAATTGTGCTTTCACTTTACGGTCTTGATAGTCTTTTTCGACGGTAAAACCGGCATTCCGCAATTGATGGGCAAGTTTGACGGTATAATCCTTGGCCGTTTCACCTAATGAAACAAGATAGCAGTCAATTCCCTTTTTGATCGGAAGCTCGATGTTTTCTGCTTGGAGGGCTGCAATCAGGCGTTCAATGCTAAGTGCAAAGCCGATTCCAGGTGTTTCCGGTCCGCCAAGTTCTTCAGCAAGCCCGTTATAACGGCCGCCTCCGCAAAGTGTAGTGATGGCGCCAAAGCCTTCTGCATCACTCATGATTTCAAAGGCTGTATGATTATAGTAATCCAAGCCGCGCACTAGAGTCGGATCTTCGACGAAATCGATTTCCAAATCGGTTAAATGCTGTTTCACCTTTTCAAAGTAAATACGGGATTCATCATTTAAATATTCAATGATGGATGGAGCCGTGCTCATCAATTCGTGACCGTGATCCTTTTTGCAATCCAGGATACGCAAAGGATTCTTTTCGAGACGGTTTTGACAATCGCCGCAAAACTCGCCGATGCGGGGTTCGAAATGTTTGATTAACGCATTGCGATGCGCTGTCCGGCTTTCTTTATCACCAAGACTGTTGATCACAAGTTTCAGCTTTTTCAAACCAAGTTCCTTGTAGAGGTTCATCGCAAGTGACAGAACCTCTGCATCGATTCCTGGATCCTTACTTCCTAAAGCTTCGATGCCGAATTGAACGAACTGGCGGAATCGGCCTGCTTGCGGACGTTCGTATCGGAACATCGGCCCGATATAATAAAGCTTGACCGGTTGATTGGCCCACCCGAACATTTTGTTCTCGATATATGACCGTACAACAGAAGCGGTGCCTTCCGGACGAAGGGTTAAGTTCCTTTCACCGCGATCTTGAAATGAATACATCTCTTTTTGAACGATATCGGTTGTATCCCCCACACCACGTAAAAATAATTCCGTGTGCTCAAAAATGGGAGTGCGGATTTCTTTATATTGATAACGGTGACAAATCTCACGCGCCGTGTTTTCGATATACTGCCAAATTTCCGTTTGGCCAGGCAATAAATCCTGGGTACCTCTAGGAATCTGAATAGACATTTGTGTTTCCTCCTTTAAAGCAAAGCGCCCTTTCTAATACGGCACGCTATACTGATTTTTTCCAAACAAAAAACTCCCGCCCCTTGTAACTAATATGTTACAAGGGACGAGAGTTTGGATATCCCGTGGTGCCACCCTAGTTGAAGCACAAAAAAAGTGCCCCCGCTCAAAAAACAGTTAACGCCTGTTTTACGTTCATCTCCTATTAAGTAAATCCGTTCGGAGTGAAGCCTACGGAGGGTTCTTTCATTAAGTCATCATGTGGAATGCTTTCAGCCTCGGCATTTCCTCTCTTTTCATGTGTTTCTTAATTACTCTTCTCCATCATTGGTTCTTGCAGTAATAAGTCTGATATTTTATAATCATACGGACGTTAACATCAAATGTCAAGGCAGACTGAGGATTTTGTCGCATTTTATTGGTTCAAACGTTTTTTCAGATTTTTGATGGTCCGGACATTGACTCCGAATTCAGATGCCAATTCAACAAGGTTTGCGCTTTGTTCCTTTTGGATGAAATCGTGAAAATCGACACCCAATACTTGATTGCCTCCGCTTAAGCTCGTTTGATCTTTTTCGCTGAATTTCATATGGTTTCCCTCCTAGAGTTATATAAGCTCTATTCTTTCCTAAAAAAAATGTTTTTTGCACAGGGATAGAGGGAAATTTTCATTGAACGAGAATACATACATATAGACATTAAAAGGGAGAGACAACTTATGAAGAAGAAATCGGGTTTATTCGGCCTGACACTTATGCTGATATTCTCAGCGATTTTTCCCATCAATCACGCTTTTGCAAAAGATGAAGGGGAAAATATCGTGACGACCCAAGTGGTCAATGTCCGTGAAGGTGCAGGTCTCAGTTTCCCAATCGTAAAAAAACTGGAAAAAGGGGAATCATATCCCATCCTGAATGAAGATGGCGACTGGATCGAAATCCAGATTGGCGCCGGCAAAACGGGTTGGGTTGCCAATTGGCTAGTGGAGAGACAAACGGGGTCTGATACCAATCAGGTCAAAAAGGAATCCGGACAAGGTGTGATATCAGGCAGTTCGGTCCGCGTCCGTACAGGTCCAGGCACTACATTTCAAACGGTTGGGTCCTTGAGTAAAGGTACAGCTGTTGACATCATTGAAAAAAATGAAAATTGGATAAAGATCAAGACGGCGGATATCGAAGGGTGGGTCTCTTCTGACTACCTTAATCTCCCCGCCGCATCTGGAAATGCTGCGAAGAAAGATTCAACTAAGAAAAAAGAAACGAAACAATCCGTAAAAAACGGAGTAACTTTGGTGGACCGGCTCAATGTCCGCTCTGAACCGTCGAAAAAAAGTGCCACGCTCGGAAAGCTGAACAAAAATACGGCAGTGAACGTTTACCGGGTTGAAAATGAATGGGCTGAAATTGATTTCCAAGGAGTCCGCGGTTGGGTAGCTGAATCTTACATACAAGTAAGCGAAGGGAAAGAAGACAGGAAAAATGATCCGGCAGGCGCCACTGCAAGGGTGACCGCTACGGGTTTAAATATCAGGAAAGAAGCCTCTCTCTCAAGCAAGGTCATCGGCTCGGTGAACAAAGATGAAACGTACGCCGTACTGCAAACAAAGGGAAATATGACACAGATCAAGCTCTCCGATTCGAAAAAGGGCTGGGTCGTGAGTTGGTATCTGGAAAAAGAGAATGTTGAACAAACGGTGAAGGAAAAAAAGGTTGATGTAAAAGGAAACAAGATTACCATCATTCATGATGGTACGATCCTTAGAAGCGAGCCTGATGGCAACTCGAAGATAGTCGAGCAGGCCAATGCAGGTGAAACGTTCTCCGCATCAGGTATGGAAGGCGACTGGTATTCCATAAAACTGAAGAGCGGAAAAACGGCTTATGTGGCCGGATGGATCGTGACGATTGAAGGGAATTCCGAGCAGATCCAACGACCTGGAGTTGAAAAATACTTAAAGGATAAAATCATTGTGATCGATCCCGGCCATGGCGGCAGGGATAGCGGTACAATAGGCGTCGGTGGAACACTGGAGAAAAACTTGACGATTCGTACGGCAGAGCTGCTGCGGGACAAACTTCAGGCGGCAGGAGCTAAAGTGATCCTGACCAGAAGCGGAAATACCTATGTTCCACTCCCTTCCCGGGTCAGCACTTCTCATATACATAACGCGGATGCTTTCATCAGCCTCCATTATGATAGCACCAAGGACCAGATCACCAGCGGGATCACCACATACTACTATCATGATTACCAGCATGCATTGGCGGCTACTCTGGCCAATTCACTCGGTTCAACCATGCAGGTGCCCAACCGCGGATCACGTTACGGGAATTTTCACGTTACCCGCGAAAATAAACGGGTAGCCACACTTATTGAACTAGGTTATTTAAGCAATCCAGTGGAAGAATTGACGTTAACATCGAATGAGTATCAAGAAAAAATCACATCTGCCATCTATAATGGATTGGCGCGGTATTTTAAATAAGAATCAGAAAAGCCAGCTTCGCATCGAAGCTGGCTTTTCTACAAAAAATAACCTGCCGCAGCAGGTTATTTTTTGCTTTCAAGTATAAGTGTAACGGGACCGTCATTAGTAAGCTGAACATCCATCATGGCACCAAATTGACCGGTTTCCGTATGGACGCCTTTCTTGCGGAGTTCCTCGTTAAATGCTTCATATATTTCATTCGCCTCTTCAGGACGGGCGGCGTCCATGAAATTCGGTCGACGGCCTTTGCGGCTATCGCCGTATAAGGTGAATTGTGAAACGGATAAAATCGAACCTCCCACATCCAATAGTGAATGGTTCATCTTTTCATTTTCATCTTCAAATATTCTGAGATTTACAATCTTATCGGCCAAATAGGCGGCGTCATCGATGGTATCCCCATGGGTGACGCCAACCAACAGGACGAGCCCGCTGTCGATTTGCCCGATGATTTGGTCTGCGACAACGACTTTTGCCGCTTTGGAACGTTGTAAAACAACACGCATGGCAATAAAAACTCCTTAGTTCATGATCCTTCTAACGGAATAAACATCTGAAATTTGTTTGATACGGTCGACGACCTTTTGTAAATGGGCAATGTTATGGATATAGATGGACATGTGAATGGTCGCCACCTTGTTCCTGTCTGATTTACCCGAGACTGCCGAAATGTTGGTCTTGGTTTCATTGACGGCCTGCAGTACTTCATTTAATAAGCCGCGACGGTCATAGCCGCTGATTTCAATTTCAACGATGTATTCCTTGCGTTCATTAATCGTACTTTCCCATTCAACCGGTACAAGGCGATGATCGGAATCTCCGCTATCCAGGTTCGGACAGTCCTGTCTATGAACTGAAACTCCACGGCCTTTGGTTATATACCCAACGATTTCGTCCCCTGGCACTGGGTTGCAACAGCGTGATAAACGGATAAGCAGGTTATCAATCCCCGGTACCTGTACACCTGAGTCACGTTTTTTAGTTGTATTGGAGAAGGTTTTCAGGTCGGCTACCGCTTCAGAAATATCCGCTTCTTGCTCGACCATTTTCTGTTTACGCCATTTTTCGGTAAGGCGGTTAGCTACCTGAAGGGCAGTGATTCCATTATATCCGACTGCTGCATACATATCTTCTTCATTTAGGAAGTTGAATTTATCTGCAACACGCCTGATATTCTCGGCCGTCAGGATTTCCTTCAGGTCGAACTCCATATCCTTGATTTCCTTTTCAACAAGCTCTTTGCCTTTTTCGATATTTTCTTCCCGGCGCTGCTTCTTGAAAAATTGGCGGATCTTGTTTTTCGCCTGAGATGTTTGGGTTAGTTTAAGCCAATCCTGACTTGGACCATATGAATGCTTAGAAGTTAAGATTTCTATGATGTCGCCAGTTTTCAGTTTATAATCCAGCGGTACCATTTTCCCATTCACCTTGGCACCAATCGTTTTGTTTCCGATTTCCGAGTGAATCCGGTAAGCGAAATCAATCGGGTTGGATCCTGACGGCAGTTCGATGACATCGCCTTTTGGTGTGAAAATGAATACCATATCAGAAAAAAGATCTATCTTAAGGGATTCCATGAATTCCTCTGCATTAGTCGCATCATCCTGGAATTCAAGAATTTCCCGGAACCATGTCAATTTTTCTTCCAGTGAAGGCTGTTCCCCGACATCTTTTCCTTCTTTATAAGCCCAGTGCGCGGCAACCCCGAACTCGGCAATGCGATGCATATCGGAAGTACGGATCTGCACTTCCAGCGGGTCGCCTTTCGGTCCAATCACCGTAGTATGGAGCGATTGATACATATTCGGCTTCGGCATCGCAATATAATCTTTGAATCGGCCAGGCATCGGCTTCCAGCATGTATGGATGATCCCTAAGACGGCATAGCAATCCTTTATGCTATTGACGACGATCCGAACCGCAAGCAAATCGTAAATTTCGCTGAACTGCTTATTCTGCAAAGCCATTTTACGATAAATGCTGTAAATATGTTTCGGTCTCCCGGAAAGGTCAGCCTTAATATTGACTTCCTCAACGTTTTTACGCACTTCATCAATGACTTCTTCCAGATACTGTTCACGTTCTGCACGCTTTTTCTTCATCAGGTTGACGATTCGGTAATACTGCTGAGGATTCAAATACCTTAGTGCAGTATCTTCAAGTTCCCATTTAATTGTACTGATACCAAGACGATGAGCAAGCGGTGCGAAAATTTCCAACGTCTCGTTCGATATCCTTCTCTGCTTTTCCTGCGGCAGATGCTTCAATGTCCGCATATTATGAAGTCTGTCCGCAAGCTTGATCAAGATGACCCGTATATCCTGGGCCATCGCCACGAACATTTTCCGATGATTTTCCGCCTGTTGCTCCTGCTGTGATTTATACTTGATTTTCCCTAACTTTGTCACGCCATCCACAAGCATGGCGACTTCAGGACTGAAATTTTCTTCAATATCCTTCAGAGTGATCTCCGTGTCTTCAACAACATCATGTAAAAAACCTGCCGCAATGGTTGCAGGGTCCATTTCAAGTTCAGCCAGAATACCCGCCACTTGAATCGGATGAATAATATACGGCTCTCCCGATTTACGGAATTGTTCTCGGTGAGCATACTCTGCATACTTAAACGCTCTATGAATAAATTCAGCTTCTTCCGGCTGAAGATATAAGCTGGCCTGTTCTACAACCTGCTCGGCAGTCAATATTTGATCATTAGCCATTTAATCACCTTAACCCCACTTTAACTGCCACCGGATATGATCCGGATTGAGTATGATTGGTAGCACTTCCCTTTATTCTGCAAAACGTGACAATTTTTGCGAAAAAAAATAAATCCGCTTAAACGGATAAAAGTGCAAATAAACTTATTAGCAGAAAAACTCTTTATTATTACTATTATCGAAAAAAAAGGCAAGGATGTAAAGAGTTAAACGTGTATTTTATAAAGAATACTGAATTTTTTCACTGGAAATTCGACAAAATCCAGAAAAAAACGGGTAAAAACAGAAAGAGCACCCTGGTCAGAGTGCTCTTCTTTATTAAAAGCTCATTAATGTCAAGACATCATAGCCGTCTAATTTATCTTTTCCATCCAAGTCAGTCAATTCAATAAGGAATGCAATCCCGGCTACAATTCCGCCAAGCTCTTCAACCAATTTGATTGTCGCTTCGATTGTTCCCCCGGTAGCAAGTAAATCGTCCGTAATCAGTACACGCTGTCCCGGTTTAATGGCATCTTTATGGATTGTCAATACATCCTTGCCATATTCTAATCCATATTCGACTTTTATCGTTTCACGTGGAAGTTTTCCTTCTTTTCTCACTGGCGCAAAGCCCACTTCCAATGAGTATGCGACTGGACATCCGATAATGAATCCGCGCGCTTCCGGCCCGACCACCAAGTCGATATTCTTATCGCGAGCGTACTCGACGATTTGGTCTGTTGCGTATTTATAAGCTGCACCGTTATCCATTAATGTTGTAATATCTTTGAAGACAATACCCGGTTTTGGCCAGTCTTGCACAATTGTTACATATTGCTTTAAATCCATTGCTTTGTTTCCTCCTCAAGGTCTGTTGCCTCATGAACTAAATAATGATTGAACCAATCGAATAATTGCTGATAGGAAGAATAAACAAGCTCTTGTTCAAGCTCAAATTGCTCTTTCTTTCTTGTATACGATTCAGATTCACTGAGATCGCGTTTTTTCGCATTGGTTGTGAGCATAATTAACCCATTCTCTATTGTAACAAAATCAAGCTCAAAAAACACCTTAGAAATGAAATCCACCGTATCTCTTGACCAGCCGCGATATTTGGCTAGGTCATCACCATATCTTTTCACATCAAGCGGACCCTTTTTTGCAAGGAAGGCATAAAACCATTTAAAATGATCTCTTGTTGGCATCGTACTTAGGAAATGGTCCTGTTCATGGGAAAAGTGAGCGTAGATACGTGAAGGCTGCTTATCGGCAATCACCCGTTTCAAATAATCCCTTGACGTCGGCATGTCCATGAATACCAAATGACCTTCGAAGCAGTCGAGCTGCTCTGCATCCAGTTCATTGTTGATAAGAACGAGATCCGCATGGTTTTGTAAAAATGGATATCTGCTATAAATATCTTCCGAGAAAATGACGATCTTCCGGTTTTGTGCAGGAATGTCGGCAAGCCACTTCTCTGCCTGTCCCTTGCCGCGGTAATCGAATAACTGCCAATGGTTTACCGAGACATCCTGGACAAAGATCTGGGGCTTTTTCATATTATTCCACTCATTGATGGAAAGCTCACCAATAACCGAGACCTCAGCGTGCGGAGCTATTTCATCGACAAAATGACCAAGACCGAAGCCCACACCGTCAAGTTTGTGATTTTCACCATCTTCCAGCTGGACCTTCAGGTGATTTTGGTTTGCACCTATTTTGCGGACACTTGAAAGCTGTACGGAATCTATCAATATCTTCGGCTTGGGATTCGTTACCCCAAATGGCGACAGCAAGCTCATTTCCTGAATCGTTTGAATGGAAACGTCAGCTAAAGTCGTAGCCCCGTCCAAGTTTGTAATCGGTGTAAAGTCCTCTTCGTTAAGTTGTTCCTTCGCTATCAAATTCATGCGGTCCCTGAGCTCCTGGACATCTTCAATTTTCAATGTCATTCCAGCAGCCATCGGATGTCCACCGAAATGAGGCAGCAGTTCACGGCAGGTGGAAAGACTTTGAAAAAGATCGAAACCGGCGATGCTCCGAGCGGAACCTTTCGCATATCCCTTTTCCCGGTCATAGCTCAATACAATCGTGGGCCGGTAAAAGCGTTCAACAAGTTTTGAGGCCACAATCCCCACGACTCCTGCGTTCCAGCCTTCCCTTCCGATGATGAGCACGCCATTGGACTCCGGCGGGAAGTTTTCCTCGACCTCAGCAATCGCTTCCGCCGCCATTGCTGCAACCATTTCCTGCCGCTCTTTATTGATATCATTGATTTCATTCGCAAGTTCCACCGCTTCTTCCAGGCTTTGTGACATCAATAAATCGACAGCGGGATCGGCATCTCCAAGGCGCCCGACAGCATTGATCCTCGGTGCCATCGCAAAGCCGATCGATTCTTCATTCAATGCTTCCTGCTGAACATTCGCCACTTTCATTAACGCAACAAGTCCCGGGCGGCGAGTCAAACGTAACTGCTCGATGCCTTTCGCAGCAATGAGGCGGTTTTCCCCTTGCAAAGGCACTAAATCCGCTATCGTGCCGATTGCCGCTATTTCAAGCAGATCCTCAGGCAAATCCCCAAGCAAGGCGTGTGCAAGCTTAAATGCAACCCCTACTCCGGCAAGGTCTTTAAATGGATAGGAACTGTTCTCAAGTTTAGGATGGATGATTACCAATGCCTCAGGCAGTTCCGGCCCCGGTTCGTGATGGTCGGTCAATATATAATCCATTCCAAGCTCGCCGGCAAGTTTCGCTTCATCGATTGCAGAAATTCCGGTATCGACGGTTATTAATACCTTCACCCCTTGCTCAGCTGCAAGGCGGAACGCCATCGGATTCGGACCATATCCCTCTGTAAATCGATTCGGGATATAAAAATCAACATTGGCCCCCAATTTCAACAGCGCCGTCATCATCACTGTGGTCGATGTCACGCCATCCGCATCATAATCACCGAATATACGTATTTTTTCCCCATTTTGAATGGCTTCTCTTATTCTATATACTGCCTTATCCATATCCTTCAATAAAAATGGATCATGAAAAGTTTGATTTTTTACAAATAAAAACGATCGGGCACTTTCAATTGTATCCAGGCCTCGATTCACAAGCAGGGCTGCAACCAAAGGTGTGATATGAAGCTCTTCAGCTAGTACAGCAACTTTGTTTTCATCGGCAGATTGCAAGTTCCACCGTGTTTTTGGCTTTAACATTTATTCACCCCTCAACCTACTCATTATACAAAACGAATATACCAGTTTCAATTTTATTTTAAACTCATAAATGGCTGTAATTCCCTATCCAATAAACTTAGTTCAACAAAAAGAAGGCTGGCATCATGCCAGCCCCCCACCTATTAAACTTGACCTTCAAGGCTTTGTTTCTTTTCTTTTGCGGTATTCAGCGGACCTTTCTTCTTCAATTCCCTGATTTTCAAATCAAGCCAGAATTGGGAAGCGATCAATAGTGATGAATAAACGCCGCATATCAAACCGATAAACAGGGCAATGGAGAAGTTACGGATAGCTTCACTGCCAAAGATCATCAATGCGATGACCGTAATGAGAACGGTCAGAACCGTGTTAATGGATCTCGTCAAAGTTTGCCTGATACTGATGTTAACAATGTTCTCAAGCTCTTCGGCGGTTTTGATTTTACGGCTGAAGCGTAGGTTTTCACGAATACGGTCAAAGGTAACGATCGTATCATTGATCGAATAACCGACAATCGTCAGAACCGCAGCAATGAAGGTGATATCCACTTCGAGCCGGAGTAAGCTAAAAATCGTGATGATGAAGAATGCATCATGGATAAGGGCGACAACTGCAGGTACAGCCATTCGCCATTCAAATCGTATCGATACATACAATATGATTCCGATTGATGCAATCGCTAACGCAAACATGGCATTTTTCGCAAGCTCTTTCCCTACAGTCGGCGATACAGTGCTGACATTCGGTTCTGCTCCGTAATCCTTCTTGAAATGGTCCTTCAATTCAGCAATCTCTTGTTTATCGAGGACACCGACTGTCCGAACGACAGCATTTTTATTGTCTTGTCCAGCGAGCCTGACATCCTTGATATCCTCTTCGTCAATACCGACCTTATCCATTTCGGTTTTGACTTGCTGTGTCGTCAAGACGTCTTTGGAAGCAATCTCGATTCGGGTGCCGCTCGTGAAGTCAATCCCGAGATTCAATCTAAAGACGAGAAGGAATATGATCCCGATAATGGTGACACCGATTGAAATGCCATAAAAAACTTTCCGATGTTTGACAAAATCGATTTTATCAAAGCGTGTTGGCAATGACATTAAATTCATTTTCTCGGATAAATCGTGAATGTATTTCTTCTTCACGCCAAACCATGATGCACGTTTATCCAGGAACCCGCTATTCACCCAAAGGCTCATGAAGAGACGTGTACCATAGACGGCTGTAATGAAACTCATTAAAATCGAAATGATCAAAGTGGTGGCAAACCCTTTAACCGAGCTTGTTCCATAATAGAACAGTACAGCCGCAGCCAGCAGGGTCGTTAAGTTGGCATCCGTGATTGTAGCAAGTGAATTCTTGGTACCTTCTTTATAAGCCGCTTTAACCGATCTGCCAAGTTTCAATTCATCCCTGATTCGCTCATACGTTATGATATTGGCGTCGACGGCCATCCCGACCCCGAGTACCAATGCTGCAATACCAGGCAGCGTAAGGACCGCATTCATCCAATCAAACACTAAAAGCGTCAAGAAAAGGTATATGCTTAAAGTGACGACTGCAATGAATCCCGGGAAGCGGTAATACACAAGCATGAAGATAAAAACAAGTGCAATTCCGATGATTCCTGCAAAAATAGTATCATGCAGTGCACCTGCACCGAACTGGGCACCTACAGAAGTCGAATACTTTTCTTTTAAATCTACAGGCAAAGCACCGGCATTAAGAAGGGCTGCAAGCTCTTTCGCTTCTTCCACCGTGAATTGACCGGTAATAAACACCTTCTTCGTATTAAAAACTTCACTGACAGCTGGAGCTGAAATCATATTGTCTTGTGAAGAGGTATCTTTAATGGAATCTTTTCCTTCCTCGAAATCCAGCCAGATTGCAAGTACATTAGTAGGTCTTTCCATCGTGGATATTTTTTGAGTGATGTCCTTAAATTTATCCACATCTTTCAATGTGACTTCAACAACCGGTTGATTATCTTGGAACGTTTGTTTCGCGCCGCCTTCTTTCAGGTCGGCCCCGGTCATCATTTCCTTATCGTTGTAGTCACGGAAGGATAATTTAGCTTGTGTCGAGAGGATTTCCCGAGCGTTGTTTTGGTCTTTTACCCCAGCCAATTGAACGCGGATCCGGTCTTTCCCTTCGATTTGAATGTTAGGCTCGCTAACCCCCAAAACATTGACACGCCGCTCAAGCGAGCTTACTGTAGCCCGTAAAACATCCGGGGTGATCTTCTCCCCAGACAGCGGTTTTACTTCATATAACACTTCAAAACCGCCTTGAAGATCAAGACCCAGCTTGATATCCTTTAGGATTCCTTTTGAAGTCGTCCCCATCGCTGCGAAAATCAAAAGTGCGATTAGAAAAAACGCAACGATCCTGCTTCTTTTTACCATTATGTAGTAGGCCCCTTTCTATAATACGCCTGTTCCTGAAGTTAAAAAAACTGTCATTTTTTGTTTAACTGATAACTGCATTCCCTTTTCTTCTTGAGAAAAAAGACACAGCTTTCCATGCTTTTCCAAAAAAAGCATAACCATATCTATTATGAGTCAAATACAAACAGCTGTCAATTTAAGTATATCTTTGTGTCATTCTTTCAAAAGTTCCTTCAGTTCCTCTTCAGAAAGCGGCTCAAATAGGTTTGGTGATTTATAAGCTTCGACCATTTGGAAAGTCATGAACTGGTTGCTCGAAAATGTCACGATATCTGCGACAAGTTCATGTATGTGAATGTTTTCCTGCGGACGCTTCCATTTATTTTTGGTTAAGGTTCCCCATATGTCTTCCTCTGTTACGGCATTCAATCCGACCATTTGGAATTCCTCACGCTTGCTCTTCAAGAATGGACGCACCTTTAGATAATACCTTTGATAGGGATGATTCTTTTTTGCCATCACTTTGCCTCCAGTAAAATGATTCTCAAATGATTGCGCATTTCTTAGAAGGGTTTCTTATCATTTGTTAGAACGCAAACAAACACTTTTGTCATGCTTTGTCCAAGTACAAGCATATAGATAATTGTATAGCATAACCGCTTTTTTGAGAAGGCAGGGAGGGAGTTCAATGTCCAAATTTTTAAAAGGGACGCTGATTTTATTAATCGCAAGCCTGATTACAAGGGTTCTTGGTTTCATTAACCGCATTGTCATCGCCCGCTTCATCGGCGAAGAAGGCGTTGGTTTATATATGATGGCTTTACCGACCCTCTTTCTCGTCGTGAACATAACCCAGTTAGGCCTGCCTATCGCCATTTCGAAATACGTGGCTGAGGCCAATGCCAGAGGTGATGAACGGAAAATCAAGAAAATCCTTGTCGTCTCTTTGGCCTGCACCTTTACTCTATCGATGATTTTCACTCCTGCAATGCTGCTTTTCGCGCCGGCTCTCTCAGAATACCTATTCACTGACGAACGGACGTTATGGCCGCTTATGGCGATTGCCCCTATCGTACCGATCATCGCCATATCTTCCGTATTGCGCGGTTATTTCCAAGGCAAGCAAAATATGAAGCCATTCGCTTTTTCTCAAGTTATCGAACAGGTGGCCCGAATCACTTTCATAGCCGTCCTGACGAAGGCTTTTTTGCCATATGGAATCGAATATGCTGCAGCCGGGGCGATGTTCGCATCGATTATCGGTGAACTTGTATCTCTCATCTACTTATTGACCAGCTTTAAATTAAAGAAACATTTCAAGTTCAGAAAGGGCTTTTTCAAGAATGTCAAATCCGGAAAAGGAACATTCACCGAATTGATGGGGATTGCCCTTCCTTCCACCGGGAGCAGGATGATCGGATCGGTTTCGTGGTTTTTCGAACCGATAGTGGTCGCCCAGAGTTTGGCACTTGCCGGAGTCACCGCGGCCGCAGCCACAAGTCAATACGGGGAGCTGACAGGGTACGCACTGCCTTTACTCATGCTTCCTTCCTTCGTTACATCATCATTGGCGACGGCACTTGTCCCGGCAGTGAGCGAAGCCCGTACGACCGGAAACTTTTTACTCGTTGAACACAGGCTTCAGCAGGCACTGAAAATCACCTTTATCACCGGCTGTTTAGCTATAGTCATTCTATTCATCTTTGCCGAACCGATTTTACAAGTCATGTACGGCTCTTCACATGCTGCCGTTTTCATTAAATTCCTGGCACCCTTTTTCATCCTTTATTACTTTCAATATCCGCTGCAATCCATGCTGCAAGCATTGGACCTTGCAAAGGCCGCGATGTTCAACAGCCTGGCTGGCAACATCCTTAAAATCGGTGTGATCTGGCTGCTGGCATCAAAGGAAAGTTTCGGAATCATGGGTGCCGCAATCGGGATAGCGGTCGGTACGATGCTTGTTACCTTCCTGCATTTTTCAACCGTGCTGAAGGTCGTCCCTTTCACGCTTCATTTCCGCAGCTATATATCAGCTTTGGTCCTTGCTTTAATTTCCGGATGGGGCGGTTATTACCTTTATCAATTCCCGCTCTCCTCACAGCCGCTTGGCTTACGGCTTTTGCTTTCCGTGACGGTCGTCATCCTGCTGTTTACATTTTTCCTGCTCATGACCGGCAGCATAAAAAAGGCAGATCTGATCAGGATTCCTGTAGTGGGCGGCTTTTTATCAAAATTCGCTTGGAAATAAAATGAACCGAAGCATTAAAAGGCTTCGGTCATTTCTTCGTTTCATTTTTATCGATGTAAAATTGGCCATCTATGTACCCGCAAATCGAAATCTCTTTTATCTTCGTTTCTCCCAGTTTTTTCAACTGGTGCCGGAGCCAAAAATGATTTTTGCCAATTCTATCGAGATTTCTCTCCTGTATCTCCCCATCGATTATAAGGGGATAAGGTGTTTCCTTGGTTTTAGACCTTTTGCCTTTGGTATTCTTGATGATCGAAAGCTTCCCGGTAGATTCGAGGATTGCGAATTGTACTTCATTTAAATCACTAATCCCCTGTTCACGCAGTTGGGTCAATAAATCATCAAAAGTATATCGTTGCTTACGCATCGCTTTTTCATCTATTTTCCCTTGATTGATGATGATCTGCGGCGTACCATCCACGATGTTTCGAAATCTAATGCTTTTCAATGAAATGAAAGCCAATATTATTTGGATGAAAGCAAGAACGAACATCGGAATGATTTGCCTGAAAAATGGTTTATCCAAATCTTCAAAGGATAGAACGGCAATGTCCCCGATCATGATGGATACCACTAAATCAAGAATGCTCAATTCCCCAACTTCCCGCTTACCCATCATTCGAAAAAGGATTAAGATGACTAGATAGATCACTGTTGTCCTAAAAATAATAGCCAGGATATCCACTTCAATACCACATCCTTCATCCATAGCATGGCTTGGGGATTGAAAAATTACTCTATAATCTTTTCTAATTTTACGGGAAGCTTCTTAAACCTGGTCTAAAGGGTCGATATGGGGAATATGCTTGTACAAACACATAAACAGGCTATACGTATCAGCCTTTTAAAAAGGAGGAATACCCATCGAAACTAAAAAAATGAGTGTCGCCGTAATTTATGGCGTAGGCTCCATCTTTGCCATAGCGATGATTGCTAGTTTAATCGTTTCCATCCTTCTTCGTTTTACTTCTCTGACGGAATCATCCCTGACATACGTGATCATGATCGTGTCCTTTTTATCGCTGTTCATTGGTGGATTCATTTCAGGAGGCAAAGGGAAAAAGCAAGGACTATTCTTGGGCGGGAGCACTGGGCTGCTTTATCTGTTGGTCGTGTTCCTTTTTCAATATTTAGGTCACGATGCACTTTTCACCATCAAGCAATGGATATACTATGGCTGTTTTGTGATTACGGCCATGATGGGAGGCGTGCTTGGGGTCAACATGAGTTCCGACTCCCGCACCGATTAAAAAACACAGCAAAAAAACCGGGCACATGGCCCGGTTTTTGTTTGTCTTATACGGATACTTCTTTATTCGGTGCGCTTTCTGTAATTTCACGGATTGCTGCACGGTCAAAAGTTAGTTTTGTGCCGTCTGGTGATTTAATGACGATTTTCAGGTCATCGATTGCATCGATTGTTCCGTGCATGCCGCCGATAGTAGCAACTTTATCACCTTTTTTCAAACTACTTTGCATGTTTTGCGTAGTCTTTTGGCGTTTTTGCTGCGGGCGGATCAATAAGAAATAGAACAATACGAACATTAAAATCAACGGAAGTATTTGTGTTAAATTACCCATTTTATATATTCACTCCTTTCGTTCATTAAAATATGTATGGAATTAGAAGTTTCTCGCATTTGGTTCATTGAAACCATACTGCTCAAAAAACTCTTCCCTAAAGTCTCCAAGGCGATCTTCTCGAATAGCTTGTCTGACCTGTTCCATCAAGTTTAACAGAAAATGAAGATTATGGTAAGTCGTAAGACGAATCCCAAAGGTTTCTTCACACTTAATCAAATGGCGGATATATGCCCGGCTATAATTCTTGCAAACATGGCAATCGCAATTTTCATCGATTGGACCGAAATCGCGTGCATACTTCGCATTTTTCACAACCAGCCGCCCATTGCTCGTCATGAGCGTACCATTACGCGCAATTCGCGTCGGAAGTACACAGTCAAACATATCGATACCGCGCAGTGCACCATCGATCAATGAGTCCGGCGAACCGACTCCCATCAGGTAACGAGGTTTGTCACTTGGCAGCAGCGGACTTGTAAACTCAAGGACGCGGTTCATGATATCCTTCGGTTCCCCTACGGATAACCCTCCAATAGCATAACCCGGGAAGTCAAGGGAGACAAGGTCTTTTGCACTTTGTTTGCGAAGGTTTTCAAACTCCCCGCCTTGAACGATCCCGAACAGCCCTTGGTCATTCGGACGCTCATGTGCATTCAAACAGCGTTCCGCCCAGCGCGATGTCCGTTCAACCGACTTCTTCATATACTCTTCAGTCGCCGGAAATGGCGGACATTCATCAAATGCCATCATAATATCGGAGCCAAGCGCATTTTGTATTTCCATCGCTTTTTCCGGGGATAAGAATAATTTATCGCCATTCAGATGGTTCCTGAAATGCACGCCCTCTTCTTCAATTTTGCGGAACTCGCTCAAACTGAAGACTTGAAAGCCGCCTGAGTCGGTCAAAATTGCCCGATCCCAGTTCATGAACTTATGCAATCCGCCAGCTTCCTTGATGATTTCATGCCCCGGACGCAGCCATAGGTGGTACGTATTGCTCAGGATGATGCCTGCCCCCATTTGTTTCAAATCCTCTGGGGACATCGTTTTGACAGTAGCCATCGTTCCAACCGGCATAAATGCAGGCGTTTCAAAAGAACCATGAGGCGTATGGACCCGGCCTAACCGTGCCCCTGTCTGTTTACATGTTTTGATTAACTCATATCGTATTGCAGTCAACGCAATAACTCCCTTCAAGAGCTTCGCACTCTTATATTACTTAATTAACATTGCATCTCCAAAACTAAAGAACCTGTATTTTTCTTCCACAGCCGTTTCATAGGCATGAAGGACATGCTCCCTGCCCGCAAGTGCAGAAATTAGCATGATTAAAGTCGATTTGGGCAAATGGAAGTTCGTTATCATCGCATCGATCCCTTTGAACTCATAACCAGGATAAATGAAGATGCTCGTCCAGCCATTCTCTTCCTTGAAAACCCCATCATTGCGGGACGCAATCGTTTCCAGTGTCCTTGTCGACGTAGTGCCGACCGTAATGATTTTCCCGCCCTTCTCTTTCACATCATTCAGTAATCTGGCAGTTCCTTCCGTCATTTGATAAAATTCGGAATGCATTTCGTGGCTATCAATGTCGTCGACACTTACTGGACGGAATGTACCAAGCCCGACATGCAGAGTGATGAATGCGATGTGTACACCCATCTCTTTAAGTTTCCCAAGCAAACCCTCCGTAAAATGGAGGCCGGCGGTAGGTGCGGCTGCAGATCCCCGTTCACGCGCATAAACCGTTTGATAGCGGTCCTGGTCGTCGAGTTGTTCCTTGATGTATGGAGGTAACGGCATTTCGCCAAGCTTCTCCAGTATTTCATAAAATATGCCTTCATATTTAAATTCAAGGATTCGGCCGCCATGCTCAAGTACACCTGTACACACGGCACTCAGCTTACCATCGCCAAAAACGATTGTCGTGCCTTCTTTAATCCGTTTGGCCGGCTTCACAAGTGTTTCCCATACATCATCATGCTCTTGCTTAAGCAGCAAGACTTCGACTTTTGCACCCGTTCCTTCTTTACTGCCGTATAGCCGGGCCGGAAGCACCTTCGTATCATTCAACACCAGGCAATCTCCCGGTTTGATATATTCCGTGATATGGCTGAATACATCATGCTGAAGCTTGCCGGTTTCTTTGTCCAGCACCATCAATCTACTTGCTTCCCTATCCTCCAAAGGAACTTGGGCAATTAGTTCCTCCGGTAAATGAAAATCAAACATATCCAATTTCATCTGTTCCACTTCCTTACATGTCTATCAAGCTGTAATCCTTATTTAAAACGGCCTATCAAATAAAAAATCGCGGACAATATAACGCTGACGATTATTGATGTAACGATGGGAAAATAAAACGTCGTATTCCCCTTTTTCAGAAAAATATCTCCCGGCAGCCTGCCGAGACTGATATATTTCATCGCAAAACCAATCACGAATATAATCACACCCAGAATCATAACCATCTTTGGTATATTCATCATTCAGGCATCTCCATTCCGAAATGCTCATAAACAAGCTGTGTTGCCACCCGGCCTCTTGGGGTACGCTGAAGAAAACCGACTTGTAACAGATATGGTTCATACACATCTTCGATCGTATGTGCCTCTTCTCCGATCGTTGCAGCTATCGTTTCCAGACCCACGGGGCCGCCACGGAATTTTTCAATGATCCCTTTAAGTAATTTATGGTCAATATGATCGAGTCCTAAACGGTCGACCTGCATTAATTCAAGCGCATAATCGGCAAGCTCGGCCGTTATCGTACCATCACCGCGTACCTGGGCGAAATCCCTGACCCTCCGTAAAAGCCGATTCGCAATTCTCGGTGTGCCCCTTGATCTTCTTGCAAGCTCTGCCGCTGCTTGATCAACCATTTCCGTATCCATGATTCTTGCCGTACGGATGATGATATCAGTCAAATGGTTTTCCGTATAATATTCAAGACGGCTCAAAACGCCAAAACGGTCCCTGAGCGGTGCAGACAGTGAGCCTGCACGTGTCGTGGCCCCTACGAGGGTAAACGGCGGCAAGTCGATCCTGATCGAACGGGCTTCCGGTCCCTTACCGACCACAATATCCAGACAGAAGTCCTCCATGGCAGGGTATAGCACTTCTTCGACGACACGGGGAAGACGGTGAATCTCATCAATGAACAATACATCACCCGGTTCAAGTGCACTCAAAATGGCCGCCAGATCTCCCGGCCGCTCAATGGCGGGACCGGAAGTCGTGCGGATATTCACACCCATTTCATTGGCGATGATGACGGCAAGCGTCGTCTTTCCAAGGCCAGGCGGTCCATATAAAAGTACATGATCGAGCGTTTCTTCACGCATCCTTGCCGCTTCGATGTATACACTTAAATTCGCTTTCACTTTATCCTGTCCGATATATTGCTTTAAGTTTTGCGGCCGCAAGCTTTGTTCAAAGGACAGTTCGTTCAAATCGGCTTCCTGATTGAATATTCTCTCCTCCATTGCGCCACTCCTTATCTTAACATCATTTGCAATGCTTTCTTAATATATTGCTCGGTCGTCATATCTTCTGCCTGCAATTTCTTGGCAACCTTTTGGACTTCCTTTTCAGAATAACCAAGAGCCTTCAATGCAAGAACGGCCTCATCCAATTCCTCCGTATAACCATTTGGACTGAGTGCAGCCGTGATGCCTTCGTTAAACAAGCTTGGAAACGCATCCGGAATAATGTTCTCAAGTTTCCCTTTTAAATCGAGGATCATTTGCCGTGCCGTTTTCTTACCGACTCCCGGGAATTTCACCAAAAACGATTCATCTTCATTTTCGATCGCCTGCACCACCTGATCAACCTGACCAGAAGCCAAAATGGCTAGAGCACCCTTCGGTCCGATTCCGGTTACATTCAATAATTTTGTGAATAACGCCTTTTCTTGACGAGTCTGGAATCCGTATAATGCGGCCATATCCTCACGAACATAATGATACAAGAAAACTTGAATTTCTTTATGGTATTGAGCGGAAAAAATAAAAGGATTCGGCGTCATCACTTGATATCCGATTCCCCCATTTTCCACAACTATGTATTCAGGCCCAATATAATCGACCTTGCCTTTTATATAATCATACAAATTAATTCTCTCCCTGATTTTGCTGTACCTCTCATTTTATCATAAAAAGGGGGTGTTGTTCATTAAAAGTTATTTCATTGCGGCACATTGACTTCCGTTGTCCCTATCACAAAGTTGATTGGTACGGGTGTGCGAGACTCCTGCGGCAAATACGCATCCAAGCGAGACCCAACATGCGTAAAGGCGCCAAGGGCGGACCGCCCGCAGAAAGCGAGTGCCTGCAATGGAATGCAACGATCAAATTATAAATACAAAAAAACTGTAGACAAACTCCATTTTTATCGAGTTTGTCTACAGTCTGAAGGATGGGTTGTCAACCCACCCTAGTTTACCGAATATGGCTCGTATTCTTTTATGAGCTGTTTATATTGGTCTTTATTCATGATCGGAATCCCTTTTTGCAGTTCCTCCTGCTTGTATGCTTCTAGTTTACCAATGTCTATTTGGTAGAAAGTATGAATGATCTTGGCGTGCTCAGGCCTTCCGATAAAAATGGATAGCGTACCATCTTCTCTCATCCCAAGGTAACCATTCGCTTTTAAAAGCGGCGATATGTCATTTTCAATTTTCTTCATGACAATCTGCTGTTCATTTTGATCGACTACTTTCCATCCTTCGTATTTTGACCAAAAGTCCTCCATCGACCAAATGGTCTCTGTCAATTTCTCTTCACTTAACTCGCCATCCAGATACATACGCTGAAGAATGACCTTCCTCTCAATTGGTTCATTTTCCTTTTGAACAGTTTCTTCGGCAAAAACGGTTAAGCAAAATGGCAATATGAAAAGTGTCATGAAAAATTGGATTCTGAGTTGATTAATCAATTTACTCACCTCTTAAGGCGTTTACTTTTTATGTAGTTTGACCCAAAAAAGGATTATTAACCAGAAAAATATCAAAAAGAGCTGACTCCATGTCGGGTCAGCCCACTAATTATTTCAAGTGATTTTCGTGAATGTTAAGGTTATCGAACATGTCATTGGCATCCAAAATGACCATTTCCCTCGTATCGCCATCACGAAGATTGTTATCAAGTGTCATCGTCCTGAAATAGACACCTTCATCGGTGGTGACATATAGGGTACGGCCATTGGTAAGCGGTTCGATTTCCTTCTTGATTCTTTCTTTAACATCTTTTGCCTGGCTGTAGTCATCAAGCTGCAAGGCCACCAGCATTTCGTCTTTCATGATGATTGTCCTGGCATCTATGACCGGCTCCACTTTATTGGCGGCACCATTGACTTTGTCGGCTAAAGCGCCTTCATAGGAATTATAATAAGATGATCGCGCCTTAAGCGGTTTACTCTCATGCCCATGGTAGTTACGGTCACTTTTACTGTACGCATCATCTTTATTGTATAAACCTTGCACCATATTCTCATAATTGATGTTGCGTACCAATGTATCTTTTTCATGGTATCCTGTATCATTCGTGATATTTTCATTTTCCGCTGTATCATTATTAGCACATCCAACCAAACTGACGGCGGCCAATACCGTACAAAGCGGCTGTGCCCATTTTATTTTCTGCACAAATAACCCTCCCATTGCAATTGAATGAGCTAAATTCCGCTCATAATTAGCATGGGTGTCGAACGGGAAATGTACTCTGTAAGATACGGCCAAAAACCCATATTATTTCCTATTAAGGGAAGAAATCCTTTTTGCCAACTTTTCATTCATCGCCATCCGCTCCGAAAAACCTTCCACGGACATTTTCCAGACCGAATGAAGCTGGGAAGAACTTTTATTAAGACGATTCCATTCACGGAAAATATCGGTAGGATAAGTTAAAGCATATAAAAAGGCCGGGTCTGACTGATACCTTTGCAATTGCGGCACTTCCCACAGCTCGGTGGCCGCATCTTCCAAATGATGCGATATTCGGTTTGCATACTGTAAATAATCAATGCACCTCGGGGCATTTGCCATTAGGTCAAAATCGATTAAAGTCAAAGTGCCATCCGCTCTGCGCAAGAAATTATGGTGGGCACAATCACCATGAATGATTACTTTCTTTTCCTTATTCCATAAAGACTGATTTTTATCAAACCCCTCTAACGCCCACTCACCCCATCTAATCCATTCCTTGATAATATCTTCGGAAACGTATTGGCGAACATAAGAAAAGTTCGTTTTAAAAAGTGATAAACGTTCTTTCCACTTTTTTGATTGATTGAACACAGGCGCATTAATGGAGAGATGTTCCGTCACATCATGGAAGCTTTCCAGTAACTTAATTCCCTCTAAACGGTCCTTATGATTGGAATATTTGAATTTTTTCTTACTCGGCGGAAAATAGTCCATACTCCCATACCATTTCCCTTTAAATTCAAAGGGCATTAAATTCTGATGAATATAATACGTTTGATGAAAACCCTTTTGTTTTAACAAAGAAGTCAATTCCCTTTGCCGATCCCACTTTTCAAAGCTGTCGAATCCTTTAAGGATCATTGAATGACCCTTTTCAAAAGTTATTAAATAGACACTGCTTTGAATATGGTGGACATTCCTTGGCTTACGATTTAAATAAGAGAGGAGACGAGTGTTAAAAACACTGTCTCCTTGATAATTAGTAGTCATCGCTTTCATCTACATATGTCGGAATCCCAAATGTTTCAGGCGCACGAACTCCCCCGAATTGGCCTGGCTGGCCACCCATTTGTCCAGGTAACATAGCTTCAGGTTGCCCCCCTAGCTGACCGCGCATCATGTCCGGTTGACCCCCAAATTGTCTTGGCATCATTCCCGGCTGGCCTCCATTTTGATCGCCCATCATCCACGGCTGACTTCCATTTTGACGGCCCATCCACGGCGGACCTCCGGTTTGACCGCCCATCATACCTGGTTGGCCTCCGTTTTGGCCGCCCATCATCATACCTGGCTGGCCTCCGTTTTGGCCGCCCATCATGCCTGGCTGGCTTCCGCTATGGCCGCCCATCATGCCTGGCTGGCTTCCGCTATGGTCGCCCATCATCATACCTGGCTGGCTTCCGCTATGGCCGCCCATCATCATGCCTGGCTGGCTTCCGCTATGGCCGCCCATCATCATCCCTGGCTGGCTTCCGCTATGGCCGCCCATCATCATCCCTGGCTGGCTTCCGCTATGGCTGCCCATCATCATGCCTGGCTGGCTTCCGCTATGGCCGCCCATCATGCCTGGCTGGCTTCCGCTATGGCCGCCCATCATGCCTGGCTGGCTTCCGCTATGGCCG